>NZ_JABBNB010000002.1 GCF_012933505.1 Gordonia asplenii
CCCGTTCATGGTGGTGCACGCCGCGTTGGCGGTGGTGTTGGCGCGGTTGAGTGCGACCGACGACATCGCGATCGCGACGCCGATCGCCGGTCGCGGCCAGGCGGTGCTCGAGCCGCTCATCGGGATGTTCGTCAACACGCTGGTGCTGCGGACGCACGTAGACCTGTCCGAGTCGTTCGCCGACCTGCTCGCCCGGGTCCGCAGGGTTGATCTAGACGCCTTCGCGCATTCGCAGGTGCCCTTCGAGTCGGTAGTCGACGCCGTGGATCCGGTTCGCTCGCAGGCATTTTCGCCGCTCGCGCAGGTGGCGCTGTCCTTCGACCCGGCTGCGTCGGTCAGCGACGCCGGCACCGTCGCATCGGTGGCAGGCGTCACCTTCGAGTCGGTCTCGGCGCCCGACGTCGCGGCACAGCTGGATCTCACCGTCGTCGTCGCTCCGGGGGCCGACGGAGCGCCGTGGTCCGGCTCGGCGATCTTCGCCACCGACCTGTTCGACGAGACGACGGCAGCGTCGATGATGATCCGATTCGCCCACGTACTCGACGCGCTGACTCGTGATCCAGCCGTCGTCGTCGGCGACGTCGGCCTGCTTCACGACGACGAACGGGCGCAGTTGGCTCGGCGAGCACACGGGCAGCTCGTCGAGTCGGAAATGTCATGCGCCGCAGAGCTGCTCGCCGCCACGGCGTCGAATACGCCGGACGCGGTGGCGATCAGCTTCGAGGGACGACGAGTGTCCTATCGCGAACTCGACATCCGAGTGTCGACGCTCGCGCGGACCCTGTCGTCGATGGGTGTCGGCCCCGACGTCGCCGTCGGACTCGGTGTCCCGCGTTCCATCGAAATGGTCATCGGTCTGCATGCGATCGGGCGTGCCGGTGGACAATTCGTGCCGATCGCCGTCGACGCACCGGCCGAGCGGATCGCCTCCATCGCCGACACCGCCGATCTGCGTGTCATGGTCGTGCGGTCCGGGGCGCCGACTACCGCCGAGGCCGTCGCGCGCGGACGCGGTATCCCGATCGTCGACGTCGACGCGACGGCCGCCGTCGGAGTCGGAGGTGACATCGGCGAGGAGCCCTTGCCGCGGGTTCGGCCGGACAACGCCGCGTACACGATCTTCACGTCGGGCTCGACGGGAACGCCGAAGGGAGTGACCGTATCTCACGGCGCGCTGATGTCGCGGATGTCCGCCGACGCGCGTCGGTACGGCTTCACCGAATCCGATGTATTCCTGCAGATGCTGGAGTACACATTCGATCCCGCGATCCTCGAGTTCCTCCGGCCGGTGATGGTCGGTGCGCCACTCGTGTTGCTCGCGCCCGGTGACAACCGGGATCCACAGCGCATCGTCGGCGTCGTCGAACGCCACCGCGTCACGTCGATTCAACTGGTTCCGTCGATGCTCGCCGCGGTCCTCGACACCGTGTCCGACGCCGCGTGGGCGTCGAGCCTCACGCGTGTGCACACCGGTGGGGAAGCCGTTGCGCGCGCGCTCGCCGACGCGGTGCTCGATGCGTGGCCGCAGGTCGACCTGTACAACCAGTACGGCCCGACGGAGACCGTGATCTATTCGACGCTGGCGCAGATCCGTTCCGGGCGCGGCACCGTCGCGATCGGCGGGCCGGCGGCCAACGCGACGGCGTACGTCCTCGACCGCCGACTCGGGCTGGTGCCCGACGGCGTCACCGGCGAGTTGTACCTCGGCGGCGCAGCGGTCGCACGCGGATACGTCGGGCGACCCGACCTGTCCGCGGAGCGCTTCGTGGCCGATCCGTTCACGGCGGGCGGACGGCTCTACCGGACCGGCGACCTGGTGCGGTGGACGACGGCCGGCGAGTTGGAATACGTGGGGCGCAGCGACTTTCAAGTGAAGGTCCGCGGGCAGCGGATCGAACTCGAAGAAGTCGAGGCCGCCCTGATCGGAGCTCCCGGAGTGACGCGAGCGGCAGCCGCGGTGGCGTCGGCGCCCGGTGGTGTCCAGCATGTGGTGGGCTACGTGTCGCCGGCGTCGACCGATGTCGCGCGGGTGAAAGCTGCTGCGGCGCAATCCTTGCCGGAGTACATGGTGCCTTCGGTATGGGTGGTGCTCGACGCAGTGCCGCTGAATTCGGCGGGCAAGATCGACCGGCGCGCCCTGCCCGCCCCGGACTTCACGACCCGCACTGCCGAGATCGTCGAACCGGTCGGCGAGCGCGAGTCGGCGGTGGCCGAGGTCGTCGCCGCGGTGCTCGGGGTCCCTCGGGTGTCGGCGACCGAATCGTTCTTCGAGCTGGGCGGCAACTCGCTGTCGGCGATGCGCCTGGCGGCCCGAGTGGCAGCGGTGCTCGGGGTGGCCGTATCGGTCCGCGACGTGTTCGACGCGCCGTCGGTGCGCGCCCTGGTCGCGCGTCTCGTCGGGAATGCCCCGGCGACGACGACGGTGAGTTCCGTGGCGCCGCGACCGAGGTGGATTCCACTGTCCTTCGCGCAGCAGCGCATCTGGTTCATCAACCAGTTCGATCCGTACGACGGCGCGTACAACATCCCGGTGGTACTGCGACTGTCGGGGACCGTCGACGTCGATGCGCTGCGGGCGGCCGTCGTCGACGTCGTGATGCGCCACGAGGTGCTGCGGACGACGTTCCCCGCCGACGACGGTGTGCCGCGGCAACTGATCGCCGACGTCGACTTGGTTGCGGCGCAGCTGGATTGGGCGCTGGTGACCTCGGCGGATGAGCTGTCGGCCGCCATCGCTCAGGGCTTCGAGGTCACCGCGCACTGGCCGCTGCGGGTCCGGCTGTGGCCCGCGGCCACCGACGAACTCGTGGTCGCGCTGGTACTTCATCACATCGCCGCCGACGGAGAGTCGCTGCGGCCGTTGGTAGCCGACCTGGTGACGGCGTATTCGGCGCGGCTGGGGGGCTCGGCGCCCGAGTTCGAGCCGCTGCCGGTGCAATTCGCCGACTTCGCCTTGTGGCAGCATGCCGCGCTCGGATCGGTCGCCGACGCGGCCTCGGTCGTCGGTCGGCAAGTGGGCTACTGGGTCGGGCAGCTGTCCGGCGTCCCGGATGTGCTGGAACTGCCCGCTGATCGGCCGCGGCCCGCCGTCGCCTCGCACGACGGCGCAGTCCTGGATTTCACGTTCCCACCGGATACCGGCGCGCGGGTTGCGGCGGTCGCCTCCGCGCACGGGGTGACGTCGTTCATGGTGGTGCACGCGGCGCTCGCGGTCCTGTTGGCTCGGTTGAGCGCGACCGACGACATCGCGATCGCGACGCCGATCGCCGGCCGTGGCGATGCGGCGCTGGAACCGCTGGTCGGAATGTTCGTCAACACGCTGGTGTTGCGGACGCGAGTGGATCCGTCGGCGTCGTTCGCGGAGTTGCTGACGAGAGTACGCGACGTCGACCTGGACGCCTTCGCGCATGCCGACGTACCCTTCGAGTCGGTGGTCGAGGCGGTGGATCCCGCTCGGTCACAGGCATTCTCGCCACTGGCCCAGGTGATGCTGTCCGTCGACCCGATCGGATCGGTGACCGATACGCCGGTCGAGATCGACGGGCTGGGCATCACCGCCGTGCGTTCGTCGAGGGTGCCCGCACAGTCCGATCTGTCCGTCGTCGTCAACACGGCATCGCCCGACGGATGGTCCGGATCGGTGGTGTTCGCCACCGACCTGTTCGACGAGTCCACCGCACAATCGATGGTCGACCGGCTGGTCAACCTCGTGGCTGCGTTCACCGCCGATACTTCGGTGCCGGTCGGCGATGCGCCGATCGTCGGCCCGGCGGAACACACCGCGCTGCACGCCTATTCGGACGGACCCGCGGTCACGGTGCCCGCGGTGACACTCGCGGACCTGCTGACCGGGGGTGGCGTCGGAACCGGGATCGCCGTGATCGACGGCACCCGTGCGGTCTCGCGTACCGAGTTCGCCGCTCGGGTGAATACCCTTGCGCGGGAATTGATTTCGGCGGGGGTGGCGCCGGAGTCGGCGGTGGCGATATGCATCGAGCGCAGCGTCGACATGCTGGTGGCGATCCATGCCGTGGTGGTCGCGGGTGGACAGTACGTGCCGATCGCTGTCGATGCGCCAGCGGATCGGGTCGCCTACCAGCTGGCGACCGCGGGTGTTCGAGTCGTGGTGGTGTCGGCGGCGTCGAATCCGCTCGCCGCCGTCACCGCCGACGGAGTTGTGACGATCGCTGTCGACTCCACCGCCGAGGTGAACCCGGCGACGCCGCCGGTGACCGATGCCGATCGACGCTCGCCGCTGCTGCCCGCACATCCGGCCTACACCTTGTTCACGTCGGGATCGACCGGTAGGCCCAAGGGTGTCACGGTGTCACATGCGGCCGTTGTGAACCGACTGTGGTGGATGCGTGACGATTTCGGGTTGTCCGCCGAGCACGTGTTCCTGCAGAAGACACCGGTGACCTTCGACGTCTCGGTATGGGAATTGTTCGAGCCGTTCGTCATCGGCGCACCGTTGGTAGTGGCCGCACCCCAGCGGCACGGCGACGCGGTCTATCTGGCCGATGTGATTGAGCGCCACTCGGTTTCGGTCGTGCATTTCGTCCCGTCGATGCTTTCCGCATTCACCGACACGGTGGGTGAGCGGCTCGGTGAACTCGGCAGCCTGAAGTTCGTGTTCACCTCGGGCGAGGCTCTGCCGGTTGCACCGGCCGCGGCGATCGCGGCGCTGCCCGGGGTGCGCCTGATCAATATGTACGGCCCGACGGAGGCCGCTGTCGAGGTGAGCGCCTACGAGGTGACCGGACGCGAGTCGCTCATTCCGATCGGTCGAGCCGTGGCGAATACGACCACGCGGGTACTCGATCGACGGTTGCGCCCGGTGCCGGTCGGGGTGCCGGGTGAGTTGTATCTGGGCGGTGTGCAGGTAGCGCGGGGATACGCCGCCGCAGCAGCGTTGACGGCGGAGCGATTCGTCGCTGATCCCGGTGCGGCACAGGCGGGTTCGCGGTTATATCGCACGGGTGATGTGGTGCGGTGGAACTCTGTGGGTGACCTGGAGTACCTCGGGCGGTCGGATTTCCAGGTGAAGTTGCGTGGGCAGCGGGTGGAGTTGGGGGAGGTCGAGGCGGTGCTGGGCAGTGTGCCTGGCGTCGTGCATGCGGCTGCGACGGTGGTGTCGGCGCCGGGTGGGGATCAACATCTGGTGGGTTATGTGGCACCGTCGAGTGTTGACGTGGATCGGGTGAAAGCGATTGTGGCTCAGGCGCTTCCGACCTACATGGTGCCGACGGTGTGGGTACGGCTCGACGATGTCGCGCTGACCGCGTCGGGCAAGCTGGATCGTCGAGCGTTGCCCGCTCCGGATTTCGGCGCGGCAGGAGAATTCGTCGCAGCCGACACCGAGGTCGAACGCGCGCTGGCGGGTGTGTTCGCGGATGTGCTTGGGGTGGACGAGGTTTCGGTTCTCGCGTCGTTCTTCGAGTTGGGCGGCAACTCGTTGTCGGCGATGCGGTTGGCGGCGCGGGCGTCGGCGGTGTTGGGGGTCGAGGTGTCGGTGCGCGAGGTATTCGACGCTCCGTCGGTGCGTGCGCTGGCGGCGACGGACATCGCGTCGGGCGCGAAGCCGGTAGCGGTCGAGGCTGTTCCGCGCCCGGATCGCGTTCCGTTGTCCTTTGCCCAGCAACGCATCTGGTTCATCAGTCAGCTCGATCCGGCGTCGTCGGCGTACAACATTCCGGCGGTCTTGCGGCTGGTCGGCGAGTTGGACGTCGCGGCATTGCGCGCGGCCGTTACCGACGTGGTGACCCGGCACGACATACTGCGGACCACCTTCCCCAACGTCGACGGCGTCGGCTATCAGCTGATCGGCGATAGCACCGAATTCGGTGAGCGAGACGTATGGCGGCTCGTCGCCTCCGAGACGGAGTTGTTCGCCGCGTTGTCCGAGGGTTTCGACGTCACCGTGCAGTGGCCCATCCGGGTCCGGTTGTGGCGGCTCGCCGACGACGAGGTGGTGCTGGCGATCGTGGTCCATCACATCGCCGCCGACGGCGAGTCGTTGGGTCCGCTGGTCGCCGACCTGGTCGGCGCGTACACGGCACGGGCGTCGGGCGGCGTTGCGGACTTCACGCCGCTGCCGGTGCAGTTCGCCGATTACGCGATCTGGCAGCACCACGTGCTCGGCTCCCCAGACGACGCGGATTCCATTGCGGGGCAGCAGCTTTCCTATTGGCGCAGGCAACTGGCCGACGCGCCGCAGGTGCTGGAGCTGCCGACCGATCGGGCACGCCCGCCCATCGCGTCACATCGCGGGGCGGTACACGACTTCGTCTTCCCGGCCGGGGTCGGCGAGCGGGTAGCCACAGTCTCGGCGGCGCACGGTACGACACCCTTCATGGTGCTTCACGCCGCCCTGGCGGTGCTGTTGGCGCGACTGGCCGCGACCACCGACATCGCAATCGCTACGCCGATTGCCGGTCGCGGCGACGCCGCGCTGGAGCCGCTGGTCGGAATGTTCGTCAACACGCTGGTACTGCGGACCCAGATAGCGCCGACCGACACGTTCGGGGACGTCCTGGCGCACGTGCGGGCGATCGACCTGGACGCGTTCGCGCACGCGGAGGTGCCGTTCGAGGCGGTGGTCGAGGCGGTGGATCCGGTCCGGTCGCAGGCCTTCGAACCGCTCGCCCAGGTGATGTTGTCGTTCGCCCCGGGTGCGTCGCTCGCCGGAGTGAACGTCGAGGTCGACGGGCTGACGGTCAGCGGTGTTCCCGTCCCGTACTCGCCCGCACAGCGCGACATCACGGTGACGATTGTTCCGGACGGACCCGAATGGTCGGGCACGGTGAACTACGCCACCGACCTGTTCGACGAGTCCACCGTCGAGTCGATGATGACCCGGTTCGTCGATGTGCTGGCGGCGTTGACGCGCGATCCCGCCATGACGATCGGCGACGCGTCGATCCTCGACCCGGCCGAATATGCGGCGTTGCAGGCGAATTCGACCGGGCCGGTGGTCGCGGTGCCTGCGGTGACGCTTGCTGATCTGATCGGTGGGGTGGGGCGTGGTGATGGTGTTGCGGTGGTGGACGGGGTGCGGGTGGTGTCTCGTCGGGAGTTTGCGGCGCGGGTGAATTGTTTTGCGCGGGAGTTGATTTCGGTTGGGGTGGGGCCGGAGTCGGCGGTTGCGGTGAGTGTTGAGCGTGGCGTGGATATGTTGGTGGCGGTTCATGCGGTGATTGTTGCGGGTGGGCAGTATGTGCCGGTGGCGGTGGATGCGCCGGTGGAGCGGGCGGGGTATCAGGTGGAGTCCGCGGGTGTGCGGGTGGTGGTGGTGTCTGCGGGGGATGTTGTGCCGCAGTGGGTTTCGGCAGTCTCTGGTGTGCGGGTGGTGGTGGTCGATTCGTCGGTGGTGGTGGATGTCGCGGTGGCGCCGGTGGCCGATGTCGAGCGGCGTTCGCGGCTGTTGCCTGGGCATCCGGCGTATACGTTGTTTACTTCGGGGTCGACGGGGCGGCCGAAGGGGGTGACCGTCTCGCATGCTGCGGTGGTGAACCGGCTGCTGTGGATGCGTGACGATTATGCGTTGGGTGCTGATGAGGTGTTTTTGCAGAAGACGCCGGTGACGTTCGATGTGTCGGTGTGGGAGTTGTTTTTGCCGTTTGTGGTGGGTGCGCGTGTGGCGCTGGCTGCGCCGGGTCGTCATGGTGATGCGCGGTATTTGGCGGATGTGATTGTGCGGGAGTCGGTGTCGGTGGTGCATTTCGTGCCGTCGATGCTGTCGGCATTCATCGACGTGGTCGGCGAGCGGCTCGGCGAACTGACCAGTCTGAACTTCGTATTCGCCTCGGGTGAGGCGTTGACGTCCGTACCCGCAGCGGCGGTGCGTTCAGCGCTTCCGTCCACGCGCGTCGTGAACATGTACGGTCCGACGGAGGCCGCCGTCGAGGTGACCGCGTATGAGGTGTGCGGTGGTGAGTCGATCGTTCCGATCGGTGGTCCGGTGGCGAATACGACGACGCGGGTGTTGGATGAGCGCCTGCGTCCGGTGCCGGTCGGGGTGCCGGGTGAGTTGTATCTGGGTGGGGTGCAGGTGGCGCGCGGATATGCCGCCGCAGCAGCGTTGACGGCGGAGCGATTCGTCGCTGATCCCGGTGCGGCACAGGCGGGTTCGCGGCTGTATCGCACGGGTGATGTGGTGCGGTGGAACTCTGTGGGTGACCTGGAGTACCTCGGGCGGTCCGATTTCCAGGTGAAGTTGCGTGGGCAGCGGGTGGAGTTGGGGGAGGTGGAGGCGGTGTTGTCGTCGGCTCCGGGCGTGGTGCATGCGGCCGCGGCGGTGGTGTCGGCGCCGGGTGGGGATCAGCATTTGGTGGGGTATGTGGCACCGTCGAGTGTTGATGTGGATCGGGTGAGAGTGCTTGCGGCTCAGGCGCTTCCGACCTACATGGTGCCGACGGTGTGGGTGGGGCTCGATGATGTGGCGTTGACGGTGTCGGGGAAATTGGATCGTCGGGCGTTGCCGGCTCCGGATTTCGGTTCGGTGGCGGTGGAGTTCGTTGGGGCGGCGTCGGATGCCGAGCGTGCGCTGTCTGCTGTGTTCGCGGGTGTGCTTGGGGTGGAGCGGGTTTCGGTTGTCGAGTCGTTTTTCGAGTTGGGTGGAAACTCGTTGTCGGCGATGCGGTTGGCGGCGCGGGCGTCGTCGGTGTTGGGGGTCGAGGTGTCGGTGCGTGAGGTGTTCGATGCTCCGTCGGTGCGGGCCTTGATTGCGGCGGTTGCGGGTAATGCGGTTGTGTTGGCGCCGATCACGGCTGTCGTGCCGCGTCCGGATCGTGTTCCGTTGTCCTTTGCCCAGCAACGGATGTGGTTCATCAATCAATTCGACGTGTCGTCGCCGGCTTACAACATTCCGACGGTGCTCCGCGTGAGCGGTGACCTCGACGTCGAAGCCCTGCGTTACGCGGTGTCAGACCTGCTGAGCCGCCACGAGGTGCTGCGAACGACGTTCCCGGCCGACGACGGCGTCGCGTTCTGGCAGATCGGCGATCAGAGTGAGATGATCGAGCGCGGCGTGTGGCGGGAGGTGACCTCGCGCGACGAGATCGAGTCGCTCGTGATGGCAGGCTTCGACGTGACCGCGCAATGGCCGATCAGGGTGGTGGTCTGGCGCGACGCGACCGGGCCGACGGAGCACCTGCTCGCGGTGGTCACCCATCACATCGCCGCAGACGGTGAATCGGTCCTGCCGCTGGTGACCGACCTCGTCGGTGCGTACACCGCGCGTGCGGCCGGTCACGCGCCCGAATTCGCTCCGCTGCCAGTGCAATTCGCCGACTACGCAATCTGGCAGCATGACGTGTTGGGCTCGCCGACCGATCCGGAATCGGTCGCCGGGCGGCAGGTGGGCTACTGGGTCGACCAGCTCGCCGGGTTGCCGGACGTGCTGGAACTGCCGGTCGATCGCCCGCGCCCGCACGTGGCGTCGCATCGTGGTGGTGTAGTCGATTTCACGGTCGCGGCTGACGTCGGTGACCGGGTCGGGTCCGTCGCAGCGACATACGGTGTCACGCCGTTCATGGTGGTGCATGCCGCATTCGCGGTGTTGCTGGCTCGGTTGAGCGCGACCGACGACATCGCGATCGCGACGCCGATCGCCGGCCGCGGCCAGGCGGTGCTCGAGCCGCTGATCGGGATGTTCGTCAACACCCTGGTGCTACGGACCGACGTGGATCCGTCGGCGTCCTTCGCCGAGTTGCTGACGCGAGTGCGCGACGTCGACCTGGACGCGTTCGCGCACGCCGACCTACCGTTCGAATCGGTGGTCGAAGCGGTCGATCCCGTTCGGTCGCAGGCATTCTCACCGCTTGCTCAAGTTGCCCTGTCGTTTGACCCGGCGGCGTCGATGGCCGAGTCCGGGCCGGTCTCGGTGGCCGGTGTCTCGTTCGAATCCGTTGCGCCACCAGGAGTTTCAGCTCAGATCGACCTGACCGTCGTCGTATCCCCGGGTGCTGGCGGCGAAGCGTGGACCGGCTCGGCGGTATTCGCCGCCGATCAATTCGACGCCACGACCGTGGCATCGATGATGGACCGGTTCGTGGCGTTGCTGGGGGCATTGACGTCGAATCCGTCGACGTCGCTGGGCGATGTGTCGGTGGTGGATGCCGACGAACGCGAGCGACTGACGCGGTTCGGACGAGGCACAGAGCTGACCGTCGCGCAACCCACCGCCGCGCAGATGCTCGTCGGGGCGGCGCTGCGCACGCCGGATGCGGTCGCGGTGCGCTACGGAAACCGCGTGGTGACCTACCGCGAGCTGGCCGCCCGGGCGTCCGATCTTGCGCGGCAACTGATTTCGCTCGGCGTGGGACCCGACGTCGCGGTCGGCGTGTGCGCCGACCGGTCGGTGGAGATGGTCATCGCGCTGCATGCGGTGGTCCTGGCGGGCGGGCATTTCGTGCCGATCGCCGTCGACGCACCCGCTCGGCGCGTCGGGTACATCACCGATACCGCGGCCTTGCGGGTGATCGTCGTGTCGCCGGGCACCGACGGCGGGATCGGTGCCCAGGTGGCGGGCGAACGCGGCATCCCGGTGGTGCTCGCCGACGCCTCCGACGATGTGGATCCGGCGATGTCGTTGGTCGGCGACGGAGATCGGCTGGGACCGTTGTCGCCCGAGCACGCCGCGTACACGATGTTCACGTCCGGGTCGACGGGGCGGCCGAAGGGCGTGACGGTGCCCCACCGGGCGCTGATGGCGCACATCACCGCCGACGAGGTGTACTACGGATTCTCGGCGTCGGACGTATTTCTGCAGGTGTTGGAGTACACCTTCGACCCGTCGGTGCTGGAGTTCTTCCGCCCGGCGAATGTCGGTGCGGCGCTTGTCCTGCTCGGCCCGGGCGAACATCGGGATCCGCTCCGGATCGCCGACGTCGTCGAGAGTTGCGCGGTGACGTCGGCGATCTTCGTGCCGTCGATGCTGTCGGTGCTGATCGATGTGCTGCGGGCGCGCGGCAGCGCGTGGGCGTCGACGTTGCGCTGGATTCACACCGGTGGCGAGGCGCTGTCGCCGGCACTGGCGGACGCGGTGTGCTCGGCCTGGCCCGACGTCGAGTTGCACAACCAGTACGGTCCGACGGAGACGTCGATCTATTCGACCGTGTCGCACGTGCGGTCGGGACGCGCCGTCGTCCCGATCGGTCGCCCGGTGCCGAACACCTACGCCTACGTGCTCGACGGACGGCTTGGGTTGTCGCCCGTCGGCGTCGTCGGCGAGTTGTACATCGGCGGTGACTTCGTCGCGCGCGGTTACGCATCGCAGCCGGGACTGACCGCGCGGCGGTTCGTGCCGGATCCGTTCGCGCCGGGACATCGGATGTACCGGACCGGTGATCTGGTGCGGTGGAGCGCGGCGGGCGAGTTGGAGTACTTGGGGCGCAGCGACTTTCAAGTCAAGGTGCACGGACAGCGCATCGAGCTCGAAGAGATCGAGGCGGTGCTCGCCGGTGCGCCGGGGGTGGTGCACGAGGCCGCCGCGGTCGCGACCGCCGATGACGGGGCACAGCATCTGGTCGGCTATGTCTCACCCGCGACCGTCGACCTCGAACGAGTGAAAAGTGTTGTGGCGCAGGCCTTACCGGAGTACATGGTGCCGTCGGTGTGGGTGGTGCTCGACGATGTGCCGCTCAGCTCGGCCGGCAAGATCGATCGGCGCGCGTTGCCGGTACCGGATTTCGCGACATCGGCGGGTGAGTTCGTCGAGCCTGCCGGCGATGTCGAGGCGCGAGTCGCGGGAGTCGTCGCGTCGGTGCTCGGTGTGCCGCGAGTGTCGGTGGTCGACTCGTTCTTCGCGTTGGGCGGCAACTCGTTGTCGGCGATGCGGCTGGCGGCGCGAGCGGGCGCGGTGCTCGGCGTCGACGTGTCGGTGCGCGACGTCTTCGACGCGCCGTCGGTGCGGCAGCTGGTCGCCCGGACGTCGACGCGGACCGCGAGGGCGGCGATCCCGGCCGAACGGATTCCGCTTTCCCTTGCGCAGCAACGGATGTGGTTCATCAATCAGTTCGACCCGGCCGATGCGACCCACAACATCGTGCTGACAATGCGTGTCCACGGCGATCTCGACGTCGGTGCGCTTCGCGCGGCGGTACTCGATGTGATTGCGCGCCAACAGGTGCTGCGCACGTCGTTCCCCAGTGAAAACGGTCTCGCTGCCCAGCGGATCGGATCGCCGGACGAGTTCGAGGACCGCGGGGTGTGGCGGGTCGTCGACGCCGAGTCCGACCTGGAGGCCGCCGCGACTCAGGGGTTCGATCTCGCGGCCGCCTGGCCGGTCCGGGTACGACTGCTCGGTGTCTCGCCGTCGGAGTTCCGCGTCGTCGTCGTGCTGCATCACATCGCCGCCGACGGTGAATCACTGCGACCGTTGGTGAACGACCTGGCGAGCGCGTACGCCGCGAGGAGTGCCGGGGTTGCCCCCGAATTCGCCGCGCTGCCACTGCAATTCGCCGACTACGCGGTGTGGCAACGCAGGGCCGTCGACGGTCCGGACGACGGCGACGATGCGCTCGACCCGCTTCCCGACGCGACCGAGGCCATCGGTCGGCAGCGTGACTACTGGCGCGAGCAACTGGCCGGACTGCCGGCGTTGGTGGAGTTGCCCGCCGACCGCCCGCGGCCCGCAGTCGCCGCCCATCGCGGCGCGACGGTGTCGATCGACGTGGCACCGGCACTCGGCGCTCGCGTCGACGAGTTCGCCGCCGCCAACGACGCCACTCCGTTCGCCGTCGTGCACGCCGCGCTCGCGGTGCTCATCGCACGATTGACCGGCGCCGAGGACATCGCCGTCGGCGCGCCCGTCACCGGTCGGCGCCACGGCGGCCTCGAACCACTCGTCGGCCCGCTGATGAACTCACTGATCCTGCGTACTCGGGTCACCGGTGGGATGACGTACGACCAACTCCTGGCAATCGCGCGGAATATCGGCGCCGAGGCACTCGACAACGCCGATGTCCCCTTCGAGGCCGTCGCCGACGCGGCCGGAGTCGCCAGGTCCGCAGCCTACGCGCCGTTCGCGCAGATCTGGCTCGCCTTCGACACCGGACTGCTCGCCGAGTTCGCGGGCAGTCGCGCCGTCGGGGGTGAGATCGCGGGTGTGACGTTCACGCCGATTCCATCGTCGGAGACGGTCGCCGAAGTGGACCTTCTCGTCGCCGTCGACCGCCGCGACGGCGGGGCCTGGACGATGACGCTGCTCTACGCCACCGACCTGTACGACGAATCGACCGTGCAGACCTTCGGCGCGCAGCTGCTCGCCATTCTGAGCGGAGTGCTCGCCGACCCGTCGACGGCCGTCGGCGACGTCGCCATGTCCACCCGGCCGGTGCGACGGGCGTCGACGCTGGTCGCGCGGCCCGTCGTCGACGAAGCCGCAGGCCTGCGCGAGCTGTTCGCCCGCGCGGCCCACAGATGGGGTCCGCGCCAGGTGCTCGTCGACGCGCACGGCGTCGCCATGACCTACGCTCAGCTCGACGCCGCGTCGAATCGATTGGCGCGCTGGCTGATCCGCCGCGGAGTCGGCCCCGAATCGGTGGTCGCGACTCGCCTCTCGCGGTCGTCGTGGCAGGCCGTCGCGATCGTGGCCGTCGCAAAGACCGGCGCAGTGCAGCTGCCGTGCCGCGACGACACCGTGGTCGACGCGGCGGTCCGGCTCACGACTTCGGGGCTGGCCGGGCCGGAATGGTCGGTGCTCGACGCTGCACCGGTTGCCGATGAACTCGAGGCACTGTCGGACGCGCCGCTGACCGACGCCGAACGGCTCGGTCGCGGCTATGCCGACAGCGCCGCCTGCTTGCTCGACGTCGGCACAGGTGGACGGCGGGTCGTGGTGACCAATCGTGCGCTCGCCGACGTCGGCGCGGAACTGGCGCGCCGCGGCGGCGTCGACGAGTACAGCCGCATTCTGTGGCGCGCGCCGTCGGAGAGCTCCACCGCACTCGTCGAATTCCTGACCGCGCTGGGCGCCGGCGGACTGCTCGTCTGCCCGCCCGACGACGTCGTCGGGGGACAGCCGCTGCAAGACCTCATGATGCGGCAGGCGGTCTCGCATCTCATCGCCGACGAGGCGACGCTCGACACGCTCGACCCGTTGGGTGTGCCCGCGCTGCGCACGGTGCTGGTCACCGAGAACCCGCTCGACGACGATGAGAAGGATGGCTGGGCCGCGATCCGCCGCGTGCAGAGCGTCCTCTGCTGGGCCGAGGCGCTCGCGGTCAGCGTCTCCGACCCGCTGCGGGTGGGCGAGCCCGTCGTCGGCGGCATGCCCCTCGACGGTGTCGCGGCGCTCGTGCTCGACGCTGCGCTCAGGCCGGTCGCCGATGGCGAGTTCGGAGCGTTGTACGTGGTCGGAGACGTCGTCGGGCGCGGTTACGTCGGCGACCCGGCGTCGACGTCGGGTGCGTTCGTCGCCAATCCGTATGGGCGTCCGGGCACGGTCATGTTCGCTACCGGGACGTCGGGGCGGTGGACTGTCGATGCGCGTGGACAGCGGGTACTGGAATTGCGGCGCGACTAGGGTCGTTCGGGTCGCCGGCCCCTCGATACACCGAAGCTCGTTCCTCGCTTCGGCACTCGGGGAGCGGGGTGGGCTGTGGGTCGTTCTCGAGCGGGGTTCTTGGGGTCGCCGGCCGCTCGTTACACCGAAGCTCGTTCCTCGCTTTGGCACTCGGGGAGCGGGGTGGGCTGTGGGTGTCGAGGATCCTGGGTCGTGTTGGGTTGTTCGGGTCGCTGGCCCCTCGTTACACCGAAGCTCGTTCCTCGCTTCGGCACTCGGGGAGCGGGGTGGTGGCGTCTGTCGGGGAGCGGGGTGGTCGCGTCTGTCGTGTGGCGGGGTGGTGGCGTCTGTCGGGGAGCGGGGTGGTCGCGTCTGTCGGGGAGCGGGGTGGTCGCGTCTGTCGTGTTGCGGGGTGGTGGCGTCTGTCGGGGAGCGGGGTGGTCGCGTCTGTCGTGTTGCGGGGTGGTGGCGTCTGTCGGGGAGCGGGGTGGTGGCGTCTGTCGTGTGGCGGGTGCCGGGGCGGTCGCGCTACGGCGCCGCTACCGGTCGGTCGCTGCCTTTCGATAACCGCGCAGCGCGGGATAGGTCGTGAGGGCGAGAATCGCGACGGCCCAGCACACGACGATGATGAGGTTCTTCGTCACCGGTCCGCCCATCGACAGCGCCCGCATCACTTCGATCGCCGGTGACATCGGCTGGTACCGAACGATCGGCTGCAGCCAGTCCGGGTACATGTCGACCGGGACGAAACCGGAGTTGAAAAACATCATCAAGCTCGACAGCAGGCCGATGTAGGGCACCAGGGGGGCGCCCGGTTTCGCGCTGACGGCAAGCGCCAACACGAGCATCGAGAACGCCGCGCCGTACAGCAGCGCCACGCCGACCAGGGCGATCGCCGCGATCGGGCCCTGCGTGAACCGGAATCCGATGAGGTGGCCCGCGGCGAGTAGCACCAGGGTGGTGAGCAGGATGCGGACGAGTTCGGCGGAGATGCGCGAGGTGATGTCGGCGCCGCGATTGATCGGCATGACGTACAGCCGACCCAGCAAACCGGAACTGCGTTCCTGATTGAGCCGGACCGCCGCCGCCGTCGAACCGAACATCGCGCCAACGAGAATGACGAGTGGGACGGTTCCGTATGCGCTGTTCTGGCCGGTGGTCGCCGCGATCGACGATCCCAACAGGATCTTGAACAGGATCATCGACAAGGCGGGCATGAGCAGGCTCTGCGTCATGGTCACCGGATCGCGGAACCAGACGAGCAACTGCCGCCCGGTCAGGGGCAGACTCTGGGTGACCCATGCCTTGATGCTTGTTTCGCGGGGCGCGTTGAGCGCGGGGCCGTCGAGCTCGTGCGCGGATCGGTCGATGTCGGTCATCGGCCCGCCTTGCGGACACCGAAGCCCAACGCGATGGCAGCTACGACCGACAGTCCCACGCACCACCACAGCGCGGGTCCGATGGAGTACCAGGAGAAGTCTCCGGCGTCGACGGCACGCAGCGCGTTGGCCCATTGCGAGATCGGCTGGTTTCGGGCGAACGGCTGCAGCCAGGTCGGGAACGACTGCGCGGTGGCGAAGCCGGTGGAGCACATGCCGAGGATCAGCAGCGGCAGCGCAGTTGCCTGGCTGGTCGCCTCGGGGCTGCCCGCGGCCATGCCGAGACCGTCGGCGAGCAGGCTGCCGGCGACGCCGATCAGCAACGACAATCCGTACAGCGCGGCGAGTCCGGCGACCCCGCCGTGCGGACGCCACCCGATGATCAGGCAGATGATGGTGGCGAAGATCACCGAGACGCACAGCAGGGTGGTATTCGTGGCGAGGCGCGCCAGCGGAGGGATGGCCGGATTCATCGGCAGCACCCGGAATCGGGTGTTGATTCCCTTGTCGCCGTCGATCGCCGACCGCATGGCCGCCGACGACGCCGCGAAACCGACCGACTGCAGAACGATGATCGGCATCAGGAACTGGGCGTAGTCGATACCCTGCAGCGCCATCACCTTGCGCAGCGGCAAGTAGAAACAGATGGCCAGGAACAGCGGCGACACGATGGCGAACACGAACTCGCCGTTCTTGACGATATGCACGATGCCGCGCCGGCTCAACGCGAGCCACTGTCCGAAGGCACTGATCGATTCGGGGGTCGTCCCGACTAGCTGGGTGGTCGTCGTAGCCACGCTGTGGTCAGTTCCTATTCCGGTCCGGATCAGTCAGGTGCAGGAAGACTTCGTCGAGGGAGGGGCGGCGCATCGTCACGTCGGACAGTCGGACGCGCGCCTGGGTGGTGCGCTGCACCACCTCGACGAGCGTGTCGGCACCGTCGGGCGCGGGCACCGACACCGTCAGACGGTTGGGTTCGGCGGCGTCGGGCAGCAGATCCGCGAGGACCGAGATCAGTCGGGGCAACTCGGCCGCGTGCTCCGGGGTGACGTCGCAGTAGGCCGACCCGGTACGCGCCTTGAGCTGGTCGGAGGTGCCCTCGGCGATGACGCGGCCGCGGTCGATGACCACGATGTTGTCCGAGAGCATATCGGCCTCTTCGAGATACTGCGTGGTCAGCAGGGTTGTGACACCGGTGGCCTTGAGCCGTTCGACCAGCGTCCACACGTCCTGGCGGCTGCGTGGGTCGAGTCCCGTCGTCGGCTCGTCGAGGAACACGACCTTGGGGGAGGTGACGAGCCCGCAGGCGATGTCGATGCGGCGCCGCATGCCGCCGGAGTACTGGCCCACCCGTTTGCCGCCCGCTTCGACGAGGGAGAAGTAGTCGAGCAGTTCGTCGGCGCGTGCTTTCGCCTCGGTCTTCTTGAGCCCGAGCAACCGGCCGAACAGGATCAGGTTCTCGCGGCCGGTGAGCGATTCGTCAAGCGCTGCGAACTGTCCGGTCAGCATGATCGACTTACGGACGGCGGCCGGGTCGGTGAGGATGTCATGCCCGCCCACCTGCGCGGTTCCACCGTCCGGGCGCAGCAGGGTGCACAGCATGTTGACGGTCGTGGTCTTGCCCGCGCCATTGGGCCCCAGCAGCGCGACGATGCTGCCCGTCGGCACCGAGAAGCTCACGTCCTCGACGGCGACCATGTCTTTGAATCGCTTGTTCAGGTGTACGGCCTCGATGGCCGGCGGAGAGGCGCTGGGGGCCGCACTCGGCGACATCGCCCATCCGGTGCGCGGTGCCGCCGCTACCGGGGAGATCAGGTCAACCGACTGGTCCCCCCGCGGTACCCGGCCGGAGTCGGTGAACGCACCGATCGGGTGTTCGTTGAACTGTGCCTGCGGCTGCCACGGAGACCGCGGCGCCGCGGACCGGGCCATCGGCGGGGGACCCGCGGGCCGCATCGGCGGTGCGGGGGTGGCGGGCCGTGACGTCGGCGCTGGGGTAGCGGGCCCGAAACCGGGCGGCGCGGTAGTCGGGCCGTCTGTCATCGGCGCAGGACGTCCACCGGCCGCCGGTGTGGCCCCGTTGGTCAGCGGCGATTGGGGAGCGACCGGTCGGCCCGGTATGAACGCCGTCGCCATCTGGGCGAAG
Source organism: Gordonia asplenii (assembly GCF_012933505.1). Taxonomy (GTDB): domain Bacteria; phylum Actinomycetota; class Actinomycetes; order Mycobacteriales; family Mycobacteriaceae; genus Gordonia; species Gordonia asplenii. The sequence continues at coordinate 18,032 of NZ_JABBNB010000002.1, forward strand.
GTCGGACCGGTGTTGGCCGCGTGCGCGGGCGAGGCGTGCATCGGGGCGTCGATCGGCGGAATTCGATTGATCGCGGCTCCGGTGTGCACCGGCTCGGGGGACGGGTCGGCGACCGCAGACCCGGATGCCGCCGACTCCGCTACGGGGGCTATCCGGGGCCGAACGTTGGGTCCGGTCGCCGGTGGCCGAACATCGGGTGCGGTCGCCGGGGCCCCTGGCTGTGCGTGCCGATGCTGTTGAACCGCATGCCTGCCGCTGGGAAACTGCGTGCCGTTCGGTGCGGGTGCCCCGGTGGCCGTCGGCGACACGCGCGCGTGTCGTTCGTGCTGTTGTGGGCGAACGGGGACGACTGCGGGCTGCTGCTCAGCGGTCGGCGGAGCCGGTCGCGCCGACGGCGTCACCCGGGGCGGCCGGGGCGTTGGCCGCGGTGTGTCGTCGGCCCGCCGAGTCGGCGTCACGGCAGGTCCGGGGACCGCCGAGAGGACCGGACGTGCGATGAAGCCCCCCGACCGTTCGTTGTCGGCGCGCCACAGAGCTAGCTGCGCAACTACCGAATCGGCGCCGTCAGCGGGCTGACGGACGGTCGACGCGGCGTCGGGCATGCGGGCACTGGCCTCGGGCATGGCGCTCCTGACGTCTAGGGAAACCGGAATCGGCGACTTTTCCGAAAGCATACTTGTGCGCACGGCCAGGTGATGGGACCTGCCCGATGCGCGGTTGGTCGATTTGCCTATCGTCGAGTCGGTCCGGAAGGTTACGCAGCGGTAACGACGCCACCGGCCGGTCCGTCGATTGCGAAGTTCGTCCGTTCGGATGACCTGCGCCCCCGGTCGCGGCGCCGAACCGTCGGGCATCGGTGGTGGACTGTACTGTCATACGCGTTGCCGCATGTCAATGCCGAGTTCGGTGAAAGTAGCCCCATCAGTAACGTGCAATAGACTTCTTGCGAAATACTTACGCGGCGGGTTACTGCCGTTAGATCGACCCTGCAGGAACGTCCTTGGAGTAACTGACATGACCTACCGAAGTTCGGTATGGCGCCTGAGATGTCCGGGCGCCGCGAGTAAGGCAGAGTACGTCGGTGGCTGCGGGGCCGCAATGGAAGGTTGTAGTCGATGGTTGGGGCGAACGAGCAAGTGACAGCAGGCGATGGGAAAGACATCCTCCCGCTGACGCCCGCGCAGCGAGGAATGTGGTTCGCGGAGAACCTCTCCGATGACTACTCGGTCAACATCGCCCAGTACGTCGACATCAAGCACGAGCCCGACGGACTCGATTTCGACCTCTTCGTCGAATGCTGCGAAGACACCGGCAAGCTCATCGAATCCCCCTTCGTCCGTCTCACCGAGGTCGACGGCGTGCCCATGCAGTACGTCGACGTCGACTTCGATCAGCATGTCGATCTGCTCGACTTCCGCGCGAAAGCCGATCCGATCGCCGCCGCGATCGAATGGATGCAAGCCGACTACCGCCATCCGGTCGACCTGATCGACGGGCAGTTCATCGTCATCGCGTTCATCCGCGTCGCCGACGATCGGACGTTCTGGTACAACCGCTGCCACCACATCATCCTCGACGGGTATGCCGCGCTGGCCATCATGCGCCGCACCGTCGACCGCTACAACGCATTGCGCCGCGGTGCGCAGCCGGTCGAGAAGGCACCTGCGACGATGGCGCAACTGGTGTCCTACGAGGAGGCCTACCAGACCAGCAGCCGACGCGAGACCGACCGCGAGCACTGGCTCTCCCGGGTTCGAGACCTGCCCGAACGCGTCACCCTGTCGCACATGTCGGCGAATGCGCCGGTCGTGCTGGACAACGTCGTGGTCTCCGAGCGGCTCGACCCGGCGCTGCAGCGCCGCCTGGAAGAGACCGCCAAACAGTGCAACTCGTCGCTGGCCGTACTGCTGACCGCCGCGTTCGGGGCCTTCCTCGCCCGGATGACCGGCACCGACGACATCGTGCTCAGCCTGCCGGTCACCGGCCGCGCCACCGCGCTGATCAAGCGGTCGGCGGGCATGGTGTCCAACATCCTGCCCATCCGGCTGCGTGAGGTGACCAAGCGCAGCGCGCGTGACCTCATCGCCGACGCACAACTGGAATTGACCGGCGCCCTGCGCCATCAGCGCTACCGCTCCGACGACATCAAGCGCGACGCCGGGCTGGACGGGGCCACCTACGGGTTCGGGCCGCGGATCAACATGGTGTTCTTCGACGAGGCGATCAAGATCGACGGCGCCGAGGTGGAATACCGGATTCTGACCTCGGGACTCCTCGAAGACCTGCTGGTCAACCTCTATCAGGCATTCCCCGACGCCCCGCTGGTCGTCGACCTGCACGGCAACCCGCACCTCTACACCCACGCCGAGATGGAGACCCATCATCGGCGGTTCATGCAGTTCGTCGAGACGATGCTCGACGACCTCGACGCGGGCGTCGGCGACATCGATCTGCTGCTCGACGGCGAGCCCGACGAACTGCGTCGACTGCGTAGCGGACCGGTCCGGCAGTGGGAGCCCGGCGAATGGTCGGCGGTCAGCCTCGTCGAGATGTTCGTCGCGCGGGTGGTGGCCGACCCGGGCGCCGTCGCCGTCGTCGACGACGATGCGCAGTGGACCTACGCGCAGTTCGACGAGTTGCGGCGCGCGCTCGCCGCGCAGCTGTTCCGCGACGGTGTCCGCGCCGACGACCACGTCGCCGTCGAACTCGACCGCGGCATCGGGCAACTGGTCGCGATCTACGCCGTGCTGACTCTCGGGGCGGCGTACGTGCCGCTGGATCCGACGGCGCCGTCGGTGCGTCGCACCGCGGTCCTGACTACCGCCCAGCCCCGCCTGGTCGTGGATCAGGCCTATCTCGACGGAATCGGATTCTCCAGTGTGCCAGGCGAATTCGTGGCTCCGGCGATCACGCCGGCGGGACGCGGACGCAGCGCCTACACGATCTTCACCTCCGGCTCCACCGGCGTGCCCAAGGGCGTCGAGGTGTCGGTGCGCGCCGTCGCCAACCGGCTCGCCTGGATGCAGGCGCACCATCCGATCAGCCCCGCCGACGTGGTGCTCTACAAGACGCCGTTCACCTTCGACGTGTCGGTGTGGGAGTTGTTCTGGCCGCTGCAGGTCGGCGCCCGGCTGGTCATCGCCCGCGCCGGCGGCCATCGCGACCCCGACTATCTGCGCAGGCTGATCGTGAGTCGGGGCGTCACCAACGTGCATTTCGTCCCCAGCATGCTCGACGTGTTCGTCGACGCCGTGGCGCCGGGTACGCCCACACTGCCGTCGTCGGTGCGCCGCGTGTTCACTTCCGGCGAGGGGCTGCCGACGCCGTTGGCGCACCGGGTGGTCGGCGGATCCGACGCCGCGCTCATCAACATGTACGGCCCGACCGAAGCAGCGGTCGAGGTCACCGAGTACTCGGTGACCGGTGCGGAGACCAGTATTCCGATCGGTGCGCCGGTACCCAACACGTCTACCTATGTGCTCGATCCGCGGCTGCGCCCGGTGCCGGTCGGGGTCGTCGGTGAGCTGTACCTGGCGGGTGTGCAGTTGGCCGACGGCTACCTGGGCCAGCAGTCGCTGACCGCGGAACGTTTCGTCGCCGACCCGTTCGGCGTCGGCGGACGCATGTATCGCACCGGCGACCTGGTGCGGTGGAACGCCAACGGCGACCTCGACTACCTGGGCCGGTCCGACTTCCAGGTGAAGATCCGCGGCCAGCGCGTCGAACTGGGCGAAATCGAGGCGGCACTGCTCGCCGAGGGCAGCGCCGACAACGCCGTCGCGGTGGTGCGCACCGACGGGGGCTCCCCGTCGATAGTCGCCTACGTGCGCACCGGAGCCGACGACGCCGCCGATCCGCAACTGGTCGACCGGCTCATGCAGTGGTGCCGCCGACAGCTGCCCCGCTACATGGTGCCCTCGGCCGTCGTCGTGCTGGAGCAGTTCCCGGTGAACGCGTCGGGAAAACTCGACCGTGCGGCACTGCCTGCTCCGGTCATCGCGCCGATCGCCGACGTCGAGTACGTCGCACCGGCCACCGACGCCGAGAGCGCGCTGGTGCGCATCCTGTCAGAACTGCTCGACACCGAGCGAATCGGCATGCGCGACAACATCTTCGCCCTCGGTGCGGACTCCCTGTCGGCGGCCCGGCTGGCCGCCCGGATCCGCAACGAACTGTCGCTGGAGGTGTCGCTCAACGACATCTTCGAGAGCGTCGACGTCGCCGAACTCGCGGTCCGGATGGCCGGGGCCACCCCGCTCGGCGAGCGTCTTCCGCTGCGGCCGGTCGTGCGGCCGACGCCGATCCCGGTCGCCTACGCCCAGACCCGACTCTGGTTCATCAACCGGATGGACCCGGCGGCGGCCACCTACAACATGCCCGGCGCCGTGCGTATCGGCCCCGATGTCGACCTCGACGCCCTGCGGGCCGCGGTGATCGACGTCGTCGAGCGGCATGAGACGCTGCGGACCCGATTCCCGGCGGTCGACGGTGAGCCGACCCAGGAGATCTCGCCGGTCGACGAGGTGCGTGCGCAGTTCGCGCTGGAGGTCGACGACGTCGACCCGGCGGATCTGCCCGCGGCGATCGCCGCGCAGTCGATGATCGGTTTCGACCTGACCAGCGAGATTCCGGTGCGGGCCACGTTGTTCCGGTCCGGCGGCGAGCACGTGCTGCTGTTGAATCTGCATCACATCAGCGCCGACGGTGCGTCGCTGCGGCCACTGATCTCGAGTCTGCTCGCCGCCTATTGGGCCCGGCTCGGTGGACTGGCGCCCGCATGGGATCCGCTGCCGATCCAGTACGCGGATTACGCGATCTGGCAGCGCAGAGTCCTCGGCGACGCCGACGACCCGTCGTCGCGGCTGTCGGCCGAGATCGACTACTGGGTCGGTGCCCTCGACGGTCTGCCCGAGGCACTGATGCTCCCCACCGACCGGCCACGTCCGCGGGTGCAATCCGGCCGCGGCGGATTCGTCGACACCGCGCTCACCCCGCCGACCGTGACGAAGATCCGCGCACTGGCCGCGAATCTCGGTGTCACCACCTTCACGATTCTGCACGCCGCGCTGGCGGTCGTGCTGAGCAGACTGACCGACACCGACGACATCGCGATCGGCACGCCCATCGCCGGTCGCGACGAGCCGGAGACCGCCGACCTGGTCGGTATGTTCGTCAACACGGTGGTCCTACGCACGGGCTTCACGCAGTGGGACACCGTCCGCACGGCGATCGCCGCGGCCCATCGCATCCGTACGGCCGCCCTCGAGCATTCCCAGATCCCGTTCGAGCAGGTGGTCGACGCCGTCGCACCGCCGCGGTCCCGGTCGCACAGTCCGCTGTTCCAGGTGAGCCTGAGCCTGCATCGCGATGCGTCGGACGCCTTCGGCGACACCGACGCCATCGGCTTGATCGACGCCCGGGTGCCGGTCGCGAAATACGATCTGGCGGTGGGAGCGGTCGAGACCCAGGATGCCTCCGGTGACCGTATCGACCTCGAATTCTGCTATGCCGCAGACCTTTTCGACGAGTCGACGGTCGCTGCGATCGCCGGCTACTTCGCGCGGGTGATCGACGCGATGGTCGCCGATCCGCAGCAGACGCTCGGTCGCCTCGACATCGTCGACCAGCCGGAGCACGCGCCGTCGCGCGCGCTCGGAAACGGCGGCCGGTCGGTGGGCTTCCACGAGGTCATCGTCGACGGCTATCGCGACGTGGATCCGTCGGCCGCGGTGATCACCGGTGCGGACTCGATCAGCCTCAGCGTCTTCTCGGCGCGGGTCAATCAGGTCGCGCGGGAGCTGATCGACCGGCGGGTGGGTCCCGGGGACGTCGTCGCGGTGAGCATCGCGCGGTCGCATCACTCGGTCATCGCGCTGGCCGCGGTCGCCGCCACCGGTGCCGCCTTCGTGCTCATCGATCCGCGCCACCCCGCGCAGCGCAAGCAGACGATGATCGTCGACTCCGGTGCGGTGATCGGTGTGACGACCGCCGACGTCGCCGACCTGGGCGACGACGTGGACTGGCTGGTACTCGACAGTGAGTGGGCCGAGTTGCAGCTCGCGGGTCACAGCGGCCGGCCGATCACCGAGCGGGACTGGATTCGTCCGGCCCGGCCCGACGACCTCGCCTACCTGCTGTACACGTCGGGTTCGACGGGCAAACCGAAGGCGGCCGCCGTGGCTCGCCGGGGACTCGCCGATTTCGCCCGCAACACGGTCACCGCCTTCGGCACCGATTCCCGCTCACGGGTGCTGCACGTCGCGTCACCGAGCTTCGACGCGACCGTGCTGGAGCTCGCACTGGCGTGGGGTGCGGGAGCAACCATCGCCGTCGCCGATTTCGACACCTTCGCCGGACGCGACCTGGAACTGTTCGTCGCCGAGCACCGCGTGACACACGCCTTCCTCACCCCGGGCACGCTGGCGACGATCGATCCGGTCAACGTACCGACGCTGCAGACCGTGGTCTGCGGCGGTGACACCCTGCCGCCCGAACTCGTGCGCCGCTGGGCGTCGCACAACCGGCAGGTCTTCAACGCCTACGGACCGACCGAGGCCACCGTCTGGGTGACCTCCGACGGCCCCTTCGCAGTCGACGCCGAGGTGACGATCGGGCGGCCCGCGCCGGGCGTCGATGCCCTGGTCCTCGATCGGAGTCTGCAGCCGGTGGCGCCGGGGGTGCAGGGTGAACTGTATGTCCGCTCGGCCCAGGTGGGGCTCGGCTACCTCCACCGCACCGACCTCACCGCCGACCGATTCGTCGCCGACCCGTTCGGGTCGGGGGAACGTCTCTACCGGACCGGTGACCGGGTCACGGTGGGCGCCGACGGCCGGTTGACCTACTTCGGCCGCAACGACTTCCAGCTGAAGATCCGCGGTCAGCGAATCGAGCCGGGCGAGCTCGACGGCGTGCTGCTGGGGCATTCCGACGTCGCCAACGCGCTGAGTCTCGGCGTGCCGGGGCCCACCGGTGACCTGGTGCTCGTCTCCTATGTGACGCTGGTCGACGGCGCGGTACTGGACTCCGAGGAGCTGGCCGACTTCGTCGCCGGCCGGGTGCCGTCGTTCCTGGTGCCGCGAGCGATCACGATTCTCGACGAGTTCACCTACACCGCGGTCGGCAAGGTCGACCGAACGAGTCTGCCGCCGACCGACTTCGGTTCGTCGCAGGCGTTCGTCGCGCCGCGCACGCAGATGGAATCGGTCGTCGCCGACATCTTCGCGCAGGTCCTCGGCGTGGACGCGGTGAGCGTCACCGAGAGCTTCTTCGATTTGGGGGGCAACTCGCTGTCGGCGACCAAGGTGACCGCGCGCATCGGTGTGGCGATCAACCGGCAGGTGCCGGTCGCGGATCTGTTCGAGGCACCCACCGTCGCCAAGTTGGCCGAGCACGTCGCCGGGATGATGGCGGGTCACGTCGTCGTCCCGCTGGGTCCGCGCGCCCGCGCGGAAGTGGTCCCGGTGTCCGGCGTGCAGCGCGGCATGTGGCTGCTCAACCGCGCCGACCCGACGTCGCCCGCCTACAACATCGCGCTCGCGCTACGGCTCGAAGGCGCGCTCGACCTGGGCGCGCTGCGATCGGCGATCGGCGATCTGGTCGGGCGGCACGAGTCGCTGCGCACCAGCTACCCGATGATCAACGGGGAACCGTCGCAGTTGATCGGCACACCGGCCGCGGTCCTGAACCGCCTCACGGTCGACCCGGTACCGGTTCGCGGGTCGCTCGAGCAGGCGATCCGGGAGGTCACCGGCGCCGGATTCGACGTCACTGTCGAGGCGCCGGTCCGGTTGGCGGTGCTGCGGGTGTCGGCGACCGACCACGTCGTGGTGCTGGTCGTGCACCACATCAGCGCCGACGGCGCGTCGATGGCTCCGCTGGGCCGGGATCTGATGACCGCCTACGCCGCTCGCGCGGCCGGCCTGCGGCCCGCCTGGGCGCCGCTGCGCGTCCAGTACGCCGATTTCACGCTGTGGCAGGCCGAACGCCTCGCGGAGAGCGACTCGACGGGCGTCGCCGAGGAACGTCGTCAGCTCGACTATTGGGCGCGCCGGCTCGCCGGTGCACCGGAACTGCTGTCGCTGCCGACCGATCGGCCGCGGCCGCCCGCGCCGAGTTTCGCCGGTGGTGCGGTGGGCTTCGAGATCCCCGTCGACATCGTGCGTAAGCTGGAAAGCATTGCGCACGAACATAATTCGACACTGTTCATGGTCACTCAGGCGGCCTATGCGATTCTGCTCGGCCGCCTGGCGGGTACCACCGACGTGGTGATCGGCACCCCGTATGTCGGCCGCAGCGATCCGGCGCTCGACGACGTGATCGGCATGTTCGTCAACAGTCTCGCGTTGCGGACCGTGCTGCGTCCCGGTGAGGACTTCGCCGGGCTGCTCGCGCGGGTCCGTGCCGACGACCTGGCCGACATGGCCAACACCGACGTCGCGTTCGAGGCGATCACCGCGGTGCTCGGGATTCCGCGCACATCGGCGGTCAATCCGGTGTTCCAGGCGATGTTCTGGTTCCAGAACCTCGAGTTCCCACGGGTGTCACTCGGCGAGTTGACCATCTCCGCGCTCTCCGAACAGCTGATCGCGGCGAAGGTCGACCTGCAGCTGACGCTGTATCCCAATGATCCGGCGGACCTGGGCAGTACCGGCGCGGGCCAGCCGATGCGTGGCGAATTCCTCTATGCCACAGACCTTTTCGATCACGACACGGTCGAGACCTACGCGCAGCGCTATCTGCGGGTACTCGAGCAGATCACCGACGATCCGCAGATCGTGGTCGGCGACGTCTCGATCTCGACCGCGGCCGACCTCACCGCGGTGGCGGGCGAGGGCGAGGTTGCGCGGCCGCTGCCCCAGCTGATCGCGGCCGCCGCGGAATCGGCGGCCGAGGCGATCGCCGTCGGCGGTGATGCGGGGGTGACGTTCGCGTCGCTGGCTGCGATGACGGCCGCCATGTCGGTCGCGCTGCCCGATCCGGACTCGGCGCTGGTGACGGCGCTGATGAGCCTGGTCCCGGGGCTGGCGGCGGAGGGACCCGCGAAGCTCGGCGAGGCGCTCGAGGACATCCGGTCCAACGCCCAAACCGCATTGGCCGCTCACACTGATTTCTAACCGCTCATACTGGTTATTTACGACTGACGAATAACGACTGACGACTAATAGGGGCAAGATCTTTCGTGTCTGATTTTGAAACGCTGGCCGCCGCATTTTCGCGAGTCTGGGGATCGGAGTCGGCGAGCGCCGACTTGATCGCCTTCGCCGCCGCCGCCGACCCGGCGGCGGTCGCCTTCGCGGGGGCCGCCGGCCCGGTGACGTTCGGTCAGCTTCAGACACAGGTCGCCGCACTGGCGGAGGTCTTCGCCGCCCAGGGACTCGACCCCGACGTCGCGGTCGGTGCCGCGGTCACCCCCGCGGTGTCGCCCGGGCGTCAACCGGCGGAGATCGCGGCGGCCACCCAACGGGCCATCGCGGATCTGCGCGCTGCGGCCATAGCGTCAACCGGCACGACAGACTTCGGCTCACTGCCGGGCATCTTCCGGTCTGTCGCGGCGCGGTTGGGCGAGCGGGTCGCGCTGAGCGACATGGCGGGCGCACAACTGACCTACGCCGAACTCGACGAGCGCTCCGACGCCCTCGCCGCGGGGCTCATCGCCGCCGGCGCGGGCGTCGAGACCCTCGTCGGTGTGGCGTTGCCGCGCACCGCGGAGCTGATCGTCGCGCTGCTCGCGGTGGTCAAGACCGGCGCCGCCTATCTGCCGCTGGACCGGTCGCATCCGGTGGATCGGCTGGCGGCCATCGTCGCCGACGCTCGACCGGTTCTCGCCCTCACCGACGCCGAGACGGCAGGCGCGTGGAACGAACTGCCGGTGGCGCTGGCCACCGTCGACGACACGATCGCCCGCGGCACCGACACGACACGCGCCGCGATTCCCAGCCGCGTCGACGGCGCTCATCCCGCGTATGTGATGTACACGTCGGGGTCGACCGGCAAGCCGAAGGGCGTCGTGGTGACCCATGCCGACGTCGTGACGCTGCTCTCGGCGATGGGCCGGGAATACGACTACACCCCCGACGACGTGTGGACGATGTTCCAGTCGTACGCCTTCGACGTGTCCGTCGGCGAGATCTGGGTGGCGCTGTCCTTCGGCGGTCGCCTGGTCGTGCTCGACTACCTCACCACCCGTACCCCCGATCTCTTCGTCGAGGTGCTGCAGCGGGAGTCGGTGACGATCGTCAACCTCACGCCGTCGGCGTTCTACCAGCTCGCCGGTGCCGTCCGCGAACCCGCACCCGGCCGGTTGCCGCAGTCGGTCCGGTCGATGATCTTCGTCGGCGAGGCCCTCGACTTCGAGCAGGTCCGACGCTGGTTCGCCGACCGCCGCCGCTACGACGACAACGACGGTCCTCAGCTCAACAACATGTACGGTCCCACCGAGGCGACCGTCTACATGACCCGACGCATCCTCACGCGCGAGTTCGTCGAGGCGACGGTGGCCAGCGACGTCGGTGTCGCGTTGCCCGGTTCGCAGATGTACGTTCTCGACGCCCGGCTGGCCAAAGCGCCCGACGGCGTGCCCGGCGACCTGTATCTTGCCGGCGATCAACTGGCCCGCGGCTACGCGGGGCGCTTCGCGCTCAACGCCACCCGATTCGTCGCCGACCCGTACGGCGCTCCCGGCGCGCGGATGTACCAGTCCGGCGACGTCGCCATCTTCCGCAACGGCAGCCTGGAGTTCCTCGGCCGCGCCGACGATCAGGTGAAGCTGCGCGGCTACCGCATCGAGCTCGGCGAGGTCGAGGCCGGTCTGCTCGCCGCCGACGGCGTGAACGCCGCGGCCGCCGCGATCAAGTCGCGTCCCGGCTTTCCAGATCAGCTCGTCGGGTACGTCGTCGGTGCCCAGGCCGACGGCGCAGAACTGGACATCGCGGCGATCCGCGCGACCGCGGCCACCAAGGTGCCCGACTACATGGTGCCCGACATCGTGGTGGTGCTCGAGCAGCTGCCGCTGAACGTGAACGGCAAGCTGGATCGAAAAGCGTTGCCGCAGCCGGTGATCACCGCGACGGCCGAGTTCGTCGCACCGGCCACCCCGACCGAGGAAGTGCTCGCCCGGGTCTTCGCCGAGGTGCTCGGACTCGACGAGATCAGCGTCGTCGAGTCGGTCTTCGACGTCGGCGGCAACTCGTTGCTCGCCGCGAAGATCGTCGGGCGGGCGTGTGACGAACTGGGCGTCGAGCTCAACCTGCGCGACCTGTTCGAGGCGCCGACGGTGCGTGCGTTCGCCGAACGGTCCGGGCACGTCGACGCCGGCCTGCCACCTATCGTCAAAGCCGACCCGCGGCCGCAGCGGGTGCCGCTTTCCTTTGCGCAGCAACGCATGTGGTTCATCAACCAATTCGAAACCGAAAGTCGCGACACCGCGGGCGCAGCCGTCGACGCCAGGCCGTCGACCTACAATCTGCCCGCTCTGCTGCGGCTGGACGGCGACCTCGACGTCGACGCCCTGCGCGCCGCCGTCGTCGACGCCGTGGTGCGCCACGAAGTCCTGCGTACGACTTTCCCGGCCCGCGACGGGGTCCCCGAGCAGGTCGTTTCTCCGGCGGATTCGGTTGAGAGCCAACTGGATTGGCGCATCGTCGACACACATGACGAGCTGATCGCCGGTGTCACAACGGGTTTCGACGTCACCAACCGGTGGCCGGTCCGCGCCCGACTGCTGCGTGAGCAGCAGGGCGGCGACGGATATGTCTTCGCGCTCGTCGTCCACCACATCGCCGCCGACGGTGAGTCGATGTTGCCGCTGGTCACCGACATCGTTGCGGCGTACACCGCGCGGGTCGCCGGCACCGCACCCGAATTCGCGCCGCTGGCAGTGCAATTCGCCGACTATGCGCTGTGGCAGCACGAAGTGTTGGGCACGCCGGACGATCCCGACTCGGTGATCGGCAAACAGACCGACTACTGGCGTGGGCAACTGGCCGGGCTGCCCGACGCTCTCGACCTGCCGACCGATCGGCCGCGTCCGCTGGTCGCCAGCCATCGCGGCGACCAGATCGACTTCACGGTTCCCGCCGACGTCGCCGATCGGGTGGGCGCGCTCGCCCGGGAAACCGGCACCACCGCGTTCATGGTGGTCCACGCCGCATTCGCGGTGCTGCTGGCCCGCCTCGCCACCACCGACGACGTCGCGGTGGCGACGCCGATCGCCGGTCGCGGCCAGGCCGCCCTCGATCATCTCGTCGGCATGTTCGTCAACACGCTCGTCCTGCGAACAGCAGTCGACGGCGCGGCGTCGTTCATCGATCTGCTGGCGCAGGTGCGTACCGTCGACCTCGACGCTTTCGCGCACGCCGACGTGCCCTTCGAGTCGGTGGTGGAGACCGTCGACCCGGTGCGCAGCGAGGCGTTCTCCCCACTCGCCCAGGTGATGCTGTCCTTCGACCCGGCGGCGTCGGCGCAGCGTCTCGACGTCGAGGTGGGCGGCGTCGGATTCGGCGTGATCGAGCCGCCGGTGGTACCCGCCCAGCTCGATCTGTCGATGATCCTGCGTTCGGGTCCCGACGGCGCCGACTGGGGCGGCACCGTGATCTTCGCGACCGACCTCTACGACCCGGCGACCGCAGACGGTTTCGCCGCGGCGTTCGTTCGGCTGCTCGACGCGCTGACCGTCGCCCCGTCCCGTCCGGTCGGCGACGCCGCACTGGTCTCCGACGCCGCGCGCGAACTGCTCGCCGCGCGGGAATCGGGCCCGACGGTGCCGGTGGCGACCGCGACGGTGACCGAGGTGATCGCGGCCACCGCGCAGCGCACCCCGGACGCCGTGGCGTTGTGGTTCGAAGGGCGTGAAGTCTCCTACGGCGAGTTCAGCGCTCGCGTCAATACCCTTGCCCGCCAATTGATCTCGCGAGGAGTGGGTCCCGACGTCGCGGTCGGTGTGACGATCGGCCGGTCGGTGGAGATGGTCGTAGCGATCCACGCGATCGTCGCCGCCGGCGGCCAGTACGTGCCGATCGACGCCTCCGCACCCGCCGAGCGGGTGCAGTACATGGTCGACACCGCCGACGTTTCGACCGTGCTGGTGCGGGCCGGAGCACGCCCGGATTGGGTTGCGGCGGTTGATATCTCGGTGATCGACGTCGATGCGACGGCAGCCGTTGCCCAGAGCGTCGAGCCGGTGACCGACGCGCAGCGCCTCGGTCCGATCCGCCCCGAGACGGCGATCTACACACTGTTCACGTCCGGCTCGACCGGCCGACCCAAGGGCGTCACCCTGCCGCACGATGCGGTGCTCAACCGGTTGTGGTGGGGGTTGGACGAGTTGCCGATCGACGCGTCGGATCGCGTGATTCTCAAGACGCCGTACACGTTCGACGTGTCGGTGCCGGAGTTGTTCGCGCCGCTGATGGTCGGTGCGACGATGATCGTGTTGCGCGACGGCGGGCATCTGGAGCCGTTGTACGTCGCCGATGTCATCGAACGGACGGCGGCGACGATGGTGCACTTCGTGCCGTCGATGTTGTCGGTGTTCGTCGAGGTCGTCGGCGTCCAGCGGATGTCGCGGATGTCGTCGGTGCGGATCGTGTCGACGACGGGTGAGGCGTTGCCGCCCGCGGTGGCCGCGGATGTCCGCTCCGCGTGGCCGGCTGCCGCCGCGCGTCGAGGTCGGCATTCCGCGCCCGAAACCGGAGTACTGTTCTACAACCTGTACGGCCCGACCGAGGCCGCCGTGGAGATCACCTATCGGGACATCCGCGAGGTGTCCGCGGCCGAGCCGTCGGTGCCGATCGGTGTGCCGGTGTGGAATTCGTCTGCGGTCGTGCTCGATTCGCGACTGCATCGGGTACCGGACGGAGTCGCGGGCGAGTTGTATCTCGGCGGCGTCCAGCTGGCGCGTGGCTATGCCTCGCGCGGTGACCTGACCGCAGATCGCTTCGTGGCCGATCCGTTCGGGGCGCCGGGCGCTCGGCTCTACCGGACCGGCGACCTCGTGCGCCGTCGGGCCGACGGTGTGCTGGAATACCTGGGCCGCACCGACTTCCAGGTGAAGCTGCGCGGTCAGCGCATCGAGCTCGGCGAGATCGAGGCGGCGATCGCCGCGGCACCCGGCGTGGTACACGCGGCGGCGACGGTGCTCGACACCGCCGACGGCGCCCAGCACTTGGTCGGCTTCGTCTCGCCGTCGTCGGTCGATCCCGATGAGGTGAAAACCTACGTCGCGCAATCCCTTCCGGTGTACATGGTGCCGTCGGTGTGGGTGCGCCTGGACGACGTGGTCCTCAACAGCGCGGGCAAGTTGGATCGCAAGGCACTGCCCGAGCCCGATTTCACCACGGCGGCAAGCGAATTCGTCGAGCCGGCGGGCGACCTCGAGATCCGGCTCGCCGCGGCCTTCGCCGATGTGCTCGGCGTCGAGCGGGTGTCGGCGGTCGCGTCGTTCTTCGACGTCGGCGGCAACTCGCTGTCGGCGATGCGACTGGCGGCCCGCGCCGCCGACGTGCTGGGCGTCGAGGTCTCGGTCCGCGACCTGTTCGCCGCACCGTCGGTGCGGGAGTTGATCCCGGCCGTCGAAGGACACGCGGGTACGTCGGCGCCGATCACGGCCGTCGATCCACGCCCGGCCACGGTGCCGTTGTCCTTTGCGCAGCAACGCATGTGGTTCATCAACCAGTACGATCCCGCGTCGTTCGCCTACAACATCCCGGTCGTCCTGAAACTGTCCGGGCCGCTCGACGTCGCCGCGTTGCGTGCCGCGGTCGGCGACGTCGTCGTACGCCACGAACCGCTGCGCACCACGTTCCCGGCGCGCGACGGCCAACCGTACCAATCGATAGCCGCCGCGGAGACTGCCGTGGCGAACCTCGATTTCGAGGTCGTCGATTCGATCGACCAGCTGCGCGCTAGCGTCACCACCGGATTCGACATCGCACGGGACTACCCGCTGCGGGTGCGGTTGTACGCTGAATCCGCCGATGAACACGTGGTCGCCGTCGTCATGCACCACATCTCCTCCGACGGTGCGTCGACGGCTCCGTTCATCGGTGATCTGATCACCGCCTACCTGGCTCGCCACGACGGTGACGCGCCCGAATTCGCCCCGCTGACAGTGCAATTCGCCGACTACGCGCTGTGGCAACAGCGCGAGCTCGGCAGCACCGACGACGCCACGTCGGTGGTCGGCAAGCAGGTCGCCTACTGGACCTCTCAGCTGGCCGGACTGCCCGACGTCATCGACCTGCCAACCACCTACCCGCGCCCCGCAGTCGCCACCGGTGCGGGTGCCCAGCACCTCTTCGAGTTCCCCGCGGACCTCGGCACCCGAGTGACCGAGTTCGCCCGCGCGGTCGGCGCGACCGATTTCATGGTCGTGCACGCAGCCCTCGCCGTGCTGCTCGCGCGGCTGAGCGCGGGCGATGACATCGCTGTCGGCACTCCCATCGCCGGCCGTGGCCGGGCGGTGCTCGATCCGCTCGTCGGAATGTTCGTCAACACGCTGATCCTGCGTACGCGCATCGACGGACATCGGTCGTTCACCGACCTGCTCGGCGACGTCAAGGCCGTGGACCTGGCCGCTTTCGCCAATGCCGACGTGCCGTTCGACACCGTGGTCGATGCGGTTGATCCCGTGCGCTCCAAGGCGTCTGCGCCGCTCGCGCAGGTGTGGCTGGCCGTCGATCAGTTCACGCTCCCCGAGCTTGCCGCCGCCGGGCTGGCCGGTGGGCACGTGGCAGGCGTCACCGTGCGCCCGGTCGGCGGCGAGGCCGTGCCCGCCCGCGTCGACCTTCTCGTCAACGTGGTGCCGTCAGCCGACGGACCGTGGTCGGGCTCGATCATCTACGCAACCGATCTGTTCGACAGCGACGCGATCGATACCTTCGTCGCCCAATTCTCCACCGTCCTGCGCAGCGTCGTCGACGCCGCCGACGATCCGGTCGGTGACATCGTCCTCGACGCCGGAGTCGGCCTCGCCGGCCTGGCGTCGGCCACGGCGCCGGTGGAACCGGAGCCGATAGTCGTTGCGGGCGACGTAGATTCATACTCCGATGCGGTGGTCGCCGGTGGTCCGGGTACAGCTCCGACGCTCCTGCGTGACCTATTCGCGCGGGTTGTCGCGGCGCATCCCCACCGGCAGGCCGTGACCGACGCCGCCGGGCGGCGCCTCACCTACGCCGAGCTCGACGCACGGTCGAATCAGCTCGCCCGGTGGTTGATCGGACGCGGCGTCGGACCCGAGACCTTGGTGGCGCTCGCACTCGAACGGTCGGTCACGCTGCTCACCGCGATCTGGGCGGTGGCCAAGACCGGCGGCGGATACGTTCCGATCGACCCCGACTATCCGTCCGAACGTGTCGCCGGAATGATCGAAGATTCCTCGGCCGTGATCGGCCTCACCGGTTCCGGCGTCGGCGAACTGCCCGGCGACGGATTCGACTGGGTTCGGCTCGACGACCCGGCGAATACCGCGCAGATCGACGGTCTCTCCGATTCGCCGATCGACGACGCGGAGCTGCTCGCCGCACCGAACACGGCCAACATCGCGTATGTGATCTACACATCCGGGTCAACGGGCCGGCCGAAGGGTGTGGCCGTGACTCACTCAGGCCTCGCGAACTTCGCTGTAGAGGAACTACGGATGTCGGGCGCCGACGAGCAGTCGCGGATCCTCGGATTCGCCTCGCCGAGCTTCGACGCGTCGGTGCTCGAGTACCTGCTCGCAACCGTCTCCGGCGGTGTGCTGATCTACCGGCCGTCCGACGCGGTGGGTGCACAGGCGTTGTCCGATTTCATGATGCGGCAAGCGGTGTCGCACACCTTCCTGACGCCCACCGTCCTCGCGAGCATGGATCCCGCAGAGGTGCCTGCGCTGCGCGTGGTCTACGCCGGCGGCGAGGCGGTTCCGCTGGTGCTGAAGGACGAGTGGGCGCGCGGCCCGCGGATCCAGAACCTGTACGGGCCGACCGAAACGACGATCGGCGTTACGATCAGTGCGCCCATGCAGGTCGGTGCCCCGGTCCGGCTCGGTCCACCGATCGCCGGTGTCGGGCTGTTGGTCCTCGACAATCGCCTGCGGCCGGTCACCGTAGGTGTGCCTGGCGAGCTCTATGTGATCGGTAATGCATTATCCCGCGGATACCTCGGCCGTTTTGGTCTGACCGCTGAGAATTTCGTCGCCAATCCCTTCGGTGCACCCGGTTCCCGGATGTACCGCACCGGCGACGTGGTGCGCTGGCGCCTCGACGACGCACGACGCCCCGAACTGGAGTATTCCGGGCGCAGCGACGACCAGGTCAAGCTGCGCGGGCTGCGTATCGAGCTGGGCGAGATCGAAGCGGTGCTCGCCGAGCATCCCGCGGTGCGCTCATCAGTAGTCGTCGGTGTCGGCGGATCGATCGCGACCGCACTGGCGGCCTACGTGGTGGGTGGCGCGCAGTCGCTAGACGTCGCCGACTTGCGAGCATTCGCGGGCGCGCGTCTGCCCGCTCACATGGTGCCCGGGTCGATCATGGTGCTCGACGCCCTGCCGCTCACCCCGGTGGGCAAGCTGGACAAGGCAGCTCTGCCCGAGCCGGAGTTCGAGGCGGGCGAATACGTCGAACCGGCGACCGCAGCCGAACGAGCTGTCGCCGAGATATTCGCGGATCTGCTCGGAATCACCGAGGTTTCGGCGACGGCATCGTTCTTCGACCTCGGTGGAAACTCGCTCTCCGCGACCAGGTTGACAGCACGTGTAGGCGAAGCCCTCGGCGCGCAGCTGTCGATCCGGGATGTCTTCGACGCGCCGACGGTGCGTGAACTCGCTGCGACCGCACTGTCCGACGACGTCGCCTTCGCGCCGATCGTCGCCGCCGAGCCCCGCCCGGACCGTATCCCACTGTCGTTCGCGCAGCAGCGAATGTGGTTCATCAACCGCTTCGAGCCGGCATCGGCGGTGTACAACATCCCCGCGGTGCTCCGGCTGACCGGCGACCTCGACGTCGAGGCGCTGCGCGCCGCGGTCACCGACGTCGTGGCGCGGCACGAGATCCTGCGTACCCGGTTCCCCGCGGACGGCGGCGAGCCGTTCCAGCAGATCGACGACGTGTCGGCGTTCGACGCCAGCGGTGTCTGGGCGGCGGCGTCGTCGCAGGCTGACATCGAGGCCGCGGTGATGACCGGTTTCGACGTCACCGCGCAGTGGCCGATACGCGTGCGATTGCTCACGGTATCGCCGACCGAGTACGTCCTCGCGGTGGTCACTCATCACATCGGTGCCGACGGTGAATCGATGACACCGCTGGTCGGTGACCTGGTCACGGCGTACGCAGCCCGGGCGGCGGGCGAACTCCCGACCTTTGCGCCGCTCGCGGTGCAGTTCGCCGACTTCGCTGTTTGGCAGCACACCGAGCTGGGGTCGCCCGACGATGCCGACAGCGTCGTCGGAGAGCAACTGCGGTATTGGCAGCGTCAACTCGCGGGTCTGCCCGGCGTGCTGGACCTGCCATCCGATCGACCACGCCCGGCAGTCGCGACTCGGCGCGGCGCGCGCTACTGCGCGCAGATCCCGGCGACCGTCGCATCGAGGATCGGCGAGGTGGCGCGCGAACACGGCGTGACACCGTTCATCGTCCTGCACAGTGCCCTCGCGGTGCTCCTGGCTCGACTGTCGGCCTCGACCGACATCGCCATCGCGACGCCCGTCGCCGGCCGAGGCCAGGCGGTGCTCGACCCGGTCGTCGGAATGTTCGTCAACACGCTGGTGCTGCGTACGCAGGTGGAGCCCGCAACCGACTTCACCGCGTTGCTCGCGGCCGCCCGCACGACGGACCTGGACGCCTTCGGCAATGCCGACGTACCGTTCGAATCGGTCGTCGAACGCGTCAACCCGATCCGGTCCGAAGCATTCGCACCGCTCGCACAGGTGATGCTGTCGCTCGACCCGGCGGCCGGTCTGGGCGACGGCGCCGAACTCACCGGTGTGCGGATCACGCCGCTCGACCCGGGCGTCGTCGGCGCTCAACTCGACCTGACCCTCATCGTCTCCACCGCCTCGGACGCTGCCGCGTGGGAGACCGAGATCGTTTATGCGACAGACCTTTTCGATGAGGCGACGATCGCGGACGTGCACGCCCGGTTCGTCAGTCTCCTCGACCAGTTGCTCGACGCTCCGACGATGTCGATCGGCGACGCCGTGCTCACACTCGCCGGCGAAGACGTCACGATCGAACGTGCCGAACGCGGCGACACCGTCGGTGTCGCGGCGGGTCAGACGCTCTGGGATGCCGTCGCAGCTCAGATCACCGCCACGCCGGACGCACCCGCCCTCGAGTATCAGGGCCGGAGTCTGTCGTATGCGCAATTCGGTGCATCGGTCAGTACGCTTGCGCGGCAACTGGTTTCGGTGGGAATCGGACCGGAATCGGCGGTAGCGGTGGCGATGGAGCGCACCGTCGAAATGGTGGTGGCCGTCCATGCGGTAGTCGCGGCGGGCGGACAGTACGTCCCGGTCGATGTGACCGCACCTGCGGACCGCGTGGCCTACATGTTCGACACGGCGAACGTCGTCGCGCTGCTGGTCGGTGATCGGACGGCGAGCGCCGCCGCGACGGCTACCGCAGCCGACCGAGGCATCCCGGTGGTCGACGTCGACGTCGCACCCGCGGATCCGGCGTCGGCGCTGTTCGGCGATGCCGAACGCAATTCCGTTCTGACCGAAGATAATTCGGCCTACACTCTGTTCACCTCGGGGTCGACCGGACGCCCCAAGGGAGTCACGCTGTCGCACCGCGCTGTGCTGAACAGGTTGTGGTGGGGCCTGCAGGAGTTGCCCATCGACGCGACCGACACCGTGATGCTCAAGACGCCGTACACCTTCGACGTGTCGGTGCCCGAGCTCTTCGCCACGTTGTTCGCCGGTGCGCGGCTCACCATCCTGCCCGCCGACGCTCACCTCGACCCGATCGTCGTCGCACAGGAGATCGAGCGCACCCGCACGACGATGGTGCAGTTCGTGCCGTCGATGTTGTCGGTGTTCATCGAAATCGTCGGACCCGAACGTATCGCGGCGATGTCGTGGATGCGGATCGTCGTGGCCACCGGTGAGGCGTTGCCGCCCGCGGTGGGCGCCGAACTGCTGCGGCTGCTTCCGGTGGCGACCCGAACGCATCAAACCGGCGTGTTGATGCACAACCAGTACGGGCCCACCGAGGCCGCGGTTCAGGTGACCGACATCAGCATCGAAGGTGTGTCGGCCGCCGATTCGTCGGTGCCGATCGGTGTGCCGGTGTGGAACACGTCGACGCTGGTCCTCGATACACGTCTGCACCGCGTTCCCGACGGTGTCGCGGGTGAGCTCTACCTCGGCGGTGTCCAACTGGCACGCGGCTATGCGTCGCGCGGCGATCTGACGGCGGAGCGATTCGTCGCCGACCCGTTCGGTGCGGGTGAACGCCTCTACCGGACCGGCGACTTGGTTCGTCGTCGCGCCGACGGCGTCCTGGAATACCTGGGGCGCACCGACTTCCAGGTGAAGCTGCGCGGGCAGCGCATCGAACTCGGCGAGATCGAGTCCGCGCTCGCCGCGGCGCCCGGGGTGGTGCATGCGGCGGCGACGGTGATCGACACACCGGCCGGCGGGCAACACCTCGTCGGCTACCTCTCGCCGTCGCGAGTCGATCTCGACGCGGTGAAGGAGTCGGTGGCACAGGCGCTGGCAAGCTACATGGTGCCCACCGTCTGGGTGCCCTTCGACGATGTGCAACTCAATTCCGCGGGCAAACTCGATCGCCGGGCCCTGCCTGAACCCGACTTCGGTGCCACGGACGAATTCGTCGCGCCTGCCACGGCTGCCGAGGAAACGCTCGCCGCTGTGGTGGCGGACGTGCTCGGCGTGGAACGGGTATCGGTGACGGCATCGTTCTTCGACGTCGGCGGCAACTCGCTGTCGGCCATGCGGGTGGCCGCCCGTGCGAGCGAAGCCCTCGGAGTCAACCTGTCGGTCCGAGATGTGTTCGAGGCGAACACGATTCGGCACCTGGCGGCGATCGCCCAACGGGGCGAGGCGGCGCTCGCGCCGATCACCGCGGTCCTCCCGCGGCCCGATCGCATCCCGCTGTCCTTCGCTCAGGCGCGGATGTGGTTCATCAACCAGTTCGAGCCCGGCGACTCCACGTACAACATCCCCGCGGTGCTGCGGCTGACCGGACCGCTCGACGTGGCGGCGCTGCGCGCCGCGGTAGTCGACGCGGTGATCCGGCACGAGGTGTTGCGCACCACCTTCCCGTCCGTCGACGGCGGGCCGGTGCAGGTCATCGGTGTTGCCGATTCGGTTGAGCACCAACTGGACTGGCGTAGCGTCGGATCGCGGGACGAACTGTTCGCCGACGTCGTCGAGGGCTTCGACGTCGCGCTGCGCGCGCCGCTGCGCGCACGTCTGTGGTCGGTGAGCGACGACGAGCACGTCTTCGCGCTCGTCGTTCATCACATCGCCACCGACGGTGAGTCGATGCTGCCGCTGGTCACCGACATCGTCGCCGCCTACTCGGCCCGCGCGCAGGGCCGCACCCCCGACTTCGTGCCGCTCGACGTCCAGTTCGCCGACTTCGCGATCTGGCAGCACTCGGTACTCGGTTCGCCCGACGACCCGGAGTCGGTGATCGGGCGCCAGCTCGCCTACTGGAAGACTCAGCTGGCGGGCCTTCCCGACGTTCTGGAACTGCCGACCGACCGCCCGCGCCCGCTGATCGCGTCGCATCACGGCGCCACCGCGTCGTTCGACATTCCCGCCGAGGTCACCACCGCGGTCGCCGATCTCGCCCGCGCTCATGGGGCGACGCCGTTCATGGTGTTTCATGCCGCGCTGGCCGTGCTGCTGTCGCGGCTGTCGGCGACCGATGACATCGCCATCGCCACGCCGGTGGCAGGCCGCGGTCAGCGAGTGCTCGACCCGCTGGTCGGCATGTTCGTCAACACCCTGGTGCTGCGTACCCACGTGGGTGTCGCCGACGATTTCGCCGCCGTACTCGAGCGGGTCCGCACGTCGGACATGGATGGGTTCGCCCATGCCGACGTGCCTTTCGAGGTCGTCGTCGATGCCCTGGATCCTGTTCGCTCCGAAGCGTTTTCGCCGCTCGCGCAGGTGATGCTCTCGCTCGACCCGGCCGCCTCGGCACACTCGGCGGCAACCGTCGTCGACGGCGTCGAGATCAGTGAATACGACGTCGACATCGTTCCCGCTCAGCTGGACCTGTCGGTCGTGGTGCGCTCGTCCGATGCGGGTGAGCGATGGTCGGGAACCGCGATCTACGCCACAGATCTCTTCGACGCCGCCACCGTCGCGGCGATGATGCGGCGATTCGTGAGTCTGCTCACCGAACTGACCGCCGCACCGCACGCGCCGGTCGGCGACGCCGCATGGCTGGGTGACGCCGAGCGCGCCGCCGCCATCGCGCGCTCGACCGGTGACTCGGTGGACGTCGCGTCGGTGACGGTTGCTGATGCGGTTGTTGCGGGGTTGGCTGGGGCTGGTGCGGGGACGGCGTTGTGGTTTGAGGGGCGTGGTGTGTCTGTCGCCGAGTTCGGTGCTCGGGTGAATGTGCTTGCGCGCGGGTTGATTTCGGCGGGTGTGGGGCCGAATGTGGCGGTGGGTGTGGCTGTTGATCGTGGTGTGGAGATGGTTGTCGCGATTCATGCTGTGGTGGCTGCGGGTGGGCAGTATGTGCCGATTGATCCGGCGGTTCCGGTGGATCGGGTGGAGTACATGGTGTCGGTCGCGGACGTCCGGATTGTGGTGACGGCGGCTGGGGTGGTGCCGGAGTCGGTTGCGGCGTTGGGTGATTCGGTGCGCGTGGTGGAGGTGGACGGGTCGGGGGATGTCGATGTGTCGGTGCGGTCGGTGTCGGATGCGGATCGGTTGGCGCCGTTGCGGGCTGATGATGCGGTTTATACGTTGTTCACGTCGGGGTCGACGGGTCGGCCGAAGGGTGTGACGGTGTCGCATCGGTCGGTGTTGAACCGGTTGGTGTGGGGGATTGACACGTTCGGGCTTTCGGCGGCTGATCGGGTGGTGTTGAAGACGCCGTTTACGTTTGATGTGTCGGTGCCGGAGTTGTTCGCTCCGGTGTTGGCGGGTGCGACTGTGGTGATCGCTCGGCCGGGTGGGCATACCGATCCGGAGTATCTCGTCGACCTGTTGGCGGAGTCGGCGGCGACGTCGGTGCATTTTGTGCCGTCGATGTTGTCGGTGTTTTTGGAGGTGGTTGCCTCGGAGCGGTTGTCGGCGTTGACCTCGTTGAAGTGGGTGTTCGCTTCTGGTGAGGCGTTGCCGCCGGCGGTGGTGGGTAAGGCGCATGCGGTGTGGCCGCATGTCGGTATCCACAATTTGTTTGGTCCGACGGAGGCGGCGGTGGAGGTGTCGTGGGCGGATGTGTCTGACGCGCCGGCGGTGGTGTCTATTGGTGCGCCGGTGTGGAATACGGAGACGCTGGTGTTGGATGCGCGGTTGCGTCCGGTGCCGGTGGGGGTTCCGGGTGAGTTGTATCTGGGTGGGGTGCAGATCGCGCGTGGTTATGCGGGGCAGTCCGGCTTGACTGCTGAGCGGTTTGTCGCTGATCCGTTCGGTGTGGTTGGTTCGCGGTTGTATCGTACGGGTGATTTGGTGCGCTGGAATGCCGGTGGTGAGGTCGAGTATTTGGGTCGTACCGATTTTCAGGTGAAGTTGCGTGGTCAGCGGATCGAGTTGGGTGAGATCGAGTCGGTGTTGGCTGGGGCTGCTGGGGTGGTGAAGGCTGCGGTGACGGTGGCGTCGACGCCGTCGGGTGCGCAGCATTTGGTGGCGTATGTGTCGCCGGTGTCGGTGGATGTGGAGGTATTGAGAACTGTTGTGGGGCAGGCGTTGCCGTCGTATATGGTGCCGTCGGTGTGGACGGTGCTCGACGATATCGCGCTCAATAGTGCGGGTAAGATCGACCGCCGCGCCCTACCCGCCCCCGATTTCGGGTCGCTGGACACCGACTACGTCGCCCCCGTCGGCGAACTGGAAGAGCAGTTGGCGACTGTCGTCGCCGGGCTACTGGGACTCGAGCGGGTCAGCGTCACCGAGTCGTTCTTCGCGCTCGGCGGCGACTCGATCATGTCGATCCAGCTCGCCTCGGCGATGCGGGCCGCCGGTCACGGCCTCTCACCACGACAGATCTTCGAGCTGAAGACCGTGCGCGACATGGCGCGCGCGATCGCCGGCGGAGGGCAGGCACTGCCCGCCCTGGCCGAGCTCGACGGCGGCGCGTCCGGTGCCGTCGAACTGCCGCCGGTGGTGTCCTGGATGCTCGAATACTCAGATACGCCAACCGATTTCGCCGACTACTCGCAAGCGGCCGCGCTGATCGCCCCGGCCGAACTCACCGCGGAATCACTGGACGAGGTACTCGGCGTGGTCATCGACCACCACCCGATGCTGTCGGCGCGCCTAGACCGCGACGCCGCAGGCGAATGGGAACTCGTCGCCGGCACACGCCGGACCGGCGAGACGACCGACCAGCGGCCGATCGTCTCGGTCGCGGCGTCGACCGCGACCGTTGGCACCGAGCAGTTCGACGCAGACCTCCTTGCCGCGCACGCCCGCGCGTCGAGCGAACTCGACCCCGCATCGGGCACCCTCGTACACGCGGTGCTCGTCACCGACCCGACCGGCACCGGCCGAATCGTGTTGGCAATCCATCACATCGGCGTCGACGCCGTGTCCTGGCAGACCATCATCGAAGACCTCATCACCGCGTGGGCACAGCGCGGTGCGGGCATCGCATATGCCCTGCGCGACACCGGAACATCGCAGCGCGCCTGGCTCGCCGCACTGGCCGCGACGACGCCGGGCCGTACGGGCGAGGTCGACTACTGGCTGCGAACGCTGCGCGACGCGCCCACCGATTTCGGTGTGGCACTCGACAAGTCGCGCGACCGCGGACACACCGCGCGGACCATCGAGCACCGCGTGGACGCGGACGTCACCGAGTCGCTGCTGACCGCGGTGCCAGAAGCGTTCGGCGGCAACGTGAATGACGCGTTGCTGGCCGGCCTCGCGCGTGCGGTGCGGTCGTGGCAGGCGGCCCGGGGGATCGTCGACGACGATCCGATCGGTGTGCTGCTCGAGGGGCATGGCCGCTACGAGGAGGTGCTGGCCACCGGGCCGAACGCCGCCCGCGCGGATCTGTCCCGGTCGGTCGGCTGGTTCACGTCGATCGCACCGATGCGCCTGGATCCAGGCGCCGACCCGGTCCACGCGGTGAAGGCCGCCAAGGAACAGCGGCTGGGACAACCGGATTCGGGTATCGGCTTCGGCTGGCTGCGCTACCACGCCGACACCGCGCTCGCCGATCGCCCGATGCCGTCGATCGTCTTCAACTATCTCGGCGTGGCGGGCGGCCGCGACACCGCCGACGTCATTCCGTTCACCACCGCCGATGCGCCGTCGTTCCCCGGCTCACCGGCCGGCGGCATGGCCGCGCAGGCGGCGCTGACCATCAACGCCGGCGTGCGCTCCGTCGCGGGAGCACGCCGACTCGTCGCAACGATGACCTTCCCGACCGGGGTGCTCTCCGAACACGACGTCGCCGACATCGCGACGCGGTGGTCGGCCGAACTCGCCGACATCGCCGCATTCGTCGAAGACGGTGGCACACCGGGACTTTCACCGTCCGACGTCCCGGCGAGCGGCATCACGCAGGCCGACCTCGACACCCTCGCGACGCGCTACCCGGGCGCCGACGTCTGGCCGCTGTCGCCGCTGCAGGGCGGTCTGTACTTCCAGTCGGAACTGGCCTCCGAAGTCTCGGGCGCCATCGATGTCTATGTGGCACAAGCGGTTCTGACGCTGGGCAACGGTGTCGACGCCGATCGACTGCGCGCCGCCGGGCAACGGGTTCTCGACGAGCACCGGGTGATGCGGTCCGGCTTCGTCACCACCGCGAGCGGCGCGGCCGTCGCGGTGGTCGCCGACACCGTCGAATTGCCGTGGAGCGTCATCGATCTCGGTGACGTCGACGCGGCGAGCGTCGCCGCGCGAGTCGCCGAGATCACCGACGAGCAGCGCGTACTGCCCTTCGACCTCACGCAACCGCCGCTGCTGCGCTTCGTCCTGGTGCGCCACGGAGATTCGGCGACCCTCATCGCCACCAACCACCACCTGATCCTCGACGGATGGTCGGGCCCGCTGGTCTTGGCCGACGTGCTCGCCGTCTACTCGACGGGAAACACCTACACCTCGCAGGCGGCCGGTCCGGGCGCGGGCGACTTCGGTGACTACCTCAAGCTGGTCGCCGCCCGCGACGACGACGCCGCAGCCGGCGCGTGGAGCAAAGTCCTTGCACCGGTGGAGGGTCCGACGCTGGTGAGCACCGGCGTCGCGGCCACCGACGGACTGCTGCCGCGCGACTACGAGATCTCGCTGCCCGCCGATCTGACCGAGGCACTGGCGGCCGCGGGGCGCAGCCACGGCGCCACCCTGTCGACCGTCCTCCAACTAGGCTGGGCGCTGCTGTTGTCCCGGTTGACCGGAAACCAGGTGGTCACCTTCGGTGAAACCGTCTCCGGTCGTCCCGCCGACCTCGACGGCGTCGAATCGATGATCGGCCTGTTCATCAACACCCTGCCGGCCGTCGTCGACGTCGACCCCGCGGCGAGCATCGGGGAGGTGCTGGGAAAGCTGCAGGCCGACAAGATCGCGGTACTCGATCATCAGCATCTGAGCCTGTCGCAGATCGCCACCGCAACCGGAGTGCCCATCGGGTTCGACACGCTGACCATCCACGAGTCCTATCCGGTCGACGCCTCGTCGTTGGAGAGCGCCGACGCATCCGTGCCCGGCGGCCTCGGCATCACCGACGTCGCGCTGAGCGACTCCACGCACTACCCGCTGAATATGGTGACCGCACCCGAGGGCGACCGGCTGACGGTCCGGCTGAAGTACCTGCCGGGTGCCTTCAGCGATGAGCAGATCGCCGTGTTCGCCGACTGCGTGCTGAGCATTCTCACCGCGATCGCGGCCGACGCGTCCACGCTCATCGCCGACGTGCCGCTGGCCTCCGCGGATCAGATTCGGGCGAGCCTGCGCAACTCCGTCGGCGCCGATGCCACGGTTCCCGCCGGAACGATCGCCGATCAGGTCGCGGCACAGATCGAGCGCACCCCGGACGCCACCGCGTTGTGGTTCGAAGGCCGCGAGGTCTCCTACCGGGAGTTCGGCGCGCGCGTCAATACCCTTGGGCGCCAACTTATTTCGCTCGGCGTAGGACCCGACGTCGCGGTCGCGGTGGCGATCGGCCGGTCGGTGGAGATGATGGTCGCGATTCACGCGATCGTGGCGGCGGGCGGCCAGTACGTCCCGATCGACACCGATGCTCCGAGTGATCGCGTGCAATACATGCTCGAGACCGCGGACGTCGCAGCTGTACTGGTGGCGTCACAGGATAAGCCCACTGGCGCCGTCGATGCGGCGTCGGCTGCCGCGCTGCCGATCATCGGAGTCGATGCGGCGTCGGACGTCGACCTTTCGACGCCACCGATCACCGATGCGCAGCGGCGTGCGCCGGTGTCATCGGACAATGCCGTCTACACACTGTTCACGTCGGGGTCGACGGGGCGGCCGAAGGGTGTGACGTTGTCGCATCGCGCGGTGGTCAACCGATTGTGGTGGGGCTTGGACGAGCTGCCGATCGACGGTTCGGACGTGGTGGTGCAGAAGACTCCGTACACGTTCGACTGTTCGGTGCCGGAGTTGTTCGCGCCGTTGATGATCGGCGCCCGGCTGGTGGTGTTGCGAGCGGGTGGTCATACCGATCCGCTGTATGTCGCCGATGTGATCGAGCGGACCGGGGCCACGATGGTCCACTTCGTGCCGTCGATGCTGTCGGTGTTCACCGAAATCGTAGGGCGCGAACGTATTTCGGCGATGTCGTCGGTGCGGATCGTGTCGACCACCGGTGAGGCGCTGCCGCCCGCGGTGGCCGCCGAACTCCGCGCCGCGCTGCCACGGGTGCTGTTCTACAACCTTTACGGTCCCACCGAGGCGGCCGTCGAGATCACCTTCGAGCGCATCGACACCGTCGCACCGCACGATACGTCGGTGCCGATCGGTGTGCCAGTGTGGAATTCGTCGACCGAGGTGCTCGACGCTCGGCTGCGTCGAGTGCCGGCCGGGGTTCCCGGCGAGTTGTATCTCGGCGGTGTCCAACTGGCGCGCGGGTATGCCTCGCGTGGCGATCTGACCGCCGACCGGTTCATCGCCGATCCGTTCGGTGTGGGGGAGCGGTTGTACCGGACGGGTGACCTGGTGCGGCGAACCGTCGACGGCAACATCGAATACCTCGGCCGCACCGACTTCCAGGTGAAGCTGCGCGGTCAGCGGATCGAGTTGGGTGAGATCGAATCGGTGCTGGCGTCGGCGCCGGGTGTGGTGCATGCGGCCGCGACGGTCGCCGACGGTCCGGGCGGGTCGCAGCATCTGGTCGGCTACGTCGCACCGTCGTCGGTCGATCTGGTGGCGGTGAAAGATGCGGTGGCGCAGGCGTTGCCGGGCTACATGGTGCCGTCGATCTGGATGGTCCTCGACGACATCGCGTTGAACACGGCGGGCAAACTGGACCGGAAGGCGTTGCCGGAGCCCGATTTCGGTGCGGTGGCCGACGAGTTCGTCGAGGCCGGGTCGGCGCAGGAGCAAGCACTGGCCGAGGTGTTCGCCGACGTGCTCGGCGTCGAGCGGGTCAGTGTCACCGAGTCGTTCTTCGATCTCGGCGGCAACTCGCTGTCGGCGATGCGGGTGGCCGCGCGGGCCGGCGAGGCGCTCGGCGTCGAGGTGTCGGTGCGCGAGCTGTTCGAGGCGCCGAGTGTGCGCGCGTTGATCGCGGCGTCGGCGGGGAACTCCGCCGCGGTGGCGCCGGTCACCGCGCTGGTGCCGCGGCCGGATCCGGTTCCGCTGTCGTTCGCCCAGCAGCGGATGTGGTTCATCAACCAGTTCACCGCGTCCGCGTCGGCGGCCTACAACCTGCCGATTGTCGTGCGTCTCGCTGCGTCGGATCCGTCGCGTCGCGTCGATCCGGTTGTCGTCTGGGAATCGATCATCGACGTCCTGGGCCGGCACGAGGCCTTGCGCACTGTTTTCGAACAGGCGGCTGACGGCGAGCCGGTCGCCCGGCTGCAGAGTCTGAACACCGCCCGGTCCGAGCTGGACTGGACTCACACGTCGGTCGCCGACGACTCGGCGGCCCGCGAGGTGATTGTCGAGTTGGTCACCAGGCCGTTCGATGTGTCACGGCAATTGCCCGTGCGCGCAGCGCTGCTCGACGTCGAGTCGGGCGATCAGTTGCTCGTCGTGGTCTTGCATCACGTCGCGGCTGACGGAGAATCGTTCACACCGTTGCTGGCGGACGTCTTGACGGCCTACGCGGCCCGCGCCGCCGGGCATGTGCCCGGATGGGCGGCGCTGCCCGTGCAGTACGCCGACTTCGCGCTGTGGCAGCGTGACGTGCTGGGCGATGTCGCCGACAGCGGGTCGCTCGCCGGACGGCAGGTCGACTACTGGCGTCGCCAGCTGACCGCGTTGCCGGACGTGCTGGGGTTGCCGACCGATTTCACCCGTCCGCCGGTCGCGTCGATGGCGGGCGGCTCGGTGCCGTTGGCGATCTCGGCGAAGGTACGGTCTGCGGTCGCGGAATTGGCCAAGCGGCATGGCACCACCGAGTTCGTCGTGGTTCATGCGGCGATCGCCGCGCTGTTGGCGCGGTTGTCGGGGACGTCGGACATCGCGGTCGCGATTCCGATCGCCGGACGCAGTCAGCCGGTGCTCGAGCCGCTTATCGGCATGTTCGTCAACACCCTGGTACTGCGCACCGACATCAGCAGTGCGATGTCGTTCGACGACCTGATCGTGCACGTCGCCGACGTCGATCTCGCCGCCCTGAGCAACGCCGATGTGCCGTTCGAGGCGGTCGTCGACGCGGTGAATCCGGTGCGATCGGAAGCGTTTGTGCCACTTGCCCAGACGCTGTTCACTTTCGACCAGCACGAACCCGCGGCCGTCGAGTTGGACGGACTCACCGTCACGCCCGTAGATCCGGGTGCGGTATCGGCGAAGGCCGATCTGAATTTCGTGATCGGCCGCGCCGCGGACGGCGGCTACCGTGGTGAGCTGATTTTCGCCACCGATCTGTTCACCGTCGCGACGGCGGAGTCGATCGCAGCCCGAATGGTCACCTTGATCTCCGATGCCGCGGCGGCACCGCAGCGGCCGATCGGCGACGTCGACCTGGTATCGAGTGCCGAGCGGGCCGCCCTGGCCGCGTTGCCCGCGCCGATCGTCGACACCGTGAACGCCGGGCGCTCACTCGGTGAGCTGTTCGCGGAATCGGCGAGCGCGCACCTCGGCTCGCCTGCCGTCTCGGCGCTGGACGTGACGCTGTCCTACGCCGAACTCGATCGTCGGTCGTCGGCGATCGCCGCGGCACTCATCGCACGTGGCGTGCGACCCGGTGATCTGGTCGCGGTGGCAACCGCACGATCGGTCGATCTCGTCGCCGGCATCCTGGGTGTCCTCAAGTCCGGTGCCGGCTATCTTCCGCTCGATATGTCGAACCCGATCGAACGGTTGGCGTTCATCGTGGGCGATGCGGCGCCGGCCGCGGTCATCGCCGATGCATCGACCGCGGAATCGGCGTTGTGGGATCGGCTTACCGCCGCGACCGACTTGCTGACCGTGGATCAGCTGGTCGACGGCGATGCGAATGCGGCTGCGCGGCTGCCGAGGGTTCCCGCGGATTCGCGAGCCTATGTGATCTACACGTCGGGGTCGACCGGGCAGCCGAAGGGTGTCGAGGTGACGCACCGCGACGTGGTGACGTTGATGGACGCGGCGTCGGGCGAATTCGACTTCCGCGCCGACGACGTGTGGACGATGTTCCATTCGTACGCGTTCGACTTCACCGTGTGGGAACTCTGGGGGCCGCTGCTGCATGGCGGGCGTCTGCTGGTGGTTGATCGCGACGTGGCGCGTGACGTCGATTCATTCTTGGAGCTGATCGCGACCGAGCGGGTGACGGTGTTGTCGCAGACTCCGTCGGCGTTCTACCAGTTGGCGCAGGCACGTCGCCGGGCGCCGCGGGAATTGTCGTTGCGCTACATCGTGTTCGGCGGCGAGCAGCTGGGCTTCGAGCACGTACGCCGCTGGTATGACGATTTCCCGGCCGATACGACCGCACTCGTCAACATGTACGGCATCACCGAGACAACTGTGCACGTCACGTTCCGGGCGCTGGATCCGACGGTGGTGTCGTCCGACGACGCCAGCTTCATCGGGCGGCCGCTGTCGTCGCTGGCGATCCATATTCTGGACGACCGGCTGGCGCCCGTTCCGTTCGGTGTTCCCGGTGAGATGTATGTCGCAGGCGGTCAGCTGGCGCAGGGGTACTTGAATCGGGCCGGACTGTCGGCGACACGATTCGTCGCCGATCCGTTCGGTGGCCCGGGGTCTCGGTTGTACCGGACCGGCGATCTGGCGCGCCGGGTCCTGACGAGCGGAGCGACGGGGGATCTGCCCGGAGAGCCCGGATACCTGCCGCCGACCGACATCGAGTACCTCGGCCGCGGTGATGCGCAGGTTCAGTTGCGCGGCTTCCGCATCGAGTACGGCGAGATCGAGGCCGCATTGCTCGGTTCGGCGGGTGTCATCGGTGCCGCCGCTCGCGTGATCGACGTCGCGGGACGCGGTGAACAGTTGGTCGGCTACGTGGTGGGCGAGGCGGGAATCGAACTCGATACCGCCGTGGTGCGCTCGGCGACCGGATCGGTCGTGCCGGGGTACATGGTGCCCGATGTGGTGATGGTTCTCGATCGGCTGCCGCTGACGGCGAACGGCAAGCTCGATCGGGGCGCGCTGCCGCTGCCGACGTTCGTGGGTGCCGGCACCGAAATGGTGTCCGCAGCCACCGACGTGGAATCCGCAATCGCCGACGTCTTCGCCGATGTGCTTGGGCTGGAGCAGGTTTCGGTTGTCGAGTCGTTCTTCGATCTCGGCGGCAACTCGTTGTCGGCGACTCGGGTGACCGCACGTATCGGCCAGGAACTGCGGGCCGATGTGTCCGTGCGTGACTTGTTCGACAACCCGTCGGTCCGCGAGTTGGCAGCCGCGGTCGTCGCGGGGAGCGGCAATCTCGCGCCGGTGGTCGCGGTGGTGCCCCGGCCCGACCGGGTGCCGCTGTCCTTCGCGCAGCAGCGACTGTGGTTCCTCAACCGACTCGATCCCAGCGACGCCACCTACAACGTGCCGATCGTGCTCCGCCTGACCGGCCGTCTCGATGAGCCGGCCATGCGCGCGGCGTTGGCCGACGTGGTGGCCCGCCACGAAGTCCTTCGCACGACGTTCCCCGAGTACGACGGCGAGCCGCACCAGTACGTCCACGCAGTATCGGAGATCGCCGCCGGTCTGGGGTGGCGCGCGGTCTCCTCGCTCGATGAGATCACCGCCGAGGTGGGCCGCGGATTCGATCTGACGATCCAGTGGCCGCTGCGAATCGCATTGTGGCGAATCAGTTCTGATGAGCACATGTTGGCCGTCATCGGTCATCACATCGCGATGGACGGTGAGTCCCTGCGGCCACTGGTGACCGACGTCGTGACGGCCTACGCGCAGCGTTGCATCGGCGTGGAGCCGCAGTGGGCGCCGTTGGAGATCCAGTTCGCCGACTTCGCGCTGTGGCAGCATCGCGAACTGGGCAGCCCGAACGACCCCGATTCGGTGGTCAGCAGGCAGCTGTCGTATTGGACCCGGCGCTTGGCCGGGCTGCCCGGCGTGCTGGACTTCCCGACCGACCGTCCGCGGCCGCTGGTGGCGTCGAGCCGCGGCGCCCTGGTTCGCGGCGAACTGCCTGCCGAGCTGGGTGCGCAACTGCGCCGCTACGCTTCGACGCGTCGGGTCACCCCCTTCATGGTGATGCACGCCGCCTGGGCGGCGGTGATGGGCCGGGTCGCCAACGCCGCGGATGTGGCCATCGCGACACCCGTCGCGGGCCGCGGTACCGCAGCCCTCGACCCGCTCGTCGGCATGTTCGTCAACACGCTGGTGCTCCGCGCCACCGTCGACGGCGGGGATTCGTTCGACGCATTGGTCCGCCAGGTGGCCACCGGCGACCTGGACGCGTTCGCGCACGCCGACGTTCCGTTCGAGGCGGTCGTCGACGCGGTCAAGCCCGTCCGTTCGGAGGCTTTCGCACCTCTCGCGCAGGTGGCGCTCAACTTCAACCCGGGCGCCGGCGCAGAAGAAGGCGTCGACATCGCCGAATTGCGCTTGGACCTCGTCGATCCGGGCGTGGTCAACGCGCAACTGGATCTGTACCTCACCGTGCAGACCGCTCCGGACGGCGACGACTGGGATCTGGGGCTCAGCTATGCGACCGATATCTTCGATGAGTCGACGGTGCGCAGCTTGCTCGGCTGCCTCGTCCGGGTGCTCGGTCAGGTACTGGCCGACCCGTCGACGCAGATCGGCGACCTGTCGATTCTGGACGAGTCTCAGGAACGCGAACTCGTAGCATTCGAGCACGGCCCACAGGTCGATGTCCGCCAGCAGTTGATGGTGGATGTCATCGCCGAGCAGACCGTGGCGACCCCGGACGCGGTCGCCCTGGCCTACCTCGATCGCGAGCTGACCTACCGCGAGTTCGCGGCGCGTGTCGCGACCATGGGCCGGGAGCTGATCGCACTCGGTGTGGGGCCGGAAGTGACTGTGGCACTGTGTATTCCGCGCTCGATCGAGATGGTGCTGGCGATCCACGCGGTCGTCGCGGCGGGCGGGCAGTACATGCCGA
Source organism: Gordonia asplenii (assembly GCF_012933505.1). Lineage (GTDB taxonomy): Bacteria > Actinomycetota > Actinomycetes > Mycobacteriales > Mycobacteriaceae > Gordonia > Gordonia asplenii. The sequence continues at coordinate 51,853 of NZ_JABBNB010000002.1, forward strand.
TCGCGACCGACGCCCCGGAGGATCGGGCCGGTTACATGCTCGACGTCACCAGCTCGGCGCTGCTGTTGGTGTCCGATCCGCAGGTGGGCGCACACGTCGCGGCCCTCGCCGTCGAACGCGGGCTGCCGGTGATCACCGTCGACGCGTCGACGCCGGTCGACGAGTCGGTCGCGCCGATCACAGACGTGGAACGCATTGCGCCGCTGCGGCTGGACAACCCGATGTACACACTGTTCACGTCGGGGTCGACGGGCCGGCCCAAGGGCGTGACGACACCGCACCGGGGTATCAACAACCGCCTGTGGTGGGGTGTCGGCGCGATGCCGATCGACGGCGCCGACCGGGTGCTGTTGAAGTCGCCGTACACCTTCGACGTGTCGCTGGCCGAGCTGTTCGCGCCGCTGATGGTCGGTGCACGGATCGCGATCCTGGAACCGGGCGTACACACCGAGCCGCTTACGCTGGCCGCGGAGATCGCGCGCCTGGGCGCCACCACCGCGCACTTCGTGCCGTCGATGGCGTCGGTGTTCTTGGACATCGTCGGCGAGGAAGGTGTCTCGGCGCTGACGTCGCTGCGGATCATCTCGATGACGGGTGAGGCGCTGCCGCCGACGATGGCCTCGACGATTCGCCGGTGGCTGCCGAACATCCAGTTGGTGAACCTGTACGGGCCGACCGAGGCGTCGGTGGAGATCTCCGGAAAGGACGTCGTCGAGATCACGCCGAACGATCCGACCGTGCCGATCGGGCCGGTGGTGTCCAACGGCGCGGTCGCGGTGCTGGACCGACGGTTGCGCCGGGTGCCGGTCGGCACCGCGGGTGAGCTGTACATCGGCGGCGTCCAGGTGGGCCGCGGCTACGCGGGACGCGCCGATCTGACGTCGGACCGCTACGTCGCCGACCTGTACGGCGAGCCCGGCGCGCGGATGTATCGCACCGGTGACCTGGTGCGCTGGAACGCGCGCGGCGAACTGGAATACCTGGGGCGCACCGACTTCCAGGTGAAGTTGCGCGGCCAGCGCGTCGAACTCGGCGAGGTCGAGACGGTCATCGGTTCGGTGCCCGGCGTCGTGCATACCGCGGCGACGGTGCTGCCGTCGGCGACCGGTGATCAGCTGGTCGCCTGGGTCGCACCGGCCTCGTCGGTGGACATGGCCGCGATCGAGTCGACCCTGGCGCACGCACTGCCGGTATACATGCGGCCGACGGCCTGGGTGGTGCTCGACGAGATGCCGCTCAACCCGTCCGGCAAGGTCAACCGCGGTGTGTTGCCCGCGCCGGTGTTCGAGGTCGCCGAGTATGTGGCCCCCGTCGGTGAAGCCGAAGAGCTGGTCGTCGGTGTCTTCGCCGATGTGCTTGGCGCCGAACAGGTTTCGGTAGTCGAGTCGTTCTTCGATCTGGGTGGTAACTCGCTCTCGGCGACACGCGTCGCCGCTCGCGTCGGTCAGGTGCTGGGCCGCAGCGTATCGGTGCGCGACCTGTTCGACGCGCCCTCGGTGCGTGCGCTGGTCGTCGCCGTCGCGACGCATGGTGCCGCGTTGGCGCCGATCACGGCGGTCGTGCCGCGCCCCGATCGCATTCCGTTGTCGTTCGCTCAGCAGCGGATGTGGTTCATCAACCGGTTCGAACCGGAGTCCCCGGTGTACAACCTCCCGACCGTGTTGCGGGTATCCGGATCGCTGGATGTCGCGGCGGTGGGCGCGGCGGTCGCCGACGTCGTCGCGCGGCACGAGGTGCTGCGGACGTCGTTCCCGGCCGTCGACGGGGTTGCGCACCAGTTGGTGGGCGCGGTCTCGGAGCTGGTCGACCGGCCGGTGTGGCAGGTGGTGTCGTCGCAGGCGGAGGTCACCGCCGCAGTGCTGTCCGGCTTCGACGTCACCCGCGAGTGGCCGATCCGGGTGCGGCTGTGGGCCGACGCCTTCGGGCCGGGCGAGCACGTGCTCGCGGTCGTGGCTCACCACATCGCGTTCGACGGCGAATCCCGTCTGCCGATGGTGTCCGATCTGGTGACCGCGTATGTGGCCCGGGCCGGCGGGGCTGCGCCCGAGTTCGCGCCGTTGGCCGTGCAGTTCGCCGATTTCGCGATGTGGCAGCACCGGGTGCTGGGCTCGCCCGACGACCCCGAGTCGGTTGCCGGCCGGCAGTTGGGCTACTGGCGCACACAGCTGGCCGGAGCTCCCGATGTGCTCGAGCTGCCCGCGGATCGGTCGCGGGGGGTCGCCGCGTCGCATCGCGGCGGTGTCGTCGAGTTCGAGATCCCGGCCGCGGTGGCCGAGCGTGTCGCGGACGTCGCGCAGGCCGAGGGTGTCACGCCGTTCATGGTGGTGCATGCGGCGCTGGCGGTGCTGTTGGCGCGTCTGTCGGCGTCGCAGGACATCACCGTGGCGACGCCGGTGGCCGGCCGTGGCCAAGCCGTGCTCGACCCACTGGTCGGCATGTTCGTCAACACGTTGGTGCTGCGGACCCAGATCGATTCGGCAGCCTCGGTCGCCTCCCTGCTGGGCGAGGTGCGTTCGGTGGATCTGGGCGCCTTCGCGCATGCGGACGTGCCGTTCGAGACGGTGGTCGACGCCCTCGATCCGGTTAGGTCGGAGGCGTTCGCGCCCCTGGCGCAGGTGCTGCTGTCCTTCGACCCGGCCGCCTCGGCCGGCGACGCCGACGTCGCGGTGGGCGACCTGCGGATCGCGCCGGTGAGCTTCGAGGAAGCGCCCGCGCAACTGGATCTCTACATCACGGTGTCGACGAGCGGAGCGGATGCCGCGTGGTCGGGTTCGGTGATCTTCGAACGAGATCTGTTCGACGCGGACACGGTTGAGACGATGATGCGCCGCTTTGTCGCCATGCTCGACGCGATGACCGGCGATCTGACGCGCAGTATCGGCGATCTGCCGCTGCTGGGCGCGGACGAGGCGACCCGAGCGGTCGGCTCCGAACACGGTGCCGTGGTCGACATTCCGGCCGGGACTCTCGCGGATGTGGTTGCCGTGCAGGCGATCCGGACCCCGGATGCGACCGCCCTGGAGTTCCAGGGGCGTGGTGTCTCCTACGCCGAGTTCGCGGCTCGGGTGAATTCCCTTGCCCGGGAATTGATTTCGCTCGGCGTCGGCCCGAATGTCGCGGTGGCGCTCGCGTTGGGTCGCTCGGTGGAGATGGTGGTGGCGATTCACGCCGTCGTCGTCGCCGGTGGACAGTACGTGCCGATCGACACCTCGGCGCCGGCCGAACGCGCCGCCTACATGATGGACACCGCCGCGGTGGCCGTATTGCTGGTCACGGATCGAACAGCGGTGGCCGACGTGGTCGCCGCCGCCGATCAGCGCGCGCTGCCGGTGCTGACGGTCGACTCGTCTGGCGCGGTGGACATGTCGGTGCCGCCGGTGTCCGACGCCGATCGCAACGCGCCGTTGCGTCTTGATGATGCGGTGTACACGTTGTTTACGTCGGGGTCGACGGGTCGGCCGAAGGGTGTGACGTTGTCGCATCGTGCGGTGGTGAATCGGTTGTGGTGGGGGTTGGATGAGTTGCCGATCGATTCGTTGGATCGGGTGGTGTTGAAGACGCCGTATACGTTCGATGTGTCGGTGCCGGAGTTGTTCGCGCCGTTGATGGTGGGTGCGACGATGATCGTGTTGCGTGATGGTGGGCATTTGGAGCCGTTGTATGTGGCTGAGGTGATCGAGCGGTCGGCGGCGACGATGGTGCATTTCGTGCCGTCGATGTTGTCGGTGTTTGTTGAGGTTGTCGGGGTGGAGCGGATGTCGCGGATGTCGTCGGTGCGGATTGTGTCGACGACGGGTGAGGCGTTGCCGCCTGCGGTGGCGGCTGATGTGCGGTCGGCGTGGCCGGCGCCGGGAGCGCAGCGAGCGGGCCGGGATTCGGCTCAGCCGGACGTTCTGTTCTACAACTTGTATGGTCCGACGGAGGCGGCGGTGGAGATCACTGCGGAGCGGATCGGGGCGGTTGATGCGGGTGCGTCGTCGGTGCCGATTGGTGTGCCGGTGTGGAATTCGTCGTCGCTGGTGTTGGATTCGCGGTTGCATCGGGTGCCTGATGGTGTGGCGGGTGAGTTGTATTTGGGTGGTGATCAGTTGGCGCGTGGGTATGCGGCGCGGCCGGATTTGACGGCGGAGCGGTTTGTGGCTGATCCGTTCGCTTCGGGGGCGCGGTTGTATCGGACCGGTGATTTGGTGCGGCGTCGGGGTGATGGTGTGTTGGAGTATTTGGGTCGCACTGATTTCCAGGTGAAGTTGCGTGGTCAGCGGATTGAGTTGGGGGAGATTGAGTCGGTGTTGGCGTCGGCGCCGGGTGTGGTGCATGCGGCGGCGACGGTGGTCGACTCCGCCGACGGCGGGCAGCATCTGGTGGGTTATGTGTCGCCGTCGTCGGTGGATGTGGAGGCGGTGAAAGCTGTTGTGGCGCAGTCGTTGCCGGTGTATATGGTGCCGACGGCGTGGGTGGCGTTCGATGATGTGACGCTCAACAGTGCGGGCAAACTCGACCGCAAGGCGCTGCCCGCACCGCAATTCGGTTCGACGGCAACGGAATTCGTCGCACCTGCCTCGACTGAGGAGCAGGCGTTGGCGGATGTGTTCGCCGACGTGCTCGGCGTCGAGCGAATCGGCGTGACCGAGTCGTTCTTCGACCTGGGCGGTAACTCGCTGTCGGCTATGCGGGTTGCGGCGCGGGCCGCCGAGGTGCTGGGTGTCGAGGTGTCGGTGCGCGACCTGTTCGAAGCGCCGACCGTGCGTGGTCTGCTCGCGTCGGTCGCGGGCAACGCTGCCGCGTTGCCGCCGGTGACCGCGGTGGTGCCGCGGCCGGATCGCGTGCCGTTGTCGTTCGCTCAGCAGCGGATGTGGTTCATCAACCAGTTCACCCGGAGTGCGGCCGCCGCGTACAACCTTCCGTTCGCGGTGCGGCTGGTGTCGTCGGATTCGTCGCGGCGGGTGGACCCCGCGGCGGTACGCGCGGCGCTCATCGACGTGATCGAGCGGCACGAGACGTTGCGCACCAGGTTCGTCCAAGACGTCGCCGGAGATGTTGCGGCGCATGCTGTTTCGGCCGATGAGGCGCGGTCGGCGCTGGAGTGGGCCGAGCCCGTCGCGGCTGACTCGGCACAGGCGTATCAGCTGGTGGTGCAGTGGGCGACGCGGCCGTTCGACGTGTCGGTGGATCTGCCGTTGCGGGGCGGGTTCATCGACGTGGGCGGGAACGAGCAGATTCTGGTGCTGGTCGCCCATCACATCGCGGCCGACGGTGAATCGTTCGGGCCGCTGCTCGCCGACGTGTTGACCGCATACGCGGCGCGCGCCGCGGGGGTCGCCCCCGAGTGGCAGCCGCTGAGCGTGCAGTACGCCGACTTCGCGTTGTGGCAGCGGTCGGCGCTCGGCGACGTCGCCGATGCCGACTCGATCGCCGGTCGTCAATTGGCCTACTGGCGAGACCAGTTGGCCGGTCTGCCGGATGTACTGGCGTTGCCGACCGATCGGCCGCGGCCCGCGGTCGCGACGATGGCCGGCGGTGCAGTCGAGTTCACCGTTCCCACGGTGGTGCGTAGCGCGGTTGCCGAGCTGGCACGCCGGCATGGAACCACGGAGTTCGTGGTGGTTCACGCGGCGATCGCCACGTTGCTGGCGCGGTTGTCGTCGACGTCGGATATCGCCGTCGGCACGCCGATCGCCGGTCGTGGGCAGGCGGTGCTCGACCCGATCGTCGGCATGTTCGTCAACACCCTGGTGCTGCGCACGCAGATCGGTGCCGCGATGTCGTTCGACGACGTCGTCGCCGACGCCGCGCGGGTCGACATGGCGGCACTGGGCCATGCGGACGTCCCGTTCGAGGCGGTGGTGGAGGCGGTGAATCCGGTGCGCTCGGAGGCGTTCGTGCCGCTGGCGCAGACTCTGTTCACCTTCGACCAGAACGACCCGCAGCCGATCACCGTCGACGGGCTGTTGGTGGAGCCGATCGATCCGGGTGCGGTTGCGGCGAAGGCCGATCTGAACTTCGTGGTGGGACGCGGCGCCGACGGTGACTACGTCGGATCGTTGATCTACGCCACCGATCTCTTCGACGAGTCGACCGCGGCGTCGATCACGAGCCGGTTCGTCACGTTGATCTCGGCGCTGGCGCAGGCGTCGTCGACGGCGGTCGGTGACGTCGATGTGCTGAGCGACGCCGAGCACGCGGCGCTGGCGGCTCTGCCCGCGCCTCGGTCCGCTACCGTGCACGCGGGTCGGGTGCTGACCGACCTGTTCGCGGATTCGGTTGCGGTGCATGCCGATTCGGTTGCGGTGTCGGCGGCCGGTCAGTCCTTGTCGTATGCCGAACTGGATCGTCGGTCGGCTGCGGTGGCGGCGGGGCTGGCGGCACGTGGCGTCGGAGCGGGCGATCTGGTCGGCGTGGCGACGTCGCGGTCGGTCGATCTGATCGCGGCGATCGTCGGCACGTTGCGGGCGGGCGCGGCGTATGTCCCGCTGGACACCACCAACCCCGAGCAGCGGCTGGCGTTCATCGTCTCCGACGCGGCTCCGGCGGTGGTGCTGGTCGACGAAGTCACCGCGGGCCTGCCGATGTGGCAGCGCGTGGGTGACGAGGTCAACGTCGTCGACGTCGCGGAGCTGGCCGCCGCGGGCGCGGGTTCACCCGCCCCGACCGGTGTGATTCGGCCCGACTCGCGGGCGTACGTGATCTATACGTCGGGATCGACCGGGCAGCCCAAGGGCGTCGAGGTGACCCATCGCGATGTGGTGACGTTGATGGACGCGGCCGCCGAGGACTTCGAGTTCCACGCCGACGACGTGTGGACGATGTTCCACTCGTATGCGTTCGACTTCTCCGTCTGGGAGTTGTGGGGGCCGCTGTCCGGCGGTGCGCGGCTGGTGGTCGTCGACCGTGAGTTGGCCCGTGACCCGGACGCGTTCGTCGAGCTGTTGGCCGACGAAGGTGTGACGGTGCTGTCGCAGACGCCGTCGGCGTTCTACCAGCTCGCGGACGCGCGGCGGCGGGCCGATCGGCGACTGTCGTTGCGCTACATCGTGTTCGGTGGCGAGCAGCTGGGCTTCGAGCAGGTCCGGCGGTGGTTCGACGACTTCGCGTCGGATACGGCGCAGCTGGTCAACATGTACGGCATCACCGAGACGACGGTGCACGTGTCGTTCCGGTCGTTGGACCGGGCGGTGGTGTCCGCCGGTGATGCGAGCTTCATCGGGCGGCCGTTGTCGTCGTTGGCGATTCACATCCTCGATGAGCGGTTGCGTCCGGTCCCGCCGGGCGTCGCAGGCGAGATGTACGTCGCCGGTGGACAGTTGGCGCAGGGCTATCTGAATCGGGCAGGTCTGTCGGCCACCAGGTTCGTGGCCGATCCGTACGGTCCGGCGGGGTCGCGGTTGTACCGGACCGGTGACCTGGCACGGCGTGTAGCGGTGACGGGGGATGTGTTCGGGGCGAGCGAAGCGACGGGGAATGTCTTCGCCGATATCGAGTACCTGGGTCGCGGTGACGCACAGGTTCAGTTGCGTGGCTTCCGTATCGAGTACGGCGAGGTCGAGGCCGCGCTGCTCGGTGCGGCCGGAGTGGTCGGTGCGGCCGCGCAGGTGATCGAGGTGGCCGGTCGGGGTGAGCAGTTGGTCGGCTACGTCGTCGCCGACGAGGATGTCGAACTCGATGTGCAGGATGTGCGGTCCGCCGCCGGACTGTCGGTGCCGGGCTACATGGTGCCCGACGTGGTCACCGTGGTAGCGCGGCTGCCGCTGACGGCGAACGGCAAGCTGGATCGGGATGCGTTGCCGGTACCCGAATTCGACGGTGCGACAGTCGATTTCGTGGAACCGTCCACCGATGCGGAGGTCGCGGTGGCGGCGGTGTTCGCCGAGGTGCTCGGCGTCGACCAGGTGTCGGTGGTCGAGTCGTTCTTCGACCTGGGCGGTAACTCGCTGTCGGCGACGCGGGTGGCTGCCCGGGTCGGCCAGGCGCTCGGGGTGAGTGTGTCGGTGCGCGAGCTGTTCGACGCGCCGTCGGTGCGGGAGTTGGCGGCGGCCGTCGCGGGGAACGCGGCGGCGTTGCCGCCGGTCACCGCGATCGTGCCGCGGCCGGATCGGGTTCCGTTGTCGTTTGCGCAGCAGCGGATGTGGTTCATCAACCAATTCGAGCCGGACTCACCGGTGTACAACGTGCCTACAGTTCTGCAGGTATCCGGAGCGCTCGACCGTGCGGCGCTGGCCGCAGCGGTCGCCGACGTCCTCGGCCGGCACGAAGTGCTCCGCACCACGTTCGGCGAGGACGACGGCGTTCCGTTCCAGCGCGTGGGTGATATCGAGGAGATGACTTCCCGCGGTATCTGGTCGGTCGTGGATTCCCAGGGCGCGATCGAAGAAGCCGTCATGGCCGGCTTCGACGTCGCACGGGACTGGCCGTTCCGAGTCCGCCTCTGGGAGGTGTCGCCGTCGCAGTTCGTACTGGCCGTGATCAGCCATCACATTGCGTTCGACGGCGAATCGACGCTGCCGATGGTGACCGACCTGGTAACCGCGTACTCGGCACGTCTTCACGGTCGGACACCCGAATTCGCGCCGTTGGCAGTGCAATTCGCCGACTACGCGCTCTGGCAACGGTCCGTGCTCGGCTCGCCTGATGATTCCCGGTCTGTGGTCGGTCGTCAGCTCGGGTACTGGCGCGAACAGTTGGCGGGGCTGCCCGATGTGCTCGAACTGCCGGCCGATCGGCCGCGCGGAAATCGGGCTTCCCATCGTGGCGGCGCCGTGCGGTTCGAGATTCCCGCCGACGTCGCCGAGCGGATCGGCGCGGTGGCCGGCGCACAGGGTGTCACCCCGTTCATGGTGGTGCACGCCGCGCTGGCGGTGCTGCTGGCACGATTGTCGGCATCGTCCGACGTAGCCGTAGCCACCCCGATCGCCGGCCGAGGTGACGCCGCACTCGATTCGTTGATCGGCATGTTTGTCAACACCCTGGTCCTGCGCACGGCGGTCGATCCGGGCGCCACGATGCGCGAACTCCTCGCTCAGGTGCGCTCGGTCGATCTCGGTGCATTCGCTCACGCAGACGTACCGTTCGAGACAGTGGTCGACGCGCTCGATCCGGTCCGTTCCGAATCGTTCGCCCCATTGGCGCAGGTGTTGCTGTCGTTCGATCCGGGCGCGTCGGTCGAGACCGCGGAAGTCTCGATCGACGACCTTCGGATATCGCCGGTGAACTCCGAGCACGTCCCCGCACAGCTGGATCTGTATGTCACGGTGTCGACGGCGAACGCCGGTGACCCGTGGCTCGGATCTGTGGTGTTCGAGACGGATCTGTTCGACGCGGGCACGGTCCAGACGATGATGGCGAGATTCGTCGCATTGCTTGCCGGGCTGACAGTCGATGTCGACGTTCCCGTGGGTGACGTGTCTCTGGTGACGGCCGACGAAACAACTGCTCTGAGTGCTCGTGAATCGGGACCGATGCGTGTCCTCCCGTCGTCGGCACTGGTCACTGAGGTCATCGCAGCGCAGATCAGTGCGACCCCGAACGCGCAGGCCCTGATGTTCGAGGGGCGTGGTGTCTCTTACGCCGAGTTCGGTGCACGTGTGAATTCCCTTGCGCGCGAATTGATTTCCGTTGGCGTAGGCCCGGACGCGGCGGTCGGCGTGTCGATGGGGCGTTCGGTCGAGATGGTGGTTGCGATTCACGCGATCGTGGCCGCGGGTGGCCAGTACGTCCCCATTTCGCCGGAGACTCCGCTTGAGCGGGTCGAGTACATGCTCGAGACCGCGGGCGTCGGCATTGTTCTCGTCCAGCGCGGCGACGCCCCGCAATGGGTTGACGGGCTCAATGTCCGAACCGTCGAGGTAGATGCATCGTCGCAGATCGATTCGGGCGCCACGCCAGTGACCGACGAAGATCGGCTAGGACCCCTGCGACCAGATTCGGCGATCTACACCCTGTTCACCTCCGGGTCGACCGGGCGGCCGAAGGGCGTGACGCTGAGTCATCAGGCAGTGCTCAACCGGTTGTGGTGGGGACTGTACGCTCTGCCGATCGATGCCTCGGATCGAGTGGTACTCAAGACGCCGTACACCTTTGATGTCTCGGTGCCGGAACTGTTCGCTCCGTTGATGATCGGAGCGACGATGATCGTGCTCCGCGACGGCGGGCATCTTGATCCGCAGTACGTCGCGGACACGATCGAACAGAGTCAAGCAACGATGGTGCACTTCGTGCCCTCGATGCTGTCGGTGTTCACCGAGGTGGTCGGCGTGGAACGTATCGCGCGGATGACAACCGTACGGATCGTGTCGGCGACCGGGGAGGCGCTGCCGCCAGCGGTCGCCGCGGACCTACGAATGGCGCTTCCGGATGCGCTGTTCTACAACCTGTATGGTCCCACCGAGGCCGCAGTGGAGATAACCGCTGAGCGGATCGAGCAGGTCGACCCGGCCGCCTCGTCGGTGGCTATCGGTGTGCCCGTGTGGAATTCATCCTCACTGGTGCTCGACGGGCGACTCCGGCGAGTGCCCGACGGCGTGGCAGGCGAGTTGTATCTGGGCGGTGTGCAGTTGGCGCGCGGGTACGCCGCACGCGGTGATCTGACTGCGGAAAGATTCGTCGCCGACCCGTTCGGCCGTTCGGGTGAGCGGTTGTACCGGACTGGTGACCTGGTGCGGCGCCGGACCGACGGTGTGCTGGAATACCTGGGCCGCACCGACTTCCAGGTGAAGCTGCGCGGTCAGCGGATCGAACTCGGTGAGATCGAGTCGGCGATCGCCGCAGCTCCGCGTGTGGTGCACGCCGCGGCCACCGTGCTCGACGCCGCGGACGGCGGGCAGCACCTCGTGGGTTATGTGTCGCCGTCCTCGGTGAACGTCGATGACGTGAAAGCGGCTGTGGCGCAATCCTTGCCGGTGTACATGGTGCCCACGACCTGGGTGCTGTTCGACGATGTGGTGCTCAACAGCGCAGGAAAACTGGACCGCAAGGCACTGCCCGCACCCGACTTCACCGTGACCGCGCAGGAATACATCGCCCCCATCGGGGAAGCCGAGACCTCGCTCGCCGCCGTCTTCGCCGAGGTGCTCGGCGTCGAGCGGGTCGGCGTGACCGAGTCGTTCTTCGACGTCGGCGGCAACTCGCTGTCGGCGATGCGCGTCGCCGCGCGCGCCGCCGATGCGCTCGGTGTCCAGATCAGCGTGCGCGACCTGTTCGACGCGCCCAGTGTGCGGGAACTGATCGCCGCGACGGCGGGCCGCGCCCGGGCGCTGGCGCCGATCACCGCCGTGCAACCGCGCCCGGAACGTATCCCGCTGTCGTTCGCTCAGCAGCGGATGTGGTTCATCAACCAGTTCGACACGGCGTCGTCGAGCTACAATATTCCGCTGCCGCTGAGATTGCGCGGGGGATTCGATCTCGACGTACTGCGACTGGCGGTGCGCGATCTGCTGGCGCGGCACGAGGTGTTGCGTACCCGCTACCCGTCGGTGCAGGGAACGCCGGTGCAATCGATCTGCGACATCGACACCGCCGATCAACTGCTCGACTGGCGTGTCGTGGCCGACCGTGCGGACTTGCTGGCCGCAGTGGAGGGCGGCTTCGATGTCAGTGTTGCACTGCCGGTGCGCGTGGCGGCGTGGGTGTCGACAACCGACGTGGACACCGTCGAGGTGGTACTCGTCGCCCATCACATCGCATTCGACGGTTCGTCGACGCCGGTGCTCGCACGCGATCTGGTCGCGGCCTACATGGCGCGAGCGGCCGGCACGTCGCCCGCCTTCGCGCCGCTACCGGTGCAGTACGCCGACTTCGCCATCTGGCAGCACGCGGAACTGGGTGATCCGCGCGACCCCGATACACATCTCGGCAGGCAGTTGAGTACCTGGCTGTCGCGCCTCGACGGGCTTCCCCGGGTCACCGACCTCCCGATGGACCGACCACGGCCCGCGGTACTCGGCGCGGCTGCGGCGGTCGTTCAGAGCAACGTCGCGCTCGACGTCGTCGAGCGGCTGGCCGACGTCGCCCGGGAGCACCAGGTGACGCCGTTCATGATCTTCCATGCCGCGCTGGCGGTCACCGTCGCACGGCTCGGCTCGACTTCCGACGTGGTGATCGGCGCCCCGATCGCGGGCCGGTCGGACGCGGCGCTCGAAGACCTGATCGGGATGTTCGTCAACACCCTGGTGCTGCGGACCGCGATCGACGTCGGCGCGACCGGCAGCGAGGTGCTGCGCGGCGTGCGATCGGTGGATCTCGAGGCGTTCGCCAATCCGGATGTGCAGTTCGAACAACTGGTGGAGCAACTGGCGCCCGAGCGGTCGACGTCGTACGCGCCGCTGTTCCAGATCGCGCTCGGCCACGAGGTCGGCGGCGTCGAGGTGGCGCCGGTCGTCCTCGACGAGGCCGGCGTGGTCATCGAGCCCATCGACGTCGGGCTCATCGAAGGCAAGGTCGACCTGACGGTGACCGTCGCCGAGGCCGGGCCCGGCGGCGACGGAACGATCAACGTCGCGTTCACGTATCTGACGGACCTCTTCGATGAGGCGACGATCACGCGGGCGGTCGATGTCTGGCAGCGCGTGCTGCGCGCGCTCGTCCTCACCCCGGACCTCGCGGTCGGCGATATCGTCCTGGCGGATGCACCGCGCGAACGCGCTGCACGAGTAGACCTCACCGCACGTGGCCTGCTGAGCGCGCGCGGCACCGACTCCGGAACTCTGATCGATCTGCTCGACCGGCGCGATCTCGACCCGACACATCCGGCGTTGATCTGCGACGGCGTGGAAGTGCTCTACGAGGAGTTCGAGCGGCGCACCGACGCGGTCGCGCACGCGTTGATCTCCCGTGGCGTGCGACCCGAGGACGCCGTGGGCGTCGCACTGGCACGATCGGTCGAGTCGGTGATCGCGGTCTGGGGCATCATCAAATCCGGCGCGGCCTACGTGCCGATCGATCCGACCTATCCGATCGACCGGATCGCCTACATGGTCGGCGACTCGGCGATCGCGGTAGGTATCAGCGACAGTTCCACCCGATCGCGACTCGGCGACGGTGCCTGTGAATGGCTGGAATTGAGCGAGCTGGAGGCCGGGCTGTCGCGTCCGGTGACTGCAGCGGACCGTCATGGTCCGGTGCGACTGCGCAACCTCGCCTGGATCATTTACACGTCGGGTTCCACCGGTCGGCCGAAGGGCGTGGGTGTGTCCAACACCGGTGTTGCCGACTTCGCCGCTGCGGTAACGCGCTTCGTCGGCACCCGCGAGGACGACCCCGACACCAGGATCCTGCACGTCGCCTCGTTGAGTTTCGACGCTAGCCTGATCGAGATGTGCGGGGCGGTGCTGGCGGGGCACACGCTGGTCATCGCACCGCAGTCGTCCTACGCGGGGGATCCCCTGGCCGAGGTGATCGACCGGGATGAGGTGACCCACGCGCTGATCACGCCGACGGTCTTGGCGACGGTCGACCCGCAGCGCACCACCACTTTGCGCAACCTGGCGACCGGCGGCGAGGCGTGCCCGCCGGAGTTGGTCACGCGGTGGGCGGCGCGCGGTCGTCGGTTGTTCAACTTCTACGGGCCGGCCGAGACGACCGTGTGGGCCACGCGGGCCCGCGTACTGCCGGACAAACCGGTCACGATCGGCCGTGCGATTTCCGGACTCACAGCCTATGTGCTCGACTCCCGGCTCCACGAGGTTCCCCAGGGTGTCGTCGGCGAGCTCTACATCTCCGGCGCGGGACTGGCGCGCGGATACCTGGGCAAGGCGCAATTGACGGTGGGACGGTTCGTCGCCGACCCGCTCGGCGCGCCCGGAACGCGCATGTACGCCACCGGTGACCTCGTTCGTCGCACCGCCTCGGGCGATCTGGAATTCGCCGGCCGAGCAGACTTCCAGGTCAAGATCAACGGGCAGCGCATCGAGCTGGGTGAAGTCGAGGCGGTGCTGTCCGATCTGCCGGGAATCACGCAGGCGGTCGTGTTGGGCACCGATGAGGGTGCGGCTCGCGCTCGCCTGATCGGGTACGTCGTCGCGCCCGACGGTGACGTTGACGCGGAGTCGATCCTCTCGGCGGCGCAGCAGCGGCTCGCGGCGCACATGGTGCCGCACGACATCGTCGTGCTGTCCGAACTTCCGTTGGCGCCCACCGGCAAACTCGACCGTGCGGCATTGCCCGCGCCGACTGAACGGGCCGCGGCGGAAGTCGTCGCACCCGCCGACGACGCCGAGCGGCGGCTGGCCGAGATCGTCGCCGCACTACTGGGACGCAGCGAAGTCGGCGTCACCGAATCGTTCTTCGCGCTCGGTGGCGACTCGATCATGTCGATCCAGCTCGCGTCGGCAGCACATGCCGCCGGACTGCCGCTGACTCCACGGGAGATCTTCGAGCACAAGACGATTCGAGCGATGGCGCGCGCGGCCGGAGAAGTCCACACCGTGCCGATGCTCGCCGAGGTACCGGGCGGTGCCGTCGGTGAGATTCCGCTGCCGCCGATGGTCTCGTGGATGATCGAACACACCACCGAGCCGGGCGACTATGCGGACTTCTCGCAGTCCAACGTGCTGCGGGTGCCTGCCGACGCGACACTGCAGCAGGTGCGGGCCATCGTCGCTGCGGTGGTTGCCGCGCATCCGATGCTCAGCGCGCGTCTGCTGCGCACCGCCGACGCCGCGACACTGGTCGCCGGCGGAGCGTTCGACGTCGACGCGGCCGTGACGCAAGTGCACACCACCGTCGACCGGTTGACCGAGACGATCCATTCGGCGCACGCCGATGCACTCGCCACACTCGACCCCGCAACGGGTTCGCTCGTGCGGGCGGTCCTGGTGTCGGCGGGTGCGCAGAGTCGAATCGTGGTGGCGATCCACCACCTCGTCGTCGATATCGTGTCCTGGCCGATCCTCCTGGAAGACCTCGCCACCGCTTGGGCACAGCACCGCGCCGGCGCAGCCATCGCGGTGCGCGCCGAGGAGACGTCGGTCCGAGCCTGGTTCAGCGACATCGCCGGACAAGCACCCCGCAGGCTTGCCGAACTCGACTATTGGCTCGCCCGGTCACCCGAGAACCCGACCGTGCTGCGCGACGCGCTCGATCCCGCCCGGGACCGGGGTATCACTTCGGCCTCGCACGTCGCGACCGTCGACGCGGCAACCACCGAAACGGTGCTCGGCCGGCTCCCGCAACTGTTCGGTGGCACGGTCAACGACGTACTGCTGGGCGCACTCGCGCGGGCGGTACGCGGATGGCAGCAGGCCGGCGCCATCGCCGACAGCGCCCCGGTGACGGTCCTGCTGGAGGGACACGGCCGAGACGAATCGATAGTGTCTACCGTCGATCGGCCGCAACGCGCTGACCTGTCGCGCACCGTCGGCTGGTTCACCACCATCGCCCCGGTGTCGATCGAACCGGGCACCGACATCGTGCACGCGATGAAGGCCGCGAAGGAAGAACGCCTCGGGCAACCCGGGGGCGGCGCCGGATTCGGCGTGCTGCGCTACTTCGGCGACACCGAGCTGACTCGGCGGCCGCTGCCGACGATCAGCTTCAACTTCGCCGGAGCGGGCGCGGCCACGATGTCCGCGCAACCGGCGGAGGGCCCGAACCCGGAGACCGACGCTCAGCTGGCGCAGGCACTGCTCCCCGCCGCCGACGCGCCGCATCTGCCCGGCACCCTCAGTGGCGCGATGGCGGTGCTGGCCGGATTGGGCATCAACGCCTCGACCGTGCCGACTGCGTCGGGACGCGAGTTCGTCGCCGAATTCAGTGCTCCGGTCGCCGTCCTGTCCACCGATGACGTCGCCGACATCGCTGCGCGCTGGGTCGCCGAGCTCACCGCGGCTGCCGCCCTCGCCGACCGTGGTACCTCGGTGGGGCTGTCACCGTCCGACGTCCCGGGCACTGGGCTCACCCAGGTCGACCTCGACGACCTCGCCGAACGCTTCCCCGGCGCCGCGGTGTGGCCGCTCGCCCCGCTGCAGCAGGGCCTGTATTTCCAGGCTGAACTCGTCTCCGGACCGATGGCGGACGCGATCGACGTCTACGTCACCCAGGCTGTCGTCGAACTGGCCGGTGAACTGGACGCCGTGCGACTCGAACGTGCCGCGGAAGCGTTGCTGGCCGAGCATCGAGTCCTGCGTTCGGGCTTCGTGCGGATGCCAAGCGGCGCGGTGGCGACCGTGGTTCCCGACACCGTCGAACTCCCGTGGACTCGGATCGATCTGTCCGAGGTCGACGACGCGGAGATCGCCGAGCGGGTCGCCGCGATCGCCGAGCGGGAGAATCTCGCACCGTTCGACATGACGGTGCCGCCGCTGATCCGATTCGTGCTCGTGCAGCACGCGCGGGGCGCGAGCCTGATCGTCACCAACCATCACATCCTGCTCGACGGATGGTCGGGTCCGCTGGTCCTGGCCGACATGGTGGCGCTGTACGCCACCGGCAATTCGTTCACCGGATTGACCGAGTTGCCCGACGGCGACTACGGCGACTACGTCCGCGCTATCGCGGAGTTGGATCATCGGGCGGGACTCGACGCGTGGCGGCGGGTGCTGGAACCGCTGGAAGAGCCGACGCTGGTGGCCCCCGAGGTCATCGACGCGCAGGCATTGCCCGCATTCACCACCGTGTCGCTGAGCGCCGAACTCACCGAGGCATTGTCGGCGCGCACCCGTGAATTCGGCGTCACCGCCGCGACGGTTTTGCAGTTCAGTTGGGCCGTCCTGCTGTCTCGACTGACCGGCAACCGTGTCGTCGCGTTCGGTGAGACGGTGTCGGGACGTCCGGCGGACCTGGCCGGGGTCGAAGCGATGGTCGGGCTGTTCATCAACACCCTGCCGTCGGTGGTCGACATCGACCCGGCGGCAACGGTCCGCGAGGTCCTCGAAGCCATGCAGGCGGGCAAGGTCGATGTGCTGGACTACCAGTTCCTCGGCCTCGCCGAGATCCTGCGTTCCGCCGGCCGCGGGGCGATATTCGACACGCTGACCGTGCATGAGTCCTATCCGGTGAACACCGACTCTCTTGCCGGTGCCGGGGCGGACACGGCCGGCGGTCTGACTATCGTCGACGTGATCGCACTCGATGCGACGCATTACCCGCTCACCATGATCACCGCGCCGGCCGGCGACCGGATCGACATCAAGGTCGCTTATCGGTCGACCGCGTTCACCGAAGCGCAGATCGCGACGCTGGTCCAGGCGTTGCTGTCGGTCATCGCGCAGATCGCCGCAGAGCCGGAGCGCAAGGTCGGACAGCTGTCGCTCCTGGCGCCCGATGCCCGGGCGATCGCCGGAGCGCAGTCGGTGGGGCGCGCGGTGGAATTCGCCGCGCCCGACACGCTCGCGGCGGCAGTCGCCGAACGCGTCTCCGCCACGCCACAGCGGGTCGCACTGGTCGCCGGTGACCGTCGAATGACGTATCACAGCTTCGGCGCAAGTGTGAATTCTCTTGCCCGGCAACTCATTTCGAAGGGAGTCGGCCCAGACGTCGCGGTTGCCGTCGCGATCGATCGGTCGGTCGAGATGGTCGTCGCGATTCACGCGGTCATCGCTGCCGGTGGTCAGTACATCCCCGTCGACCCGGCGGTACCCGCCGATCGGGCGGCGTACATGTTCGACACCGCGGGCGTGCAAGTGGTGCTCGCGGCCGATCACGCTGTCGCGGCAGACGTGCTCGCGCTCGCCGTCGACGCGGGCATGGCGGTGGTGGACGTCGACGCCTGGGCGCCGGTTGACGCACACGGTGCCGGGCCGATCACCGACGCCGACCGAATCGCTCCGCTACGTCCCGACCACGCGGCGTACACCCTGTTCACGTCGGGGTCGACCGGGCGTCCCAAGGGAGTCACGGTGTCGCATCGGTCGGTGCTCAACCGACTGCGCTGGGGCATCGACGAGCTCGGTATCACCGCGGCCGACATCGTGATGCTCAAGACGCCGTTCACGTTCGACGTCTCGGTGCCCGAGCTATTCGCCCCGCTGATGCTCGGCGCCCAACTGGTAGTGCTGCCCGCGGGCGCCCATCTCGATCCGATGGCCGTCGCAGCGGAGATCGAGCGGTCCGCGGCCACGATGGTGCACTTCGTTCCATCGATGCTGTCGGTGTTCCACGAGGTGATCGGGGAGCAGCGCATCTCCGCGATGACGTCGCTGCGGGTTCTGTCGTACTCCGGTGAGGCGTTGCCGCCCGCGGTGGTCGCCGACATGCGTCGCGCCCTGCCGACGGTGCTGCAATTCAACCTCTTCGGTCCCACCGAGGCTGCCGTCGAGATCGTGTACGCCAAAGTGGCGCCGCTGCAGACGGATCTGTCGACGATTCCGATCGGCACACCGGTGTGGAACTGCGCCGCCTACGTCCTCGACGCCGGGCTGAACCTGGCCCCCGACGGGATCGCCGGCGAGCTGTACCTCGGCGGCGTGCAGGTGGCCCGCGGGTACGCCGGCCGCCCCGATCTGACCGCCGAGCGGTTCGTCGCCGATCCGTTCACCGCGGGCGCGCGACTGTACCGCACCGGAGACCTGGTCCGACGCAATGCGGACGGCACGATCGACTACCTCGGCCGCACCGACTTCCAGGTCAAACTGCGCGGACAGCGCGTGGAACTCGGCGAGATCGAATCCGCGTTGGTCGCCGCGCCGGGAGTCGTGAAGGCCGCGGCGACCGTCGTGTCCGCGCCAACCGGAGCAGAGCATCTGGTGGCGTACGTGTCACCGTCGTCGGTCGACGTCGAGCAGACCAGATTCGCTGTGTCGCAAGCGCTTCCGTCGTACATGGTGCCGACGGTGTGGACCGTCCTCGACGACATCGCGCTCAACTCCGCGGGCAAGATCGACCGCCGCGCATTGCCCGCACCCGTTTTCGACGAGGTGCCGGGCGAGTTCGTGGAGCCGCATGGGGATCGGGAGATCGCGGTCGCCGCGGTCTTCGCTGACGTGCTCGGTGTCGACCGAGTGTCGGCGACCGCCGACTTCTTCGAACTCGGCGGCGACTCGCTCTCGGCGATGCGCCTGGCCGCCCGCGTCGCGGACGCGCTGGGCATCGCCGTCGGCGTGCGGGATCTGTTCGATGCGCGGACGGTACGGACCATCGCCGCGCTAGCCGACACGGCCGCCGCCGCTCGTGCGCCGATCGCGGCGGTCGCGGACCGGCCCGCGCGTATCCCGCTGTCGTTCGCCCAGCAGCGCATCTGGTTCATCAACCAGCTCGACGTGACCTCGCCGGTGTTCAATATCCCGGCCGTCCTGCGGTTGACCGGAGCACTCGACGTCGCCGCGCTGACCGTGGGCGTCGGCGATGTGGTGGCGCGGCATGAGATCCTGCGTACGACGTTCCCGAGTGATGATCTGGGTGGATTCCAATCGGTGGCGAACACCGTCGACGGTGCCCGGGTTGTCGCGACGGCCGGTTCCGAGGCCGATCTCTATCAGTCGGTGACGGCGGGCTTCGACGTCACCGTCGATCTGCCGATTCGGGTGAGGCTATGGGAAGTGGCACCCGACGAGCATGTGCTCGCCGTGGTGTTGCACCACATCGCCGCGGACGGTGAGTCGATGCTGCCGTTGGTCACTGACCTGGTCACGGCGTACTCCGCGCGGGTCGCCGGAGCAGCACCCGAGTTCGCGCCGCTCGACGTCCAGTTCGCGGATTACGCCATCTGGCAGCACGCGACGCTCGGGTCGCCGGGGGATCCGACCTCGGCGGTGGGCCGCCAACTCGGCTACTGGCGAAGCCGGCTCGCCGGTCTTCCGGACGTACTAGACCTGCCCGCGGACCGTCCCCGCCCGACGGTGGCGACAGGCCGCGGCGGTCAGTTCGGCTTCGTGATCCCGGCCGACGTCGCGGACCGGATCGGCGACGTCGCTCGAGCGCATCAGGCCACGCCGTTCATGGTCGTCCATGCCGCGTTGGCGGTCGCGCTGGCCCGGCTGAGTTCGACCGAGGACATCGCGATCGCGACGCCGATCGCCGGCCGCGGCGAGCCCGTCCTCGAATCGCTGGTCGGCATGTTCGTCAACACGCTGGTGCTGCGGACCGAGGTGCGTCCGGCGGACACCTTCGCCGACGTCGTCGATCGCGTCCGCACCACCGATCTGGACGGATTCGCCCACGCCGACGTTCCGTTCGAGGTGGTAGTCGACGCCGTCGATCCGGTGCGTTCGGAGGCGTTTGAGCCACTCGCTCAGGTCATGCTGTCGTTCGACCCCGGCGCGTCGGTCGCCGATGCGAATGTGAACGTTGCCGGATTGACGATCACCTCGCTGCCGCGTCCGGACGTGCCCGCGCCGCGGGATCTCACCTTCGAGGTGATGTCGGGCGGCGATGACTGGTCGGTCACGGTGACCTACGCGACGGACCTGTTCGACGAGGCCACAGTCGCGTCGATGTCGGCCCGTTTCGGCGCCGTGCTAGCGGCGCTGACCCAGCATCCGGCGGGAGCTGTCGGCGACGCGCCGTGGTTGACCGGCGACGAGCGCGCGGCGCTCATCGCCGCGGCGGACGGCGGGACGATGCCGGTGCCCGCGGGCACGCTGGCAACCGTGCTCACCGAGCGCGCGGCATTGGTACCCGACGCACCGGCGCTTTGGTTCGACGGTCGAACGGTCAGCTACGCCGAGTTCGCCTCGCGGGTGAACATGCTTGCGCGCCGTCTCATCGCGCTCGGCGTCGGCCCCGACGTGACGGTGGCGATCAGCATCGACCGTTCGGTAGAGCTGTTGATCGCGGTGCATGCGGTGATAGCCGCCGGCGGACAGTATCTGCCGGTGGATACCGCGGCGCCCGCCGAGCGGTCGTCGTATGTCCTCGCCACCGCCGGTGCGCGGGCGATGGTGGTCGCCGCCGGGCGGCGCGGATCCGTCGTCGACGATCTCGACGGCGAGATCGTCGAGGTCGACAGCACGATCCCTATCGTCGACGACGCGCCCCTCGCCGACGGCGACCGTCGAGCGCCGCTTCGGCTGGCCGCCGCGGCCTACACCCTGTTCACCTCCGGCTCGACCGGTCGCCCCAAGGGTGTCGTCGTCTCGCACGAGGCGGTTCTCAATCGGCTCGCGTGGATGCGCGACGAGTTCGAACTGTCCGATCGGCAGGTGTTCGTGCAGAAGACGCCGATCACCTTCGACGTATCGGTGTGGGAGTTGTTCCTGCCGTTCCTCATCGGAGCACCGCTGGTCATCGCCGAACCCGGACGACACGGCGACGCCGACTACCTGGCCGCGCTGATCGCGCAGCGCGAGGTGTCGGTGGTGCATTTCGTTCCGTCGATGCTGTCGGCGTTCGTCGACGTCCTCGGACCGCGACTGAACGGGCTGACCTCGCTGCAGCAGGTGTTCACTTCGGGCGAGGCGCTCACCGCGGGAGCGGGACGTGCGTTGCTGGCAGCGACGTCGACGCGACTGATCAACCTGTACGGGCCGACCGAGGCCGCGGTCGACGTCACCGCCTACGTCGTCCGCTCCACCGATGCGGTCATCCCGATCGGGCAGCCGATGCCGAATGTGACGTCGTACGTGCTGGATTCGCGGTTGCGTCCGGTGCCCACCGGGGTACCCGGCGAGCTGTACCTCGGCGGCATCCAGGTGGCCCGGGGCTATGCGGCGCGGGCCGACCTCACCGCGGACCGCTTCATCGCCGATCCGTTCGGTGCGCCCGGCTCGCGTCTGTACCGCACCGGCGACCTGGTGAAGTGGAACGCCGACGGTGACATCGACTACCTCGGCCGCACCGACTTCCAGGTGAAGCTGCGCGGTCAGCGGATCGAACTGGGGGAGATCGAGGCGGTCTTGTCGACGGCGCCGGGGGTGGTGCATGCCGCCGCGGCGGTCGCTCATGCTCCCGACGGCAGTGATCACCTCATCGCCTACCTAGCCGGCGGCCCGGCCGGTCGACCCGACGTCGAGGTGGTCAAAACGATTGCCGCGCAATCACTTCCTGCCTACATGGTGCCGACGAGGTGGATGGTGCTCGACGAGATCACCCTCAATCCCTCCGGCAAACTCGACCGCAAAGCCCTACCCGCACCGCAATTCGGCACCGCCGAGGACGACTACGTCGCCCCGCAGACCGGCACCGAGCAGATCCTCGCGGCGGTCTTCGCCGATGTACTGGAACTGTCGTCGGTAAGTGCGACGGCGTCGTTCTTCGAGCTGGGCGGCAACTCGCTGTCGGCGACCAGGCTCGCCGCGCGGGCCGCCGACGCGTTGGCGCGCCCGGTGTCGATCCGCGACGTCTTCGACGCGCCGACGGTCCGCGACCTGGCCGCCGCGGTCGCCGACCGCAGCGGGACGTCGGCGCCGATCACCGCGGTGTCGCCGCGGCCGGAACGCATTCCGCTGTCGTTCGCTCAGCAGCGGATGTGGTTCATCAACCAGTTCGAGCCGATGGCACCGACCTACAACATCCCGATCGGGGTGCGGCTCACCGGCGACCTCGACGTCGCCGCACTGCGGCAGGCCGTCGTCGACGTCGTGGAGCGCCACGAGATTCTGCGCACCACTTTCCCGGCGATCGACGGCGAGCCGATCCAGCAGGTCGGAACGATGGCCTGGGCGCACGACCATCTCGACGTCGACGTGGTGCACAGCCAGGACGAGGTGATCAGCGCGGCAGGCGTCGGCTTCGAACTGGCCACCCGCCCCGGATTCCGGGTCCGCCTGTGGCAGCGCGCCGAGAACGAGTGGGTGTTCCTGGCGGTCATCCACCACATCGTCGGCGACGGCGAATCGATGCGGCCGCTGATGGGTGACCTGGTGGCGGCCTATGCCGCGCGGGTCGCGGGCTCGGCGCCGGTGTTCGCGCCGCTGCCGGTACAGTTCGCCGACTACGCGATCTGGCAGCACACGATGCTCGGCGATCCGCGGGACCCGCAGTCGGTCGCCGGCGAGCAGCTGGCGTATTGGACCGACCGGCTGGCCGGGGTGCCCGAGGTGATCGACCTGCCCGCCGACCGCCCGCGTCCGCTGGTCGCGTCGTCGGCCGGTGCGACGCTGCCGTTCACGATTCCGGCGTCGACCGTCCGTCGGGTCGAGGAGCTGGCCGGCGAGCAGGGAGCCACCGCGTTCATGGTCCTGCACGCGGCGCTGGGGGTGCTGCTGGCCCGGTTGAGCGCCACCGACGACATCGCCGTGGCCACGCCGATCGCCGGTCGCGGCGACCGGGTCCTCGACCCACTCGTCGGCATGTTCGTCAACACGCTGGTGCTGCGGTCGGCGATCGACCCGCTGGAGACGTTCACCGACCTGCTCGATCAGGTGCGTCAGACCGATCTCGACGCCTTCGCCCAGGCCGACGTCCCGTTCGAGGCCGTCGTGGAAGCCGTCAACCCGACGCGGTCGCAGGCATTCGCCCCGCTCGCGCAGGTGATGCTGACAATCGAATACGCGGCACCGGTCGCCGGCGAGGTGATGGTCGGCGAAGTCGGCGTGTCACCGCTGGATGCGGGCGTGGTGTTCGCCCAGCGCGACCTGTCGGTCGGCGTCACGGTGAGCCCGGAGGCCGACTGGTCGGGCTCGGTCGTGTACGCGACCGACCTGTTCGACGCCGCGACTGTCGAGACCTTCGTCACCCGGTTCCTGCGGGTGCTCGACGGTCTGACGGCGGATCCGCGGGGTGCGGTCGGCCTCGTCGCCATCACCGACGACGCTGAACTGGGGCGGATCGCCACCTGGTCGCGAGGTGCGACGACGACCGCCGAGACGACGCGCATCGTGGACTCCTCGGTCATCCTCCGGTCGAACGGCAACGGTAACGGACATTCCGACATCGGCGATGACTAACCTGGTGTGTCGGCGGTGTCGACGAGTGAACATGAGTGCGAAGGGGTAGCAACACTGTGGCTGAGATAGTTCGGGTACCTGCGGTTTCGGATCGAGCAGCACTGGTATTCGGTGACCGGGAGGTCAGCTACCCGGAATTCTCGGCCCGCGTCGCGGAGTTGGGCCGCCGGCTCATCGAGTACGGAGTCGGCCCCGACACCGCGGTCGCAGTCTGCATCGACCGTTCGGTGGAACTGCTCGTCGCGATCCACGGCGTGATCGCCGCGGGCGGACAGTACGTGCCGCTCGACGCCGCGCTGCCGGCCGAGCGCGTCGCCTACATGGTCGACACGGCGTCGGCCACGGTGGTGCTGGTGCGCTCCGGTGAGCTGCCCGACGTCGTCGCCGCGCTCGGCGACGCCGTGCGGGTGGTGGAGGTCGACGCCGACACCGACGTCGACGAGTCCACGGAACCGATCACCGACGCGCAGCGGCGCTCGGCCATTCACCCCGACACCGCGCTCTACACCCTGTTCACCTCCGGCTCGACCGGCCGGCCGAAGGGCGTTACCGTCAGCCATCGGGCGGTCGCCAACCGGCTGGAATGGATGCGCGACTGGTACGACCTCACCGGCGAGCGCGTCTTCCTGCAGAAGACGCCGGTCACCTTCGACGTCTCGGTGTGGGAACTGTTTCTGCCGTTCATGGTGGGCGCCACGCTGGTGATCGCCGAGCCGGAGCGCCACGGCGATCCCGACTACCTCCGTGCGGTCATCTCGTCGGCCGGCGTCGACACCATCCACTTCGTGCCGTCGATGCTGGCGGCCTTCCTCGACGTGTTGGGCGAGACCACCGCGACGCTGCAGTCGCTGCGCTATGTGTTCACCTCGGGCGAGGCGCTGCCCGCGGCGGTCGCGAACACCCTCACCGAACTTCTGCCGGCCGCGCGGCTGATCAATCTCTACGGTCCCACCGAGGCCGCGGTCGACGTGACCGCCTACGAAGTGCGCCATGGCGACACCCGGATCCCGATCGGTGTGCCGGTCCCCAACACCAGCACCCTGGTACTCGACAGCACGTTGCAGGCGGTCCCCGCCGGGGTGCCCGGCGAGCTGTACCTGGGCGGTGTGCAGTTGGCCCGCGGCTACGCCACCCGCGCCGACCTGACCTCGGAACGCTTCGTCGCCGACCCCTTCGGCCGCGGCGGCGAGCGGCTCTATCGCACCGGCGACCTGGTTCGCTGGAGCGCCGCCGGCGACCTGGAATACCTGGGCCGCACCGACTTCCAGGTGAAGCTGCGCGGTCAGCGGATGGAGCTCGGCGAGATCGAAGCGGTGCTGGCCGCAGCACCCGGGGTGGTGCACGCCGCGGCCGCGGTCGTCGAGCTGGCCGGCGGTGCCCACCTGGTCGGCTACGTGTCCGGGGTCACCGATCTTCGGGCAGTCAAAGATACTGTCGCGCAACAACTTCCGGAGTACATGCGCCCGACGCTGTGGGTCGACATGGACGCGATGCCGCTGAACAGCTCGGGCAAGGTCGATCGGCGGCGGCTGCCCGCACCGCAGATCGCGGCGGCGGTGTACGTCGAACCGGCCTCCGACGCCGAAGCCGCCGTGGCCGCGGTATTCGCCGATGTGCTCGGCGTCGACCGGGTGTCGGTGGTCGAGTCGTTCTTCGACCTCGGCGGCAACTCGTTGTCGGCGACCCGGGTCGCGGCGCGGGCGGGACAGGCGCTGGGCCGCGACATCGCGGTACGGGACGTCTTCGACGCGCCGTCGGTGCGCGAGCTGGTACTGGTCGGGCAGGGCCGGGGCGCGGCGGTGGCGCCGATCGTCGCCGTCGCCACCCGCCCCGAACGCATCCCGCTGTCGTTCGCGCAGCAACGGATGTGGTTCATCAACCGCTTCGAACCGGCGTCGCCGGTGTACAACCTGCCGACGATTCTGCGCGTCACCGGCGAGCTGGATCCGACCGCGCTACGGGCCGCCTTCGCCGACCTGATCGCCCGGCACGAGATACTGCGCACCACCTACCCGTCGGCCGACGGCGTGCCGTACCAGGCCGTCGGCGACGCCGCCGAACTGGGCGATCGCGACGCCTGGGCACAGGTGTCCTCGCAGGACGAGATCGCGGCCGCGGTGATGGCCGGCTTCGACGTCGCGGTGGACTGGCCGATCCGCGCCCGGGTGTGGCTCGACGCGACCGGCCCCGGCGAGCACGTGCTGGCGCTGGTCACCCATCACATCGCGTCCGACGGCGAGTCGATGCTGCCGCTGGTCACCGACCTGGTCACGGCCTACCTGGCGCGGGCCGCCGGAACCGAACCCGACTTCACCCCGCTGCCCGTGCAGTTCGCCGATTTCGCGATCTGGCAGCACGAGGTGCTGGGCTCGCCGAGTGACCCGACGTCGATCGCCGGCCGCCAGCTGGACTACTGGCGGGACCAACTCGACGGGCTGCCCGGAGTGTTGGAGCTGCCGACCGACCGGCCGCGCAAGCGTGCCGCGTCGCATCGGGGCGGCGCGGTCACCTTCACCATCCCGGCCGACGTCGCGGCCCGCATCGCCGAGGTCGCACAGGCCGAATCGGTGACGCCGTTCATGGTGGTGCACGGCGCGCTGGCGGTGCTGCTGGCCCGGTTGAGCGCATCGGCGGATATCGCGGTGGCGACACCCGTCGCCGGGCGCGGACAGGCGGTGCTCGACCCGCTGATCGGCATGTTCGTCAACACCTTGATCCTGCGGACCGAGGTCGACGGCGCACAGACGTTCCGGTCGCTGCTGGCGCAGGTGCGCACCGCCGACCTCGGTGCCTTCGCGCACGCCGACGTCCCGTTCGAGACCGTCGTCGACGCACTCGACCCGGTCCGGTCGGAGGCGTTCGCACCGCTCGCACAGGTGCTGCTGTCCTTCGATCCGAGCGCCTCGGCCGCCGCTGCCGACATCACCGTGGACCAGCTGTCGATCGCCGCGATGACGCCCGACGAGATCCCCGCGCAGCTCGACCTGTACCTCACCGTCGCCACCGCGGGCCCCGGCTCGCCGTGGACGGCCTCGGCGGTCTTCGAGACCGACCTGTTCGACGCAGCGACCGTCGCCGCCATGATGGATCGCTTCGTCGCACTCCTCGACGCGCTGTCGGCCGACGTGGCCGCGCCCGTCGGCGACGCCGCGCTGCTGCGCGCCGACGACGTCATCACGATCGAAGCGGGCGAATGGGGCGCGCACACCGAGCTGCCGTCGACCGGCACCGTGGCGGATGTGATCGCCGCCGGGGTGGCCGCATACCCCGAGGCGACCGCGCTGCTGTTCGACGGCCGGTCGGTCACCTACCGCGAATTCGGTGCGCGGGTGAATGTGCTCGCCCGGGAACTGATCTCGTACGGACTCGGACCGGAGAGCGCGATCGCCCTGGTGCTGCCGCGCTCGATCGAACTGATGGTCGCGGTACACGCCGTCGTCGCCGCGGGCGGCCAGTACGTCCCGATGGACATCGGTGCGCCGGCCGAACGCGTCGGGTACATGGTCGACACCGCGCGGGTGCGGGCGGTGCTGGTGTCCGCCGCGACCGCCGACAGCGTCGCCGCCACGACCGCCGCGGCCGCGGGAGCACGGCTGATCGTGGTGGACGCGTCGACGCGGGTGGACCTGTCCGCGCCGCCGATCACCGACGCCGAACGGACGAGTCCGCTCCGGGACGACTCGGCGGTGTACACGCTGTTCACCTCCGGCTCCACCGGCCGCCCCAAGGGGGTCACGCTGACCCATCGAGCGGTGGTCAACCGGCTGTGGTGGGGGCTGCGCGAACTGCCGATCGACACCTGCGACCGGGTGATGCTCAAGACCCCGTACACCTTCGACGTGTCGGTACCCGAGTTGTTCGCGCCGCTGATGGTGGGGGCGTCGATCGTGGTGCTGCGCGACGGCGGGCATCTCGAACCCGCCTACGTCGCCGACGTCGTCGACGACGCCCGTGTCACGATGATTCACTTCGTGCCGTCGATGCTGGCGGTGTTCACCGAGGTCGTCGGCGTCGAGCGCATGTCGCGGATGGATTCGGTGCGGATCGTGTCCGCGACCGGCGAGGCGCTGCCGCCCGCGGTGGCGGCCGACCTGCGCTCGGCGTTGCCGGAGGCGTTGTTCTACAACCTGTACGGCCCTACCGAGGCGGCGATCGAGATCACCGCCGAGCGAGTCGAGCAGGTCGACCCGACCGCGTCGTCGGTGCCGATCGGTGTGCCGGTGTGGAATTCGTCGGCCATCGTCCTCGACGGCCGACTGCACCGCGTGCCCGACGGCGTCCCCGGCGAGCTGTACCTGGGCGGCGTTCAGCTGGCCCGCGGCTACGCCTCCCGCGGCGACCTGACGGCCGACCGATTCGTCGCCGACCCCTTCGGGGCACCCGGCACCCGCCTGTACCGCACCGGTGACCTGGTGCGGCGGCGCGCCGACGGTGTGCTGGAATACCTGGGCCGCACCGACTTCCAGGTGAAGCTGCGCGGCCAGCGGATCGAACTCGGCGAGATCGAGTCCGCACTCGCGGCCGCGCCCGGCGTGGTGCACGCCGCGGCGACGGTGCTCGTCGCACCCGACGGCGGGCAACACCTCGTCGGCTATGTGGCACCCTCGTCGGTGCCCGTCGACGCCGTGAAAGCCGCTGTGACACAGTCACTTCCGGGTTACATGGTGCCCACGGTGTGGGTGTCGCTCGACGACGTCGCGCTCAACAGCGCGGGCAAGCTGGACCGCAAGGCGCTGCCGCAGCCCGACTTCGGCGGAGCCCGCGAGGAGTATGTCGCGCCGGCGTCGGCCGCCGAGGAAGCCCTGGCCGCCGTCTTCGCCGAGATCCTCGGCATCGAGCGCGTCTCGGTCACCGAATCGTTCTTCGACCTCGGCGGCAACTCGCTGTCGGCGATGCGACTGGCCGCCCGCGCGGCCGCGGTGCTCGATGCCGACCTCGGTATCCGTGACCTGTTCGAGGCGCCGTCGGTACGCGCGCTGGCCGCCGCGAGCATCGGGCGGGGCGCGAACCTCGCCCCGATCGTCGCCGTCGACCCTCGGCCGGCCCGCATTCCGCTCTCGTTCGCGCAGCAGCGGATGTGGTTCATCAACCAGGCCGACCACACGTCGTCGACCTACAACATCCCGGCGGTCCTGCGTCTGTCCGGATCCCTCGACCTCGACGCGCTGCATGCCGCGGTGGTCGACGTGGTCGCCCGGCACGAGAGCCTGCGCACCACCTTTCCGTCCAAAGACGGTGCGCCGGAACAGAAGATCGGCCGCGCGTCGACGATCGGCGCCCAGCTCGACTGGGACGTGGTCGACGACCTCGACGACCTGGGTGACGCCGTCACCCGCGGTTTCGACGTCACCCGCAGCCGGCCCATCCGGGTGCGGGTCTTCGAGGCCGCGCCCGACGATCACGTGCTTGCCGTGGTCACCCACCACATCGCCTCCGACGGCGAATCGATCGCCCCGCTGATCACCGACCTGGTGCTCGCCTATACCGCCCGGGTCGACGACCGCGACCCCGAATTCGCCCCGCTGGCAGTGCAATTCGCCGACTACGCGATCTGGCAGCACGAGGTGCTGGGCAGCGTCGACGACGCCGAGAGCGTCGTCGGGCGTCAACTCGACTACTGGCGCACCCATCTAGCGGGCCTGCCGGAGCTGGTCGAACTGCCCGCCGACCGCCCGCGTCCGGCGATCGCGTCCCAGCGCGGCGCCGCCGTCGAATTCACTCTTCCGGCCGATCTGGTCGGGCAGCTCACCGCGTACGCGAGTGCCACCGGCTCGACACCGTTCATGGTCGTGCACGCCGCGCTGGCGATCCTCATCGCCCGCCTCGCCGGCACCGACGACGTCGCGGTCGCGACGCCGATCGCGGGCCGCGGGCAAGCGGTGCTCGATCCGCTGGTCGGCATGTTCGTCAACACGCTGACGCTGCGGACCCCGGTCGAGTCCGCGACGACCTTCGCCGGGATCGTCGACGCCGCGCGCGCCGCCGACCTCGACGCATTCGCCAACGCCGACGTCCCGTTCGACGTCGTCGCCGACGCGCTCGGCGCGGCCCGCTCGTCGGCGTACGCGCCGTTCTCCCAGGTGTGGCTCACGCTGAGTCAGTCGGTGCTGCCGGAGCTGGCCGGTTCCGACATCGCCGCCGGTGAGATCGCCGGACTGCGCGTCGAGCCGGTCGAGGCGCCCGACGTCGCGGCCAAGGTGGACCTGGTGGTCTCGATCGGCCGCAACGACGCAGGTGACTGGCCGTCGTCGTTGATCTACGCCACCGATCTCTTCGACGAGTCGACCGTGCGCGTCTTCGCCGACCAGTTCGTCGCGATCCTGACCGCGGGCCTGGCGGCCCCCGACGTCGCCGTCGGCGACATCGCGCTGGGTACAAGTGCGCTGGGCCGCACGGCGGCCGTGACGCCGCGACCGGTCGCCGCGCCGGTGCGCAAGGACGTCGCCGACTCCGACGCGGTCGTCTCCGGCGGACCGGGGGCCGAACCGATCTCGCTCGGCGAGGTCTTTGCGCAGGCGGCGCAGCTGTGGGGTCCGCGACCGGCCGTCGTCGACGCCGACGGCGCCGCCCTCACCTACGCGCAGTTCGACGCGGAGTCCAATCGCCTGGCGCGCTGGCTCATTGCCCGCGGCATCGGCCCCGAATCGCTGGTCGGCGTGTCGATGAACCGCTCGGCCCGGCTGCTGACCACCATCGCCGCCGTCGCCAAGACCGGTGCGGGTTACGTCCCCATCGACCCCGCCTACCCCGACGACCGACGTCGGGCGATGCTGATCGACGCGAACGCGCCGCTGTGCATCGTCGACGCCGGGACCGAA
The DNA here is from genome assembly GCF_012933505.1 of Gordonia asplenii. GTDB lineage: Bacteria > Actinomycetota > Actinomycetes > Mycobacteriales > Mycobacteriaceae > Gordonia > Gordonia asplenii. The sequence goes on from NZ_JABBNB010000002.1 coordinate 82,421, forward strand.
CCGGTATCGGGGGTCAGCCTCTCCTGGGTGTCGCTCGACGACCCCACCGTCGCCGCCGAGGTCGCCGCGCAATCGGATTCGGCGATCACCGACGCCGACCGGGTGCGCCCGGTCCGGCCGCACAACATCGCCTACGTCATCTTCACCTCCGGGTCGACCGGCCGGCCCAAGGGCGTGGCCGTCACCAACTGGGGTGTGCACAACTTCGGGCGCGAACTGGTCGCACGCTCCGGCGTCGACGAGTACACCCGGATGCTGGGCTTCGCCTCACCGAGCTTCGACGCGTCGATTCTGGAATACCTGATGTCGGTCGTCGCGGGCGGCACCCTGATCTACCGCCCGCAGGACGCCGTCGGCGGCCCAGCGCTCGCCGATTTCGTGATGCGCCAAGCGATTTCGCACATGTTCCTGACGCCGACGGTGCTCGCCACGCTCGATCCGGCGACGCTGCCCGCGCTGCGTGCGGTCTACGTCGGCGGTGAGGCGATCAGCGCGGCCCTCAAAGACCAGTGGTCGCAGTTCCGCCGCATCCAGAACTTCTACGGGCCGTCGGAGGCGACGGTCGCGGTCACCGGTTCGGCACCCATGCAGATGGGGGAGCAGGTCACCCTCGGCAGCGTGCTCGCCGGCGTCGGGCTGATGGTGCTCGACGCCCGGCTGCACCCGGTCCCGGCCGGTGCGGTGGGCGAACTGTACGCCACCGGTGGGGCACTCGCCCGCGGTTATCTGGGCCGCCCGGAGCTGACGGCGGGCGCGTTCGTCGCCAACCCGTTCGGCAATCCGGGCGATGTCATGTACCGCACCGGTGACCTGGTGCGCTGGCGGCTCGACGCCGCGGGCACCGCGGTACTGGAGTACTCCGGCCGCGCCGACGATCAGGTCAAGCTGCGCGGTCTGCGCATCGAACTCGGCGAGATCGAGGCCGTGTTCACCGACCACACAAGCGTGCACTCGGCAGTGGTGATCGGCGTCGGCGGCTCGGTCGCGACGGCGCTGGCCGCCTACGTGGTGGGGCAACCCGGCGTCGAGATCGATACGGCCGAACTGAAGTCCTTTGCCGCACAACGCCTTCCGTCGTACATGCTGCCCGCGTCGATCACCGTCCTGGCGGCGCTGCCGCTGACGCCGGTCGGCAAACTCGACAAGGCCGCACTGCCCGAGCCGGTCATCGAGGCCGGTGAATACGTCGCCCCGGAGACCTCCGAGGAAGAGGCCGTGGCGAAGATCTTCGCCGAAGTCCTCGACGCGGACCGGGTCTCGGTCACCGACTCCTACTTCGACCTCGGCGGCAACTCGCTGTCGGCGACGAGGGTGGCCGCCCGGGTCGGCGAGGCCCTCGGGGTGGAGGTGTCGCTGCGCGACATGTTCGAGGCGCCGTCGGTGCGGGCACTCGTCGCGGCCGTCGCCGGTCACGACGCCGCGCTCGCGCCCATCGTCGCGGTGGATCCGCGTCCGGCGCTCGTGCCGTTGTCGTTCGCCCAGCAGCGCATGTGGGTGCTCAATCGGCTCGACCCGGCCTCGGCCGCCTACAACATCCCCACCGTGGTGCGCCTGACCGGAGCGCTCGACCAGTCCGCGCTGCGTGCCGCGATGGTGGACGTCATCACCCGCCACGAGGTGCTGCGAACGACCTTCCCGGAGGGCCCGCGCGGATCGAGCCAGCTCATCGGGGCCACCGCGGACATCGAACGGAACCTGGACTGGGCGGTGGTGAGCACCGCGGCCGAGTTGGGCGAGCAGGTGCACCGCGGCTTCGACCTCACCGTCGAACAGCCGATCCGGGTGCGGCTGTGGCAGGCGGCGCCGGAGGAGACGGTGCTCGCCGTCGTGCTGCATCACATCGCCTCCGACGGCGAGTCGACCACCCCGCTGCTGACCGATCTGCTCACCGCCTACGCTGCGCGCCGCGAGGGCGTCGCGCCGCAGTTCGAGGCGATGCCGGTGCAGTTCGCCGACTTCGCCATCTGGCAGCACGAGACGCTCGGCGCACCCGACGACCCCGATTCGGTCGTCGGCCGCCAGCTCGCGTACTGGACGACGCAGCTCGCCGGGCTGCCCGACGTCCTGGAGCTGCCCGCCGACCGCCCGCGCCCGCGCATCGCCACCGGCGACGGCGCGATCACGCCGTTCACCGTGCCCGCGGCGGTCGCCGAGCGGATCGTGTCGACCGCGGCGGCCTACGACGTCACCCCGTTCATGGTGGTCCACGCCGGGCTGTCGGTCCTGCTCGCGCGTCTGGGCAGCATCGACGACATCGCGATCGCCACGCCCATCGCCGGTCGTGGACAGAGTGTGCTCGACCCGGTGGTCGGCATGTTCGTCAACGCCCTGGTGCTGCGTGCCCGGGTGGACACCGCGATGGGTTTCGGCGCCCTGATCGAACAGGTGCGCGGCACCGATCTGGACGCCTACGCCCACGCCGACGTCCCGTTCGAGACGCTCGTCGACGCCCTCGACCCGGTCCGGTCACAGGCGTTCGAACCGCTCGCGCAGATCATGCTCTCCTTCAACCCGGCGGCGTCGCTCGCCGGAGTCGAGATCAATGTCGCCGGCCTGGAGATCTCCGGCGTCGAGGCGCCGGAGGTGGCGGCCCAACGCGACCTCACCATCACCGTCAGCCAGGGGCCCGACGACTGGGCGGGGTCGGTCATCTATGCCACCGATCTGTTCGACGAGGCCACCGTCGCGTCGATGATGCAACGGTTCGTCGACCTGCTCGACGCGCTGACCACCGCGCCGGAGCGGCCGGTGGGCGACGCCGAGATCGTCGGCGCCGACGAGTCGGCCGCGTTGAGCGGTATCGCCAACGGTCCGGCCGTGGCGGTGCAACCCGCCACCGCCGACGTCCTGTTCGCCGACCGCGTCGCGGCGTCGGGCGCCGCCGCGGCGATCCTGTTCGACGACCGCACCGTGACCTATGCCGAACTCGGTGCCCGGGTCGCGACGCTGAGCCGGGAACTCACCGCTCTCGGCGTCGGCCCCGACGTCGCCGTCGGCATCTGCCTGCCGCGCTCGGTCGAGATGATCGTCGCCATCCACGCGGTGCTGGCCGCGGGCGGCCAGTTCGTGCCGATCGGCCTCGACGCCCCCGCCGACCGCGTCGACTACATGCTCGAAACAGCCGGTGCGGCAGTGCTGTTGGTCGCCGTGAACGCGGTCGGATCGACGATCGCCGCGTCCGCGGCCGGGCGTGGAATCCCCGTGCTCGCCGTCGATGCCGATACAACCGATGCAGATACACCCGACGCCGAGGCACCCGCCGATGCGCGGCCGCTCACCGAGACCCGGTCGGGTGCACGCCCCGACGACGCCGCGTACACGATCTTCACCTCCGGATCGACCGGACGGCCCAAGGGCGTGACGGTGTCGCATCGGTCCCTGATGGCGCACCTGCTCGGCGACCGCGACTACTACGGCTTCACCGCCGCCGACGTCGTGCTGCAGGTACTCGAATACACCTTCGATCCGTCGGTGCTGGAATTCCTGCGCCCGATCGTCACCGGTGCGCCGCTGGTGCTGCTGCATCCCGGCGACCACCGCGACCCGGAGAAGATCGCCGACGCGGTCGCGCGATTCGGCGTCACCTCCGCGGTGATCGTGCCGTCGATGCTCGCCGCGATGGTGGACGTCCTCGACGGACCCGACCAGTCGTGGGCGGCGACGCTGAGCAGGCTGCACACCGGTGGTGAGGCGCTGTCGCCGGTGGTCGCCGACGCCGTCACCGCGAAGTGGCCGCAGGCCGCCATGTTCAACCAGTACGGCCCCACCGAGACGACGATCTACTCGACGGTGGCGCGGGTGCAGCCCGGCCGCCGCTCCCAGCCGATCGGCGTGCCGGTGGCCAACACCTCGGCATATGTGCTCGACAACAGGTTGCGGCGCACGCCGATCGGCGTAGCCGGCGAACTCTACATCGCCGGTGACCTGGTCGCGCGCGGCTACGCGGGGCAGTCGGCACTGACCGCGGACCGATTCGTCGCGAACCCGTTCACGACCGACCCGGCCGGCGCGGGCAGCCGGATGTATCGCACCGGCGACCTGGTCCGCTGGAACGCCGACGGCGAACTGCTCTACCTGGGCCGCACCGACTTCCAGGTGAAACTGCGCGGCCAGCGCATCGAACTCGAAGAGATCGACGCGGTGCTCGCCGGCGCGCCGGGCGTCGTGCACGCCGCGTCGGCGATCGGCCGTTCCGGGCAGGCCGAATACCTGATCGGCTACGTGTCGCCGGCAACGGTCGATCTCGACGCCGTGCAGGCGGCCGCGGCCGCCGGGCTGCCCGAATACATGGTGCCCTCGGTGTGGGTGCGGCTGGCGGAGCTGCCGCTCAACTCGGCCGGCAAGATCGACCGCAAGTCGTTGCCCGCGGCCGATCCGGCGGCCTCGACGCACGACTACGTGGCACCGGTCGGGACGGTCGAAGAACACCTCGCCGGCGTGGTCGCGAGCCTGCTCGGGCTGGAGCGGGTGAGCGTCACCGAATCGTTCTTCGCCCTCGGCGGCGACTCGATCATGTCGATCCAGGTCGCCTCGGCGATGCGTGCCGCCGGGCTGGCGCTGTCGCCCAAGCAGATCTTCGAGCACAAGACCGTGCGGGCGATGGCCCGCGCGATGGCCGAGCACGACGTTGTGCTGCCCGACCTGGCGGAACTGCCCGGCGGTGCGAGCGGTCCGGTCACGGTGCCGCCGGTGATGGCGTGGATGCTGGAATCGGCCGACACGCCCGCCGACGTCGCCGACTTCTCACAGGCCGTCGTGCTCGTCGCCCCGGACGGATTGACCACCGACGCACTCGGCGAGGTCCTCGCCGTGGTGGCACAGGCACACCCGATGCTCACCGCGGCACTCGCCGAGGTCGATTCGGTGTGGACACTGACCGCGGGCAGCCCGTTCGACGCCGCGGCCGCGGTGTCGGCGACCACGTCGTCGAGTACCGTCGGCTCGGCCGAATTCGATGCGGACCTCGTCGCGGCGCATCGCGCGGCGTCGGCGCGGCTGAACCCGGCGGTCGGCGCGCTGATGGCGGCGGTGCACGTCGTCGACCCGGCCGGAGCCGGACGGATCGTGCTGGTCGTGCACCACGTCGGCGTCGACGCGGTGTCCTGGAACATCATCGTCGAAGATCTGGTGACGGTGTGGGCGCAGCGGTCGGCGGGACATGGCATCGCCGTGCGCGCGGTGACGTCGTCGCAGCGGGCATGGTCGGGTGCACTGGCTGCCCAGGGCTCCCGTTGGGCCGCCGACACCGACTACTGGCTCGATCGACTTCCGTTGCGGCACAACGACTTCGGCGTACAGCTCGACCGGCCCCGGGATCGGATGGCGACCGCCGAGACGGTTCGCGCCCTCCTCGCCGCCGAGCCGACCGAGTCGTTGTTGACCACCGTCCCGGACGCCTTCGGCGGCAGCGTCAACGACGTCCTGCTGGCCACCCTGGCGCGCGCGGTACGCGGTTGGCAGGGCGCCCGCGGCATCGACGCGAGCGGCCCGGTGTCGATTCTCGTCGAGGGCCACGGCCGCTACGAAGAGGTGCTCGCCACCGGTGCGACGCCGGTCCGGGCGGATCTGTCGCGCTCGGTCGGATGGTTCACCTCGGTGGCACCGGTCGGCGTCGATCCCGGCGCCGACGTCGTGCACGCGGTGAAGTCGGCCAAGGAGGAACGTCTCGGCCAGCCCGACGACGGTGTCGGATTCGGCTGGCTGCGCTGGCACGGCGAGTCGGAGGTGTCGACCCGCCCGCTGCCACCCATCGTGTTCAACTACTTCGGCGCCGTGGCCGCCGGCGGCGCGGGCGAATCGGGCGCGACGGCGCTGCCGTTCGGCCCGGCCGCCGCTCCCGCGTTCCCAGCGTCGCCGACCGGCGCGATGGCCGCCCAGGCGCTGCTGACGGTCACCGCAGGCGTGAGGGTCGTCGACGGCGGCCGCAGCCTCTCCATGTCGGTGCTGTTCCCGTCCGGCGCGTTCGCCTCGGCCGAGATCGACGATCTGCTCACGCGGTGGTCGACCGAGCTGACCGAGTTGGCAGGCGTCGTCGTCGACGGTGCGTCGGTGGGCCTGTCCCCGTCGGACGTTCCCGGTGTCGCGGTGACCCAAGCCGATCTGGACGCCCTCGCGGTGGCCTATCCGGGCGCCGACGTCTGGCCGCTCTCGCCGCTGCAGGGGGGCCTGTTCTTCCAGTCGCAGCTCGCCGCCGAATCCGACGACGCCGTCGACGTCTACGTGGCGCAGGCCGTGCTCACCCTCGGCGAGGGCGTCGACCCGGTCCGGCTGCGGGCCGCGGCCCAGTCGGTCGTCGACGAGCACCGCATCCTACGGTCCGGTTTCGTCGAGACCGGGTCGGGCGCGTTGGTGTCGGTGGTGCCCGGTCGGGCCGAGCTGGGCTGGTCGGAGATCGACCTCGGCGCCGTCGACGACGCCGAGGCGGCCGCGCGCGTCGCGCAGATCGCCACCGAACAGCGAGTGCTGCCGTTCGACCTCGCCACGCCGCCGCTGCTGCGATTCGTGTTCGTCCGCCACGGTGGGTCAGCGACGCTGATCTCGACGAATCACCACATCATCCTCGACGGTTGGTCGGGACCGCTGGTCCTGGCCGACGTGCTGGCCGTCTACGCGACCGGCTCCACCTACACCGGACAGGTGTCCGCGGGGACCGGCGACTTCGGCGACTACCTGCGGTTGATCGCCACCCGCGACGCTCACGAAGGCGCCGCGGCATGGCGCGACGTGCTCGCGGCCGTGGAGGGACCCACCCTGGTGGCGCCCGGCCGGGTGACGGTGTCGCAGGACTCGCTGCCGCGGGACCTGGAGACGCCGATCTCCGCCGAGCTGGTCGCCGAGCTGGAATCGGTGGGCCGCGCGCACGGCGCAACACTGGCGACGGTGCTGCAACTGGCCTGGGCGGTACTGCTGTCCCGGCTGACCGGCAATCGCGTCGTCACCTTCGGTGAGACGGTCTCCGGGCGTCCGGCCGACCTGCCCGGCGTCGAATCGATGGTCGGACTGTTCATCAACACCCTGCCCACCGCGGTCGACGTCGACCCGGACGCCACCGTCGGCGAGGTGCTCGCCCGGCTGCAGGCCGACAAGGTCGCCGTCCTCGACTACCAGCACCTGAGTCTGGCCGACGTCGTCGCGGCGGCGTCGACGCCGATCGGCTTCGACACGCTGACGGTGCACGAGTCGTTCCCGGTGGACGCCGGTTCGCTGGAATCGGCCGACGCGTCGGTGACCGGCGGGCTGACCATCGCGCGCGCCGACCTCAGCGACTCCACGCATTACCCGCTGAACATGGTCACCGTCCCGGCCGCGGACGCTCTGGTGGTGCGGCTCAAGTACCTGCCGTCGGCGTTCTCCGACGAGCAGATCGCCGAGTTCGCCTCCGCCGTCACGCAGATCCTGCGGGCCATCGCACACGCGCCGGACACGAAGACCGCCGACATCTCGCTGCTCGACGCCGGCCACCGTGAGGCGGTGCTGGCACGTTCGGCCGGTGCCCGCGTCGACGTGGTTCCCACGACGCAGGCCGCTGCCCTCGCCGCGCGGGTCGCTGCCGCCCCCGATGCGCCCGCACTGTGGTTCGACGGCCGCACCGTCACCTACGGCGAATTCGGCGCACGGGTAAATACCCTTGCGCGCGAACTGATCTCGCGCGGCATCGGCGCGAACGCCGCGGTCGGCGTCGCGATCGACCGAAGCGTCGAGATGATGGTCGCCATCCACGCGGTCGTCGCCGCGGGCGGCCAGTACGTGCCGATCGCCGTCGACGCACCCGCCGATCGCGTGGAGTACATGACCGCGACGTCGGGGGCCCGCATGGTCCTCGTCGCGGCCGGCCAGGTGCCCGACGCCCTCGCCGCGGTGGACACCGATCTCGTCGTGGTCGACGCGTCGAGGGCGATCGACGAGTCGGTCGCGCCGATCGCGGACACCGAACGGCGCGCGCCGGTCTCGCCGGACGACGCGCTGTACACGCTGTTCACCTCCGGGTCGACGGGCCGGCCGAAGGGCGTGACGGTGACCCACCGCGCGCTCGCGAACCGGCTGGACTGGATGCGCACGTGGTACTCGCTGTCGGCCGACGAGGTCTTCGTGCAGAAGACGCCGACCACCTTCGACGTGTCGGTCTGGGAGCTGTTCCTGCCGCTGACACTCGGTGCCGAACTGGTCGTCGCGGCGCCCGGTGCGCATGCCGATCCCGAGGCGCTGGCCGCGCTGATCGCCGAGCGCCGCGTCTCGGTGATTCACTTCGTGCCGTCGATGCTGTCGGTATTCGTCGATGTACTTGCGCCGCAAACGCTTTCCGCGCTGTCGTCGCTCAACTGGATCTTCGCCTCGGGTGAGGCGCTCACCGCGGGACCCGCGCACGCCGTGCTCGGCGCCCTCGACGGGGTACGCCTGGTCAACCTTTACGGCCCCACCGAAGCCGCCGTCGACGTCACCGCCTACGAACTCACCGGTGACGAGACCACGGTGCCCATCGGCGTGCCGGTGAGCAACACCGAGGCCTATGTGCTCGACGCTCGTCTGCGTCCGGTGCCGGTCGGCGTCCCGGGCGAGCTGTACCTCGGCGGCGTGCAGTTGGCCCGCGGATACGCCGGACAGCTCGGCTTGACCGCCGAACGGTTCGTCGCCGACCCGTTCGGGACCGCCGAACGGCTCTATCGCACCGGTGACCTGGTGCGGTGGAACACCGCGGGTGCGATCGAATACCTCGGCCGCACCGACTTCCAGGTGAAACTGCGTGGACAGCGCATCGAGCTCGGCGAAATCGAGTCGGTGCTCGCGAGTGCACCGGGAGTGGTGAAGGCCGCGGTCACCGTGGCCGCCGCACCCACCGGCGCCGACCACCTCGTGGCCTACCTCTCGCCCGCGACGCTCGACGTCGCCGCGGTGAAAACTGCTGTGGAGCAAGCACTTCCGTCGTACATGGTGCCGACGGTCTGGACGGTGCTCGACGACATCGGGCTCAACTCGGCGGGCAAGATCGACCGCCGGGGGCTGCCCGCCCCCGACTTCGGCTCCCTCGACGCCGACTACGTCGCGCCGCGCGGCGAGGTGGAAACCCAACTCGCCGCGGTGATCGCCGGACTTCTCGGCGTCGAACGGGTCAGCGTCGTCGAATCGTTCTTCGCCATGGGCGGCGACTCCATCATGTCGATTCAGCTCGCCTCGGCGATGCGCGCCGCCGGGCACACGTTGTCGCCGCGGCAGGTCTTCGAACTCAAGACCATCCGGGAGATGGCGCGCGCCATCGCGAGCGTGGGGGAGCGGCTGCCCGACCTCGCCGAACTGCCCGGCGGCGCCGCGGGCACCTTCCCGCTGCCGCCGGTGGTCGCGTGGATGCTCGAATTCTCGCAGCAGCCGACAGATTTCATCGGAAACGTGCAAGCCGTGGTACTTGCCGCACCGACCGGCGCCGGCTCGGCCGACATCGCCGACGTGCTCAGCGTCGTCGTCGGGGCGCACGCGATGGCCTCCGCGCGGCTGTATCAGGCCGACGGCACCTGGGGGATCGAGGCGGGCACGCCGTTCGACGCCGAGCGTGCGGTGACGGTCACCGCTTCGACCGGCGCCGTCGGCTCGGAGCAGTTCGACGCCGATCTCGTCGCGGCGCACAACGCCGCCGTCCGGCGACTCAACCCGGCCACCGGCGAGCTGGTGCGGGCCGCGCTGGTGACCGATCCGTCCGGAGCCGGCCGCATCGCGCTGGTGATCCATCACCTCGGCGTCGACACGGTGTCGTGGAACATCCTCGTCGAAGACCTGATCACGGTGTGGGCGCAACGCAGCGCCGGTCACCCGATGCAGGTGCGCGCCGTCACGAACTCACAGCGCGCCTGGTCGACGGCGCTCGCCGCGCAGCTGCCGGCCCGCGACGTCGAACTGCCGCGATGGCTCGCGCGGATGCCGCTGCGCCAGAACGACTTCGGGGTGCAGCTCGACCCGGTTCTCGACCGGGTGCCCACCATGGAGTCGGTCAGCGTCGCCGTCGATGCGCACGACACCGAGGTACTGCTGGCGGCGGCACCGGAAGCATTCGGCGGCACCGTCAACGACGTACTGCTCGCCGCCCTGGCGCGGGCCCTGCGCGGCTGGCAGCGGGCACGCGGCATCGACGACGATGCGCCGATCGGAGTGCTGCTGGAGGGACACGGGCGCTACGAGGAAGTGCTGGCGACCGGAGCCGACGCGGTGCGGGCCGATCTGTCGCGGACGGTCGGCTGGTTCACCACCATCGCGCCGATCGCAATCGATCCGGGCGACGACGCGGTGCACGCGGTCAAGGCCGCCAAGGAGGAGCGACTCGCGACCCCCGACTCCGGCATCGGATTCGGCTGGCTGCGTTATCACGGCGACACCGAGTTGGCCGCCCGGCCGCTGCCCGCGGTTCTGTTCAACTATCTCGGCGCCGCCTCCGGAGCAGGTGGCTCGGGCAGCTCGCAGGGCTCGGACGGCTCGGAGGGCGGTGCGATCCAGGCGCCGCTGGCGTTCACCGCGGTCGCCGGTCCGGACTTCGGTCCGCCGCCCGCCCTGGACATGGCCGCGCAGGCGGTGTTCACCGTCAATGCCGGAGCACGGTTCGTCGACGGTCGCCGCGAACTGTCGGCGTCGATCCGCTACCCCGCGCGGCAACTCGCCGCGGCCGACGTGGCCGAGCTGGGCCGGCGGTGGTCGGCGGAGCTGTCGTCGATCGCCGACGTCGTGCGCAGCGGCGCACCCATCGGACTGTCGCCGTCGGACGTGCCGGGCGTGTCGATCTCGCAGCGCGAGCTCGATCTGCTGGCCGCGCGCTACCCGGGCGCCGCGGTGTGGCCGTTGTCCCCGCTGCAGGGCGGTCTGTTCCTGCAGGCGCAGTTGGCCGCCGACCTCCCCGACGGCGTCGATGTCTATGTGGCACAAGCGATCCTGACACTGGGTTCGGGTGTCGACGAGCAGCGGCTCGCGCGCGCGGCCCAGTCGGTCCTCGATCACCATCGGGTGCTCCGCTCGGGCTTCGTGGAGACCGAGTCCGGTGCGGTGCTCGCGGTGGTCCCCGGCGCCGTCGAGGTGCCGTGGTCGGTGATCGATCTCGGCGATGCCGAGCCGGACGAAGTGACCGCGCGGGTGGCGCAGATCGCCGACGCGCAGCGGGTGCTGCCGTTCGACCTGGGCACCCCGCCGCTGCTGCGGTTCGTGTTCGTGCGCCACGGCGAGTCGGCGACGCTGATCTCGACGAATCACCACATCATCCTCGACGGTTGGTCGGGGCCGCTGGTGATGGCCGACGTGCTGGCGCTCTACGCGACCGGCAACACCTACACCGATCAGGTCGCGGCCGCGGCGGGCGGAGATGTCGCGGCGAGCGGCGACTTCGGCGACTACCTGCGGCTGATCGCGTCGCGTGACGCGCAGGCGGGCCGCGCGGCATGGCGCACACTGCTGGAGCCGGTCGACGGGCCGACGCTGGTGGCGCCGGCTCTCCCGCCGATCTCGGCCGACTCGCTTCCGCGCGACGTCGACGTCCTGGTCGATCCGGAACTCGTCGCCGCGCTCGAAGCCGTGGGCCGCGCCCACGATGCGACGCTCGCGACTGTTCTGCAGCTCGTCTGGGCGGTGCTGGTGTCCCGGCTGACCGGCAACCGCGTGGTCACCTTCGGTGAGACGGTGTCGGGCCGGCCGGCCGATCTGGCCGGCGTCGAATCGATGATCGGGTTGTTCATCAACACCCTGCCCGTCGTCGTCGACGTCGACCCGCAGGCCCCGATCGCCGACATCCTGCGGCGTTTGCAGGCCGACAAGGTCGCCGTGCTCGACTACCAGTTCCTGACGCTGGCGGAGATCGCGGCGGCCGCCGACCGGCCGGTCGTATTCGACACGCTGACGATCCACGAGTCCTATCCGGTCGACGAGAGCTCGCTGGCGAGCGCCGACACCAGCGCCGTCGGCGGACTGGCGGTCGCCGGCGCGCAGATGTCGGACTCGACGCACTACCCGCTGAACATGGGCACCCTGCCGTCGGGCGACGGTCTGTTGCTGCGGTTGAAGTATCTGCCCGCGGCGTTCTCCGAGCAGCAGGTCACCGAGTTCTCGGCCGCGCTGGTGGCCATCATGCGCACCGTCGCGGCTGCCCCGCAGACCACGGCGGGAGAGCTGTCCCTGCTCGACGAGTCGCGTCGCGCACAGGTGCTCGCGGCGTCGACGGGTCCCGACCTCGAGGTGACCGCGCCGCACCTGGCGACGATCCTCGCTGCCCGCGTGGCGGCCACGCCGCATGTGCCCGCGGTGATCTTCGCCGATCGCACGCTGACCTACGCCGAATTCGGCGCACGCGTCAATACGCTTGCACGCGAACTGATTTCGCTCGGCGTCGGCCCCGACGCCGCCGTCGGGATCTGCATCGAGCGCAGTGTCGAGATGGTGGTGGCGATCCACGCGATCGCCGCCGCGGGCGGGCAGTACGTGCCGATCGAAACCGCTGCACCCGCCGAACGGGTGCAGTACATGATGGCTACCGCCGCCGCGTCGACGGTGCTCGTCGCCGCGGGCGCACCGGTGCCCGACGCGGTGGCCGCACTCGGCTCGGTGACCGTCGTCGCGGTCGACTCCGCGGCGGAGATCGACCTGGATTCCGCTGCGGCGCAACCGGTTTCCGATGCCGACCGGATCTCGCCGGTTCGGCCGTCCTCGGCTGCGTACACCATCTTCACCTCGGGCTCCACGGGACGACCGAAGGGTGTGACGGTGTCGCACCGCGCGGTGATGTCGCATCTGCTGTTCGACCGCGGCTACTACGGATTCACCGAAGCCGACGTCGTGCTGCAGGTCCTGGAGTACACCTTCGACCCCTCGGTACTGGAATTCTTCCGGTCGATGCTCGCCGGCGGCACGCTGGTCCTGCTGGCACCCGGCGATCACCGCGATCCGCAGAAGATCGCCGACACCGTGGCGCGCCATGGCGTCACCACCGCGATCATCGTACCGTCGATGCTGGCGGCGATGACCGACGCCCTGGAGGAGCGGGGGAACGCGTGGGCGGCGACGCTCACCCGGATCCACACCGGCGGCGAGGCACTCGTGCCCGCCGTGGCGGACGCGGTGTACGCCAGTTGGCCGCAGGTGACGCTGTACAACCAGTACGGGCCCACCGAGGCGACCATCTTCTCGACGGTGGCGCAGGTGCGCCCGGGACACCAGACGCAACCGATCGGCGTGCCGGTCGCCAACACCGGGAACTACGTGCTCGACGCGCACCTGCAGTTGGTGCCCGCGGGCGTCGCGGGCGAGTTGTACATCGGCGGAGCCCAGGTCGCGCGCGGCTACGCGTCGCGTACCGTGCTGACCGCCGAGCGATTCGTCGCCGATCCGTTCGGCTCGGGTGAACGGCTGTACCGTACCGGTGACCTGGTCCGCTGGAACGATGGCGGAGAGCTGGAATATCTGGGCCGCACCGACTTCCAGGTGAAACTGCGCGGCCAGCGCATCGAGCTGGGAGAGATCGAATCCGCACTGGCGGCGGCGCCCGGCGTGGTGCACGTGGCCGCCGCCGTCGCACAGTCGGGCCGTGCTGCGCATCTCGTCGGCTATCTGACGCCGGCGTCGGTCGACGTGGCCGCGGTGGCGGCCTTCGCCGAACGCAGGCTGCCGTCGTACATGGTGCCGACGGTGTGGATGGCGCTCGACGAGCTCGCGCTGAATTCGGCGGGCAAGATCGATCGGCGGGCGTTGCCCGAACCGGATTTCACCGCGCTCGACGCCGATTACGTTGCGCCGGTGGGCGATTTGGAGCAGCAACTCGCGACGGTCGTCGCGGCGTTGCTCGGCCTGGACCGGGTGTCGGTCACCGAGTCGTTCTTCGCGCTCGGCGGCGATTCGATCATGTCGATTCAGCTCGCGTCGGCCGCACGTGCCACCGGGCTAACGCTGTCGCCGCGGGAGATCTTCGAACGCAAGACGGTGCGGGCGATGGCCGCGGCGATGCTGGACTCGTCGGCCGTACTGCCCGCTCTGCCGGAGCTGCCGGGTGGACCCGCGGGTGTGGTGACGCTCCCGCCGGTGGTGTCCTGGATGCTCGAATACTCCGACACCGCAGCTGATTTCGCCGGTTTCGTGCAGGGTGTCGTGCTCGCCGCACCGGCTGAGCTGACTCCAGACACGCAGGCGGAGCCGGCCCGAGACACGCAGGCGGAGCCGGCCCTCGACGCGCTGGCGGAGCCGGCCCTCGACGCGCTGGCCGAGGTGCTCGGCGTCGTCGTGGCCGCACACGCCATGCTGTCGGCGCGGTTGGCGCAGGTCGACGGCCAGTGGGAGTTGACCGCCGGAGCTCGGTTCGACGCGCGTGCCGCGGTGTCGCGGCACAGTTCCGCCGGACCTGTCGGATCGGACGTGTTCGACGCGGATCTCGTTGCGGCGCACAAGTTCGCGGCCGAACAACTGGACCCGACGGTGGGCGCGCTCGTTCACGCGGTGTGGGTCACCGACTCGGCCGGTGCCGGACGGATCGTGCTCGTCGTTCATCACCTCGGCGTCGACGCCGTGTCCTGGCGGATCATCGTCGAAGACCTGGTCACCGTCTGGGCGCAGCGCAGTGCGGGTCACCCGCAGCACGTACGAGAGGTGACGTCGTCGCAGCGTGCGTGGTCGGCGGCACTGGCCGCGCAGACCGCGCGGCGACACGGCGAACTGGGCTACTGGCTGGAGCGACTTCCCGTTCGGCCGACGCCCCTGGGCGCCGAATTGGTGCGGTCGCGCGACCGCGTGAGCACCCTGGACCTCGTGACGCACGTCGTCGACGCCGACGTCACCGAGGCCTTGCTGACCCGGGTACCCGAAGCGTTCACCGGCACAGCGAGCGACGCGTTGCTCGCGGCGCTGGCGCGGGCGGTGCGCACCTGGCAACGGGCCCGCGGTATCGACGACGACGCACCGGTGGTGGTGCTCGCCGAAGGCCACGGCCGCTACGAGGACGTGGTCGAGACCGGCCCCGAGCCGGTGCGCGCCGACCTGTCGCGGTCGGTCGGCTGGTTCACCTCGGTGGCTCCGCTGGCTCTGGACCCGGCCGACGACGCCGTGCATGCGGTGAAGGCGGCGAAGGAAGAGCGTCTGGGACAACCGGATTCGGGTATCGGGTTCGGTTGGCTGCGCTACCGGGACGACTCCGAGTTGGCGCGGCGGCCGATGCCGTCGATCGTGTTCAACTACCTGGGCGCGGCTGCCGCGGGCGGCGGCGACACGAGCGACACGCCGGTCGACGCCACGGCGTCGCTGCTGGCCTTCGGAACCGTCGACGGCCCCGAATTCGGGATACCCGCGAACTTGACGATGGCGGCGCAGGCCGTGCTGACGATCAATGCGAGCGCGCGCAATGTCGGTGGCCGACGACAGTTGGTGGCCGCGGTGAGCTTCCCGCCCGCCGTCGTGTCGGCACCCGACGTCGCCGAGCTGGCCGAGTACTTCTCGACGGAGCTGGCCGCGATCGCCGACGTCGCGAACAGTGAAGTGCCGGTAGGACTCTCACCGTCGGATGTGCCCGGTGTGACGCTCACCCAGGCCGATCTGGACGCGGTGGACCGCAGCTACCCCGGCGCCGACGTCTGGCCGCTCTCCCCGCTGCAGGGCGGGCTGTTCTTCCAGTCGGAGATGGTCGCCGGTATCTCCGGCGAGGTGGACGTGTATGTCGCACAGGCGGTTCTGTCGCTGGGTGCTGGTGTCGACGAAGATCGGTTGCGCCGCGCGGCGCAGGCGGTCGTCGCACAGCATCGGGTGCTGCGCGCCGGATTCGTGACGACGGCGTCGGGTGCCGTGGTCTCGGTGGTGCCGTCCTCCGTCGAGTTGCCGTGGACCGTCGTCGACCTGGGTGCGGTCGACGAGTCGACGGCGACGCAGCGAGTGCAGGAGGTCGTGGCCGCACAGCGCGTGCTGCCGTTCGATCTCGCTGCGCCGCCACTGCTGCGATTCGTCCTTGTGCGCCACGGGGATACGTCGACGCTGGTGTCGACCAATCACCATCTGATCCTGGACGGCTGGTCGGGGCCGCTGGTGATGGCCGACGTGCTCGCGGTCTACGCGACCGGCGCCACGTACACCGGCCAGGTATCCGGCGGCGCGGCGGGCGACTTCGGTGACTACTTGCGGCTGATCGCGACGCGGGACATCGATGCCGGATTGGCCGCCTGGCGATCGGTGCTGGCGCCGGTCGAGGGACCGACACTCGTCGCGTCGGGCGAAGCGGTGTCGGACACCCAACTGCCGCAGGACTGTGAGGTCCCGATCAGCGGCGAGTTGGTTGCGGCTCTCGAGTCGGTGGGTAGAGAGCACGGCGCGACGCTGGCGACGGTGCTCCAATTGGCGTGGGCCGTGTTGTTGTCGCGGCTGACCGGCAACCAGGTCGTCACTTTCGGTGAGACGGTGTCAGGGCGGCCGGCCGACCTCGACGGTGTCGAATCGATGGTCGGTCTGTTCATCAACACCCTGCCCGGGGTGGTCGACGTGGACCCGGCGGCGTCGGTGGTGGCGGTGTTGGAGAAGTTGCAGGCCGACAAGGTCGCGGTGCTGGACTACCAGTACTTGAGCCTGCCGGAAATCACCGCCGCGGCAGACGTTCCCATCGGCTTCGACACGCTCACGGTGCACGAGTCCTATCCCGTCGACGCCTCGTCGCTGGAATCGACCGACGCCAGCGCGGTCGGCGGTCTGGCGATCACCGGTGCGCAGCTCAGCGATTCGACGCACTACCCGCTGAACATGATCACCCTGCCCGCGGCCGACGGCCTGGTCGTGCGCGTGAAGTACCTGCCGGGCGTGTTCAGCGCACGCGAAGTGCAGGGCTTCGCGGCCGCCATTGCGCAGATCCTCACATCGATTGCGGCACAGCCGTATTCATCGATCGCCGAGATCGACATCACCGCCCCCGACGAGCGCGCCGCAGTGGTGGCCCAATCGTTCGGCCCGGCGGTGCGGGTCGCGTCGGTGACGGTTGCTGATGCGGTTGTTGCGGGGTTGGCTGGGGCTGGTGCGGGGACGGCGTTGTGGTTTGAGGGGCGTGGTGTGTCCGTCGCCGAGTTCGGTGCGCGGGTGAATACGCTTGCGCGCGGGTTGATTTCGGCGGGTGTGGGGCCGAATGTGGCGGTGGGTGTGGCTGTCGATCGCAGTGTGGAGATGGTTGTCGCCATTCATGCTGTGGTGGCTGCGGGTGGGCAGTATGTGCCGATCGATCCGGCGGTTCCGGTGGATCGGGTGGAGTACATGGTGTCGGTCGCGGACGTCCGGATCGTGGTGACGGCGGCTGGGGTGGTGCCGGAGTCGGTGGTGGCGCTGGGTGATTCGGTGCGCGTGGTGGAGGTGGACGGGTCGGGGGATGTCGATCTGTCGGTGCGGTCGGTGTCGGATGCGGATCGGTTGGCGCCGTTGCGGGCTGATGATGCGGTTTATACGTTGTTCACGTCGGGGTCGACGGGTCGGCCGAAGGGTGTGACGGTGTCGCATCGGTCGGTGTTGAACCGGTTGGTGTGGGGGATTGACACGTTCGGGCTGGCGGCTGACGATCGCGTCATCCTCAAGACGCCGTTCACCTTCGATGTGTCGGTGCCGGAGTTGTTCGCTCCGGTGCTGGCGGGTGCGACTGTGGTGATCGCTCGGCCGGGTGGGCATACCGATCCGGAGTATCTCGTCGACCTGTTGGCGGAGTCGGCGGCGACGTCGGTGCATTTTGTGCCGTCGATGTTGTCGGTGTTTTTGGATGTGGTTGCCTCGGAGCGGTTGTCGGCGTTGACCTCGTTGAAGTGGGTGTTCGCTTCTGGTGAGGCGTTGCCGCCGGCGGTGGTGGGTAAGGCGCATGCGGTGTGGCCGCACGTTGGTATCCACAATTTGTTTGGTCCGACGGAGGCGGCGGTGGAGGTGTCGTGGGCGGATGTGTCTGATGCCCCGGCGGTGGTGTCTATTGGTGCGCCGGTGTGGAATACGGAGACGCTGGTGTTGGATGCGCGGTTGCGTCCGGTGCCGGTGGGGGTTCCGGGTGAGTTGTATCTGGGTGGGGTGCAGATCGCGCGTGGTTATGCGGGGCAGTCCGGCTTGACTGCTGAGCGGTTTGTCGCTGATCCGTTCGGTGTGGTTGGTTCGCGGTTGTATCGTACGGGTGATTTGGTGCGGTGGAATGCTGGCGGTGAGGTCGAGTATTTGGGTCGTACCGATTTTCAGGTGAAGTTGCGTGGTCAGCGGATCGAGTTGGGTGAGATCGAGTCGGTGTTGGCTGGGGCTGCTGGGGTGGTGAAGGCTGCGGTGACGGTGGCGTCGACGCCGTCGGGTGCGCAGCATTTGGTGGCGTATGTGTCGCCGGTGTCGGTGGATGTGGAGGTATTGAGAGCTGTTGTGGGGCAGGCGTTGCCGTCGTATATGGTGCCGTCGGTGTGGACGGTGCTCGACGATATCGCGCTCAATAGTGCGGGTAAGATCGACCGCCGGGCCCTGCCCGCCCCCGATTTCGGCTCCCTGGAGCGCGACTACGTCGCCCCCGTCGGCGACGTCGAGGAGCGACTGGCGGCAGCCTTCGCCGACGTGCTCGGCGTCGAGCGGGTCAGCGTCGTCGACTCCTTCTTCGACATCGGCGGCAACTCGCTGTCGGCGATGCGCCTGGCAGCGCGAGCCGGTGACGTCCTCGACGCGGCGATCTCGGTCCGCGACATCTTCGACGCACATACGGTCCGCCACCTCGCCGAGTCGAGCGGTGAGCGCGCTCGTGCGCTGCCCGCGATCACGCCTGCGCAGCCGCGCCCGGACCGCATCCCGCTGACTTTCGCTCAGCAACGCATGTGGTTCATCAACCGGTTCGAACCGGCGTCGCCCGTCTACAACATCCCAGCCGTCTTGCGGCTGACCGGCGACCTCGACGTCGCCGCGTTGCGCGCGGCGGTGATCGATGTCGTCGCCCGGCACGAGGTCCTGCGGACCACGTTCGGAGCCGTAGACGGTGAACCGTTCCAGTCGATCGGCGACGTCGACGAATTCGACGCCCGCGACGTCTGGCGGGTCGTGTCGGACCTGCCGGAGATCGAGGCCGCGGTGATGACCGGCTTCGACGTCACCGAGCAGTGGCCGCTGCGAGTTCGGTTGTGGGAAGCCAAAACTCCCGCGCATGCAGCTGTTGAGGCGCAACGGGAACACGTCCTGGCCGTCGTGACCCATCACATCGCGGCCGACGGCGAGTCGCTGACACCACTGGTCGCCGACCTCGCGTCGGCGTATGTGGCGCGCGCGTCGGGATCGGCGCCGGCCTTCTCGCCACTGCCGGTCCAGCTCGCCGACTTCGCGGTGTGGCAGCACCGGGTGCTGGGGTCGGCCGACCACCCGTCGTCGGTCATCGGCACGCAGCTCGCCTACTGGCGTGAGCAGTTGGCCGGATTGCCCGACGTGCTCGAGCTCCCCGCAGACCGACCCCGGCCGAGCGTCGCCTCACGCGCCGGTGCACTATCGGCGACGGCCATTCCGGCTGTCGTCGCCACCCGCATCGGGGAGGTCGCGAAGGCCAACGGCGTCACACCGTTCATGGTGCTCCACGCGGCGCTGGCCGTCGTGCTCGCGCGACTCGCCGGACGCGACGACATCGCGATCGCCACCCCGGTCGCCGGGCGCGGTCAGCAGGTGCTCGACGCGGTGGTCGGCATGTTCGTCAACACCCTGGTGCTGCGTACGCAGATCGAGCAATCCGCCGACTTCGCCGGTCTGCTCGCCACCGTGCGGACCGTCGACCTGGATGCCTTCGCCCACGCCGACGTTCCGTTCGAGACCGTCGTCGAGGCGGTGGATCCGGTGCGTTCGGAAGCGTTCGCGCCGCTCGCCCAGGTCCTGTTGTCATTGAACCCGGGTGCCGGAGCGGGCGCGGGCGTCGACGTCGGCGACCTGCGCATCGAACCCGTCGATCCGGGTGTCGTCGGCGCACAGCTCGACCTGTACTTCACGGTGTCGACGGCGCCGACCGGCGATTGGACGCTCGGCGTCGTCTATGCGACCGAGCTGTTCGACGCGCCGCGGGTGGCGGCACTGCTCGATCGGTTCGTCACGGTGCTCGATCAGCTGACCGCGGCTCCGACGACCCCGCTGGGCGATGTCAGCATCTTCGTCGGTGCGGAGGATGCCGCGCAGGCGCGGATGGAACTGGGGCCCGACGTCACGCTGCCGGCCGCCGCGACGCTCTGGGATGCGGTCGCCCCCCGGATCGAGGCGACGCCGACCGCTGCGGCACTGGAGTTCGCCGGCCGAACGGTGACCTACCGGGAGTTCGGCGCCCGAGTCAGTCTGCTCGCGCGCGAACTGGTCGCGGCGGGCGTCGGTCCCGACGTGGCGGTCGCCGTCAGTCTGCACCGCTCGGTGGAGATGGTCGTCGCCATCCACGCGATCGTCGCCGCCGGTGGCCAGTACGTGCCGGTGGACACCTCCGCGCCGGCCGACCGCGCGTCGTACATGTTCGACACCGCCGATGTCTCGGCACTCGTCGTCGACGACCCGCTGCGGGCGAAAGACGTTGTGGCAAGCGCACAATCGCGGGGCGCGACGATCGTCGTCGTCGACGCGGCAGGTCCGGTCGACGAGACGGTCGCGTTGTTCACCGCGGGCGAGCGCTCGGCTCGGTTGCTTCCGGATCACGCCGCGTACACGTTGTTCACGTCGGGGTCGACGGGTCGGCCGAAGGGTGTGACGCTGTCGCATTCGGCCGTGCTGAACCGGTTGTGGTGGGGTCTGGACGAACTGCCGATCGACGCGGGCGACACGGTGATGCTCAAGACGCCGTACACGTTCGACGTGTCGGTGCCGGAGTTGTTCGCGCCGTTGATGATCGGCGCGCGAATCACGATCCTCCCGGCGGACGGCCACCTGAATCCGGTCGTCGTCGCCGACGAGATCGAGCGCACGTCGACGACGATGGTGCATTTCGTACCGTCGATGTTGTCGGTGTTCGTCGAGGTCGTCGGCGTCCAGCGGATGTCGCGGATGTCGTCGGTGCGGATCGTGTCGACGACGGGTGAGGCGTTGCCGCCTGCGGTGGCGGCTGATGTGCGGTCGGCGTGGCCGGCGTCGGGAGCGCAGCGAGCGGGCCGGGGGTCGGCTCAGCCCGACGTTCTCTTCTACAACCTGTACGGTCCGACCGAGGCGGCGGTGGAGATCACGTTCGAGAAGATCGACGCCGTGTCCGCGGGCGATGGGTCGGTGCCGATCGGTGTGCCGGTGTGGAATTCGTCTGCGGTGGTGCTGGATTCGCGGTTGCATCGAGTTCCCGACGGCGTTGCGGGCGAACTGTACCTCGGTGGGGTGCAGCTGGCGCGCGGCTATGCGTCGCGCGGCGATTTGACGGCGGACCGGTTTGTGGCCGATCCGTTCGGTGCCCCGGGTGCGCGTCTGTATCGCACCGGTGACCTGGTGCGCCGCCGAGCCGACGGTGTGCTGGAGTATCTGGGCCGCACCGACTTCCAGGTCAAGCTCCGCGGCCAGCGGATCGAGCTGGGGGAGATCGAGGCCGCGATCGCCGCTGCCCCGGGTGTGGTGCATGCGGCGGCGACCGTGGTGGCCGCGCCGTCGGGCGATCAGCAGTTGGTCGGCTTCGTCGCGCCGTCGTCGGTGGACGTCGACGCGGTGAAAGCAGCTGTGGCGCAGTCGCTTCCGGTGTACATGGTGCCGACGTCCTGGGTCGCGTTCGACGAGGTCGTGCTGAACTCGGCGGGCAAGCTGGACCGCAAGGCCCTGCCGGAACCGGACTTCGGCTCGGTCGAGAGCGAGTTCGTGGCGCCCGACGGTGACGTCGAGACGCGGTTGGCCGCGGTGTTCGCCGATGTGTTGGGTGCGGATCGGGTGTCGGTGGTCGAGTCGTTCTTCGACCTGGGCGGCAACTCGCTCTCGGCGATGCGGTTGGCGGCTCGCGCCGGTGACGTGCTCGGTGTCGAGGTGTCGGTGCGCGATCTGTTCGAGGCGCCGACCGTGCGCGGGTTGATCGCCGCGGCGTCGTCGAACTCCGTTGTGGTCGAACCGGTTTCGGCGGTCATCCCGCGACCGGACCGCATCCCGCTGTCGTTCGCGCAGCAGCGCATGTGGTTCATCAACCAGTTCGACGCCGCGTCGCCCGCGTACAACCTGCCTGCCGTGCTGCGGCTGACCGGTGACCTCGACGTCGCGGCTCTGCGTGCGGCCGTCGTGGATGTGGTGATCCGCCACGAGGTACTGCGCACGACCTATCCGTTGGTCGACGGCGAGCCGGTCCAGGTGATCGCCGCGGCAGACGACGTCGAACGTGGAATCGATTGGCGCACGGTGGATTCCGGCGAGGACATCCTCGCCGCGGTGACCGCGGGCTTCGACGTGACGCGCGACTGGCCGGTCCGGGTGCGCCTGTTCGAGGCGAGCGATGGGGTAGCTGACCACCGCGAGTACGTGCTCGGCGTCGTGCTGCATCACATCGCGGCCGACGGTGAGTCGATGCTGCCGCTGCTCGGTGATCTGCTGACCGCATATGCGGCACGGGCGGAACAGCGCTCGCCCCGATTCACCCCGCTCGCGGTGCAATTCGCCGACTACGCGTTGTGGCAGCATCGCGTCCTCGGCGCGCCGGACGATCCCGGCTCGATCGTCGGCGCCCAGCTCGACTACTGGAAGCGGCAACTGGCCGGCCTGCCCGACGTCCTGGAACTGCCGACCGACCGGCCCCGCCCGGCGGTCGCCAGCCAGCGCGGCGGCAGCGTCGAGTTCGATATTCCGGCCGATCTCGCCGAACAGATCCGGGAGGTGGCCACGGCGACGCGAACCACGCCGTTCATGGTGGTCCACGGTGCGCTGGCGGTGCTGTTGGCCCGCTTGAGCGCGTCGGGTGACATCGCGATCGGCACGCCGATCGCCGGGCGCGGGCAGGCGGTCCTCGACCCGCTCGTCGGCATGTTCGTCAACACGCTGGTACTGCGCACCGACGTCGGGTCGCGGCAGAGTTTCGCCGAGCTGCTCGAGCAGGTGCGCGGCGTCGACCTGGAAGCCTTCGGTCACGCGGTGGTTCCGTTCGAAGCCGTCGTCGATGCGCTCAATCCCGTTCGCTCCGAAGCCTTCTCGCCGCTCATCCAGGTGTGGTTGTCGGTGCGACAGGACGGCGGAACCGGAACCGGATTCGACGGTGCGACACGTGCCGGCGAGACGTTGACGGTCACTCCGGTCACTCTCGATCAGACGCCGGTGCAGGTCGACCTCGTCGTCGACGTGAACGCGCCTGCCGCCGGATCGTGGAGCGCCAAGGCGTCGTTCGCGACCGATCTGTTCGACGCCGCAACGATCGAGGCGATGATGGCGCGGTTGGTGCACGTGCTCGGTCAGGTCGTCGGAGACGCCTCGCTCGCGGTGGGCGACGTCGAGTTGCTCGGTGCGGCCGAGCGCGACACCGTCGATGCATGGTCGCACGGTCGCGACCTGGTGGCACCGGCCGAGACGACGCTGGCCGGACTGTTCGTCGACCGTGTCGCGGCTTCGGCGACGCGGACCGCGATCGTCACGCCGTCGGTCACTCTCACCTACGGGGAGCTCGGCAGCGTCGTCGCGGCGTTGGCCGCACATCTACTCGACCTCGGCGCGGGCCCGCAGGCTCCGGTCGCCGTGTGCCTGCCGCGGTCGGTGTCGTTGGTGGCAGCCGTGCACGCCGCCGGTGTCGCCGGATCGTCGTTCATCACGATCGATCCGGAGGCACCCGCCGATCGGGTCCGCTACCTCCTGGAGACGTCGGGCGCGCGGATCATGCTGGTACCGGCGATCGTGTCCGCGGAGACCACCGCGGCCGCCCGTGATCTCGGCGTGCAGGTCGACACCGTCGACGACGCGCGCGTGCTCGCACCCGCCCAGGATCCGACGTCGGTGAGCCTCTCCGACGTCGTGCGCAGGGTCGGTGTGATCCATCCCGACTCGGCGGCCTACACGATGTTCACCTCCGGCTCGACCGGACAGCCCAAGGGCGTCGTCGTCGGGCATCGGGCGATCACCGCGCACATGCGCCACGACGCCGCCGCGCACGCCTACACCGTCGACGACGTCTTCGTGCAGGTCGCGGCCAGCACGTTCGACGCGTTGCTGCTCGACGTCCTGCGACCGATCGTGTCCGGCGGGTCGCTGGTGTTGCTGCGATCGTGGGACCACCGCGATCCGCGGGCCATCGCCGCGACCATGGCGCAGCGCGGGGTCACCGCGGCGCTGCTGGTGCCGTCGATGCTGTCGACGATGCTCGACGTGCTGTCCGACGACGAACTGGCGGCGGTGCGCCTGCGCGCGCTCGACGTCGGCGGTGAGGCGCTGTCGCGGGCACTGGCCGACCAGGTCCGTGCGGTGTGGCCGAGCGTCGAACTGCGCAATATGTACGGGCCGACCGAAGCTGCCATCTGTTCGACCTCCGCTCCCATCGACGCGGATACGCCGATCACCATCGGTGCGCCGGTCACTCGGACGACCACACGGGTGCTCGACGCTCGGTTGCATCCGGTACCGCGCGGCGTCGCGGGCGAGCTCTACCTCGGTGGGGTGCAACTGGCCCGCGGGTACGCGAGCCGCGGTGACCTGACGGCGGACCGGTTCGTCGCCGATCCGTTCGGTGCGCCCGGCGAGCGGCTGTACCGGACCGGCGACCTGGTGCGGTGGAGCGCCACCGGCGATCTGGACTACGTCGGCCGCACCGACTTCCAGGTCAAGCTGCGGGGTCAGCGCATCGAGCTCGGTGAGATCGAAGCGGCCATCGCCGCGGCACCGGGCGTCGTGCACGCGGCGGCGGCCGTGGCGACCTCACCGACCGGCGGCGAATACCTCGCTGCCTACGTGTCGCCGAGCAGCGTCGACCTGCCACAGGTCACCGCGGCGGTCCGGCAGTCGCTGGCCGCCTACATGGTGCCCGCGGTGTGGACGGTTCTCGACGAGCTGCCGCTCAACAGTGCGGGCAAGATCGATCGCCTCGCGTTGCCGGCTCCCGCGCCCGCAGCCGAGGCACAATATGTGGCCCCCGAGGGGCTGCGCGAGACGATGATCGCGCAGATCTTCGCCGACGTCCTCGGCGTCGAACGGGTCTCGGCTACGGCGTCGTTCTTCGATCTGGGCGGCAACTCGCTGTCGGCGGTACGGATCGTCGAACAGATCCGGCGCACGCTGCACAGCGAGATCGAGCTGGCCGCGATGTTTGCCGCACCGTCGGTGCGCGCGATCGCCGAGCATCTCACCTCGCAAGCACAGGCCGGTAGCGGCGTGCTTCTCCCGCTGCGGACCGACGGCAGTCTGCCGCCGTTGTTCTGTGTGCACCCGGCGGGCGGTCTCGCGTGGTTCTACGGCGGGTTCGCGCCGTACATCGAGGACCGGCCGATCTACGGTCTGCAGGATCCGCACGTCGTGGCGGACGAGCCGATCGAAGACGATGCCGTGGCGGTGGCCCGGCGCTACGTCGACGAGATCCGGCGCGTGCAGCCGGACGGGCCGTACCATCTGCTGGGGTGGTCGGTCGGTGGCGTGATCGCACAGGCGATGGCGACGCTCATTCAGGACGAGGGCGGAGTCGTCGGGTATCTCGGCATCATGGACTCGGCGCCGGTACCGGAGATCGAGTTGCCGGTGACCGAGCCGGGCGAGTCGGTGTCGGCGCACGCCGAGGCGTTCGGGGCCCAGGTCGAGGACGCGGGGACCGAGGATACGAGCGAGGAGACCGACGGATCACAGATGGCCGACCTGCTCGGCGGTTGGCGTGATCTGTTCGACCTCGGCGATGATCTGCATGCGACGACGCCGGAGGAGGTCGTCGCGATCGTGCGTGAACAGATCGCCGGCATGGGACTGTTCGCGGCCGACCAGGTGGAACGCATCATGGAGAGCTTCGGCGCCGCCCAAGAGGTGGTTGCCGGATTCACGCCGCGGCCGTACTACGGTGACGTGCAGGTATTCGTGGCGACCGCGGACAAAGAGGATCCCGACGTGGTGGCTCAAGCGTGGCGTCCGTACGTGGACGGCCGATTGACGGAGATCCACGTGGACACCCATCACCTCGGGATGGCGAATGCGGATGCACTCGCTGTCGTCGGGCCCCGGATTGCGGCTGCACTCGCTGCGGGAGACCCGAGTTCCGACTAGACCCGCAGGGCCGTCGTACCAGGCGGCGGCCCGCAATGAGAAGATAAGGCGATCGTCGCCTTGGTATGAAAGGACAACCCAATGACCAATCCGTTTGACGATGAAAACGGCCGCTTCTATGTGCTGGTGAATCACGAGAACCAGCACTCCCTGTGGCCGACCTTCGCCGACATCCCCGAAGGCTGGACCAAGGTGTTCGGCGAGGACAGCCGCGCGGCCTGCCTGGAGTACGTGGAGAAGAACTGGACCGATCTGCGACCGCAGAGCCTGATCGACGCGATGGAAGCGGACAAGGCCGCCGCCGAGGGCAAGTAGGAAACGCAAGCGTAGATCTCAGGGATGTGGCTGTGGAGGCACAGGTTCATCACAGCCACATCCTGTTGACTATGGGTGACTTCCGCATCTGCAGTCTCAGCGGTAACGTTCCAGGGTGTGATTCTGGTCACAAAGTTAGCTGGACTGAACAAATTTGCCACCACAGGATCGCGCTCTGCGCGTATTCATGGCAAGCTTGAGTGGTAGTCGTCATCCGAACGAAGGACAACTAGTCGGGACGTCGGGAAGCCGTCATCCGGAGGTAACAATGAACCAATTGCTCGAGCACATCCAGCAACGCGCTGAGATCACGCCGACGCTCACTGCCGTCCGCCACAGTGGCGAAGCGGTGACTTTTGGTCGCCTCGATAGTGCTATCGCCGACTACTCACCGGTTGTTACCGCCAGCGGCATGAGCGATCAGTCGGCCGTCGTAGCAGGGCTCTTGCACTCGTTGCCGACGGTCACGCGCCTGTCGGCCGCCCAGATCGGCGCCGCCATGCACGACATGCTCGCTTGGCTCTCGCGCGACCTCGACGGTGGCGCTGGTCGTCAGCTGCGCGCGGTCTGACACTGGGGCGAACACTCTCTACTCGACTCAAAGCGGTTCCCGGGCCTAGGCGGTCCGGGAGCCGCTTTTTTGGGCATGTCGGCCGCCGTCGGATCACTTCTGCGTGCGCGGGCGGCTGTTTCGGGTAGTCGACTACTCGCGCCGCGGGGCACACGTGACACTAGTGTCCTCTGAAGGGTCGATACCGCCCCGCTGACCTGAGTGAGAGTGTGAGTGACATGAGAATTCGCCGCCGGATGGCAGCCGCCATCGTCTTCGCTTCGCTGTCGGTGCTCGCGGGTCAGGGCGTCGCGGCCGCCGCACCGCTCCCCGGTGCGCACCAGGTCGTGTACGGGCTCGACAGTCCGCACTGCTTCCCGGTCTTCGCTCAGTTCGGGCCGTTCTTCGGCGTGGCTTGCTACGTTTAGCCACTATCGCTTACTGGATCGATTTCGTCGTCGAATGACATGAGATCCGATGACATTATTGTTGCGTTGATACTGGTGAATTCTGGAGACCAGTCGTGGGCCCCCGCTAATCTGAAGTCGACTGTTTCGGAATAAGAGATCGTCATAATGCTGCGTAGTTCCACCTCTCGTTCCTATTCGCATTACAAGGCGGATATCGTCGCGAGTGGATCCGTCAGCGCCTCGTCGATTTCCATCGGACGTACAACCTGCTATCGGAAGAACTGACAAGAACGGAATTCGGTTGGGAGGACTGACAATGGTCGGGTGCTTGTCTGCGCCCGAGGTCTGCCACGGGAAGAAACACTTGCATTGCGCGGGACGATAGACGAATTAGGCGGCGTGGATTCACGAGAGGAAAGATCATGCGACGTACAAGGATTGCGGCATCGGTATGCGCGGTCGGGATGGCGGTGGGGATCGGTGTCGCCGGTGCGGGGGCCGCATCTGCGGCGCCGATTCAGGGCCTGCAGCCGCACAATGTGATGTTCGGTGGCGGCAACAAGTACTGCCGCGGCTATCAGCCGGCGCCCCTTCTCGGTCCGCTGCTGGTCATCGTGTGTTACGTCTAGCGTAACTACGCGGTCGGCCACAAGTGACTGGAGTGATTCGAGTAGGCGATCACTCGTGCCGGTCGTTGGGCGCGGCGTACCGTGAAAGTGGCCGAATATCGATGCCGTTGCGGCATGGGGAGATTGGAAAACCGATGAATCGTAAGAACCTCGCAGCCGGCGTGGCTGCCATCTCGATCGCGTCCGGACTAGCCGTGATGACACCTTCGGTAGCGTCTGCCGCGCCGTCGACCTTTCGTCACGAAGTCTCGCAGTCGTGCGTGTTCGATTTCACGTTCCCGATCATCGGCGGTCGAGTGAAGTTCCTGTGCTACGACTCGTGAACGTCGATGCCTGCGGATGCAGGCATCGATCCACCTCGGTAGTCGTTGCTATGACCCGTTGCTGATGAGATCCGCCGTACCGACCGCGGCCTGAGCGGTCGCGCCGTCGATTGCGTAGAGCACGTGCACGATGTCGGGCATTCGGAACTGGGCGCCGTTGCACACGTTGTCGCCGGGCGCGCAGTAGACGAACGTTCGGCCTTGATACTCACGGCCGACGACCATCTCGGGGCCGCCCGCGCTGCGCAGATACTGCGACGACGGTGGCGCGAACATGACGATCGCCGCGATGTGCGAAACCGTCTGGGGGGCAATGGAAGTGAGCGTCGGTGCGCTGAGTCGCCCGCTCGGAGTCGGTGCGGGAAGCGCGGGGTTGACGGCGTAGGCGGTCACCATCGCGCCCTGTGAATATCCGCCGAGGACGATCCTGGTTCGGGGACAGGCCACGGCCAGTCGATCTGCGGCTCGTGCCATACTCCGTGCGCCGGCCAGGACCGTTCGCGCGAACTGAAACCGATTGATGAACCCGACGCTCGCCGGGTAGTTGACGCCGATCGGTTCGACCGACTTCCCGGGCAGGAGCGCGCTCAGTGCGGTGGTGAAGGTCAAGCCGGTGACGCCGATGGGTGCGCCGATCTCGTTGGTACCGCGCGCGAACAGGACGGTGACGTCACTGCATCGTGGGCTGGCCGACGCCTCCGTCGATGGTGACATCACCGCGAGACCGCATAGCGTCGCCACTGCGCAGAAGAACGTGGCCAGTAGTCTTGTCCGCACTGGTCGATGATACAGAAGTGAAAGAATGCAATCTCTGTGACTGGAGTGGCTGCTTGAATCGCCTTCCAACTGTGATCGATCGGTGATCTCGCAGTTCGGGCACCAAGTCGCCCTGATGCCCGCGGTCGTCCCGAAGGCGGTGACGTTGCCAGATTCGAGTAGTTCGCGCGCGCCGCAACGCCACGAAGTTGCCTTCGGTTCCAGTGAGCCGTGGTGCCCGGAGTATGGCCGTGTCCGGATAGTCCTGTTCGGCATCTACCTCGGGACTGCTTGTCTGGGGTGAACTCGTCGAGGGAAGTCGGCCGGGTTACAGCATTCCCAGCACGGCCCAGGTCAACATCAGCACCGGTGTCCCCACCAGGGCGGTGGACAATCCGATCGCGATCGACGCCGCGGCCCGCCCGGATCCCTTGTAGTGGTCCGACCCGTTGACCTGCACTAGCCCGACCACGCCGAGGATCGCCGCCAGCACGCCGAACACCGCCCCGAAACCGAACAGGATGAGCAGCGGCATCGAGATCAACGCGGACGTGAACGCCCAGGACACCACGGGCGCCGTCTTGCGAACCGGAATGTAGACCGGAACGTACGGAGCCGGAGCGACGATTCGGCGTCGAACAAGCGGGGCGGGAGCGTGCCGATCGATCGGTGCCGGCACGACGATGGGATCGAGACGCTGCACGCCCCAGAAGTCGCCGACGGCGGGAAGCGGATCGTCGGGCACGGCCGAATACGCGTAGGGGAGCGTTGAGGGGCGCGGCGGCAGAATGAACGTTTCCGGGGAGGTGTCAGACTTCACGAACGTTCCCTTTCGCTCCCGCGGGCCGGTGGGCGCGCAACATCGCCTCCGATGCTACGCGCCGAAAATGGGCAAACCCCCTGGCCGCGGCCGCGACCAGGGGGTTTGTCGGTAGAACTCAGGGAAAAATCAGGGCTGCCCCCGACGCTCAGTGGCCGGTGTGATCACCGGCCAGCGATGTCAGCTGCGACACGGCGTCGGCTGACAACTTCCAGGTGCCGTCGACGTCGACGTAGCTCAGTTTGATGTCGACCGGTTGTGGTGCATGCGGGCTGGCGACCGAAACCGTGGCTACCGCCTTGTCCTTGCCGTCGCCCTTGACCGACTTCACGGTGAAGACATCGGGGGTGTACCCGCCCATCGACGCGCCCTTGGCGAATGCCTGCAGCGCGGTCTTGGTGGCGGCACTGTCGGTGTCGACGACGGCGTCGAGTTCTGCGGCCGTGGTCTTCGGGTCGATCGCCTTGCGCAGCGCGGTCTGAGCGTCGCTGACGCTCAGGTCGACGGCGGCGTTCTCCAGCGGCGAATCGCTGACCACACTCGGGGTGGTGCCGGTGGTGTTGCTGGCGACCTCGCCGTTGCTGCAGGCCGCTACACCGAAGACCGCCGCTCCGACGATCGCGGCTGCGGCGGCAGTCTTGCGCAAGTTCATATGAAGCTCCTCGTTCGGTAAGTAAGTCCAGCCTAATAGGCTGAGCGGAGCACGGTTGAGTGGGGCTTGGAAACGCCGGGACGGCGGGGAATTATTCGGACCGCAGTCCGGTTGATATCGATGTCCCTCAGATTTGAGCAATATAGAAGGAGCTAGACATGCAGTTCGGCATCTTCACTGTCGGCGACGTCACCACCGACCCCACCAACGGCACCACGCCCACCGAGCACGAGCGAATCAAAGCCACGGTGGCCATCGCCCGTAAGGCCGAGGAAGTCGGACTCGACGTCTTCGCCACCGGTGAACATCACAACCCACCGTTCATCCCGTCGTCGCCGACGACGACCCTCGCCTACATCGCCGCACAGACCGACACCCTGCTGCTGTCGACGTCGACGACACTCATCACCACCAACGACCCGGTGAAGATCGCGGAAGACTACGCAACGTTGCAGCATCTGGCTGACGGTCGCGTGGACTTGATGATGGGGCGCGGCAACACCGGACCGGTGTACCCCTGGTTCGGCAAAGACATCCGTCAGGGCATCCCACTGGCCATCGAGAACTACGCGCTGCTGCGGCGGCTGTGGACCGAGGACGTCGTCGACTGGGAAGGCAAATTCCGTACCCCGCTGTCGTCGTTCACGGCTACTCCGCGCCCGCTCGACGACGTCGCGCCGTTCGTCTGGCACGGATCCATCCGCTCGCCGGAGATCGCCGAGCAGGCCGCCTACTATGGCGACGGATTCTTCGCGAACCACATCTTCTGGCCCAAGGAGCATTTCCAGCGGCTGGTCGACTTCTACCGCGAGCGCTACGAGCACTACGGTCACGGCAACGCCAACCAGGCGATCGTCGGGCTCGGCGGCCAATTCTTCATCCGCAAGAACAGTCAGGACGCCGTGCGCGAATTCCGGCCGTACTTCGACAACGCCCCCGTCTACGGCCACGGCCCGACGCTCGAGCAATTCACCTCCGAGACGCCGCTGACCGTCGGCAGTCCGCAGGAGTTCATCGACAAGACCCTGAGCTTCCGCGACACTTTCGGCGACTACCAGCGCCAACTGTTCCTCGTCGATCACGCGGGTCTGCCGCTGAAGACGGTCCTCGAACAACTCGACGAGCTGGGTGAAGTGTTGCCGGAACTGCGCAAGGGGTTCGCCGAGGGCCGGCCCGCCGACGTTCCCGATGCACCCACCCACGCGTCGCTGGTCGCGGCACGCGATGCCGCCGTACAGGAAAAGGTGAACGCATGAAACTCGTCGTCGTCAACGCCGGGCTGTCCAACCCGTCGTCGACCCGGCTGCTCGCCGACCGGCTCGCCGCCGACGTCGTCGAA
Organism: Gordonia asplenii; assembly: GCF_012933505.1. Classification (GTDB taxonomy): domain Bacteria; phylum Actinomycetota; class Actinomycetes; order Mycobacteriales; family Mycobacteriaceae; genus Gordonia; species Gordonia asplenii. The sequence continues at coordinate 114,300 of NZ_JABBNB010000002.1, forward strand.
GCCGTTGCCGCACAAGGAGATCTGACGTCGACGACAGTGCTGGAGCTGCGCGACCTCGCGGTCGACATCGCCAATTCGCTGACGTCCGGATTCGGCGTCGGGCAGGTCAAGAACGCTCTCGACGCCGTGTACGGCGCCGACGCGCTGATCGTCGCCACGCCGGTTTTCAACGCGTCCTACAGCGGACTGTTCAAGTCGTTCTTCGATCTGGTCGACGTCGATCGGATGGCCGGCAAGCCGGTGCTCATCGCGGCGACCGGGGGCAGCGAACGGCATTCGATGGTCCTCGACCACGCGCTGCGGCCGTTGTTCAGCTATCTGCGTGCCGTGGTCATGCCCACCGGCGTCTATGCGGCGTCGCAGGACTGGGCGGGCAACACCGGCGACACCGCGTTGCTCAGCGATCGAATCCGGCGTGCCGCAACCGAATTGGCGCGCGCGGTGGGGATGGGAGACACCGACACCGCATCGATCGCACCGTCGGCGAACGAAGCGGCGTCGTATGACTCCGCCGTCGAGTCCGCGGGGATCAGCAACTTCGCGAAGCTGCTCGGGGGCTGATCCGAGCTATACCCGGGCGGCGGTGAATCGCGCGGCGTCGATCGTGTTGCCGTTGACCGAGTAGAGCACGTGCAGACCGTTGGGGCTGCCGACCGGCGCGCCGTCGCAGACCACGTCACCGGAGATGCAGTATCGGACCGTACGCGACTGATACTTCGGGGCCACGTGGATCGACGGTGCGCCGACATCGTGGATCCAGCGATCCGACGGCGGGGCGAACAGCACGACGGCGGCGACGTGGCGGCCGACGTCGTCGGGCAGTGGCACGGGCACCATGTGTGCGTACTCGTGGTACCTCGAGGGGACGTCGATGCCGCCGGTCATCGCGTAACTCGCGACCACCGCGCCCTGCGAATACCCGCCGACGACGATATGGGTCTGCGGGCACATCCGTGCGAGCGACGTGACGCGCGCCTGCGTGGCCCGCACACCTTTCACGACGTCGTAGGCGAAGGCCATCCGTTTGTTGAAGTTGCTGCCCGCGGCATACGGGACGCCGTAGGACACGACGGATTTACCCGGCACCTGCCCCCGCAGGGCTTCGGTGTACGCCAGTCCGGTGAGCCCGACCGGCGGAGCCGATTCGACGGTGCCGCGCGCCCACACCACCTCGACGTTCGGGCAGCCCGGCGCCGCGCTCGCGGCGGGAGCCGTAGCGACGAGCGTCGCCGCCACCGCAATGAACAGGCCCGACACGATCGCAAAGATACGCTTCATGCCAGGAATGCTACCGGTGATGGCCGACACTCACACGAGTGCTGAACTACTTGGTGCGCGTTGGAGCGTCAGACCCGGGCGGGTGGGCGGCAGCGGAGGCGGTTCCGCAGCTGGTTGAGTCGGGCCGGAGCGCCATCGAAGGCCCGTGTCGAAACCACGTAGGCCGAAGCTCCCAGCGCGCCTGTCACCGAACCGGCTCTATTCGCGAGTTTCGACTCGTTGCGCTCACACTGTAGCCAGCGGGGTAGTGCGCTTGGTTGATCAACGAATCGTCGTTACATGTGGCCCGCTCCTGGTCTCAACACGAAAACTCACCGTCAACACGGTTGGAATGGTGTTGAGCGGTACATGAAATCTGTTGTGTCGCCGTGGTTTCGACACGGACCTTCGCTAGCGCTTCGGTCCGGCTCAACCAGCGGGGATGGCGCTTCGGTCCGGTTCAAACGGCAGGGACTGCGCCTCGGCCCCGGCTCAACCAGCGGCAGCGCGGCGTCGGTCGACGAGAAGCCCTACACGACCTTCCGCATCACCAGTCGCGGCAAGCCGCCCGCGACCGCGCGTGTCGTCCCGACGACCTCGAAGCCCGCGGCGTCGAACATGGGCTTCACTCCAACGAAGGCCATCGTGAGGTCCATCCGGCCGGGCGGATCCACCGGGTACACCTCCACCGCGGGCGCGCCGCGGGACGCCGCGTATGCGACGGCGCCGTCGATGAGGGCGCGGGTCACGCCGCGCCTGCGGTATCCGGTCCGCACGATGGTGCACACAATCGACCACACGGGAGTGTCGTCGACCGGTGTGATCAGCTTCGACGAGTTCAGCCGGGTGATCGATGCGCGGGGGCCGATGTTGCACCAGCCGACCGGGACGTCGTCGACGTAGGTCAACACGCCGGGCGGTTGCGCCGACGCTGCCAGTGCCCGCATCGCCTCCTCCCGCCCGCCGTATGCGTCGATCTCCTTCGGCGACAACCGGTGGGTGGTGCACCAGCAGTGGGTGGTGCGGCGATTCTTGTTCACGACATCGGCGAAATCGTCGAACCGGTCGGCGGTCAGCGGATGGGTGTCCCAGGAGCCGGCGTCAGTGCTCACGCGCGTTGCCCGGCACATTCTCCCGTGACTTCAACCTCGTTCCGGGCAGAACCGGCGCGGGCAGATGCTGCACATCGCCCTCGTAGCCGTGCACCTGACCGAACCGCTCGGAGCGGGCCATCCACTCCTCGCGGGCGGCGACGATCTCCTCGTGGGTCCGGCCGACGAAATTCCACCACATGATGATGTCCTCGCCGAGGGGTTCGCCGCCGAGAACGATCAGGCGGGCCGGTTCGTCGGCGGTGTTGGTCAGCTCGATCGCCTCGGCACCCAATCCGATGTAGGCCATCTCGGTGCGCGCGACGTCGAGCGGCTCGGTGGCGTTGTCGATGCGCAGTGCTCCGGCGTCGACGAGGATGCCGTGCTCGAACACCGGGTCGACGTCGAGGGTGATGCTCGCCCCGGCGTCGACGACGAGTTCGGCCCCGAGCAGCGGACTGAAGGTGTCGACGGACGAGCGCGAGCCGAACAGTTCGCCCAGGAACACTCGTGCGGTCACGCCGACACGCTCGACGGGAACCGGCACGTAGTGGGCGAAGTCGCGGTGCGTACCCGCGGCGTCGGCCGGCAGTGCCACCCACAGTTGAACCCCGTGCAGCACAGTGGTTTGCGGTGTCGACACCTCGGTGTGGGCGATGCCGTTTCCCGCGGTCATCAGATTGAGCTCGCCCGGTCGGACCATCGCATGCACGCCGTTGGTGTCGCGGTGCTCGATCTCGCCGCTGAACAACCAGCTGACGGTCTGCAATCCGATGTGCGGGTGCGGCGGCACATCCATTCCGGGCACGTCACCCACACTGACGTCCTGCGGACCGTAATGGTCGGCGAAGCACCAGCCGCCGATCAACGACCGATCGCGCTGGGGGAGCGTGCGATGGACCGTCATCGCGCGTGGACCGCCGAGTGGGACGTCACGCGAGGTCAGCAGTTGCACTTTCAGGCCGGCGGCGTCGGTGGCCGCGGTGGGGCAACAGGTCATCTCGACGGGGGCTGTTTCGAGATTGCTCATGCCGATCAGGGTAGTCCGGTGAATTCGGCCGATACCGGTTGATCGGGGAACGGCGGCGTCGCAGCAGGTGGGTATCGCGGGGCTCTTCCATTAACATTACAAAGTGCTTCTCAGCTCTCTCAAACAGCTCGCGGCGAAGGTGTCGCGACGTGCGGCTGCAGACACCGACATCGCGCGGATGATGGAGCATTCGGTATTCGCGGTCGGCATCGGCGACGCGACGGGCACGGTGCTCAGCGCCAACCCGGCACTCGCCCGAATTCTCGGGATGCCGCGCGAGGACATCATCGGGCGACACATCGACGATCTGCTCGCTGGGAATCGTGATCGCGGGTATGCGGTCGAGACCTACTCCCGTCTCGTCGAGGCCGGATCGCTCACTACCCGAATCGAAGTGTTTCACCCCGACGGCGACAAGTCCGGCCGGTGGGTCGTATGGACCCTGACCGCGATCCCGGCCACTACGACAACACCGGTCCGTGTGCTGGGAATCGGCGAGGACGTCACCGAACGGCGGATGGTGAACGACGAATTGCGGCAGATGGCATTGCATGACCCGCTGACCGGATTATCGAATAGGGCGGGATTACTCGATCTTCTCGGCGACACCGACGAGAACAACCAATCGGCGTCGGATCTCGACGGCGAAATCGGCGCGCTGGCCTATTGCGATCTCAACGAATTCAAAGCGATCAACGATACCTACGGCCACTCGTTCGGTGACACGGTATTGCGGACGGTCGCGCTGCGCTTTCAGCGCTGCATCGGACCCGGCGATCATCTGGCTCGCATCGGCGGCGACGAGTTCGTCGTCGTATCGTCGACGCCCGACGCCGAAGAACTCATCGCGAATCTGCACCTCGGGCTGCGCAGTCCGGTTCTCACGCCCACCGGTCAAGCGCTGCGCGTCACCGCGACCATCGGCGGAACCGCCTTGACACGCAACGATACTCGCGGCATCGATGACCTGATTCACGACGCCGACATCGACATGTACCGCAGACGGGGTATCGATGTGGGCGCGCAGGTCCGACGCGACCGCCCACGTCCCGATTTCGGCGTGGTGGAGTCGCTGCGAACGGACCGGGCGTCGAAGCCGACCGTGGAAATGCTGCAGCAGATCATGGATGCGGCGCCGGATCTGATCTTCGTGAAGGATCTGCACGGTCGATATGTGTTTCTGAACAAAGCCGCCGCGCGGGTCAAGGGGCGTCCGGTGAATGAAGTGATCGGCCGTGACGACACCGCATTCTTTCCACCTGAATTCGCCGCGATACTGCAGCGCAATGATCGCAGCATCATGGAGAGTGGGCGCGCCGTCGAATTCATCGAGAACCCCGTCGTCGGGGGAGAGCTCCTGACCTATGTATCGAATAAGGCGCCGTACTTCGACGAACACGGGAAAGTGGCCGGAATCATCGGAGTATCGCGGAATGTGACCGCGGCGCATGCGACCGAGAGTGCACTGCGTCGGACGCAGGCGCGCTGGCAGGTCGCCATCGACTGCTCCGGCGTCGGGATCTGGGACTGGGACGTGCGCAGCGGCGAGGTCTTCTACTCACCGCGATTCGCCGAACTGCTGGGCTATTCCGACGACGAGATCGGTACGTCCATCGAGGAGTGGGCCGACCGGATCCATCCGGACGAGGTCGACGACTGCTGGTCGCATATCGCCGCGCACGGCGGCGGGGCGGGCACCGATTTCGCCTTCGAGCATCGTCTCCGGACCAAGAGTGGGGACTGGCGCGGCGTGTGCTGTCAGGGGCGGGTCATCGAGCGCGACGCGGACGGCAGCCCACTGAGGTTGGTCGCCACGCTGTCGGCGGCGGACATTCACGTCCAGAACTGAATTCGTGAGTCTTGCTGACTATATTTCTGAATCGGGTGCGACCTATCCTGATAGACATGCTAGGGGCGAGCGAGATCCGAGTGGGGATGGTCGAAGACCATCGTGCGCCGGTGTGGGGAATCGAGCGGATCTTCGAGGAGCACGACGACCTGTCGCTGGTCGCGTGGGCGCCGACGGTCACCGAACTGCTCGCCATCGTCGTCGACCTCGACGTCGCCATCCTCGACCTGCGCCTCGGCGACGGCACCACGCCGATGGAGAACGTCGCGCACCTCACCGAGGCGGGCGTCAAGACCATCGTGTACACCTCGGGCGAGCATCCCGCGTTGCTGCGGTCGGCCGCGAAAGCGGGCACCCTCGGGGTCATCCTCAAGTCCGCACCGCAAGACGTCATCGTCGACGCCGTGCGCGCGGCCGCCGCCGGACGTGAAGTGCTCACCACCGAATGGGCCGCCGCCGTCGACGGCGACCCGAACCTCGACGCCGTCGACCTGACTCCGCAACTGCAGCGTGTGCTCGCCCTCTACGCATCGGGCGGGACGTCGGCGAGCGTCGGGCACACGATGGGGCTCTCGGCCGACACCGTCAACGAATACCTCAAGCGCATCCGGCAGAAATACGTCGACGCCGGGCGGCCGACGCAGACCAAACTCGACCTGTTCAAGCGGGCCGTCGAAGACGGGTGGCTGCCTATTCCGCGGCGCAATCGGCCGACGTCGTAGACCGACCGTGCCCTCGTTGACCTCTCAGGCGCGTCGTCGACGCCGAATGATGGCCCGCTTCGTCGGGAGCGGTTACGTCGTGTTCGCGTTCGTGGCGATACCGCAGTTCGCGGTGTCGGCGCCGGCCGTTGCCAGCTGGTTCGACCCGGTCGCGGCGCTCGCGGTGTTCGGCCCGGGCTTCGCCCTGCTGGCGGCGACCTTCTACGGGTCGATGCGACCGCTGACCTGGTTGTCGACCTGCTGCGTGCTCGGGTACTTCGTGGCGATCGGGCTGTGGTTCGTTGCCTTCACCGGCAACCGCGGCGTCGACCCCGAAGTTGTGTCGTGGCTGACCAGTATCACCGACCTGCCGCCGCTGGTGGCGATCCTGTCCCGCCCGTTCTGGCAGGCGGGGGTGGTGCTCGCCGGTTCGGTGGGTGGGCGCATCGCGATACTGGCGGTGGGCCGAGGCGGCGGATTCGACGAGCGCGGGATCATCGACTCGCTCAACGTCGGCGTCTTCGGAGCATTCTTCATCCTCGCTTTCGCGATCGCGCTGCGCAGCGGCGAGATGTTCGACGACTCACGCATCGAGGCGCTCGCGGCGTCGTCGCGTGCGGCCGCGGCGACCGCTCGCAACGCCGAGCGGGCCCGCTTCGACGGCGTCGTGCACGATTCGGTGATCGCGGTGCTCAACGCGGTGCGCGCGGACACCCATGATCCGCGGCTGCCCGCCCAAGCGGCGGCGGCGATAGCAGCGCTCGACGCGGTGGCCGCCCCGCAGTCGAGCGAGCAAGCGGTACCCCGGGCCGAGGTGCTCGCGCGGCTGAGGACCATCGCGACCTCGGTGGACGAGCGCATCCAGTTGCAGGTGTCGCAACGCAGCCCCGACGAGACGACGAGTGACTTCGTCGAATTCGGATACCCGTCGGACATCGTCCAGGCGATCGTCGAGGCGGCCGGCGAGGCGCTGCGCAACAGTGTTCTGCATGCGGGCGAGCAGGCATCGCGCGCGATGCTGGTCGACACCGACTCGGACTCGGTGTGGGTGTCGGTGGTTGACGACGGCGACGGGTTCGATCCGGATGCGGTGGCACCCGAACGTCTCGGTCTGCGGGTGAGCGTCGCCGAACGCATGGCCGGAATCGCGGGCGGCAGCAGCACCGTCACCAGCGCCCGAGGCGAAGGCACCGTCGTCGACGTGATGTGGACGCGGCCATGAGTGCGCGCCGGTGCAAGTCGAAGTTGCCCGCGACCACCGTCGAGGCGCTCGGTCGTGCCGACGGCACCACGGTGATCGGGCTGGAATCGGCCTGGACGTGGCTGGCGATGGCGGCGTTCTGGGCGTCGAACGTGATCCTCGCGATCGCCGGTGGTGCCGTCGCGCGGCCGGTCCCGTATGCGGTGTCGGTGTTGCTGATGGCGCTGCTCTTCGTGGTTCTCAACGCGGCTCGCGGTGATCGACTGCCCGGCTGGGCGACGACGCTGGTGATCGTGTTGCCGCCGCTGATGACGGTGCTGGGAATCACCGCGGTCGACTACGCCCAGCCCGGCATGGCCTACTACTTCATCACCCAGGGGACGTCGGTGATCTTCGGATTCGCCTGCCTGCGCGGGCGGATTCCGGCGGCGCTGATCGGATTCGTGCTGTGCACCGCGGTCACCGTGCTCGCCAACGCGCGGGAGTGGATCGCCCCCGACCAGTTGATGCGCGGATACGTCAATGCGCTCGCGGTGATGGCGATCGGTGTCTTGTTCACGGTCACGGTCGGTCGCGCCGCCCGCGGCATCTACCAGTTGCGGGTCCGCACGCTGGCCGAGGTGTCGCAGCGCGCGGCGCAGACGGCGATTCTGGCCGAGCGCGACGTGCAGTTGCGCCGGTTGGACGCCACCGCGAGGCCGATTCTGAAACTGATCGCCAGTGGGGCGGCGCTCGCCGAGTCCGAGGCGCTGCGCGCGACCCTGATCGAAGGGCAGCTGCGGGACCAGATGCGCGCGCCGGGACTCGACACGCCGAGGCTCGCCGACGCCGTCGCCTGGGCCCGGGCCCGTGGGGTGCGGGTCACGCTGCTCGACGACTCGGTGGCGCGCGAGAGCCCGACCGAGACTCCGCCGGACGATCCGGCGTGGAATCAGGTGATCGAACGGGTCGCCACGGTCGCGATCGCGGAATTGGCCGCGGCGCCGGAGGGGACGTCGATCACCGTGCGACTCCTGCCGCGCAATCGGGAATCGATCGCAACGATGCTGGTGAGCGACGGTGTGCACGTTACACATCGAGAATTCAAGGCTCCGCAGTAGTCTGTTATGGCCTCGTGACGGTTCCGTGGTCGTCCCGTGTCCCCACAACTGGGACTACCAGTCTCAAACGGAACCGCCGAGAATCTTAGCTGAGTGAGCGAAATGGTCGCTTTTGTGTAGAAGGCAGATCATGTCGGAATTGGAGCGGGGTCATGACAGCAAGCGTTGAGCACATTGAACTGGACCTGGGGACGTCGAACGTACTACCGATGCCGCCGCGCGTCGAACTGAGCGTCGTCGACGATTTCGCGATCGACGACGTCGTCGTCGTACGCCGGGTGCCCCGGCCGTCGCTGTCCAAACGGGAGGTGGAAGTGCTCCTCGCGTGGCTGGCGACCGAATCCAAACGCGACGCCGCCGAGGCGCTGTTCATCTCGCCCGCGACGGTGAGCACTCACGTGTCGCGTATCCGTGACAAGTACGCCGAGATCGGTCGTCCCGCGCCGACCAAGGCGCACCTGCTGATTCGTGCGCTGCAGGACGGATTCACCGCCATCGAAGACTGGTGATGATCTCGGACTAGCGACTCGGGGTGATGATCTCGGGCTCCTCGAACGTCATCGCGAGGTGATCGACGGACGAGGCCAGTAGTGCGTGCCGGGACAGTTTGAGGGCGCGCAGTTCGTCGGCGATGGGCCCGGAGCCCAGTTTCAGCGCTGCGCCGCCGATCCGCGAGCGCGTCCCCGACGTCGCGCTCAGCCGCCAGTCGGTGCTGCGCGTGACGCCGTCGAGATGTGAATAGGCGTGCAGTACGACGTCGTCCGACGACGGCGAGTCGGGTACCGGAATGCCTTTGCGTACCTTCAGATCGACGACCAGTCTGCCGTCTTGATGCACGACGCCGTGCTTGGTCTCGGCGTCGTGGGTGACGCTGAACTCGGCGAGGGTCTTGGGGAAACCCCAGATTCCGCGCCCGGCGGCGAGGGTGAATTCGCCGTCGACCGGTAGGTGGTGAACCAGTGCGCGGGCGTCGCCCGCGATGAGCGACCGCAGCGCGGACCGATCCGACGCGGCGTCGTCGGGCGAGTCGACGAGGAAACACACGCCGAACTCGTTGTACGGTCCCAGATCGCCGTCGATGTAGTCGACGAAGACGAGCATGCACATGGTGCGGCCCGCGCCGGTCAGTCCGGGTCGTATGCGCAGGGGAGTCAATCCGGTGTGCGCGATCGCGGTAGCCACGGCCCGGGCGTCGGCGGTGAACGCCGCGACGAAGCAGCGGGCGTCGCGGATCTGCACGGGCATGGTCACCGTGGTTCCGGCGATCCGATGCTCGACGGGGGTGAACGGCACGCGGAGACTCCTGTGGCTGCGGTGTGAATGATCCGGCGTCAGCCTACAGGTAGAACGAGAACGAGTTCTAGTTCGGGTGGTGTTTCAGCTCGCCAGATCGCGTGCCAGGTAGGGCCAGGTGTTGTGCAGATCGTCCTGCCAGTAGCCCCACGAGTGCGTTCCGGTGGGTCGTTGGGTGACGTGCGCGGGGATGTGCAACTGGGCCAGCCGAGCCGCCATCTGCCTGGTGCACTGGTCCATCGCGACCTCGATGATCCCGCCGACCGCCGCCTGGTTGACCAGTTTGAACGCGTCACCGTCGATGCCCTCGGAGTTGAGGGTCTCGTGTGATCCGGACGCACCGGTTCCCGCGGTCATGTAGATCTTCAGGCCGCGGAGTTTCTCGGCGTTGAGGTAGGGGTCGTGCGCGCGCCAACCGGGCCCGTCGAGCGGACCCCACATGTTCACCGGGTTGCCATTGCCGCGGGTCTCCACAACCAAGCGGATATACGCCTGCCCGACCGGGTCGCTGGTGCGTGCGCAGCCGCTGAACGCGGCGACCGAGCGATAGAGCTTGGGGGCGGCGATCGCGAGATTGAACACCGAGGTGCCCGCCATCGAGATGCCGGCGACCGCGTTGACCCCGGACGTCTTGTAGTGCGTGTTGATCAGTGCGGGGAGTTCCTTGGTCAGGAATGTCTCCCACTTGTTGACCCCGAGCACCGGATCTTTGCGCTGCCAGTCCGCGTAGTACGAGAAGGCCCCACCGATCGGCGTCACCACGTACACGTTCTTCTTGGCGAAGAACGTGGTGTAGTCGGTCCGCGCGGCCCATGTCGCCGAGTCCTCGCCGCCGCCCGCCCCGTTGAGCAGATACAGCGTCGGCGCGGGCTTGGAGGGGTCGTGCGGCTTGAGGATGGTCACCGGAATCGATCGATTCATCGACTGCGAGTACACCAGCGCGGTGTCTTGCTGAGGCGTGTCGTGGTCGACGGTGAGGATCGCGCTCGACGGCGCCGCGTGCGCGGGCACCACACCGCTGACGACAGCGGCGAATGCGGTCAGAGTCACCGCGGAGAACGCGAGCAGACGATGTAACGGGTTCACGCGTGGCCTTTCGATCGGTGCCCATGAGTGTAAGCGGTGGCCGTGACACCGCTATGACCCCGGCGGTGCAAGCGTTGTTCAGCCACGATGTTTCGCTTCGGTACCGACCGTCGCGTGTCTTCCGCAGTGCCTATCGGCCCCGACGTCCCGGTTCGTTACGACCCGTCCGATCCGATGTCCGATTCCGGCGGCTCGCCCGCGACTGCGTGCGCTCGGCCTGCGCGGGGTATGGGATCGGTGGCACACTCATCGACACACGCACCGCGTCGGGCGGTGCCGGTGGGAACGGACTCCCGATGCATCTGACTCCCGGGGACACCGAGAAGCTGTTGCTCTCGGTCGCCGGCATGGTCGCGCGCGACCGGCTCGAGCGTGGCGTGCTGTTGAACTATCCCGAAGCGGTGGCATTGCTGTCGACCTGGGTGATCGAACGGGCCCGCGACGGTCTCACCGTCGCCGAGCTCATGGAATCCGGACGCGGGGTGCTGCGCCGCGATCAGGTGATGGCGGGAGTCGCCGACATGATCGCCGACGTTCAGGTGGAGGCCACCTTCCCGGACGGACGTAAGCTCGTCACCCTGCACCATCCGATCGAGGAGGCATAGATGGCCGCCACTTCCGCCACCGGGCCCGGCGCCGTTCGGGTATGTCCGGGTGAGATCGAACTCAACGCTGATCGCACTGCGGCGCAACGGATTTCACTCGTAATCGTCAACACCGGGGATCGGCCGGTGCAGGTCGGATCGCACGTGCACCTGCCCGACGCCAACGGCGCGTTGGACTTCGACCGTGCCGCTGCACACGGTTTCCGGCTCGACATCCCGTCGGGGACGTCGCAGCGCTTCGAGCCCGGGGCCTCGCGCCGGCTCGACGCGGTGACCATCGCGGGTGCGCGCCGGGTGCCGGGACTGCAACCGGGAAACGCCGCGAACCCGAACCTCGACGGTGCGACTGCCGATGGGGGTGAGCGCTAGATGGTATCGATCAGTCGCGAACGCTATGCCGCGATCTACGGGCCGACCGCGGGCGACCAGGTGCGCCTGGGCGACACCGATCTGTGGATCGAGATCGAGGCCGACCACACCGTCGGCGGCGAGGAAGCCGTCTTCGGCGGCGGCAAATCGATCCGCGAATCGATGGCGCAGTCGGTGGTCAGCCGCGCGGGCGGAGCCCTCGACACGGTCATCACCAATGTCATCGTGCTCGACTGGTGGGGCATCGAACGCGCCGACGTCGGGATCCGCGACGGCCGGATCGTCGGACTCGGGCGGGCGGGCAACCCCGACGTCGCCGACGGCGTCGACCCGGCACTGATCATCGGTCCGTCGACCGATGTCATTGCGGGCGAAGGGAAGATACTCACCGCGGGTGCCATCGACACCCACGTGCATCTGCTCTCGCCGTCGCAGCTGCATGAGGCGCTGGCCACCGGGATCACCTCCATCGTCGGCGGCGGCACCGGCCCGTCGGAGGGGTCGAAGGCCACCACCGTGACGCCCGGAGCCTGGCATCTGTCGACGATGCATCGCGCCTTGGACGCCGTCCCGCTCAACGTCCTGCTGCTCGGCAAGGGCAACACCGTCTCCGTCGAGGGGCTCGCCGAAGAGGCGCTCGGCGGTGCGGCCGGGTACAAGGTGCACGAGGACTGGGGATCCACGCCGGCGGCCATCGACGCGGCGCTCACCGCGGCCGGCGAATGGGGCCTTCAGGTTGCGCTGCACTCGGATTCGCTCAACGAGACGGGGTTCGTCGAGGCGACCATCGACGCCATCGCCGGCCGGTCGATCCACGCCTTTCACATCGAAGGCGCCGGCGGCGGGCACGCACCCGACATCCTGTCGATCGCCGGACTGCCGAATGTGCTTCCCGGATCGACCAATCCGACGCTGCCGCACACCGTCAACACCGTCGCCGAACACCTCGACATGCTGATGGTGTGCCACCATCTAAATCCCGCCGTGCCCGAAGACCTCGCCTTCGCGGAGTCCCGGATCCGCGCGACAACCATTGCGGCCGAAGACATTCTGCACGATATGGGTGCGCTGTCGATCACCTCGTCGGATGCGCAGGCGATGGGCCGCATCGGAGAGGTCATCACGCGCACCTGGCAGGTCGCCCACGTCATGAAGCACCGTCGGGGATCCCTGGGCGAATCGATGCCCGCCGACAACGAGCGGGCCCGTCGATATGTCGCCAAATACACGATCAACCCGGCGATCGCCCACGGCATCGACTATGAAGTGGGGTCGATCGAAGTCGGCAAGCTCGCCGATCTGGTGCTCTGGGAGCCGAAGTTCTTCGGCGTGCGGCCCGCGGTCGTGCTCAAGGGCGGCGGATTGGTGTGGGGCGCGCTCGGCGACCCCAACGCGTCGATTCCCACGCCGCAACCGGTCCTGATGCGCCCGACGTTCGGCGCCGGCATCGGCGCGGACCTCTCGGTGTCGTTCGTGTCGCCCGCGGCGCTCGACGACGGCCTGGCGGAGCGTCTCGGTCTTCGACGACGCCTCGCACCGCTGCGCCCCACGCGCGACGTCGGGAAGGCGGATCTGAAGAACAACGATGCGCTGCCGCGTATCGACATCGCGCCGGACACCTTCGAGATCAGCATCGACGGCGATCGCGTCGAACCGGCCCCGGCGTCGGAATTGCCGCTGGCACAGCTGTATTCGTTGTTCTGAGATGGGCTTCGCGGTTCTGAGAAGTGCTTCGCGGTGGGCGATCGGGTATTCGTGTCGGCTCTCGGGGTGGTGCTGCGATGACTGAGTTGCCCTATCCGCTGCCCTCGACGGCGGTCGCCATGCTGCTCGCCGACGCGCGGCTGCCGTCGGGTGGGCACGCGCATTCGGCCGGGCTCGAACCGGCATTGCGCGCCGGCATGGCGGTGGCCGACGTGCCCGCGTACTTGTTGTCGCGCGCGCGGTCGACCGGTCTCGTCGAGGCGGGGACCGCCGTCGTCGCGCGGCATGTGGCACTGACCGATCCGGCCGGGCTGCCCGCGGTGGTGCAGGCGTGGGCGGCACGAACGCCGTCGAATGTGCTGCGCGGCGCTTCGCGCCAGTTGGGCCGTGGCTATCTTCGTCTGGCACAACAGTTGTGGGCGTCGTCGCAGGTGCTCACCACGGTGCGGTCCTGGCCGGATCCGGCGCCGCGCGCGGTGGTCCTCGGTGTGATCGCAGCCGAGGCGGGTATGGACCCGCGAGATCTGGTTCGGTTGGTCATCTACGATGAAACCGCCAGTGCCGCTGCGGCATTGCTGAAATTGGAGCCACGTGATCCAGCCGAGGTGACCGGTTGGGTGCTGCACGTATGCGCCGTCGTCGACGCCGTCGTCGACGAACTGGCTCTTCTCGTCGAACCGGCCGCCATTCCGGCGGACGGCGCCCCGCAAGCCGAGGAATGGGCGCACGCCCACGCCCTCCTGACGCAAAGGTTGTTCCGTGCCTGAAAACGATTCTGTCCCTGGTACTTTCGACGCCGTGCCGAGTTCGGCACCCGCGCGTGCGCTCCGGCTCGGGGTGGCCGGGCCGGTGGGTACGGGAAAGTCGTCGCTGATCGCAACGGTCTGTCGGGCGCTGGCCGGCGAGTTGCGGCTCGGCGTCATCACGAACGACATCTACACCGACGAGGACGCGCGATTCCTGCGGTCGGCCGGGGTGCTCGACCCCGAACGCATCCGGGCCGTCGAGACCGGCGCCTGTCCGCACACCGCGATCCGCGACGACATCACCGCGAATCTCCTTGCCGCCGAAGACCTGGAGAGTGATTTCGCGCCCCTCGACGTCGTCATCATCGAATCCGGTGGCGACAATCTGACCGCGACCTTCTCGCCTGCGCTCGTCGACGCGCAGATCTTCGTACTCGACGTAGCCGGTGGCGGCGACGTCGCGCGTAAGGGCGGGCCCGGCATCGCTCGCGCAGATCTGTTGGTAGTCAACAAGACCGACCTGGCGCCCTATGTCGGCGTCGACGTGGCGCAGATGGTCGCCGACGCGACGTCGGCGCGGGAGGGTGGGCCGGTGCTGGCACTGTCGCGCACCGACGAGGCGTCGGTGGCGCAATTGAAGGCGTGGGTGCGCGCGGTGCTGGCGTCGTATCGGGCGGGCGAGCACACGGCGATCGATCCGGGCCCGATGGCGCCGCATTTTCACGCCGAGGAGGGTGGCTACACCCACTCGCACGACGGTTCCGCGCACACTCACACGCACTGATGCAGGTCACACGCGTCGCGATCCGAGCCGGTGAGCAGGTCGCCGCGGTCGAGTTGGTGGCGGGATTGATTGTGCCGCGCCTGATTTCGCGCACGGCGTCGAGCGCCGAGGTGGCGCTGGTGGCCGGTGGAGCACTCCTGCTCGGCGGTGACCGCGTGGACATCGAGATCACCGTCGGCGCAGGCTGCCGACTCGAGTTGGCCGACGTCGGCGGCACCGTCGCCTACGACGCGCAAGGTGATCCGTCGTCGTGGTCGGTGCGGATCGTCGTCGACGACACCGCGTCGCTGTATTGGCACGGCCTGCCGATGGTGGTCGCCGACGGCGCCGACGTCGAGCGATCGACGCGAATGGCCTTGGCGCCCAACGCACATGCGGTGCTGCGGGAGACGGTCGTGTTGGGGCGCTCGGGCGAGGTCGGCGGCCGGCTGCGGACCCGGACCGACGTCGAGCGCGGTGGGGTGCCCGTCGTCGTCGAATCGGTCGAGGTGCGACCGGGACGTCGGGAACCTGGAGTTCTCGGCGCGCATCGCGTGCTGGACACCGTTCTGGCCGTCGGGTTCCGGCCACCGGTGGGGGCGGCCGACCTGCGGCTCGAACAGCCCGGGGCCCTGGCCCGCTTTCTGGGATCGCAGACGCACCGCAGCGAGCTCGACGAGGTGTGGCGGCGCTGGCGGGACGCGGCCGGGGTCGTCGACGGTGGGGTGGGCGGAGGGGATGCGACCGGTGTCGTCGACGGTGGGGTCGGCGCGGACTGCGCGACGGCGAGTTGAGCGTCGACTGGCCTGGGTGTTCATCGCGATGCGACGTAACCCGGCTTGATGTTTCCTGCCGGAAACATTTCCGACGCACGTCCACAACATCGGATTCATAAGTTCGTCTCGTTGCGGCGATAAGCCGCGCATGACGGACAGGACGCCGATGACTGAACAAATCGATACCGTCGCCGCGACGGGCGAAGCCCCGTCGATCGTGGGCAGTAAGACGGGCGGTAAATCAGCAGTTGCCGACCCCGCCGAGCGGACGGCACTGAAAGAAACACTCGAAGATTACACGTTGCGGTTCGCGCCGCGCAGTTACCGCAAATGGGGCCCCGCGGTCGTCGCGACGTCGGCGCTCGGCGGTATCGCCTATCTCGCGGATTTCTCCATCGGCGCCAATATCGGTATCGCCAACGGTACCGGAAACGCGTTGTGGGGAATTCTGTTCTTCGCCATCGTCGTGGTGATCACCGGTTATCCGCTGGCGTTCTACGCTGCGAAATACAATATCGACCTCGATTTGATCACCCGCGGCAGTGGATTCGGCTATTACGGATCGGTGCTGACGAATCTGATCTTCGCGTCGTTCACCTTCATCTTCTTCGCCCTCGAAGGTTCGATCATGGCGCAGGGCCTCAAGTTGGGGCTGGGGATACCGCTGTCGATCGGGTATCTGGTGTCGTCGATCCTGATCATTCCACTGGTGATCTTCGGAATGAAGGCACTGGCCAAACTGCAAGTGTGGACCACTCCGCTGTGGTTGATCATGATGGTCGGACCGTTCCTCTATCTTCTTGTCGCGCACCCGGATTCGGTGTCTACGTTCCTCGGATTCAGCGGTGTCGATGCCGACGGCCACCCACTCGGGAAGGGCGTCAGTTTCGCCGGAATCATGCTCGCCGCCGGTGTGTGTCTGTCGTTGATCGCGCAGATCGCCGAACAGATCGACTACCTGCGGTTCATGCCGCCGAAGACCCCGGACAACAAGCGTCGCTGGTGGACCGCGGTACTGCTCGCCGGTCCGGGCTGGGTGCTCTTCGGTGCGATCAAGCAGGTCGTCGGATTGTTCCTGGCCGTGTACCTGATCGCGAACGTGTCGGGTGGATTCGGCTTCGCCAATCAGCCGGTGCACCAGTTCCTCGCCATTTACGAGGACATGATGCCGCACTGGCTGGCCTTGACGCTCGCGGTCGTTCTGGTGGTCATCTCGCAGATCAAGATCAACGTCACCAACGCCTATTCCGGATCGTTGGCGTGGACGAATTCATTCACCCGCGTGACGAAGACCTACCCCGGACGACTGGTATTCGTGATCGTCAACGTCGGAATCGCGATCATTCTGATGGAGGCCGACATGTTCAGCTTCCTCAACAGTTTGCTCAACTTCTACGCGAACTGCGGTATCGCCTGGATCGTCGTGGTCGCGACCGACATCGTCGTCAACAAATACCTGCTGAAACTGTCGCCGATGGCGCCGGAATTCCGCCGCGGAATGCTGTATGCGGTCAACCCGGTCGGGTTCGTGTCGGTGATCGTCGCGGCCGGGGCGTCGATCGGAGTGTTCTTCGGTCTGTTCGGTTCGGCCATCGAGCCGTACTCACCGCTGGTCGCGGCCGCCCTCGGTGTGGTGCTGCCGCCGCTGATCGCCGTGGCCACCAAGGGCAGGTACTACCTGCGCCGCACCGATGACGGCATCGACCTGCCGATGTACGACGAGAACGGGAACCCCAGCGACGTCAAGCTGCTGTGCTGCGTCACCGGCGTCGAGTTCGAGCGTCCCGACATGATCGCGTCGGCCGTCCCCGGCCCCGACGGTGAGAAGCAGTACATCTCGTCGCTGGCGTTGTCGTGCGACAAGACCGGCGAGCACGTGTTGCCCGCGCAGCCGTAGTCACGTCGGCTGAAGTCCGCACCGATTGGAGCCGTCGAGGGCATGAAACCCTCGACGGCTCCAATCGGTGCGTTTCTCAGCAGGGTGGAACCGTCGACAACGGTCGTTGCGTCCAACATCCATGGACCGAGACCGGGGCGCCTACCGAACCGCGCAACTGCTCAAGGCCGGTGAAACGGCCGCCTCGATACGCGCCGCCGCACGCGCGGGCGGCCTCGACGACATCGGGCCGGGTTGGTGGGCGGTGCCGACCGCTGATCGCGACGTCGTCGCGGCAGTGCGCGCAGGCGGCGTGCTGAGCTGCGTATCGGCGTTGAAGCTCTACGGACTGTGGATTGCGCCGGGCTACCCGGGACTGCACGTGCGGTGCAGCAGACACGGAGAGGAAAACGGTAAGCGTCGGTGCTCGCCCTTCGGCCGCCAGCCGCCGACGCGTCACGCCGTGGACGACCTGCCGACCGCGCTGGCCTGTGCCACCAAGTGCATGTCGGACGAGGACTGGATAGCTGCAGTCGACAGCGCTCTGAATCAGAAGCTGACCACCCTCGAAGCGCTGCAGCGGGCGTGGCCGCGGATCCCGCGCCGGGTGCTGAACATGCTGGGAAAGTGCGATGGCAGGGCACAGTCGGGTACTGAGACGATAGTACGGTTACGACTGCGGGCACTGGGTTTCCACGTCGAGGTGCAAAAGTGGATCGACAACGTCGGGTGGGTGGACCTCGTAGTGGGACGGTTGGTCATCGAATGCGACTCCAGGGGGTTTCACACCTCCAAGGAGGCGCGCACCAACGACGCGAGACGTGATCGGCACACCCAGATCGGCAATCGAATCGTCGTGAGAATCATGTACGACGAGGTGCTGTACTGCTGGCCGGAGGTGCTCGCGGACATCCGTGCGTTCACCGACGCGGATCGACACCGGGACCGTCGGCGACGTTGACCGCTGGAAACCGCACGGAAGCGTTCCTCCGAGGGCAGGCCGCCCCCGGCGGCCCCGCGCGGTGCGGTTCTCAGTGCTGGCCCGCCGATTTGGTCCCGACCTGCGGTTTCGCCTAGACTAGAGCGGTTGCCTGCGGCGTGATGCGCCGCGACTCGGCTCGCGAACCCACTGGGTTTTGTGCCTGACGGTGCAAAGCCCCAGGCAGGCGCGTGTTTCGAGGGCAGCGAGGCCGTGCACGTCGGGTCGGTATCCGGCGGGCATATACACATCGGTTCAAGGAGAATCAGTGATTCAGCAGGAGTCACGCCTGCGGGTCGCCGACAACACCGGTGCCAAGGAAATCTTGTGCATCCGCGTGCTCGGAGGCTCGTCACGGCGCTACGCCGGCATCGGCGACGTCATCGTCGCCACTGTCAAGGACGCGATCCCGGGCGGCAACGTCAAGAAGGGTGAGGTCGTCAAGGCTGTCATCGTGCGCACGCTCAAAGAGCGTCGCCGGCCCGACGGCAGCTACATCCGCTTCGACGAGAACGCCGCGGTCATCCTCAAGAACGAGAGCGACCCGCGCGGTACCCGCATCTTCGGACCCGTCGGTCGCGAGCTGCGTGAGAAGAAGTTCATGAAGATCGTTTCGCTGGCTCCGGAGGTGCTCTGACATGAAGGTGCACAAGGGCGACACGGTCATCGTCATCTCGGGCAAGGACAAGGGTGCTAAGGGCAAGGTCATTCAGGCTTTCCCGAAGACCGAGCGAGTCCTCGTCGAGGGCGTCAACCGCGTCAAGAAGCACACCCCGAACTCCGCCAACGAGCGCGGCGCGGCATCGGGTGGCATTGTCACGCAGGAAGCGTCGATCCACGTGTCGAACGTGATGGTCGTCGACTCCGATGGCAACCCCACCCGCGTGGGCTACCGGACCGATGAGGAAACCGGCAAGCGCGTGCGCATTTCCCGCAAAAACGGGAAGGACATCTGATGACTACTTCTGAGAAGATCCAGCCTCGGCTGAAGCTGCGCTACCGCGCAGAGATCAAGGACTCCCTCAACAAGGAGTTCAACTACGACAACGTCATGCAGATCCCGGGCGTCGTCAAGGTCGTGGTGAACATGGGTGTCGGCGACGCCGCCCGTGACGCCAAGCTGATCAACGGTGCGGTCGCCGACCTCGCTCTGATCACCGGCCAGAAGCCCGAAATCCGTCGGGCCCGCAAATCGATCGCACAGTTCAAGCTGCGCGAGGGCATGCCGATCGGCGCGCGCGTCACGCTGCGCGGCGACCGCATGTGGGAATTCCTCGACCGACTGGTGTCGATCGCCCTCCCGCGTATCCGCGACTTCCGCGGTCTGAGCGACCGTCAGTTCGACGGCAACGGCAACTACACCTTCGGTCTCAACGAGCAGTCGATGTTCCACGAGATCAACATCGACAACATCGACCGGCCGCGCGGTATGGACATCACCGTTGTCACGTCGGCCACCACCGACGACGAAGGCCGTGCGCTGCTTCGCGCGCTGGGCTTCCCGTTCAAAGACGCGAACGCGAAGGACAACTGATATGGCAAAGAAGGCTCTGGTCAACAAGGCCAACAAGAAGCCGAAGTTCGCCGTGCGTGGCTACACGCGCTGCAACAAGTGCGGACGTCCGCACTCGGTATACCGCAAGTTCGGTCTCTGCCGCGTGTGCCTGCGCGAGATGGCTCACGCCGGCGAGCTGCCGGGCGTGCAGAAGTCCAGCTGGTGATTGACTGAAAAATGCCCCGACCCGTTGTGGTCGGGGCATTTTTGTTTGTGTGAGTGCTGCTTGGGCGTCGGCGTGCGGAATAGTGGTGTGGTGCCGGGCAGGGTGCCGGGTGGTCTGTCGACAGTTTTGTGAAGCGGGTTATCCCCCGGGGGCGTCGTGCAGAATTCTGCGGAATAGTGGTGTGGGCAGTGCGGGTTGCTTCAAATGGCCGGGGACGCCAAATCGGGCTATACTTGCGCGATTCGCCCAAGGTGTTTGACCTTGGCAAACGTCACAGGCGATCTGACGGCGTCTCTTAGCTACACGAATAGATTCTTTTCGGCGCGTTTTGAAAACATCCCGAGTATGCCCTTGTGGGGGTGGTCTATTGACGGGTTTCTGTGTAATTGGGGGTGGTGGTGCGTGGGGGAGAATCAGAAATTCTGCGGACTAGTGGAGTGCCGGGAAGTGCGCCCTTGTGGGATCCTCTATTGACAGACTTCTGCAATGGGGACAGCCGATTCCAACCCCGTGGACTCCGAACTAAACCGCAACTTGCCGCACGACGCTTCCGTCGTATTTCACGGTGTGAGTCGCCGATGCGACGTAGATGTCGCCGTCAGCGTCGAGAATCGGTCCGCCGGTTACCTTTCCCGGGATGGTGAGCACTCCTTGACGGCCGTCGGGTGCGATCACCCATAACTCCTGGGGCGACGACCCGGCGTCGAGCGTGCCGTACACGAAGCCGCGGCCGACGGCGATCCGGCCGAGTAGTCGTCCTGTCCTGGTGTACGACCGGTTGATTCCGGTGTGGTGAATGACGGTGACTATGCTGCTCGGCTGGTCATCGGCGGTCACGGTGCACTGGTAGGCGGTCGTGCCGTCGACTATGACACCGCCGACCGCCTCCACGCCCGGCACGGTGTTTTGGATGGTCAGCCCCGGCGTCATGGTGAAGACGCTGATCTCCTGCTGGCCGAATACGCTCGTCGCCTGCGTCGTCTGGTACAACGACCCGTCAGAGCCGGCGTCGGGCGACCCGACGGGCGCTCCGTTGAGCGTGTCGACGGTGATCACCGTGCCGGTCGGGGCGACACGATGCACGACGGTCTTCCCGCAGCGATTGCGCGTCGCCTGATAGATGCCGCTGGGGGTGATCAGCGGACCCGACGTCGACCTCCCGGCAAGGGTCACCAACTCGTCGCGCGTTCCATCGGAGTCGATTCGCATGAGCGACGTCCGCGCCAGGCTCGACGCGTAGTACACGTCGCCGTCAGTGGTAGCCGCGAGGTCGCCGACCCGTCCGGGCGTCGGAACGTACCGCCTCGAACCGTCGGGCCCAGTCACCAGCACCGTCTCGGGGTATGGGCGATACGTCGAACCATTGACGCTCAGCGTGTCGCCGGGCGACGTCGACGGCGCATCGGCGACCGTCAGGGTGGGCGTGGGGTGGTCGGCGTCGACGACGATGTGAAACTTCTTGCCGTTGTTCGAGTCAGCGGTGTCGGGGTCGTCGAGAGGTGGGGTCTGGTTGATCAGCAGCGGGCCGCGCCGAATGAACCACACCATCGCCCATAGCATCGGACTGGCTGATGCGCCTGGCGAATCCGGGGTCAGGCCGAGGAATGCGAGGATGCCCAGCGAGACCGCGAACCGATCGCGGGCACCGTGCAGCCACATCGGCGCGGCCGTCGGAGTCGGTACCGCGAAGGTCATCAGTTTCGGTGATCCGCCAACCAAAAGTGTTGTGGGCGTGATGTATTGACTTCTCCTCGGCATGACACACGGATGATCCTCCGCGGTCGCGACGGCAGAGCTGACCGGAGGTCCGACGACACCCGTGGGGCGCTGACGGTCGACGTCGGGTGGCGGGCTTGCGGCCACCGGGACGGTCTTCGGATACACGCTCGCGCGCTGAGCGGGGGTGGCCGGAGATTCGCCGGGCGTCGGCGTCGGGGAGGGGGTCGTGGATTGCGTGGGCGTCGAGTCGACAGGTTCGGGGGCCGGTGTCGGCTCGGTGGTTGTTGGCGGCGTGGGTTCTGGGGTGGGTGTCGGACTTGTTGGACTAGGTGACGGTTCTGGGTCCGGTGTCGGAACCGGTGTGGGCTCGGTGGTTGCTGGCGGCGTGGGTTCGGGGTCCGGTTTTGGCGCGGGAGCAGAGTCCGGGGCCGCTGACGGCACGGTTTCTGGCGCCGGCTCGACGGTCGGTGGGGGAGCGGGATCTGGCGCTGGTGACGGGTCGGGTGCTTGCTGCGCCGCGGGCTCGGACGGACTCCCCGTGCTGGGCCAATGATTGGTGCCGTCGTTGCTCCAGCCGCCGTTGGTCGTTGAGTCTCCTTGCGGCACAGCTGTGTTCGAGGGTGGACGTTGAATCGAATCGTCGGTCGGCGGCGCAGGCGGCTGGGGTTTGTGGGGTTCGGTCGGGCCGTCGGTACTGGGTTGGGGAGTGTTGCCGGCGGTGTTGTCGGTCGTGTCGGTGGCCGAGTCGACGCCCGGTTCACCCGCCGTCGGCTCGGCGGCGGCGACGCTGAACGGCGTCAGTGCGATGCTGACTCCGGCAGCGAATGCCAGCACGCGACGCCAGGACTTCGTTGAGACCATGGTCGGGTTCCTCTGGCAGTCGGGGTCGCCTCAACGGTAGGGGGAACGGTCGGGTCAACAACACCCCCGCGGAGCCAGAAAGTGGTACTTGAGAACGAATTGGTGTGTTTGGACTACACCCGAAAGTAAGTGCCTGCACCGCGCACTCCAGTGAACGCGACGCGCCAATAGCATGACCGCCTCAGAAGCTAGGTCGCCACCCGCCCGACGCGATGCCATGGATGCTGCGACGCGCAATCTGAGCTCCAGACGTCGCGTGGTCGTCGGTCGGTTAGGCGTATGTCGCAGTTCCTTTTGCCGCTCTTGGCTGCGCGGCGCCGTCGGGGGTGATTCGACTCTGCCTGCTGAGCTGCGGCGAGGGAGATGTTCCCTCGGTGGGCGGGTCGGGACGGATTGCATTCGGTCTGTCGTTGGGGTTGATTCGACTCTGCCTGCTCAGCTGCGGCGAGGGAGATGTTCCCTCGGCGGGCGCCTGGGGGCAGAATGCATTCGGCGTGTCGTTGGGGTTGATTCGACTCTGTCCGCTGAGCCGCGGCGAGGGAGATGTTCCCTGGGCGGGCGCCTCGGGACAGATTGCATTCGGCCCGACGTCGGGGTTGATTCGACTCTGCCTGCTGAGCTGCGGCGAGGGAGATGCTCCCTCGGTGGACGGGTCGGGACGGATTGCATTCGGCCCGACGTCGGGTTGATTCGACTCTGCCTACTCAACTGCGGCGAGGGAGATGCTCCCTCGGTGGGCGCCTCGGGACAGATTGCACTCAGCACAGCCCGCACGAACCGCCGCACGATCCGGTGACCGCGTTCGACGGTCAGTCCATCGCAGCGAGAGCGACGCTGGACCGGGGTGGCTTGCGCCGTGCGCGGCGCATGATCAGGTGGCTGCATGAATCCTGCGATTTGTCGGACTTACCGACGCAACGGTAGGACGCCGGTATGACATCGACGCGGAGCCCGCGGCCAGATGGGGCGCGAACCCGCCATGGCGGCACCGTATTTCGTTACCGAGGGCGAACATCGGTGGATTGTCAGGGGGCGCTGGCACAATCTCACGCATGACCGATCTGCCCGAGTGGGCCCTGCGCGCCGGCCGCGTCCTGCGCGTCTCCGACGTCGCCGATCTCGCCGACGACGAGGCGGTCATCACGCTGTCGTGCCGTGGGTTCGACACCAGGACCACCCGCGAATTGGTCGACGGCATCGTCGGCGAGGTGACCCGCATCGTCGTCAACCTCTATCCGCGTTGGCTCGACGACGACGAACCGTCGGACACCCGAAATGTTCTCGACGTCGCCGCGGCCGAGGTGCGTGCCCGACGGTTGTGCCGCGATTCCGACAACTTCGCGCCGTTCGTCATCGCGTTGGCGCGGGCGGCGGCCGGTGGCACCGCCTATCGCCGCACCGAGCCGGTCGAAGTCAGATGGGCGGGGTTGATGCGCCTGCTCCGTCGCGCCTATCGCCGCGACGCCGTGGTCGTCTACCTCACCCCCGACGCCGCGGTCGGCACCGTTGCGACGGCGGCCGAGTGGCTCGCCCATCACGGCGGTGTCGCGGTGTGGCTCGACGACCGACCAGGCCTGGACAGGTACTCGTTGCTGCGGACCGTCGAACCACACGTCACCGAGATCGCACAACCTCAACCCAGTGCGGTGACGATCAGCCGATGCGCGGGGATGCCGGCACCGCATAGCGCGGCCGAGCAGCATCTGGAACGTGCGCTGGCGCGCTGCGAATGGGCGGCGCAGCGCCGCTGGAATCGCGGCGTCGCGGGTCTCGGTTCGCTGGCGCCGACGATAATCGCCGACCTGCACTGGTCGGTGGAGCGAGTCGTCGTCGAAGTCGATGGTCCGGACCATCGTGCACCCGCCAAATACAGTGCCGATCGGATTCGTGACAACATATTGCAGGAGTCAGGATTCATGGTGCTGCGCTACACCAACGAGCAGGTCCTCGACGACGTCGACGTCGTCGTCGCTGGGCTGCGCCGAGTGATCGCAACACGCACGGTGCCGAGCTAGGTACCGGTGAGACGAGAAGGGTGCAGCACCGTGGAGCACGTACAACTGGGGGTTGCCGAGAGCGCCATCATGTTTGCGCTGATGGCACATGGCGAGGAGATCACGAACCCTAAGCTGAAACTGATTGCGCCGGAAGTGACTCCGGATCGCCGCAGAAAGCTCAACGAGCTGGGGCTGGTCGAGTCGCGTCAGGTTGGCAGGCCTTTCGTCCACAGCCTTACCGATGCCGGGTGGGCCTGGTGCGCAGCCGAACTCGGAGCACCGCCTCCCAAGGGATCGCAGGGGCGCGACAAGACCCTCTATGCCGTCCTCGCCGGCGTCGGACGTTATCTGGCCGCGTCGGACACCCGGCTCTACGAGGTGTTCGGGGCGGTTGCCGAACCGGAGGCCGACGAGGTTGCCGCCGCCGGTGGTCTACCGCTGCGCGCCCGGATCGTCGACGCGTACCGTGCCCTTGCCCGACGCCCCGGCGCGTGGGTCACGATCGCCGACCTCCGCCAAGCGCTGCCCGACGTCGAGCGGTCGGAGCTCGACACCGAGTTGGTGGTCTTCCAACGTGAACCCGGTGTCAGCCTGATTCAGCAGGAGAATCGGGCGTTGCTCACCGACGCCGACCGAGCCGCCGCCGTGCAGGTCGGCGCACAGGCATGCCATCTGCTCGCCATCGAGGAGTCCTGATGGACGACACGACCCGTGCGGCGCTCGAATCGATCCGGCTCGACTGGGCCGTCACCCCGGACGATGTATGGGAGCCGCAAGCGGCTCTGCATGTTCCAGGGCTGCACGAGGCCGTACTCGACGACGTGCTGCGAGCGTTCGGTGATGCTGAACGCAGCGCGGCAAGCAGCCCGTTGGGCGTGGCGGTGCGGGGTCCGGCCGGGTCGGGAAAGACGCATCTGCTCGGCCAGGTCCGCGAACGGGTGCAGGCGGCCGGCGGCTACTTCTTTCTGGTCAAACTGCTTGACGGAGAAGACTTCTGGCGATCGATGCTGGTCGCCCTGCTGGAGGATTTCGGCAAGCCGACGCCGACCCACCGGTCGCAGCTCGCGCAGCTGCTCGACCGGCTCGGCCGAGACGCCGGTGTCGACGCAGACACATTGGCCGCTGTCGCGGGTGACGCCCCGCTGACCCGCGCGGCGCTCGACGAGTTCGTGATCGCGGTGTACCGCAAGCATCCGCGGCACCGCCGACGTTCGCAGCACATTCTGCGGGCGTTGGCCCTGACCGAGGCCGATGAGTTCTACCAGCAAGACATCGGCACCGCGCTGCTGCTGATGGACCTCGACGACACCGACGACTTCGCCGCGTGGGGAATTCAGAACGCACGTCTGGGCTACCAGGAGATCGTCGAGAACATCTCCCGGGTGATCGCCATGGACGGCGCAACGGTGATGGCCGTGGACCAGATCGACACCATCGTCGCCGCTGCCGAGGAGTCCGAGGAACCCGACGGAGCCGAGGGACGCACGGTCAACCGCGTCGCGCACGGTCTGATGTCGTTGCGGGAGACCATGAGTCGCACGACGTCGGTCGTGTCGTGTGTGTCGGCGGCGTGGCAGTACCTGGAGGATCACGCCCCGCAGGCGGTCGTCGACCGGTACCGGACCCCCGCGATCCTGCAGCGTCCGGCGTCGATCGAATTCACCCGGGCGTTGCTGACGAAGCGCTTCGCCGTCTTCTACGACCGGATCGGCTTCACCCCCGACTATCCCACCTGGCCGATCACCGAGGAGGCGCTGGCGACCTCGATCGACTTCACACCGCGTGACGTGATGCGCGCCGTCGACCGATACGTGAGTGCGACGCTGAGCTCGGGGGAGTTCGCCGAACTCACGGGATTCACCTTCGGTGCGCTGAACGCGCCTGCGCGACCGACGAATTCGGACCCGTTGAAGATCGATCAGCTCGGCCAGCTCGATCGGCATTTCGCGGAGCTGGTGGCGGCGGCCGATCCGTCGACGGCGTTCGATCCGCAGGGCGAGGACGTGGTTGTGCCGCAACTGCTTTCGGCCGGGCTGGCGTCGTGGGTGGATGCGCGGCCGAACGACGCCGACCTGTTCAAGCAGGATGCCAGGCCGGGGCATAATCCCGCACTGCACGCCCGGCTGCGACGCACCGTCGACGAGGTCACCGACGCCGAACAGTCGTGGGCGTTCCGGGCGATCGCATCGCCGCATTATCGGGCGGTGCAGGCTCGGCTGGAGAAGGCAGGCACATCGGCGGGCGTCAATGCGGACTCGCCGTTGCGCTCACTGGTGCTGCTGCGCCGGGACAAGTGGCCCCGCGGCGCGAAGACCGAAGAGATGCTCAATGACTTGGCGGTTCGCGGAACGCGGTTCGTCAATTGGACGGCCGACGATGTCAAGGTCCTGATCGCGCTGAAGACGATGCGCGAGGAACGCTCGGAGTTCCTCTCCGGCTGGCTCGTGTCTCGTAATCCGGCCAGCCAGGTGGGTTTCCTGGCGGAGCTGAGCGCGTCGGTCGTCGCAGGCACTCGCCCCGTCGACGCCGACGTGGCACCGCCGGTTCCGACGCAGCTGACCTTTCCGAGCTCGGCGGACGTGCCGGGGACCGATGCGTCGTCGTCGAACGATGCTCCGCAGCGCGGGGTACCGGCGGCGGCCACGGCAGCCGGACCCGCAGCTGCGGTGCGGCCCACGGCGCAGCCGGCCGTCGGGCCACGGTCGGAGCCGTCTGCCGCGCCACGGCCGGAGCCCGCCGTCGCGCCACGGTCGGAGCCGTCTGCCGCGCCACGGTCGGAGCCGTCTGCCGCGCCGCGGTCGGAGCCCGCGGTGCGCCGCAGCGCTTCGGCGTCGCCCGGGCTCGCCTCGGATCTGTTCGGCTCGGGGTTGTCGGCATCGGCTGCGGCAGAACTGTTCTCGACCGGACCGGCCGGTTCGTCGGATCCAGGCGTGGCAGCTGCCCAGCGGTCGGTGCAACCGAGTGTTCGGCCGACGCCGGGCGCGCCGACCCCGGCGCCGCAGGTCCGGCCGAGTGTCACACCGCATGTGAGTCCTGCTGCAGATTCGGTGTCGGCGCAGCGAGCGCCGATCCAACAGGCACCTACCCCGGCGTCGAATATCGTGATCGGTACCGCCGTCGACCGCGCCGGCCGGCACGGCATCCCGGTCACCGTCGAACTCGAGGCGCTGCGCAAGCACACCGCGATCTTCGCCGGGTCGGGTTCGGGAAAGACGGTCCTGATTCGCCATCTCGTCGAACAGGCTGCGCTGCAGGGTGTTTCGTCGATCGTGTTGGACATCAACAACGATCTCGCACGACTCGGCATGGGCTGGCCAGACGGTCAGCGGACCTATACCGACGCCGAGCGCAAGCAGGCGCAGGAGTATCTGCGCAACGTCGACGTCGCGGTGTTCACGCCCGGCCGAACGTCGGGGCGGCCGTTGGCGTTCGCGGCGCTGCCCGATTTCGCGGCCGTCGTCGACGATCGAGACGAGTTCGATCGTGCGGTGGACGCCGCGGTCGGCGGGCTGGCGCCCCGATTGAGTCTCACCGGTCGGTCGCGGCGAGTGGTCAATCAGAAAGCGGTGCTGACCGAGGCGATGCGGGCGTTCGGGCGCGACGGCGGGTCGTCGATGCCATCGTTCATCGACTTCCTCGAAGAGCTCCCGGAGTACGTGAGCACGATGGGCGACGCGCAGAAGTTCGCCGCCGAGCTGGCCGAAAGCCTCAAAGCCGCAATGATTTTGGACTTCAGCTATGGCGGGGAGACCGCCGATCCGGGATTGCTGCTGACACCGCCGCCGGGCATGCGAGCCCGCGTATCGGTGATCAACCTGGCCGGGCTCGGCTCCGAGGAGAAGCGCAACAACTTCGTCAACGAATTGCAGATGGCGCTGTTCGCGTGGATCAAACGTCATCCGGCGGGTGACCGACCGCTGGGTGGTCTGCTGGTGCTGGACGAGGCGCAGAATTTCGTTCCGCAGGGCCGGTCGACGACCTGCTCGGCGAGCGCGCTCGCCTTGGCCTCGCAGGCTCGAAAATACGGGCTGGGCTTGATCTTCGCGACGCAGGCGCCGAAGAACCTCGACAATCGCCTCACCGGAAATGCGTCGACGCAGTTCTTCGGCCTGCTCAACGCACCCGCGCAGATCGCCGCGGCGCAGGGAATGGCGGCGGCGAAGGGCGGCAAGGTCGGCGACATCGGCCGACTGCCGACCGGCACGTTCTACGCAGCCGTCGAGGGCGGCATGTTCAGCAAAGTGAAGACACCGCTGTGCCTGACGTACCACCCGAAGAGCCCGCCGACCGAAGACGAGGTGGCCGAGATCGCCCGGGGTGAAGGACCGCGATGATCGACGACAACACCCGCGGAGCCCTCGAATCGATCCGCCTCGATTGGGCGGTCACCCCCGACGACGTGTGGGAACCGCAAGCGCCGCTGCATGTTCCGGGGCTGCACTCCGGAGTGCTCGACGACGTGCTGGCGGCATTCGGCGACGCGCGACGCAGTTCGGAGGCGAGCCCGCTCGGCGTCGCGATTCGGGGACCCGCCGGCTCGGGTAAAACGCACCTGCTCGGGCAGATCAGGGAAGAGGTGCAGGCGGCCGGTGGCTACTTCTTCCTGATCAAACTCCTTGACGGAGAAGATTTCTGGCGCTCGGTCCTCGTGGCGATGCTGGAGGATCTGAGTCGGCCGTCGCCGACGCACCGGTCGCAGGCGGCGCAGCTGCTCGACCGGCTCGGGCGGGATGCCGGCGTGAAACCGCGGGTGCTCGCGTCGGTGACCGGCGCGGCGCCGTTGACCCGAAAAGCGTTGGACGCCTACGTGTCCGCCGTATACGACCGTCATCCGCGGCATCGCCGGCGCTCACAGCACATCTTGCGGGCACTGGCGCTGACCGAATCCGACGACTTCACCCAGCAGGACATCGGCACCGCACTGCTGCTCACCGACGTCGACGAGATCGACGATTTCGCGCAGTGGGGCATCGTCAGCGCTCGCCTGGGCTACCAGGAGATCGTCGAGAACATCTCCCGGGTGATCGCGATGGACGATGCGTCGGTGGTCGCCGTCGACCAGATCGACACGCTGATCGCCACCAACCATGCCGACGCGGAGGCCGATGAACGAGCCGTCAGCCGGGTGGCGCACGGCTTGATGTCGTTGCGGGAGACCATGAGTCGCACGACGTCGGTGGTGTCATGCCTGTCGGCGGCATGGGACTACCTGGAAGCCCATTCCGAGCGGGCCGTCGTCGACCGGTACCGCACACCGCCGCGGTTGCAGCGCCCCGCGTCGATCGAGTTCACTCGCGGGCTGCTGACCAAGCGGTTCGCGCAGTTCTACGCGCGGGCCGCGTTTGTGCCGCCATACCCGACGTGGCCGGTCACCGAGGAGGCGTTGGCGACGTCCATCGACTTCACGCCCCGCGACGTGATGCGCACCGTCGACCGGTATGTGTCGACGACGCTGCGGTCCGGGGAGTTCGCCGAGCTCACCGAATTCGTCGCCGCCTCGGACGCGGAAGTGTCAGTGCGGCAAAGTAATTCAGACCCGACGCAGATCGACCAGGTAGGGCAGCTGGACCGGCGCTTCGCCGAGTTGGTCGCTACGGCCGACCCGGCAGAGGCGTTCGACCGGGTGCTCGAAGACACCGTGGTACCGCCGCTGCTGTCGGCTGGGCTGGCGACCTGGATCGACGCGTTGGCGTCGGGCGGCGACATGTATCAGCAGGACGCCAAACCCGGCAAGAATCCGGCGCTGCACGCGCGCTTGCGTCGGACCATCGATCCACTGACCGACGCCGAGCGCTCTTGGGCGTTTCGCGGCATCGCGGCGTCGAATTCCCGCGCGGTGCAAGCACGATTGGAGAAGGCGGGGATAGCGGCCGGTATCAGCGCGGATGCGTCGATGCGGTCGTTGTTGCTGCTGCGTCGGGGCCCGTGGCCGACGGGCCGCAAGACCGAGCGCATTCTCGCTGACCTGACCGATCGTGGTGCGACGCTCGTCAATTGGACGGCCGACGACGTGAAGGTGTTGATGGCGTTGTCGACGATGCGGGCGGAACGGTCGGAATTCCTGGCGGAGTGGATCGCGACCCGCAACCCGGCTCAGCAGGTGGGCTTTCTGGCCGACATCACTCCCGCGGCAACGGAAGTCATTGCGCCGACGGCGGCCGTGCGACGCAGCGCGCGAGGCAGGGGAGCGACGATGGCGTCGCGCATGGCCGACGCGGTGCGGGCCGGGGGACTGTCGGCGGCTGCGGCGGAACATCTGTTCGCGGGCAGCGAGGGACGGTCGGCGTGAGGTGAATCGTGTTCACCGCGTGCGTGTTTCATCCTCGACGGCTTGTGCCTGACCGGTGATGTTGCGGGCCATACCGCTGAAGATGATGTTGTGGAACGGGACGATCGACGCCCAATAGGCTTGTCCCGCAAGACCATTGGGCCGGAATAGGGCGCGTTGGTGGTAGGTCGCGCCGCCGTCGTCGGTGGGGATCACCGACAGTTCCAGCCAGGCGTCGCCGGGGACCTTCATCTCGGCGCGCAGTCGAAGCAGCCTAGGCCGTTCGAGTGCTTCCACCCGCCACCAGTCCAACGCCTCGCCGACCCGCAGGCGACGCGGGTCGCGTCTTCCGCGCCGTAGCCCCACGCCGCCGGTGAGCCGGTCGATCCAGCCGCGAACACTCCACGCGAGCGGGAACGAATACCAGCCTTCCTCGCCGCCGATCGCTTCGATGACGTCCCACAGCGCCTGGGGTGACGCCGTCGTCGTCATCTCCCGTTCGTCGGTGTAGAGCGACCCACCCGACCAGTCCGGGTCGGACGGGAGCGGGTCGGACGGAGCGGGCGACGTCGTAGCATCCGACCAGCGCGTCGGTACATCGAGGTTCTTGATGCGGGCCAGCGCGAGCTCGACGGCGCGTTCGTAGCCGGTCAGGCCATCAGGCGGGTCGGGGATGTAGCGGGCGATGTCGTGTTCGCCGCACACCACTTCGTGGACTAGAGACTCCATCAGGGGCACCGCGATCGACCTCGGCACCGGGGTCACGAGGTTGATCCACTGGGCAGACAGCCAGGGCGTCAGCACCGGGACGGGAACCACGACGCGTCTGGGCAAGTTCGCGATCACCGCGTACTTGCGCATCATCGTCAGGTAGGTGAGAACGTCGGGACCGCCGATGTCGAAGCTGCGATTGACATCGTCGGGCAAGTGCGCCGCCCCGACCAGATAGTGCAGCACGTCGCGTACGGCGATCGGTTGGATCCGATTCTTCACCCACCGGGGCGTGATCATCGCGGGAAGTCGCTCCGAGAGGTATCTGAGCATCTCGAAGCTTGCCGAGCCTGATCCGAGGATGACGGCGGCCCGCAGCTCGGCGGTGGGTACGCCGCTTTCGCGCAGGATTTCACCCACCTCGGCGCGTGAAGCCAGATGCGGTGACAGTTCGTCATCGTGCGGGACCAACCCACCCAGGTAGACGATCCGGCCGACGCGGGCGGCGTGTGCCGCCGCTGCGACGAGGCGCGCCGCGGTGCTGTCGATGTCGACGAAGTCCCGTTGCACCAGCGAATGCACCAGGTAGTAGAGGACATCCTGGCCGTTGAGGGCCTCCGCGACCGCAGCGGCGTCGGTGACGTCGCCCCGAACGACCTCGACGTCGGCGCGCCACGGGACGTCGTCGAGTTTGGCGGGTGTGCGGGCCATCACACGCACCTGGTGGCCGGCATGGAGCAGCTCGGGGACGAGGCGTCCACCGATATAGCCGGTGGCACCGAAAACGACCACATGCACTTGTTCAGACCTCCCGGTGATACGTCACAACCGCACCTCGGTCAGCAGCGGCGTCGTCGGAGCCGACGAACCGCCGCGCGGTTCGAGAGTGACCGCGAGAACCGCGGAACCGTCCACCTGATCGATCAGCACCGGAGGCGCGGACGCCGAGTCGACGATGCCCGCCGATACCGGCGACGCCTTCTTCCCGACGAGCCACAACTGCAGACTTCGGTCCGTCGGCACCGCTGTCCCCCCGCGTAACAGGGCGACCGCCTGATTGCGCTGCCGCGACGTGACGACGACGATGTTGCCGCGACCGTCACTGAGCCGCCCGTTGGCGACCGCGGCGTCGGGTGCCGACAATACCGCGGCGACACCGTCGGCCTGGGTGGATTGCGACGTCGGTGCGGTCGCTCGCCCGATGAGAACACCTCCGCCGATCGCGGCCGCGACCACCACCGCCGCAGCCGCGACGAATGCGGCGACTCGTCGCCACCGATGCGACGAAGTGATCGGGGTGACCACCTCCGGGCGGGCATGACGAGGTCTTGGCGAAGATTCGGCGGCACCGGTGGCGGTGGGCACGCGGCGTTCGAAATCCGCGAGCACCTGGCGACGCACCTGTTCGGGAGCATTCACGGCGTACCGGCTCGCGTAGTCGGCGATCGTCTCCTGCGTCTCGACGATGCGCGCGTCGTACTCCTCGCGTCGGGCGGCAGGCAGGCCCGCCAACTCCTCCGCGACGCGACGTCGTTCCTCGACGGGCAGCCCGTCGATCGCATATAGCTCGACGTGTTCGTCGAGCCAGTCGTCGTCACTCATCGCTCGGCGCTCCTCACGCACTGTCGCAGCCGACGCAGACCGTCCCGCATCCGCGACTTGATCGTCGGGAGCGGAGTGGCGGTGTGCGCAGCAACCTCCGGGTAGGTCATGCCGCTGAAGTACGACAGTTCGATGCTGCTGCGCTGCAGGTCGGTCAACCGGCCGAGGCACTCGCGCAAGGTCAGCGACTCCTCGTTCTGCACGACGAGATCAAGCGTCGTCGGCTCGGGCACCATCATGTTCGACGCCGCGTACTGCTCGCTGCGGCGTCGGGACAGTTCCTCGGACCGGATTCGGTCGACTGCTCGGCGGTGCACGATTGTCATCATCCAACTAATCACTGACCCACGCGATGTATTGTACTCATGGGCGTGTTGCCAATACTGAAGATAGGCCTCTTGGACCACTTCCTCGGCGTGAGTGCGATCGCGCACTACCCGCAGTGCGAGTCCGTAGATACGTGAACTCGTCAAATCGTAGAAACGGGTGAACGCCGCTCGATCGCCGTCGGCGGCGCGGGCCAGCAGAACGGAAAGATCGTGATCCTGGTCCCCTGTGCTCATCAACACTCCTGTCCTGAAACGTGTGGCCGTCACCGGATGGTTCGGCCGGCGTGGAGCCGGGTCGACAGACGGGGATACCACGTCCGGCCGGGACGTAAACGTCGATCACCGGTGCGCCGAGCGCCGGTACAGGGCCAGCGACGCCGGTACACAAATCGCGAGAAGTACGACGCACCAGATCACGGCGTACAGGAGTGCATGGTCGGCGGGCCATCCGTGCGCCGCGGGAAAGTCCGCGGGTGCGGCGTTTGCGAACAGGTTTCGGCACGCGGTCGCGACGGCGGTCACCGGATTCCATTCCGCGATGGTGCGCAGCGGTCCCGGTAAGCTAGCCGCCGAGATGAACGCGCTCGACAGGAACGTCACCGGGAACATCCACAGGAATCCCGCACTCTGCGCGACTTCGACGTTCTTCGCCGCCAGCCCGGTCACCGCTCCCACCCACGCCATCGCGAAGGCGAACAGAAGCAGCAGTGCGAACGCCAGCACGGCGTCGGCGACGCTTCCGCGAATCCGCCAACCGATGGCATAGCCGCAGGCCACCATCACCGCGAGCCCGACGGTTCCGAGCAGCATGTCCGAACTGACCCGCCCGGTGATCACCGCCAGCCGCGACATCGGCAGCGACCGCAACCGATTGACGATGCCGTCGGACATGTCGTTGGCGAGCCCGACCGTGGTGAACGCCGCGTTGAACAGGGCGGTCTGCGCGAAGATGCCCGCCATCAGGAACTCCCGATACTGGCCGCCGCCGAGGGTCGCGCCGAACACATAGGCGAACAGGAACACGAACATGAGCGGCTGCACCGTCGCACTGAGCAGCAACGTCGGGATGCGCCGGACGGTGAGCAGATTGCGTTCGATCAGCACCGCGGTATCAGAGAACATCGTCGGCCCCCGATCGCGCGTGCGCTCCGGTCAGTGACAGGAACACCGAATCGAGCGTCGGGGTACTGACGATTGCGTCGAGACATTCGACGCCGTGCGCGTTGAGCGATTGCACCGCGGCGACGGCGCTGCGTGTCCCGGCCGCCACGGGGATCTCCCAGGTCCCGTCGTCGAGTCGCGCCGGCGGGCCGGTCCCGATCTCGGCGAGCGCCGTACGCACCGTGGCGGTGCACGACTCGGGAGCCACCTCGACCTGCAGGCCCGCCTCGCCGAACCGTGCTTTCAACGAGTCCGCCGTTCCGCGCGCCTTCACGACTCCGCCGTCGATGACGGTGATCTGATCGGCGAGCTCGTCGGCCTCCTCGAGGTACTGGGTGGTCAGCAGAACCGTGGTGCCGGTGCTCACCAGCCGCCCGATCAGCTCCCAGATCTGGCGGCGCCCACGGGGATCGAGGCCGGTGGTCGGTTCGTCGAGGATCACCAGCGTCGGCCGGTTGATCACCGCCCCGGCCAGGTCGAGCCGACGTCGCATCCCGCCGGAGTAGGTGCGCATCGGACGGTCGGCCGCGGTCGACAGATCCAATTCGTCGATCAATTCGCGGGCGCGGGCGCTCGCGTCGCGCCGGGAGTGACCGTACAGCTGGGCGACCATGCGTAGGTTCTCGAACCCGGTCAGGTTGCCGTCGACCGCGGCGTACTGACCGGACACCCCGATGATGTCGCGCACCCGGTCGGGATGGCGCCGCGCGTCGATGCCGCCGACGATGATCTGTCCGGCGTCGGGTGCGAGGAGTGTGGCGACCATCGACACGGTCGTCGTCTTTCCCGCACCGTTCGGGCCGAGGAGCGCGTGTACGGTTCCGGCCGCGACGTCGAGGTCGAGTCCGGCTACGGCGACGTGCTCGGGCCCGCGCCCCAACAATCCCGATCGATAGGTCTTCCCGACGCCGCGCAGTGTCAACGCGTCGGACTGCGATGTCGTATCGGCCTCACCCATGCTGTGCCGTCCCATGGCTGCCCTCTCCCGACGTGTGCTCGCGTTGTGCGGCGGCTCGAGTCATCGCCGCGACCAGGCTGGCCGGGCGCATGTCGCGCCAGTTCTCCTCGACGTAGGCCAGGCACGGATCGTGCCCGTCCGGCCCGAAGACCCGCGTCCAGCCGTCGGGTACCGGCGCGAAATCGGGCCACAGCGAATGCTGTCCCTCGTGATTCACGAGCACCAGGAAGGTTCCGTCGGTGTTGTCGAACGGGTTTGTCATGTCAGTGTTCCTTTCGGTGTTGGGCGTTTCGACTCGGACGATGTCGCGTCTTCGTGACCGACAATTCGGACGCGAACTGTGTGACGTTGTCGGGCAACAACATTCGGGCGTGGCTGCAGTCCACCCGGATATCGGCTACCCGGCCGGTGATGCGGTCGACCCAGTCCTGGCGTGCTTGCCGATCGCGGGCCGGGCCGCCGGTCGCGCTCACGAAGACGGCGTCGCCGACGAAGGTGCGCGGCTGCCACGACGCGGCCAGTCCGCCGGCGGCGGTGAAGGCCGCGTGGATCGCGGACAGATCCTCGGGTGAGAGGTCGGTGAGCGGGCCGTCACCGTCGGCGACGGCGGCCAACGCGGTCGCGAGATCCGGCTCACCGGTCATCGCCGAGGTGTCGACTCCCAACTCGCCCAACAGTTCTCGGATCGATTCGGTGTGGTCGAGGTCGGGATGGTCGGCGAGGACGAACGAGTCCAGCAGAATCAGCTTGCCGACGTCGTCGCCGGTGCGCTGCAGTCGCACCGCCATCTCCTGGGCGATCAGCCCGCCGAGCGACCAGCCGAGCAGGTGGTATGGCCCGCGGGGCACCACCTCGCGGATCCGTGCGACGTAGTCGGCGGCCAGTGCACCGACGTCGGTCGCCGGCGCCGCGCCGCTGAGTACGGGGTTCTGCAGACCGTACACGGTCCGCTCGGCGTCGACGTGTGGCAGCAGGCTGGTGAAACTCCACGCCAGCCCGATCGCCGGGTGGACGACGATCAGCGGCGGGTTGTCCGCCGACGCCGGCGCGGTTCCCGCGCGCAAGGTGAGCAGTGGTGCCAGCGCGGGGGAGGTGCGGGTACCGGCGTCGGCGTCGAACGCCGCGGCGAGTTCGGCCGGGGTGGGAGCGGCGAACACGTCGGGTACCGTCACCTCGCAGCCCTGCTCGCGCAGCCGCGTCACGACCGTCGTCGCCAGCAGGGAGTCACCGCCGATGTCGAAGAAGTTGTCGTCGGCGCCGACGGAGCCGGCACCGAGGACATCGGCGAAGACCTGCGCGACCTGTGCTTCGGCGGACGACCGTGCTTCCCGGCCGCTCACCCGTGCCGGGGCGGGCAGCGCGGCGCGGTCGACCTTGCCGACGGCCGTCATCGGCACGTGGTCGACCGCGGTGATCGTCGCGGGAACCATATGCCGCGGCAGGGTGCGCGCCAGGGCGCGTCGCAGCTGCGCGGTGTCGAGCCCGGCGTCGTCGACGGTCACGTAGCTGTGCAACACCGTGGATCCCGACGTCGTGTCGGTGATCGTCACCGCCGAACGGACATCCGGGAGTGCACTCAGGGCGTTGTCGATTTCGCTGAGCTCCACCCGGAAGCCGCGCACCTGCACCTGGTTGTCGGCGCGGTCGACGTAGTCGAGCGTGCCAGTAGGTGTCCAGCGGACGCGGTCGCCGGTGCGATACATCCGCTGACCCGCGAACTGCCCGCCGAGCGTCATCGGTGCCGCAACGAACCTGGCGGCGGTGAGCGACGCGCGACCGTGATAGCCGCGCGTGACTTGACCGCCCAGCAGATACAAGTCGCCGACGACGCCGGTGGGCACCGCATGCAGCCGCTCGTCGAGGACCACGACTCCCACGCCGAGGTGCGGACGTCCGATCGTGACGTGATCGTCGACGCTCAGCGGCGCGGATTCGGTTGTGATGACGGTGGTCTCGGTCGGGCCGTACACGTTGCGCAGGTTGCGTCCCGGCGCCCAGCGTCGCACGAGGTCGGGGGAGACGGCCTCGCCGCCGACCGCCAGCGTGGTCAGTTCGGGCACCTCGTCGGGGGTCATGCTGGCCACCGCGGCCGGCGTGATGAACGCGTGCGACACGTGATGGCGGCTCAGGAAGCCGGCCAGATCGGCGCCGCCGAAGATCGTCGTCGGCGCGACCACGAGCGTCGCCGAACCGGCGGCGGCCAGCAGGAACTCCAGCACCGATGCGTCGAAACTCGGCGAGGCGAAATGCAGGACCCGCGCGTCGGGCGTGGGGGCCATCGCGTCGTCGAGCGCGTCGTGCACCGCCCCCAGTCCGCTGTGCGGCACGAGCACTCCCTTCGGGGTGCCCGTCGAACCGGACGTGTAGATGATGTAGGCCAGCTGATCCGGGTGGATGGCCCAGCCGCGTTCGGCGGCAGTCACCGGTGCCGTCGACATCGTCGAAAGTTGTTCTGCGACAGCCGGATCATCAAGCTCGACGGCGGTCAGCCCGCTCGCGCAGGCTGGGGCGTGCTGGCCGTCGGTGATGATCATCGTCGCGCCGGAGTCGCCGATCATGTGCTCGATCCGCTGGGCCGGGTAGGTCGGGTCGACCGGCACGTAGGCTGCGCCGGACCGCACGATCGCCCAGATCGCCACGATCGCGTCGATCGAACGCGACATCGCCATCGCCACAACCGTTTCCGGGTGGCGTGCGGCGCCGCGCGCGATCAGCAGCCGGGCGAGTTGATTGCTCCGCTCGGCGAGCTCCCGGTAGGTGAGGGTGACTGCGCACCCCGAAGCGGACTGGCCGACGAC
Source organism: Gordonia asplenii (assembly GCF_012933505.1). Classification (GTDB taxonomy): domain Bacteria; phylum Actinomycetota; class Actinomycetes; order Mycobacteriales; family Mycobacteriaceae; genus Gordonia; species Gordonia asplenii. The sequence continues at coordinate 152,851 of NZ_JABBNB010000002.1, forward strand.
GGCGAGGCCCGACGGGTTGCGTCGCACCGCGTCGTCGAGGAGATCGGCGAAGGTGCGCGGCGCGGCGGCGGGTGGGCCGGTCACCGGGCACAGTGCGTCGACTTCGAGGGGATCGGTGATCCGGATGTCGCCGACGGCCCGCTGCGGATCTGCGGTGAGGGCGCGCACGACCCGCAGCAGCCGGACCCCGAAGAGTTCGGCACTCTCGCCCAGGTAGCGCCGGCGCGCGTAGGTCATCGACAACGTGGGCCGCGGAGCCGCGCCGCTCATCCCGGTGACCGTGAACTGTAGATCGAATTTCGATGTCGGCGAATCGATTTCGGAGATCTCCCCGGCGAGGTCGTCGACGATCCGCAGCTGCTGCCCGGTGATCGAGTCCGCGTAGTCGTGCACCGACAACGCCACCTGGAACAACGGATGCCGACCGGGCAGGCGCGGCGGATTGACACGGGCGATCACGTCGTCGAATGGGGCGTCGAGGTGCTCCCAGGTGTCCAGATCGGCGTCGCGCACCGCGTCGAGCAGGCTCTGCGCGGTCGCCGCCGGATCGACGGCGGTGCGCAGGGCTACCGTGTTGACGAACATTCCGACGATTCCGCGGTAGTCCTCGCCGGCCGCCGACCGATTGGCCACCGGGGACCCGACGACGATGTCGTGTCCGACGCCGAGCCGATGCAGGAGGATCACCAGTGCCGTGTGCAGCACGGTGAACACCGAGGTGGTGTTGTCGCGGGCGAACTCTGCCACCGCGTCGCGCAGATCGGGGTCGATGGGTAGCGATAGGGTCGCGCCGCCGGGTTGGTCGCATATTCCGTGGTCGGCGTCCGGACTGGTCTGCGCCGGTGCGCCGCGGAGCCGATCGGTGAAGAAGCGCAGGTCGTCATCGGCGCAGCGGTCATGCGACCGTACGGCGTAGTCGCGGTAGTCGATGCGGGCCGGTTGCCAGCCTCGTGTCCGCCCGCCGACGCGTTCGCGGTAGGCGGCGATGAGGTCGGCGACGACGATCGGCATCGACGCTCCGTCGGCCGCGATGTGATGCACCACCAGCACGACGGTGTGCGCGGTCCCGACCGAGGTGAGCCCCACCCGCAGCGGGGCGTCGGTGCGCAGGTCGAATGGCGTCACGGCGAGCGACTTGATCAGCGTCTCGGGGTCGTCGGTGGTCGGCGACAACTTGCCGACGACGTCGCCGGCATCGTCGAGTACCTCGCCGATCGGGCCGTCGGGCGTCTGCGGATACACCGTCCGCAGCACCGCGTGGCGCGTGACGACGTCACCGAACGCTCCGCGCAGCGCGTCGACGTCGAGGTCGCCGGTCAAGTCCAGCCGCACGCCGATCGCGTAATCCACCGAGTCGGGCATGCTCCGCTGCAGCGACCAGAGTCGTTTCTGCATGGGGGCCAACGGAATTCGCGTCGGTCGCGCCACGGTTTCGTCGGCGTCGACGACGGGTGCGTTCGACGACGCCTCGTCGACGTCGAGCAGTCGGGCCAGCTGCGCGACGACGGGGTTGTCGAAGACGTCGCGTACCCGGATCGGTTCGCCGCGGTGCACCTGGTTGATGCGGCTGACCAGGGTGGTCGCCTGCAGCGAGGTGCCGCCGGCGTCGAAGAAGTCGTCGTCGGCGCCGACGGTGCGGCCCAGCGCGTCGCCGAGCAGTTCGGTGAGAATCTTCTCGGCCGGTGTCGCCGGTTCCCGGGCCGGCGTCGATTCGACGGGTGTGGGAGCGGGCAGTGCGGCCCGATCGATCTTGCCGTTGACCGTCGTCGGCAGGGCGTCGAGGACGGTGATCGCCGACGGAACCATGTGACGGGGAAGGCGTCTCGCGACATGTTCGGCGAGACCCGATGATCCGCTTGCCCGCAGTGTCACATAGGACACGAGTCGTGCGGTGTCGCCGGCGCCGTCGACGAGCGTGACCGACGCCGTGACGTCGGAGTGCGACGTCAGCGCGGCGTCGACCTCGTCGAGTTCGATGCGGAATCCGCGCACCTTGACCTGACGGTCGCTGCGACCGTGATAGGTGAGCACTCCGTCGACGTCCATCGACGCGACGTCGCCGGTGCGATACATGCGCGCGCCGGCGGGGAGGCCCGGCAGGTCGGGTGCCGCCACGAACCTGCCGGCGGTGAGCGCTGCCCTGCCGAGGTAGCCGCGTGCCAGCCCGGGGCCGATCAGATAGAGGTCGCCGGGGGTGTGCGGGGGCAGAATGCGCAACTGCCGATCCAGGACGACGGCCCGGCAGTCGTCGACCGGGGTGCCGATGGTGATCGGCTCGCCGGGCGTCAACTCCGACATGGTGGCCACGATGGTGGTCTCGGTCGGTCCGTAGCAATTGAGGAACCTGCGTCCCGGCCGGCTCCACCTGGTCACCAGGTCGGTGCTGAAGGATTCGCCGCCGACGGCCAGGCAGCGCAGATCCGGCAGGTCGCGCGGCTGTGCCGGCGCCAGGGCGGCGGGCGTCACGAACGCGTGGGTCACCGCCTGCGTGGCCAGGATGTCGACGAGTTCGTCGCCGCCGTAGACGCTCGGCGCGGCGACGATCATCGTCGCTCCGGCGTCGACGGCGAGCAGCAGTTCGAGCATCGCGGCGTCGAAGCTGGGAGACGCGAAATGCAGGGTCCGATCCTCGCCGGTGACGCCGTAGCGCCGGGTCTGGGACCGGGCGAATGCGGCGAGACCGCGGTGCGTGACCGATACGCCCTTCGGGGTTCCGGTGGTCCCCGAGGTGTAGATCACGTAGGCGCAGCTGTCTGCTCGGCGTTCGCGCGGCGACTGCGCTGTGGACCGCTGATCGGTCAGGTCGTCGGTCGTCAGCCACCAGATGCCGCGCGGTACGGAGTCGAATTTCTCGCGCGAGGTGATGCCGAGTACCGCGCCCGAGTCGGCGATCATGTGGGCCACCCGCTGCTCGGGATAGCGCTGGTCGATGGGCAGGATCGCGGCACCCGCTTTGGTGACGGCCCACACGGCCAGTACCGACTCGATGGACCGGTCGAGCGCGACCGCCACCACGTCGTCGGCGCCGACGCCGAACGACGTCAGTACCCGCGACCAGGCGTCGGACAGTTCGCCCGCGGCACGATAGGACAGGGTTCGGGATCCGTCGTCGAGGGCGGGTGCGTCGCCGCGGCGGGCGACGGCGTCGTCGATCAGATCGGCGAGGTGGCGCGGCGGGATGCGGTCCGTGGTGGACACCGGTGCCGGGGCGCCGGGCAATGCGACGGAGTAGTCGCCCACCCGCCGAGCCGGGTCGGCGGCGACGCCACCGATCAGCGTGACGAAGCGCTGCGCGACGTCGGTGATCCGGGCATGGCTGAAAAGTGCTGTGTCGTAAGTGAATCGGGCGATGCCGGCGCGGATACGAACTTCCAGATCGAACCGCGAGCTGCCGGTCTCGACCTCGGCCGCCGACACCTGCAGGCCGTCGAAGGCGTCCGTGAGCCGCTTCGCGTCGAACAGCGCGTCGTCGACGGTGAGCACGATCTGGAACAGCGGGTGACGTCCGCTGCGTGCCGGGCCGACGGCGGCGACGAGTTGTTCGAAGGGCATGTCCGCATGGGAGAGGGCGTCGACGTCGGCGCGGCGGACGTCGGCGAGGAGATCGGCGAACGTCGCGTCGGAACGGACCGCGACCCGCAACGGCACGGAGTTGACGAACATGCCGACCAGATCGGCGAGTCGTGGGTCGGCGCGACCGGCGACCGGGGTGCCGATGACGATATCGCTTGTGCCCGAACCGATGTGGACGTCCGCGTCGGCGTGCATCCGATGCAACAGCACCGCCAGCACCGCGTGTGCGGTCATGAAAGCCGTTGCGCCGGAACCGTTCTGTGCGATCACCGCCTCGTGGAGAGCATCGCCGATCTCGACGTCGACGAATCCGGTGACGTCGTCGTCAGACGGTGCGGTGGTGACATCGGCTGCCAGTGCCGGACCGCCGTCGACGTCGGCGAGTGTGCCGCGCCACCACTGGGACAGTTCGTCGATCCGGCTGACCGCATCGTCGGACACCTGATCGGCGGTGCGCAGCGACTCCGACTGCCAGCGCAGGTAGTCGCGATAGGTCACCGGCAACGGCCGATCGTCGGGCGTGCGGCCCGCGTGCAGGTCGGCGTAGGCGCCGGCGATGTCGCGGGCCAGCGGGGTCAGCGACGCGCCGTCGGCCGCGATGTGATGGATCACGACGGTGAGGCGGTGCACGTCGTCGGCGCCGTCGAGGCGGTGCAGTGCAACCCGTATCGGTGCGTCGGTCGTCAAGTCGAACGGTGCGCGAGCCAGCGCACGCGACCGCTGCTGCCACGTCGGCTCGTCGACGACCTCGGCGTGCAGCCGGCCCACCACGGCGTGGGCGGGCCGAACATCCAGAACAGGGCGGCCGTCGGAAGCCGGATAGATCGTGCGCAACGGTTCGTGGCGGTCGACGGCGTGGCGCAGGGCCGCCCCGAGCGCGTCGACGTCGAGGTCACCGCCGAGTTCGAGGGCGAATGCGATGTTGTAGGACCCGCCCGCGTCGGCCGAGTCGTTCGGCCCGTCGAATTGGTTGAGGAACCACAGCTGTTGCTGAGCGGGTCCCGGCTCCACGTGTGCGTCGGGGTCGTGGGTCAACGGCACCGGAGCGGGCCCGGCGTCGGCGTCGGCGGGAGTGGCTCCGATCAGGCGGGCGATCGCCCAGACCCGCGCATCGTCGAAGAGCGCCCGGACCGGGACGCGCACCGACGCCTGTAATTCGAGTCCGGCGGCGAGCCGGGTCGCCAGCAGTGAGTTTCCACCGTTCTCGAAGAAGTCGTGCTCCCGGCCGACGGTGCCGACGTCGAGCCCGAGCACGTCGGCGACCATCGCTGCGACGGTGCGCTCGGCGTCGGTGCGGGGCGCGACGTAGTCGACGACGGGCAGTTCGGGGCTCGGCAGCGCCCGCAGATCCACCTTGCCGATCGGCGTGGTGGGGATCCGATCGAGTGCGACCACGGTGGAGGGCACCATGTGTTTGGGCAGCCGATCGGCCAGGCGGTCACGCAGCTCGCCGACGTCGCCCGCGCACAGCCCGGGCCCGGCGACGTAGGAGACCAGGCGGGCGTCCTCGCCCTCCCCGGTCACGACGGTGACGGCGTCGCGTACCTCGTCGACGGCGACGAGGGCGGCATCGATCTCGCCGAGTTCGATGCGGTGGCCGCGTACCTTCGTCTGATGGTCGGCTCGGCCGCGGAACTCCAGCGTGTGATCCGAGCGCCATCGGACCAGGTCACCGGTGCGATACATCCGCTCGCCCGGTTCGGCGTAGGGGTTGGCCACGAATCGTTTCGACGTCAGCGGACGCACTCCGTGGTATCCGCGTGCCAGGTGGGTTCCGCAGAGATACAACTCGCCGACGGTACCGGGTGCAACGGGACGCAGCAGCTCGTCGAGGACCAGTGCGGCGACACCGCGGATCGGGCGGCCGATCGTCACCGCGTCGGTGGGGGAGATGTCGTGGCTCATCGTTGCGACGACGGTGGCCTCGGTGGGTCCGTATGCGTTGAACAGATGTTTGCCCGCCGACCACCGCCGCACCGATTCGACGTTGGGATGTTCGCCGCCGATGACCAGCGTGTCGAGGTCGGGAAGATCGTCGGGGGACATCGTCGACAGCAGTGACGGCGTCAGGAACGCATGTGTCACGCGGGCATCGGCCATCACCTCCGCCAATTCTCGGCCGCCGACGATGCCGGGCGGCACGATGTGCATCGACGCCGCCGCGCTGACCGCCATCAGCGTCTCGAGCACCGATGCGTCGAAACTCGGCGAGGCGAGGTGCAGCGTGCGGCTCGACGGGGTCAGGCCCAGCCGCGACACCTGCTCGGCGGCGAAGTCGCCGAGCCCGCGGTGGCTGACCACCACGCCCTTCGGAACGCCGGTCGTGCCGGAGGTGTAGATGAGGTAGGCGGGCTGGTCGACGGCCGTCGGGGCGCGACGCTCATCGTCGGATATCCTTGTGTCCGAGCGGGATTCGCAGTCCGAGCGAGTCTGCGGATCGTCCAGATCGATGAACGTGACACCGTCGATCGAGGGCGCCTGCCCGCCGGCGGTGACCAGCAACCGGGCCCCCGAGTCGGCCAGCATGAACGCCGTGCGTGCTGCCGGATAGGCGGGGTCGATGGGCACCCAGGCCGCTCCGGTGCGCACCACCGCCCACACGGCCACCACCCAGTCGATGCCGCGCGGCAACGACAGCGCGACGAAGTCTTCCGGACCCGCGCCCGCGTCGATCAGCAACCGGGCCAAGCGATTCGACGCCGCGTCCAATTCGCGATACGACATCGCGGCACCGTCGGCGGCGTGCGTGACGGCCGTTCGCTCCGGCTCGCTGGTGACCGCGGCGGTCAGCAGTCGGGACAGGTGCTCGGCGCGGCGGGATCCGGTGCCGGTCGCGGGCACGAGGTCGAAACGTTCCGACGGTGCCAGGATGCAGGTGTCGCCGACACTGGTGGCCGGATCGTCGACGACCGTGTGCAGCAGCCGGATTAGTCGATCCGCCATCGCGGCGACGGTGTCTCGGTCGAAGAGCGCTGTGGCATAGGAGATCTCGACGACGGAGTCACTCGCGTCGCCGCGGTCGGTGAAGGTGAACTCCAGGTCGAATTTGGCTGTCTGCGTATCGACGCGGGCGGTCGTGGCCGACAGACCCGCGAAGTCGAGGTCGACCTGCGAGGTGCCTTCGACCGCCACGGACACGTCGAAATACGGTTGACCGCTGCTGCTGCGCGGCGGGTTGAGCTCGGTGACCAGACGATCGAACGGTACGTCGGCGTGGTCGAAGGCGGCCAGATCAGCGTCGCGGACGACGTCGAGCAGGGCGGCGAACGACGACTGCTTGTCCACCGATGTCCGCAGCACCAGGGTGTTGACGAACATGCCGACGAGGTCGTCGAGGTCGCTGTCGCCGCGCCCGGACACCGGGGTGCCGACGACGATGTCGTCGGATCCCGACATGCCGCGCAGCAGCGCCGCGACCGCGGCGTGGCACACCATGAACATGGTGACCGAGTGATCGGCCGCCAGTTCGGCGAGTGCGGAGCGCGTGCGCTGATCGATCTGCGCGCGCACCGTCGCGCCGCGTCGCTCGGCGAGTCCCGTCGGCGCCCGGTCGTACGGGAGGTCGGAGTCGACCGGGGCTCCGGCGAGTGCTCGCCGCCAGAAGTCGATCTGCTCGTCTGCACTCGACGCGGGAGCGTCGAGCCAGGCGCCACGGTCGGCGCTGATCTGGCGGTAGGTGGTCGGCAGCGCCGCGAACTCGGGTGCGCGGCGCTCGAGCCGGGACCGGTAGGCGGTCGCGAAGTCGTGTGCGAACGGCACCAGCGACCAGCCGTCGGCAGCGATGTGGTGTACCACCACCGCAAGAGTGTGGTCGTGGCTGCTGTGCCGGATCAACCGGGCGCGGATGGGCAACTCGACGGAGAGATCGAACGGTTGTGCCGCGAAATCGCGGATGCCGGCGGAATCGGCGGGGGTCGCGGTGATCGTGGGGACGTCGACGAGGTGGTCGTCGGCTGCCACGACATGTTGGCAGGCTTGTCCGCCGTCGTCGACGACCGTCGTCCGCAACGGCTCGTGACGGGCGACGACGTCGGCGAGGGCCGACCGCAGCGCCTCGACGTCGAGGTCGCCGACGAGCCGGACGGTGAACGGCATGTTGTAGGCGCCGGCCGCGTCGGGATCGAGCTGCCCGGCCAGCCAGAGCCGATGTTGTGCGGGGGACAGCGGTACCGGACCGTCGATGGATACGTGGGGCAGCGCGAGACCGCCCGCTCTCGGCGCGGTGGCAGAAGAGGATGCTTGGGCCGCGCGGACCGCTTCGGCGATGTCGGACAGGTCGGCGCTGTCGAATATCGTGCGTAGGCCGATCTGGACGCCGGTCGCGGCGCGCAGCCGCGCGGCGATCCGTGTCGCCGACAGCGAGTTGCCGCCCGATTCGAACACGCCCGCGGTCATCGAGACCGATTCCACACCGAGCACCGTGCACACGACGTCGTGCACGAGTGTTTCGAGTTCGCTTGCCGGCGAACGATTCTCGGCGCCGCCGAGATCCGGGGTCGGCAACGCCCGACGATCCAGTTTGCCGTTGGCCGTCGTCGGCAGGCTGTCGCAGATCAGCACGACGGCGGGCACCATGTGATCGGGCAGCAGGGCGGTCAGCTCGGTGCGCAGATTCCGGCCGGCGAGCCCGTCGCCCGCGACGTAGCCGACGACGACGGCGTCGGCGGCCAGATCCTCGCGCAGCACGACGGCAGCGGCACGCACGCCGGCCAGGGTGGTCAGCGCCGCCTCGATCTCGCCGAGTTCCACCCGCTGTCCGCGGATCTTCACCTGGGAATCGCTGCGGCCCAGGTACTCCAACTCGCCGTCGGGGCGGCGTCGGGCCAGATCACCGGTCCGGTAGAGGCGTTCGCCGGTGCCGAAGGGATCCGCCACGAAGCGACCGGCCGTCAGGTCGGCCCGGCTGCGGTAGCCGCGCGCCAGCTGAACGCCGCCAAGGTAGAGGTCGCCGACCGCGCCGTCGGGCATCGGCACCAGCCGGCGGTCGAGGACGTGCACCGTCGTGTTCCAGACCGGGCGGCCGATGGGAATCGCGGAACCCGTTGCCGCGCAATGATTGTGGTAGGTGACGTCGATGGCCGCCTCGGTGGGGCCGTACAGGTTGTGAATCGGGGCCGCGGTGATCTCGGCGGTCGCCGCGACCGTGCGCTCGGTGAGCGCTTCGCCACTGGTGAAGATCATCCGCAGGCTCGACAACGCCGAGCGTGCGTCGGTGTCGGAACCGAGGACGTCGGCGAAGGTGGACAGCATCGACGGCACGAAATGTGTTGCGGTCACCTGCTGCTCGGCGATGATCCGGCGCAGATACCACGGGTCGCGGTGCCCGCCGGGTCGTGCGACGACCAGTGCCGCGCCGCTGATCAGCGGCCAGAAGTACTCCCACACCGAGACGTCGAAGGTGCACGGCGTCTTGAGCAGCACCCGGTCCGACGGCGTCAGGTCGTAGGTGTGTTGCATCCATCGCAACCGGTTCACGATGGACCGATGGCTGATCAGCACGCCCTTCGGGGCTCCCGTCGATCCAGACGTGAACAGCAGGTAGGCGCCGTTGTCGGGTCGCGGCGACGCTTCGGGTGCGGCTGAGCGGGTGTCGCTCAGGGCGCCGATCGCGGCGGTGGGCACCGGGAGTTCTCGCGTGGCGTCGTCGGCGGTGATGACCAGTGCCGGTGTGGCGGTGCCCAGGATGTGGGCCAGGCGCTCGTCCGGTTCGGTCTCCTCGAGCGGCACGAACACCGCACCGCGGGCGATGATCGCGTGCAGGGCGACGACCTGCTCGACGCTGCGTGGAAGCATCACGCCGACAACGGTTTCCGGACCGACTCCACGCTGCGCCAAGGCGTCGGCGACGTCGGCGACGCGGGCCCGGAACTCGCCGTAGGACAGCGTCGTTCCGTCGGGATCGATGACGGCGGGCTGCGGCCCGAATCGATCCGCTGCGGCGGTGAGCAACTCGGTGAGCGTGGTGTCGCCGATGTCGACGATGTCACCGGCGGAGCGTTCGGTCATCGACGCGGTCTCGGCGTCGGACACCAGGCGCACGTCGAGGGCGGGCGTCGTGCCGGCGGCGGCGACGAAGCGGGTGAGGAAGTCGAGCAGGCGCCCGTGGTGTGCGGCGACCTCGTCAGCGTCGTACACGTTGGGGTTGGCTTCCAGGTCGAGCCGCATGTCGCCGGTCATGCAGTCGTAGACGTTGACCGAGGCGTCCTCGACGGGCCCGGTGGACAGGATGTTGAGCGCTCCTGGCAAGGAGCCGAAGTCGATGTGCTCGAAGAACAACATCACGTTGACCATCGGGCCGAAGAATCCCCGCCGCCCGTTCGCCGCGCCCAAGACCTCGCGGGTGATGTCCTCGTGGCGGAAACGCTGGTGACGCAACGCCTCCTTGATCTCTCCGTTCATCTCCCGCACCAGCTCGCCGAGCTGCTGGTCGGCGCGGATGCGGCTGCGGATCGGGATGACATTCGACGTCAGACCGGCGCTGGTGCGCAGTATCGCGGTGTCCCGGACCGCGACGGGCAGGCTGATCATGGCCTCGTCGGTGTTGTTGTGGCGAGCCAGGTACAGGGCGACCGCCGCGGTGAGCACCGACGCCGGGCGGACCCCGAGGTCGTCGGCCAGCGCGCGGACGCCGTCGGCGACGGCAGCGGGAAGCGTCGTCGAGCGGGTGAGGGCGACCGGTGCCGCGGCGTCGGAGCGGGCGGAGAACGACGTGGCCTGCGGCTCGTCGGCCAGGTGCGCGCGCCAGTGGTCGCGGTCGTCGGCGAACCGTTGTGAGCGGCGGTAGTCGTCGTCGATCGCGGCGATCTGTGCCATTCCCGCGACGTCGACGTCGGGAACGTCGTGGCCGGTGGTGAAGGCGGTGTAGCGCTGGGCGACCCGGACCATCATGAACATGGCCGCGTAGCCGTCGAAGGCGAGATGGTGACCCCAGCAGTACCAGATGCTCCGTCCCGCGCCGAGATGCAGCAGATAGGTGGCCAGCAGCGGGTCGTCGAACAGGTCGACGGTGCGCGAACGATGCTCGTCCATCCACCGCGACGCCGCGGCGCGGGGGTCGTTCTCGTCGGAGAAGTCGCGGTGGCCCAGTCGGATCCGACTGTCGACGTCGACGACGACCCGCGGTTCGGCCTCGTCGTCGGCGGCGCGGACGAGCCGGATGAGAGCTGCCTCGGTCTCCACGGAAGTGTCGGCGACAGCGCGCCCGAGCACGTCGGCGTCGATGTCGCCGTGGAACTCCACGAACGCCGCGACCGACATCGGCACCCCGGGGTCGATCTGTTGCGCGTAGAAGATCCCCCGTTGCGCCGCGGTCATCGGCAGAGTGCGGGCCTCGTCGTTGGATTGTTCGTCCCTCACGCGATCCTCCTTGTGTTCGGCCGGTACACAAGTGCTTCGCGTGGGAGTTGGGTTCGGATGGGTCCGATTTCAAGAAAATTGCATGTTCGCAGGTCAGCGACGGTTTATTCGGTCGACGTCATACAACTCTTTAAGTGCGACACACCGCTAGTGACTGCTAACTGCCTTCCGACGTCCCACCACCAGATAGACCACCGGCAGCACCCCCGCCGAGTTCACCAGTGCGAGTCCGGTGCCCCACAGCCACTTCGGGCCGTTGACCTCCTCGCCGCGACGGCTGGCCAGATCGGCGCCGGCCCAGGCGCGCAACCCAGCGTCGACCGCCGCGGCGGCCACAATGGACCCGCGGGCGGTGGGGGAGAGATCTTTCCAACTCTTACGTGCCATGACACTCCTCGTCGATTCGAATCACCGCGAATTCAAACGGCCCGCCACCCTCCCGAAACGGGTTGGCGACGGGCCGAAATGACCTGTTGAATCTACACCGGTTTGACGATGTCGACCTTCTCCTGCCACTTGTCAGTGGTCAACGAGATGTCTCCGTTGTCTGTCGTGATGCTCAGCTGGACAAGGTTGTTCGGAGCCGCCTCGGCGATCCACACCGTTGCCGGATGCTCGCCCTTGAGCTGCCCGGGACCACGCGTCGGGAAGATCGAGTCGAAGTCGGTGGAATTGAGCATTCCGGTGATCTTCACCGCCTTCACGCCGTTCTTGGTCTCGGTTCCGGCGATCTTCGGGTCGGTCATCTTGGCCAGAACATTGCCGATGCCCTTGTTCTGGTCGAGGACCACCGACGGGTCGTACGACTTCGCGCCGCCACCGGTGATGTCACCGGCCTCTTCCCAGTTGGCACCGGCCTTCTTGGTGTAGAGCTTTCCGCCGACGATGACGAAGTCGATCGCCTCGTACTGATCCTTGATGCGGAATTTGCCGGAGCCCTTGGCCGCGGGGGACGGCTTGGTGATGACGGTGCCGTCGAGTTCCTGGACGGGCAGGCCCTGAACCTTGGGATCGACAGTGAGCTTGAGGTGCACCGCCTCGGTGAGCTGTGTGGTCTTCGACGCCTGGTCGAGCAGGCTCCGGGCATCAGTGGTCGACACTGACGGCGGGGTTCCCGAACGAGTGGTGTCCGAAGTGGCGGGAGCCGAAGACGGCGCGCCGGTCGAATCGGTCTTATCGGCCGTCGAACAGCCGGTCAAAACCGCTGCAGCAACAGCTGCAGCCGCGACGGTCGGGACCGCCATGCGCTTGAGTCGAGCCTTGATTGATGATTCAGCAGGTGTCACGCGTCGGTACACTACCCCAGGAAGGGGCGGTTATGGCCTAGGCTTGAGCAGGTTGTGGATAGATACGTCAACCGAATGATGCCTGTTGATAAGGCTAATTCGGGTGAATGAGCTCCCGAGCGGGGTAGTCGATGATGGGTGCAGTGAGGCGTCGATCGCCGGCCCTCGCCGAGCACGGAGGAATCGGATAATGACAACGGATGACGCGGTCGCCGAACCGTCGGACACGACGTCGGACACGGACCGTCCAGATCCCGATCTCGGTCGTAAGCCCGGGCCGGGCGGTGGGCCGCAACTGTCGAATGTATGGGTTTACAACGGTCGGGCCTATGACCTGACGGACTGGATCTCCAAGCATCCCGGCGGCGAATTCTTCATCGGGCGGACCAAGAACCGCGACATCACGTCGATCATCGGGTCGTATCACCGCGATCCCGCCCGGATCGAACGGATGCTGGAGCGCTTCGCCCTGCATCGCGACGCCGTGATCGAGGACGTGCACCCCAAGGCCAATGCCCCCGACTTCCTGTTCAAGGAGGGCTTCGACAGCTGGCGGGACACGCCGCACTATGATTTCAGCCGCAAAGACGATCTGCTGCACGCGGTGAAGAGTCGACTCGCGCAACCGGAAATGGTCGCGAAGGTCAAGCGAATGGATCGCATCTTCGACGCCGTGGCGCTCACCTTGTTCATCGCCTACTTCGCGGTGCAGGGACTTCGGTTGTTCGACACCTCATGGATGCCGCTGCCCGCATTCGTGTTGCTGATGGTGTTGTTACGCAGCTCACTCGCCGGTGTCGGGCATTACGCCATTCACCGTGCGCAGAAGGGCTGGAACAAGATATTCGTCAATGCCTTCGATATGAATTACGTCGCATTGTCGTTCGTCACCGCCGACGGTCACGCGCTGCTGCATCACCCGCATACGCAAAGCGATGTGGACATCAAGAAGAATGTGTTCACCTTCATGATGGATCTCCCGCGACTGTGGCGGATCCCGATTCACACGCTGCACAAGCTCGGCCACACCGTCACCGGTATGATCATTCGGCTGCTGGAGATCTGCAAACTCACCCGCCAGGTCGGCATCGCCGACATGTACGGTTCGTGGAAGGGGGGCCTGCCGCACTTCATCGGAGCGTTCGGGATGCGGTTCCTGCTCCTCGGTGAGATGATCGTTTTCATTGTGGCCGGGGACTTTTGGGCGTGGTTGCTGCAGTTCGTCGCGACCATGTGGGTGTCCACCTTCCTGGTGGTCGCCAGCCACGACTTCGAGTTGGAGACCGAGGAGATCGAATCCGACACCGACGACTGGGCGGTCAACCAGGTCGAGCAGGCCTACGACCTCAAGGTCATCGGAAACCGCTATGTCGACTGCTTCCTGTCCGCGGGACTCAGTTCGCATCGCGTGCACCACGTCGTCCCGTATCAGCGCAGCGGATTCTCCAATATCGCGTCGGAGAATGTGCTGCGGGAGGAAGCGGCGAAATTCGGCGTCGAATGGCTGCCGCCGAAGAGTTTCTTCACCGATCGGTTCCCGAAACAGGTGAATACCTATCTGATCGCCAAGTCACGGCCGGCGCAGGATAATCAGTGGGGATTCTTCCGTGAGCACTTCTCGCCGTCGGCGCTGAAGACATGTGGCGAATACACGATCAAGGGATTCACCGGTATCGGCACGGTGTGATTCATCCGATTCATCCGATTGGCCGACAAGACGGCTCATTCGCGGAATCGACATAGCTTGTCAGCGCCCCGCGGCCCGGCGGATCATTGACCTACCAACAAACGTGAGAGAGGACGACGCCATGGCGCAGCATTTCCGCCCGGACGCGACATTCGCCGGCCACACCGAAGCACCCGGTGGTCCGCTCGGAACGCTCCCGGTTCAATCGGCCCCGCTCGCTACGCTGCCGACGCCGATCGACCAGCCCGACGAGTTCGCCACGATGCCCGCCCCGCCGACGACGGTCGCGGTCATCGAGTCCATCGCCACCGGCGCACCGACGACGATCTACTCGCAGGCCGCCGCGGCCGACAGGGTCGCCGCATTGTTCGACGACCCCGCCCAGCAGGCGCGGATCCCGCGGATCTACGCCAAGACCCGCATCACCACGCGGCACCTGGCGATCGACCCGCTGGATCCGGAGTTCCTGGAGTACAGCCGTAAACCCGCCACCATCCGCGAGCGGATGAACCGTTACTACGAGCTGGCGGTCCCGATCGCCGTCGACGTCGCCCGACGGGCCGTCGCCGGCCTCGACGATCCCGCCGCTGACATCGGTCTGCTGATCTTCGTCACCAGCACCGGATTCATCGCCCCCGGCGTCGACGTCGCGGTGATCAAGCAGCTGGGTCTGGCCCCGACCGTCGGGCGTGTCGTCGTCAACTTCATGGGCTGCGCCGCCGCCGTCAACGGAATCCGCACGGCCACCGACTACGTGCGTTCGCACCCCGACCGCAAGGCATTGGTCATCTGCCTCGAGCTCAGCTCGGTCAATGCGGCCTTCGGGGACAACGTCGTCGACGTCATCACCCACAGCCTCTTCGGCGACGGCTGCGGCGCGGTCGTCGTCGGAGCCAGCGAGGTGGGTCATCACCTGCCCGTCGGCCAGGTGGTCATCCGATCGACGTTCAGCCATCTCCTTGACGACGCCGAGGACGGAATCGTCTTGGGCGTCAACGACAACGGCATCACCTGTGAACTGGCCGAGGAACTTCCGCAGTACATCGTCGACGGCGTCGGGCCGGCCGTCGACGCCGAGTTGCACGCGCACGGCATGGTGCGCGACGACGTCGAGCTGTGGGCGATCCATCCCGGTGGACCCGCGATCCTGGAGTCATCGGCGCGGTCGTTGAATCTGGCTCTGGAACGGGCGCGGCCCAGCTGGGACGTGCTCGCCGAGTACGGCAACATGCTCAGCGTCTCGTTGATCTTCGTTCTGCAGCAGATGGTCGCCGAGAGTTGCTCCGACAGCCCGGACGCAGGTGAGCGCCCGGTGGCCCCGGGCGTCGCATTCTCCTTCGCCCCGGGCGTGACGCTCGAGGGCATGATCTTCGACATCATCCGCCGATAGTGGCTTGCGAAAGGTCACCCCTATGAAGCTGATTCGCTTTCTATTCTCCGTCTCCTGGTTCGGCATTCTGTCGGCGGTGACGATGGGCCTCATCGGCGGCGCGGCCAATGCGTATCTGGTGACCCAGATCAACGCCGTGATCGGGCCGGACGGCGGCGCGGGGACGTGGGAGAAGTTCGCGCTCACCGCGGCGGTGGTGATCGTCGCCGGCCTGGCGTCGCAGATCCTGCTGATCCGGCTGGCCCAAGACGCCATCTACCAGCTGCGAGCCAAGCTCAGCGCCGGTGTGGTCTCGGCGCCGCTGGAACATCTCGAACGCCTTGGCACGCACCGCCTGCTGGCTACGCTCACCGAGGACGTGCGGTCGTTGTCGATGGCGGTCAGCGCCATCCCGAGCATGTGCGTCGACGCCGCCACGATCATCGGCTGCCTGGTGTTCCTCGCGGTTCTGTCCGGGCCGTTGTTCGCCATCACCGTCGGGTCGACGCTCATCGCGATCGGGTGCGTGGAGACGGTGCTGAAATACGTTCGCTCCCTGTTCCATTCGGTGCGCGAACACGAAGACGACCTGATCAACTCGTTCCACTCGGTGAGCGTCGGCATCAAGGAGCTCAAGCTGCACCGCGGCCGGCGTCGTGACTTCATGGACGACAAGCTGCTCGGTACCGCAGAACAGTTGCGGCGCAAGAACATCGACGCCGGATCGAAGTTCGCGATCGGGCAGAGCCTGGGCATGGTGCTGCAGTTGGCGACGATGGCGGCGATCCTGTTCGGCGTCGCCGTCGCGTTGGAGATGCCGCAGGAGACGTTGGTCGGCTACGTGATCGTCACGACCTTCCTGGCCATGCCGATGCAGAACTTCATGCACCGCATCCCCGACCTGTTGCGCGGCGACGTCGCGCTGAAGAAGATCCAGTCGCTGGAACTGTCGATGGAGGCACTGCACGACGAGGAGGCGCTGCCCTACGTCGAGCGGCCGGTCGTCGAATCCGCTCGGCTGGAGCTGGCCGGACTCACCTACACCTACCTCACCGAGCAGGCGCCGACCGGACCTCCCCCGCCCGGGGGCGACCCGATGGGGCCCATGGGACCGATGGGGCCGCCACCGCAGGGCAACGCCCACCCCGACGTGAACGGCTCCGACGGCGGGCGGGGTGAGAGTGTTCCCGACGGCCGACTGCCGCAGCGGCCAGGCGGTGCCCCCGCCGGGCGTGGACGTGGCGGGCGTGGTGGTCGTGGCGGCCGCCCGGGCGGTCCGCCGCCGGGACGTCAGGGCCCGCCGCCGCCCGATGGCCGGGGACCGGGCGGACCGCACCTCGGCGGACCGCCGCCCGGACACGGTTTCCATCTGGGGCCGATCGACGCGGTGTTCGAGCCGGGCGCCGTCACGTTCATCGTCGGCGGCAACGGCAGCGGAAAGTCGACGCTGGCCAAGCTGCTCACCGGACTCTATGTGCCGCAGGACGGTTCGATCAGCCTCAACGGCGAGCGCATCGACCACGACAACATCGAATGGTTCCGGCAGAACTCGGCGGCGATCTTCACCGACTTCCACCTGTTCGACGACTACCTCGGGTTCGACCGCCCCGACCTCGACGACGAGGTGCGCCGCTACCTGCGGATGTTGAAGATCGACGACAAGGTGAGCGTGCAGAACGGACACCTGTCGACGGTCGCGCTCAGCCAGGGGCAGCGCAAGCGGCTGGCGCTGGTGACCGCGCTGTTGGAGGACCGTCCGATCTATCTGTTCGACGAGTGGGCGGCCGACCAGGAACCGCAGTTCCGCGACACCTTCTACCGCGAGATCCTCACCGACCTCGCCGCTCGCGGCAAGACCGTGATCGTGATCACCCACGACGACCGCTACTTCGATCTCGCCGACCGGCTGATCAAGCTGGAGGTCGGCGAGGTGGTCGAGGAGTCGGGCGTGCAGGTGTAAGCAGGACTATCTCGAATGACGGGTCCCGGCCGGGTCGGCCGGGACCCGTCTGTGTTTGCGCCCGGGGCATGCGATGCGTACCGAAACTAGTCAGTCCAAACTGATCAGTCTAGACTTACTATTATGGCTGATTCCCACTCGTCGCCGCTGGCCGTCGCCGCCGAACTGCGCGTGGTCTTCTCCCGTCTTCGACGCCGCTTCCGCGACGTCGCACAGGTGGACGAGCTGACGCCCACGCAGACCGCGGTGTTGTCCAGGCTCTCGCGTGCGGATCTGTCGTCGAGCCAGCTCGCCGCGGCCGAACGTGTCCGGCCGCAGTCGATGGCGACGACGGTGGGAGTCCTCGTCGAGCGTGGCTTCGTCGAACGCACCCCGGATCCGGCCGACGGGCGGCGACTGGTGCTGTCGTTGTCGTCGGCTGGGCGTCGCATGGTCGAGGGGACCCGTCGGGACCGGGACGAATGGTTGGCCCGGGCGATCGCCGAGCGGTTCACCGACGACGAGCGGGCCACCCTCGTCGCCGCACTGCCGTTGATGGCGCGGCTGGCCGAATGATCACGCGCCCGCTGTCGCGTCGCCGCCCCGATCGCCCGGCGTCGCCGGAGGTCTTCGATCGGCGTCTGCTCACGCCGATGTTGGCGGCGACGGTCCTCAATCCGATCAACTCGGCGATCATCGCGGTCTCGTTGATTCCGATCGCCCGCGCGTTCGGCGTCCCGTTGGCGCACGCGCAGTGGCTGGTGTCGGGGTTGTACCTGGCCACGGCGGTGGGGCAGCCGGTGGTCGGGCGGATCGTCGATCTGTTCGGGCCGCGCAAACCCTATCTGGTGCTGACCGGGCTCGTCGGCGTCGCAGGCGTGCTCGGCATGCTCGCGCCGAATCTGGATGTGCTGATCGCGGCCCGCATCCTGCTCGGCGTCGGTACGTGCGCGGGCTTTCCGGTGTCGATGTACCTGATCCGATCCGAAGCTCGCCGGACCGGCAAAGACAGTCCGGCGGTCGTGTTGACGGCGCTGTCGGTGTGCGCCCAGGCCGTCGCGGCGCTGGGTCCGTCGCTCGGTGGCGGGTTGATACTGCTGGGCGGCTGGCGGGCGAGTTTCGCCGTCAACATTCCGCTGGCCCTGTTCTGTCTGTATTTCGGCGCCCGGCGGCTGCCGACGGTACGCGGCGACGCGACTATCCGCGCGATCGACTGGCCCGGCGTCGTGCTGTTCGGCGGCGCACTGTCGGCGGCACTGTTGTATCTGATGAATCCGCAACTGTCGCAGGCATACCTACTCGCCGTCGCGGTAGTTCTCGCGGTCGTGCTGGTCGTCGTCGAACGTCGCCGCGACGACCCCTTCCTGGACCTGCGGGTGCTCTCGGGCAATCGGCCGTTGATGGCTACCTATACGCGAAACATGGTGGCGTACATCGTCAGCTACAGCTTCCTGTACGGGCTCGCGCAGTGGATGCAGGACGGCCGGGGCCTGTCGCCGTCGGCGGCGGGGCTGCTCCAACTGCCGCTCGCGACGGCGTCGATCGTCGTGGCGTCACTCACCGGACGGTCGCCGCGCATCTGGGGCAAGCTCGTAGTCGGGGCGGCGTTTCAGGTGATCGCCGCCGGTCTGCTGTTGACCCTGCATTCGGCGAGCGGTGTGGGGTTGCTCGTCGTCGTCGCGGTATGCGCGGGAATTCCGCAGGGGCTCAACGGACTAGGCAATCAGAACGCCGTCTACAGCCAGGCCGATCCGGCCCGCATCGCGGCGTCGGCCGGTCTGCTGCGAACGTCGATGTACGTCGGCGCGATGACGTCGTCGGTGGTGCTCGCGCAGGTCTTCGGCGCAGACGCGACAACCGGCGGCCTGCATCGGCTCGCGTACGTGCTGCTCGTCGTCGCGGGGCTCGGCGTGCTGATGGTCGTCGGCGATCGCTCGCTGCGGCGGATCGGATCCGGTTAGCCTGCCCGGCCGAGCGTCGCCAGGATCCGGGCCGGATCGGGAAAATCGGGAAAATAGCTGGTCAGCAAGGGCAAAGTGCCCTCGGAGGCCCGATATTCGGACGATTTTCTCCCAGTCGGCAACAACACCAACCCTCGCCAATCGCCTCAGGCCGTCCGGCTGAGCGCTGCCCGCTCGACGGTCAGCAGACTCTCCGAATGATGAAGTGCCTCATAGGCTTTCGCTCCGCCGCGGACGCCGAAGAGGTGTTTGCTCCAGATCAGCCATACCACTGCGGCGACGTTCACGATCAGCAGGCAGATGCGTAGGATGGTCACCTTCTCGACGATCTCGTAGACCTCCAGCGGAATGAACAGGCTGGTCACCACCACCGCGAAGTATTCGCCCCAGCGCTTCATCAGCCACAGGCCGGTCGCCTCGATGAACTGGGAGACCGCGTAGGCCAGGATCAGCGCGGCGACGATCGTCAGGGTCGACGTCGACAAGGTGAACGATTTCTCGATGTATCCCACGAACTTCGAATCGTCGATGTTCCAGCCGAGTTGGTCGGCGATCGGGCGCAGCAGCGGCATCTCGGCGTCGAACTTCGCTCGGAACGCTCCCTGGCTGGTACGGAATTTGAAGACCACGAAGGCGGCGAACAGAAGGAAGAGCCCGCGGATCGCCCGTTCGCAGGCGAGCAGCCGCATGATCACACGATCGCGCAGCATCGCGCCGCGCGGCACTTCGGGAGCGTGGTCGGCGGGTCCGCTGCCGTGCGGGTCGCCGACGACGAAGGTTCCGCAGCGCAGACAGCGCCAGGCACGGCCGGCCGCGGTGTCGACGGTCAGCCGGGCACGCAGGTCGTCTTCGTCGGGGGCGTAGGTGAAATGACCGTGCGAAGAGCACGCACGCAGAGACCAGTCCATGGACAAGACGGTAGACCCTCACGTCCGCGCCGGCAGGCCCAATACGATTGTCGAATGACCTCTGACGACCCTCGGGTGATCGGCGCGCTGTGGGGCGTCGACGATGCCGCGCTCTTCGGCTCGCAACTACGTGATGCGTTGCGGGAGCAGGGAGTTCGGCGACTGCAGATCAACATGTCCGACGACGCCGTGGGCGCGGCGATGCGCATCGGCCACTACGCCGAGCCGATCGAGGCGGTGGTGTTCTGCGACGGCGGCGCGGCGTCGAACATCGTCGAATCGCTGTGTACCGTCGCCTCCGACGTCGCGGCGTGGGAAGCGGAAGTTCGCAAACCGCTCGACCCCGACCTGCCCACCGGAGTCCGCGTCGACGCGCTGTCGAATGTCGCGTTTCTGCGACGCCCCGCGGAACTCGAATACGCTCAGTGGCGTCGACGCTGGCTCGACGAACACACGCAGGTCGCCATCGACACCCAGTCGACGTTCGGCTACTACCAAAACATCGTGGTGAAACCGTTGACGGACAACGCAATCGGCGTCGACGCCGTCGTCGAGGAACTGTTTCCGATGGCCGCGATAGGCGATCTGCACGCCTTCTACGGCAGCGGCGGCGACAAAGCGCTGCTGCAGCAACGCCTCGCGGCGATGATGGCCAGCGTCGGGCGGATGGGCGCCGACCGCGACCTCGACCTGGTCCCGACGTCGCGTTACGACTTCCCGCTCGGCGAATGAGCGCGACCCTCGCCACCGACCTGGAATCGGCTGCGACGGCGGTCCATCACCTGGGCGAGGTGATCGGGACGGTCGCGTTCGCGGCGTCGGGGGCGTTGACCGCGGTGCGCCGCAACCTCGACATCGTCGGGATGGTGGTGCTGGCGAGTGCGACGGCGCTGGGCGGCGGCATCATCCGCGACGTGATGATCGGGCAGTTCCCGCCGACCGCGTTCACCAATCTGACCTTCCTGATCGCCGCGACGGTGACCGCGCTGATCATCTTCGTCAAACACCCGGCGCGGATTCTCACCGGTTGGTCGCTGGAGTTCACCGACGCCGTGGGGCTGGGCCTGTTCTGCGTGACCGGAACCGTCGTCGCCTACGACGGTGGGTTGGGCGCGCCGACCGCGGCGCTGCTCGGCGTCACCACCGGGATCGGCGGCGGCGTGGTGCGCGACGTGCTGTCGGGGGAGGTGCCCACCGTGCTGCGCCCCGACTCGCTGTATGCGATTCCCGCGACGGTCGGGGCGGTGGCGACCGCGATCCTGCTCAACTTCGGGTTGTACAACGCCTGGGTGGGGTTGATCTGCGCCGCGGTCACGACGTCGGTGCGGCTGCTCGCCGTGCGGTACGGCTGGCGCGGGCCGCTGCCGCACTACGTTCGGCGGCAACGGCCGGGGGAGTGATCAGCCGTGGCCTCGCGTCGCCCTTTGCCGGCTTGGCCCTGCCCACCGCTCGCCGAGTAGATCAAGCGAGCTTGCGAGCTTGATCGTATCGAGGTGCGGCGAGGTGCCTCGTCTACTCCCGCACCGGGAGGACGGTCGGGAGTGTTTTTGGCTGCGTTGGCATTTCGGCTCGCGACACCTCGATACGTGAGATCTCGCAAGCTCGATCTCCCTACTCGGCGGGCGGGGTGGCGGTGCGTCGTGACTCGTGAGCTCGATCTGTCTAGACGGCCGGCGCTATCCGCCGAATTTCGCGCTGGTGCCGAGGTCGACGGGCAGCGCGGCGCCGGTGATGCCGCGGCCGGTGTCGGCGACGAGGTAGAGCACGGCGTCGGCGATCGCCTCGGCCTCCACCCAGGGGAGGGGGAGCAGATTGAGTTTCTGCATGATCTCGGCGGTGTCGTCGAGGACGGGATCGTCGAGGTCGGGGCGGAAGCCGCGCACCATCGGCTCGTTGTCGATCATGGTGGTGCGCACATTGCCCGGGTGGATGGAGTTGACGCGGATGTTCGCCCAGCCCACCTCGTTGGCGATCGACTTCGCCATCCCCGCCACGGCATGTTTGGCGCTGGCGTAGTGCACGATTCCCGGCACGCCGCGCAGCCCGGCCATCGACGAGACGAGGATCACCGAACCACCGCGGCCACCCGCCAGGATGTGCGGTATCGCGACCTTGGTGGTCTGCCATACGCCGGTCACGTTGATGTCCATCATCTCCCGGAATGCCTCCGGTGCGAGATCCCACGACATGGTCGGAGCTGCGGCGATGCCGGCGTTCGCGACAGCGATGTCGAGTCGCCCGAATCGCTGGACCCCCGCGTCGACCGCGTTCTGCAGGGCGTCGAGGTCGCGGGTGTCGGCGATCGAAGCGGCGACGGTGCGCCCGGTGGCCTCGACGAGGCGGACGGTCTCGGCGAGATCGGCTTCGGTGGCCATCGGATACCGGGCGGTCTCGACGTCGGCGCAGCGGTCGACCGCGATGATGTCGGCGCCCTCGGACGCGAGCTTGACCGCGTGCGCACGTCCCTGACCGCGCGCGGCGCCGGTGATGAACGCGACCTGACCGGTGAGCTTGCCCATGGTTCTCCTGTCGTCGAGCAAAACTAGAACGTGTTCATTGTTACCCGACGAGGGTGGGCCCGCTCTCGTCGACCGCCGAAACACGAGCCGGAGCGACGACGACCCGGTTCCTGCCACGGTGCTTGGCCTGGTACAACGCGCGATCGGCACGCTCGAACAGGTCGTCGATCACGGCATCGAGATCGTCGAGACCAGTACTCGGCCGAGCGATCGCGAGCCCGGCCGACGCCGTCACCGCACCGCGCATCTCGCCGGACCGCTCCGAGCCGCCGCCGATCGCCGCGCGAACCCAATCGGCGCGACGAGCCCAGTGATCGGCATCAGCTGACTCGCCAGAACCGACGGGCGGGCCGACCAGCAGCGCGGCGAATTCCTCGCCGCCGACCCGGGCGACCGTGTCGGCCGGACCGATCGCCGCGGCGAGTGCGGATCCGGTCGCGGCGAGGAAGCGATCTCCGGCCGCATGACCGAACCTGTCGTTGTACGCCTTGAGGTGGTCGACGTCGAGCAGCAGGAGCGCCACCGGCTCGGAGCCGGACAGCCGGGCGCGCAGTGCGTCGATGAAGGCGCGTCGGTTGGGCAACCCGGTGACCAGATCGGTTCGGCCGAGTTCGTCCAGAATCCGGGTGCGCTCCCAGTCGATTCGCAGGAGCCGCTCCATCGCGAACGAGAATCGCGCGACGATGATGATCACGATCGCCCCGACGCCGACGGCGATGAACCGCTCGGCGTCGCCCGGCAGCACCCACATCTCGGCACCGAGTACACCGGCACCGAGCACGGCGATACTCGGCAGGAGCACGACGTGTCGGATCTGTACGAGCGCGAGGCTGACCAGGATCGCGACCGGGGCCAGCAACGGTACGAGGTCGGTTCCCACCGGAACGACGAGTCGCTGCGTCATCAGACCGGCGATCACCACGGCCATCGCGAGGATGTGCAACTGTGGGCCGAACCGGCGCGGACGCATCCGCGCCACGGCCATCGCCAGTACGAGCCCGGCCGCGTCGCAGCCGATCAGGGCGATCCGAATCATCTGGTCATGTGCGGTGAGGTCGGTGATCAGGAATGTCTGAACCGTGATGGTGACGGCGAACGCGGCCAGCGTCGCCATGGCCAGGACCAGTCGACTGCCGCATCCGTGCCGTTCGAACTGCTCTCGAAATTGTGCTTCCAGCGGGGGATCGGCGAATCGCATCCGGCCGCAGCGGGCGCGGAGGTTGCTCACCGTAGAGATGTCGTCGGCGCCGCGTGCCCGCTTCCGCCGCGAGGAGCCGGCGGCCGTCGGCACACAGGCAACCGGGGCCACGGTCTTGTCGCGACCGGTCGCCTTCGCTTGGTACAGGGCCTGGTCGGCGGCTCGGGTGAGGCTTTGCGCGGTCTCGTCGGCGGCGTCGTCGGGGCAGGTGCCGACCAGCGTCGCGACACCCGCGGACGCCGTCGTCGACCGCTCGACCGAATCCGCGGCGCTCACCGTTGCGACTTTCGCGCGCAGTGCTTCGGTTCGCAGCCGGGCGTCGGCCGGCGTCGTACGACAGAAGAGCACGGTGAACTCCTCGCCCGCATGTCGAGCGACGAAATCATCGGGCTTCGCCGCGTCCTGCAGTGCGGTGGCGATCGACCTGAGCCGGGCGTCGCCCGCGGGATGGCCATGGCTGTCGTTGAACGCCTTGAAGTCGTCGAGATCGAGGATCGCCAGACTCACCGGGGCCATCTCCGGCGAGCAGACGGCCGCGCGTAGTCGCTGCTCGGCGTGACGCCGGTTGGGGATCGACGTCAGGCTGTCGGTGTTGGCGAGCGCGCAGTAGGTTCGATCGGCGTCGAACGTGCGCCGGGAGGTGATCTCCACTCGGTGCACAGACACCAACGCCGCGACGGCTATCGCACATCCGAGAACGACGGTGTTGCGCTCGACGACGCCCATCGGGATGGTCAGCGCCTCGGTGACGGAGATCGCCGCGGCGAAGGTGATGATCACCGGTGCCACGATGATCAGTCGAAGCTGAGTCACGATCAACACCAGCGACAGGGCGATCGGGTAGGTCACCGGCAGCGGATCGTGGCCGGCTCGGTAGAGCACGATGCGGGTGGCCATCAACACGGCGACCTGCAGGCCGACGGCGCCGACGAACAATGCAGCCGAGATACGTCGGTGCAGTGGACGCGCCTGGCTGGCGAAACCCAGGCCGCTCGATAGGGCGACCGCGACCAGGAACAACGGCCCCAGCGTCGATCGATCCGATTCCGCGGGGCTGAAGAAGGTGAGATAAGCGCCGACGATCAGCGAGAAGATCGACACCGCCGTCCACGCCTCCAGGCGCAGGCGTCTGCCGTCCGCGTAGAAGGATTGGCGGAACCGCTCCTCGGTGGCCGGGTCGTCGAAGGCGGCGATGAGCATGGGGAGGCGGGGTCTCACCGGCGATCGGGTGCTCGCGTGAACTATCGCACTACCTCCCCTGAGACACCTGGATGATCGAAAACTCTTACCTGAACATCGTGAATCGAGGCTGCGACGTTATCTCCGGTCCGCCGATTTGGGATCAGACACGGACTTCTCTACACTAGAGCGGTTGCCTGTGCCCTCAGTGCACCGGTTTCCCATAACTGAATAGTCTCCGGTGCCGGCGAAAAGCCAGGGGCATCGGCGGCGAGAACCTATTTACAACTATCCGCTTCGTAGAAGGCCCACCGGAGAGAACGGGACGTCGAACTCCCGCGACCTGCGTTGCATGGGAACCGCTACGAGAAAGGTTGACGGTCAACCATGACCATGACTGACCCGATCGCAGACTTCTTGACGCGTCTGCGTAACGCCAACTCGGCGTATCACGACGAGGTGAAGTTGCCCGCCTCGAAGATCAAGGCGAACATCGCCGAGATCCTCAAGCGCGAGGGCTACATCACCGATTACCGTACCGAGGACGCCGAAGTCGGCAAGAACCTCGTCGTCACCCTGAAGTACGGCCCGAGCCGTGAGCGCAGCATCGCTGGTCTGCGCCGCGTCTCCAAGCCCGGTCTTCGGGTGTATGCAAAGTCCACCAACCTGCCCAAGGTGCTCGGCGGCCTCGGCGTGGCGATCATCTCCACGTCCTCCGGCCTGCTGACCGATCGCCAGGCAGCCAACCAGGGCGTGGGCGGCGAAGTCCTCGCTTACGTCTGGTAGGGGAAGCGTAGATATGTCGCGTATTGGTAAGAATCCCATCGCAATCCCGGCCGGCGTCGACGTCACCATCGACGGCCAGGACGTCACGGTCAAGGGCCCGAAGGGCGAATTGAGCCTGACTGTCGCAGAGCCCATCGCCGTGGCCGTGGAAGAGAAGAACATCGTCGTCACTCGTCCCAACGACGAGCGTCGCAACCGCGCCCTGCACGGGCTCAACCGCTCGCTGATCAACAACCTGGTCATCGGCGTCACCCAGGGTTACACCACCAAGATGGAAATCTACGGTGTCGGTTACCGCGTGCAGGCCAAGGGCCGCGACCTCGAGTTCGCCCTCGGTTACAGCCACCCCGTTCCGATCGAGGCCCCCGAAGGCATCAACTTCGCCGTCGAGTCGCCCACCAAGTTCTCGGTCTCGGGTATTGACAAGCAGCAAGTCGGCCAGATCTCGGCGAACATCCGCCGCCTGCGTCGCCCCGACCCGTACAAGGGCAAGGGCATTCGCTACGAGGGTGAGCAGATCCGTCGCAAGGTCGGAAAGACGGGTAAGTAGGAAATGGCTGAAACAACCACTGAAACCAACAAGACCACCAAGCGCAAGCCGGTCGGCAAGGACGTCTCGACTCGTCGTCGCGTCTCCAACTCGCGCCGCCACTTCCGCCTGCGCAAGAAGGTCTCCGGCACCGCCGAGCGGCCGCGTCTGGTCGTCAACCGCAGCTCGCGGCACATCCACGTGCAGCTCGTCGACGACCTGGTCGGCAAGACCCTGGCCGCGGCGTCGTCCATCGAGGCCGACGTCCGGGCAGCGGGCGGCGACAAGACCGCGCAGAGCCGCAAGGTCGGCGAGCTCATCGCGGCTCGGGCCAAGGCCGCCGGCGTGACCGCCGTGGTCTTCGACCGTGGTGGACACGACTACCACGGCCGTATCGCGGCGCTGGCCGACGCCGCCCGCGAGGGAGGCCTCGACTTCTAATGAGCATGTTCGCAACTTTCACCACCAAGACCGGAGGAGTCCTCTGATGCCCGGACGTCAGCGTGACGGCGGGAACGGACCCGCCGGAGACAACAACAGCAACAACGGCAACGACCGCCGTGGCGGCGGCCGCGGCCGCCGCGACGATCGGAACAACGGCCGCGACCAGGATCGCAACCAGCTCGAGCGCGTCGTAGCGATCAACCGGGTGTCGAAGGTCGTCAAGGGTGGTCGTCGGTTCTCCTTCACCGCTCTCGTCGTCGTCGGCGACGGCCAGGGTCTGGTCGGTGTCGGATACGGCAAGGCCAAGGAAGTTCCCGCGGCGATCCAGAAGGGCGTCGAAGAGGCTCGCAAGAACTTCTTCCGCGTTCCGCTGATCGGCGGCACCGTGACCCACCCCGTTCAGGGTGAGGCCGCGGCCGGTGTCGTGATGCTGCGCCCGGCCAGCCCCGGTACCGGTGTGATCGCCGGTGGCGCGGTGCGTGCCGTGCTGGAGTGCGCGGGCGTCCACGACGTCCTCGCCAAGAGCCTCGGCTCGGACAACGCGATCAACGTCGTCCACGCAACGGTGGCGGCCCTCAAGATGCTGCAGCGTCCCGAAGAGGTCGCCGCACGCCGCGGGCTGCCGATCGAAGATGTTGCGCCTGCAGGCATGCTGCGTGCACGTGCGCTGGCACAAGGAGCGAAGTGATGGCACAGCTGAAGATCACCCAGATCAAGGGCACCATCGGTACCAAGAGCAATCAGCGTGACAGCCTGCGGACCCTCGGCCTTCGCGGCATCCGCAAGTCGGTCACCCGCGAGGACACCCCGGCCAACCGCGGCCTCATCAACGTGGTGCGCCACCTCGTGACAGTCGAAGAGGTTTAAGCAATGACCATCAAACTCCACCACCTTCGCCCCGCGCCGGGCGCGAAGACCGAGAAGACCCGCGTGGGTCGCGGTGAGGGTTCCAAGGGTAAGACCGCGGGCCGCGGCACCAAGGGCACCAAGGCACGCAAGAACGTGCCTGCCGCCTTCGAGGGCGGGCAGATGCCGCTGCACATGCGGCTGCCGAAGCTCAAGGGCTTCAAGAACCGCAACCGGGTCGAGTACCAGGTCGTCAACGTCGGCGATCTGGCCGAGCTGTTCCCGGCCGGTGGCACCGTCGGCGTCGCGGAACTCGTCGCCAAGGGCGCGGTCCGCAAGAACCAGCTCGTCAAGGTTCTCGGCGACGGAGAGCTGTCGGTGGCGCTGAACATCACCGCTGACAAATTCTCGTCTTCGGCCAAGGAGAAGATCTCCGCGGCCGGCGGCACGGTCACCGAACTGTAGTCTGCTCCCGTCGGGCGAGTGGTGGGCGAGGCCGGCCTGCAACTGCAGGTCAGCCTCGTTGACCACCTCGCCCGACGGTTTGCTTTTTCGCGTGCTGTTAGAGTTTCAAGCGTTGCCTGTTCGACTCGGCGGGGGTTGCCTCGCGTTTCCCGCGCCCGCGGTCGGACTCGAGAAGAACTTTGTTGTCAGTCGTCGACGCCGCGTCACCGCCAGACGCGCTCGTCCGACGCAGCCTAGGAGGAATTAGTGCTCTCGCCCCTCGTCGCGGCCTTTCGCACGCCCGATCTGAGGAAGAAGATCCTCTTCGTCGTCGGCATCTTGATCCTGTACCGGCTCGGTGCGACGCTTCCGTCGCCCGGCGTCGACTACCGCGCGGTCAATGCGTGCCTCGACGAAGTCTCGAAGGGGTCGTCGGCTGACATCTACTCGCTGATCAACATGTTCTCCGGCGGCGCGCTGCTGCAGCTGTCGGTGTTCGCGATCGGCATCATGCCCTACATCACCGCCAGCATCATCGTGCAGCTGCTGACCGTGGTCATTCCGCGCTTCGAGCAGTTGCGCAAGGAGGGCCAGTCCGGGCAGGCCAAGATGACGCAGTACACGCGGTACCTGACCGTGGGTCTGGCGATCCTGCAGTCCACCGGCATCGTGGCCCTCGCGGCCCGCGGCGACCTCCTGCGCAACTGCAGCCGCTCGAACGACATCATCCACGACAAGTCGATCTGGTCGTACATCGTGATCGTCGCAGTGATGGTCGCCGGAGCGTGTGTGGTCATGTGGTTCGGTGAGCTGATCACCGAGCGCGGCATCGGCAACGGCATGTCGCTGCTGATCTTCGCCGGTATCGCCTCCCGCATCCCCGCCGAGGGCAAGAACATCTACGACTCGGGCACCCTGCGCTTCGTGCTGGTGTGTGTCGCCGCCTTGGTGATCCTCGCCGGAGTGGTATTCATCGAGCAGGGCCAGCGTCGGATTCCGGTGCAGTACGCCAAACGGATGGTCGGGCGCAAGATGTACGGCGGATCGTCGACGTATCTGCCGCTGAAGGTCAATCAGGCCGGCGTCATCCCGGTGATCTTCGCATCGTCGCTGCTCTATCTGCCGCAGTTGATCCTGCAGCTGACCGGCAGCAACGACGGTGAGCAATCCGGGTGGCAGAAGTTCATCAGCAATTACCTGACCGATCCGGGTAACTGGGTGTACATCCTGGTGTACTTCGCATTGATCATCTTCTTCACCTACTTCTATGTCGCGGTGACCTTCAACCCCGAAGAACGCGCCGACGACATGAGGAAATACGGCGGCTTCATCCCGGGTATCCGCCCGGGGCAGCCGACGGCCGATTACCTCGGGTATGTGCTATCGCGTATCACGCTGCCGGGATCGTTCTACCTCGGTATCATCGCGGTGTTGCCCAACCTGTTCCTGGAAATCGGCAACTCGGGCGTTCAGAACATGCCGTTCGGCGGCACTTCCGTGTTGATCATGGTGGTCGTCGCGCTCGACTCCGTTAAGCAAGTCAATAGCCAGTTGATGCAGCGCAAGTACGAAGGATTCCTCAAGTGAGACTCGTTATCCTGGGACCCCCCGGAGCCGGTAAGGGCACACAAGCCGAACTGCTGTCCGAGGCCCTCGGCATCCCGCACATCTCCACCGGAGATCTGTTCCGCGCGAACATCTCACAGGGCACGCCGGTCGGCGTGGAGGCCAAGCGTTATCTCGACGCCGGTGACCTCGTCCCGTCGTCGATCACCGTCGACATGGTGCGCAATCGGGTCGCCGAGCCCGACGCCGCCAAGGGCTTCATCCTCGACGGCTTCCCGCGCTCGACCGAGCAGGCCGACGCGCTCAAGGGAATCCTCGCCGAGCTGGGCAACAAGCTCGACGCCGTGCTGTCGTTCGTCGTCGACTCCGACGTCGTCGTCGAGCGGATGCTGGCTCGCGGCCGCGCCGACGACAGCGAAGAAGTGATCCGCAACCGCCTCTCGGTGTACGCCACCGAGACCGCGCCGCTGCTGGAGTACTACGGCGACGACGTCACCACCGTCGACGCGATCGGCGAGGTCGCCGAGGTGCACAAGCGTGTCCTCGGTGCGCTCGGCGTCGGCGAGTAGGAGAACCCGCACCCATGGGCTTTCGCGGCCGCAGCAAGCAGGTTCCCTTTCGTTCGGCAGGTGAGGTCGATGCCATGGCGGCCGCGGGAGCGGTCGTCGGTGCGGCGCTGGTAGCCGTGCGGGAGGCCGCGAAGCCCGGGGTGAGCACCCTTGACCTCGATGCGATCGCCGAGGACGTGATCCGTTCCGCGGGCGCGGTGCCGTCGTTCAAGGGGTACCACGGCTTTCCGGGGTCGATCTGTTCGTCGGTGAACGACGTCGTGGTGCACGGCATTCCGAATGCGCAGACCGTACTCGCCCAGGGCGACCTGGTGTCGATCGACTGCGGCGCCATCCTCGACGGCTGGCACGGTGACTCGGCGTGGACCTTCGGCGTCGGCGACCTCTCCGACGCCGACGCCGACCTCAGCGAGGCCACCCGGTTGTCGATGGAGGCGGGCATCGCCACCATGGTCGACGGCGCGCGACTGACCGACATCTCGCACGCCATCGAGCTGGGCACCCGCGAGGCCGAGAAGAAATTCGGCCGGTCGTTCGGGATCGTGGCCGGCTACGGTGGGCACGGCATCGGCCGGGAGATGCACATGGAGCCCTTCCTCGCGAACGAGGGCAAGCCGAACCGCGGGCCGCGGCTGGTGATCGGGTCCACGCTGGCCATCGAGCCGATGCTGACCCTGGGGACCACGGAAACCTCTGTCCTGCAAGATGACTGGACCGTCGTCACCGACGACGGTTCGCGTGCCGCGCACTGGGAGCACACCGTCGTGGTCACGGCGGACGGGCCGCGGATTCTGACGACGCGGCCGGTCTAGGACTCGCTACCTCCGCCAGAAATCTGCAGACCGTCTCAGGCGTCAAGGGCACACCGCCCTTGGCGCCTTTGTCGTCTACCGATCTCCGTCCACCATCAGCCGCTCCACCAGGTCCGACACGATCTCTTCGGTGTCGGTGGCCGGGTCGATCGGTGTGGTCAGTCGGTCGAACATCAGTCCGTCGAGCGCGTAGTGGAACAGCGCGATCTCCCGTCGGCCCGCCGGGAAGTCCCGCGGCGTTATTGAATTCGACGTCGTCGTCGAAGCCGGCCTGGCGCCAATCGGTCAACGCGGCCCCGACGTCGGGCCGTCGGGCCGCTTCCAGCCGCAGTTCGAACAGCGCCAGCGTCACGTCACGCTGCGTCGTCAGCCGTTCGACGATGTACCGCACGAAATCGCCGAAGGTCCGCTTCGACGGCGGCTGTGCGGACAGTCGTGCGACGACGTCGGGGTCGGGGGCCAGCCGCTGCCCGATACGTTCCACGAGTGCGCCGATGAGTGCCGCACGAGTGGGGAAGTAGTTCGACGCCGTGCCCATCGGCAGGTGCGCGGCCCGGTCGACCGCACGGTGGGTGTGCGGCGGTTCGGTGCTGGCCGGTGCGCTGATCGGGCAGGTGGATCGGGTGGTCGTCAAGACCTACCCGGTGCTGCTCGGTGCGGGACTCCCGTTGTTCGCCTGAGCATCGTCGAATCACGTCGGACTCGATCACCTCGAGCACCGCTGGCTCGCACCGGGAATCGCGATGAATTGCTATCGTGTCCTCCGCTGAACCACGCGTCGTATCGAAGGTCGGGCAGTCCGGTCGCGTACGATTTGTAGATATTTCGGCGGCTGACGAGACGGGAATGCAGATGACGGATGACCGCGACGAGCGCCCGCGGTCATCCGCCGCCCGCCGCCCCCGCATCACCGTCGGCGAACTCCGTGAACGCATGCTCGACGCCGCGCTGGCGATGGTCGCCGACGCGGGGGGACTCACCGTCAGCCTCGCGCATTTGAATATGGAGGAAATCATTCGCACGGCGGGGGTGCCGCGCAGTTCGGTGTACCGCGAATGGGACACCAAAGAGGATTTCTACGTCGAATTGATGATCGCCCTGACGGCACCCGACCCCGCCCAGTCGGCGGGATTCGACGCCGAGACGATGCGTCTGGCGAATTCGGTTATTTCCGACAACACCCATCGCCTGACCTGCGAGGAGGGACGTCGGGCGGTGTTGTACGAGGCCATTCGCGTCGGAGCGAAACGGAATTATCAGGCCCTCTCCGGTTCGCTGAAATACCAGACGATCACGGCTCTCGTCGCGGCTCTGCCCGCGTTCGAACATCAGCAGCGCGCGCAGATCACCGCGGCGATGAATACCACCGAGCGATTCTTCACCGGGCGGATGGAAATGTTCTACAAATCGCTGCTGCCCCGCGTCGGATTCCGCATGAAACCGGGACTGACCGAACTGCAACTGGCCACCGCGGGAGCGTCGATCATCGAAGGAATGGCGCGTCGCAATTCGACGACGCCGGAGCGGGTGAATACGCCGGTGCGCTATCCGGGTATCGACGGAGAGATCGTGGACTGGCACCTGGCGGCGTTGACGTTGGTCGGGGTCATCGAATTCATGCTCGAGCCGATTCCGGGGTGGGTCGCGGCGAATCCAGCACAATCGTCACCGGGCCGTCGTTGACGAGTTCGACGTGCATGTGTGCGCCGAACGAACCCGTCGCGACCGTTGCGCCGGCCGAACGCAGGGCATCCACCACGGCGTCGACGAGTGGTTCGGCGACCGGACCGGGCGCGGCCGCGTTCCACGACGGGCGGCGTCCCTTCGCGGTGTTCGCGTACAGGGTGAATTGACTGATCACCAGGATCGGGGCGTCGGCGTCGGAGGCGCAGATCTGCCCGCCGTCGAGGCCGTCGAGGATCCGCAGCTGCCAGATCTTCTCCGCCAGCCAGGCCGCGTCAGCTGGGGTGTCGTCGTGCGTGACGCCGACGAGCGCAACCAAACCCTGTGCGGGAGAGGCTAATTCGAGAGCGCCGACGATCTCGCCGTCGACCGTGACGGAGGCATTGCTGACCCGTTGAAGAACTGCGCGCATGGCCTCGACGATGCCAGAGCGGTGTCGGAGCGGAATAGTCGGACCGGCGCCGCGGTTGGCAACGACTATGAGCCAGGACACCGACGTTCGCGAAGCAGCCATCAAACAGTTCGGCACGCACGGCGCATGGGGGTGGTTCAAACAGTTCTCCGCCGAGCAGGTCGCGCGGATGGAGGAACTCGGGTTGGGGACCGTCTGGCTGGGCGGCTCGCCGAAGCATCTGCAGCCGGTACGCGACGTGCTGGCGGCGACGTCGTCGATCACCGTCGCCACCGGCATCGTCAACATCTGGAACACCGATGCGCGGGTGATCGGGGAGGAATTCCTCGCGCTCGACGCCGAGCATCCGGGCCGCTTCTATCTCGGTATCGGAGCCGGTCATCCGGAGGCCACGCAGGAGTATGCGACGCCCTACGAGGCGGTGAGCCGCTATCTGGACGTGCTCGACGAGGTCGGGGTGCCGGTTCATCGCCGCCTGCTCGCCGCCCTCGGCCCGCGCATGCTGCGACTGTCGGCGGACCGCTCGCTGGGCGCGCACCCGTACCTGACGCCGCCGCCGCACACGAAGATCGCCCGGGAGACGCTCGGGTCGTCGGCGCTGCTGGCTCCCGAGCACAAGGTCGTCGTCGACACCGATCCGGTCGCCGCGCGTGCGGTGGGACGGCCGCCCGTCGACCAGCCCTACCTGCATCTGCGCAACTACGTCAGCAATCTCAAGCGGCTCGGTTTCACCGACGCCGACATCGCCGACGGCGGCAGCGACGCACTCATCGACGCGTTGGTGGCACACGGCGATGCGGCGACGGTGCGCGCGAAAGTCGACGAGCATCTCGCGGCCGGTGCCGATCACGTGACCATTCAGGTGCTGGGATCGTCGGACCCGACGGTCGAATTGGCGGCGATCCTGGGCAAGTAGCGGGCGGCAGCCTAGTCCAGCTGGTACTTCACCGTCACGGTGAACGTCAGGGTCTGCTGCCCCGGCTCCACCGGGATCGGTGCCGCGGCGACGTCGGCCCGGCTGAAGGTGCCCGGCGTCTTGGCGGCCTGATCCTGCCCCGTCGTCGCCTCGGTGATGGTGAGGACTTTGCCGAGGGAATCGCCGGCGAGGTCGGCGTACTGTCCGGCGCGCGAGCGGGCATCGTTGAACGCGGCCTCGCGGGCCTGGCGCATCAGGTCGGAGTCGTCGTCGATGGAGAACGACACATTGGAGATGCGGGTGTTGTCCCCGCCCGCGGTGGGCGCCGCGGCCAGAATCGTCGACGCCTTGGTGAGGTCGCGGATGGTGATCCGCAGCGAATTGGTGGCCTGGTAGCCGGAGATCTGCGACGTCCCGCCGGGCAGTGGCGAGGAATACTGCGGGTTCAGACTGACCGTCTGCGTCTGGATGTCTTTGCGTTCGACGCCCGCTGCGACGACGGCGTCGGTGACCTTCTTGACCTTCGCGCTGGCCTGATTGAGCGCCGACGTCACGTCGGCTCCCTCGGCTTCGATCCCGACGTCGGCTTTGAGCGTGTCCGGGGTGCCGGTCACCTTGCCGCTGCCGATCACGGTGATGCTGCGCGCCTGATCGACCGGGTCGTCGGTGCCGCACGCGGCGACGCCCCCGATGAGCACCGCCGCCCCGAGCGCCGCGGCGAGTCGTCGAGTCCAGATCTTCATCGAGTGCACCTTCCCATCGGTGTCGATCCCACCGCTGTCGGTCCCATCGCTGTCAGTCATTCGACGTCAGGATCGACAGCGCCCAGCTGACGGCGGAGATGACCAGCGCGCCGAAGATCGCCGACCAGAAGAAGTCGTCGACCTGCAGGCCCCAGTGTGTGGTGTTCTTGGTGATCCACGCGGTGATCTCCAGCATGAATGCGTTGATGACGATGTGAATCAGTCCGACGGTTAGAATATAGAGCGGGATCGCGACGATCTGTACGATCGGCTTGATCACCGCGTTGACCACCCCGAAGATCAGCGCGACGACGAAGATGATGCCCGCCTTCTGCCAATTGTCGTGGTACCCGACGAAGTCGATGCCGCCGACGATCAGCGAGGCGATCCACAGCGCGAACCCCGTGCAAACGGTGCGAATCAGAAACGGACCCATACCGAGATAGTGCCATGAACGTGTTCTCGATGTCGGCAGCCGCGCCCGGGGAGAGTTCGGGGTGCAGTTCAGGGGAACGACCGGTGGCGAGCGGCCGGTTACTCCGGTTGGATGACTACGGTCGTCCAAACAACACACGTGTCAGGGGGATATGACAGCATGGCGGATGTGTCGTCGTTCAATCCCTTTGGGCCGTCGAGCGATTCGGGGAACCACCCGGGCGCACGCCCCGGCCCGCCGTCGGGCTCCCCGTTCGGGCCGCCGTCGTCGGTGCCCGGACCCTCCGCAAACCAGCCGAATCCGACACCGGGTCGGGCATTCGACGTCGCCGGACCGCCGAGCGGACTGCTGTTCGCCGCGGGCGCGTCGGCGCTCGTCGGCCTGGGCGCCGCCATCGCGGGCGTGATCGAGCGAAACTGGATCTCGGTGATCGGGTGGGCCTTCGCGGGACCCGTCGCGATCATCGTGCTCGGGCTGTTCGTCGCCGCCGACACCAAGCGGCAGGCCGAGCCGGTCTACGCGCGGCCGGGCTGGTTGTCAGTGGTGTATGGGATCGTCGCCGCATTGATCGTGATCGGGATCGTCGTGGCGTCGGTGGGTGTCGCCCTGTGGATCGGACACATATGAGAATCGTTCACACCGGCCGCCGCGTCGGCGCGTTGATAGCGGCAGTTCTGCTGGTCGCGCTGACGTCGGTGCTGTGGTCGGCCACCGCGCACGCCGACTCCGACGACGCGGGTGTCAACCGGTTCGGAGCCTGCCTGGCCGCCAACAAGTCGGGTCAGGTGCTGTTCCTGATGGACGAGTCGTACAGCCTTCATGACACCGACCCGCAGGCCGCGCGTGTGACGGCGTCGAAGTACCTGGCCGAACAACTGCAGACGTTCGCCGCCGACACCGGTGCGAAGATCGACGTCGCCGTGTCCTCGTTCGCGCAGGACTACACCGAACTCAAGGGGTGGCAGGAGCTGAGTTCGTCGTCGATCGGGTCGATCACCGACACGCTCGCGACGCTCAAGACCCGCAACACCGGCCAGGACACCGACTATCTGACGGCGCTCAGCGGAGCGCAGAAGACGCTCGCTGCGCGCAAGCCGGCCAACGGGGCGTCGGGCTGCCAGCTGATTGCCTGGTTCACCGACGGTTCGATGGATTTCAACGTCGACAACCGGCAGGGACCCAAGACCAAGGACTACGCGCCCGGGGTGGAGCTCAACGGGCCCGCCGACGTCGCGAAGGTGACCGCCGCGGCCACCAAGGGCATCTGCCGGTCCGGTGGTGTCGCCGACCAACTGCGGTCGTCGGGCGTGATCACCATCGGCATCGGCCTGCAGAGCACCGCGGGCGACTCGTCGACCTTCGATCTGATGAAGTCGATCGCCACCGGTCAGCAGACCTCGACGGGGTCGTGCGGCGACATCACCTCACCGACGCCGGGCAGCTTCTATCCGGTGTCGAACATCGACGATCTGCTGTTCGCGTTCGACAAACTCAGCACCCCCGGTCAGCCGCCGATCACCTCCGAAGCGGGTGCGTGCGTCAAGACCGTCTGCGAAAAGGGCAAACACAAGTTCGTGCTCGACACATCGGTCGGCAGTGTCTCCATCCTGGCCTCTGCCGATCGGGAGGGCCTGGTCCCGGTGCTCGTCGCGCCGAACGGCAGCGAGACCCGAATGACCTCGGCCGGCTCGTCCGACGTCGCCGGGGTGACCGTCGGCTATCGCAACCCGTCGAGCAAGACCGTCGCGGTGCGGATGACCAACCGCGACGCCCCCGGCTGGTCGGGCGTCTGGGCGCTGGTCTACATCGCACCCGACGGCGCCGCGGCTGCGCAGACCAGATCGAGCATCCACATCACCGGTGACCTGCTGCCGTCGTGGCCGGGCAAGGCGACCACGAAGCTGCACAGCGGTGACACCTCGGTCGGCATGACCTTCGCCGTCACCACCACCGACGGCAAGGCGGTCGACGCCGCGGCGATTCCGGGCAAGGCGGCGCTGTCGGCGCAATTGGTGACCGCCGCGGGCAAGACCATCCCGATCACCTCCACCGACCTCGACAAATCTCAGATCACGCAGAAGCAGACGGTCAGCCTGGCCGGCGTCGCGCCGGGTAATGCCACCCTGCGGATGACGCTGAAGGTCACCACCGCGCCCGCCCGAGATCGCACCGGAACGATGGTCGCGGGCACGGTGCTGTCGCCGCAGAACGTCGATCTGCCGGTGACCGTCTCCGCGCCGGTGGGCTATCCGCAGCTGGGTTCCTCGATCGACTTCGGCCGCCTCGACGGCGCCGGTTCGTTGACCGGCGCGCTGGCGATCACCGGCCCGGGCTGCGTCTGGATGAACTCCTCCACGCCGGCGAAGATCCTCGCCTCACCGGTGGACAACCCGACGGTGACGTCGGGCTCCGACGCCAAGTCGAACTGCGTCAAGGTGGCCGACGGGCAGACCGGCCAGTTGCCGCTCACCCTGTCGGTACCGGGCGAGGCCAATGGCACGGTCAACGGCAAGGTGTCGATCATGGTGGCACCCACCGACGGTTCGGCCGCGCCGGTCGCCGTCGACGTGCCGTTCACGGCGTCGTTGAGCAAGAAGCTCGACGTCGAGCGCGCCATCGGTGCATTCGTGATCGCGTTGATCCTCGGACCGCTGATTCCGCTGCTGCTGCTGTATCTCGTCAAGTGGCTGAGCTCGCGCATCCCGGCGAAGGCCTTGCGGTCCGAGCAGATCCGCGTGCAGGTCAACGGTTCGACCGTGCTGCGCGACGGCGCGCCGTTCGCGCTGCGCGACAACGACCTCGTGCGGATGGTGCCCGGGCTCGACGCTCCGGCCCGCCGACTCGACCTCGGCGGGGTGGCGCTCAAGGTCCATCTCGGCCTGGCCCCGTTCGGTACCGGCTTCGTCGTCGCGTCCGCATCGGGGGCGGCGGGTGCCGCCGGTAAGACCGGGGATACGCACGGCACGACCCCAGACGCGAAACTGCCGCTGGCGGTTCATAATTCGTGGTTCATCCTGCACGACCCGAACGGTCCCGCCGACGCCGCGACCGTCGTCGTGCTGGCCGGCGCCGACGCGACGGCGACGGTGCGCGCGCGGATCGAGTCGGAGATCAACTCGACGCTGCCGCGTATTCTCGGCGAGCTTCGGGCGAAAGCTGCTCCGGGACAACCGAATTCATCCGGTGGCCCGGGGGATCAGCCCAACCCGTTCGGTACCGGGCCCAGCGCGCCGCCGCCGACGAACCCGTTCGCGGGAGGGGCGCCGAGCGCGGACCCGTTCGGGCACACGCAGGTGCGGCCCGGCTCGGGTCAAACCCAGTACGGTCAACCCCCGCAGGGGCGGCCCCAATACGGTCAGCCCCAGTATGGTCAGCCCCAACCCGGCCGGTATCCGCCCGGGCCGCAGCAGGGTGGACCGAATCCGTTCGGACCGAGCGGACAACAAGGCGGGCAGCAACCGCGAAATCCGTTCGAGCGGTAGCGGTCAGCCCATGCCTGCACATTCGTCGATTCCAGTGAGGACCGCACCGGCTATGAAGAGAGTTCCGTGATGAAGAGATTTCTGATTGTCGGTTGCGGCGGCTCCGGCGGCGCCACGTTGGCCTACATGATGGATCAACTCCGGTCCGACCTCGCGGCGCACGGCATCAACCGGCTGCCCGCCGGATGGCAGTTCGTCCACCTCGACGTCCCGACGGCGCCGTCGCCGGTCGAGGGTGTCGGGAGCGTGCGCGATCAGGGCGGCGTCTACGTCGGCACCGGACCGGAGAGCGACAGCTACCGCGTGCTCGACAACGCGTTGAGCCAGCGGCTGGCGGCCAATTCGGCCCTGGACACCGTCGCCACCTGGGCGCCGCGCGATCCCGACACCGTCTACACACCGCTGTCTACGGGTGCCGGGCAGTACCGGGCGCTGGGCCGGATGATCACGCTGAGCCGTCTCACCGCCGTCCGCAACGCGCTGCAGCGCGCCTGGGACGAGCTGTACCTGAACTCCACCGACACCGAGATGCGTTCGCTGCACATCCCCGGCACCGGCGGCTACAACGCCGAGGACCAGCCGATCGTGCTGGTGGTGTCGTCGATGGCGGGGGGCGCGGGCGCATCGATGGCCCTCGACGTGTGTCGCATCCTCACCCTGGTGTCCGGCGTGGACCCCAAGCTGATGGGCGTGTTCATGGTGACGCCCGACATCTTCGAGTCGCTGCCCGATTCCGCGGTCACCGGAACCCGCGCCAACGCGTTGGCGATGCTCGGTGAGATCGTGGCGAGTCAGACCGGGTCGGCCCGCGAGACCGACGTCGCGCTGCTGCGTGCGCTGGGCCATGAGAACGGCCAGGGCGAACGCATCCCGTTCGCCCGGGTGTTTCCGGTCGGACGCTACGTCGGGGCTCAGCGCACCGTCTTCGGCGACGGCACCCCCGGCGCGGTCTATCGTGGCCTCGGTCGCGGACTGTCCGGATTGATCCTGTCCGGTCCGGCGACCCAGCAATTCGTCGAATGGGATCTGACCAACGCCGTCGGCGATCAGGGGTCGCTGGAGTACCTCGGCTGGGGCAACCAGCAGTGGAACAACGTGCCATGGGGCACCTTCGGTTTCGCGAGTCTGTCGATGGGCCGCGATCGCTACGCCGAATACGCCGCCCAGCGCCTGGCCCGCTCCGCGGTCGACAAGCTACTGCACGGCCACCTGCAACGCGGCAACGAGGCGTCCGACGAGGAGCAGGTCAACGCCATCCTCGACAATCAGTGGGGCAATATCTGCGCGACGCTCGGCCTTCCGGCGGTCAACGATCCGTCGTCGGCGGGTATCGGTCCCTGGCTGGCCACCACGGTGCTGCCGGGCAACCAGGTCGCCAACCACGCGGTGAGCATCCTCAATTCCGCGGTGCGCCCGTACATCGACCAGACGCCGGGCGTCAACGGCGAACAGTGGGTGGCCCGGGTGTACCAGGTGCTCGGCGAGCGCCGCCAACTGCTCATCGAGGGGGCGAACAACGCCGCCTACGGCGTCGCCTATCACTGGCATCTGAATTTCGTTGCGGCACTTGAGCTTGCGACGTCACGGGCGATCGCCACCCAGGGGCTGCCCTACGCCACCGGTTTGGTCAAACGGGTGGCACGGATGCTGCAGGACGTGATTCTTCCTGCGACGCAAGACCTTTCGAACTTCGGTCCGCGGGACATCGCCGAGCTGCCCGGCCATGTGCAGATGGCGTTGGCCTCCATCAAGGGCACGCTGTCCAACCCGGCGGCACCGGCCGAGGCGATGCTCGACGGCGCCCGCGAGACGGTGGAACGCCAGGTGTACGCGGCCTTGTCGCATCACGTGTCGATCGCCGTCGGCGCGATGATCAACGAGGTGTTCGAGCCGCTGGTCGACGCGCTGAACGAGTCGCAGACCGTTCTGCGGCAGGCGGCGTCGTCGACGCGTCGCGAGGTGGGGCTGGCGCTGCTGCAGACCACCGAGTACGCGGCGTGGCCCGCCGACCGCGACGACATGGTCGCCGAGCGTTTCGCGGAGGCCGACAACGAGGTGATGCTCACTCGCTCAGCGGATTTCAAGCAGCGCTACGAGTTCGACCTGCCGATGTCGGTCGGCGCGGCCAATCCCGACCCGCGCTACTTCGCCGAGGGGGTGTCACGGGCGTCGGCGCATGTGATCACCGGCGAGTGGTCGACCGTCGCGGGGCTGCGTGCACCGGCCGAGGACCGGCCCGTCGTCGAACGCACCTCGACGTGGCTGTCGCGGGCGT
The DNA here is from genome assembly GCF_012933505.1 of Gordonia asplenii. Taxonomy (GTDB): domain Bacteria; phylum Actinomycetota; class Actinomycetes; order Mycobacteriales; family Mycobacteriaceae; genus Gordonia; species Gordonia asplenii. The sequence goes on from NZ_JABBNB010000002.1 coordinate 193,769, forward strand.
TCCCGCGGCATCCGGAGACCGGGGACGGACTGATCACCGCGCGGGCCGCCTACGACGTCCACGTCCGGCCGGCCGAGTTGCTCGACCGCGCCCGGCGATTCATCGCCCGCCCGGGTGAATCCTTCGACAGATTCTGCTCGGTGTCGTTGCGCGAGTACGTGATCGGAGCCGACGCGCTCGAATCAGAGCTGGCTGCGCGGCGCGCGGACGTCGTGCTGCGGTTCCGCGAGGCGATCAACCTGGCCCGGCCGCTGGCCAGCGTCAACGAGAACGCGATGCAGGCCATCCACGGCGTCGCCGAGATGGTCTACCGCTACAAGTTCTCCGCGATCCCGTTCCAGGGGCTCGCCGTCGCACCGGAGATGGAAGCCGCTCTGGCACAACAGTCGCGAGTCGACAAGAAGAGCGCCGACGCCCTGCGCAACGCCCTGACCGATGAAGCCAGGATCAAGCGCATCGACATCTTCGGTTCCTACCCGAACTACTCGCCACTGGCGTACGAGTCGGTCGTCGAGCCGGCGTCGAGGCAGTGGCTGGCGTCGTCGACGGGCCAGCGCAAGGCGTTCTGGACGATGCGTCGTTCGCGGCCGTTGGAGGCGAGTCTGCCGATGCACGAGAATGAACGCCGCGCGATGGTCGCCGGTTGGGTGCTCGGCCGCGCCATCGGTCGCGTCCAGGTGCCCGCGGCGCCCTTCACCCAGGCCGCCCACGTGTGGGATGACGAAGTGCACCAATGGATTCCGTTCCCCAATCCGTTGTTGACACCGCCCTCGGAATTCCTCGCCGACTACGACTGGCTGCCCGCGGTCCTGGAGAGCGTGCTGCTCGCGATGGCGCAGTCGCATCAACCGCCGGCGATGGCCTCGATGAAGCCGTACCGGGCGCTGCGTCGGATTTACGACGCGGGCAAGGAGAACCAGACGTCGGGCCTGGACCAACTGGCCGGCTCGATCGCGCTGGCCGACTGGCTGCGCACCGGTGAGACCGGTACCGGGGTCGCGTCGGTGATCACCGAGACCGGCCCCAAGGAGACCATCGAGCATCGGGCCGAGCGGCTGCGCGGCTATCTGGAGGAGTACCGCGCGTTCGTCGGGCATCACTACATGAAGCCCGGGTCGGGCGGCGGGCCGGGCACCCCCGGGGCCGCCGGCGGCGGCATCTTCTCCGTCCTGTCGGTGCGTCAGCAGGCGTCGAAGACACCGGTCTTCCGTGACCTGGCTCCCGACGTGTACTGGGCGACGACGCAGTTGATCGATCTCATTCCGGGTGCCGTCGAAGCGGCCCGACGCGCGCCCATGCCTGCGCCGGGTCCGTTGCCCGCCGGTCAGGGCGGCCAGAGTTTCGAGGTGCCGAGGATGGATTCGAGTTTCGAGGCGCCGAAGGGCGGTAATTTCTGATGACTGCCGACATGTGGGCCGGTTCGCCGGGACTGACCGTCTTCCTCGCGCCCGCCGGCGCGGGCGACGGCGTCTACGCCGCACTGTCGGACCTGTCCGCGGCCGGTCTCGTCGGACCGTTCGCGTGGGTGGGTTCGGAGGCCGAGCACGCGGTGAACTCGGTGATCTACGTCGACGGCGGCCGCGCCGTCGACGTCGCCCTGCCCGACCTCGTGTCGTCGCGGCAGACGGCGGTGTTGCGTGTCGTCACCTTGGTGCCGGTGCCGTCGTCGGTGCTGGACAAGGGGATCGGGCAACTGTCGATCAACGCGACCGCCCGCGCCGCCGAACTGCTCGCCTCCACCACCGGCGCCCAGCGCGTGGTGCGGATCCGCTGCCTGCTCGCGCGGGGCGGCGGCATCGCCGGCGACACCTCGACGCTCGCGATCGACGGCTGGCACAACATCGTGATCTCACCGGAGGACGCCCGCGGCCCCGACTTCGGGCGGGTACAGCTGCCGCCGAATCCGTCCGACGCCGACGCCGGGCGGTTCGCCGCACCGGTGATCGCCGGACTCACCGGGCTGTGGAGTCAGGTGAACCATGCGCCGCTGGACAACGCGCCGGTGCTGCCCGGACAGGTGGTGCGCCTGGCCCGCTCGTTCTATCGCAAGCTGGAGACCGGCGACGTCGAGGCCGCGCTACGCGCCGAGGTGCTCACCCAGAACGGGACCCTGCCGCTGCCGAGCGATCAGCGCTCACAGGTGATCTACGTCAACGACGTCGGGCTCGCCACCGCCACGATGGCCGATTCGCTATGGCGCAAGCACGCTGCGGTGCTGCGCGGTCCGCGCCTGCCCTACGACGTCTCCGCGCCCGAACGCGTCGGTGCGTGGGCGGTGCTGAAGATGTTCTTCGGCTTCCTGTGGGCGTCGATCCGCAACGCGCCCGGTGCCTGGTACCGCAAGGTCGCCGACGGGGTTGCCGGCAGCATCGCGCTGAGCGTGCAGAACGCCGTCTTCACCGGCGCGCCGGCCGCCTACGAGGTGGTGGTGCGCGGCCGGACCGCGAACGGCGTGCTCGCCGGCTGGGCCGACATCGGCGCGGCGTCGGGCCAGCTCGCCGGGGCGCTGGACCAGACCGAGAACATCCACGACGGGGGTGCGGACCTGTCGGGCGTGTGGCAGGACTACACCCGCGCCACCCTCACTCTCGCCGACGCCGGAATGCGCACCTCGGACCTGCCGCCGATCCAGGTGGGTTCCGCGCGGGGCATCATCGGCGCCGCCGACGATCTGGTCCCCGGACCGTCGAGCCGGTTCACCGCGATTCCGGGCGTGATCGCCGCGGCCGTGCAGAGCGACGGCGTCGACGCCACCGACCCGCTCGGCATTCGTGAACTGCGCCAACGCCTTTCCGAAGTCGAGCGCACCCCGGATCAGGGGTTGGCGGCCCGCGCCGTGCTCACCGACCTCAACGAGTGGGAGCGGCGGACGTCGCGCAGCTTCGGCGCCGCGGTCGGCGGTCGGCTGGCGGGTGCCTTCTTCAGTTCCTACGGCGAGGTTCAGCAACTCCTGGAACGGTTGCGCACCGCACAGCAGCCGCCGGAGGCACACAGCTCGAACATGAAGCTGGCCCGCGCCATTCAGCTCACCCTGGTGGTCCTGCTGCTGGTCACCGGGTTGTTCGCCTACCTCGCGATCGCAGGCAAGGTCGCGTGGTGGATCGCCCTGATCGTCGTGCTGGTGATGTTCGTCATCTGGTTCGTCGCGTTCGCCTTCGTCTTCATTGCATCACAGCGCACCATGTTCGCGATGCTGCACCAAAGACGTGCGGCGATAAGCGAATTCGAGACCGACAAGCAGAATCTGCGGACCGCGTTGCGCGATCTGCGCCGACTGTCGCAGGCCTACGGACAGTTTCTGTCGTGGAGCCGCGTGCTCGGCAGCTTCCTCGCGGCGCCGCTCGGTCCGGACAACTTCCGGCCGACCCGGTCGCTGCAGGTCTCCTGGGGCCTGCCGATGTCGACCGGCGTCGGCTCTGCTCAGCCGGCCGCCGCCGACGTCGCCGATGCGGCCGGGTATCTGCGCCGTGAACTGTTCCACCTCGGCTGGCTCAGTTCGTCCTGGGACAACCTGGTGGTGTCGTCGATTCCGCCGGTCCCGGGCAGTCGCAGCACCGGCGCCGAGGCGTCACCGGTGTGGGGCGACCGCGGGCGGGGGACCGGGTCGTCCCTGGACCGTTGGTCGAACGATCTGTTCGCGGGGGTGATCACCTCCACGGGTGCCGAACTCGTGTGGCAGCGCGCCGTCGCCAGCCTCGGCGGATCGATGTCGGAGCTGGTGCCCCGACTCGTCGGATCGGTGAAAGTGGCCGGCGGACCGGTGGTTTCGCTGCCGGAGTTCGTCGTCGGCATCGACCGCGACGTGCCCCCGGCGGGCACCTTCGATCGGTCCCTGCTCACCGACCTCGCGGTCACCGGCTCGGCCGCCGACGTCGCCGTCGACATCCGCAGCCGCGCACTGACCGGCCTCGGCCGGGTATGCGTTGCCACCCAGCTCAGCGACGCGATGCCGCTCGACGCCCTGGTGCGCTCCGACGCGCGCACCGACGTCGGCTGGTCGGCGGCCAATCCGGTGGCTCCCGACGCCGCGGGACCGGTAGGCGACCGCACGCCGGGACAGTCGCCGCCGTCGTCGTCGAATCCCGACGACGCCGATCCGTTCCGTGCCCCGGACCTGGGCGCGGGGTTCGGGTTCTAGCGCATGGCCACCGCAGAGGATCTCCTCGCCGCGCTGACACTGTGGGCGGGCGAGCAGCACCGTCCGGTGCCCGACGCCGAGCAGTTGGTCCGGATCTCCCGCGAGCCCGACAACTGGTCGTCGGGTACCGTGCCCGACGTCGTCGCGGTGTGGACCCCGACCATCGAATACCTCTTACGTCAGGTGCGGCTCGGGGTATTGGCGCCGGTCGCGGCCGCGCAACTGCCCGACAGTTTGCGCAGACCCGTTCGAGAGCCGCAGGCAACTAACCCCGCGCCGGCATCAGTCGTGCCGGAAGCCGCCCTGCCGCAACCAGATCCAGAACCGGAGCCGGAGCCGGCGGGGCAGCGGACGAAGGTTGCGACGAGACCGGGCGTGGACGCCGACCCGGACAACCGGGCCGCGGTGGTCGCCGCGCTCATCGAATGGCGGGGCCGCCAGATCGCCGACGGCGTCCAGGGCGCCGACGCGATCAAGGACGTCACCCTGCGCAACCTGGTGAAATACCGGCAGACCAGCGAAGAACAGATCCGGATGAAGCTGCCCGGATCAGCCGCCGGACTCGCCGGGGATCTGGCCCGCGTCTTCGCCGAGCTGGGTGTCGGAGGACAGCCCGTCACGGCGCCCGCGCCGGTCCACCAGGCGCCCCAGCACTCCGCGACGCCCACGCCGGTGGTGTTGAGCGGGACCAATCCGCTGCCCGATCCGACGCCGGGGCCGACCGTCGATCCGAACCGGCTCGATCTGACCCACAACGACTTCGTCGCCTACGACTTCTCGCCCGCCGAGGTGAGTCCGGGCGGCATCGGCATCACCGCCGCCCCCGACGGCGTCGCGCTGAGCTGGGATCCGTGGCCGATCGCGCCGGGGCAGACGGTCATCTACCGCGTGGTGTCCGGCGACGACTCGCCACCGTACAAACCCGAAGCGGGCGATCTCGTCACGGTGACGACCGCACGCGGGTGCACCGACGGCCGGTTCCTGGTGTCGGCGGTGCGCGCCTATCAGGTGTGGGTGCACGTCGGCCCCGACGTCGCGGCCGCCCGCATGACACAGCCGGTGATGTGGGCGCAGGGTTCGGAGATCAGCCCCGTCGACAATATGACCCTCACCGAGGACGAGGGCCGGGTCATCGGGCAGTGGTCGGTGTTCCCGGGAACGAAAGCCGTTCGCGTGTACCGCATTCCGCTCGAAGGCGGCGGCACGCCCGGCGACGATCCGCAGTATCAGATCGCCGTCGGCGACGCCAACCTCACCGGCTTCGTCGACGCCGACGTTCCGCGTGGCCGCCGCTACCTGTACCGCGCGCTGGCCGAGGTGGAGGTCAACGGGTCGAGGCGGCTGTCGCGGCGCACCCAGCAGGAGATCCTCGTCTCGGTGCGGCTCACGCCCGTCGCGGACCTCGCGATCACCATCAGCGACGCCGATGCTCAGTTCGATCTGAAATGGTCGACGCCGGACACCGGCATCGTGCACATCTATCGGTTCAACAAGCAGCCGACGGCGGGCCTCGAGCGGGAGGATCTCGACGCCGCGGCGCTCGAACTGCAGGGATTCAGCGAGGCGACCCGCATCAAGCAGCCGATCAGCGCGCTCGACGAGACGACCTCGCAGATGCTCGGCGTCCCGTGGCCGCAGGGCTGGGATCGCGCCTATCTGACGCCGGTGACGGTGTCCGGCGGACGCGTGCGCATCGGCACGACCCGCGTGCAGGCGCGACCGCTTCCGCCGGTCCAGGCGCCCCGGCTGATCGAGCGGTTCCACACCGAACTGATCACCTTCGGCTGGCCGTCGGGCGCGGCGAGCGTATTCGCCTACATCGGTTACGGCAATGCCACCGTCGAGCAGAACACGTCCGGGGCGCCGTTCGCCGAGGTCAGTTTCAGCGCGCATCAGCGCGACGGCGCACTCACCTTCCCGCGCCCGCTGCCGGCCACCGGCTGCACGATCTACCTGGTGCCCGTCGCCTATTCGGCGGGCCACGAAATCCGCGGCGACGTCACGACCCTGGAGTACCCGGGCCTGGCCCGGCTGGACTACACCTTCGTCGCGATCAACGCCCGCCCCGGTCAACTCCTGGTCCGGCTGTACCTCAAGGCGGAGTCCGACATCGACGACCCACCGGCCTTCGTCCTGGTGCACAACCCGGACCGCCTCCCGCTCGACGCCGCCGACGGCCGCAACCTGAGCTTCCTCAATCAGGGATTCAGCGTGCCGCACTGCCAGCTCGACCGGATCGGGCGCGGCGTGAACACCACCGACTGGACGGTCGACCTGACCGGCGTCGAAGGGTTCCTGCGACTGTTCGTCAGCGACAATCGGCGCACCCGCCGAATCGCCCTGCTGGATCCGAAGATGGATCTGCTGTGGCTGCCGCCCGCGCAGCAGGGGTATTGACATGGCCGCACCGCGCAGCATCCTGCTCGACAAGGCGACCACGGCCCGTTACGCGCAACTGACCTACACCTCCTACGACGACGGCTCCGGACGCGGCGGCTGGCAGGTCAAGCAGGAGACCGGCGGTCTCGACGCCGTCGAGCAGCAGAGTCTCACCGCCCGGATCCTGACCCGCTTCGATCTGCTGCCGGTCATGCCCGACTTCCCGACGCCGGAGCAGACCGCCGCCCGCCCGGCCCGGCTCAGCTATGCTCCGCTGCCCGCTGCGGGCGCCGGTCATGCCGCGTACTGGCACACCGTCGACGCCGGGCGCGATGCGTCGGGCCGGCCCGGCAACGTGTTCGCGCACGTGGTCCTCGACCGCGACGTCGCCGCGCCCAGCCCGGTGCGCCCCGTCGAACTGTGGCGCTCGCCCGGCTGGCTGCGGCCCTACGGCGTGCCCGACGTCGCCGCGGCCCAGCTGACCAGCGCTTATCCGCCGCCCGCCAATCCGGCGATGTCGATGGCTGCGTCGGTGGAATTCCTATTGGCCCATCACGTCGACCGACAGTCGGTGTTCCGGGTGATGCTCGACGCGGTCGCTGCCGCGCTGGCAGGCGGGCCGGCGCTCGCGCTGCTCGTCGACGACCACGACGAGGCCGCCGCGTGGATCGCCGCGATCAGCCACTTCATGTCGCCCGCCGCCGCGCAGCGGTTCGCCTTCAGCACGCACGATGCGCCGGAGGCCGCCCTCGCCGGCGTCGAAGCCGGATTGCAGGTGATCGTGGTGCCGCGCTCGCGCATACCGGAGAAATGGGAGCTGCCCGGAGCCGTCATCGTCGACGCCGCCGAGCAACCGAATCTCGGCGACCTCACCTCGGGTATCGCTCATCGAGTGGCACGCGGTGCCATTCCGGTGACCCCGTGGTCGGCGCTGGCCGAAGGCGTGCTCGCCGACGACGAGATCGCGACCGCGGTCCTCGCCAGGCAGGACGAGATCGCTCGCGAACTCGGCGACACCGGGACCTCGCCCGCCTGGTCGCTGGCGATCGCGGTGACGCGCCATCCCGACCTGGCCGAGTTCGCGGCCGAGGCGCAACGCGTGATCGCCGACGGCGGATCGTCCATCGTCGGCGACGTCGCGTGGGCGAAAGAGCTGGTGGCTCAGGCCCAAGCACGGTTCCCGATGACGGTGGGACAGGTGCTGGCACGGCTGGTGAGTGCGGCCGAACGTGGCGAGGACACCTCGGGCGTCGCGCATCGTCTGCTGCACGCCGTTCTCGCCGAACCCGATTGGCTGTCGTCGACGGCAGTGTCCGGCGTGCCGGTGGTGAGTTCGCTGGCACTGAGTGCCGACGACGTCCAGCGGCTCGTGGCACTGAGTGCAACACTGCGGGCCGACGCGGCGATCGATACCGGCCAGGCCGTCGTCGCCGCGCTGCGGCTAGCCGAGCTGCTCGACCGACTCGTCTTCGACTCCTACACCAGGGTGCGCGCCGAATTGCTGGCGACGGTCAACGCCGGCGGCGTCGAATTCCTGTGGACCACCCCGCAGTGGGTGGAGTCGGGCGGGCTGAACGCCTTGGCGACCCAGGTGCGGGCGACGTTCATCCGGCCGTTCGTCGCGCAGGAGTCGCCGACGCGCGTCGCGACGCTGCGTCCGCAGGTCGTCAAGTGGCTCTACGACGTCGAAGTGGCCGGCGGCGTGCGGTTCGAACTGCCCGCCAATCCCACCGAGGCCGATTCATTCCTGTTCCCCCTCGCGGTGCGCACCGTGCTGTCGGCGCGCGAGTACGCGATTCCCGTCCCGATGCGTCAGGACTATGTGCTCGACGCGGTGAAGCTGGCCGTCGACGATCCGCATTTCGACGATGCGAGCTGCCGCGACCTGGTCTCCGACCTGGTCGCCCTGCAGGTTCCCGACGCGAGCGAATTGATCGCGCTCTCGACCGAATACCCACGGCGGGTGTCGCCGCTGGTGCTGGCGACCGTCGTCTACCGGGGCCCACGCGATGACACCGTGATGCGCAAGGTCGTCGACTCCGACGATGCCGATCCCGCGCTGGTCGCCGCGGCTACTCTGCGCGGCTGGCACGGCAGCGGTCTGCTTCCGCCGCGCGAGGAGTGGGCGCACGACGTCGAGACGCTCGCCGCCGGTGACGACCACTCCTGGCTCGGCGATGCGGCGCCCGATCTGGTCGCCATGCTCGCGGCCGGGTCCGTGGTCGCCGCGCAGGACGATCGCAGCGCCGCCACCGGATTCACCGGCGCGTTGGCCGCGCGGTTGCCCGCGCTCACCTCATCGATCGCCGAGCTGATTCGCGGTGCCCTGCGGGGTGGCCAGCTGGACACGAATTGGGTTGCGGCACAATCATTCCTGCGTCAACTTCGACTGTCGGCGACGACGACGCCGCTCGACGATCCGGCGTTCGGCGGCTGGCGGTGGGACGAGGCCCTGCTGCGCGAGGCGATCGCCGCCGGAACTTATCGAGGGCCGCGCAGCGCCGTCGAATTGCGTGACTGCACCTGGCCGACGGTCGCCGCGGCGTCGGCCGACACCGCGGAACGCTTCTTCGCCGGCTACCGGGACGCGGCGCACGCCTGGCTGGCCGGGCTGGGACTCGCCGCCGACCACGAGGGGTGGGGGAATCGGCTGTGGAACCGAGACGAGCCCTGATGACCGTGACGTTCACCGAGCGCGTGACTTTCACGCCGAACAACCGAGGAGACCAGCGTGGCCACCTACATCCTTGACGGCAAGGCGTCGGCGAGTCTGCCGCGTCGACCGCTGACGGTCACCATGTCGACGTCGGGCAGCAGTGGCACGGTCAGCGCCCGGTTGGCGGCACGCCGGCCGGGCGGCACCGACGAACCGACGGCCATCGTGCACTCCGCGGCGATGGTGATCCTGCCGCGCGTCGACGGCGAGGTGATCGTCGTGGCCGTGCCCGACGCCGGGCGCTCGCGCTTCGACGACGGCACCGTCTTACACGTGTCCATCGGGCCGGACACCGGCGTCGGCTACGACGTCGACGTCGCGCAACTGACCCCGCGCGACGTGTCCGGGCTCAGCTTCATCGAATTGGCCACCGTCGCGCCGGCCGGTGCGGACACGCTGCTGGTCACCACCCGCCTCGCCGTGCCCGACGCCCCCCTGCCGCCGCTGGGCGCACAGGCGCGGGTGGCCTGCCGCGGAGTGCTGCGGGTGGACCAGATGCACGAGACCGCGACCCGCAACGTCGTGTGCGTCGTCGACACGTCGTTGTCGATGTCGAGCGCGTTCGCGGCGGGCGACGTCGCCGCCGCCGGTGACATCGTGGCGGGACTCGCCGCGGTGATCTCCGGGCAGACCGGCGTCGACGTCGTGATCGCCGGGCCGAGCGCCGATCGGCGTCGCGTGCAAGGAGCGGAACTGGGCGCGGCGTGCTGCGCGCCGCCCGCGGCGGGGTTCGGCGTGGGAGTGGATCTGCTCGCCGCGCTGGGCGATCCGGTCGATCCGACCCTCACCGTCGTGATCACCGACGACGCCGGTGCGGCGCTGGTGACCCGCGCCATGGAGCGGGCGCGCGCGGGCAGCGGCGACCTGGGGTCGTCGAACGCGGTGGCATCACGCAATCTCGTTGCGGCTGTGGTGCTTTCGGCGTCGACTGCCGTTCGACGTCGGAGCGGGTTCGTCGGAGCGGTGATCGCGCCCGGCCGCGGTGATCTGCGTGCCGAGTTGGCCGCCCAGCCTGACCGCGTCCGGGCGATCGTCGCCGACGTGCTCGGCCCGTTCTTCGGTGGGGAGCTGCGATGACCAAGTGCCCGCGCTGCTTCAATTTTCTGCCGCCCGACGATTTCGCGTGGGTCGACGTCGCGCCGAGCAGCCAGCAGGTCGATCTGGTGGCGTCGCAGTACGTCGGCCACGACGTGCGCAGCGGCGATGTCCACACCGGGTCGCGGCCACCCGGGGCCGGGCCCGACTGGACGCCGTTTCCCGCCGGAGCGACCGACCTGGTCGAAGTGTGTCCGACCTGTCACTACGAGTTGCCGCCGAACTGGCGGTTCGGGATCGCGACGTGCGTGACGATGGCCGGTGCGCGCTACACCGGCAAGACGGTGTTCATCGCGGTGCTGATCAAGCAGCTGCAGAAACACGCCGAGCGCCTGGGCCGAGAGGTGGTGCCCGCCAACGCGATCACCCAGCGTCGCTACCGCGACGAATACGAGCGCCCGCTGTTCGACGAGCGCGGCATCGTGCAGCCGACGCCGCGAGCGGCGCTCGCCGGCAGTTATCAGCACGAGCCGCTGATCTTCAACCTCGGCCTCTGGGGTGAGGTGCGGCGGTACCTGGTGATCCGCGACGTCGCCGGTGAGGACATGGAGAGCGCCGACATCGGCGGAACACCCTGGCAGTTCTTCTCCCTCGCCGACGCCGTGATCTTCCTGTTCGATCCGATGCGCGTCAGCGAGATCGCCGATCAGCTGCGAGATCTGGTGCCGGAGTCGGCGCAGGTGGGCGGCGACCCCCGCGAGGTGCTCCGCACGGTGATGCGGCTGATCGGCTACGGGAACCCCAAATTGGCTGTGGTCTTGTCGAAATTCGATGCGCTGCAAGCGCTTTCGGAAGTGAGCAGCAGTCGTTGGGGGCGGATGATGTCGCATCCGGGTGCCGCGTTCAACCGTGATCCGGGACTTCTGGGGCAGGCTTACGACGAGCAGGACGGGCTCCTGCTCAACGCGGAGGTGCAGAGTCTGCTGCAGCGCCTGGAGGCGGGTCCGCTACTGACCCGGTTGGAGAATTACGTGACCGGCCACACCTATGAGCACCGGTTCTTCGCGGTGTCGGCGCTGGGGGAGACACCGGAGGGGGAGAAACTCCACCGCAGCGGCATCTCACCGTTCCGGTGCGCGGACCCCATCCGCTGGGTCTTCGCGGCCGACGGCGTGCTGCAGGACGTCCGCTGATGGGCAACCCGTTCCAGCCCGATCCATTCCGGCCCAGCCCTTTTCCGCCGGGTCGGAGCGCGAGTGCTGGCCCAGTTCCGCTGGTTGAGCCGGGTCGGAGCGCTAGCGCAGACCCGAGTCGAAACCACTACCCGACGCCGCCATTCCCGAAACCCACACGGCCGCTCACGGTCTGGATCGCGGTGCTCGCGCTTGGCGTCGCTGCGGTCGGGGCGATGGCGCAGATGGTGATAGCCGTGGTGGTGTTCAACACGGTCGACACCACCGTCACGAGCGACGGCCGGTGGATTCATGTCACCGATCAGTACCGCACGATGTCGGGATGGGCGGTGGCGGTCCTCACCGTGATCGCTGTCTGCTTCGCCGTCGGATACTGCGCGCTGGCCGTCGCAGTGTGGCGGGGACTGGCGTGGCCCCGGTACGCGGTGTCGGTGCTGGCGGTGTTCTCGCTGTTCGGCCTGCTCGGCGGTCCGGTGATTCTGGTGATGGTGATCGCCGGCGCGTTGGCCGCGGTGATGCTCTGGCTGCCGTCGTCGATGTTGTTCTGCACCGGCATCGCGATGAGCAAGGCGCCCCCGCCGTCGAATCCCTTCGCGCCGTCCGGCCCGCCCCATCCGAATCGGTACCAACCGAATCAGTACCAACCGAATCAGTACCAGCCGGATCAGTACCGACCGAATCACTGGCCGCCGGATCCGCGGCACCCGACTCAGCAGGCGAATCCGTGGCAACGATGAGTGAGAAGATCGCGCTCCCAACACTTTCCGAGGTGAGTTGATGAATGCAGACGCGCCGTCGACCGTCGGGTCGGTAACCTTCGGCATCGGCTGGGACGGTGTCGCGGCCGGGGGACGGCCCGATCTGGACCTCGACCTGTCGGCCTACGCGCTCGACGGTGCCGGACGCATCGTGTCCGACGCGCACTTCGTGTTCTTCAACAATGCGATGTCGCCGGAGCGGGCGATCGTGCACGTCGGACTGCCGTCGGCGCAGTTCCAGGAGACGATCGCGGTGCACACCGGGCAGTTGCCGCCCGCGGTGCAGCGCGTCGTCGTCGGGGTGACGGCCTACAACGGTGAGGGCAACTTCGGCCGGTTCAGCGGAGGACACGTCGCGGTGTCCGACGCCAACGGCGGCCCGCTGGCCCGCTACGACTTGTACCTGCACATGGCCGGAGCACTGGCCGTCGCCTATGGCGAGGTCTACCGCGACGGCGCGGTGTGGCGCTTCCGAGCGCTGGGGGATCGTTTCGACAGCCTCGGTGCGATGGCCGCGGCGTACGGGGTGAATGTGTAGGGCCGTGCGCCCGCCGTTCTGATTGGCCGAACTTCAACGCATCGCGTAATATTGAGCGTTGGTGCGCACAGCGCGCCGAACCGAATCAAGTATTGGCTATCACACGCGAAGGCGTGAGCCGGGATCGCGGAGGATATGGCGAAGAAAGACGGGGCCATCGAGGTTGAGGGACGCGTAGTCGAGCCTCTGCCCAATGCAATGTTCCGCATTGAGCTGGAGAACGGCCACAAAGTTCTCGCCCACATCAGCGGGAAGATGCGGCAGCACTACATCCGTATCCTGCCCGAGGATCGCGTCGTCGTTGAGCTGTCGCCCTACGACCTCGCACGCGGCCGGATCGTGTACCGGTACAAGTAAGCCGGTCTAAGGCCCGACCGGTCGAGTCGGCCGGTGCAGCGTCGCCCCCGCGATCAGGATGGCGAGCGCTGCCAGGGCGAACCCATTGCCGATTATCTGCTGCCACCACGACCACGTCAGCTCGACGCCGTGGTGGCGCGGCAGGTACAGGTGTGCGCCCACGGCGTACACCACGCAAGCTCCACCGCCGGCCCAGGCGAGGCCGCGATTGACGCGGCCGGTCATGATCGCGTGGCCGAAGACGAGAATCGCCGGTGCTACCCACACCCAGTGGTGTGACCACGACACCGGCGAGATCAACAGCAGCACAACCGCATTCACCAAGAGTGCGGAGACCTCGTCGTCGGCGTCGAACAGTCGGCGCATCCAGATCCCGCCCAGCACGACACATGCCAGTCCGATGGTCAACCACAGCACCGTCGCGGCGGACCCGCTGAGGCCGAGCCGGAACAGCATTCCCTTGAGGGACTGGTTGGTCGCATAGAACGGCTGCCCGATCCGCGACGTGTCGCTCACCACGTGCAGCCAGTACCGACGCGAATCGTCGGGGGCGAGCGCCCATCCGACGCCGGTCGCGACGATCCCGGCGGTGACCGCGGTCGCCAGCGCCCGCCAGTCGCGCTTGACGAGGAAATACAGCAGGAATCCCGCGGGCGTGAGCTTGACCGCCATGGCCACGCCGATCAACACACCGCGCGGCCAACGGCGCGATCGCGTCAGGGTGTCGAAGGTCACCATCGCCATCAGAACGATGTTCACCTGCCCGAAGCTCAGGTTCTCCCGCACCGGTTCGAGAAATACGCTCAGACCCGCGGCGCCGAGAACGATCGCCAGCGCCCGGTACCGGTCCATCCCGGGTGCGATCCGGCGCAGGATCAGCCACAGCGTGAACGTCAGCGCCGCGATCGACGCCAGAAACACCACGGCTTCGGCGACCGGCAGGGACAGGACGGTCAGCGGAGCGAAGACCACGGCCGCCAACGGCGGATACGTGAACGGCAACCAGATGCCGTCGACGTGTGCCCACACGCTGTACAGATCGCCGTCGAGCCACATCGTCGCACCGTCGCGGTAGACCTGTAGATCGATATAGCCGCGCCACAGTGGAATCGCGAAACCGATTGCGACGCAGCTGATGAGAACGGCGAAGCCGGCCGCCACCTCGGCGATCTGACGCGCCGACGGCGGGCTGGGGAGGGGCACCGATGAAGAATAGCGGGCACCGCCGGTCACCTGCGGTTTGCCTCGGTTGAACCACGTCGCGTAGCATGGACCGCTGGTGTGTCGATGACGTGTGGGCAGGTCTCATCCGCGTGGCGCACCGACCCGCGGTTCACTGGTGTCGAACCTAACACGACGACGCCGCGACCGCAGCGAACTTCTTTGGCATCCGCCAGGGGAAATCAGTTCTCGACGCCGCAGGCACAGCCGTGCCCGACGCCGAGTGGGACAACAGGAGAAGCTGACGTGAAGGTCCAGCCGAGCGTCAAGCCGATCTGTGAGAAGTGCAAGGTGATCCGCCGTAACGGTCGGGTCATGGTGATCTGCGAGAACCTGCGTCACAAGCAGCGTCAGGGCTGATCAGCGCCTTTCTACAGGGACGCTTGAGAACAGCGCACAACTGAATATCGAGACGAAACTTCCAGCACCAGCGGAGACACACGGGTCGCCGCCTACCTTCGGACCAGAGGCCGGAGCCTGAAAGCAAGCAGGGCGGACTGGGAGCAGACCTCTGAAAAGTTAAGGAATACCCCACATGGCACGTGTTGCTGGTGTGGATCTTCCCCGCGAGAAGCGGTTGGAGATCGCACTTACCTACATCTACGGAGTTGGTCGTACCACCTCCAAGGAAATCCTGGCTGGTACCGGTCTCTCGGCCGACCTGCGCGCCAAGGATCTGACCGACGCAGACGTCACCAAACTGCGTGAGTACATCGAAGCCTCGGTGAAGGTCGAAGGTGACCTGCGCCGCGAGGTTCAGGCCGACATCCGACGCAAGATCGAGATCGGCTGCTACCAGGGTCTGCGCCACCGTCGTGGCCTGCCCGTTCGCGGTCAGCGCACCAAGACCAATGCCCGCACTCGCAAGGGCCCGAAGAAGACCATCGCCGGGAAGAAGAAGTAATGCCTCCGAAGTCACGTAGCGCAGGCCCCAAGAAGGGCACTCGTCGTCGCGATAAAAAGAACGTTCCGCACGGCCAGGCGCACATCAAGTCGACGTTCAACAACACCATCGTTTCGATCACCGAGCCCAACGGCAATGTGATCAGCTGGGCCAGCTCGGGCCACGTCGGCTTCAAGGGTTCGCGTAAGAGCACCCCGTTCGCCGCGCAGCTCGCCGCCGAGAACGCCGCCCGCAAGGCGCAGGAGCACGGCGTCAAGAAGGTCGACGTATTCGTCAAGGGGCCGGGCTCGGGCCGCGAGACCGCGATCCGTTCGCTGCAGGCCGCCGGACTCGAGGTCGGCACCATCTCTGACGTCACCCCGCAGCCGCACAACGGTTGCCGTCCGCCCAAGCGGCGCCGGGTCTAGCGGGAAGGTAAGGAACTAGGACAATGGCTCGTTATACCGGACCAGCAACTAAGAAGTCCCGTCGTCTGCGCGTCGACCTCGTCGGCGGAGACCAGGCGTTCGAACGTCGCCCCTACCCGCCGGGCCAGCACGGCCGCGCGCGCATCAAGGAGAGCGAATACCTGCTCCAGCTGCAGGAGAAGCAGAAGGCTCGCTTCACCTACGGCGTCATGGAGAAGCAGTTCCGTCGCTACTACGAGGAAGCCAACCGTCGCTCCGGCAAGACCGGTGACGAGTTGCTTCGCATCCTCGAAACCCGTCTGGACAACGTCGTCTACCGTGCCGGCCTCGCCCGCACGCGTCGTCAGGCACGTCAGATGGTCAGCCACGGCCACTTCACCGTCAACGGTGTCAAGGTCGATGTGCCCAGCTACCGCGTCGGCCAGTACGACATCATCGACGTCCGCCCGAAGTCGTTGGCGACCACTCCGTTCCAGATCGCCAAGGAGCTCGTCGGCGATCGTCCGGTTCCGGCGTGGCTGCAGGTGGTTCCGTCGACGCTGCGCATCCTCGTGCACCAGGTGCCCGAGCGCGCGCAGATCGACGTGCCGCTGACCGAACAGCTGATCGTCGAGTTCTACAGCAAGTAGTCCCACGGGGGCTCCGCCCCCCGTGTACCCCGGACCGAGGCTCGTTCTGCGCAGTCTCGGTCGCCGGCCCGGCAACAGTGCCGGTCGGTTCGTAACCTAGGGCGTCAAATAGCGGGCGTCCACAAGGAGAAGCAACACAGTGCTCATTTCACAGCGACCCACTCTGTCCGAAGATGTACTCGCCGAGAACCGCTCGAAGTTCGTCATCGAACCCCTCGAGCCGGGCTTCGGCTACACCCTGGGCAACTCGCTGCGGCGCACGCTGCTGTCGTCCATTCCGGGCGCGGCGGTCACCAGCATCCGCATCGATGGTGTTCTCCATGAATTCACCACCGTCCCCGGTGTGAAGGAAGATGTCACCGACATCATCTTGAACCTCAAGGGCCTCGTGGTGAGCTCCGAAGAGGACGAGCCGGTCACCATGTACGTCCGCAAGCAGGGACCGGGCGCCGTCACCGGTGCCGACATCGTGCCCCCGGCCGGTGTCACCGTGCACAACCCCGACCTGCACATCGCGACCCTGAACGACAAGGGCAAGCTCGAAATCGAGCTCGTCGTCGAGCGTGGTCGCGGTTACGTCCCGGCCGTACAGAACAAGGCCAGCGGTGCCGAGATCGGCCGTATCCCGGTCGACTCGATCTACTCGCCGGTCCTCAAGGTGACCTACAAGGTCGAGGCCACCCGTGTGGAGCAGCGCACCGACTTCGATCGTCTGGTGCTCGACGTGGAGACCAAGAACTCGATCACCGCTCGGGACGCCCTGGCGTCGGCGGGCAAGACGCTGGTCGAGCTGTTCGGTCTGGCACGCGAGCTCAACGTCGAAGCCGAGGGCATCGAGATCGGGCCGTCGCCGGCCGAGGCTGATCACATCGCCTCGTTCAGCCTCCCGATCGAGGATTTGGAGCTGACTGTGCGCAGCTACAACTGCCTCAAGCGCGAAGGTGTGCACACCGTGGGTGAGCTCGTTGCACGGACCGAGTCCGACCTCCTCGACATCCGCAACTTCGGTCAGAAGTCGATCGACGAGGTCAAGGTCAAGCTGCACGGCCTGGGCCTGTCCCTCAAGGACAGCCCGGCCAGCTTCGATCCGTCGCAGGTCGCCGGTTACGACCCGGCCACCGGCACCTGGAGCGATGACGCGCAGCTCGACGCCGACGCCGGCGAGGACTTCGCCGAGACCGAGCAGCTGTAGTAGAGACCATCACCTGATCGTCCTCGTGCGCGCGCGCCCCGCGCGAGCGGGGATGATCCCGCCACAACATCAGGACCAACGGAGACCACAATGCCTAAGCCCACCAAGGGTGCCCGCCTCGGCGGGTCGGCCAGCCACCAGAAGGCGATCTTGGCGAACCTCGCCACGTCGCTCTTCGAGCACGGCCGCATCACCACCACCGAAGCCAAGGCCAAGCGCCTGCGGCCGTACGCCGAGAAGCTCATCACCCATGCGAAGGCCGGCAAGCTGGCCAATCGTCGTGAGGTGCTCAAGAGCATCCGCGACAAGGACGTCGTGCACGTCCTGTTCGAGGAGATCGGCCCGTCGTTCGCGGACCGCAACGGCGGCTACACCCGCATCATCAAGACGCTGAACCGCAAGGGCGACAACGCTCCGATGGCTGTCATCGAGCTGGTCACCGGTTCGACCGCATCGTCGGAGGCCAACCGCGCCACCCGCGCGGCGGCGTCGAAGAAGGCCGCTGAGGCCAAGGCCGCCCAGAACGTCGTCGCCGAGGTCGAGGCCGACGCCGACGACGCCGCGGTCGCCAACGCCGACGCGGTCGCAGAGGCCGTCACCGACGAGTCGTCGGCCGTCGCGGCTGTCGAGATCGCAGGTTCGCATGCTCCTCTCGAGGACGGCAGCGCACCCGAGGGCTTCCCGATCAAGGGCAACGAGCAGTCGAAGCTGTACCACCGTCCCGGTACCCGCTTCTACGACAGCACCGTCGCGGAGATCTGGTTCGCCACCGACGCCGACGCGGAGGCCGCCGGCTACCAGCTGCCGCCGTCGCAGCAGCAGGATGCCGACGAGGCTTCGGAAGACTGATTTCCTCTACGACAGCCCGCCATCGAGTCTCGGTGGCGGGCTGTCGTCGTTTGGGGACGTATCCTGAAATCGAGTCGTTGGCGAGGCGCCGGCGTGGGCATTCCCGCTGATCGTGCCATGCTGATTGAACCGGACCGAGCGCCGAGCTGAGCGAGCGCAACGAGTCGAAATGACGAGGGCCGGATTAGAAGCTTATGCACGTTGGCCGCCAGGGCTGGGTGCGGTCCGTTGTGTTCGGTGATCTCGGTGATCAGTCCTACTACTTCGGCGTGTCGTGATTGAGGTTGATGATGCGGTCCGCGCTGAATGCGGCGGCCAGCGTACGCAGT
The DNA here is from genome assembly GCF_012933505.1 of Gordonia asplenii. Taxonomy (GTDB): domain Bacteria; phylum Actinomycetota; class Actinomycetes; order Mycobacteriales; family Mycobacteriaceae; genus Gordonia; species Gordonia asplenii. The sequence continues at coordinate 212,414 of NZ_JABBNB010000002.1, forward strand.
TCCTCAGCGCGCTCGCGGCTGTCGGGTTCCGCGGTGTTCTCCTGGGTTGAGCGTATACCTCTTTAGAAGCGTTGCTATCCCGTGATTATCGTCCGCTAGGTCGGAGCGAGGCGGGATTTGCGTGGTTCGCTCCGGGGAGCGAATGGGTCATGTGTTGGCGTGTTCATTGAGCCACTCGCGTAACGCCCCTTCCACGATTGTCTGGACCGATCTGTGCTGCAGCGCAGCGGCAACCTTGATCTGGACTATCAGGTCATCGTCTAGTCGTGTACCGAATGGTCGGGTATGTCGCTTACCCACCCTTAATAAGTATCACCTTCGTATGCCTCATGTCGCAAGAATGAAACATTCTCGCGTACGTGAAATATTGTAGTGATGCAATCGTGTTAGCAATGAAACTCTCTTGCCTATTTGATGGTCAAATAGCAATATGATTGACCAGCGAACATGTGTGTAGCATATTTAAATAACTCATTGTCAACGGGTTGAATAAGGTTGGTAAACACCGAACTATTGGGGATGCATCCATTCACCAATCCCGATAGGACACGCATGACAATGAAACTCACGGCACGACGTAAAAGGCTCACGATCGCCTACATGGTGGATGTGATGAGCATGACTCTGTTTCTTCCACCTGCCGTCACTTCTGCCGGCGAGCCGATGATCAATCTCGTTGCCAGCGACACGACCCTGATACCCGGAGACATCACATCGCCCGACTCCCCGAGCAATCCGGGCGACACCACCGAACCCGCAGAACCGGAGACATCATCACCTGATCAGCCCCCGACGCCAGGCACATCCTCGCCCGACCAGGAGCCCAGGCAGCCCACCCCGGAGGATCCCGTCACGACCCAACCCACCGCTCCCTCAACCAGCGCCCCCAATCCCACCACCCCCAAACCGCAGGAACGTCAGGCGCCGTCGGCTGCGCTGCTGGCAGGCTGCCAGGCGTACCCGCCGACCACCTTCCAGGTGTGCGGTCGCATCAAGGACAAATACAATCAAACTGGAGGACCTAGCGGGTTTCTTCTCTTCCCGAAGTCGAACGAGCTGACTAATCCGGGAAACACCGGAAAGCGCTCAGAATTCCTCGGTGGCAACATCTACTGGTCCGCCGCCACCGACGCCCACCCCGTCGCCCACGAATTCCTCACCAAATGGGGCGAAAAAGGTTACGAGAGCGGCTACCTCAAGTATCCCACCACCGACGAAGTCATCCTCTCCGATGGCGTCAACCGACGCCAAGAGTACCAAGGCGGATCCATCTACTGGGCCGCCGGCATCGGCTCACATACCATCCAAGGAGCGATCAAAGACAAATGGATCGCATTGGGTGGATTTGATGGCCCTCTTGGCTTTCCTACGTCCGACGAGAAAGTCGCGCCCGACGGTATTGGCCGCTACAACACCTTTCAACACGGGGCGATCTACTGGAAACCCGCAACTGGAGCGCACGGAATTGTTGGGCAGATCTATACCGCCTGGGCGAACGCTGGGTATGAAGCTGGTTTCTATGGTTATCCGACAGGCGAGACAGTGATTGACGAGAATTTCCCAGAGGGTGCATCGCAACAATTCGAACACGGAATGATTTACTCCTATGCTTGGGCTGTTCCGGTTGACGGAAATGGGTGCACTGCATCCGATCCCGTCGGCTGCCGCATGACGACTGAAAACTCACTCGCGGAATGTCGCGCGAAACTGGTTCCAGATGATGCCCAAATCGCGATCTACTCAAACGGAGTGAGGCTGATCTGCAGAGACTATCGCGAGAAGATCGTACCGTCACATTTCCCGCCCGTCATCACGCCTCAGGACGAGCACGACTTCCTGCAGTGCACCGCGAATGCAATCGTCTTCGGCCAGGATTGGCCCGACGCTCAGCAGGGCGACGGACGAACCACGTCAAACACCTCCGGGACCAGGGGACGAGTTATTATTAGGGGAGCCGAACAAGGGGTGCTGGCGCGAACTGTGTACAACGCCTTCACCACCGGAGATGGGAAAGATTGGGGCGGATGTGTCCGAGACAGTACTCCCTAACGGGGAAGAACCTGCGGTTGCGCTGATCCACCGCATCATCAACGCCGTAGTCTTGGGGCGCGAGGATGAAGTCGCCGATAGCATACAAGAACCCTTGCGCACAAGCATCCGGGAACACGCAACAACTCCCGGAAGCCTGCATGAGGTGATACGACGCATGGGGCCGGTCCAATCGCTCCCGGTGCCCATGCTAGTCAGCGATCGCCGGGCCGCTCTCGTGCTCTTCTACGTCCAAGCGAACGATTGGAAGACCGCAGTTCCCATGTACGCCGCGATGACACGCCTAGGTCCCACTTCCCCGTGGACAGTGTTCGAGCTGGCAGAACGCACCGTAAGCGGCGCAGAGTACAAGCAGGATTCCGATCAGACTGAAAAGGTATCTGAGACCGGAGGCGCGACAGCTCACTGAATACGCTTCAGTGCCTGCGCAGCAAGCGCTCGACCGCACCCGCGACGGTGACCGTCGCGGGTGCTCGCCGTCATGGGCCGCGCTGAGCCGACCGATTCTGGTCGCGTGCCGGCGCCGACGACGTGCGCAGGCATTGACAGTTCCGACCTCGCCGCAACCTTGCGTTCATGATCGAGGACCCAGGGGCATGGGGGACGCTGATATCGATGTACTGTGGCGGCCACGATACTGTTCTATGGGAGATCCTCATCGTGGATCTTCCAGATATCCCGTCCGACTTGTCCATTCAGTGCGTCGACGCCGTTCGTCGGGTCTCGCTCGACTTAATGGCATGTCAGCATGATCTTCGCATCGCCTTTGACGATATGATCTGGGACATCGAGTCGAGAGCACGCAGTGTCTCTTGGCTGGCACAGCAGGAGCGGTGCAGTCTCGCCGTTTCGATTCGGCAATGGATTCACGCTCGATTGCTCGCCGGCCCAGTGCACAGCATGGACGGCAGAGTTAGTCCAAGACCAGCTCGCAGGCTACGAATACCGCCTGTGGCCATCCGGGGAGGCGGGGTCTACTCGCCGCGAGTGATCGACAACTCCACCGTGTGGACCACACCCACCGGCATCGTCATCTCCAGCATCGGGGAACTGCCGCCGCAGAAGTCTCCATGATCTAACCGGTAGGACAGCGACGCGATCAATCGACCGCTACTACGTTCACCCGCCATCGCCGACGTCATCCCTTTGACCATCTGCGCTGGGGTGGCCCGCCAAACCCGGTCCAGGCGATCCCACCGCTACGGGTGCCCGCGTAGTCAAGCGGTGGAGGTGAACTTAGAATGCCAGCGACACCGGTGAATTCAGGCTCAACCAGCGGACACGGCCAGCGGGGGAGACCGACGCAGGCACCCGATAGGCTGAACGGATGCGTATCCGGCTCGACGTCGCCTACGACGGAACAGACTTCGCGGGTTGGGCGCGTCAGCCGGGCAGGCGAACGGTCTGCGCGGTCATCGAAGACGCGCTCACGACGGTACTGCGCGAGCCGATTCGGTTGACCGTCGCCGGGCGCACCGACGCCGGTGTGCACGCGAGTGGACAGGTCACTCACTTCGACGTCCCCGACGTCGCGCTGGCCACCCGCTCGATCGGTGGCGACCCCGCGAATCTGGTGCGGCGCTTGGCCAAGATGCTGCCCGACGACGCGCGGGTGCGTTCGGCCGTCGCGGTGACCGACGACTTCGACGCCCGATTCTCCGCGCTGCGCAGGCATTACCGCTATCGGCTCACCGACGCGCAGTGGGGCGCCGAACCCATGCTCGCGCGGATCACCGCCGAGTGGACTCGGTCGCTGGACCTCGACGCGATGAATGAGGCGTCGTCGACGCTGGTGGGGCTCAACGACTTCGCCGCCTTCTGCCGCAGGCGCGAGGGTGCCACCACGATCCGCGACTTGCAGCGGTTCAGCTGGACACGCGACGACGACGGCGTACTGATCGGCGCGGTCACCGCCGATGCATTCTGCTGGTCGATGGTGCGTTCGCTGGTGGGAGCTGTTGCGTCCGTGGGGGATTCGCGTCGGACGGTGCAGTGGTGTGCGGGTCTGCTCGACGAACGGGCGCGCAGCGCCGAGGTTCCCGTTGCCGCGGCACGGGGACTGTGCCTCGTCGGCGTCGACTACCCCGACGACGCACAACTGGCCGAGCGCAACGCGATCACCCGCGACGTGCGCTCGACGACGTCGGGGTGCTGCGGAGGTTAGCCTCCGCAGCGGGCGTATCCGACACGGGGCACTAGGGCGTGTCTCCCTAGGAGCGCAGCTTGCGACCTTGGGCGTCTTTGACGCTGCCGGTGAGCATCATGATGCCGTCGACCAGGGCCCAGATGCTGATGCCGAGGACGATGAAGATGCCGACGATCACGACCGAGGTGATCCAGCCGAGGACGGTCAAGCCGAGCATGATCCCGCCGGTCTTGTTGTCGCCGATGTAGAACCGGCCCACACCGAACCCGCCGAGGAAGATCTGCAGCAGACCGGCCGCGACCTTGGACTTGTCCGACAGCGGCTCGCCGGTATACGGATCGCGGCCGAACGGTGCCATCGCATCGGCGCCGGGGTAGCCGCCGTAGGCCGGCACGGGCGCGGCGTAGGGCTGCGGCTGCCCGGCGCCGTAGGGCGCGGGGCTGTACGGCGCACCGCCGTACGGGGAGGGATCTGATTGCCCGGGGAAAGGCTGCGAGGGCTGCGGATCATAGGTCGGGGGAGTCTGACCGTACGGCGAGGAACCGTTGTTCGGCGTCGACGGCGGCTTGCTGAAATCGATCGGCTCTGGATGCGGAGCATCGGGGTTCGTCATCTCACTATCGAACCACAATCCTGTGACAACGTCGTTCAGCGGTCCGACGCCGCCGTGTCCGTTATGTCGCGCTGCGTTCTGCTTCAAAGACCTCAAGCACGGCTTCGACGGTCTCGACGTCGCCGGCGAGGGCAGACGGTTGACGCCCCTCGGTGAGCATGACTCGCCACGCCGCGGGGTCGAAGGGCACCGAACCGGTGTTCGCGACGAAGTCGACGACCAGTTCGGCGAATCGGGCGGGATCGGAACGGAATGGGAAATGCCCGCTGCCGCTGAAGGTTTCGAGTCGTGAGTGGCCGATCGCCGAGTGCGCGAGCAGGGCATGCTGGTAGGGGATGACCGAATCGTCGTCGCCCCAGACGATCAGCACCGGCAACTGCGCGGTGAGGTAGCTGCGGTCCAGCATGGTCACGATCTGCCCGCGCCAGTCGACCACCGATCGCAGGGTTCGCTGAAACGCCGCCCGCGCCGACGAGTCGGTCAGCCCGGACAGGATGCGCACCAGGTCGGCGTGGTCGGTGAGGTGATACGCCGGCGACAGGTTCTTCCACCGCGGCATCGCCGGGGTGCGCGCCGCGGTACGGACGGCGGCGTCGAGCGCCGACAGGGCACCCGGCACCCGTAGCAGGCTGAGCAGCTGCGGAACAAACGGCAGCGACGCCGCGCGCAGTGCGGGCGAGACGTCGGTGGTCACGCCGCCCGCGGCGACCAGCACCAGGCGCGACACCATCCGCGGGAACTGGTAGCAGAACTGCATCGCGACGCCGCCGCCGAGCGAATGTCCGACGACGGTGACGCGGTCGTAGCCCAGGACCCACAGCAGGTCCCGTACACCGTTGGCGAATGCGGCGACCGAATAGTCGGCGCGCGGTTTGTCGGACAGTCCGTGGCCCAGCAGATCGGGGGCGATGACGGTGTGATTCGGTGCGAGGAGCGCGATGATCTCGTCCCACGTCGACGAGTTGTCGCCGATGCCGTGAATGAGGACCACGACCGGGCCGGTGCCGGCGATGCGGTACGCGCGGCGATACCCGTGCACGACGCGGTATTCGATGCGGATCTCTACTGCGCTCGCGTCGTCGGGGACCGCGCGCAGCGGCGGCCGGGACGCGGTTGGCTCGGTGCGGCGTGGCATCGCACTCTCCGATTCTCCTAGGCACGTGTGGGCTGTGTCACAACGAAAGTGACACGGTGTCGACCATCCGGTTGTAGCCGAGTTAACCCCAGATGCCGACTCGGCGCACGCAATGTTGCACGGTGTTAACGCAGCTCGGGGTGGTTACGCTGGAAACCGATGAATCCCTTTGCGATCAACGATTTCTTGGCGACCGGTGGCCTGATCGCCCTCTGCGTGCTGATGTTCGTCGAGACCGGGCTGCTGATCGGTTTCATCTTTCCAGGCGACTCGGTGTTGTTCACCGCCGGTGTCCTGATCGCGTCGCCGCAGCCGTTCACCTCGCTGTGGCTGGCCTGTCTGCTGGTGACCGCGTCCGCGGCCCTCGGCGACCAGTGCGGTTACTTCATCGGGCGGCGACTCGGTGAAAGCATGCTGCAGGGTCGGCTGATGAGACTGATCGGTCCCGAGCCGTTGGAGAAGACCCACCGCTACTTCGAGAGATACGGTCCGTTGACGGTGTTCTTCGCGCGGTTCATCGGAGTGGTGCGCACGCTGACACCTCCGGTCGCGGGTTTCACCGGGATGTCGCACCGCAAATTCACGGTGTTCAGCATCTTGGGCAGCGCCACCTGGGCGGCGGGGATCATTCTGCTCGGCTACTTCCTGGGGCAGGTGGCGCTCATCCGCGATCACCTCGACCTGCTGATTCTCGGGTCGGTGCTCACGATCGTCGTGCCGACGTCGATTCACCTGTTTCGACGCTGGCGCACGCTGCGGCGGGAGCAGAAGCAGCAGGCGTCGACGTCGTGAACCGACCGCGCGGTCGCCCTATGGGGTGAACGGTTCTTCGCGCCGCAGCACGGTCCCGCCGAAGTCGTCGGCGATCACCGCGGCCAATTCCAGTAGCGCCGCACGTGCGTTCTTACCGACCAGATCGAGATCGACATGCGAGCCTTCGGCGAGGTGGTCGTCGAACGGGATGCCCTGCACCGCGCGGCAGCGTGACAGAAAGTGCGCGGCGAGTTGGTCGGTGTCGATCGTCGACGACCCCGGCCGCGACGAACTGAGCACCAGCACCGACCGCGGCACCAGGTGGCCGTAGCCGTGCGCTTCGAGCCAGTCGAGGGTGGCGCTGGCGCTGCGCGCGCCGTCGAGCGCCGGTGAACTCACCAACACGATCGCGTTCGCCGAGTTGAGCACGCCGCGCATGGCTGAGTGGCTCAGGCCGGTGCCGCAGTCGGTGATGATGATGTTGTAGTAGCGCTGGAGGATCTCCATCACGCCCTTGTACTCGTCCTCGTTGAACGCCTCGGCCATCGCCGGATCTCGTTCGGAGGCAAGCACTTCCAGTCGGCTCGGAGCCTGGGAGGTGTGCGCACGCACGTCGGAGTAGCGGTGCACGGCCTCGTCGGCGAGCAGATCGCGCACCGTTGAATCGGTCTGCTGCGGCACCCGCTGGGCAAGTGTGCCGAGGTCGGGGTTGGCGTCGACGGCGATCACCCGGTCGCCGCGCATCGAGGCGAACGTAGAGCCGAGGCCGATCGTCGTGGTGGTCTTGCCGACGCCGCCCTTGAGGGACAGCACCGCGATCCGGTAATCGCCGCGGACCGGCCGATTCACACGTTCGACGAGTTGCTGATGGGTGATCTCGGTGGGTGACTCACCCGGGTTCACCCGGCCGCCGGTCGCCCGATGCACGGCGCGGCGCCAGCCGTGGCCCGGTGCGCGACGGGCCTTGCGCAGCAGCGTCGCGTCGTCGAGTGCGGGCGGCCCGGCGGGCGGTCGTTGGTGTGCCGGATGTCCGAACGGCGGCGCGGGTTGCGCCGGACCCGCGATGAACTGGCCCTGCGGCGGAAGAAATCCGTGGGTGGGGAACTGCCCGTGCGGGGAGAACTGTCCTGGACCGGAGCGGCCCGGCGCGTCGAACTGTCCGGAAGTGTTCGGCATGTGCGATCGCGCGTCGAATTGTCCGGGAGGGCCGGGCCGGGGCGGGATCGGCTGCGCCGTCGTCGCGGCGTCGCTGAATGGGGCGGCCGGAGTCGGGCCGGACTCGAGGGGAGCGTTTCGGGGTGGGCTGGGCGTCACGGGGCCGGACTCGGGCAGCCAGGGCGGCAGCGGTGCGTCCGGAGTGGACGCGTCATCCGACGTCGCCGCCGGAGTCGCGACGCTCGCCCGCGCCGATGCGGTTGATGGACCGGTGTCGTCATTGGTCACGATTCCCCCTGGATGTCACGGTTCCCCTGAATTCGGATTTGAAGACGAGTGTGAGTGTAGCGGCAGGGTCCGACAGGCCGCGCTCGGCGAGCGGACAAAGCGGACTTTGGAACAAATTTCAATATTTGTTCCGTTTGGGGTTCCCCCGTCGACGTCCATGCGGTGTACTCGAATCGTGACCAGCAACACGACAACTGCGCCCACCGCCGACCACGCGGCCCACCGGATCACCTGGCCGTCGATGATCAACGGCATCTGGGAGATGCGCCGCGACCTGCCGCAGATCGCCAGGCAACTGCCGATCATGGCCAACCACGACCCCGCGCGTAAATGGACGGTCGGCCAGGCGTTCGCGAAAGCCGCTGCGGCGCATCCGGATCGGCTGTTCCTGCGTGCCGCCGAAGTCGACTGGACCTACGGCGAGTGCAATCGTCGCGCCAACCGGTGGGCCGCGGAACTGAGTGCGCGCGGTGTCGTACGCGGCGACGTCGTCGCGATCTGTGCGCACAACAGCCCAGAGGTGGTGATCGCGATGCTCGCGGTCGTGAAACTCGGCGCCGTCGCCGGAATGATCAACTACAACCAGCCCGGCGATGCGCTCAGCCACAGCTTCGGACTGCTCGCGGCGGCCAATCGGGCCGGACCCCGGGCCACCGTCGTCGTGCTGCACGACGACGCCACCGCTGCCGGACTCGCCGACGTCGACGCGGCGTCGGCGACGATCGAGGGCCTGTCGTTCGCCGACCTCGACGCGCACGCGGACGCCCTGGCCGCCGCCGACGCGACGGTCAACGCCGACCCGGCGATCACGCAGACGCTGCCCGCTTCCTCGCCCGCCTACTACATCTTCACCTCGGGGACCACTGGGTGGCCGAAGGCCAGCATCATGAGCCATTCGCGCTGGCAGTCCGCGATGGCGGGGATCGGCGGAGCGGGCATCCGGTTGCGCTCCGACGACGTCATGTACGTCGCGCTGCCCTTCTACCACAACAACGCGCTGACGATCTCGATCGCCTCCGCGCTGTCCGCGGGTGCGGCCTTGGCGATCGGCAAGAAGTTCTCGGCCTCGCGGTTCTGGGACGACGTCATCGCCAACGACGCCACCGCCTTCTGCTACATCGGTGAACTGTGCCGCTACCTGCTCGCGCAGCCGGCCAAGGCGACCGACCGCGCGCACCGCGTTCGGCTGATCGCGGGCAACGGTCTGCGCCCGGAGATCTGGGAGGAGTTCGTCGAGCGCTTCGGCATCGGGCGGGTCGTCGAACTCTATGCGGCCAGCGAATCGAACATCGGTTTCGTGAACATCTTCGGGCAGTCCAAGACCGCGGGCTTCTGTCCGCTGCCGTACGCGGTCGTCCAGGCCGACGAGGAGACCGGGCAGCCGATCCGCGATGCGAACGGACACGTCATCAGGGCTCCGCAGGGCACTGCGGGACTGCTGCTCGGGCAGATCAGCGACCGCGCCCGCATGGACGGGTATACCGACCCCGCAGCCACCGAGACGAAAATCGTGCGCGACGCGTTCAAGGCGGGCGACGCCTACTTCAACACCGGTGACCTCGTCGCCGAGCAGGGGTTTCGGCACATCGCCTTCGTCGACCGACTCGGCGACACCTTCCGGTGGAAGGGGGAGAACGTCGCGACCACCGAAGTCGAGGCCGCCCTCAACGCGATCGACGGAATCTCGGCGTCGGTCGTCTACGGCGTGGCGGTGCCCGGCGCCGACGGTAAGGCGGGGATGGCCGCGGTCGTCGTCGACGACCACTTCGATCCGATCGCACTGGCCACGCAGGCGCGCGCCCGTCTTCCGCATTACGCGGTGCCGCTGTATCTCCGGATCGTCGACGAGCTGACGCACACGTCGACCTTCAAGAATGTCCGCGTCGACCTGCGTAAACAGGGCTACACCGACGTCGGCGGCGACCAGCTGTACACACTGACCGAAGGTGGCTACGCGCGGGCCTGACGTCCGGGGCGAAAATTGGATGGAACCAAACGCGGCTCCGCTGCGTCCAAGTAGGCACAGATCACCGACTTCGGTGCCTACTCGAGGGGGACTCATGGACGTCAGATCGGTTGTCGGATCCGACGAGGGGGGAGTATTCGGCGCGGCGAGCCGCCCGGCGCAGGTGCGATCACGATCGGGAGGAATCGCGGTCACCACCACGCCGGCCGGCTTGCCGACGTCGATCACCTTCGACGACGCTCAACTACGACGCGACCCGGATCGGCTGGCGGCCCAGATCGTCGCACTGTGCCGACAGGGCACCATGGTCGCCGGGGTGCGGTTGCGAGAAGAGTTGAGCCGCAACGGCTTCGACGCCGACGCACTCGCGGCGTCGGGGTTGCCGACCCTCGACGATCTGGCGCGCGCCGAACGCGTCGCCGACCTCGCGCAGCGGTAGGGGCGCCGGCATGGCATGGGCGATGGATGAACTCGAGGCCCGGGCGCACCGGCAGCTCGAGGCGCTCTACAGCGTGCAGGACGACATCGGCGCGGTTCGCGTCGTCGAGGAGTCCGCGGACGGGCGCGTGCGCGTCGACGTCGACGGCGCGGGCGGCCTGGTGGGACTCACCCTGTCGCCGACCGCGGCTCAGCTCGGTGCCGCCGAACTGGCGCGAGTCATCGTCGACACAGCGGCCCGCGGTGCGCATCGGGCACTCGCGCAGCGCGCGTGCATCACCACCGAATTCCTCACGCGATTCGCCGAACTGACCGCGCCGCCGGGCGACGCGACGACCCGGACGAGCCGCGAAACACCCTCCGCAACAACCCAATCCGATTCGAGGAGCTGACATGGACAATCTCACCGTTTCCCCCGATGCACTGGACGGCTTCGCCGCGGCTTCCGCCTCGACCGCCGCGCTCGTCGCGACCGCGGGCACCGTCAACGCGGCCGCCAACACGACTGCGATGATCGGCGTGTTCGGCCTCATCGGGCAGGAGTTCCTCGCGGAATTCATCACCGCACAGGCCAACCATCTGTTCTCCGTCGGCTCGCTCGCCGCGGTCCACGCCGGGACCGCGGTCACCGCGGCGGCCGGTGCCGCCGACTACCGGTCGTCTGACGCGTCCGGGGCGGCCGGCATCGGATCGGTCTGATGACCGAGTGCCGCACCGCGGTTCCCGCGGACAACCACCTCACCGTCGGGCAGCTCGTCGACGCGACGCCCCTCGGCAAGATCCTGGACACGCCGGTCGCCGACGTCCTCGCCGGACTGAAGCTACCCGCACTGCCGGCCCTGCCGCAGTTGCCCGCGCTGCCCGGACTGCCGACCCTTCCCGCGCTGAACTTCGACGTGTTGCTCAAGCCGCTGACCGATCTGCTGAACAGTTTCGGCACCGGCAATCTGTCGACGGCGGCAATCGACCCCAGCAAGGTGCTCAGCGTGCTGTCGCAGTTGCTGGAGTCGACACTGTCGATGTCGTCGGCGGCATTACGCGCCCTCGACGGACTGTGGTCGGGTTCGGCGGCGACGTCGGCGACGGCGAAAACCGCGAAGACCGGCGCCGAGACGACTGCTCTGGCCACCCAGGGCAGCGGCATGTCGATCGACGTCGGCGCGGCGGCGTCGATCGTCGCGGCCGGTCTCGCGACCCTGCAGGGAATCGTCGTGAAGACCGTCGGTCTCCTCGCATCGACCATCCCCTTGATCGCCACGCCGATCGGGCAGGGGATGGCGTTGGCGTTCATCACCACCGGAGTGGCCGAGGGGACCGCGGCGGTTGCGGCGACTCGAGCCCAATTACTCGGTCCCACAACGCATATGGCGGCCAACGGCACGCCGGTCAAGATCTCCGGTGCGCCGTCGTCGAGCACGACGTCGCCGTTCGCCGTGGCGGCCAACGCCCTCGACGCGGTCGGCACGCCGCTCAAGACGATCAGTTCGTCGCTCACTCAGGCGCTGGGCACGGTGACCACGAACACCGCGACCACCGGCGCCCGCAAGACACCGACCACCACCAACCCCCGCAACGACACGCCGGACACCTCGAAGACGAAGGGCGACAAGACAACCGCCTGCCCCGACGGCAAAACCCCGGCGTCGACGACGCCCGCCGGACTCGGCGGGGGCGTGGGCGGCGGTGCCGGCGCACTGGGTGGTGTCGCGCCGGGCGTAGCAGCGTCGACGCCGTTGTCGGCGCGCCCGACGACGGCGACCGTCTCCACCGCGCCGGCATCGTTGACCGCGACCACCGGTGCCGTGACGGCGACGTCGGCGACCACCGCGTCGACGATGCCCGCCGCGATGGGACCGATGATGGCCGGCGGGCTGCGCACCGCGTCGGGCGGTTCCGTCGCCGGTGCGGTGGCCGACCACCTGATCACTCAGGCCAACGGTGCGCATCTGGTGGGTGAGCCGGCCGACGAGACCGGACCGGCCGTGCTCGGCGACGAGCCGCAGGCCCTGGCCGCCGACATCGACCTGAGCCTGATCGACATCGGCCTCAACCTCGGCGATACGCCGCTGCGGATGTAGTGCCGCCGCACAAGACCTGGCCGGGCGCCGCCCGGCCGCGATGAAGGAGGAACACTCATGCCCAACGGACTCGATCTCGACGTCACCGCCGGACTTGCCACCACGAAATCCGTGGCAGGCATCGTCGACGAGATGCAGCAGGTCATCCGCTCGATTCAGACGTCGTCCACCGAGGCGGTGTCGATGTGGAAGGGCCGCGCATCGTCGGCCTTCGACACCACCCAGGCCGACTGGAACTCGTCGGCAACCAAGCTGCAACTCGCGCTCGACGACATCAAAGCCAAGCTGGCGTCGTCGTTCACGAACTACGGAGACCAGGACGATCAGGGTGCGTCGAGCTTCAGCGGCGTCGGCACCCTCAACATCTGACCTCATCACCCACCGGAAAGGACACTCCCATGACACTCATCAAATACGACTTCGCGTCGCTGGAACGCCTCACCACCGACCTCGGCAGCCAGTTTCAGCGGCTGGAGACGCTGGCGTCGGACCTCAAACGGCAGGTCACCGCACTCGGCGACAACTGGCAGTCGGCGCAGGGCGCCACGAGTTACCAAACGGCGCAGGCGACGTGGGACCGCGTCTTCACCGAGGCGCGTGGCAACCTGACCAGCTTGAAGACCGCGGTCCACAATGCGTCGACGAACATGAGTTCGACCGATCAGGCAGTGGCCCGCAACTTCTCCGTGTAGGGCGCCCGTCGGTGCGCGGGATAGGCGTTTCGCCGGTTTCGACGCCTATCCCGCGCCGAGCCGGTGGCCCTCACATAGAGTGAGAGCCGATTTTCGGCGGCGAACAGGCGAGCAGAGGAGACCATTCGTGTCGGCAGAGGGATCCAAGAAGGCCATCGTCGCCGCGCTGGCGGCCAACGCGGGCATCGCCGCGGCCAAGTTCATCGGCTTCGCGATCACCGGGTCGTCGTCGATGCTGGCTGAAGGCGTGCACTCGGTCGCCGACACGTCCAATCAGGGCCTGTTGCTGCTGGGGCAGAAGCGTGCCGGTCAGGCAGCAGACAAGCTGCATCCCTTCGGCTACGGGCGGGCCCGGTACTTCTACTCCTTCATCGTGGCGCTGGTGCTGTTCACGCTGGGGTCGCTGTTCGCGATCTACGAGGGCGTCGAGAAGATCCGGCATCCGCATGAACTGGAATCGCCGATGATCGCCGTCGGCATCCTGGTGGTGGCGATCTGCCTGGAGGGTTACAGCTTCGCGACGGCGTTTCGGGAGTCGAGGCCGCTCAAGGGCGACGCGTCGTGGTGGCAGTTCATCCGCAATTCGCGCAGCCCGGAACTACCGGTCGTGCTGCTCGAGGACAGTGGAGCGCTGGTCGGTCTGGTACTCGCCCTCGGCGGTGTGGGACTCACGGTCGTCACCGGCGACGCCATCTGGGACGGTATCGGCACCGTCGCGATCGGCGCGTTGCTGGGTGTCATCGCCATTGTCCTGATCGTCGAGATGAAGAGTCTGCTCATCGGTGAGGGAGCCACCGAGCAGGAGGAGGTGGCGATCGTCGACGCACTCAACGGGGCGCCCGGCGTCGAGCGGGTCATTCATCTCAAGTCGCAGTACCTGGGGCCGGAGGAGTTGCTCGTCGCCGCGAAGATCGCCATCCCGTCCGGCGCGGGTGCGCGCGACATCGCCTCGGCGATCGACGCCGCCGAGGCGCGGATCCGTGCGGCCGTTCCGCAGGCGCGGGTGATCTACCTGGAGCCCGACATCGACCGGGGCGTGTCGACGTAGCGGTGTGTTGCGCTACTGGCGTTGATATCTTGCTCGCACCCCGCTGGTCGAGCGAGGCGAAGCCGAGTCGAAACCACTGTGACGCTGCGGGTTTCGTCATTGCCCGGCCGGTGGGGTTTTGACTCGCTCACCCGCCGGCGCGAGCGACCCGAGTGGGCGGATCATCCGATTCGCCTTCTCGACGCCGAGCCGTTCGCTAGCGTTTGCGGTGGCGCCATCCGCCACATGGTGTGGCGCCCGCAGTCCACCCATGCCGATCGCACTTTGGGAGGTTTTGATGTCGAATCCGTTGACCCGCACCAAATCCGTCGAGCAATCGATGGCCGACACCGATGAGCCGGGACATAAACTCCGCAAGAGTCTCGGCGCGTGGGACCTCACCGTCTTCGGTGTGTCGGTGGTCATCGGCGCGGGCATTTTCACCATCACGGTGTCGACGGCGGGCGACAAGGCGGGACCGGCGATCTCGCTGGCATTCGTGATGGCCGCGGTCGCGTGTGCGCTCGCGGCACTCTGCTACGCCGAGTTCGCCTCGACGGTTCCGGTGGCCGGATCGGCGTATACCTTCGGCTACGCCACCTTTGGTGAATTCCTCGCCTGGATCCTCGGCTGGGACCTCATCCTCGAATTCGCGGTCGGCGCGGCCGTCGTCGCGAAGGGCTGGTCGAGTTATCTCGGGAACGTCTTCGGCTTCGAGAACGCGATAGTCAATCTCGGCGGGGGAGTCACCTTCGACTGGGGTGCGGTGATCATCGTCGCAATCGTCACCACATTGCTCGTGCTGGGCACGAAGATCGCCGCGTGGTTCTCGGCAGCGATCACCGCGGTCAAGGTGTCGGTGGTCATCATGGTCATCGCCGTCGGCATGTTCTACATCAAGTCGGCCAACTTCACCCCGTACGTGCCGCCCGCCCAGCATGGCGCCGGCGAAGCGAAATCGATTGAGTCGACACTGTTTTCGCTGATCACCGGCGGTGGTGACAGCAACTACGGCTGGTACGGCGTGCTGGCCGCGGCGTCGATCGTGTTCTTCGCGTTCATCGGCTTCGACGTCGTCGCGACGACCGCCGAGGAGACACGGTACCCGCGCAAAGACGTGCCGCGCGGAATCCTGGGCTCGCTGGCCATCGTGACCGTGCTCTACGTCCTGGTGACGATCGTGGTGACCGGCATGGTCAGCTACAAGCAGTTGCAGACCACCACCAACGCCGACGGCACTCCGAACCACAAGAACCTCGCCTACGTCTTCGAGGTCAACCACATCACGTGGGCGGAGAAGATCATCGCCGTCGGCGCGCTCGCCGGTCTGACCACGGTGGTCATGGTGCTGATGCTCGGCCAGTCGCGGGTACTGTTCGCGATGTGCCGCGACGGTCTGCTGCCGCGCGAATTGGCCAAGACGAGTGACCGGTTCGGTACTCCCGCCCGGCTCACCATCCTGATCGCGATCGTCGTCGCAGTCGTCGCGGGATTCTTCCCGATCGGCAAGCTGGAGGAGATGGTCAACGTCGGTACGTTGTTCGCGTTCGTCGTCGTCGCCGGCGGTGTCATGGTCCTCCGTAGAACTCGCCCCGATCTGCCGCGCGGCTTCCGGGTACCCGGCGGCCCGGTCCTTCCGGTACTCGCGATCCTCGCCTGCTTGTGGCTGATGTTGAACCTCACCGCGCTGACCTGGATTCGATTCGTGGTGTGGATGGTGATCGGCGTCATCGTGTACTTCAGCTACGGCATGAGGCATTCGGTCGTCGGCAAACGCGAACGCGGCGAGATGCCGTCGTGGGACGGTGAGCAATCGGCGGCGGTGGGGGCGCCGGAGAAGGAGTAGCCGGCCGCCCGATGTGGCCGAAAACGGGTTCGAGTGGACGTCGGATAGCCTGAGCAAAGCTAATCGCACGTCCACGAACTTCGTTTTAGGGGAATTGATGACAATGGTGCGCAAATCCGACCCGACGGTCGATACCCGCAACGGGATCGACTTCAAGGTCGCCGATCTGTCGCTGGCCGACTTCGGCCGCAAGGAGATCGAACTGGCCGAGCACGAGATGCCCGGCCTGATGTCGTTGCGTCGTGAATACGCGGATGTGTTGCCGCTCAAGGGTGCTCGCGTGTCGGGCTCGCTGCACATGACCGTGCAGACCGCGGTGCTGATCGAGACCCTCACCGCACTGGGCGCCGAGGTCCGCTGGGCGTCGTGCAACATCTTCTCCACCCAGGATCACGCTGCGGCGGCCGTCGTCGTCGGGCCGAACGGAACCGTCGACGAGCCCAAGGGCGTCCCGGTCTTCGCCTGGAAGGGCGAGACCCTGGAGGAGTACTGGTGGGCCGCGGAGAGGATGCTCACCTGGCCCGAGTCAGACAAGCCCGCCAACATGATCCTCGACGACGGCGGCGACGCCACAATGCTGGTGCTGCGCGGCGCTGAGTTCGAGAAGGCCGGTGTGGTCCCGCCCGCCGACGATGCCAACTCGGCCGAGTACAACGTCTTCCTCGAACTGCTGCGCAACAGCTTCGAGGCCGACAAGACCAAATGGACCACCATCTCCGAGTCGGTCAAGGGCGTCACCGAGGAGACCACCACCGGTGTGCTGCGGCTCTACCAGTTCGCCGCGGCCGGCGATCTGGCCTTCCCGGCGATCAACGTCAACGACTCGGTCACCAAGAGCAAGTTCGACAACAAGTACGGCACCCGCCACTCGCTGATCGACGGCATCAATCGCGGCACCGATGTCCTCATCGGCGGCAAGAAGGTGCTGATCTGCGGTTACGGCGACGTCGGCAAGGGCTGTGCCGAATCGCTGGCCGGTCAGGGCGCCCGCGTGCAGGTCACCGAGATCGACCCGATCAACGCGCTGCAGGCCCTGATGGACGGCTTCGACGTCGTCACCGTCGAGGACGCCATCGGTAATGCCGACATCGTCATCACCTCCACCGGCAACCTCGGCATCATCAGCTTCGAGCATATGAAGCAGATGAAGCATCAGGCGATTCTGGGCAACATCGGCCACTTCGACAACGAGATCGACATGGCCGGGCTGGAATCGGCGTCGGGCGTCACGCGGATCAACGTCAAGCCGCAGGTCGACCAGTGGGTCTTCGACGACGGCCACTCGATCATCGTGCTCTCCGAGGGACGCCTGCTCAACCTGGGCAACGCGACCGGCCACCCGTCGTTCGTGATGAGTAACAGCTTCTCCAACCAGGTGATCGCGCAGATCGAGCTGTGGACCAAGAACGACGAGTACGACAACGAGGTCTACCGGCTGCCCAAGCACCTCGATGAGAAGGTGGCGCGGATTCACGTCGAGGCGCTCGGCGGCAAGCTGACCAAGCTGACCAAGGAGCAGGCCGAGTACATCGGCGTCGACGTCGAGGGTCCGTACAAGCCGGAGCACTACCGGTACTGATTTTCCGCGAGGATCGAGCGAGGGTGGTGTCGTGGTCGAGATCTTGAGCAGCAGGATGATTCTGCGGCCCGTCGACTACGCCACCACCCTGGCGTTTTACCGAGACACCCTCGGTTTGGCCATCAGCCGCGAATATCCCGGCGGCACGGTCTTCTTCGCGGGACAGACCCTGATCGAGGTCGCCGGACACCACGCCGACGACGCCGGGTCCGGGTTCAGCGGCGCGATCTGGTTGCAGGTGCGCGACGTCGCGGCAGTCGAAGCCGGTGTGCGTGCCGCCGACGTCGAGATCGTGCGTGCCGCGCAGACCGAGCCGTGGGGGCTCGTCGAAATGTGGATCGCCGATCCCGACGGCGTGCCGATCGTCTTCGTCGAAGTGCCCCCGAATCACCCCCTTCGCCGTGATCTGCGGTGACGCACCGGCGACGTCACCCTCGAGAATCGCGCGGTCGGTGTGACGGATCACACCGACTCGTGGCAGGGTAGATCGGTGACTTCCTCATCTTCGCCGCAACCCGACGCGACGTCGGAGCCGGCTGGACTCGATGCGCGCGTCCTCAAGATCGCCGGCGTGGTGATCGTCGGTGCGATCATGTCCATCCTCGACATCACCGTCGTCAATGTCGCGATCCCGACCTTCGTCGACGAATTCTCCACCAGCCTGACCTTCGCAGCCTGGTCGATGACCGGCTACACGCTCGCGCTGGCCACCGTGATTCCGCTGACCGGCTGGGCGGCCGACCGATTCGGCACCAAGCGGCTGTACATGCTCGCACTGGTGCTCTTCGTGATCGGGTCGGTGTTGTGCAGCACCGCGTGGAACATTCAGTCGCTGATCGGGTTCCGCATCATCCAAGGGCTCGGCGGCGGCATGCTGATGCCGCTCGGCATGACGATCATGACGCAGGCAGCCGGTCCCGACCGAGTGGGCCGCGTCATGGCGATCATGGGCGTGCCGATGCTGCTCGGCCCGATCGGCGGCCCGATTCTCGGTGGCTGGCTGATCGAAGACTTCAGCTGGCACTGGATCTTCCTGATCAACGTGCCGATCGGTGTCATCGCGCTGACCTTGGCGGCGATCGTGTTCGACGCCGACTCGCCGTCGCCGACGCAATCGTTCGACTTCGTCGGGATGCTGCTCGCGTCACCGGGTTTGGCACTGTTCCTCTACGGCGTGTCGTCGATTCCCGGTGAGGGAAAGGTGCTCGCGGTCAAGGTGCTGGTGCCGGGCATCATCGGCCTGGTGCTGTTGGCGGGGTTCGTGTACCACGCGCTGCGCACCGAACATCCGCTCATCGACCTGCGGCTGTTCAAGAATCGTGATCTCACCTTCGCGGTGTTGACGATGTTGTTCTTCGCAATGGCGTTCTTCGGTGCGGCACTGCTGCTGCCGACCTATCTGCAGCAGGTCCGCGGCGAATCGACGCTCGCGGCCGGCCTCCTCATCGCACCGCAGGGCCTCGGCGCGATGCTGACGATGCCGGTGGCCGGTCGACTCGTCGACAAGATCGGGCCGGGACGCATCGTCTTGACGGGTCTCGTCGTGATCTGCGTCGGCCTGGCGTTCTTCACCCAGATCAGCGCGACGACGCCGCTGTGGCACGCCGAGATCGCGCTGTTCATCATGGGTCTGGGCATGGGTGCCACGATGATGCCGACGATGACGGCTGCGATGCAGACGCTGACCCATGAGCAGGTCGCCCGCGGCTCGACGTTGATGAACATCATCAACCAGACCGGCAGTTCGATCGGTACCGCGACCATCTCGGTGGTCTTGACGACATTGCTGGCCCGCCAGGCGCTGGCTGGCCCGGCGATCGGCGCGACGATGAAACCGGAGCTGGCGGAGAAGATGCACATCCCGCCGGAGGTGATCCAGAAGGGCCTCGACCAGGCTTCCACCGCGTTCGCGCACACCTGGACGGTGTCGCTGTGCCTGGTGATCGTGACCCTGGTCCCGGCGTTCTTCCTGCCCCGGCGGCGCCCGCAGCAGATGGCCGATCTGGGCAGTGCGATGGCCCATTAGGAGGCTCCGCTGGTTGAGCCGCGACCATTTCGCTGGTTGAGCCGGGCCCGACGAGCGTAGCGAGACGCGCCCCCTCCGCTGGTTGAGCCGGGCCCGACGCGCCGTGCTGAGCGAGCGCAGCGAGTCGAAGTAAGCGTAGCGAGACGCGCCCGTGTCGAAACCCTGGCGAGACGAATTACCAACTGCTGCTACGTGTTTGGTGCGTTGACATCGTCGGCGTGCGTGGTTTCGACACGGGCCTTCGCTAGCGCTTCGGCCCGGCTCAACCAGCGGGGTGGTGGCCTTCGCTAGCGCGTCGGCCCACCTCAACCAGCGGAGATGGACGCCTCAACCAGCGAGGTGGCACCTCCCAGCGCCCGTCCGCGATGAGTTTTCGGCGTCGTCCTGGTCAGACTCGGTGAGAAGTTTCTTCCCGGTGAGGAGCCGACCATGCAACAGCAGATCGTCGCGTCCGGACACGGACTGGTCGAGTCGGCGCGGATCCGCGACGGCGAGTTCTGGTTCGCGGATTGGTTCGCGCGCAGCATTGTTCGGCTCGACGCCGACGGAGCCGAACACGTCGTCGGGGAACTCGCCTCGATGCCGGTCTGTTTCGACTGGCTGCCTGACGGCACCTTGGTGACGACCGGTGGAGGACTGGCGTTGACGTCGGTGTCCGACGCCGGGGCGCTCACCCGTGTGGCGGACCTGTCCGGGCTCTCCGACAAGGCGTACAACGACATCGCCGTCGACCCGCGCGGCAACGTCTTCGTCAACAACGTCGGATTCGACTTCCCCGGCGGTGAGTTCGCGCCCGGCTTCGTCGGCGTCGTCGGGCCGGACGGATCGGTACGGCGGGTCGCTGAAGATCTGGCCTTCCCGAATGGCATGGCGGTCACCGCGGATGGCTCGACGCTGATCGTCGCCGAATCCTATGCGGCGCGGCTGAGCGCGTTCACCATCGCCGACGACGGCTCGCTGACCGATCGTCGGGTGTGGGCGAACCTCGGCGAAGGCGTTGCGCCGGACGGCATCTCGATCGATCCGTCCGGCGCGGTCTGGTATGCCAGTGTGCCGCAACAACATTGCGCGCTGGTAGCCGAAGGGGGCGACGTGCTTGCCGAGGTGCCGCTGGACCGAGGCTGTTTCGACTGCGCGATCGACGGTTCGACGCTGTACGTGGCGACGGCCCAGTGGCGCGGCGAGATGGCGGGGTCGGGGCAGGTGGTGCGGGTCGACGTCGCGTGACGCCGCGGGCCGCGGGAGCCGACGCCCGCCGCGTCACCGTCGGAAACCGGCGAACGGAGGGGTGCTCACCGAACCGGCGCCGAGCCCACCCCGACGCCACCGTCGGACGTCACCGCACCGCGCGCGGCCGTCGCCCCAGGGCGATCGCGTCGACGATCGACCGTTGTCGTTCGCCCCGCGCCCTCGATGAGGCGTCCCGGCGCCTGCGCAGCACCACCGCGGTGACCGAATAGACACTCGCCGCCGAGCCGAACGCCAGCACCGCCGCGGACAGCGCAACCATGATCGGATACTGGGTGATCAACTGGTCGGCGAACCAATAGCTGCACAATTGCAGCACCGATACCGCCGCCGCGACCGGTGTCAGAATGCCCAGCACCAGAGCGACGCCCAGCCCGACTTCGATCAACGGCACTACGAACCCGAACAGTCCGGGAAATCGGCCCAGCACATCGTTGGTGAACAGCGTGTAGAAATGCGGAACACGCGGATTATTCGCCGTGCTGCCGACCACCAGCAGGATGTCCGATCGCCCGAATCCGGCGTGGTACTTCACATATCCCTCGTGCAGCCATAACAGTCCCAGAGCAACCCGGGCGACGGTCGCCGCGACGGCGACCGACCGCTCCCGCACGACGCTCACTTGCTCAACTTGGCGGCGCCGAACACCGCCAAGGCCTTGTCACAGTGCACCACCAGGTCGGTGTACTTGCCCGCGTCGACGCCCGCGGGCAGCGTGAACGTCTGCATCGTCTTGTCGTAGGCGACCGGGCTGATCTGGACGCCCGCTCTCACGGCCTGCTCGGTGGTGCCGTTGGCGAGGTACAGGTGCAGGTCGGGGCCCTGATCGGAGGAGTAGCCGGTCAGTGTCACCGTCATGCCGTCGATCATCGCCGACCCTGCCACCATCTTGCCGTTGAGTCCGCTGAAGGTGCCCGTCATCTTCGACATCGCCATGGCGGGCATCGACGTCGACGCCGACATCGGTGCGGCCATCGCGCTCGACGACATCATCGCGCTCGACGCCGAGGTGTCGGTCGAGTTCGACGAGCAGGCGGAGATGGAGGCTGCGGCGGCCAGGGCGGCGCCGGCGATCAGAAGTTTGGTGCGCATGAGCTTGATCCTCTTCGAGTGTCATTCTGCGGTGTCCGTCGCGACTGCGGCGGCTGCGGATGAGTCAACCAACGAATTCACCCCCGGTGACCACTCCTTTCAGCGCGGTAATCGATGATTTCGGTTCCGTAAGAAATGCCGTTCGACCCGCGGTGCGACCTACTCTCGGATACATGCAAGCAGGATCGACCGTGATGGTCGTCGAAGACGATGCCGCCGTGCGCACCGTGGTCACCGACCACCTGCGGCTGGCCGGCTGCCAGGTGATGCCGCACCGCGACGGGGCGCTCGCCTGGGAGGCGTTTCAGCAGACGCCGCCCGATCTGCTGATCTTGGATCGGATGCTGCCCGGGCTCAGCGGCGACGAACTGTGTCGCCGGGTCCGCGAGGTCTCGGCCGTGCCGATCCTGATGCTCACCGCGCTGGGCAGCCTCGAGCACCGCATCGACGGTCTCGAGAACGGCGCCGACGACTACCTGGCCAAGCCGTTCTCGCTGCGTGAGTTGCAGTTGCGCGTCAACGTTCAGCTGCGCCGGGGCAACCCGTCGGCGCCGCTGGCGTTTCACGCGGGCCCCTTCCGGGTCGATGCCGAGCATCGCCGTGTGTGGTTGGATGGGCGTGAAATCGCGCTCACCACAAGGGAATACGAGCTGCTCGTCTATCTCGTGCGCAACCCGGACCGGGTGATCAGCCGCGACGAAATCCTGCGTGAGGTGTGGCGGTGGGGATTCGGTGACGCGTCGACGGTCACGGTTCATGTACGTCGCCTGCGCGAGAAGATCGAAGCAGACCCCAAGATCCCCGCCTACCTCTGTACCGAATGGGGCGCGGGGTATCGGTTCGTGCTCGACGGGAACGGCTGATGCTCGCCGCCGACGCCCTGCTGACCATCGTGCTGACCTCGGTGGCGTGCACCGGCGCGGTCACCGCGGCGACCATGCTGACGTTGTGGCTCGCCCGCCGTCGAAGCCTGGCCGCCCGCTCGGCGATCGTGTTGGCCGGCGCCCTCGCCGCGGTGATCGCCTCGACCCTGGCGATCGCGGCCGAGATGTACCTGTCCGGCCACGACCTGGTGGTGCTGTGCTGGGTGATCGGCACGTCGGCCGCGCTGAGCATGATCGCCACCTGGGTGGTCACCGGACGTACGGTGACCGCGTCGGTGACCGAACTGATCGGCGCGACGCGGCGGGTCGGCGACGGCGACGTCGTCGACGCTAATCGAAGCTGGTGGCCGGAGTTCGACGCGGTGTCCGCCGAGTTGGCGACGACGTCGCAGCGCCTCGCCGAGGCGCGCGCCCAGGTCAATGAGCTCGACGCCGCGCGCAGGCAGTTCTTCGCCTGGATCTCGCACGACCTGCGCACTCCGCTGGCCGGGATGCGGGCGATGGCCGAGGCACTCGACGAGGGCACCGCACCCGATCCCGCGGCCTACATCAGAACCATCCGAACCAAGGTCGACACGCTGGGGACGATGGTCGCCGACCTCTTCGAACTGTCCAAACTGGAGACCGGCACGCTGCGGATCGCTCCGGAGGTGGTCGTGCTGCTCGACCTCGTCAGCGACGCCGTCGCCGACGTCGCCACGCAGGCCGCCGCCCGCGGCATCCGCATCGAACGCGACGGCATCGACGAACACCTGATCTGGGTCGATCCGCGCGAGTTGACCCGCGCGATCGGCAATCTGCTCAGCAACAGCCTGGCCCACGCACCCGACGACACCGTCGTGCTGATCCGCGCCGACGTCCTGTCCGAACGGGAACTGATCCTGTCGGTCATCGACCAGGGGCCCGGTGTCACATCGGAGAATCTCGGCCGGATGTTCGACGTTGGGTGGCGCGCGGACGCGGCCCGCTCCGGCGACGACGACTCCGCACCCACCGGGGCGGGTCTGGGACTCGCGATCGTGCGGGGCATCGTCGAAGCCCACGGCGGGGCCGTCGGCGCTCGACACACCGACGCCGGTTTTCAGCTCGAGCTGATCCTGCCGACCGGACCGCCGCCGGCCAATTGAGCCGCCACGCGGTCGGGGTCTTCGGTGCCGTCGAGGACCGACCACGGCGAAAACCATTGCGCCGCAGCCAACTCTCGGTAGGCCGCGTCGACCCGCGACTGGAGGTCGTCGTCGCGTTCGTAGGCGTCCCGCGCACGCGATGCGTCGCCCTGCGCGCGGCGTACCGCCCGCTCGGCGGCTACCGACATCGGAACCCCGAGGAACACTTGGTGGTCCGGCACCGGCAGCCCGAACCGCGTGAATTCGAGCTCGGCGACCCACCTCACCGCCTGCCCGTCGATCGACTCGCGCAGACGCGCCGCGCTGTAGGCGGCATTCGACGCGACGTAGCGATCGAGGATCACGACGTCGTTCGACGCCACCGCCGCGCGGATCGCCGCGGCACCGTCGCGGCGGTCCAGGGCGAACAACGTCGCCATCGCATACGCCGACGACGCGAGGTCGCCGTGTTCGCCGTGCAGCGCTTCGGCGGCGATGTCGGCGGTGACGGCGACGCCATAGCGCGGAAATGCGAAGGTCGCCACCGATAATCCGTGCGCCCGCCATCCCGCCACCAACGACGTCACCAATGTGTTCTTGCCCGCGCCGTCGAGGCCTTCCACCGCGATGAGTTCACCCACGCCCACGATCGTAAAGTGGCATGCTCGGACCCATGGCACTGCAGGTCCACCTCGTCCTCGAACCGCACGGCCCGGCGACCGCGATCATCCTCACCGACGACCAGGTCGAACAACTCGGCGGCGGCAAACGTGCGGCCGTCCTGGTCACCGTCGACGGACGTCGAGTCCGGCTTCGCCTCGGAGTGATGGGCGGCATCAACATGATCGGGCTGTCCAAAGCGGCCCGCGCCGATCTGGGCGTCGAGATCGGTGACGAGATCGACGCCACCATCGAACTCGACGCCGACGCCCGCACCGTCGAGGTGCCCGACGACCTCGCCGCGGCCTTGACGCAGTCGGGACTGCGGGAGACCTTCGACGCCAAGTCCTTCACCTACCGCAAAGAGGCTGCCCGTGGAGTCGCCGACGCGAAGCGCCCCGACACCCGGCAGCGTCGAATCGACAAGGTCGTAGCCGACCTGAGCTAGGTCCGACACAGCACGGCCAACCGTGTTGCCGAGGCTGCGCCCGCCAGCTCCCCGAGTGCCGAAGCGTGGCGACAACCTCGCTCCCCGAGTGCCGAAGCGTGGCGACAACCTCGCTCCTCGAGTGCCGAAGCGTGGCGACAACCTCGCTCCTCGAGTGCCGAAGCGTGGCGACAACCTCGCTCCCCGAGTGCCGAAGCGTGGCGACAACCTCGCTCCCCGAGTGCCGAAGCGAGGCACGAGCTTCGGTGTAACGAGGGGTCTGGTGAGCCGAAAAACCAAGCCGACCACCGCCGCTGGCGCGCGAAATCGGTTGCGTCACCATGATTTCGACTCGGCTAGTTCCTGGCTCAACCAGCACCCCGAAGCCACCACCACCACCGGCGACCCGAACCCGCCCACCTGTGAATGAAACGACACAATTCGCTCGCGCGGCGTGCCGTGCGGACAAGGAGGTCACGACAGTGTCACCATATGGTTATGAAGCCACGCATCCTGGTCGTCGATGACGACGCCGCGCTCGCGGAGATGTTGACAATTGTGTTGCGCGGTGAGGGATTTGAGCCATTCGTCGTCGGTGATGGCACCCAGGCCCTCACCGCGGTACGCGAGATCCGTCCCGATCTGGTGTTGCTCGACCTCATGCTGCCGGGCATGAACGGCATCGACGTGTGTCGCGTGCTGCGGGCGGATTCCGGTGTGCCGATCGTGATGTTGACCGCGAAATCAGACACCGTCGACGTGGTTCTCGGTCTCGAATCGGGCGCCGACGACTACATGGTCAAACCGTTCAAGCCGAAGGAACTGGTCGCCCGCGTGCGCGCCCGCTTGCGGCGGACCGACGACGAGCCGGCCGAAATGCTGTCGATCGGACCCGTCGAGATCGACGTGCCGGCGCACAAGGTGACCCGCGACGGTGTGCCGATCTCGCTGACGCCGCTCGAATTCGATCTCCTCGTCGCGCTCGCCCGCAAGCCGCGCCAGGTCTTCACCCGCGACGTCCTGCTGGAGCAGGTGTGGGGATACCGCCATCCGGCCGACACCCGGTTGGTCAACGTCCACGTTCAGCGATTGCGCGCGAAAGTGGAGACCGACCCGGAGAATCCCGAAGTCGTGCTCACGGTGAGAGGGGTCGGCTACAAAGCCGGACCGCCGTGATCTCTCGCCCCCGATTCGGGCCGCGACGCCGCGTCAACTCCCCTCTGGGCCGCATCACTCGTGCGGCCGGGCGGGTAGGGCGCGGCTTCGGCCATGTGTGGCGCCGATCGCTGCAGTTGCGCGTCGTCGTCTCGACACTTCTGTTGTCCTTCGTGGTCATTCTGATTCTCGGATTCGTGTTGATCTCGCAGATCACCGACCGGCTGCTCGACGCCAAGCTCACCGCGGCGACCGAGGAGATCGATCGTGCGCGGGTCGTCGTCGAACGAGATCTCACGACGTCGGATGCCAGCACGTCGGTGCAGGCACGGCTGCGTCAGACCAGAGCACTGCTGACCGAGCGCGACGATTCGCAGAGCGCCGGTGCGGTCGGCGCCTTCGACACGGTCCTGCTGTTGCCGCGGGGGAGTGGCAACGCCGACTCCGGCGTCGGCCCGACGTCGGAGATCCCGGCCACGCTGCGCACGATGGTGCAGGGCGGGCAGGTCGCCTACCAGTATTCGACGGTCGCCACTGACGGCGGCGGATCGATCTCGGCGCTGGTCATCGGCACACCCACCAATTCGGCGGTGTCCGGGCTGGAGCTCTACCTGGTGTTTCCGCTGACCAACGAGGCCAACACGGTCGCGCTGGTGCGCGGGACCCTGCTGACCGGCGGCATCGTGCTGTTGGGTTTGCTCGCCGCCATCGCCTGGCTGGTGTCGAGGCAGGTGGTGCTGCCGGTTCGGTCGGCCTCGCGGATCGCGGTGCGTTTCGCCGACGGCCGCCTCAAAGAGCGAATGCCGGTGCGCGGCGAAGACGACATGGCCCGCCTGGCCATGTCCTTCAACGACATGGCCGAGAGCCTGTCGAAACAGATCACTCATCTCGAAGAGTTCGGCGGATTGCAACGGCAGTTCACCTCCGACGTCAGCCACGAGCTGCGGACGCCACTGACCACGGTCCGGATGGCCGCCGACGTACTGTACGAGTCTCGTGACGACCTCGACCCGGTGCTCAAACGCTCGGTCGAACTGCTCAGCAAGGAAATCGACCGATTCGAGACGCTGCTGACCGAACTGCTGGAGATCTCCCGCCACGACGCCGGCATGGCCGAGCTCGCGTCCGAACGCATGGATATGCGCATCCCGATCGACCTCGCCGTCGCGACCGTCAACCATCTCGCCTCCGAATCGGGCACCGAGTTGGTACTCGACCTGCCGCGTGATCCGGTGATCGCCGAGATCGACCCGCGGCGTATCGAACGTGTCCTGCGCAATCTGCTGGCCAACGCGATCGACCACGGCGAACACAAGCCGGTGACGCTGACGATGCGCTCCGACGGCGACGCGGTGGCGGTGACCGTCCGCGACCTCGGTATCGGGTTGCGTCCCGGCGAGGAGCGGCTCGTCTTCAACCGGTTCTGGCGGTCGGATCCGTCGCGGTTCCGGCGTTCGGGCGGCACTGGGTTGGGCCTGGCGATCAGCGTCGAAGACGCGCGGCTGCATCAGGGGAGACTGGAGGCCTGGGGTGAGCCCGGCAAGGGCGCCAACTTCCGGCTCACGTTGCCGCTGGTGCGCGGGCACAAGGTGCTGGGGTCGCCGTTGCCGCTCAAACCGACGTCGGCGCGTAGTGGTCGTACGGCATCCTCGGGAGGCGGCAAATGAGGACCCGGCTGCTCGTCGTCGTGTTGGCCGCGGTGTGTGCGTTGGCCGGATGTGCTTCCATCCCGACCGATTCCGCGCCGCAACCGGTACAGCCGTTCAACCGTCAGGTGGCTACGAGCGCGTTGCCGACGCCGCAGAACGACATGGATCCCGACGCCTTGGTGCGCGCGTTCCTGCGGGCGTCGGCTGATCCGCGCGACGCGCACGCGTCGGCGCGGGCCTTCCTCACCTCGACGGCGTCCACCCAATGGGACGATCGCGGCGACACAGTGGTGCTCGACGACGCGTCGTTGCTGGTCGACGACCGCACCGACACCTCGGTGCGGATGCGCCTGATCGCCGATAACAGCGGCACGCTCAAGGTCAACGGGCAACTGCTCCCGGCCAACGGCCGCATCGAAGCGACGATGACGTTGAAGCGCACGTCGGACGGATGGCGTATCGACGGGGCGTTGCCGTCGGGTGTGATGCTCGACCGCAGACAGTTCGAGTCCTCCTACCGCCTCGCGATGCTGTACTTCCCGTCCGTCGCAGCGACCAACAGCGCGGGTGCCGTGACGCTGACCGCCGATCCGCGGTGGTTCTATCTGGGCAATTACACTCCGACCGACGTCCTCACCCGGCTCATCGCGGGGCCGACGCCGGAATTGGCCGGTGCGGTGCAGAACTCGTTCCCCAGCGACGCGCGGCTGAACGGGAAGGTGCGCAGCGTCCGCGGGGAGGGCGTGACAGCCGACTTCAGCGGGCTCGCCGGACTCACCGCCGCGCAACGGAATCTTCTCGCCGCGCAAGTGATCTGGACGTTCAACGACGCCGACGTCGCCGGGCCGTACACGCTGACCGCCGATGGTGCGCCACTGCTCCCGGGGCATGCGCCGCAGTGGCGAATCAGCGACGTGGAGTCATCGAATCCCAGTGCGGTGCAACACACTTCGGTCGGATTGAACATACTGCGAGGTGGTTCGCTGCTCGCGGTCACCGACGGTGGTGCGACGCCGGTCGCGGGCCCGCTGGGCACCGACACCAGGTTGGTGGGGGCCGCGATCTCGGCTGACGGAACGAGGGTCGTCGCGGTGCAGCGATCGGCCGACACTCCCGCGCTGACGTTGGTGGCGGGCACCTACGGCGGCGCGGTGAGTCCGATCACCAGCGGCACGGTGATTTCGCGGCCCAGCTTCGCTGCGAACAATCGCACGATATGGGCCGTCGTGGACGGCAAACCCACCCAGTGGGTACTCGCCGACGGCGGCGCAGCGCGGGTGACGGTGGCCGATTCGTCGGCGATCGGGGTGGTGGCACGTGGCCCGATCATGCAGTTGAAGGTGTCTCCCGACGGCTCGCGGGCCGCGATGCTCGTCGCCGGGCAGTTGTTGTTCGCCTCCATCGTCACGCACTCGGACGGCAGCATCGCGCTGTCCTCGCCCCGGATCGCGGCCTACAACTTGGGCAATAATGCCACCGGAATAGCTTGGGCCACACCGACAACGCTGATGATCGTGCGCGACAGCCCGGAGGCGCCGGTCGCGCAGATCTCGATCAGCGGCCTGCCGGCCGTAGGTTTGCTCAGTGGCAACCTCACACCGCCGTTGCGGTCCGTCGCTGCGAACGCGACCACCGTCTACGTGGCCGACGCACGCGGCGTGCTGCGACTGGGCAGTACCAACGGCCAGCCCGACCGGTCGTGGACCGAGGTGGTCTCGGCGATGACGCCCGACGCCCTGCCGGTGCTGCCCACGCCTTAACCTGCTGGTTGAGCGGGGCCCGACGAGCGCGGCGAGACGCGCCTGCCCCTGCTGGTTGAGCCGGGTCCGACGAGCGCAGCGAGACGCGCCTGCCCGCTGCTGGTTGAGCGGGGCGCGACGAGCGCGGCGAGACGCGCCTGCCCCCTGCTGGTTGAGCGGGGCCCGACGAGCGCGGCGAGACGCGCCCGTGTCGAAACCACGGTGACATGAGTTACCAACTGTCGCTACGCATTTGGTGCGCTGATATCCCCGACTTACCTGGTTTCGACACGGGCCTGCGCTAGCGCTTCGGCCCGGCTCAACCGGCGGGTGGACGGTCTGCGCTCACGCTACGGCCTCAGCTCAACCAGCGAACGGCGGCGAGCGAGGCGAAGCCGATCCCGCTGGTTGAGCGAGGCGAAGTCCATCCCGCGCGGCGAGCGAGGCGAAGCCGATCCCGCTGGTTGAGCGAGGCGAAGCCGAGTCGAAACCCTCGCGAGGCGAGTTCTCAACTGCTTCAAGGTGTTCGGTGCGTTGCCAGCGTCGACTCACGTGGTTTCGACACGGGCCTGCGCTTGCGCTTCGGCCCGGCTCAACCGGCGGGTGGACGGCCTTCGCTTGCGCTTCGGCCCGGCGAAACCAGCGAGTTAATGCTGCGCGCTAGCTGCTTCGGCCCGGCTAGCCACCAGCGGAGACGACAAACCGCTCAGCACGACCTCACGCTCCCGCGATCACGACGACGCTGTGTACGCGAAGCCCTTGTGCGCCAAGCACTCTGACCGACTCGGCCGCGGTCGCGCCGGTGGTGAGGACGTCGTCGATCAGGACGAATCCGTCGGTGCCGGCGTCGGGTCGGCGCAGGCCGGCGGGCAGCGAGCGGCACACGATGGCCCCGGACATGTTCGACGCGCGATGGCGCGCGTCGAGGCCCATCGAATCGCGGACGGAGCCGACGGTGTGCAGCAGCGGGGTGACCCGGACGCCCGCTCCCAATTCGGTCGCCGCCGCGGCGGCGAAGGCGGTCACGGTGTCGCCGCCCCGACGTCGCGCCGAGAGCGCGCGCGTCGGTGCGGGAATCAGGTGCAACCGATCGACGTCGGGCAATTCCGACCAGGCGGCGAGTGTCCGCAGGGCGCCGGCGAGCGCCGCGCCGAGGGGTTCGGCCAGGTCGCGTCGGCGATGTTCCTTCATGGCCAGCACCGACGTCGCGTAGGGGGCTCGGTAGCGGCCCAGCGCCCACGTAGCAACGCCGACGTCGACTCGCGGCGACAGTTCGACCGGGGCGTCGGACATCCGGCTGCGGCAACGCCGGCACCAACGGGTACCGGCGACGCCGCAGCCGCCGCATTCCACGGGCAAGATCAGGTCGGCGAGCGCCGAGAACATCCCCGCCTTGTCCATGACAGAAGATTCTGCGCCGCGTGCGTGCGTCGTGCGAACATACTCGGCAAACACAGTTGCGACATTGGTGGTCGGAAACGTGGCCGGAACGCAAACTTCCGGCTACGGTCGAAGACAACGCATCGAACCCGATGTTTGCGTGTGCTCCCCAGGAGGTGATGCCGCTGCAACTGAGTACCAGCCGTCGGCTGGTGCGCTTACGGGTCCAGTCCTGCGCTAGGCGTGAAAGATGTTGTGCTGCACACTCTTTCAATACTCACGAATCCGCGTTGAGGGCGCAGAATTCTACTGGACGGTGAAACAAGGAGGAGAGTGAATGTCGACAGTCATCCACCGCAAGGGTCACCGCGAATCCAAGGTCGCAGAACCGCGTCCCAATGAAGCGGAGGTGGTAGCGAATGCCTTTGTCCGGCCGCCGGGATTGGTGGAATCCGAAGATCCAGCACAACCGGACGCGAAGGTCACGTTCAACGGTCGCAACGTCGAGATACCCGAGCATTACCGAATCCACGTCAGCGACAAGCTCGCCAGGCTTGAACGCTACGACTCCAAAATTTCCCGATTCGACGTCGTGCTGTACCACGAACGCAACCCCCGTCAGGCCAAAGCATCACAGCAGGTGGAGATCACCGTCACCGGCAAGGGGCCGGTGGTTCGCGCCCAAGCGTGCGGTGAGAATTTCTACTCGTCACTCGAGGCCGCCCTGGATAAGGTCGATGCACGCCTGCGCAGGGTGAAGACGCGCCGCGAAGTCCACTACGGAAACAGAACGCCCAAGTCGGTCGCCGAGGCCACCGGTACGCTGCCCGACGATCTCACGGCGCTGGCCGCCACAAACGGCAATGCAGCCGTCCAGACCGAGTGGGACGACGGCGTGACCGAACACACACCCGGCCAGGTGGTCCGGATCAAGGAGCATCCGGACACGCCGATGACCGTCGATGACGCGCTCTACGAGATGGAACTCGTCGGACACGACTTCTTCCTGTTCCACGACAAGGAGACCGACAAGCCGTCGGTGGTCTACCGACGTCACGCCTTCGACTACGGGTTGATCCGGCTGTCGTAGCTTCCCTCAGCTGACAGCGGCGGTCGCAGAGTTTGCGGCCGCCGCTGTATTCGTTTGGGAGACAAGAGGATCGGTGATCAACGCGCAGATCCGGTCATTCGTCGTCGAAAACGTTTGTGCACGGCCTGCCTGCTGACGCCGAGTGCGGCGGCGATCGCCTCCCAGCTGACATTTCGCTCCCGCAGCTCGAGCACGAGAAAGTACTCCTCCCGGTCGAGTTCGGCCCGACGATCGGCGAGTGCGCGCAGTTGCATCAATCTGGAGACCGGGTCGTCGCCCTCGGGATCACTCTGATCGAATCCTGTCTTGGTCATGGTGTCATCTTAGGTTGACACGGCGATGTTGTCATCCAAGGTTGACGAACCCGGCGTGCGACAGGGTGTCGGAGAGCCGAACGGTCCCAGACCCGTACCATGTCAGAGGGTCTGTCGATTCACCGTGACTGTCGGGTGGGTGGCAGACGAGGAACTTCTCGCAAGTCAACTAGAGGGATTGCCAGTGCTCAACAAGCTGCTTCGGGTCGGCGAAGGTCGAATGGTCAAGCGATTGGATGCGATCGCGTCGCATGTCGAGTCGCTGTCCGACGAGATGGAAGCACTGTCCGACAACGATCTGCGCGGCAAGACCGAAGAGTTCAAGGAGCGCATCGCCGACGGTGCGTCACTCGACGAACTGCTCCCCGAGGCGTTCGCCGTCGCGCGGGAGGCGTCCTGGCGCGTGCTCGACCAGAAGCACTTCCACGTGCAGATCATGGGCGGCGCCGCGCTGCACTACGGCAACATCGCCGAGATGAAGACCGGTGAGGGCAAGACCCTGACCTGCGTGTTGCCCGCATACCTCAACGCCCTGTCCGGTGACGGCGTCCACGTCGTCACCGTCAACGACTACCTCGCCAAGCGCGACTCCGAGTGGATGGGCCGCGTGCACCGGTTCCTCGGTCTCGACACCGCGGTGATTCTGACCGGCATGAGCCCCGACGCCCGGCGTGCGGCCTACGCCGCCGACATCACCTACGGCACCAACAACGAGTTCGGCTTCGACTACCTGCGCGACAACATGGCGCATTCCCTCGAAGAGCTGGTGCAGCGCGGTCACACTTTCGCCATCGTCGACGAGGTGGACTCGATCCTCATCGACGAGGCCCGCACCCCGCTGATCATCTCCGGCCCGGCCGAAGGGTCGAGCAAGTGGTACACCGAGTTCGCACGCCTCGCGCCGTTGCTCAAGCTCGACGTCCACTACGAGATCGATCTGCAGAAGAAGACCGTCGGCGTCCACGAGGCCGGCGTCGAATTCGTCGAAGATCAGCTCGGCATCGACAACCTGTACGAGGCGACGAACTCGCAGCTGGTCGGCTATCTGAACAACGCGATCAAGGTCAAGGAACTCTTCCAGCGCGACAAGGACTACATCGTCCGCAACGGCGAAGTGCTGATCGTCGACGAGTTCACCGGTCGCGTGCTCGACGGTCGCCGATTCAACGAGGGCCTGCACCAGGCGATCGAGGCCAAGGAAGGCGTCGAGATCAAGGCGGAGAATCAGACGCTCGCCACCATCACGTTGCAGAACTACTTCCGGCTCTACGACAAACTCGGCGGCATGACCGGTACCGCCGAGACCGAGGCCGCCGAGTTCGACCAGATCTACAAGCTCGGCGTGCTGCCCATCCCGACCAACAAGCCGATGATCCGCAAGGATCAGACCGACCTCATCTACAAGACCGAAGAGGCCAAGTTCGACGCCGTCGTCGACGATGTGACCGAGCGTCACGAGAAGGGGCAGCCGGTCCTCATCGGCACCACCAGCGTCGAGCGTTCGGAGTACCTGTCACGCCAGCTGGAGCGCCGCGGCATCCCGCACACGGTGCTGAACGCGAAGTTCCACGAGCAGGAGGCGCAGATCATCGCCGAGGCCGGGCGCACCGGCGCGGTCACCGTCGCCACCAACATGGCCGGCCGCGGCACCGACGTCGTGCTCGGCGGTAACCCCGACATCATCGCCGACACACGCCTGCGCAAGGCCGGTCTCGACCCGGTGCGTACGCCCGACGAGTACGAAGAGGCCTGGGACGAGGCGATCACCGTCGCCCGCACGGATGCCTCCGACGAAGCCGAAGCGGTCCGCGCCGCGGGCGGACTGTACGTGCTGGGTACCGAGCGCCATGAATCGCGCCGCATCGACAATCAGCTGCGCGGCCGGTCCGGCCGCCAGGGCGACCCGGGCGAGTCGCGCTTCTACCTGTCACTGGGTGACGAGTTGATGCGACGATTCAACGGTGCGGCCCTCGAAGCCATCATGAACCGGGTCAACCTGCCCGACGACGTGCCGATCGAGGCGAAGATGGTCACCAAGGCCATTCGCAGCGCGCAGACGCAAGTCGAGTCGCAGAACTTCGAGATCCGCAAGAACGTCCTCAAGTACGACGAGGTGATGAACGAGCAGCGCAAGATCATCTACGCCGAGCGTCGCACGATTCTGGAGGGGCAGGATCACAGCGAGCAGGTGCAGCAGATGATCGACGACGTCGTCGGCGCGTACGTCGACGGCGCGACCGAGACCGGCTACGCCGAGGACTGGGACCTCGACGAGCTGTGGACGGCGCTGCGGTCGCTCTACCCGATCAACCTCGACCCGAAGAAAGTCGTCGGCGAGACCGAGTACGGTGAGCGCGACGACGTCAGCGCCGAGGAGCTCAAGGAACTGCTGGTCACCGACGCCCACAATGCCTATGACCGGCGCGAGGACGAGATCGCCCAGATCGCGGGCGACGGAGCGATCCGTCAGCTCGAGCGGTCCATCCTGCTCAGCGTGCTCGACCGCAAGTGGCGCGATCATCTGTACGAGATGGACTACCTGCGCGAGGGCATCCACCTGCGGTCGATGGCTCAGCAGGACCCGGTCGTCGAGTATCAGCGCGAGGGCTACGACATGTTCAACGGCATGCTCGAAGGCCTGAAGGAGGAGACACTCGGTTTCCTCTTCAACGCCCAGGTGGAAGTAGAGGCGCCGCCGCAGCCGACGCTGCAGGTACCCGTCGCGCCGGCCGAGCCGCTGTTGCCGGGCAAGGCGGACCCAGTGACGGTCCAGGAGGGCGACACCACCGAGGCCCCCGCCGCGTTGCGGGCACGTGGGGTCAGCGCTCCGGTCGACGTGCCGAAGACCTATTCGGGGCCGGCCGAAGACGGCGGTACCGAATTCTCTTCGGACGCAGAGGAACTCGAAGATCCCGCCCTCGCGACGGCGAGCCGGCGGGAGCGTCGTGCGGCCGCACGGTCGGGCACCCGGACCACCGCGAAGCCGCCGAAAGCCAAGAAGAAGCGCCGCTGAGACGTCGACCGCGAAAATTCTTCGGTTCGAATGGAACCGAACAGGGGTGTCGCTGCGTCTCTTAGAGCATGGAAACGACGCACCTGTTGGTTCGACCGGCCCCGCGGTATGAGCATGCCGGACAATGGTTCGGTTCGCAGTCGTCCGACGCGCCCGCGGTTGCGGTGTCGCCGCCGGCGTCGCAGCGACCGCCGTCCGCCGATGCCGCCCCGCTCGATGATTCGATCGCGCGGGAGGCGCGCACCTTCGTCATCGGCGCGATGACGCAGGTCCTCGAAGTCGTGGACCGACGCCGCGGGGTGGGCCACCTCACGGATCTGGTGATGCCGCACGTCATCGACCAGGTCACGTCGTTGCTCCGTGCTTGCGAGGTCGCCGCAGCGTCCGGCGGCGCCACGCCGCCGCCCGTGCCGACGGCGGCGTTGCGTCGTGTCCACATCCAGATGTGCGGTCCCGCCGAAGCGGAGTTCTTCGGCAGCTATGTTCGCGGCGCGCGCGTCCAGGCGTTCGCCGGACGCGTGGAACAGTCGTCGGTGCGAGTCCGCAACGAGCCCGGCGCGGGACGCTACGAACGGTCGAAGAAGACCGAATTACGTTGGCGCATAAGGTCTATGGCATTGGGTTAGGTGCGACGCAGGGAGGTGGTCCGGCTAGCACTTCGTCGACGTTATTGCGCCGACACGGCGTCGAACAATCGCAACAACGTCGAGAAAGTCTTGGATCGCCGATCGCCTACCCCAGACCCGCGCCCGACGGTGACACCAGAATCTTGACGGCGGTCTCGTTGCGGTTGAGCAGCGTGTCGTAGCCGTCGGTGACCAAGTCGTCGAGCGCGATCTTGCCGGTGATGAAGGGGGACAAGTCGATTCGGCCGCTCTCGACCAGGGCGATGGTCTGCGGATGACTGTTGACGTAGGCGATGGTGCCGCGCATGTCGATCTCCTTGAGGACCAGCTTCTGCATCTCGATGCTGCCCGGGTGACCCCAGATCGACACCACCACAAGCACTCCGGTGGGCTTGAGGGCGTCGAACAGGGTGTCGAGCGCGGGCTGCACCGAGGTGCACTCGAACCCGACGTCGGCGCCGCGTCCACCGGTGAGCTCGGCGACCCGCGCGACGACGTCGTCGGTCGTCGGATCGAGGACATGCGCGGCGACGCCCGACTCGGTAGCCTTCGCCCGACGCAGCGAGCTGGGTTCGCTGATGATCACCTCGATGCCCTGCGCCTTGCAGATGGCCGCGGTGAGCAGGCCGATCGGTCCAGCGCCGGTGATCAGCGCGACGTCGCCCTCGCTGGCGTCGCTGCGCGCAACCGCGTGGAAGCCGACGGCGAGTGGTTCGATGAGCGCGGCCTGGTCGAGCGGCACCGAATCGGCGACCTTGTGCACCCACCGCTGCTGCACCACGATCTTCTCCGCGAGTCCGCCACCGTGACCGCCGAGGCCGATGAAATTCATGTCCGGCGACAGGTGGTAGTCGTGGCTGGCCGGACCGGTGTCGACGTCGTCGTGCAGGATGTACGGCTCGACGACGACGTGGTCGCCGACGGCCAGGTCGGTGACACCCTCGCCCACCGCGCTGACCACGCCCGACATCTCGTGACCGATGGTGATCGGAGCGCTCTCGCCGCTGATCGGCTGCGGATGGCCGGCCGGCGGAATGAAGATCGGGCCGTCTGCGAATTCATGCAGGTCGGTGCCGCAGATACCGCACCAGGCGACGTCGATGCCGACGGTGCCGGGCTGCAATTCGGGTTCGGGAATGTCTTCGATCCGAACATCGCCACGGTCGTAGTAGCGGGCAGCGCGCATGGGGACTCCTGTGTGATCTGGGAACCTCGTGGGGAGGACTGTCGTGCATCCCACCCTCGTCGTCGACGTGCACGCGCTCAACCGTTGCAAGGGGTTGCATTGCCGCCGCGGCAACCCGGGTGGTTGCGCAGGTCACCGACTAAGATCGGACCCATCATGGTGAATCGATTGTCCCCGCGCGATGCGATGTTCTATTTCCTCGACGAAGCAGGCTCGACGACGCACCTCGGTGCCCTGATGGTGCTGGAAAAGCGGCCGACCGGCTCCGACGACGACGCACAGACCGTCGCCGACCTCGACTTCACCACGTTGGTCGGGCTCGTCGAGAACCGCTTGCAGTTCGTTCCGCACTACCGGCAGATGGTCAAGACCGTCACCCTGGGGCTCGCCCGTCCGGTGTGGGTCGACGACCCGGGCTTCGACATCAACTTCCACGTCCGGCGTGCGGGGCTGCCGCGGCCGGGCGGCTACGAACAGCTGCACGACCTCGTCGGGCGCATCATGTCCCGGCCGCTCGATCGCAAACGGCCACTGTGGGAGCTGTACCTGGTCGAGGGGATGGCCGACGGTCGGCTCGCGATACTGACCAAGACTCACCGCAGCCTCATCAACGGCGGCGATTCGCTGGAGATCAGCGAGGTGCTGCTCGATCGCAGCCCGGAGCTGCGGGCGTTCAGCGAGGATTTCTGGATGCCGGGGTCGGTGCCGGGGAATGTGGCGCTGACTCTCGGGGCAGTCGCCGACGCGCTCGCCCGGCCCGGCGAGATGGTCGACGCGATGGTCAGCGGAAACGGCCCGGTGAGCGATTTCCGTTCTCTCGCACAGGAATCCGCGCGCGCCCTGGGCGGTTTCGTGCAGCAGGCGGTCAGCGGTGCACCGGCCAGCCCGTTGAACAGCGCGAAGACGTCGACGCGTACCTTCACCGCGGCGTCGGTACCGGTCAGCGACTGCGCGGCCATCGCCGAGCGCTACCAGTGCACCGTCAACGACGTCGAATTGGCGGTGATCACCGGTGTGATGCGACGCTGGATCCTGTCGTCGACCGACATCCTGCCCGGCGGGATGTCGATCCGGGTAGCGCTGCCGTTGTCGGCGCGCGGAGCCGACGAGCCGGTCGACGACGACGCGTCGCCCAGTTGGTTCGCCGACGATGCCCGCGGCTTCGTCACCGACCTTCCGGTGGCGGAAGCGAATCCCGCGGTGCGGCTGGCGCAGGTCGCGGGCCTGGCCAATCGGTACTCGCAGTCGTCGCGGCGCCAGGCGCAGGGCGCGCAGCCGTTCCTGCCCGAATTGGGCATGGTGCCGTTCGCCGACTTCAGTTCGCGGGTGTTCAGCAGCTTCAGCCAGCGCACCTACAACCTGCCGATCGCGATCGCCGAGCAGCCGATCGAACAACGGTATCTGCTGGGCTGGACGGTCACCGACGTCTACCAGGTACCGGTCTTGTTGGCGCAGCGAGCGCTCGCGGTGAGCGTCGTCGTCTATGCCGACCGCGTCCAGTTCGGATTCCTGGGGGATCGGGGCGTGCTCTCCGATCTGCCCGCGATGGCCGGCTATGTTGCCGAATCATTCGATGAATTGCTCGCGGCGTCGCGCCATGCGACGCCGACCGAAGGCTGAGAAGGGGACGCATGAGGGTATATCTGCCTGCGACGCTGGAGATGCTGTCGACGCTGACCGACGACGGGCACTTTCAGCCGGTCGGCGGCACCGCGTTCGCGGTGACGCCGACGCTGCGTGAGTCGTTCTTCGCCGGCGACGACGACGAACTCGCCGAGGCCGCCATGCGCGAGGCGGCGCGGGCGTCGCTGCGGTTGATCGCCGCGCAAGAGCCCGGTGAGCTGCCCGTCCGACGCGCGGTGGTCGCCGCCGACGTCGAGGAGGTGAAACTGCGCCCCGACCTCGACGACGCCGTGGTGAAGGTCAGCGGCCCGATAGCGTTGAAATCCGTTGCGGCCGTTCACGTCGACGGCGCCGACGCCGAGGGCGCGGTACGTAAGGCGAGTGCCGTCATCGACGCGGCCGACCTCGGCGACGAAGACGCCGAACTCGCGGTCGGCGACGCCGAAGACTTCGACCTCGGGTGGTATGCGACGCAGGAACTGCCGTTCTTGTTGGAGTTGTTGTAGCGCGGGCATCGTACGGTAACCTACGGAAGCGTAACTTGTGTTTCCGTAGGAGAAGGGAAGGCCGCCATGGGTTGGCTTGAGCGGTTCGAAGCGCCGGTCGAAGGCGTCGCAGCGCGCTATCGCGGCACGCACTGGGCTCGGGCGGCCGTCGCGCGGATCACCACGCCGCTGCTGCCCGACGACTACCTTCATCTGGCGAATCCGCTGTGGTCGGCGCGTGAACTGCGCGGCAAGGTGGTTTCGGTCATCGCCGAATCCGACGACACCGCGACGCTCGTCATCCAGCCGGGGTGGGGCTTCTCGTTCGACTATGAACCCGGCCAGTACATCGGCATCGGCGTGCTGGTGGGCGGCCGGTGGACGTGGCGTTCGTACTCGCTGACGTCGACTCCGGCGACGCCGAACGGACCGCGGCAGAAGACCGTTGCCATCACCGTGAAGGCCATGCCGGAAGGCCGCCTGTCGACGCACCTCGTGAACGGGGTCGCGCCCGGTACCGTGGTGCGGCTCGCATCGCCGCAGGGCGAGTTCACCCTGCCCGATCCGCTCCCCGCCAAAATCGCGTTCCTCACCGCGGGCAGCGGCATCACCCCGATCATCTCGATGCTGCGTACCATGCGACATCGCAACCAGCGCACCGACATTCGCGTGATCCACTCGACGCCGACGCCGGACTCGCTGCTGTTCGCCGATGAGTTGGCCGGTTACCAGGCGGACGGTCTCATCGACCTGCATGTGCAGTACACGCGGACCGACGGCAAGCTCACCGAGGATCTGCTCGGGCAGTTGTGTCCGGACTGGGCGACTCGTCAGACGTGGGCGTGCGGCCCCAGCGGATTCCTGGACCTGCTGCATGGGATCTGGCGCGACGTCGACGCCGAGGATCACCTGCACATCGAGCGGTTCGCACTCGAACGCGGAGCGGTCGGCGCGACGGGTGGCACCGTCACCTTCGGGCGGGAGGGCAAGTCCACCGAAGTCGACGGTGCGACGACGCTGCTCGAAGCAGGCGAAGAGGCCGGGGTGATCATGCCTTTCGGCTGCCGTATGGGCATCTGCCAGAGCTGTGTGGTCATGCTCGACAAGGGCTGTGTACGCGACCTGCGGACGGGCGTGGAGCATGTCGAAGGTGAGCGCATTCAGACGTGCGTGAGCGCCGCTGCGGGGGACTGCACGCTCGACGTGTGAGCCGCGCTCCTGTGAGTTTGCCGCGAACTGGCTTCCATGAGGTGCCTTCGGGCGCAATCGGTGGCAACGTGAGTGGTGGTTCCGCGTCGCAGTGCGCGCGTGAATCCTCAACCATCCCAGTGGGATTCGACAGGAGTCATCATGTTTCACACATTTCGGACTCGCCGCGCGCTGCTCGCGGCCGGACTGTTCGTCGCACTGTCGGCGGTGGTGACGCCGACAGTCGCCGCGGCCGCGCCGGATTTCTCCGGCTTCACCGGCACTTGGACTTCGGCGGGCGGCACGGTGTCCATCGGACCGGGAGGCACGGGTACCGAGACGCTCGCCGACAACGCGCAGGTGCAGTTCCGATTGACGTCGGTCGACAACAGCATCGGTGACGGAATGGTCACGCGCAGTTCGAACTCCGGCGATGCCGCGGTCGGCGCACCGATCAGCGTGTGGACCACCGCGCTCGGCGACGGACCGTTGCTGACCGTGGTGACCGGATCGTCGAATGCGTACTACTGCAGCCAGGCGGTGGTCACCGGCGGGGAGTGCGTGGCCTGAGAGTGGTGCGCGCCACGTGCCCTAGACAACCTACGGTGAAGTAACCTACGATTGCGTAGGTTAGTACGACGCAAGTAGGAGACGACTAGAACATGGCGATCTCAGACATCCCCGAATACGCGCATCTGTCGCCCAGCGACGTCGAAGCGCTGGGCGTGGAGCTCGATGCCATCCGCGCCGACATCGAAGCCGATCGCGGCGAACGCGATGCCCGCTATATCCGCAATACGATCCGTTTTCACCGTGGCCTGGAATTGACCGGCCGCGCGCTGATCTTCGGGTCGCGCAAGCGATCGATGCGGTGGGCCGGCGCCGGTACGCTCGGCGTCGCGAAAATCATCGAGAACATGGAACTCGGCCACAACGTGATGCACGGCCAGTGGGACTGGATGAATGATCCGGAAGTGCATTCCACGAGTTGGGAATGGGACAATACCGGCCCATCGGCGCACTGGAAGCACACCCACAATTACATTCATCACAAGTACACCAACGTGCTGGGCATGGACGACGATGTGGGCTACG
This sequence comes from Gordonia asplenii, assembly GCF_012933505.1. GTDB lineage: Bacteria > Actinomycetota > Actinomycetes > Mycobacteriales > Mycobacteriaceae > Gordonia > Gordonia asplenii. The sequence goes on from NZ_JABBNB010000002.1 coordinate 254,165, forward strand.
GGCTGTTGCGGGTCACCCGCGATCAGCGGTGGCGCCCGTTCTACCTCGGTAACCTCGTCTACAACACGCTGCTCGCGATGTTCTTCGAATACGGTGTCGCCGCACAGCATTTGGAGCTCGGCCGCAAGCGCAAGACCGAGGCCGATCAGCTGGCGCTCAAGCGTGATCTCGCCGACGTCGGTGCGAAGATCGGTCGACAGGTCGGCAAGGATTACGTCGTCTACCCGGTGGCCGTCGGTCTCGCGACCCGTTCGCGGCAGGGAGTGTTCAGCGCGATGAAGGCCAATCTGATGGCCAATATCATTCGCAATCTGTGGACCAATGCGGTGATCTTCTGCGGACATTTCCCCGACGGTGCGGAGAAATTCACCAAGAAGGACATGGACAACGAGACGCACGCCGAATGGTATCTGCGGCAGATGCTCGGCAGCGCCAATTTCCACGCCGGTCCGGTGATGGGCTTCATGAGCGGAAACCTGTCCTATCAGATCGAGCATCATCTGTTCCCCGATCTGCCGAGCAATCGGCTGCCGGAGATCTCGGTGCGGGTGCAGGCGCTGTGCGAGAAGTACGACCTGCCGTACACCACCGGGTCGCTCCCGGTTCAGTACGCGAAGTCATGGCGCACGATCGCCAAACTGTCGTTGCCGAACAAGTACCTCACCGCGACGTCGGACGACGCGCCGGAGACGGCGTCGGAGAAGCGGTTCGACAATCTCGGTGAGGACGACGAGCGTCTCTACCGCGGCGTCGACCCGCAGACGGGACGTCGACGCGGCCTGCGCACGGCGATCGCCGCGGCGCGGGAACGCAAGCGTGCCGACCGGCTCGCGGCTTGATCACAATAGAGCGCATAATGGGTTCCGATGGCGATCACTGATGTAAATGCGTACGCCCATCTGACCGAAGCGGACGTGGAGGCCCTGGGCGCTGAACTGGACGCGCTGCGGCGCGAGGTCGAATCCGACCTCGGGCCGCGCGACGTCCGATACCTGCATCGCACGATCCTGGCCCACCGTGCGCTCGAAATCATCGGGCGCGCAGCACTTCTCGGGTCTCATCGACGGTCGCTGTGGTTGCTCGGCACCACCGCGCTGTCGTTGTCGAAGATCATCGAGAACATGGAACTCGGCCACAACGTGATGCACGGCCAGTGGGATTGGATGAACGATCCCGAGGTGCACTCCACCACGTGGGAGTGGGACATGGTGTGCGCCGCTCCGCACTGGAAGCACTCGCACAATTTCATCCACCACAAGTACACCAACATCGTCGGGCTCGACGACGACGTGGGCTACAAGGTTCTGCGAGTGACCCGAGACGAGCCGTGGCAGCCCAAACGGCTGATGCAGCCGTTGTCGAACATCGTGCTCGCCGCGACGTTCGAGTGGGGTATCGCCCTGCATGATCTGGCACTCGGCGAGGTCATCAGAGGCACTAAGCCCAAGGACATCGCCTACCCGCAGATCAAGGAGTTCGTCCGTAAGGCGGCTCGCCAGTTGGGCAAGGACTACCTGCTCTACCCGGCGCTGACCGGACCCAACTTCAAGCACACCCTGACCGCGAATCTGACGGCAAACCTGGTGCGCAATCTGTGGGCCTATCTGGTGATCTTCTGCGGTCATTTCCCCGACGGCGCGGAGAAGTTCACCGTCGAGTCGTTGGAGAACGAGACGCACGGTCAGTGGTACCTGCGGCAGATGTTGGGCACCGCGAACTTCGACTCGGGCCCGGCGATGGCGTTCCTGTCCGGCAATCTGTCGTATCAGATCGAGCATCACCTGTATCCGGACCTGCCCAGCAACCGGCTGCCGGAGATCGCGGTCCGCGTACGCGAACTGTGCGTCAAATACGACCTCCCTTACACAACTGGTCCGATGTCGGTGCAGTACCTGCAAACGCTGCGCACCATCAACAAGTTGGCGCTGCCGGATCGCTTCCTGACCGCTACGTCCGACGACGCCCCGGAGACGGCGTCCGAGCGACGCTTCGCGGGGCTCGCGAAACGGTCGCGAGGACTGAAGACGGCGATCGCGGAGCTACGCGCGCAGAAGCGTCGCCGGCGGTAGGAGCTCGGGGGTCGGGAGCGCGACCTTCGGCCTCCTCGGTGGGGAGGGGTTGACCCCCCGCTCCCCGAGTGCCGATGGGGAAGTGCGCCCCCGCTCCGAGCGCCGATGGGCGGTGCGGAAATGCGACCCCGCTCCCCGAGTGCCGAAGCGAGGAACGAGCTTCGGTGTAGCCGCCGTGCTGAGTGACCGCGAGGAACGAGCGGTTGTAACGAAGTAGAGGGGCAGGTGAGCCGAAAACCCAACTGGGGAACGAGATTTGGGGAGCCCACTGCTTCCAGGAGCACAGCCGACGTCACCGACCACTCTCACTCCGGCAGCGACGTTTCCGGATCCTCTTCGGTCTCGACGCCGCTCACCGCGGCCAGCAGCCGTCGTACCGCCATGGCCCGACGATGCGAGTGACCCTCCAGCTCGTCGAGCGCGCATTCCGGATCGGCGGGCGGGCCCAAGTGCGTGCAGCCGCGCGGACAGTTCTCGATCGCGTCGCGCAGGTCGTCGAAGGCGTCGACGATGTCGTTCGCGCTGACGTGAGCCAGCCCGAAGGAGCGGATGCCCGGGGTGTCGATCACCCAGCCCTGCGGCCCGCCGTCGTCGGGGAGCGCCAGCGCAACCGATTGCGTCGACGTATGCCGTCCCTTCCCAACGCCGGATACCACTCCGGTGGCCCGATCTGCCTGCGGCACAAGACGATTGACGAGTGTTGACTTGCCGACGCCGGAGTGTCCGATCAGTGCGGTCACCTTGCCGCGCAGGATCGCCGACACATCGTCGAGCGGATCGGCCCGACCGGCCAGCACCACCGGCAGATCCAGGTCGGCGAATGCGGCCCGGAAGTCGGCGCCGTCGGCGAGATCCGACTTCGTCAGGCACAGGATGGGCGACAATCCGCCCACATACGCGGCGGCGAGCGCCCGTTCGACGAATCCGGTCCGCGGCGGCGGATCAGCGAGCGCGGTCACGATCAGCAGTTGATGCGCATTCGCGACGACGATCCGCTCGTACGGATCGGTGTCGTCGGCGGTGCGTCGGAGCACCGTCGACCGCTGCGCCACCCGGACGACCCGCGCGAGTGTGTCCGGGCGACCGCTGACATCCCCGACGACCGACACGTTGTCGCCGACGACGATCGGGGTGCGGCCCAGCTCGCGGGCACGCATCGCGACGACGATGGAGTCGGGGTCGCCGCCCAGCGCGCAGCCCCACCGGCCGCGATCGACCGACACGACCATCGCGTCGGTGGCGTCGGAATGCGCGGGTCGGGTCTTGGTGCGCGGCCTCGACCCCTTGCCGGGGCGCACGCGCACGTCGGACTCGTCGTAGCTGGCCGCGTCCCGGCCCCCACGCCGGCGCCCCGGGCTCACTGCTCGCCGATCATCGCGCTCCACATTCCGGGAAAGTCGGGCAGCGTCTTACTCGTCGTGGCGATGTCGTCGACGCCGACCCCCTCGACGACCAGGCCGATCAGGGCGCCCGCCGTCGCCATCCGATGATCGGCGTAGGAATGCCATACCCCGCCGTGCAGCGGCCGCCCGACGATCCGCAATCCGTCGGCGGTCTCGGTGCAGTCGCCGCCGAGCCGGTTGATCTCGGTGCTCAACGCGGCCAACCGATCGGTCTCGTGACCGCGTAGATGCCCGATACCCGACAGCACCGACTCGCCGTCGGCGAGCGCACATAGTGCGGCGATCGTCGGGGTCAACTCTCCGACGGCGCGCAGATCCGCGGTGAGCGGCCGCAGCGATGCCGGCCCCGTCACCGAACACAGGCCATCGGTCAGCGTTGCGGTGGCGCCCATCTGCACAAGTAAGTCCACGATCTGAGCCCCCGGCTGCGTCGTCGACGCCGGCCAGCGCGGCACCGACACCGTGCCGCCGGTCGCCGCGGCCGCGGCGAGGAACGCGCCGGCGTTCGACAGGTCCGGCTCGATGCTCCAGTCGACGGCGGCGATCGGACCCGCGGCGATACACCAGGTATCGGCCTCGGTGCGGTCGACGACGACGCCGGCGGTCGCGAGCATGTCCACGGTCATCTCGATGTGCGGCATCGACGGAACCGGTCGACCGCTGTGCCGTACCACGACACCGTCGTCGAATCGGGCGCCCGACAACAACAATCCGGAGACGAACTGCGACGACGCCGACGCGTCGATGGTCACTTCGCCGCCGGGCACCGAGCCCGACGCGGTGACGGTGAACGGCAGGCCGTCGCCGTCGATGTCGACGCCGAGGCCGCGCAGTGCGTTCAGGATGGTGTGCAGCGGTCGGGAACGCGCTTGCTCGTCGCCGTCGAAATGCACCGTTCCGGTGGCCAATGCGGCCACCGGCGGCAGGAAGCGCATCACGGTGCCGGCGAGTCCGCAGTCGACGTCGGCGTCGTGCATGGCAGCGGGGGTGATCGTCACCCTGGTGGGGTCGTCGATGTCGGCGTCGACTCCGATTCCCAACGCGGACAACGCATCGAGCATCAAATCGGTGTCGCGGCTGCGTAACGTGCCGGTGACGGTGCTGACGCCGTCGGCGAGGGCGGCGAGAATGAGAGCGCGATTGGTGATCGACTTCGATCCGGGCAGGTCGACACGAGCGTCGAGACCGGTGGTGAGAGTGGGTGCCTGCCAGACGGATCGACCGCTCGTCGGATTCATGACCTCTAGTCTGTCATGTGCGAAATATCCACCCGTGAAATGCCGATGCGGGGTGACCTTTCACACTTGCGGGTGCAACAATATGGCGGTGCCACGATCCCGATTGCCAAGCGCAGGAATCCTGCTCTTCCGGCTGCGCGCCGGAGCTCCCGAATTCTTGATCGTCCATCCCGGCGGCCCGCTGTGGTCGAAGAAGGACTCCGGTGCATGGTCGATACCGAAAGGTGAGTACCGCCCCGGCGACGACCCGCTCGAAGCGGCGCGACGCGAGTTCACCGAGGAGACCGGATTTCCGGTTCCCGATGGCCCGCTGATCGAGCTGGGCGATGTCACGCTGAAGAGCGGGAAGGTCGTCACCGGTTACGCGCTGGAGGGCGACATCGACGAAAAAGCCATAGCTAGCAACACTTTTGAGATGGAATGGCCGCCGCGTTCGGGGCGCACGCAGTCATTCCCCGAAGTGGACAAGGCAAGCTGGGCGACGTTCGCGGCGGCCCGCCGCAAGCTCAACCCGGCACAGGGCGAATTCCTGATCCGGCTGCTCAGCGTCGAACTGCCGTCCTGAGGCCGCTCGCCGCGGGACTCAGGTCCGCGGCACCAGCACACACGAGTGGGCCGGGAACTTCACACCGACCGACGTATCGGGTCGGTACATCGCACGACCGGCGACGTCGGCGATCACGGGCTGATCGGGCAGCCCGTCGACCGCCAGCGTCAGCCGCGTCGATGCGCCACGCCACCGCGTGTCGATGATCCGCGCCGTCGTCGCACCGGCCGCCGACGCCGCGCACACCTCGATGTCGTAGGGCCGGATGCAGACGAACGCCGCGGCGCCGGGCGTCCAGCGGTGCCCTCGGGTGGTGGGATAGGCGACGGCCGACAGCATCCGCTGACCCACCGACACCACCGCCGACGCACCGTATACCCGTCCGACCGCGCACTCGATCAGATTCGCGTCACCCAGAAAGCGTGCGGTGAACGTGCTCGGCGGGTGATCCCACAGTTCACCCGGCGTGCCGACGTCGACGAGGCGGTGCTCGCTGATCACCGCGACGCGGTCGGCGACGCTCAGGGCGTCCGTCGGGTCACCGGGCGCGAACACGATCGTCGACGACGGGTGTGTACGACGCAGCGCGGCGACGTCGTCGACGACAGACGGACTGTCGCCGGTGCACACCAGTATCGGCGAGTCTTTCGAAATCCTTGTGGCAGAGGGACTTTCGACGACGTGTACCGGATCGCCGAAGGACACGCTGCCGTGCCGGGCGACGACCATCCCGGCCAGTGCGCGCAGCGCCGTCGTCTTGCCGCCGCCCGTCGGACCGACGAATGCGAGGGTTTCGCCGCGGGCGATTCGCAGGGTGAAATCGGCAAGAGCGACCCGCGCCCGACGACGCCTGCCGTAGGCGACGGTGACCGACGAGAACACCGCCGCGGGCGCCGGCGACACGGCGGCGTCGTCGGAGCCGTGCTCGAGTCCGCGCGCACTGATGTGCAACTGCCGCGACATCAGTTGTCGCCCACCAAGGTTCGAGACGGTTTCGGCCGCATCGGGTCATGATCGCCGACGCGGACGACTATTCGCTGTCGCCCGGTGAAATGGCGTGTGAAGTCCTGCGGGCTAAGCGATGGGGGTGCGGGCGTCGAGCCACGAAATGGTGTCGAATCCGAAGGAGCGGCTGGCCTCCCGGAGCGAACCGTTCATCGGCTGGCCCTCGGCACGCAGCACGTACTCGCCGTCGACGTTGTATATCGACGCGATGATCGTCGTCGACGCCGGGGGCGTGGCATCGATCGGAATGTCGACGCGGCCGCCGCCGAAGGTGGAAATGCTCAGGGTGCCGGTCCAACCGAGGACCGCGCCGGTGGTCGACGTCGCGACGACGATCAGCCGATCGAGTTCCCGCGAGCGGCGCAGGTTGATGCCGAAACTGCCGAAACCGTTGCCGGAGAACGTGATCAGCGGGTCGACGGTAGTCGGCGGCGGCGGACCCTGCGGGTGCGTCGGGTCGATCACCGATGAGTCGCCTGCCGTGTCGGTGACCACGCACGCGAGTGCCAGGGGGCCGGCCGGTGCGTGCAGTTCGATGTCGATCCGGCCGACGCCGGATTGCACGCGGGTCAGCGCGAGCGTCGGCCGGTCGGCTGTCAGCAGTTCGCGGTCGTCCGCGGCGAGGCGACGGACCGGGTGAATCGACGGCGGCTGCGGCGCAACAGGATTGGGCTGTGCCGCAGGCGAAGCCGTGGTCGACAGGCCACCGGACAGGTCGAGGAGGTCGTCGACGACGGGCGGCTGGAGCGGCGTCGACGGTGTGGGGCGGGGCGCGGGGGCGGGCGCCACCGGCGTCGACAGGTCTAGCGAGTCGGGTGCAGAAGGTCCGGGTGCAGACAGATCCAATGGGTTGGGCGACAACGGTTCTGGCGCCGAGAGGTCCAGCGGGTTGGGTGCCGTCGGTATCCGCGCCGGCGGCTCGGTCGGCGGTGGCGCCTGGGATGCGGGGCGCCGATCACGGCGGACATAGTCGATGGTGGGGGATCCGGCCGGGCGCGCGGGTGCCGTCGGCGGCGCCGGACGCACCGGCGAGGGTGCGGGCGTCGGGCGGGGTGGAACAGCTGCGGGTGTGGCAGGTCGCGGTCGGCTCCGCGTCGTGAGGAATCCGAGGTCGGTGCGTCGTGGCGCCGTGGCCGGGTCACCGATCACAGCGGGATCCCGTACTCGGCGGCGACGCCGCGGATTCCGGTGGTGTGCCCCTGGCCGATGACCTTGAATTTCCAGCCGCCGCGGTAGCGGTAGACCTCGCCGAGTGTCGCGGCGGTCTCCGCGTTGAACGTGCCTGCCAGATCCTCCGACCGCACCAATTCGACGTTGTCGGCGCCGTTGACGACCCGCAGCACGCAGCGCCGAAGCTGGCCCAGACTGCGGCGTCGGGCGGTTCCCTCGTTGAGATAGAGCACCGTGACGATCCGACTGACCGAGTCGGGTACCGCGTGCAAGTCGACGTCGATCTGCTCGCGATCGGGTCCCATCACCGATTCGAGTTGGTGCACGGAGAGATTCGGGTCGGCGAGCTGATTGAAGAAGACGAAGTCGTCACCCGAGCGGGCGCGTCCGGTGTCGTCGCACAGGATTGCCGCGAACACCAGGTTCTGATCGATGATGGTCTCGCCGCCGGAGTTCCAGTCGATGCCGAGCACGACGTGGGCCAACGACGGAATCTCGCGCGTCAGTTCGACATTCGCGCCGCGTTGCATGATGGTCACAGCTGAAGATCCGATCGGGAGAACTTGGTTCGCAGGAAATTGCCCTGGGTGCGCAACGCGTCGAGGTCGCGGGACTTCGCTGCGGTGAACACCTCGGCGGCGCTGTCCCACAATAACCCGAGTTGCTCGTCGAGCAGCGCGGCGTTGGGGTCGGTCCCGCCGCGCGGCGATCCACTCCCGGAAAGACTTTGCGCCGCAGCGAGATACGTCGCCAGCGACGTGCGCGCGTAGTCCGCGGCGATGGCCTTCACCGAGATCACCGCGTACACGTCGAGCGGGCGCGTGTCGGCGGTGGCGATCGTCGCGGTCAGCAGATCGCAGATGTAGCGCGAGGTCACGACCGCCCGGTTCGGCAACCGCCCGGCGTGGGCGTTGACATACCAGACCAGCTCGGTGACCAGCCGGTTCAGTTCGGCGGGGGAGTCCTCGCCGAGTCCCGTCCCCCCGTCGGCGTCGGGCGTCGACGGGCGGGCGTCAGAGTTGTCGGATCCTCGGCGGCCGCGGCGAAACCACGAGGTCAACGATTACCCGCCGATCTGCTGCTGCTGAATCCGGGCGAGGTAGGGCTTGGCCTGCTCGATCTGACCCTCGAGCGCGGTCACCGTCTGCGACATCGAATCCACCGCCTGCGCCCGGAACGTGTCGATGGCGTCCATCGCCTGGAACACGTTGTTGAAGGCCAGTTGAAGCTTCTCGACGTCGATCATCGCGCCGGCGGCCTGCTCGTTGATCGCGGCGCCCTGAATGCGCAACTGGTTGGACGTCTGTTCGATGAGATTCGACGTCGTCGTGTTCAGGGCGTTGATCTGGTCGAGGACGAGCTTCTGCCGGGCGAGGGCCTGCGAGACGATCACCGCCGTGCGCAGCGCGGTGATGGTCGTGGTCTGGGCACGATCGACACCCTTGATGAGTTCGAGGTTGTTCTTGCGCACCAGATCCAGAGCCATGTAGCCCTGCACGTTGACGGTCATCTGCGTCATCAGGTCCTGGCGGCGCTGCCGGATCGCGAACAGCGCGTCGGACTTGAGTGTGTTCGCGTCCTCGGCGCGTCCTGCGGCCTCGAGCTGGGCTACCTTCGCCGTGACGGCTTCGTCGAGGGCGCCGGCGAGTTCGTTGTACTCGGCGAGTTTGCCCATCAGCGTCCACATGTTGGTCTTCTCGGTTTCGATGGCCGCGTTGTCTTTACGCAGCTCGTCTTGACCGGAGTCGAGGGCTTTGATGATGGCGTTCAAATGTGTCTGCGACGCTTGGTATTTCGCAAAGTACCGGTCGATGGCGTTGCCGCCGGGCAAGAATTTCAGCAGCTTCTTCGCGCCGGTGAGTTCGGCCCGGCCGGGGTCGAGTTCGGTGACCGTGTTGCGCAGATCGTAGAGGGTGTTGGCGACGCGGGTCTGGGCGTCGCCGCCACCGCCGCCTCGGGCATTGCGCACGGTTGCGGCCGGACGTTCGAGGATCCGATTGGCGACCCCCGCCGACGCTCGCATCTCGCTGGTGCCCATCGAGGTGATGGAGGTGACCTTCTGCGTGAATTCGGGGGAGCGGCTGTCGAGGGAGGCGAGCGAATCGGCGAATGCCGCGGCCTTCGCCTGAAGTTCGGTCTGGGCGGCCGCGGGAACCGCGACGGCGCCGACGGCCTGTTCGGGTTTGACGAGCGTGACCGGGGCCGGCGGCGTCAACACCAGATCGCCGGAGGCCGCGGGTTGTGCGGGCGTCGCCGCGAACGTGCTGCCGCCCAGATCGAGTTCAGACATGAATGTGCCTCTCTAGAGCTATTTGGATCCCGCGGTCCAGCGCAGGCCCCAGTTGTATGCGGCGTCGAGATGCGACTGATCGCCCTCGACGTAACGTTCCTGGCGGATGACCTGAAGGTCGCCGCCCACGTTTTCGAGCATAGCGATCGCGCAGAAGCGCACGCCGTTGCGCGGATTGTCCAGCCGTACCTCCACGGCCGGCCCCGCCGTCGGGAACAGCGTCACCACACCGTTGGCCGCGGACCAGTTCGCGACACCCTCGTAGATGTAGGCGAATACCAGGATGCGCCGGATCTCGTGGGCCCGCGACAAGTCGATGTGCAGGTTCTCGCCGCCGACGGCACTTCCCGAGCGATCGTCGCCGTCGAGCTGGATGACGTTCACCGGGCCGCGCTTGTTGGTGAACGCATTGCCCAGTGCCTGAACGACACCCTTGCTGCCGTCGGTGAACTCGTAGAGGCAACCGAGGTCGAGGTCGATGCGGGGTGTGGCGAGCCGCTTGAAGAATCCGCCCGACGTCGGGGCCGCCGACCAGTTCAGATTGACCCGCATGCTGCCGCCAACCGAACCGTGCTTGGTCAGCGACACCGCGGGCGCATCCTTGGTGAGCGTCACCTTCGACAGCGACACCGGTGGCCCGGCCGGCGGTTGCCCGGTCGGCTGCTGCTGGTAGGCCGGAGGCTGCTGCGGATACTGCTGCTGCGGCGGCGGTGGGTACGCCTGTGGCGGTGCAGGGTAGCCCTGCTGTGGCGGCGGGTACTGAGGTTGCTGCTGGGGGTATTGAGGTTGCGGCGGTTGCGGGTACCCGGGCTGCTGTTGCTGGGGGTATTGAGGTTGCGGTGGTTGCGGATACCCGGGCTGCTGTTGCTGGGGGTACTGCGGTGGTTGCGGGTACCCGGGCTGCTGTTGCGGCGGCGGGTACTGCGAGCCCTGCTGCGGCTGCTGTGGGGGGTAGGTCGGCGCAGCAGGGGGCGGTGGCGGCGACGCCGGGGGTGGATTCGGCGTCGCCTTGGGGCGCTTGTTGTAGTCGATGCCCATCGGGGACTTCCTAACGAGATTGGGTTGTCTGCGGCTCGGGCAGATCGTCGTCGGTCTCGCTCGATTCGTCGTCGGGCATGTTCCTCTTGCGGATGATCGAGCTGATCAGCGAGAGACCGATCAGACCGACGCCGACGAGTCCGACCACGACTTCGGGCACCTCGTAACGCATGGTGATCAGCAGCAAGACCGCAAGGGCGCCGATGGCCCACATCGCGCCATGCTCGAGGAAGACGTATTCGCTGAGCGTGCCCTTGCGGACCAGGAACACCGTCAGAGATCGGATGAACATCGCGCCGACGCCGAGGCCGATGGCGATGATGATCGGATCGGAGGTGATCGCGAATGCGCCGACCACGCCGTCGAAGCTGAACGAGGCGTCGATGAACTCCAAGTAGATGAACAGGAAGAACGCCGCCTTGCCGGTGGCGACCGCCAGCTGCGTGTTGCCGCCGGTCTCTTCGTCTTCTTCGAGGTTGAACAGTTCGCCGAGGCCGTTGACGAGCAAGAAGGTGATCAGGCCGAGGATGCCGGAGAGCAGCACGGTCGAGATCTTGTCCGCCGGGGCGAGGGTGTAGGCCGCGATGGCCAGCGCCGCGAGCGCGATCACCACTTCGAGCTGATCGAGTTTGCCGACCTTCTCCAACGGGCGTTCGACCCAGGTGAGCCAGTTGATCTCCTTTTCCTCGAACAGGAAGCCGAGGAACAGCATCAACAGGAACATGCCTCCGAATGCCGCGATCGCCGGGTGAGCGTCGTTGAGCAGGTAGCCGTAGGTGCCGGGAGTCTCCGGGTCACCCTTCTCCATCGCCAGTCGCAGTGCCTCTGCGGGACTGAGTTTCGCGGTGACCCCGACGACGAGCAGCGGGAACAACAGACGCATGCCGAAGACGGCGATCAGGATGCCGACGGTGAGGAAGATCTTCTGCCAGTACGGGCTCATCTTCTGCAAGATGGTCGCGTTCACCACCGCGTTGTCGAAGGACAACGAGATCTCCAGGACGGCCAGAATTGCCACGACGGCCAATGCGGTCGTGCCGCCGTACCAGAAGCCTCCGGCGAGGCCCAGTACGGCGATGACCAGGGACCAGCCGAACGTTCGCAGGAACGTGGGGTGCGGTTCAGCCAACGTTGACACCGAAGTCCGTGGCGAGACCGTGCAGGCCGTTGACATAACCCTGACCGACTGCGCGGAACTTCCAGTCGGCGCCGTTGCGGTACAGCTCGCCGAAGATCATCGCGGTCTCGCTGGAGGCGTCCTCGGTGAGGTCGTAGCGGGTCAGTTCGGCGCCGTCGGCCTGGTTGAGGACATGGATGTAAGCGTTGCGGACCTGCCCGAACGACTGGCCGCGGGCCTGGCCCTCGTAGATGGTGACGGCGATGATGATGCGATCGACGTTGAGCGGAACCGAGGTGAGTGCGACCTTGAGGACTTCGTCGTCGCCGCCGCTGCCGCCGACCAGGTTGTCGCCGGTGTGCTCGACGGAGCCGTCCGGGCTGGTCAGGTTGTTGAAGAAGACGAAGTGCTGATCCGACAGCACTTTGCCGTTGGTGCCGACCATGAACGCGCTGGCATCCAGGTCGAAGTCCGCACCGCTGGTGGTGCGGGCCTCCCAGCCCAATCCGACGAAAACCGACGTGAGGCCCGGTGCCTCTTTCGTCAGGGAAACATTTCCGCCCTTGGCCAGACTGACACTCATATGACTTCCTCCCAATTCGTAGGCCGTATGTCCTGCCGCACATTCCTAACAGAACTGTTATGCGGGGGTGCGGTGTTTATCCTAGGCGGCGTCGGCGACTGGACGCCGAGTGCGGCGAAATGTCTTCGCTGTCAGCGTCGTTCACGCAGGACCCGTGGTCGGCACCGTCATCTGATCGGCCTACGGCCGGGGGCGGGTTCGGGTCGCAGCGGTCGATGTCTATCGTGAGTCGCATGCGTGCATTTGCGTGTTTCTAGGCATTCGACGGATTCGACATTCAGGAGTAGTCAGCGTGGCACAGGTCGACGAGCAGTTGCAGGACCTCTTTTCCGAGGTCGTCGCACGAAATCCGGGGGAGCAGGAGTTCCACCAAGCGGTCCGCGAGGTGTTCGACAGCCTCGCACCGGTGGTGGCGCGCCATCCCCACTACGCCGACCTGGCGGTGATCCAGCGATTGTGCGAGCCGGAACGGCAGATCATCTTCCGCGTGCCGTGGGTGGACGACACCGGGCAAGTGCAGATCAACCGTGGTTTTCGCGTGGAGTTCAACTCGGCACTCGGCCCCTACAAGGGCGGCCTGCGCTTCCATCCGAGCGTCTACCTGGGCATCGTCAAATTCCTGGGTTTCGAGCAGATCTTCAAGAACGCGCTGACCGGTCTGCCCATCGGCGGCGGCAAGGGCGGGTCGGACTTCGACCCGAAGGGCCGCTCCGACGCCGAGGTGATGCGGTTCTGTCAATCGTTCATGACCGAGTTGTACCGCCATGTCGGTGAGTACACCGACGTTCCCGCCGGTGACATCGGCGTCGGTGGCCGTGAGATCGGCTACCTGTTCGGCCAGTACAAGCGGATCACCAATCGCTACGAGTCGGGTGTGCTGACCGGCAAGGGCCTGGCGTGGGGCGGTTCACAGGTGCGCACCGAGGCGACCGGCTACGGCCTGGTGTTCTTCGTCGACGAGATGTTGCGCGCGAACGGTCAGTCCTTCGACGGGCGGCGAGTCTCGGTGTCGGGGTCGGGCAATGTCGCGATCTACGCGATCGAGAAGGTCACCGCACTCGGCGGGACCGTCGTGGCGTGCTCGGATTCGTCGGGTTATCTGGTCGATGAGGACGGCATCGACCTGGACCTGCTCAAAGACGTGAAACTCAATCGTCGTGAGCGCATCGACGCCTACGTCGCCGAACGCGGCGGCAAGGCGCGACTCGGTACTGCCGGATCGATCTGGCACGTGCCGGTCGACGTCGCGCTGCCCTGCGCCACGCAGAACGAGCTGTCCGATTCCGACGCCGCCGCTCTCATCGCCAACGGTTGCCGGGTCGTCGCCGAAGGGGCCAACATGCCGTGCACCCCGGAGGCCGTCAAGGCATTCGACGCCGCCGGCGTGCTGTTCGCACCGGGCAAAGCGGCCAACGCGGGTGGTGTCGCGACGAGCGCGCTGGAGATGCAGCAGAACGCATCACGTGATTCGTGGTCGTTCGAGTACACCGAGGGACGCCTCGCCGAGATCATGCGTGGCATCCACGACCGCTGTCTGCGTACCGCCGACGAGTACGGCGACCCCGGCAACTATGTGCAGGGCGCCAACATCTCCGGGTTCGTGCACGTCGCCGACGCGATGCTGGCGCTCGGCGTCATTTAGCGACCGATGCCGGGACGGCGGCGGGCGCCGACAGCTCGCCGGTCATCCAGCCCAGCGACTCGGTGAAGGCGGTCTCGGCGAACTGCCAGGTGTGCCCACCGTCGGACAGATGCACGGTGCAGTCGATGTGCACGGTCTTGGCGGTGGTGCACAGCTGTTTGGCGGCGTTCAGTTCGGTGCCCGGCGGCATCATTCCGCCGCCGTCGCGCCCGCCGGTGCCGTCTCCGCCTTGGTGGTATTGACCGCCGGGCGGGTGATGGCCGCCGCCGAAGTGTCGGTGCTCGCCCTTGCCGTCGGAGTCGGCGAACCACCCGACGACGCCGGTGTATGCGCCGTGCCGAGTCATCACCGACGTCGGGTCGAACGCGGTCCACGCGGCGGTGCTGCCGCCGAACAGCCGTGCGACGGTCTGCGCCTTGGTGCCCGACACCGGGCCGAGATCACCGGCGATGTCGGTGAACGCGCTGAAGTCCTCGGGGTGCATCACCGTCAGATCGATGGCGCAGGTACCGCCCATCGACCATCCGACGATGCCCCACGCCTTCGGTGACGGATCGGCTCCGAACTGCGAAATAACTTGCGGCCGAACCTCTTTGGTCAAATGGTCGGCGACATTTCCGCGCGGACCGTTGACGCACTCGGTGTCGTTGTTGAAGCTTCCGTTGACATCGGGGAAGACGAGGATCGGGGCGTGGCCGGCGTGCGCGGCGGCGAACGCGTCGACGATTTGAACCGCGTTGCCGGTGCGCATCCAGTCGGCCGGGGTGTTGAACTCGCCCGGCAACATCATGATGACGGGCAGTTTCGGCGGAGGCTGGTTGGCGGGCGCCGACAGCCATTGCGGAGGCAGGTAGATGTATTCGCCCCGGTGCGGGAAGCCGCTGATGTCGTCGGGGGTGGTGATCGGTACGACGCGCCCGGTGTTGGTCGGCTTGCCCCGCAGAGCGGGTAGATCACCTGCGGCGATCTGGTCGGGCAGCGGACCCGCGGTCAGCGCGCCCCATGCGGCCTGCACAGTGCGGTAGTAGCCAACCCACTGATTGCCGACCAGGCCGACGCAGGTGACGGTCGCGATGATCGCGAGGACCGACGCCGTGCGGGTGAACCACCGAGCGCCACGGAAACCGACGATCGCGAGGACTACGCAGAATCCCACGGCGGCGACCCACCACCACAGCGCGGCGGGCGCGGGGTCCGACGCTAGTCCCTGCGTCGTCAAGATGTGGTGGGCGAGGAGATAGAGAGCCACGCCACCGGCGATCGCGACGGGCAACCACAACAGATAGACCCGGCGCGTGCGGAAGGCGAGCATGATTGCGATCGCAACGACGGCGATGATCTCGACCGTGACCGGCAGCCACCCGCTCAGAAGCGAGACGCCGTGTTGATAAGGACCCACGTGACGCGAGTGTGGTCAGAAAGTCTGTGAATCTTCTGGAAATAGACGGGCAGCACGCTGTCTATCGCCCAAATCAGGCCGGAACAGCTGGCATTTCCGGTAATTCCGGCGTCGCGTGTTATGTTCGATTGATTGAAATCGGCATTCGCGGGAGGAATGATGCCATATCTCAGTCTTCTGCTCTTCGTTGTGCTCGTGGTCGCGCTGATCGACATCATCGGAACTGACGATGCGTTGATCCGGGGCCTCCCGAAAATCGGCTGGGTGCTCGTTGTTGTCATACTGCCCCTCATCGGGGCACTGGCCTGGTTGGCAGTGGGTCGTCCAGTGGCCGACGACGTGCGCGGCAGCCGCCACGGTCAGACGTCGGAGTTCCCCGAGTACGACCGGCCCGGGCGCTATGTGCCCGCCGATCCGGAAGCCGACCGCGAGTTTCTGGAGGGCCTGCGCGCACGCGCGGAGGAGCAGCGTCGAAGGGCGCGCGACCAGGAACGCGAACGCGCGCGGCGGGACGACTCCGGCAACGACGATCAGACTTCCTAGTGTTGTGTGTTGCACTTAAAGAGTTGTGTGACGGTTGCGGTCCTCTGCCGGTTGAGCGACGTTCCTCTGCCGGTTGAGCGAGCGGAGCGAGTCGAAACCCCGCCGGCCGGGCAATGACGGACCTCGCGGCGTCACAGTGGTTTCGACTCGGCTTCGGCTCGCTCGACCTGAATCCACCGATGGTAGGCCCTTTTCGCTGGTTGAGCCGTGAGGAGCGTTAGCGACGAGCGTGTCGAAACCCTTGGATTGAGCGAGCGCAGCGAGTCGAAATCACGGTGACACAATGGTATTCGATGAGTCGCGGCTGACCACCACCACTGCAGCATCAGCGCGACCGTCGAATGCACCTGTTGGGTGCGGGGCTGGAGATGATCACGACCATCGGAACGCGAGAAAAACGGTCGCGCGAAATCTGTTGTGTCACCGTGGTTTCGACTCGGACCTCGGCTAGCGCTACTTCGACTCGGCTAGCGCCTCGTTCAGCACGGCGCTCGGACCGGCTCAACCAGCGGAAGGGGTGCCATCGGTGGATCCAGGCTCAACCTAGGCTCAACCGGCAGGATGCGGCGACGCGGGGTACGCGCAAGATATCAATACCATTAGGCGCGACACACCCTAGATCGCTTCGTACACGGCTTTCTCGAATGCGCTGTAGTGCCCGAAGCTCACCCGGTCGGCGAACGGGAACAGTTGCGCCGCCCAGTAACCCGCGATCTTGTTCCGCGGGTCGAGCCAGAAATACAGATTCGCAAGTCCCGCCCAACTCTGCGAGCCGGCGGGTCGGCCGGTCGGTGATGTGGCACCGTCGCGCGCGAACGCGAGCGACCACGATTGGTGCGGAAGGAATTTGGTGTCATTGGACAGCGGCGGCAGGACCGTGCTGAGGTCGGGCATCGGCAGCCCGTGAAGCTGGTCGGCACAGGCTTCGGCGATGGTCGACGCCGCGACAAGTTGGCTTCCGTCGTCGGAGCGGCCCTCGCGCAGCCACATCCGTAGGAACCTCAGGTAGTCCTCCACTGTCGAGTAGAGCCCGTGACCGCCCATGTGGACTTCGGGATTCTCGACCGGACCGAATCGATGGTTGGGTTTGAGCGATCCGTCGGGGCGGCGGTGATGCAGTGTCGTCAGCCGGTCGCGATCGGCCGGGGCCACGCCGAATGCGGTGTGCGACATGCCGAGTGGGACGAACAGACGCTCGGCCATGACGTCGCCGAGGCGTCGACCGGTGATCGCCTCGATCACCAGGCCCACCCAGTCGAGGCCCGTTCCGTAGAGCCAGTCGGTGCCCGGATCGAACAGCAATGGCGTGCCGATCGATGCCCGTCTGCAGGTCGCGATGTCGGGGACGCCGAAGTCCTGTTGCAGTCGGAGATAGCGTCCGCTGTAGAAGGCGTAGCCGAAACCCGAAGTGTGCGTCAGTAATTGGCGAGTCGTCGGGACCGAGCGGGCTGGCCGGAGGAGTTGACCGCCCGCAGCATCGAAGCCCTCGATGACCGATATCCCCGCCAACTCCGGTAGGTAGGTGTCGGCGGGGACGTCGAGGTCGAGGAGTCCGGCGTCGACGAGAGTCAACGCCGTGGTGGCGGTGATGGCCTTCGTCGTCGAGAAGATGCCGAATACCGTGTCGGTGGTCATCGGGGTGTCGGCGTCGAGGGCGCGAACGCCGCTGGCCGACAGGTAGACGGTCGCCGCGTCGGTGGTGACTCCCGCGACGACTCCGGGTACTCGCCCCTCGCCGGTTGCCGGACCGGCCGTGGCCGCGCGCACCACCGGGTCGAGATGGTGCGCGAGACGATCGGCGAGCGGAGAGGCATCAGCGGCAGTCATGCCTCCATTGTGGGTCACGATGCGATCTGTCCCCGATCGCCACCCAGAAAGCGGCCCACCGCAACGAATTTCGCGTGCAGCAGTGACCACGTCTGTGCTTGTTCGGCCGCGGTCTGCGCGGCGTCGAACTGCGCGAGCGTCTGACAATGCCGCTCATTCTCGGTCCACCGGGCGGCTTGCAGCGATGCGTGGGTGACGAGGCGGGCGACGAGTGACGGATCGTGGTGGCAGGCGAGGGCGACCTGCTCGACGGTGAGGTCGACGGACAGCGTGTGGGCGGCGGAGGTGTGGTTGGTGTCCATGGCGCAGACGTTAGCGCGGCCCTATGACACATCTGTTCGAGCGGACTGTGGGGCGCCTGGGAAGGTCGTAGGGTTGAGGTCGTGGCGTCGCAGAAGAGAAATCGAAGCAGTAGCCGGAATGCGAAGAATCAGCGTCGAGCGACCCGCAAGGCTCGGGCGGGTGCGTCTCGCGGGTCCAGCTCGCGCGGCTCGCTCTGGTCGGGTTATCGCACGTGGTTGCGCGACGACGCCGAGGTGCCGGGGTATCTCACTGAGGGAGTGGTGGATCAAACCAGGTCACTATTGGACTCGATCGCTCTGTATGAGCCGAACTTCGATCCCACCGCGTGGACCGTCGACGACGCTCTCACCGCGATGACCATGCTCGACGAGGTCGACGGCGACGACGAGGACGACCTCGGGCGGCGGGCCGCGGGTATCGCATCCGCGCGGTGGTGGCTGGAGTATTGCGGCGATGCGCAGATCTGGCGCGGCGAGAACGTCGATCGCGAGATGATTCTGTCGCTCTTTGGGAAGGCGCTCAGCGAGATGGGCGATCCCTCCGATAAGGACGACTTCGACAGTGACATGTTCGCCGACGTCGAGTACACCGAGTCGTTCGAACTGCAGCGTGACGCGCTGGCGCAATCGCCGATCGTCAGCCGGTTCGCGAAGTTTCTGGACTGGTATGACCGGCACGGACGGCCGATGCCGGGTGAGGCGTCGGTGGAAAAGCTGGAGGCGCTGTATGCAGGGCTTGGCCTGACGCCCGACGGTGAGAACATGATGGCCGATCTCAAGAGCATCGCGGTGATGTGGAGTTGGGTTGTCGTCAGTGGACCGGAGCCGCAGGAGCGATGGCACGACGACGGCGATGCGAGTGCGATGCCCTTCGACGTTCAGTTCGGGATCGTGTCGGCCCGCATCAGCGATGTCATCGAATGGGAGATCGCCGACGACACGTCGTCGGACTTGTCGGACGACGAAGCCCGGCGTCTGGCAGGGCAGGTGGGCCTGGCGTTGCGTGCCTTGCTGCTCGCCGCGGTCGTCGAGGAGCCGATTTTCATCGCAGACTGGGAGCACGACGTCGCAGCCTCCGATTCTCGGTTGCTGCCCGCTGTCGCTGCCGAATGCCGTAAACGGATCGAGATACTCATCGCCGAGGGCGTTCTGTCGGTCGTCGACGGCCGGTGGACGCTCGTGCCGGGTCTGAAAGCGGTGGTCGAAGACGCAGTCGCGCTGGACGACATGTTTGCGAGCGGCGTGGTTGGCGACGACTTCTTGCCAGACGATTAGACGGTCAGCGTCGCGAGCAGGTAGTCGACGACTGTCGGCCAGTCGGGGAATCGCGACTGGCCGAAATGAATGTGCTCACCGGCGAAGTTCTCGGCACCGTTGTGGAGGCGGTCGTCGATGAGAAAGTCCCCGACGTTGAGGTCTTTGTGGTGGGACAGGATCAGCCGCTTGTACGCGGGGCTGTCGGGCGTGGAGCCGAGGTGCCGATGTACCCAAGACAGCTTGTCCGACCATGCCGTGGGATTGTCCCAGGGCGCGGTCGACAGGATGTAGGTGTCGAAATGCCTTGCGAGAGTGATGAATCCGTCGATCGCGCCGGGCCGCGGGGCCATCAACGCGAAGATGCCGGGCGCGTCGTCGTAGTGTCCGCGATAGCGCTCGACGTCCTGCGCGGACAGGCGAGCGATACCGGTCGGAAAGTCGACGAGCACATTGTCGATGTCGACGTAGACGACGGGTTTGGGGTTCATGCGCCTCCGTGTCGGATTGCGTTTGCCCGAATCGCGACGAGTGCGGCACTCGGTCGGTCAGGATGTGAGTATGCGTATCAAGATAGTGGTTGCTGTGCTTGCGTCGGTAGCGCTGGTGACGGGTGTCGCCGCCTGCTCGTCGAGCGATGACGGGTCGACGTCGTCGACCTCGGCGATGTCACCTGCGATGTCTTCTGTGGCCGGCGCGTCGTCGAGCACACCGGAGATGACGGCACCGACGCCGAGTAGCGTCGCACCGGGCACGCCGTCGGCGACGCTCGCGTCGACGCCGTGGGAGACCACGTCGGCGACCGATCAGCACGGGATGAAACTGGCGCTCACCGACAAGAACGTCGCGAACTACGTCGGGTTCGCCTATTTCAAGCCCGACGGCACGTTCACGATGTTCACCCTCGACGACAAGCCCAAGATGCACGGCGTGTGGTCGGTGTCCGCGGACGGGAAGACCCGTACTATCACATCGCTGAACGACGCGGGGAAGGTCGCATTCACCCGGCAGTCGCCGATCGTCACGCTGACCGACAAGGAGTTCGTCTACCGGACGTTCCCCGACCCGGCCAACAAGTCCGTCTACGTCGACATCGTGCATACCCCGACGAAACACCAAGCGCCGCAGGGATAGTGCACTTCTCGAGTTCCCAGACCACATCTCGAAACTCGCTCGACGGCGCGCTGTGTCCGATTTCGGCACTAGTGGGGTGTCGCGGTTAAAGAGTTGTATGACGTTGCGTTCCTCTGCTGGTTGAGTGACGTTCCTCTGCCGGTTGAGCGAGCGGAGCGAGTCGAAACCCCCACCGGTCGGGCAATGACGAAACCCGCAGCGTCGCAGTGGTTTCGACTCGGCTTCGCCTCGCTCAACCAGCAGGATGCGGCGAAGCAGGGGGTGCGCAACTGCCCCTCGGCGACCCTGGATTCATCGACGGGAGGGGGTGCCATCGGTGGATCCAGGATGAGTGAGTGGATGCATCCGATCCGCACAACGATGTCGTCAATTGGACAGCATGTAGTCAAGCGCGGAGTCGACGCGCGTAGGTGACGGCGAGTCGCGACAGGGCGAGTGCGGCCACCAGCAGCCCGAAGTCGCGAAGTGCGACGTCGTAGAAGCCGGAGAGCGTCAGCAAGTCGACGATGATGCCGGCGAGCCATGCTGCCACCAGCAGCGCCCCGTATCGAGGTGCGATGGCAACCGCGATCCCGGCGACGATCTCGATCACGCCGACTACGTACATTCCGGTCTGTGCCGATCCGGGCAGAATGTGATCGATCCAGGGGGCGAGATACTGCGGCCAGTCGGTCAGTAGATTCGCGAACTTGTCCAGGCCGAACAATATCGGCGCCACGGTGAACACGGTGCGCAGCAGTAGAAATGCCTGGTAACGAGGGTCTTTGAGGTCCCGCTCCGCGGTCGTGGCGGGGCCGGCGGCTGTAGTAGTCATCTATCGCTCCTTCTAAAAACAGTGTGTGTTGTTAATAGTAGGAGCGGCTGGATATTTACGTCAATAGTCATGGGTTTTAGAATTCCGATATGACAGACACACCCGAGTTCGACGCTGTCGCCGCGATCGCGATCCTCGACGAACCCGCTCGGCGCGCGCTCTACGACTATGTTGCCGCCGCGTCGGGCTCGGTTGGGCGCGACGACGTCGCAGCAGCGATGCAGATGTCGAGGTCGACCGTCGCATTTCATCTCGACAAGCTCGTCGACGCCGGTCTCCTGACGGTTGAATACGTGCGCCGAACTGGTCGCCGCGGGCCGGGCGCAGGGCGGCCGGCGAAGATGTACACGCGATCGTCTCGGACGATTGCAATGCACCTGCCGTCACGCGCGTACGAACTGGCCGGCCAGTTAATGGCAGCCGCCATCGAAGGTTCGGCGGCAACGGGCGAGAACCCGACGGCTATCCTGACGCGTGAGGCGGCAAGCGCCGGTCAAGCCATCGGGGCACAGGGAAGGACCTGCGCAGCAGGTGGGCTGACCGATATTCTGCGTAACTGCGGCTATGAACCCCGGAACGTGACCGACTCCGAAATCGACCTCATCAACTGCCCGTTTCACTCACTGGCGCAACGACATACGGCGATGATCTGTTCGATGAACAAGGCGCTGCTGGAGGGGATTCTGGTCGGCGCGGACCACGCCGGTGAAGTGCGGGCCGAGTTGTCGCCCGCGCAAGGCCGGTGCTGCGTCCAGTTGCGGCGAGACCCCGCCGACAACGACGGGCGAGAAACTCGCGAAATCCCTCGATCGACGGATGCGTAGCCTCACTGCCATGGCACCCACCCGATGGCAACGTTCGGCAGCAGCCTCGCGGCGCTACGTCGAGCGGTTCGACCGACTTGAACGCGATGGCGTCGACCTACACGGTGAAGCGCGGTTGATCGACGCCGTTCTGCCGCGTGGCGCCGACGTGCTCGACGCCGGATGCGGCACTGGACGCGTCGGTGCAGAGCTTGCGCGTCGTGGGCATCGGGTCACCGCGGTCGACCTCGACCCGGTGCTCGTCGCGCAGGCGCGCGCCCACTCGAATCTCGTTGTGCATCAAGCGGATCTGGCGACTCTCGACCTCGGAACGGACTTCGACGCGGTGGCGATGGCGGGCAACGTCATGGTCTTTCTCGAGCCCGGAACCGAGCGCCGGGTCGTCGCCAACGTCGCACGCCACCTTCGTCCGGATGGAGTCTTCGTCGCTGGATTCGCCACCGACCGCGACTACCGCGTCGAGCAGTTCCACGACGACCTGCGTGCTGCGGGGTTCACCGTCGAGACGACGCTGTCCACCTGGGATCTGCGACCCTGGCATGACGGCGCGGATTGGGCTGTGACGATCGCACGTCTGCACGGCCCACTGGCGATAGGGTCGAAGAATGAGTAGCTACGCCCAAGAGTTTGCCCGCAGCATCTCCGACCGGGATGGTTTCTGGCTTGACGCCGCTGCCGCCGTCGACTGGGTGACGCCGCCGACTCGGGCACTCGACGACTCCGCGGCGCCGATCTACCGCTGGTTCCCCGACGCCGAGCTCAACACGAGCGTCAATGCCCTCGATCGGCATGTCGCTGCGGGTAACGGTGAGCGGATCGCGCTGATCTGGGATTCGGCGATGGTCGGTGAGCAGCGCAGCTTCACCTACGCCGAACTGCTCGACGAGGTGGCCCGATTCGCCGGCGTGCTCGCCGGTCGCGGTGTCGGGAAGGGCGACCGGGTCATCATCTATTTGCCGATGATCCCGGAGGCGGCGATCGCCATGTTGGCGTGCGCTCGTATCGGCGCGGTGCATTCGGTGGTGTTCGGTGGTTTCGCAGCGCCGGAACTGGCGACCCGCATCGACGACGCCGAGCCTGTCGCGCTCATCACGGCGTCGGGCGGACTGGAACCCGGCCGGACGATCGAGTACCTGCCGATCGTGGCGAAAGCCGTTGAGCTGTCGGCGGTTGCGCCGTCGACGATTATCGTCAAGGATCGCCCACAAGTGCCCGGATCGGCCGCCGATCACGGTTGGCTCGACTGGGACGGGCTGGCGGCGGGCGCGCAGCCCGCCGGTCCGACGACGGTTGCGGCGACCGACCCGCTCTACATCCTCTACACGTCGGGTACGACGGGCAAGCCTAAGGGTGTGGTGCGCGACAACGGCGGTCATGCGGTGGCGTTGGCGTGGTCGATGCGCAATGTCTATGACATCGGTGCCGATGACGTGTGGTGGACCGCGTCGGATGTCGGATGGGTGGTCGGGCACTCCTACATCGTGTACGGGCCGTTGCTGGTCGGCGCGACGACGGTCATGTACGAGGGCAAACCGGTCGGCACCCCGGATGCCGGCGCATTCTGGCGAATCATCGACGAGCACAAGGTGAATGCGTTGTTCACCGCGCCCACCGCGATCCGCGCGATCCGCAAGGTCGACCCCGAGGCCGCCGAACTGGCCCGCTACGACGTGTCGTCGCTGCGGACGTTGTTCGCCGCGGGTGAGCGGCTCGATCCCGATACATTCCATTGGGCGGGAAGGGTGTTGGGTGTGCCGGTCGTCGATCACTGGTGGCAGACCGAGACGGGGTGGTCGATCGTGGCGAATCTGCGTGGTCTGGAACCGATGCCGATCAAGGCCGGCTCACCGACGGTGCCGGTTCCCGGGTATGACGTGAAAGTCGTTGACGCGCAAGGGGCGGAGCTGTCGGCGACCGAGGAGGGCAATATCGTCGTGAGCTTGCCGCTGCCGCCGGGCACGCTCGCCGGCCTGTGGCGTGACGAGGCGCGGTACCGGGATTCGTATCTGTCGGCGTTCCCCGGCTTCTATCTCACCGGTGATTCGGGGTACATCGACGCCGACGGGTACGTGGTTGTGCTCGGGCGTTCCGACGACGTGATCAACGTTGCCGGGCACCGACTTTCGACGGGCAGCATCGAGGCGGTGGTGGCGACTCACCCGGCGGTTGCGGAGTGCGCGGTAGTCGGCATCGCCGACGATCTCAAGGGGCAGCGGCCCAGCGGGTACGTCGTGCTGAAGGCGGGAGTCGACATCGACCCGGACACCCTGCGCAGTGAGCTGGTCGCCACTGTGCGCGAGGAGATCGGCGCGGTCGCCACGTTCCGCGACGTGACAGTTGTTGCGGCCCTGCCGAAAACGCGGTCGGGCAAGATTCTCCGCAAGACGATGCGCCAGATCGTCGACGGCGAGCAGTACACCGTGCCGTCGACCATCGAAGACCCCGCGGTACTCGACGCGCTCGCACAACAACTGGCGCCACAACGGTGAACGGTGGCCGAATATGTTGCGGCACACGCTGATCGACAGTCCTCTCGGTGCGATCAGACTCGTCGCCGATGACGCCGCGTCGGGTGCCGACAGTCTGATCGGGCTGTACTTCGACGCCAGCTACGACGGTGCGGGCGCGCAGCACGGGCCGCGGGTCTCCTGCGAAGTCGACGAGTTCCTGGCGCGCGTCGCGGGGCAACTCGCTGACTACTTCGCCGGCGTCCGACGCGCCTTCGACATTCCGATAGATTTGCGCGGCAACGATTTTCAAGTACGAGTCTGGGAGCAGATCGCCGCGATCGAATTCGGACACACGCGCACCTACGGTGAGGTGGCCCGCGACTTGGGCGGCGTCGGTCTGGCGCAGGCGGTCGGCCGGGCCGCCGGGCAGAATCCGGTGGGCATCGTCGTGGGGTGTCATCGGGTGGTCGGCGCCGACGGAAAGTTGGTCGGGTACGCGGGCGGGTTGAAGCGTAAGCGCTACCTGTTGGACTTGGAGGAACCGCGCGAGGTGAAGGAATCTCGGCTGTTCTGATTCGGCTCGGAGAGCGCCGATATCGCTACCGCTCAGGCTTTCAGCGCGATCATCCGCAGGGCGGTGCGCAGTGCGTCGCTGGTGTTCTTCCACTCGTCGGCCGACGCCCGATCGTGCGCGGCGTCATCCGGGTCGAGGTCGTGCTCTGCGTCCGAACGTAGTTGTGTCTCAAGGTTGTTCGACAGCGCGAGCACGTTGAGCACGGTCTGCTGGTCGCTGCGGCAGATGGCGACCACGTCGTCGACGCTGATGGCGTCGTCGGCGTGCTGCAACTCGAATATCGTTCGGAGGATGGTGCGTTCACGTTCCTGCTCGTCGTCGCGCCAGTCGGGTTGCGGGGTGTCGGCGGCGCGGCCACTGAGCGAGATGGCGAGTTCGTTGCGTCCGGCGAAGGCCTGTGAGAGGTGTCCGAGCATTCGATCGACGTGCGGGGTGACCAGTGGATCGGCGGGTACCCGGCAGCCGACGATGAGGCGATCGGCCAAGAGCCGGAACTTCAGCTCGGGAAACTTGTTGTTGAGGAACGCGGCGGTGAAGGCGGCTTGTGCGGTGTCGTTGATGGCGACGACGAGCGGGGCCCACATGTCGATCGCGCGGGCGTCGTAAGCGGTGCTGACGTAGAGGGTGCAGGCGTCGAGTTGCAGCGGGATGTCGCCGTCGTCGTCGCGGGCGGGTGGGGCGTCGAGCAGGGTGGCGAACACGGCGTTGACTTGTTCATCGAGTCCGTCCGGGGTGAGCTCGGTCATCACTCTCCAATCGTCAACTGCGACGTTACTTGTCGTACGCCGCGCATACGGTCGCCGACACGTAACAACTTCGGTGCGAGGTGTCGCGTCAAGACTGCGATCGCTGAGACGTGCTGATGATTGAGCCGGTGGCCATCTGCTGGTTGAGTCGGGCCGGAGCGCTACAGCTAGCGACGTGCCCACCGGCTGGTTGAGCCGGGCCGGAGCGCTACAGCTAGCGACGCGTCCACCCGCTGGTTGAGCCGGGCCGGAGCGCTAGCGTAGCCCGTGTCGAAACCTCGTGAGTTGGTGGCGCCGGCCTGGTCGATCATTTTGTGGGGGTTGGGAATTCGCCTTATCCGCTGGTTGAGCCGTGAGGAGCGCTACTTCGACTCGGCTGGCGCCTCGCTCAACCTGGTTTCACCGGTCGGGGCACTGCATCTGCTGGTTGAGCCGCGAGGAGCGCTAGCGACGAGCGTGTCGAAACCCCTGTACCACAATGCATTTGGTGGTAGCGCACGTGTCGAACTGTGATGGTATCGAATATCGAGGCGTGTGCACCCGTAGAGTGCACACGCGTCACTTGCCGGGTGTCATCGCCGTAATTGGCGCGGACCGTCGAAAGTCGTTGTGGCTGAGAGGTTTCGACTCGGCCCGCGCCTCGCCCAACCGGTAGAGCCGCCGCTCGGTGGACCACCGAGTCACGGATGGAGGATGAACTTTCCGCGCGGATGCGCGGTCGCCAACTCGGTCAGTGCAGTAGCGGCGTCGTCGAGGTCGAAGATCTTGGCGACGTCGAGGACCAGGCGGCCCGCAGCGGCGTCGTCGAGCAATTGTCCGATGGCCCGCGCTCGGTTGGCCCTGCTCTGCTCGGTGGAGCCGTCGACGAGGGTGACGTCGCCGCCGCGACCGAAGGCCGCGATGCTGACGATCCGTGCCCGATCACCGACGAGCGCGGTCGACACGTCGACGGCTTCGTCGGTGCCGACGGTGTCGATCGCGGCGGAGACGCCGTCAGGAGCGGCGGCACGTACTCGATCGAGTAGGCCGTCGCCGTAGGTGACCGGTATCGCGCCGAGATCGCGCAGGAAGTCGTGGTTGCGCTCGGCGGCCGTGGCGATCACTTTGGCGCCCTTGGCGATAGCGAGCTGCGTGGTGATCGCGCCGACGGCGCCCGCGCCGCCGTGGATGAGCACGGTGTCGGTGTCTGAGACTCCCGCGGTGGCGATCGTGTCGGCGGCGGTGACTCCGACGAGGAGCAGTCCGGCCCCGACGTCGAACGAGAGGCCGGCGGGCTTGGGGTGGACCGCGGAACCGGTGGCGAGGATCTCGCTGGACAGGCCGCCGACCGCTCGATACACCACGACCTCGTCGCCGACGACGATGGGCGTGCCCGTGGAGTTCACCGCGCCGTCGCCGACGGCGGAGACCACGCCGGCGGCTTCGAAACCGATGTGGATCGGCAGTTTGGCGGGGTCGGAGCCCATGACGCCGGCGACCGTCTTCACATCGATCGGATTGAGGGCGCTGGCGCGGACGTCGACGACGACCTGACCGGCCTCCGGCACCGGGGAGGGGATTTCGCGTACCTCGACGACGTCGGAGGGTTGTCCATATGCGGTTGCTACGACAGTTCTGGCCATGATTCGTTCAAGGTGACCTACCGCGGAGATATTCCGCAGTCCCGCTCGTGGCGGACGTTTCTTCAGTCCTCGCTCGAGTCGCGGTCGCCGATGAAGGCGATGAGGTCCGGCGTCGACGATGTGATTCGATCGACTTCCTCGCCGCCGTCGCAGCGGAACAGGCCGACGGTGATCGTCCCGCCGCGTCGGGACAACACTCGCCACACGGCACCCGAGTCGGTCCAGCGTTCGAGAGTCTCCACCGCGGTCATGGCTTCGACAGTAGCCCTTCCCGGATCGGCCCAGTTCATCGAACGTATTAGCGAAAGTTGTCAGGGGGTCGTGCTCTACTCGATTCAGCCCAGAGGACAGGAGCAGTCATGGCAACACCTGATCGTCACGACATCGAACACGGTTCGTCAGTGCCCGACGCCGCCGATTCACCGTGGGGTGCGGCCGCCGGCTGGTTACGGGGGTGCATCGACGACATTCCGCTCGCCGGCGTCCTCGACGTCGGGCCGCACCATGTGCGGGTCGGCGACTCCTACGACGTCCACTGCGCGCAGATCCAGCGGCTGGAGCGCGGGCGGCTGCTCCTGCGATTGTCGACGATGCTGATGATCATCCCGCTGCTCGACGGATATGACGCGCCCGACGCCCGGCTCGACTGTTGGTATCACGACGACCTATTCGAAGACTGCACCCACGGCTACCTGATCAGCATGTCGTCATCGATGGTCGCCGACCTGGTGATGGCGTGGTTCCGTGACCGCGGTGGGTTCGTCAGCCCGGATGAACTCGGGTACTGCACCACGGTCGCCAAGCAGCTGCCCGGTGGGTGAACGCCCTGATCTTTCCCCCAAAGGTGCTGCTGACCAGTGAAATCGCTCGCGAGTGGGATCAGAGTGGAGTCATGACTACATCAACATCCAATTCCACCGGCACCTCCTTCTGGAAGGTTCTCGGCATCATCGTCGCCGTGCTGATCGGTCTCGCCATCATCGGCCCGCTGCTCAAGGGACTGTTCTGGCTGGCGTTCGTCGCGCTGGCCGTCTACGGCGGTTTCGTCCTGTTCCGTCGGATGCGCAGCGGGTCGTCGACGCACCTGTGAGCGGGGCGCGATAGCGTGGCCGAATGGCTGATTATCTGACATCCGCCCAATCGGAGGATCTTCTCGCGAGGTGGTCGCAGCCGCACCGCCGCTATCACACCGTCGACCATCTCAACGCGGTGCTCGCCCACCTCGACACCCTCGCCGCGAACGGCGTGGCGTTCGACGCAGAACCCGTGTACCTCGCGGCGTGGTTTCACGACGCGATCTACGAGATCGGCCGGTCGGACAACGAGGCCGCGTCGGCACAGCTGGCGCGGGACATGTTGAGCGATAAACCAGCCGACGTCGTCGATGAGGTGGCCCGGTTGGTCGAGGCGACAACCGACCATGATGTCGACCCACTGGACCGTAACGCTGCCGCATTGAGCGACGCAGATCTCGCGGTCCTCGCGGGCAGTCCCGAGCAGTACGACGACTATGCCGCGCTGGTACGGGAGGAGTACGCCGATGTACCCGACGCGACTTTCGGGCCTGCGCGTGCAGCCGTGCTCGATGCGATGATGTCGGGCGGGCCGATCTACGCGACCGAATACGGCCGGCAGAACTGGGAGGCCGTCGCCCGTGACAACGTGACCAGCGAGATCACGCGATTGCTGACGGCCTAGTGCCCGACACGCGACCTAGAAGTCAGTAGGCTCAGCGTGATCCGTGCTGACCCGGTCGTCGAACCAATCGGTCCGATGTGGAACAGCTGAACGACGTCACACCGGCGGCAGCCGTCTGAGGCTGCCACCGGTGTGACGAAGCGTTCGACCACGCGACTGCGGAAGTTCAGGCGAGCGTCGATTCGGTCAGAGCTTCCTTGGACTCGACGTCCGAGTCGACGAGCTCGGCTGCGGCGACCTCCGCGGGCTCGACCGGCTTCGCGTTGACGGCCAGGTCGGCCTCGACAGCCTCAGCCGATTCCTTCCAGATCCACGGCTGGTGGTCCTGAACGACGCGGCGGTAGAAGTACAGCACCACCGACAGTGAGAGCACGAACACTCCGACGATCAGTTCCTTTGTCGTTCCGTAGCCGGTGATCTTCGCACTCAGCGCCCCGACGACCAGCATCGCGGAGTCGACTACCACCAGGAACCCGGCGATGTAGAGCCACTGCCCGCCCAGCTTGATGGGCCGCTCGGCGTCGGGCATGTCCCGGCGCAGGTGCAGGAATCCGGTCAGCGACAGAATGTGGCAGAGCAGGTAGCCGACGATGCCGGCGACGATCACGGCCAGCGCCTCGCCGACGAAGAGGATCAGGATGACGTTGACGACGAGGTCCAGCGACATCGCCCGACCGGGCACCTTGAACCGATTCAACTCACCCAACTGCCGGATGGTCAGTCCTTCCCGGGCACTGCCGTGCAGTACTCGGCCGCCGTCGGCGGTGGTCATCACCATCAGCAGCACGAGACCGGCGATGAGGCTGATCGTCATGAAGATGTCGCCGCCGGGGAACAGCTTGCCGAAGGTCTCTAGATAGAAGGTCACCGGATTCGCCGCGACGTCGGCTTGGTGGGTCAGGCCGCCGACACCGAGGGGCACCAGAATGTAGACGGCGATGACGAAGAAGCCGGCCAGCCGCAGGGCGATCTTAGAGTCTCGAACGGTGAACTTGAACTCCGGCACGAACGACGCGACTGCCTCGATGCCGTACACCGACCAGGCGAGCACGAACATCCACGCGAGGGCCGTGCGCCAACCGGACTCGCCACTGGCGCCGAGGTCCCAGTGCATGTTGGAGATCGACCAGTCCGCCGAGAAGAGCGGCGCCGCAGCGAAGATGATGATCGGAACGACCACCAGCACCCCGGTGACATACATGATGCTCATCGCCACGCGCATGCCGATGACGTTGAGCCCCCAACCAGCGAACAGAACACCGAGCGCGATCAGGTGCGGCAAGCCGATGGTGGCTAGCCCCGTCGAGAACGTCCAGGTCTGCGATGGTAACCACTCGGCCTGGACCAACTTGCCGATCTGCAGGCCGTAGATCGCCAGGGAGCTCGACCAAGAGAACCAGTAGCCGAAGGTGGCGATCGGGCCGACGAGGGTGGAGTGTCGACGCCACCCTTCGTGCGCGAACATCGAGATGCCGCCGACCTTGTCGGCGAACATCGCGGCCATCTCCGAGTAGATGAAGTTCTGCAGGCAGGCCAGCACGGCGACCGCGCCGAGCAGGACCATCGTGGTCCATCCGCCGATCGCACCGAGGGCGTAGCCCATGCCGACGAACAGGGCCGCGGGTATCGACAGGCTGATGGTGAAGCCGTCCCACCATCGCAGGTTCTTTTGATAGGCGTGGTCGTCGGCGAATGTGTCGTGCATGGTCATGGGTATCTCTCCAGTTCGCCCTAGGTGATCATCCTCCGTGCGGTGCCGGACTGCCAGATGCGCCGGAAGGAAGAGGGCGGGTCAGTGATTCGAGGACACCGGCCGGCGGTTCGGCATTGAACTGCGCAGTGCGGTGTGATTCATGACACTAGCACCACGCAATGCGTTGCGCAATCGCTAGAAAGTAACGAAATTCGTTAACATTGCGCGATGAGTGTGCGCATTGGTAGACGACGGGTCGTCGTCGTCTCGCAATCGGACAAGCGGGCCGCGTGCGCCGCGGGGAGACTGCGACGAGCAGGTGACGATGGCTAGAGTTCTCTCCATGCAGTCGCACCATCTCGATGACTTGGACCGTGAAATCCTCGACCAGCTCGGCGACGACGGCCGACGTGCGTTTCGTGAGATCGCGCGCAACCTCGGGTCGTCCGAAGCGACGGTCCGCGCGCGCGTCAAACGCATGCAGGACCTCAACATTCTGCGGATCGTGGCATTCGCCGATCCGGAGGAACTGGGCAATTCGCAGCTCGCGATCGTCTTTCTCACCGTCGACCCCAAGCGGCATTCGGCGATCGTCGAAGAGCTCTGCGAGATTCCCGAAATCTCTTATGTGTCAAGCATTCTCGGGCGTGCCGACATCTGCATCGAGGTGTCCAGCGCGAACAACACGCAGCTGTGGGCCTTCCTCAACGAGCGAGTCAGCACCATCGATGGCGTCCAGGCCACAGAGACGGTGTCGGTGGTGAAGGTCCACAAGCTGCGCTATTCCAGCCGCGGGGAGCGGTGATCAACGGAGGCCCTGAGGCATAGCCGCGCCAGGGCCCCTGCCGGTTGAGCCGGGCCGGGGTCTCCTGCTGATTCGGGCATAGCCGCGCCAGGGCCCCTGCCGGTTGAGCCGGGCCGGAGCGCCAGCACAGGCCCGTGTCGAAACCGCGTAGGTCGGCTCGGAAACAGACACCGCAGGCGGATCCACGAAATCGATTGCATCACCAGGGATCGGTTCGACCCCGCCGCGCTCACGCTGAAACAAGCGGCCGGGCAGCTCAAACTCGGATCGACCGATGAGCCACGACGCAGTGTCGGACCACGGTGTCCGGACTTCCGCCGATCCGGTCCGGCTCAGTCGGCGCTCAGACGATCGGGCGGAACGGATCAGGCTCTCCTCGGCGCGGTGATCAGTCGAGGCGGAAAACCGTTCGATGCCACGGCTTACGTGCGACGCCGGTGATGTCGCTCATGACGTGCTTGATCGTCAGATACTCCTCGAACGAGTAGGTCGACATGTCTTTGCCGAAGCCGGACGCCCCGATGCCGCCGTGCGGCATTTCGCTGATGATCGGGATGTGGTCGTTGACCCACACGCAGCCTGCGTTGATTTCCCGCGAAGCACGTTGTGCGCGATACAGATTCGTCGTCCACGCCGACGCCGCCAGGCCGTAGGCGGTGTCGTTGGCGCGGCGGATCGCGTCGTCGTCGCCGTAGTGCTTGCTGACCGTCAACACCGGGCCGAACACCTCGTCGCGGTAGATCTCGGAGTCTTCGGCGACGTCTGCGACGAGGGTCGGCGGGTAGAACGCGCCGGGGTGATCGGGGAGTTCGCCACCGGTGACGATGCGTGCGCCGGCTTCGCGAGCGCGCTGCACCATCGCGTGCACCCGATCGCGGTGCACGGTGGTGATGAGTGAGCCGACGTCGGTCGCGGAGTCCGTCGGATCGCCGACGGTCACCTGCTCCATCAACGCGGCCACCCCGTCGACGAAGCCGTCATACAGTGACTCGGCGACGATCGCCCGGGTGGCCGCGGTGCAGTCCTGGCCGCCGTTGATCAGCGATGCCGCGACCGCGCCGTGCACGGCGGCGTCGAGATCGGCGTCGTCGAACACCACGAACGGAGCCTTGCCGCCGAGTTCGAGCTGCACCCGCGTGCCGTTGGCGGCGGCCTGCGCCATGACGGCACGCCCCACCGGGGTGGAGCCGGTGAAGGTCATGACGTCGATGCCACGATGTCCGGCGAGGTGGGCGCCGACGTCGACGCCGGTGCCGGTGACAACGTTGAACACGCCGTCGGGCAGCCCCGCTTCGGTGGCCAGTCTCGCCAGATGCAATGTGGTCAGGGGTGTCAGCTCGCTCGGCTTCAAGACGACCGCGCACCCGGCCGCCAGTGCGGGGATGACCTTCCACACCGCCATCTGCAACGGATAGTTCCACGGAGTGATCGAGCCGACGACGCCGACCGGCTCGCGGCGAATCGACGACGTGTGTTGGCCCGAATACTCCGCACTCGCCTTGCCGTCGAGATTGCGTGCGGCGCCGGCGAAGAAGTCGATGTTGTCGATACTGCCTGGGACGTCGAACTCGCGGGCCAGTCGAATGGGTTTGCCGGTTTGTGAGACTTCTTGTGCCGCAAGGAGTTCGGCGTCGCGTTCGACGAGACGCGCCAGTGCCGTCAGCACTGCGGACCGCTCTCCAGGCGTTCGGAGGGACCAGGAGGCGAACCCGCTGCGTGCCGATGAGATGGCGTCGTCGACGTCGATCGAGTCGGCGAGGGCGACCGCAGCCACGGGTACGCCGGTCGCCGGGTTGACGACGGTGTACGACGGTCCGCCACCGTCGCGCGCTTTGCCGTCGATCCAGCATCCGGGGATGGTTTCCGGATTGCCGATGGGGGTGGGAGAGGTGGTCGTCTGTGTTGACATGCTGAACTCCAATTGATTGATTGCGTGACAACTATGCCAGAAAACCACGCATTGCATAACTGATTAGCTGTCAAAGCTTGCAATTCGCGTCGTGAAGACCCACACTGGAAGTGCGCGAGGTCACACCGACGGAGCTGTCGGTCCGGACTCGCCGAGATCCCCGCCGGCGCTTCCGTCCGTATTCGCCCGGCCGACCCGAGGAACCTTGATGACAACAATAGCCACCGAATTGCCGGATACTTCCCGACTGGAGAGCGCAGCCAAGCGTCACCTGTGGGGCCATTTCACCCGGCAGTCCGACGAGATCACCCCGCCGATCATCACCCGCGGCGAGGGCGCCCGCATCTTCGACAGCCGTGGCCGCAGCTATATCGACGGACTGTCGGGATTGTTCGTCGTCCAGGTGGGGCACGGACGATCCGAGCTCGCCGAGGCCGCGGCGCGCCAGGCCAGGGAACTCGCCTTCTTTCCGCTGTGGTCGTATGCGACGCCGCCGGCCATCGAGCTCGCCGACCGGCTCGCAGAGTACGCGCCCGGTGATCTCAACCGAGTCTTCTTCACCACCGGAGGCGGCGAGGCCGTCGAGAGCGCGTGGAAACTGGCCAAGCAGTACTTCAAACAAGTTGGCAAGCCCGGCAAGCACAAGGTGATCTCCCGGTCGATCGCGTATCACGGCACCACCCAGGGGGCGTTGTCGATCACCGGAATCCCCGCGCTCAAGCAGGCGTTCGAGCCGCTGACTCCGGGCGGATTCCGGGCGCCCAACACCAACATCTATCGCGCGCAGGACGGACTCGCCGACGACCCGGAAGCCTTCGGCATCTGGGCCGCCGACCGCATCGCCGAGGCCATCGAATTCGAGGGACCGGATACCGTCGCCGCGGTTTTCCTTGAGCCGGTACAGAATTCGGGTGGATGCTTCCCGCCGCCGCCGGGATACTTCGCCCGCGTTCGCGAGATCTGCGACCGGTACGACGTCCTGCTGGTCTCCGACGAGGTGATCTGCGCATTCGGTCGCATCGGATCGATGTTCGCCTGCAACGACTTCGGCTACATCCCGGACATCATCACCTGCGCCAAGGGCATCACGTCGGGCTACTCGCCACTCGGCGCGATGATCGCCTCCGACCGTCTCTTCGAACCGTTCGCCGACGGCCAGACCGCATTCGCACACGGCTATACCTTTGGCGGGCACCCGGTTTCGGCTGCGGTAGCCATGGCGAACCTCGACATCTTCGAACGCGAGGGCATCAACGCACACGTCGCGGTACAGGCGCCGGCATTCCGGTCGACGCTGGAGAAGCTCAACGATCTGCCCATCGTCGGAGATGTGCGCGGTGAGGGATTCTTCTACGGCATCGAACTCGTCAAGGACAAGGCGACCAAGGAGACCTTCAGCGACGCCGAGGCTGAACGCATCCTGCGCGGCTTCCTGTCCACCGAGCTGTTCGACGCCGGGCTCTACTGCCGTGCCGACGATCGGGGCGACCCCGTCATCCAGCTCGCGCCGCCGCTGATCAGTGGCCAGGCCGAGTTCGACGAGATGGAGCAGATCCTGCGCGGAGTGCTTTCGCAGGCGTGGACATTGTTGTGACAGTGCGCAATTGGTCCCCGTCGGTAGGAACTGGGGCCTGCATCCGCGGTTGGGTGAGCGCACCTGCTTCCGTTGGTTGAGCCTGGTTTCACCGGCCGAAGCGTCCCTCTGCTGGTTGAG
>NZ_JABBNB010000020.1 GCF_012933505.1 Gordonia asplenii
GGTGCGCTCGGTGGGTGGGGTGCGGTGCTCTGGTGTGCGGGACGCCCGGTTGGTTGCGTTGGGGAGTTCGGGTTGCGGCATCTCGTTACACCGAAGCTCGTGCCTCGCTTCGGCACTCGATGAGCGGGGAAGGTGCGCTCGGTGGGCGGGGAGTTCGGGTTGCGGCATCTCGTTACACCGAAGCTCGTGCCTCGCTTCGGCACTCGATGAGCGGGAGGGGTGCGCTCGGTGGGTGGGGTGCGGTGCTCTGGTTGCGTTGGTGAGTTCGGGTTGCGGCATCTCGTTACACCGAAGCTCGTGCCTCGCTTCGGCACTCGATGAGCGGGGAGGGGTGCGCTCGGTGGGCGGGGAGGGGTGCGGCACTCGATGTGCGGAGAGCGAGCGGGAGGCGGCCAGCCCCTACTCCAATTCTCGCGCCTGCAGTGCCAACCACAACTCCGATCGGTGCTGGGCGTCGTCGACGTCGTGGCCGGTTACCTCGCTGATCTTGCGAATGCGATTTCTCATCGTATGGCGATGAATGCCAAGGGAATTGGCGGAGGTGTCCCATTGGCCGCCGTATCGTAGGTAGGCGTGCAGGGTGGTCACCAGCGTAGTTGCGTTGGCGGCGTCGTAGTCGATCAACGACTGCAGCCCGCTGGACGTGATCAGCGCCGACCGTGACTCGGCGGGCTGGCCGAGAAGCAATGCGAGAGTGCCGATGTCGTCGATGTGGGCGGGGCGGGCCCCCACTTCGTCACGCGCGTGGGCTGCCGCGCGAGCTTGCCCGACGACGGTCCGCACCGTCGACAACATCGTCGGGCGACTGATGCCGATCCGTACCCGACGGCTCAGACCGCGTTGCGCGGCGTCGGCCGTCGCAGCACTGATCCGGTCGGCCGCGTCAGACGAAACCACCAGGGCCACACCGTCGTCCAAGGTCTCGAGCAGGTACGGGTCGCCTGCGGTGTCCACCGGCCGCTGGATCACCTCACGGACCACATCTGCCGACAATGCGCCGGCCGCGACGAACACGACGACGACCTGCGGGTCATTGGGGAAGCCCAACTGCTGCGACAGTCGGCGATCGAGCTCGCCGCCCGACCGGAGCAATGCGAGAGCTGCTGTGCGCAAACGTGATTCGGCGTCGAGAATACCGGTCGGTTTGGCCATCTCCAGCGACAGCAGGGACACCGCGTGGCCGACGAGTAGGCGCCCGGCGGCGTCGAGCGCAGTGGGCGATGCCACGGCGAGGTAACCGTGCGGATCGCCGGTGGCGGGCAGCGGATTGATGGTGATGATCCAACGGTCTTCGGCGAGCACACGTGCTCCACCGATGCGGCCGCTCTCGGCGTCGAGTCGTTCGACCACCCGGCGTCGAAGATCGGTCAACTCGCCGGACCGGGCGATCTGGCCGCCCGAACGGTCGACGACGCACACGCTCGCGGCCAGTCGATTACTGAGTGTTTCCACCAGTACGGTGAGGCCACCGCGTGCCGCTGCGCGGGCCAACAATTCCTGACCGTCGACCACCTCTTGCACGGTACGCAGTTGGTCGGCGGCGAGGTCGTCGATGACGGTGCGGGATACCGCGATGAACGGGGTCTGGGCCGGCACGCGAAGGACCGTGAAGTCGCGGTCGTCGGCGGCGTCGATGATGGCCTGCGGGATGTCGCGCAGGGTGGTGCCGGTGTCGATGGCGAGTGCCGCGACCCCGGCGTCGGCGAGGCGGTAGACGTAATCACGTTGTCCCGCAACGTCGTCGGGCAATGCGATGCCGGTGGTCATGACCAACTCGCCGCCGGAGAGCCAGGGGGTCGGGTCGAGCAGTTCGATGGCGTGGGCCCAGCTGACCGTCCGCCCGGCGCCCGACGACCCGGCGACGATGGACAGTCCCAATTTGGTGCGGGCGGCGAGTTGCCGCACGGTCATCGTCACCGGGTCGAGGCGATTGTCGTAATGATCAGCTGACGGTGCGGATCATCTTCTTGTTGATGAATTCTTCGATGCCGAACCGGCCCAGCTCGCGGCCGAAGCCCGAGCGCTTGATGCCACCGAAGGGCAGCTCAGCGCCCTCGGCGCCGACGCCGTTGATGAACACCATGCCGGCTTCGATCTGCTGGGCGACGCGCTGCGCCTGCTCGGGATCGGTGGTGAAGATGTAGGAGCCGAGCCCGAACGGGGTGTCGTTGGCGACGGACACGGCCTGCGCCTCGTCGGCGACGCGGTGGACGATGGCGACCGGTCCGAACAGCTCCTGGTGGTAGGCATCGGTGCCCGGCTGGACGTTGGTCAGCACGGCGGGCGGGAAGAATGCACCGTTGCGGGGGCCGGAACTGGCCAGTTCGGCACCCTGGGCGACGGCGTTCTGTACCTGCGCCTCGAGGCCTTCGGCGGCGCGCTCCGACGACAGCGGCGCGATGCCGTCGCCCGCGGCGAGCATCTTGGCGGTGAACTTCTCCAGGAAGGCGTCGTAGACGTCGTCGGCGACGATGAACCGCTTGGCCGCGTTGCAGGCCTGCCCGGTGTTGTCGAGGCGGGCGGCGACGGCGGAGTCGACGGTGGCGTCGAGGTCGGCGGAGGAGAAGAGGATGAACGGGTCAGATCCGCCGAGTTCGAGCACGCACTTCTTGAGATTGCGTCCGGCGACCTCGGCGACGGCTGCTCCGGCGCGCTCGGAACCGGTCAGTGACACGGCGGCGACGCGGGGATCGGCGATGATCGTCGCGGCCTGATCGTTCGTGGCGCGGATGTCGACGTAGGCGCCGACGGGGAACCCGGCGTCGAGGAAGATCTTCTCCAGCGCGGCGGCCGACTCGGGGCACTGCGGGGCGTGCTTGAGCAGGATGGTGTTGCCCACGATGAGGTTGGGGCCGGCGAAGCGGGCGACCTGGTAGTACGGGAAGTTCCACGGCATGATGCCCAGCAGCACGCCGATCGGGCCGCGGGTGATGAAGGCGCTGCCGGTGCCGTCGAGCAGCTCGACGGGCTCGTCGGCGAGGAAGGCCTCGGCGTTGTCGGCGTAGTAGTCGTAGATGGCTACGCAGAAGTCGACCTCGCCGAGCGACTCCTCCTTGGGCTTGCCCATCTCGCGGACGATGATGTCGGCGAGCTCGTCACGCCGTTCGGTGTGCAGCTGCCCCACCTTGCGAATCAACGCCGCGCGCTCGGCGACCGTCGTGGACCGAACCCATTGCGCTGCGCCTGCCGCCGCGCTGATCGCGTCGGCGATCTCGCCGTCGGTCGCGGTCGGGTAGGTGGCCACGACCTCGCCGGTTGCGGGGTTGGTGACTGCGTAGGTGGACATGGGATCTCCTGTCGGTGCCGGGGGGTGCAGAGAATGAGGTTGGCTTCGGAGGTGACTCGCCGCTGCATTAAATGAACTTCATTCATTTATAGGCTAACCTTGTGTGGGCGATTACACAAGGGAGCTGATGTGAATCCAAGCACTGATGAGAGCGGTGTGGGGTCGGTTCGGCGTGCTGGTCGCCCGCGCAAGAAAGTGCTGTCTCGTGCGAAGATCGTCGCCGAGGCGATGGAACTGCTCGCCGAGCGCGGGCCGAAGGGACTCACCATCGCGGCTCTCGCGGACTCGCTGGGCGTCGCGCCGTCGGCGATCTACAACCACGTCGGCTCCAAGCGGGAACTGCTCATCTACGTACAGGACCACCTCATCCACGGCGTCGACTATGCCGGTTTTGACGGGCTGAGCTGGGAGGGCGGCGTTCGACGCTGGGCTCGCTCGGCGCGTGACGCATTTGCCGGACATCCCGACCTCGTGCCGATGTACGCGGTGATGCCGGTGACCGACTCGCGTGCCGTCCTCGCGATGTATGACACCGTGATCGCCGGGTTCGCCGCCGCCGGATGGCCCGAATCGACGATCCTGTCCGCGGTCGTCGCCGTCGAATCTTTTGTTCTCGGATCGGCGCTCGACGCCAACGCTCCAGGCGATGTCTTCGACGCGGGCGAACTGACGGCCGAGTACGGCGCGCTCGCCGGCGCGGTGGCTGCCGACGCAACGCGGTCGACGCAGTCGCGCGCCGACCGCGCCTTCGACGCCGGTCTCGACGCACTGATCCTCGGACTGCAGTCGATGCTGGCAGCAACCCGAAACGAGACGTAGGTGTAACAGGTTCACCGCTGACCGGTACGGTGGCCGATGTGAACCTATGGGCATTCTCGATGGGGCTGGGGCTGATTGCGGCGACCGCCGCGATCATCGGATTCGTGCGATATCGCGCGCACGAGTCGGCGCGGCTTCGCGTCGACCTGGGATTGTCGGCAGATCTGCGGGGCGCGGCTGGGGCCGATCCGGTGCGACTGGCCGCCGTGGACGAGTTCGAAACGGGTGTCTACCGTCGGCTGTTCTACGTGAGCGTCGTCGGACCCCGGGTGCGTGGCGCGGCGTGGTCGTTGTTGGGGCTGATTCTGGCGGTCGCCGGGGCGCTCGCGGTGTCACCGCTGCGCGGCGGTCTGGCTACGACGGCGTATGTGCTGACCGGGGCGTTCGCCATTGTCTTCGGGGTCGCCGCCGCGGTGAATACGGGTCTGGCGATCTATCACACCGTCGCGACACCACGCGTGTCGTTCGACGAGGTAGAGACGCAAGAGGTCGAGGCGCAGGACGTCGAGGTACGGGACGTCGACGTACGGTCGGACGACTCGGCGACCGCCGGCGTCGTCGATGATTTCGAGTCGATCGATACCGCGCGTGACGCTCCACCCGGCGACGCAGTCGGCAAGGACTGACTGGGCATGTCCCAGCGAGAATCCGCGCCGCTGGATCACCGCTGCTAGCGCCCGGTGAATCGCTGTCGGTAGTTGCCCGGCGATACCCCGACCATGCTGCTGAAGTGGTGACGCAGCAGCGTCGCCGAGCCGAATCCGCAGCGTTTGGCCACGTCGTCGACGGTGATCGTGGTGGATTCGAGCAGTCGTTGTGCGTGCAGCACGCGCTGCTCGGTGAGCCAGCGGTGCGGTGACACGCCCACCTCGTCGACGAAACGCCGGGCGAATGTGCGCGGTGACAGGTGGGCGCGCCGGGCGAGGTCGTTGACGGCGATGTCGGCGTCGAGGTTCTCGATCATCCAGGCCAGCGTCGCGCCGAAACCGTCGGAATCACAGGTCGGTACGGGTGCTTCGACATACTGTCGCTGCCCGCCGTCGCGATGCGGCGCCACGACCATCCGCCGTGCGATGCGGTTGGCGACGTCGGGGCCGAACTCCTGGCGGACGATGTGCAGCGCGGCGTCGATGCCCGCCGCGGTCCCCGCGCTACTGGTCACGGGTCCGTCGTCGACGAACAGGACGTCGGTGTCGACGGTGAGCGCCGGGTACCTGGTCGCGAGATCGTCGCCGTAGCGCCAGTGGGTGGCACAGCGTCGACCGTCGAGAACACCGGCGGCCGCCGCGAGAAAGGCGCCCGTGCATACGGTGAGGATCCGTGCGCCGCGGTCGACCGCCGAGCGGATGGCGGCAAGCGCGGCGGGGTCGTAGTCGCCGTCGGTGCTGCCCGCCGGAATGGCGACGAGATCGGCGGTCTCGGCCGCCGAGTAGTCGTACGGCGGGACCACCTGCAGGCCGTGTCCACCGTCGAGGGCGACGCCAGCGGTGGGGCCGCAGACCAGGAACTCGAACGGAGGAACGCCGTCGGAGGTGCGGTCGATCCCGAAGACCTCGTGCACCACGCCGTATTCGAACATCGCGACATGCGGCTGTAGGACGGCGGCGACGGTGCGGAGCATGAACACAGTATGGCAGATTCTTTGCCAACATTGTCGATTCAGCCACTGGTGGCAGAATATTCGCGGGAGCACAGTTAGTGCCATGACAACCGTGATCATCCTCAGCATCCTGATCCCGCTCGTCGCAGCGACGGCGACGATCGTCTATCGCGTCGAGCGGCGCACTCAAGGCATTTCCCGTGTGCCGCTCAGGCGGCTCACCGGTCCCGACGCCGGGCGGATCGCCGCCGAACTGGACACACTGCTCTTGCTGCGACGCGATGGAGGGTAATAGGGACACTCCCCAGTCCGACCGTCGATGATCGGGCCGCTCGGCTGGTACGTTGTGTGCCGTTGGTGGTGGACATACCGGGCGTGAGATGTGGAGGTTCGATCGACGGTGATGGCGAGTGGTCGTAGACGGTGGACTCGATCCCGCACGGTGATGGCGGTCGTCGGGTTGATCGTCGTCGTCGCGGCGGTTCTCGCCGCCTCGTCCAACCGCTTCGACGCCGCGCCCG
Organism: Gordonia asplenii; assembly: GCF_012933505.1. Lineage (GTDB taxonomy): Bacteria > Actinomycetota > Actinomycetes > Mycobacteriales > Mycobacteriaceae > Gordonia > Gordonia asplenii. The sequence goes on from NZ_JABBNB010000020.1 coordinate 6,227, forward strand.
CCGCTGCGACGTCGACCGCCTCCTCGTCCGACGCCGCGACTCGCGTCGTTTACGGCGCTCCCGACGTGCCCGATTCGGTGCTCGTGAGTCGTGAATTGTTCTCGCGCGCACCGACTGTCGTGCTCATCTCGGCCTCGGCCGACAACGCGGCAGCGCAGGCCGCCGGACAGATCGCGCGGCGTCGGCACATCCCGATGTTCACCGTCGACGCCGGAACCGCGGGGCCGGTCCGCGACGAACTGACTCGGCTCGGCGCCCACGATGCGGTGATGCCGGCGGGCGGCAATGCGCTTGGGCTGACCGTCGTGCCGGAATCTGCTGCACAGCAAGCGGATTCGACGGTCGGGGCGAATCCGGACGTCGTGTTGGTCGCCGCCGAGACCGAAGGCGCACTCGCGACGATCGCGGCGGCCGGCGCATTCGGTGCGTCGTCGCCGACCGGAAATCCGCGTGACAGCACGTCGGCGATGGAGCTGCTCAAGGCGCATCCGAATGCGCACGTACTCGGCGTCGGCGGCGAGTTCGGCACTGCGACACTGCTTTCCCAACGTGTCACTGTTGCGCGTGCCGCGCCCGAACTGCCGGGCGGCGGCTACACGATATTCCCCGGGCGTCGACTCGTGGCCCTGTACGGATCGCCCGGGTCGCCGTCGCTGGGGCCGCTCGGCCGACAGGGGCTCGACCAGACCATCGACCGGGCGAGAAAGGTTGCCGCCGAATACGATTCGGTCAGCCCGGTCAAAGTGGTGCCGGCTTTCGAGATCATCGCGACGGTGGCGTCGGCGTCGCCGGGGCCGGGCGATTACTACACGTCGATCATCGATCCGGCCGTCATCCGGCCGTGGGTGGAGGCCGCGGGCAAAGCGGGCATCTATGTGACGCTCGACCTTCAGCCGGGACGCATGGACTTCCTTCGGCAGGCCAAGATGTACGAGAGCCTTCTCAAACTTCCCCATGTGGGTCTCGCCCTCGACTCCGAGTGGCGACTCAAACCCAACCAGGTGCATCTGGCCCAGATCGGTTCGGTGTCGGCAGCGGAAGTCAATCGCACCGCCGATTGGCTGGCAACATTGGTGCGCGACAACGGATTGCCGCAGAAGGCATTCGTGCTGCACGAGTTCGATTCGGATATGCTCGCCGACCGCAACACCATCGACACCAGCCATCCCGAGCTCGCGACGGTGATTCACGCCGACGGTCACGGCACTCCGCCGGTGAAGATGGGGACGTGGCGTCGACTGACCACCGACCTGCCGCCCAACGTGTGGATGGGCTGGAAGAATTTCTACACCGAAGACCACCCGATGTTCACTCCGGCGGAGACCATGCGAGTGGCCCCGGCGCCATGGTTCATCTCGTACCAGTAGGTATCGCGTACTGCACCGATCCGGCCGTTACGCTTCTGTGAACTGTGCGACGGTCTTCTTCCGCCGTGGTCGCCGGTATAGCAGCATGGCGTGCGGACCCATCTGGTACCAGGCGTAATGGGGAATCTGGCGCTAGGTGATCTGTCGATCTATTCCTAGTCTGTGTACCACAGCTTAGGTGATCGATGTCACACCGCCTGGCCTGGTCCGGCGGTCTGGTTGAACTGGAGGAATGTCCATGGGCGCAGGTCCGGAACTCAAGAAGTCGCTCAGTCAGCGTCAGCTGAAGATGATCGCCATCGGCGGCGTTATCGGCGCGGGACTGTTCGTCGGCTCTAGCGTGGTGATCCTGGATACCGGCCCGGGTGCGTTCATCACGTACGCGATGTCTGGCGTGTTGGTCATCATGGTCATGCGCATGCTGGCCGAGATGGCGGTCGCCAATCCATCCACCGGCTCGTTCGCCGACTATTCGCGCCGTGCCATGGGGAACTGGGCGGGCTTCTCCGTCGGTTGGCTGTACTGGTACATGTGGGTGACGATCGTCGGATTCGAAGCGGTCGCGGGCGCGAAGATCATCTCATTCTGGATTCCGAGCATTCCACTCTGGGTGCTGTCGTTGATCTTGTTGGTTGCGATGACCGCGACCAACATGTTTTCGGTCGCGTCCTTCGGTGAGTTCGAGTATTGGTTCGCCGGTATCAAGGTCGCCGCCATTATCGGGTTCATTGTCCTGGGCACACTCTTTGTTTTCGGGATATGGCCGCATAAGCAAATGAGCTTCTCCAACCTGACCAGCCACGGCGGACTGTTTCCGCTGGGGCCGACAGCTCTGACGGTTGGCGTGGTAGCCACGATTCTGTCCATGGTCGGTGCGGAAATCGCGACCATCGCCGCGGCCGAATCCGAGGATCCGGAGAAGGCGGTGGCCAAGGCGGCGAACTCTGTCATCGCACGTATCGCAGTGTTCTTCGTCGGCTCGACGTTCCTCCTCGCGGTGATTCTCCCGTGGAATGAAAATGTCGCGGGATCGTCGCCGTTCGTCGCGGCATTCGGCAAGATGGGCATCCCGTACGCCGACCACATCATGAATGCGGTGGTGCTCACCGCGGTGCTGAGCTGCTTGAACTCCGGGATGTACACCGCGTCGCGCATGCTGTTCGTGCTCGCGGCTCGTCGTGAGGCGCCGCCGCAGTTCGTGTCGGTGACCAAGCGTGGTGTCCCGATGGTCGCCATTCTCGTCTCGTCGATCGTCGGCCTGCTGTGCGTTGTGGCGGCAGCGATATCGCCGGATAAGATCTTCAATTTCATCATGAATTCCGCCGGTTCGATCGCTCTGTTCGTCTATCTGCTGATCGGGATTTCGCAGATTGTGCTTCGATACCGAACACCGGCTTCCGAACTCAAACTCAAGATGTGGGGATTCCCGGTGCTGTCGATCCTCACCGTGGCCGGCATCGGGTACGTCCTCGTGCAGATGGGAATGGACTCCGACACTCGTATTCAATTGATCTTGAGCCTCGGCGCCTGGGCCTTCATCATCCTGATGTATCTGGCCAACAAGTGGTATCTGAGCACTCGTCCGACCGTGGAGGGCGTGTCTTCGACCGAGCGGCCGAACCGCGTATTGGTGCTGGCGAATCAGACGGTTCAATCCACCGAATTGCTCGACGAGTTGCGTCGTATCGGTGCCGATCGCGCTGCCACTTACTATGTGGTCGTTCCGGCGAGTCCGGTGGAAACCGGAGCCGCGGCCGTTCACGGACCATTGGATATCACCGAGGCCACCGAGCGAGTCGCCAAGGAACGACTCGACCACACCCTGGAGACTCTACGTTCGCAGAATTTCGAAGCCGATGGCGCGTTGGGCGACTACCGGCCGTTCCGCGCACTGGCCGCCGCGGTGGACACTTTCCACCCGGACCAGATCGTGATCTCCACACTGCCTCCCGAGGAATCGACGTGGAATAGGTTCGATCTGGTCGACCGTGCTCGCGCCGAACATCAATTGCCGATCACCCACGTCGTGTCCCGCGTACCCACTGCGGAACCGGTCTGATGACGATCATTGCCGGTTTCAGTTCCAGTCGACAGGGCCGGGCGCCCCTGCACTTGGCCATGCAACTCGCGCGGACAACCGGGGAGAAGGTCATCGCCGCGGTGGTCGTCGAACGGTTTCTGCCCGTCGGGATCGATCGATTCGAGGATGAGTTCCAGCAGCATGTGATCACCCGGGCGACACAATCACTCGAGCACGTCGTCGAGTCGGTGCGTGACGATTGCGACATCGAGGTGGTGGTCCATCAGTCGAAATCGATCCCCCGCGGCCTGATGCAACTGGCGAAGAAGTACCAGGCCAGCGCGGTCGTGATCGGATCGTCGTCGTCGGGTCTACTCGGCAAGGTGGCACTGGGTAGTGTCACCGACCGCCTGGTCCACACGGCGTCGGTTCCGGTGGTGATCGCGCCGCGCGGCTACCCGAGGAGTCAACGACCGGTCGAACGACTGACCGCGGCCTACGGTGGTGCGGCGGACACGGTCGGGCTGATCACCACCTGCGCCGAACTGGCCGAACAGTGGAAGGTCGGCATGCGCATCGCGTCGTTCACGGTGCGCCCGCTCAACGCCTTCGGCGGTTCGGTCGAACCCTCGGCTGAGCGTCTCGTGGTCGGCCAGTGGGTCCAGCGGAACATGGACGCGGCTCTGAAGCAGCTCAAAGCGGCTCGCAAGAAGGTGGATATTCCGAAACTGGACGTCGTGGTGGGGGCGGGATCGGACTGGACCGAAGCCATCGGCGGCGTCACCTGGGAGGCGGGCGACCTGCTGGTCCTCGGATCGGGTGCGGCCGGGCCGATGTCCCAGGTGTTTCTCGGCTCAGTGGCGTCGAAGATTCTCCGGCACTCTCCGGTGCCGGTGATGATCGTGCCTCGGGAACGGAAATCCAAGAAGTCGGAGCGGAAGAAGTCGCCGAGTAAGAAGGCGAGCAAGAAGTCGTCGAGCAAGAAGTAGGCGAGCAAGAAGTAGGCGATCGATCGAAGTGCGGTGGTCGGGTAGTCAGGGCTACCCGACCACCGCCTTCGTGATCGTCGACAACACCGCACGGGTCACCGACCGGTTCACGCCGTCGGTGAGATCGACCGCGGTGCAATGGTCGTAATAGAGGCTGAGATCGACGCCGACACCGATGGCGGCGATCGCGACGCTCCGTTCGCGGGAAAGAACGTCCTGCAGGTGCCGGTGCAGGAATTGATCTCCGTTGGCCAGCGACGTAGCGCCGTCCATCGGACTGCCGTCGGAGATGACGACGAGAACTCGGCGGCGTCGCTCGCGGCTGGTGAGCCTGGCGCACGCCCACTCGATCGCCTCACCGTCGACGCCCTCTCGATACAGGTCGAGTTTCAACAGGCCGGCGATCGAGAGCTTTGCCGACCGCCACGGCGTGTCCGCATCTTTGATCACCAGATGGCGAATCTCGTTGAGCCGTCCCGGATTCGCCGGCCGACCGGAGCGCATCCAATCCTTACGTGTGCGACCACCGTTCCATGCGGCCGTGGTGAAACCGAGTATCTCGCAGTCGATATCGGCGAGATCGAAAGCTCGGGAGAAAAGATCGAGCAGGACCGCGACCGACTCGCTGTAGGCCTTCATCGAACCCGAGCAGTCCACGAGAAAGGTCACCGCGCCGTCGGACCGCGGCACCTGCTGCGGCACGCGAAAGATGTTGCGTTCGTTGAAGCTGGTCACCAGCTGGGGTAGTCGACGAGCGTCGAGATGACCGGCTTGATGGCCGCCCTCGGAGCTCTCGGCATGGGGCGCGGCGAACAGTCGCGCCAGTTGGCGCCCGAGGAGGCGGGGGCTGACACCGCCGGCCTGTGCCAGTGCGTCGATTCGCTGCCGATACTCCACTAGCAACTCGGCACGAACGAGCGCCGACATCAGTCGAACTTCGTCGTAGGCCCGGGTGAAAACGTGATAGTCGCTTCCGGCCGACGTCGGTTTGCGGTTCGAACCGGTGGCGACTGCGTTCGGGTCGGCCTCGACGTCGTCGGAATCGAGGTCGATCAACCAGCGGATCCCACTGACGGTGGTCGACGTGGGATCGGATTCGACCTGTAACAGCGGCAGATCCGCAATATCGGCGGCCACCTGCCGAGCGATCGCGCCGAAGCGTCGTTGGGAATGCCGGTTCCTACGCAGGTCGGCCAGGCTCGCGCCGAACGGCGTGAGCATGTCGAATCGCGTCTGCTCGATCACCCCCTGGGTGATCTCATCGATCGGCTCGGCGGTGATGCGGGAGCGGCTGACTTGAGACAGGGCGTACAGCAGCAGACCCGACGCCGTTTCGGCCGAGGGGGAAGCTTCAAACTCGACGGCCCACTGCCGAAACCGATCGCCGACGTTGCGGCGAACCCCAGCCCATTCCGGCGGAACGAGCGACTCGACGCGGAACTGTTCGAGCATCTCGAACACCAGCCGTTCGACGTGGTGCTCCGGCAACAGTTCCCGATGAACCTCGGGATCGGTGTAGAGCAAGCGCAGCGCCACGGCGTCGGCGGCACCGCGTTCGGATGGAGGGTTCAGGTGCGCTACCGACACGGGTATTCGACGCCGCGAGTCGTAGAGGTCCGTCCCGCGGAAGACGACGCCGCGATGTCCGCTCAGCGCCCGGATCGAGGACGCGCGAAGCTCGCGGATGCGCTGTTCGCGTCGGACCGCTGCGGCATCCTTGCTCATGCGACGTGTGTCGACGGCTGGTCCAACTCGCGGTCGAAGCATCGCTGGAAGTATTCGGCCACTATCGGCCGCTCGGCGTCGTCGCACTTGTTGACGAACGACAGCGCGAAGGCGAGCCCGACGTCGTCGAAGATGTCGACATTCTCCGCCCAGGTGATCACGGTGCGTGGCGACATCAGGGTGGAGAGGTCACCGACGCGGAAGCCGTTACGGGTCAGGTTCGCTACCGCAACCATGGCGCTGATCACCGAACCGTCGAGGTCAGGTGCTCGGGCCGACACGATCGTGCACTCCACGTCCGGCGGAAGATGATCGAGTGAGGCGACGATGTTCCACCGGTCGATCTGTGCATGGTTGAGTCGCTGTGCACCGTGGTACATGCCGTTGAGATTGCCGAGTCCGACGGTGTTCGCGGTGGCGAACATCCGAAACCACGGATGCGGGGTGATGACCCGGTTCTGGTCGAGCAGGGTGAGCTTCCCGCCATGTTCGAGGATGCGCTGGATCACGAACATCACATCCGGGCGCCCGGCGTCGTACTCGTCCAGTGTCAGTGCCACGGGTCGCTGGATGGCCCACGGGAGGATGCCCTCCTGAAACTGGGTGACCTGTTTCCCATCGCGCAGGGTCACGACGTCACGTCCGATCAGATCCATTCGCGTGAGCTGACCGTCGAGGTTGACTCGGACGCACGGCCAGTTCAATCGAGCTGCGACCTGTTCGATGTGGCTGGACTTGCCGGTGCCGTGCAGTCCTTGGATGAGGACGCGACGATTGCGCGTGAAACCCGCGAGCAATGCCATGGTGACGGACTTGTCGAACTGGTAAGCCGGATCGACCTCGGGAACATGCTCGTCTGATTCGTCGAAGACCGGCACCCGAAAATCGGTGTGGAAGCCGAAGAGATCGGCGGCGGGCACCATTCGAGTCATGCGTCCACCTCCGCTGCGAGCGCGTCGTCGACGACTGCGTCCTCCAGTTGGCCGATCGCCGCTGCCGCCCGATTGAGTGCCGGCAGCAGTTTCAATGCCTTGTCCGGGGTCAGCCGGATCATCGGCGCCTGTACCGCGACGGCGATGTTCGACAGTCCTACCGCAGTCGGAACCAGGACTGCCACACACACCAGTCCGGAGAGAAACTCCTCGTCGTCGATCGCATAGCCGTCGCGTCGGATCTGTTTGAGGTCGTCGTCGAGGCGGTCGACGTCGGTGACCGTCTTCGGGGTGAAGCGTTTGAGCGGTGCGGCCTCCAGGAGGCGCCGACGCTGAGCTGGAGAGAATTGGGCGAGGATGATCTTGCCGCTCGCCGAACAGTGAACCGGGACCCGCGAGCCCGGGCGCAAGGTGATCCGCAACGGTTCGGGTGTCTCGACGCGATCAAGGTAGACGATTTCGTCGCCGGATAGGGTGGTCACGTTGCACGTCTCGCCCAAGTCGTCGACCAAGTTGCGCAAGACAGCGTGCCGCGCGCCGTGGTGGGTGTCATTGATCAGCAGGTTCTCGGCCATCCGCCGCAAGCGGCCGCCGACGCCATAGAACCTGCCGTTGTGTTCGCGGACCAGCAGGCCGCCACTCTCAAGCTGTTGCAACATCCGGTGCAGCGTCGGTTTGGGGATACCGGTTTCTTCCACCAGGCCCTGCAGAGTGAACAACTGGTCCTTCGTCGCGATCAGCTCGAGCAGCCCGAACAGCCTCAGGGCGGGGGTATCCCCGGACAGCTCGCCAGCGGGTACCTGTCTGTCATCGATGCGGTCAACTTCAGACATCACTCTTCCTCAACAGTCGGCTCCTCACCTGTTGACCTCCGGGACGGTCATATTCCAGAAAGCGAGACCAATTGTACTCAAAAACCGGATCAGACTCTTGACTGACCGACCTTTGGTCGATAATCTAGCCTCGCATTCCGAATACTGGAACAATTCGTATGCAATTTTAACATACGGCTATATGTCGGTCGAGGAGGAACACATGGCCACACAGGATCGAGACGCACACGCCGCCGTGCAGGGGGTTACCCGAATGACCCCGTCCGAAGCGTTCGTCGAGACGCTGGTGGCAAACGGCGTCACCGACATGTTCGGCATCATGGGGTCGGCCTTCATGGACGCGATGGACATCTTCGCTCCGGCGGGCATCAGACTCGTGCCGGTCGTACACGAGCAGGGCGCGGCCCATATGGCGGATGGCTATGCGCGGGTCAGCAACCGGCACGGTGTCGTGATCGGGCAGAACGGACCAGGCATCAGCAACTGCGTCACCGCGATCGCCGCGGCGTTCTGGGCGCACAGCCCGGTCGTCATCGTCACTCCCGAAGCGGGCACCATGGGCACCGGCCTCGGCGGCTTTCAGGAGGCCAACCAGCTGCCGATGTTCCAGGAATTTACGAAATACCAAGGGCACGTGAACAATCCGCGCCGGATGGCCGAGTACACCGGGCGGTGCTTCGACCGGGCGATGTCGGAGATGGGCCCGACGCAGCTCAACATTCCGCGCGACCACTTCTACGGTGAGATCGAGACCGAAATTCCGCAGCCCAGCCGACTCGATCGCGGCCCAGGCGGCAGCAGCAGCCTCGATGCCGCCGCAGCGTTGATCGCCGAAGCCGAATTCCCGGTGATCGTGTCCGGAGGTGGCGTGGTCATGGCCGACGCCGTCGAAGAATGCAAGGCTCTCGCCGAACGACTCGGCGCGCCCGTGGTCAACAGCTACCTGCACAACGACTCATTCCCCGCCAGCCACCCGCTGTGGACCGGCCCCCTCGGATACCAGGGGTCGAAGGCCGCGATGAAGTTGATCTCGCAGGCCGACGTCGTCATCGCGTTGGGCACCCGGCTCGGGCCTTTCGGCACCCTGCCGCAGCACGGCATGGACTACTGGCCCAAGAACGCCAAGATCGTCCAGATCGACGCCGACCACAAGATGCTCGGTTTGGTGAAGAAGATCCACGTCGGAATCTGCGGCGATGCGAAGGCGGCCGCGGTGGCCCTCGTCGAGCGGCTCGCCGACCGCGAACTGGTCAGCGATTCGACGACGGCCGAGCGCGCCGCGACCATCCAGAGCGAAAAGGACGCCTGGGAATCCGAACTCGACGAGTGGACCCACGAACGTGATCCGTTCAGCCTCGACATGATCGCCGAAGCCGAAGGGGAAGAGGGCAATTGGCTGCACCCGCGGCAAGTGCTGCGCGAGCTCGAGAAGGCGATGCCGGCCGACGTGATGGTGTCGACCGACATCGGCAACATCAACTCCGTCGCCAACAGCTACCTTCGCTTCGAGCGCCCGCGGAGCTTCCTCGCGCCGATGAGCTTCGGCAACTGCGGGTACGCGCTGCCGACGATCATCGGCGCCAAGGCCGCCGCTCCCGAGCGTCCCGCTGTCTCGTACGCCGGTGACGGCGCCTGGGGGATGAGCATGAGCGAGATCATGACCGCGGTGCGCCACGACATCCCGGTCACCTCGATCGTCTTCCACAATCGTCAATGGGGCGCGGAGAAGAAGAACCAGGTGGACTTCTACGACCGCCGGTTTGTCGCGGGCGAGTTGGAGAGCGAATCATTCGCCGGTATCGCCACGGCGATGGGCGCCCAGGGCGTTGTGGTGGACAAGCTCGAGGAGGTCGGACCGGCTTTGACCCGGGCGATCGACGCGCAGATGAACGAGGGTAAGACCACCGTCATCGAAATCATGTGCACGCGAGAACTGGGAGACCCCTTCCGGCGAGACGCGCTGTCGAAGCCCGTTCGACTGCTCGACAAGTACAAAGACTACGTATAGCTGTACCGACTACGGATTGCTGTACCGACGAAGTGCCCGACCACGATAGATCCGGTGGCCGGGCACTGTCGGCTTACCGGCAAGGCGCGCATCTACGCACAGGAAGAGGTCCTCGACGTCGCAGCGAGGCGCCTCCTCCGCTGGTTGAGCCGGGCCCGACGAGCCGTGCTGAGCGAGCGCAGCGAGTCGCGCCACCCCCGCTGGTTGAGCCGGGCCCGACGAGCGCAGCGAGACGCGCCCGCGTCGAAACCACGGTGAGATGAATTGCCAACTGTCGCTGGGTGTTTGGTGCGTTGGCATTGTCGGGTTGCGTGGTTTCGACACGGGCCTTCGCTAGCGCTTCGGCCCGGCTCAACCAGCGGGGTGTACGGCGGTGGGCCCTTCCGCTGGTTGAGCCGTGAGGAGCGTGAGCGACGAGCGTGTCGAAACCACGGCGAGGCGAGTTGCCGACTGTCGCTGGGTGTTTGGTGCGTTGGCATTGTCGGGTTGCGTGGTTTCGACACGGGCCTTCGCTAGCGCTTCGGCCCGGCTCAACCAGCGGAGTGGGCGGCCTTCGCTAGCGCTTCGGCCCGGCTCAACCAGTAGAGTGTACGGCGGTGGGCCCCTCCGCCGGTTGAGCCGTGAGGAGCGTTAGCGACGAGCGTGTCGAAACCACGGTGAGGCGAATTGTCTACTGTCGCTGGGTGTTTGGTGCGGTGGCATTGTCGGGTTGGGTGGTTTCGACACGGGCCTTCGCTTGCGCTTCGGCCCGGCTCAACCAGCGGAGTGGACCGATCGATGTGACTATTCGTTGTGCGCTATGAGTAGGTCAGTGAATTCGACGACCGAACTGACGACATCAGTCGCTCCCGCGGCGATCAGTTGTGCTTCGTCGTGGGCACCGGTGAGCGTCCCGGCGGCGATCTTCGCGCCGGCCCGCCGTGCGGTTTCGACGTCGACCGCGGTGTCGCCGAGTACTGCGACATTGTGCACACCGTCGATCTGCAGGCGCATGAGTGCGGTGAGAATCATGTCCGGGTAGGGGCGTCCCCGCATGCCGTCGACGGGCGCGAGAACGAGATCGGCCAGCGACTGCCAGCCGAGCGCGGCGATCAGCGCAGCCTGGGTTCGTGGGCTGAACCCAGTGGTCAGCGCTACGCGTATGCCGTGGTCGCGGAGCTTCGAAATCGCCTCGGCGGCACCGTCGATGGGCGTGGCCAGGCCGTCGGCGATGAGCCGCGCGTAGGCATCCTCAAAGGCCGTGTTGGCCTGCAGTGCCGCCGCGTGCGAGCCGAGGAGAGCGCGGAAGACGATGATCTTCGATTGGCCCATGGTGTCGAGTACGTAGCGTCGGGCCTCGTCTCGTTGCGGTCCGACTTCCGGGATGCCCACGGCGGTGGCCGCCGCGTCGAAGGCGCTGATTACGAGGCCGTCGTCGGCTACGGTGGTGCCGGCCATATCGAGCACGGCCAATTGGATCTTGTCGGTAATGGACTTGTTTTTCACTCTCGCCTCGACTACCTGCCCGAGTGTCCGAGCAATTCGGCGCAGCAGTCACCCAGCACTTTGATTCCGGGCGCAATGGATCGTAGCGCGATAGCGCCGTAACCGATCCGGAATGTGTTGCGCGGTGGTTTGTCCTGCATATAGAAGATATCGCCACGCTCGATCAGTACGCCCCGGTGTCGTGCGAGGACAGCCAATTCTTCGCAGTCGAGCTCGGGTGGTCCAGTAACCCACAGGCTCACGCCGCCGGGAGGAAAAGAACCGGTGTCGAATGGTAGAAACTCACCCACTGCGGCAACCGTCTGTTCCCATTTTCGTTTCATCTTGGTCCGATGGTGACGGAGGGCTCTACTGTAATTTCCGCTGTCGATGAACAGTGCGAGTGCGCGCTGGATATGCCCGGGTGGGTGACGTATTCCATACCGCCTGACATCACGCAGTTCACGCACCAGATCTGGTGGACCGACCAGATAGCCGACGCGTAGGCCGGGAGCCAGGAATTTCGAGAATGTACCCAGATAGACAATGTCGCCGGTGTCGTCGAGCGCCTTGAGGGCTGGGCTCGGGCTGCCCTGATACCGGAACTCACTGTCGTAGTCGTCCTCGACAACGACAGTGCCCGACTCCCCGCTCAGCGCGAGCAGACGGCGTCGACGATCGATGCTGAGGGTGACATTGGTCGGATGGTGGTGGCTCGGTGTGACGTATAGCAGATCCGTGCCCGCCAGAGTCTCGGGCGGCCGGAGTCCGTATTCGTCGACGTCGACGCCGGTGACTGTCGCCCCCGTCCGAACGAATATGTGCCGGGCGTCCAGATAGCCGGGATTCTCAACCGCAACCTGGCGATCGGGTCCGAGCAGCACTCGGCTGACCAGGTCTAAGCCGTGCTGCGAGCCGACCGTCACCAGAATTTCGTCTGGGCTCGCCTCGACGCCCCGGGACAGCAACAATTCCTGCCGGATCGCATTGACGAGCATGGGGTCATCGGTGGCGACGGAGTCCTGCAGACTCGCATAGGCGTGTGGCGGATCGAGTGCGTCCCGGAGGTGGCGCACCCAGGCTTGCGCGGGGAAACTCCGGACGTCGACCTGGCCGACGACGAACGGATACGGATATCGATACCAATCGTGAGTCTTCTCGATTTCCGGGATATCGATGTCGGCACGCGATCGGATGCGTGCCGACCAGTCGATATGCGGGACCGTGGCGCGATTCTCCGTTGCCGACATACTGAACATTCCGGGATTCACAAACATCCCGGAACGTTCGTGGCTTCGAACGTAGCCCTCCGCGATCAATTCCTGATACGCCATATTGACGGTATTGCGCGACACCGCCAAGGCGATCGCGAGTTCACGAGAACTCGGCAATCGATGCTGCGCGTCGAAGATTCCCGACGATATCGCATGCTCGATGGCCCGACGTACCTGCCGATAGAGCGGGTCGTCGGCGTTTCTGTCGATCCCGATGAGTGTGTGTCGCAATCGACCTTCCTCTGCAGCGTCGAGGGGTACCAGCATACGGAGATTCGCCCGGGACCTACCCCATTTCGAGTGCTTCCGCGACGGGGACTGCCGCTATGCCGTGTGCGGCGCCGACGGCCTCGCAAGTGAGTCTGCCGGCGACGGTGCTGACTCCGGCACGTAGGGCGGCGCTGTCCTTAACCGCTCCGGCGAAGCCCTTCTCCGCCAGTTGAACGGCATAGGGCAAGGTTACGTTCGTGAGTGCATGAGTGGAGGTATGGGGCACCGCGCCGGGCATGTTCGCCACGCAGTAGAAGATGGAATCATGTACCTGGAACGTCGGATCGGCGTGTGTCGTCGGTCGGGTGTCTTCGAAACACCCGCCCTGATCGACAGCGATATCCACGAGTACGCTGCCGGGTTTCATCCGGGATACCAGTGAATTCGACACGATCTTGGGAGCCTTGGCACCCGGGACCAGCACCGCCCCGATCGCCAGGTCGGCTTCGATCATCTCTTGTTCGATCGAATACTGATTAGCGGCCAGCGTACGGATTCTGCCCTGGTACATGCGATCCGCGGCGCGCAGTTTGTCGATGTTCTTGTCGAACAGTACGACATCCGCCCAGGTGCCGGCCGCTACCGCGACCGCATTCATGCCGGACACACCGGCACCGATGACCACCACTCGCGCCGGTTTGACACCGGAGACACCACCGAGCAACACACCTCGACCGCCGGCCGGACGAGTCAGGCACTGCGCGCCCACCAGCGGGGCGAGTCGCCCGGCCACCTCACTCATCGGGAACAGCAGCGGCAATCCACCGTCGGGGCCCTGCACGGTCTCATATGCGATCGAGTTGGCGCCGGATGCCAGCAATGCGCTGGTGCACGCCGCGCTGGCGGCCAGGTGCAGGTAGGTGAACAGCGTCATGCCCGAGTGCAGTCGGTGGTACTCCTCGGCGACTGGTTCTTTCACCTTCAGGACCAGTTCCGCTGTCGACCAGACCGTGTCGGCGTCATCGATGATCTTCGCGCCGGCCGCCAGATACTCCTCATCGGAGATGGAGGAGCCCACGCCGGCGCCGCTTTCGACGACGACGGTGTGACCGAGCGACGTCAGCTCGTGGACGCCGGCCGGGGTCGCCGCCACGCGGTACTCGTGGGTCTTGACTTCCTTGGGGATACCGATCCTCATCGAACCTCCTAGATTGCGCATCGTCGCGGTGCATGCATCATGGGGGGTCCAGAAGTCGTTCGAAAAGAGCCAGAAGAGGCGCACCCAATAGGTCCAGACTGGATCTATTAGGACGGGCGTATCTGGCTCTAACTTCCGCTGCGAACTCAAGTTACCTTCGTTGACAAGCAAGAATTCTGAAGGAGGTAGCAGTGAACGGAGACGAGCTGAGGGCACGCGCCCGCCGGCACCTTGGACCGCATTTCACGCGTAAGGAGTCGTGGGATAGCGAATTTCCAGTATTCGTCCGAGGCGACGGCTGCTATCTCGTCGATACCGAGGGCGACCGGTACCTCGACGGCCTGGCTGGGCTGTTCTGTGTGAACATGGGTCACGGTCGCGCCGACGTCGCCCAAGCTGCCAGCGATCAGATCGGCACGCTCGCCTACGCATCGAACTGGGGAATGGCACATCCGCCCGCTATCGAAGCGGCCAGTCTGATCGCCGAACTGGCACCGGGCGATTTGAATACCACGTTCTTCGTCAATTCGGGATCGGAGGCCGCCGAGACCGCAATCAAATTCTCTCGTCAGTACCATTTGAGCCAGGGCCAGCCGGAGCGCACCAAGATCATCAGCCGGGAGTTCGCATATCACGGCACGACAATGGGTGCGCTGTCGGTTACGCAATTGCCCACCATCAAAGCGCCGTTCGGGCCACTGCTACCCGGGGTACGTTGTGTGCCGAACACGCTGGGCTACGTCGGTGATTGTGGACCGGCGAGTGAACTGCCGTGTATTGAGGCGATTGAGCAAGTCATTCTCGAAGAGGGGCCGGAGACGATCGCGGCCTTGTTCGCCGAGCCGGTGCAGAACGGGCGTGGCGCGTTGGTTGCACCGGACGGCTACTGGCAAGAGGTCCGGTCGATCTGCGACCGGTATGGGATCCTGTTGGTCTCCGACGAAGTGATCTGCTCGTTCGGCCGGCTCGGCCACTTCTTCGGCCACGGCGTCACAGGTGTCGTGCCGGACATCATCACCTTCGCCAAAGGATCGACATCTGGTTACGCGCCACTCGGCGGGATGATCGCACGCGAGTCATTGGTCCACGATCTGTACGGCTCGTCAAAGGGCGGCGTCTTCACCCACGGCGCCACCTGGGGCGGACATCCGGTGTCCACCGCCGTCGCCGTCGCCAATATCACTGCTATGCGAGACGAGAAGGTGCTCGACAACGTTGTCGAGCGTGGCCCGAAGATCAAGGCGGCACTCGATTCGTTGCGAGATGCACACCGATGCGTGAAGGACGTGCGTGGGACGGGCTTCTTCTACGCGATCGAATTGATGGCCGACAACAACTCCGGACGTGATCTCACCGAGGCTGAGGCCCGTGTCGTCTTACGCGAGGTGCTGCCGGAGTCGTTCAAGCGCACGAAGGTGATCCTGCGCGGCGACGATCGGGGCGCAACGATGCTGATGGTGTCTCCGCCTCTGGTCGCCGACGACGAGGTTCTCGGAGAGTTGCTACACGGGATCGATGCCATGCTGACCGACGTCGAGAAGGCGATAGAGCCCAATTCGCCGCTGCAATGACGAGCACCGCGATTGGTCCGGCGGCGCTGACCGGGCAATGGCATCAGGCGCTGCAGGGAACACGGCGAGTCATCGGCCTGAGTGACGGCGAGGACGTCCGAGCAATCGCAGCGGCGCACCGCCTCCGCCTGCAGGACCTGGTGATTCCCCGCCTTGTCGGACGCCCGGACGTCATTCTCCGGACTGCCGACGAGGCGGGGATAGGGCAGGTCGACGACCTTGTGCTCGACATCGAGAGCCTGGCGGCCGACGAGGTGATCCGCGCACTGATCCACGATCGGCTGGCGCAGCGCTCGCCCGATGAACGGGCGGCGGCCTCGCGCGACGCAGTCTTTCTGGCCGCGGCGGCCGTCCGAGCAGGACACCTTCACGGATGTGTTTCCGGTGCCACTCGGGCGACCGCGGATGTTCTGCGGGCCGGTCTTCGGGTCATCGGACTCTCTCCGGGTATCCGAACCCTGTCGAGTGCGTTCTTGATGGTGCTGCCGGACGGGCGCAGTCTCACCTTCTCCGATTGCGCGGTAGTCCCGGACCCCGGTCCAGCACAGCTCGCGGATATCGCATTGGCCGCCAGCACCACTCACCTTCAGCTGACGGGCGAGACACCCGTGGTGGCGATGCTCTCGTTCAGTACCTGGGGCAGCGCGAAGCACCCGCGCGTGGATCGGGTACGAACAGCCACCGAGATGCTTCGGGCGAGTACACCGGACTTGCAAGTGGACGGCGACCTGCAATTCGATTCCGCTCTGGTTGAAGAGATCGCTTCCGCCAAGGCACCCGGGTCCGTTGCCGCCGGGCGGGCGAACGTGTTGGTGTTCCCCAACCTCGATGCGGGCAATATCGGCTACAAGATCGCTCAGCGACTCGGTGCAGCGACCGCGATCGGGCCGATTCTGCAGGGGATCGGTGCTCCGCTGAACGACCTTTCGCGCGGATGCGACAGTCAGGACATCGAACTGATGGCCACGGTGAGTGCGGTGCAATCACTCACTACCTGAATCGGGCGGGATTCGTGATCGACGCGGGCCCGAGCATGGGGGCGCTGTGTGGGCCGGCACCGTTATGGTCCGAATGTGTGGACGGGCTGGAATACTCTCTGTTTGCCGAGGATCATCGGATGTTCACACCGGCAGAGACTGTGGATGTGGCGCCGGCGTGATGGTTCTCGCCTACCGGTAGATTCGTGAGAAGCGCCGTCTCCCAGGAGGATTCATTGCCAGCAACACTCGCCGAACTCGCCGAGGTGCCCGCGGCGTCGTCGCGGACCGATGCGTTGGCCATCCTCAGCGAACAGGCCGCGAGCCGCCTGCCCGATCTCGTTCCGGTGCGCAATGCGCGAATGGCCGCGACACCGTTCACCTTCTACCGGGGTGCGGCCGCGGTGATGGCCGCCGACCTTGCGGCGACACCGAATTCGGGTATTCGCACCCAGCTGTGCGGCGATGCCCACCTGTCCAACTTCGGCATGTACTTCACGCCGGAACGTCGAATGGTCTTCGACCTCAACGACTTCGACGAGACCTATCCCGGACCGTTCGAGTGGGACGTCAAACGGCTCGCGGCGAGTTTCGTCGTCGCGGCGCGTGAAGACGGCTTCGACGATGCCGAAGCGCGCAAAGTCGCCAAGCGTGTCGCGCGCGCATACCGCAAGTCGATTGCGCGCAGCGTCGGCAAGTCGACGCTGGAGTGCTGGTATGCGCGCATCGACACCGACCAGGTTCTTGCCGAGTTGGGGGAGAAGCTCGACACCGCAGCCGTCGAGCGCACCCGCAAGGGACTGGAGAAGGCGCGGCACCGCGACAGTGTGCACGCGCTGTCGAAATTGTGTGTCATCGTCGACGGCGTCGCGCACATTCGCAGCGACCCGCCACTGCTGGTGCCGCTGCACGAACTGCTGGGCGACGCCGCGGGCGAACTCGTCGACCACCAACTCACCGATCGGCTGGCCGAGTATCGAGAATCGTTGCCGCACAATACTCGTGAGCTGTTTGCGCAATATACGTTCGAGGAGGCCGCGCGCAAGGTCGTCGGAGTGGGAAGTGTCGGGACCCGCGCGTGGATCGCGCTACTGCTCGGTCGCGATCTGACTGATCCGCTCTTCCTGCAGATGAAGGAGGCGCAGCAGTCGGTGCTGGCGAAGCACGTGCCCGACGGTCCGGTCTACGACAACCAGGGGCGTCGTGTGGTCGAAGGGCAGCGGATGATGCAGGCGGCCAGCGATGTGTTTCTCGGGTGGCAGTCCGGCGTCGACCCGGATGGCGTGGTGCGCGACTTCTACGTGCGCCAGTTGCGGGACGGCAAAGGATCGGTGGTCATCGAAGCGCTGGAACCGGCCGGGCTGGAGATGTATGCGAAGCTGTGCGGCCGAACGCTGGCACAAGCCCACGCGCGCACCGCGCAGCGGCATGCGATCGCCGAGTACGTCGGGCGCACAAAGGAATTCGACGATGCCATCGCAGACTTCGCGATGGGTTACGCGGAACTCAACGTCGGCGACCACGCGGCGTTGGTCGCCGCGATCGCAGACGGGCGGATGCCGTCGGAGACACTCTGAGCCGACGCGGTGATTACCGCGCGGAAATCGCCCTGACCAGCCGATTTAATGTACGCGCGGGAGTACGGTAATCTAGTCCACGCTACACACGGGGTGTGGCGCAGCTTGGTAGCGCGCTTCGTTCGGGACGAAGAGGTCGTGGGTTCGAATCCCGCCACCCCGACGCTTTGGTTGAGAAGCAGTTGAGGCCCCTGACCGGGATCCGGTCGGGGGCTTCCTCGTATCTGTGGTGCGACGTCCGCAGTCGAGGCCGCCGTCCGCAGTGCGTCCGCAGCAGATTTGCGAGCGGCGTCGAGAGCGTCCGCAACACGCTCCAGATCGTCCGGAAACAGGTCGGCGTAGGTGTCCAGCGTGAGCGCCGCCGACGCGTGCCCCAGCATCGTCTGAACGGCCTTCACGTTCGCGCCGGCACTGATCGACAACGACGCCGCGGTGTGCCGTAGATCGTGGATTGTGGCCTTCGGAAGTCGCCGACGAGGTTCCCGTCGTCGTCGAGCGGACGGAGCGTCGCGATCGCCTTGTTGAACGTCCTGGTGCGGAACGTCGCCAGTCGCAGCACGCCACCCCCCGGTGCGGTGAACACCAGGTCGTCTCTGCCCTTGTCGACCATCAGCGCGGCGAGTTCGTCGGCGAGGAACTTCGGGAACGGCACCGATCGGCGCTCGTGATTCTTCGGCGACGACCACACGAGCTTGCCTTTCACCTCGGTGACCGACTGACGGACGTTCAGCCGGCGTCGCAGCATGTCGAAGTCGCCGATGCGCAGTGCAGCCATCTCGCCGTACCGCAGCCCGGTATACGCGAGGAACCGGATCACGGTCGCGTATCTGCCGGCCGCGACGGCGAGCAGTTCGACTTGGCCGTGAGTGAGGTAGGCCCGCTTCGTGTGTTCACGCCGCGGCGCCTTCACCCCATGACATGGGTTACGCGGTATCCGCCGATCCTCAACTGCCAGTTCAAGAATCATCCGCAGGACACCGAGCGCGTTCTCGATCGTCGCCGGGTTCGCGCCGGCATCGCGCATGTCCTGAACCCACGAGCGGACCACCGACGTTTGGATCTCGGCGACCTCGACGTCGGCCCACCGATCCTTCACGTGCGCGTTCCACGCCGATTCGCGCGAGGCTTGCGTCGTCTCCTTGATATGCCCGAACGTGCCGATCCACTGGGTGTGCATCTGCTCGACGGTGACGCGGCCGGCACCCGGCGCGACGTAGGTACCGGTGACGATCGTCGACGTGACGTCATCGAGCCATTTCTGTGCATCAACCTTGCGCGCGAACGCTTTCGAGTGCTCGTCGCCCGCAGCATCGACATACCTTGCGCGCCAACGCTTTCCCTTGCCATCGTTGGCGCTGGGTACGGTCTGTGTGTTTCCGGCCGCGTCGCGAATTGTCTTGCGCCAGCGGTCCTCGACGCCGGCCCGGCGGTTACGTCGTTGCATACTCATCTGGAAGCCCCAACAGCTCAACTATGGAAGTGCGTTCGTCGTCATGCTGTTCTAGCGCTGTCCGGATTGCATACTCAGATTCGAGGTCATACCTGAACTTGCGGTTCAGGAGGAGTCGTTTCAGCGCGGCGACATCGTCAGCGAGTGGTCCTTCGCGCTCCATTCGAACTATCAGCGCGGCGGCGTGGACGCGGGCACGGCCGTAGGTCCAGGTGGCGGTTTCTAGATTCGTCAGTCCGTCAATTAGCTCGGTGGATAGATGGCCGATGAACAGGTTTGAGACGCCTGAATCGGTATCTAACAGGTCGCCGACCTTGACGCCAAGAACTTCCGCAACCGCTACCGCCTCGGACAGTTTCAGCGGGCGTTTGCCGGTCTCAATTTTGGCGATCGTCTGTTGGGCGGTCGGGATGCCCAGTTTGCCTAGCCGATCCGCCAACTCGCTCTGTGTCATTTGGTCCGCTGCGAAGCGATACAGGGCGATCGCCTTGCCCGCGACTTCGTCTGTCGACATCTCTTCCATGGCGAACAACTCTAGGTAGTTGACCCCAACAACGTCAACGCGTACGCTCTCTCGTTGTTACATCAAACAACACAATGGAGTTGATTATGAATGATGAGTTTCTCACCACGAAGCAAGTGAGTCAGCGGTGGCCGTTTCCCGAGGGAACGCTCCGGTACTGGCGAAATGGCGGCACAGGGCCGGCGTCATTCCGAGCTGGTGGCCGAGTCCTATACCGACGCAGTGAAATTGAGCGCTGGCTTTCTGAGCAGGAGAAGACCACTACGCGTGGAGGTGCGGCGTAATGGCGGGCGGCGTCCGGCGTCCCGTCCGGTCGGCGAAGGTAGAGGGTATCCGCGATTGGGCGGCAAGCCCTGAGTACCAGAAGTATCTGGATGAGTGCGCCGAGACCGAGCTACGTGGGCGCGTTCGGTCGATGGGGCTGCGTGTGTCGAAGATTCGCTCGTCGACGGCGCTGAATCCGCAGTTCCGCGTGTTCGATCCGGCGTGCCACAACGCCATCGTGGCTGAGGGTGACGCCGAGTTCTGCATCGACGTACTCACGTCACGCGACGGTGCAGCATGATGCCGACTGACCGCTACGCCGACGCGACCCGCGGTGAAGACCTCGGCCTCGGAGCCGACGAGGTCGGCGTCCGCAGGTTCACGCGTGGCACCGACTCGCTCGACGTTGTGCAGTCGGCGCTCGATGCAGCTGCCGACACGGCGGCCGAGCGGTTCGAGCGCTACCGCGACGAGCACCTCGACGACCGAGAGTCGCCCGGCTACGAACTCGTGCGGACGGCGATGTTTGCCGCGAAGGATCGGGCCGACAAGTTCGCCCGAGAAACCACGAAACCCTCGACGCATCCCGCCAAGAACGTCGTCGAGGGCTCCAACACCAACACCCAACAGAGGAATTGATATGACACAGAATACCCCGTTGATCGAGGATGCGGTCACCCACGTCGGCATCGCGCTGAGCTTGATCAACAAGGCGCTCGCCGACGTCACTCCGCGCACAGTCGACGAGCTGCTGCAGCTCGCCG
Organism: Gordonia asplenii; assembly: GCF_012933505.1. Taxonomy (GTDB): domain Bacteria; phylum Actinomycetota; class Actinomycetes; order Mycobacteriales; family Mycobacteriaceae; genus Gordonia; species Gordonia asplenii. The sequence goes on from NZ_JABBNB010000020.1 coordinate 27,373, forward strand.
ACATGGCCGTCGACGCCGGACGCGGTGCCCTCGACGTGGTCACGGCGGTGACCCGATGAACGTGTTCATGGTGAAATGCGTTGACCCGAGCGATCTTTCGGTGTTCGGTGTCAAGGTGGAGCGGCTCGACGTGCCGCCGATGTTCAAGCATGAAGCCGGCATTCTGTGGCGCAGTGCGGTGTGGATCTGTGTCTACGACGACGGCCGCATGTACGCGTAGATTCTCGGCCGCATGTCGACGCGCGAGATGCGCACCGTCTACGGGTTGGTTGAGCGGGCATTTCGGGCGGGTACGGCGCAGTGTCGACGCGACGGGTGGGAGCGATGCCGCAAGAGCAAGCATCGACCGCAAGGCTACTACCGCTTCCACTACTACGTCCGCGCCGATGACCGCGACCCGAATGCCAGGTCAGCTTCGGTCGCGATCGCGGCGCAGGGTCCCGACGTCGACGACCTGATCGACCGCGTCGCGCCAGATCTCTCGTAACCCCCATCGTTGCCCGGCGGGATACCAGCCACCGCCGGGCAACACCCCCATCATTCACAACGACGGAAGATGTTGCATGACAACGCAATTCGACCCGATATCGGGCGGCTGCCAGTCGCGTGAGATCTCATTCGCGCTCACGATCGAACGCCTCGCTCCGACGCTGCACCGCCTGGAGCGCCACGGTGTGCCGCCGACAATCGGCACTCACCGGTGGCTGGAGCTCCCAACCGGGAATCCGCTGTTCGTCGGCGCCGTCTACCGGGCGGCCGCGCAGTGGACGCTGTACCTCGACGACCTGCAGGCCGAGTCGGTCGCAACGTCGAATGCCGTTGCCGCGGCGGCTGATTGGCGCGGCGTCGCGAAGTTCCTGCGCGATCGATCCGAAGCCACCCGCAGCGGCATCTACATCCCTCGCGAGGTAACCGCATGACCGACGACGAATTCTTCACCGCCACAACCCAACTCCAAACGATCCGGCAGTGGGCACGAGCCCGCTACGCGGCACCGTGGGCAGTGTTCGGTGCTGTGCTGCTGCGCGTCGCAGCGTCGACCGAGCCCACCGTGCAACTTCCCGGCGTCATCGGCGGCCGCGCGTCGCTCAACCTGCTCTGTGCGTTCGTGTCCGCATCCGGTGGCGGCAAGGGCATCAGCGACAAGGTCGCGCGGCTCGCGTGGCCTACTGACATCATCGAGCGACCGATCGGCTCCGGAGAAGGACTGGCCGCGACGTTCATGCCGCCGAAGGGTGACGACGACAAGAAGGGTGACGAAGACAAAACGGTCAACCGCAAGCGGGTTACCCGAGCGATCGTGAACGTACCGGAAATCGACACTCTGGCCGGGCTCGCGTCGCGCCAGGGGTCGATCCTGCTGGCACAACTCAAGTCGGTGGCGATGGGCGAGCAGATCGGGCAAGCCAACGCGAGCGCGGCCACCACCCGCATCGTCGAGGCGCACAAGTACCGGCTGTGCATGTCGGTCGGCGCGCAGCCCGGGCATACCGGCGTCATCTTCGACGACACGACCGGAGGCACACCGCAACGCTTCCTCTGGTTTCCAACCACCGATCCGACGATGCCAGCCGACGCGGTCGATGATCCGGCGCCGCTCAACGTCGACCTTCCTCTCTGGTGTCCGGGTGAAGACGGCGTCGTCGAGATCACCTACGGGCCGACCGAGATCCGCGAACAGATTATTGCCGCGCACCTCGCACGGCAACGCGGACAAGCCGACGCGCTCGACGGCCACGCCATGCTGACACGGTGCAAGGTGGCTGCGATGCTGGCGGTCCTGCATCACCGCAGCGTCGTCGACGAACTCGACTGGGAACTGTCCAGTGTGGTGATGGAGCGGTCCGACGCCACGCGCGCGTGGATCGTCGGCGAGGCCAAGCGGGCGGCCCGGGCGAAGATTCGCGAACGCGCGATGGCGAAGGCCCGCGGCGAGGAATTCATCGCCGACCGCAAACTCGACCGCGCCAAGGCAGCGATTCTGCGGTGGCTCGAACGCGACGGCGAACTGTCGAAGCGAGACCTGCGCCCCAAGCTCAAAGCAGACATCCGTGACCAATTCACAACCGCGCTTGCCGAGTTGACCGCAGACGGATTGATCCTCGAACGCGAGGTTCCGAACGGGTCGAAGTACCGACTTTCGCAGGTACACGCGGTACCCGAGGTACAGCCCCTATCTTCGCAGGTCAGACACGCTGTACCCGAAGTACAGCGTGTACCTTTGCCCGCGACCGAACCGGACACGAACCCACACAAATCGGACAGCAAAGGTGAGCCTATGCAACCACAATTGAAACCGGACAAACGGCACCGCGGGCGCCTCTGTCAGTGCGGCATGACGCTGCCCGTCGCCAACACCGCTGGTCTCTGCGAGGACTGCGCCGACGGCACGTCGGCGTTCGTCAACCCACCGAAAACTGAGTGGAAACTGTGCGCGGTGTGCCAGCAGAAGATGAACGACGACGCCGACGAGAAGGCGGGCGTACACGCGCACTGCGCCGCACGGAAGGCAGCGTCATGAGCGACCTCGACGTCGATGCGATCGCCGAGCAGATGCGCCTGGTGCCGAAGACCCGCCCGCGCGTCGACTGGCCGAGGCACCGAGCGAAGGCTCGCGCCCAGCGACGGCGTCGAGCCGCGTTCGGTCGAGGACGGCTCGCGTGACGACGGCAGCGGCTCGCAAGGACCGCGATCTACTGCTCGACGGCTGGATCGCGTGCCTCGTGCGCGTGGTCGACGGCCTGCCGAAGCTCACCGGCGCGGCCTGCCGCGACCGGCCGGACCTGTTCGAGGCCGCACGGGTCGGTGAGACCGTCGAGGAGGTCGAGACGAGGCAAATCGAGGCTGAGATGCTCTGTGCCGCTTGTCCCGTGCTCGCTAACTGCCGCACCTGGGCTCAGGGTGAGCGTAGCGACGTCGGTCACGTGATCGCCGGCGTCCGGCCGCCACCGAGGACGACGCCGACCGAGCGGCCGACGCTGCGAACTCGTCGGTGGGACCGCCAGGAGGACCCGCACCGTGGGCGGTAGGACCCCGGTGGGGGAGGGCATGGCGAAACTTCAGAACGCCTCGAGGCCCGGGCACGCCGCGGTCCTTGAATTTCGCGCAGAACTGCTTTGAGTGTCACCTGTGCCATCACATTTCGAGAGGAAAACGTTATGACCAGCGAAAATGCGCCGGGAACACCGTCCCCCGACCGGCGTCCCCCGGGGGACCTACGACACATGTCGCGGCCGGCGTTGCTGGTGCTGCGCGCGCATCTCGACGACGTCGCGGCCACGGTCGGCGCGTGGCGTGATTGGGCGTCGGCTCAGTCTGAGGCGGTTGGTGACGAGCTGCTCCGCCGAGAGGCTCGCGAGCTGCTCGCCGACGAGTTCCTCGCGAACCTTGAGGGCGAGGTCGGCCACGACGCCGAGGTCGACGCGCTCCGCGAGGACTGGCGCCGGCGCGGACTGCTCCGGCTCGACGACGTGCCCGATACGTCGGGCATATCGCCTTGGGCTGATCCTGGCGTAAGCTGAGGTCAGCGAACAACCGCGGGTATTCCTGGCACTGGACAGCGGTGGAGGCCTGGCACTGGCTGAGTTTGCAGGCGTTGAAGCCTGGCACTGGCACCGTCGATCCATCTCATCATTCATGCCCGAAAACTGTTGCTGCAGTTGGGCATTCGCTTACCTGTGAAGGAATACCCCCATGACTACTACATCCGAACTGGCCGCTCGCGCCGAGGCGCGCATGCTGAAGAACCGGCGGCCGCGCGCCGAGCTCGACACCATGGCGCAGCGCGACGTTCGCATCCGTCGCCTGCTCGCCCGTGAGGCGCCTCTCGTCGCCAAGCGCAAGGCCGCGGTCGAGGCCGCCCAGCGCGAAGGCCGCACCGAGCTACGCGCCGACGAGGCCGAGGATCTCGACGACATCACCACCGAGCTGGCCGCGATCGGCGAACGGATCGGCGAGCTGGCCGACGAATTGTCGCAGTCGGAGACGATCAACCAGAACTCGCGCGGCGTCCGGGCTGCGCAGGCGGCTGCCAGCGGCCTCTATATCGAAGGCGGGCCGCGCGCTCGACGTCGCGGCGTGAGCTTCGATCCGGAGCACCTGCGAGCACTGCACAATGCCCATCGTGCAGCGCTCGTCGTTCTCGATCACCGAATCGCGCGACGCATCCCTTGGAATACCCGGATTGCTGCCCCCGCAGCTCGATCCGCTCGTCGTCGGCCAGATCCACGAGCCCAGACTCCTGGAGAAGTTGCCGACCATGACCATCGAGGCGCCGAGCTTCGAGTTCATCCGTCACAACTCGACGACCGGCGGACCCGGCATGGTCGCCGAAGGCGCGGCGAAGCCCGAAGCCGTGGCTGCGACGGATCGAGTCATTGTGACGGCGCGCAAAATCGCCGTGCATGGCGCCGTCACATGGGAGGCAATCGCCGACTTCGACGCCTTCGAGTCCTACTGGCAAGCAGAGTTGTTCGCCCAGGTCTTCGACGTCGAAGCCGCGCAGATCCTCACCGGCGACGGCACCGGTCAGAATCTCACCGGGTTGAACGCGACGAGCGGACATTCTGACGCACGCCGTCGACACTGCCGACGGCGAAACCTCGCTTGACGCAATCGAATCCGCGATCGCTCAGCTGCGCGTCGGCGCGGCCAAAGCCCAAGCGAATCTGCTTGTCATGCATCCGAGCGATTGGTCAAAGGTGCGTCGGTCGAAGGACGCGCAAGGTCGGTACTTGGTGGCGCCGGATCCCACGTCGGGCGAAGCGTCGACCGTGTGGGGCGTGGAAGTGTTCACCACCACGGCACAGACGTCCGGGTCCGCGTTCATGCTCGACACCAGCAAGTTCGGCAAGGTGTTGGTCCGGGACTCGCTGCGCGTCCTCGTCGGAACCAGTGGTGACGACCTGGTCCGCAACCTCACCCGCTTCGTCGTCGAGGAACGTCTCGCGCTCGCGGTCGAGCGGCCGGCCGCGGTACTGAAGTTGTCGGGGCTGTGATCATGAAAGTTGTTGTGTCCCGTGGTTTTCAGGTCGCTCACGACGGCACGGTGTTCGGGTCGGGCGAGGTCGCCGACGTTCCCGACGACGTCGCCGACGCGTGGATCCGCTCCGGCTGGGCCGACGCGATGAGTCGCCGGCCGCGGCCGAAGGCCCACACCGAGGCCGACTGAGAACTGGAGCGGGCCGCCGAGGGACCGCGGGGAGTCGTGCCCCCGTCGCTGGCGAAGTGCCCCCAAGCCGCAGCGGTCGATCCCGCGGCCCGCTCCACCCCCGTCCGCAGTGCGTCCGCAGTAGATTCGGCAGGACCCATATCGCGCCAACAACGTCAACCGTCTGACCTGGCGCTATTCGACGTCGCAAACCGCGTCAACGATCACAAACGCCCAGGTCAGGTGGTTCGGGACGAAGAGGTCGTGGGTTCGAATCCCGCCACCCCGACGCTTTGGTTGAGAAGCAGTTGAGGCCCCTGACCGGGATCCGGTCGGGGGCTTCCTCGTATCTGTGGTGCGGTGGGTTGCGTCGCGGAGTTCTGCCGAATACCTACCGCGGCAATGATCGGCCTGCCGGCTCGATCAGCGGGCGCACTAGGCTTATTGGTATGCCCGACGCCGCGCCACCGCGCAGACTCTCGGCTCGATCGGCGATTCTGAGCGCTCTTCTCGGAGCGCACCCCGGTGAGGCGACGACGAAGGGGATCATCGCAATCGGTGCGGGACTGGGGTATTCCGCATCGACCGTACGTGTCGCGTTGACCAGGATGGTCGCGGCGGGTGATCTGGAGCGGACCGACGGCGTCTACCGGCTCGCGCGCCGCCTCGTCGAGCGGCAGCGGCGTCAGGATGAGGCTCTGGAACCAGCCTGGACCGAGTGGACTGGTCGGTGGCGCATGGTGGTCGTCACAACCCCCGCGCTCGACGCCGCGGAGCGCGTCGCTACTCGAGAAGCATTGCTGTGCAACCACTTCGGTGAGCTGCGCGAGGGGGTGTGGATGCGTCCGGACAACCTTGCGTTCGTCGTCGGCCCGGTCCTCGCCGAGCGTGTGCGGATGTTCGCGACGATGCCCGACGCTGACTCGGTGGAGTTGGCGCGGGAACTCTTCGACCCGACGTCGTGGGCTGACCTCGCCCGGAAATTGCTCGCCGAGCTCGACGCCGCGTCGAGTCTGGCGGAACGATTCGTCGCTGCGGCGGCGGTGGTGGGGCACCTACTGCGGGATCCGTTGCTGCCCGCCGAACTATGTCCTCAGCCGTGGCCGGGCGAGTTGCTGCGGGCGGCGTATCGGGACTTCCGCGACGAGTTCACCGCCTACGTCGGGACCGCGATGTAGCTGTAGTGCTGTTCGGTTCGGACTGTGGTGTGGTGCCCGCAAGACGGAGTTACGCTATTGATTCGTGTGCTAGAAATCTGTAATAGTGAGGTATGTCTACTCATGCCGTGACCAATCAGGTGCCGCCCCTCGTCGACTTCGACGCTGCCGATCAACCGGTGATTCTCGATGCGCTGCAACGTAATCGGGTCGAACATGCGCTCGACGAACTGCACGCGGTGGGCCGGCTGGCCGGATCTGCGGCCGCGCTCGAACTCGGCGACCTCGCCGAAGCTCACCCACCCGTGTTGAAGACGCACGACCGTTACGGCAATCGCATCGACGAAGTGGTCTACGACCCGAGCTATCACCAGCTGATGCGGCACGCGGTCGGATTCGGTCTGCACGGCGCGCCGTGGGCCGAGGGACGCCCGAATGCGCACCTCGTGCGGGCCGCCAAGTTCAGTGTCTGGGGCATCGTCGACGCCGGGCATGGCTGCCCGATCTCGATGACCTACGCGGTGGTGCCGGCGCTGCGCGCCAACGCCGAGCTGGCCGACCAATACGAATCCCTGCTCTGCACAACCGAATACGATCCGGTGTTGTCGGTGCCCGCGGGCAAGCGCGGGCTGATCGCCGGCATGTCGATGACCGAGAAGCAAGGTGGCTCGGACGTCCGCGCCAACACCACGTCGGCGGTGCGCAATGCCGACGGCACCTACGCGATCACCGGCCACAAGTGGTTCACGTCGGCGCCGATGTCGGATCTGTTCCTGGTTCTCGCTCAGGCACCCAGCGGACTGTCGTGCTTCCTGGTGCCCCGTGTGCTGCCCGACGGCACGCGCAATACCTTTGCGCTGCAACGACTCAAGGACAAGCTGGGCAATCACTCCAATGCCAGTTCCGAGGTGGAGTACGACAACACCGTCGGGTGGTTGGTGGGCGAGGAGGGTCGGGGCGTAGCCACCATCATCGAGATGGTGAACATGACCCGCCTCGACTGCACATTGGGTACCTCGACCGGGATGCGTGTCGGCGTCATGAATGCGGCACATCACGCGGCGCATCGTCGGGCATTCGGTGCGGCGTTGATCGACCAGCCGTTGATGCGAAATGTGCTGGCAGACTTGGCAGTCGAAGCGGAGGCAGCGACCACGGCAGGACTGTGGCTGGCGGAATTGACCGATGACGCCGTCGCGGGTGACGAGCGGGCGGCGGCGCTGCGTCGAATCTCGTTGGCGGTCAGCAAGTATCACATCTGCAAGCGCGGGCCGATCCATGCGGCCGAAGCACTGGAATGCCTCGGCGGCAACGGATACGTCGAGGAGTCGTGGATGCCGCGGCTCTACCGGGAGGCGCCGCTGCTGTCGGTGTGGGAGGGATCGGGCAACGTCGCAGCGCTGGACGTGCTGCGAGCCGTCGCGAAACAGCCGGCGAGCCTGGAGGTTCTACTCGATGAGCTGGAGTGTTCGGTCGGCGTCGACGACCACTACGACGCCGGCCTGGCCGTGCTGAAGGCGCGGTTCGCCGGGTTGTCCGGCGACGTCGGCGAATTGCAGTACGGCGCACGACGATTGGTCGGGCAGATGGCGCAACTGTTGCAAGGATCGCTGTTGTTGCGGTTCGGGCATCCCGCTGTGGCGCAGGCGTTTACGGTGTCGAGGCTGGGCGCCGATCGTGGGGATGTCTTCGGGACGTTGCCGTCGGGGCTGGATGTCGCAAGCATCATCGAGCGGGTGACGCCGAAGGTGTGAGGGTCGTCGACGTTAACCCGAACGAAAGATGACGACCCGAACGGAAATTCCGTTCGGGTGTAGTTGTTTCTGTCGGGGTTACGCTTGGCCTCGAGCAGAGTGCGTCCCGAATCCTGTTTCCGGCTTGGTCTTTCGCCTCGCCGGCCCCTCGTTACACCGAAGCTCGTTCCTCGCTTCGGTACTCGGCCTGGATCCGCCGATGGTGGACCTGTTTCGCTGGTTGAGCCGTGAGGAGCGTTAGCGACGAGCGTGTCGAAACCACGGTGAGACAACAGATTTCGGTGAGTCGCGGCTGACCAGGACTGCAGCATCAGCGCGACCGTTGAATGCACTGGCTGGGTGCACGATTGGAGACGGTCCCACGATCGGAACGCGAGATGATCGGTCGCACGAAATCTGTTGCGGCACCGTGGTTTCGACACGGACCTCGGCTAGCGCACGGCTAGCGCTACTTCGACTCGGCTAGCGCCTCGCTCAGCACGGCGCTCGGACCGGCTCAACCAGCGGAGGGGGTGCCCGTCGGTGGATCCCGGCTCGGGGAGCGGGGGGTGGGTTCGCGTCTTCGTCTCGCCGGCCCCTCGTTACACCGAAGCTCGTTCCTCGCTTCGGCACTCGGGGAGCGGGTGGTGTCGCCTCGCTTCGGCACTCGGGGAGCGGGGTGGGTGGGTTCGCGTGTTCGGGTCGCCGGCCCCTCGTTACACCGAAGCTCGTTCCTCGCTTCGGCACTCGGGGAGCGGGTGGTGTCGCCTCGCTTCGGTACTCGGGGAGCGGGTGGTGTCGCCCGCTTCGGCACTCGGGAGCAGCGTCTTACGGCTGCACCGCCTTTGCGACGGTGATGCAGCGCGTGATCCAGTCGTGCTCGTCGGCGTCGAGCCGCCGGTGCGTCCGTGCCGCGTCCTCGACCGCCCAGTGCGCGTTGAGGACCATCCGGACGATGACCCAGTCGCGGGCTCGGTCTTCGTCGAGGTTCGCGGCGTCGACGACGGTGAAGAAGCGGCGCGCGACACCCGCGCGGGCGTCGTCGGCAATCTCGTCCCACCGGTTCCACAGCAGTGGCGCCACCTCGTAGTGCGGGTCGCCCGACATCGGGTTGGGATCGATCACGACCCACGGTTCGCGTTGTGCGGCAAGAACATTTTCGTAGTGCAGGTCGCCGTGGATGAGTGTGCCGGTGGAGTCGGGGTCGTCGGCGAAGGCGCGTCCCAGCTGCACCGCCTGGTCGATCATCCGGCGCGGCACCGGAACGTTTCGCGCGTCGAGAGCCAGGGCGTCGAGCCAGCGGGTCAGATAGCCGGTGAGCGGCCGGAACTGAGGTGTCGCCGGCCGGTGCAGCCGGCTGTACAGCCCGGCGGTGATCTCGCATGCCGCGACGTCGGGCACCGACGTCAAGTCGACGCCGCGCAGGCGCTCGAGGAGCAGTGCCCGGCGTCGGGGATCGGACCGGAACATTCGCACCGCGCCGCGACCGCCCCACTGCTGCAACGCGAGACCTTCGAGTTCGGACTCGTCGTCGCCGTCGAACCCGACTTTGAGCACCGCGGCGGATTTGTCGTCGGTGCGGACCGGCAGGACGATCGACGCGAATCCGTGCATCGGGTCGCCGTCGATCCGCAGCCCCCATTGCGCGAGCAACTCCGCGCAGAGGCGCGGCAGTCGGTCGAGCCAAGCCGCCCAGTCGGGTCCGAGTTTGCGTTGCGACTGCAGATCGACCGGGATGTCCACACGGGTGACCCTATCGGTAGGGTCGTTGAAGTGAATCGCACGGGAATGATCCGGCTCGACGGCGGTGAATTCACCATGGGCAGCAACGACTTCTACCGTGAGGAGATGCCGCCGCACCGTCGCGAAGTCGGTGCGTTCTGGATCGATCGACACCCGGTGACCGTCGCAGATTTCGGCAGGTTCGTCGCTGACACCGGTCACGTGACCGTCGCCGAACGTGCCCCGGATCCCAGCGACTACCCGGGGGTGGACCCGGCCGCTCTGGTCGCCGGCGGACTGGTCTTTGCGCAGCCGAAAACTCCAGTGCCACTGAATGATTGGCAGCAGTGGTGGGCATACCTGCCGGGCGCTCACTGGCGTCAGCCGTTCGGTGCGGATGCGAACCGCGTTGATCTGCAACGGCATCCGGTCACCCAGGTCGGTGTGCACGACGCCCAGGCCTACGCGGCGTGGGCGGGCAAAGAACTGCCCACCGAAGCCGAGTGGGAATACGCGGCGCGCGGCGGGCACGACGGACGGACATTCAGTTGGGGCGACGAGTTCGCCCCTGGCGGACAACGGATGGCGAACACGTGGATCGGCGCGTTCCCCACGGAATTCGTCCCGGAGCGACGTCAAACCGACCGCCCGGGCACCACCGCCGTCGGGCGCTATCCGCCCAACGACTACGGCCTGTACGACATGGCCGGAAACGTCTGGGAGTGGACCGCCGACGAATACACCGACGACCACTCGGCGGCGACGTCGTGCTGCGCGCCGGTGAGACCGCGCGCGGCGCGCAGCGGGTTGATTCGGAATGTGATCAAGGGCGGGTCATTCCTGTGCGCCCCCAACTACTGCCTGCGTTACCGCCCGGCGGCGCGTCAAGCGCAGGACAGCGACACCTCCACCTGCCACTTGGGGTTCCGCTGCGTCATCCGTGACTGACTCGGCCGGTCCCCGGGATCAGCTCATCTCCGACGCCAACTGCGGCAGCGACTGCTCGGCGTCGAAGTCGGCATCGCCATTGCTGACCGGAGTGAGCGTCAGCAGGGTGGCCTCCGGGCGGCAGCAGAATCGTGCGGGCGCATACGGCGACGTTCCGAGGCCCGCGCTGACGTGCAGCTTCATCGTCGAGCCCCAATTGGACACGCCCTTGACCCGGGACCGATCGATCTCGCAGTTGGTGACCAGCGCACCGTAGAACGGCAGGCAGAGCTGGCCGCCATGGGTGTGGCCGGCCATCACCAGGTCGTAGCCGTCGGCGGCGAACCTGTCCAGAATCCGGGGTTCCGGCGAGTGCGTGAGCCCGAGTCGTAGGTGTGCCAAGGGATTCGGCCGACCAGCGACGGTGTCGTAGCGATCGCGTTTGATGTGCGGATCGTCGACGCCGGCGGCGGCGATCCGCACTCCGTTGACCTCCAGCTCACGGATGGTGTGCGTGGCGTCGAGCCAGCCGCGTTCGGTGAACGCCGCGCGCAGATCCTGCCAGGGCAACGGGTCGCCGTGCACGCGCTTGTGGTCGGTCTTGAAGTACTTCAGCGGGTTCTTCGGTTTGGGAGCGAAATAGTCGTTCGACCCGAAGACGAACAATCCCGGCCGCGAGAGCAGGCCGCCGAGTGCCTGGATGACCGACGGCACAGCTGCCGGGTGGGAGAGGTTGTCGCCCGTGTTGACGACGAGGTCGGGCTCGAGTGCCTCGAGTTCGGACACCCACGCCTGCTTCAGATGCTGCCGCGGCAGCATGTGCAGATCCGACAGATGCAGTACCCGCAGCGGCGCAGCACCGGGCTCCAACACTGCAAGAGTGTTGTGCCGCAACGCAAATGCGTTGCGCTCGATCACCGTCGAATAGACCAGGCCGGCAGTTGCGAGCCCAGCGGCGCCCACTGTCACGCGGGCGCCGGTCGACGTGGAGGCGAGCAGTTTCCCAAAAGCATCCGAACGCATTGTTACAGGATACGCAGCGATCCTCGGTGCTACCCCGGGATCTGGATCACCACCGGCCCGACGCCGGGAACCTGCACGGTTGTCTGAGTGGGGCCGCTGCTGCCCGCGGCTCGACGCCCGTTGCTGACGTAGATCGTGATCGTCGAGCCGGGCATCGCCGAATCCGACGGCGCGGTGAACACGACGGTGCCCTGTGTCTGACCGCTGTCGACGTCGAGCTGGGTGACCTTGAAACCCGCCTCCTGCAGCCTCGACGTCGCCTGGCTCGCCGTCAGACCCGTCACCGCCGGGATGCGGCCGCTATCGCTGCCCGAGACGAATCGAGGGTCGTTCGGCGGCAGCGACGTGGGGCCGAACTTGTTGGCGACCGGCAGCATCGCGCCGTACCAGGTGCGGGCGGGCTCCATACCGCCATACAGGTTGCCGTCGTAGCACTGGCGCAGCGGTCCGCTGCAGATGCCGGACGGGTTGGGGCCGTCGTTGTAGGCGTAGGTGGCCGCGGCCAGGTTGTTGGTGAAACCGAGGAATGCCGCCGATCGGTGAGCCTCGGTGGTGCCGGTCTTCGCCGACACCGGAAGGCCCCAGCCGGTGGCCCCGGCCGCCGCAGCCGACGTGCCGCCGCCGCGGTCGTCGAAGCTCATCGCGTTGGCCAGCGTGTTGGCCAGCCCGGTCTCGACGACCTGTTCGCACTTGGGCGCGTTGAACGGCACGGTGGCCAGCGCGGGCCGATTGTCGGGTCCCATCACGGCATTGCCGTAGCGGTCGCGTTTGGGCTTGCTGATCGACGCGATCGGGTTGGGCGGGCACCACGTGCCGCCCGACGACAGCGTCGCGGCGACATTCGACAGCTCCAGCGCATTGATGGGCACCGGACCCAGGGTGAACGAACCGAGATTGCCGTCCTTCACGTACTGGGCGACGCTCTTGTCGCCGAAGCCCGACGTCCCGGGCGTGTTGTAGGACCGCATACCCAGCCGCACCGCCATGTCGACCGCCGACTTCACGCCGACCTGCTGCAGCAGTTTGACGAACGCGGTGTTGGGCGACTGTGCCAGCGCCTGGCTGATCGACATCATCGCCGGATACTTGCCGTCGTTCTTGACGCAGTAGTAATTCGCGGGGCATCCGTTGGCCCCGCCGCTGTTACCCATGCCGAGGACCGCGACGGTCGACGGCACCGGGATCGACGACGCCGACCCGAGCCCCTTCTCCATCGCCGCGGCCACGGTGAAGACCTTGAAGACCGAGCCCGCGCCGTCGCCGACCATCGAGAACGGCTGCGGTTGCATGGTCTGCCCGGCCTTGATGCTCAGACCGTAGTTGCGGCTCGATCCCATCGCGAGCACGTCATGCGACTGCTTGCCGGGCCGCACGACACTCATGACTTCCGCGACGCCGTCGGCCTGCGGAGAAGCATTGTTCTGCAGTGAGCGGACCGTCGAACGCTGTACCTCGGGATCGAGGGTGGTCCGGATGAGGTACCCGCCACGCAGCACCGAGTTGCGAGACAAACCGTTCTCCGCCAGGAACTGCAGCGCGTAGTCGCAGAAGAAGCCGTTGTTCTCCGCCGCGATGCAGCCCTGCTTGGGGATCTGCGGCGACGGCACCACGCCGAGCGGCGTCTGCTTGGCCGCGAGCAGCTCATCACGGCGAGCCGGGAAATTGTCGATCATGGTGTCGAGCACCGTGTTTCGACGAGTCAGCGTGGCCTGCGGGTTGGTGTAGGGGTTCAGCGCAGAACTCGACTGAACCATGCCGGCCAGCATCGCGGCCTGCTGGACCTTGAGGTCCTTGGCCGCGATGCCGAAATAGGTTTGAGCGGCGGCTTCGATGCCGTAAGCGTTGTTGCCGAACGGAACGACATTCAGATACCGCGTGACGATCTGCTTCTTGGCCTCCTGCTTGGCCGCGGCGTCGGACAGGCCGCGATCGCGCTTGGCCTGGTCGGTGAGCGTTTGCTCCAGCGTCAACGCCATCCGGACCTCGCGCAGCTTGCGGGCCGGTGTGGTCTCGATCGCCGCGTTCTTGTCCGCCTCGGTCCGGGCGAGGACGAGCAGCTGATAGTTCTTGATGTACTGCTGATCGAGCGTCGACGCACCCTGCTGCACCTCGCCCGACGAGGAGTTCTTCAGCGCCGCGCGGATCGTGCCCTTCCAGTCGACGCCGTCGTGTTCGAGGAAGCGACGGTCCTCGATCGAGATGATCGCGCGGACCATGTCCGGCGCGATGTCGTTGTAGCCGACCGGTAACCGGAACTGGTCGTAGAGCAGTGCAATCGGCTTACCCGCGGCATCGGTCATCGTCGTGACCTCGGGGACGGTGCCGTTCAGCAACTCCGACGACACGTTCTCCACCGCGCTGGCCGCGCGATTCGACGCGACCCCGAGCCCGCTGGCGACCGGAAACAGCAGGCCCGCGACCAGCACACCGGCCAACAGCGCGCATCCGGTGAGGGGGGCGAGCTTCTTCAGCAACAACGACACGTCCTACAGACTACGTGCCACCGCCAGCGAATCGGTCGAGCCCGGCGGTTCGACGCCGGGAAAACTGCGCTGGCCTGCACTGTTTGCAGAAGTTCGCACGCTCGTGCCACTTTCTTGGCGCCAGGGCTTGCAAAAAAGAGTGATCCATACCTAGATTGTCTGCAGAGTGTGACTCACATAACACTCGAAAAGCGTGATGTGAGTGTGTGGACAACTTAGAGACAGGGGTCTTAGGGATGACGCCAGCGACAGTGACGACCGGAGAAACAGAGGCTCGGCTTGCGTGGGTTTCCCAAGCCAAATGCAGGGGGGCGGACCCGGACCAACTGTTCGTCCGCGGAGCAGCCCAGCGCAAAGCCGCCACCATCTGCCGGCACTGCCCGGTTCAACTCGAATGCGGGGCCGACGCCCTCGACAACCGCGTCGAATTCGGAGTCTGGGGAGGAATGACCGAACGCCAACGTCGCGCACTGCTCCGCCAGCATCCCGAAGTCACCTCTTGGTCGTCATTCTTCGAAGCGCAGAAGCGCAGGACACGTCCGCACGCTGTTTAAGACCGGCTCGATGTGCTCGCAAGTCGGCGGGCGCGTGCTCTTCGCCACTTCTCCTCGTGCCAGAGTGCGACGCTCCGCCCGACGTTGATGCGAGTCCGTGAAACTGAAAACGCCGCTGAGGGTTCTCTCAGCGGCGTTTTCGGTTCCGGGGGTGGGTTGTTGGGTTGGGTTGGGTAGGTCGGGTCGCCGGCCCCTCGTTACACCGAAGCTCGCGAGCTCGCTGCGGCACTCGGGGAGCGGGGTGGGCTCGTTCCTCGCGGTCACTCAGCACAGCGGTTACACCGAAGCTCGCGAGCTCGCTTCGGCACTCGGGGAGCGGGGTGGGGCGGGTTGTTGGGTTGGGTAGGTCGGGTCGCCGGCCCCTCACTTCGTTACAACCGCTCGTTCCTCGCGGTCACTCAGCACGGCGGTTACACCGAAGCTCGTTCCTCGCTTCGGCACTCGGGGAGCGGGGTGGGGCTCGTTCCTCGCTTCGGCACTCGGGGAGCGGAGTGGGTGCCGGGCGCTCAACCAGCGGAGGGGCCCGCCGTCGGTGGATCCAGGCTCACAGAGCCGAGGCGGGCGGCAGCACTCGGGGAGTGAGGCCGCCCGTTATCCCCGGCTGGTGATCTGCTGCGCCACCGCGCGCAGGGCCTCCTGGTCGGCGACCTCGAAGGGCAGTGCGGGCACCCCGACTATCGGGACCGCCGGATGTGCCGCGGTGAACCGTTGCAGCACATGGAGTTCGCGCTTGCCTACGGCCGAGCGGTCCAGATGGATCTGCAGGGTTCCGCGGGTGAGATCGTCGGTGACCGTCTCCAACGCCGACGCCGCGGCGGCGTCGCTGATCGGTGTGAGCGAGGGGTGCGTGCGGTTGAGGATCAGCCCCGACAGCGGCATGTTCTCGCTGGAGAGTCGGTCGACGAAGAACGCGGCCTCGCGCAGGGCATCGGGTTCGGCCGCCGCGACGACGGTGAATTGCGTCCCCGGCTGTTTGAGCAGCGCATAGGTCTTCGCCGCGCGATCGGAGAATCCGCCGAACATCGAGTCCAGCGACTGGACGAACATCGCGACGTCGCGCAGTGTGTCGCCGCCGATGATCGTCGAGATGCCGCGCATCGCGATACTCATCGCACCGGTGAGCACCCGGCCTACCCCGCGTCCGCCGCCGACCAGCATCTTCATCAGACGCCCGGACAGGAAGGAGCCGAGACGCGCGGGGGCGTCGAGGAAGTCCAACGCGTTGCGCGACGGCGGGGTGTCGACGACGATGAGATCCCAGCGGTTCTCTTCGAGCAGTTTGCCGAGCTTCTCCATCGCCATGTACTCCTGCGTGCCGGAGAACGACGACGCCACGGTCTGATAGAAGCTGTTCTCCATGATGACGGCGGCACGCTCGGGCGTGGAGTATTCGAGGACCATGTCGTCGAAGGTGCGGCGCATGTCGAGCATCATCGCGTCGAGGCTGCCCGCACCGTCGCCGTCGAGCTTCACCGGCTGCGGTTCGTTGGTCAGCGACGACATGCCCAGCGACTGGGCGAGTCGGCGTGCGGGGTCGATGGTCAGCACGGCGACCTTGCGGCCGCGTTCGGCGGCGTAGAGCGCCATCGCGGCGGCCGTCGTCGTCTTACCGACGCCGCCCGCGCCGCAGCAGATCACCACGCGGGTCTCCGGCGACATGAGGATCGACGCCATTTTCAGCTCGAGGGGCATCACACACCAGCCTTCCGCAACGTCGTTGCGAGTTCGTAGATGGAACCCAGGTCGCCTTCTTCGAGGTTCGGCAGCTCCAGGGTCGGCACCTCGACCTCGTCGAGCTGCGCCCGCGCGACCTGTTGGGCCTGCAGCCGCGTCGCATGCTCGATGGTCTCGGTGAGCAGTCCGGCCAGATCGGCGTCGGACAAGCTCAGCCCGGCCGCTGCCAGGTTCTCCTTGATACGCACGGCGTCGATGGTGCCCGCGGCGATGTCGTCGACGTCCGCGGCGGGCAGATGCGTCGGCGCGACCCGGTTGATGATCAGCGATCCCAGGCGCAGCTCCTTGCCGCGCAGCTCGGCGACCGCCTCGACGGTTTCCTGGATCGGCATCGCTTCGAGCAGCGTGACGAGGTGTACGACGGTGTCCTCCGAATGCAGCAGCCGCACCACGCCGTCGCTCTGATTGCGGATCGGGCCGGTCTTGGTGAGCTCGGCCATCGCCGCGGTGACGTCGAGGAAGTTGCCGATGCGCCCGGTCGGCGGAGAATCGACCACCACGGCGTCGTAGATCAGTCTGCCCGGCTTGCGGGAGGTGCCGTCGGTGGCGATGATGCGTTCTTTGATCTTGCCGGTGATGATCACGTCGCGCAGCCCCGGAGCGACCGTCGTGACGAAGTCGATGGCGCCGATCTTGCGCATCGCCCGGCCGGCGAAGCCGAGGTTGTAGAACATGTCGAGGTATTCCAGCAGGGCGAACTCGATGTCGATCGCCAGTGCCCACACCTCACCGCCGCCCTCGGCGGTGGCGACCTTCTGGTCGATCGGCGGGAGCGGAGCGGTGTCGAAGAGTTGTGCGATGCCCTGGCGCCCCTCACATTCGACGAGCAACACCTTCTTACCCGACGACGCGAGCGCCAGCGCGATCGCCGCGGCGACGGTCGTCTTGCCGGTGCCGCCCTTGCCCGATACGAAGTGCAGCTTTGCGCGTGCAGCCGCCGGCGGCCAGGCATTTTGCTGTGTTGTCGTTTGCTCGGCGGACTTTGCGCCTGCAGCATCATCGTTGACCACGGGTCAACCCTATATATAGGGGCCGTACCGATACGCTGGAGTCCATGACAACACCATCAGCGATTCCTCACGTAAGCGCGTGGGAGTACGCGACCGTTCCCCTGCTCACCCACGCCACAAAGCAGATCCTCGACACCTGGGGAGCCGACGGTTGGGAGCTCGTCAGCGTGCTTCCCGGGCCGACCGGCGAACAGCATGTCGCCTACCTCAAGCGTCCGAAAGGCTGATCGCGGTGGGGCAGTGGTCGCAGCGTCTCGCTGAACTGGGTATCGAATTGCCCGCCGTGGTTCCGCCGCTGGCGAGTTATGTTCCCGCGGTGCAAACCGGAAATCTCGTCTACACCGCCGGGCAGCTGCCGATGCGCGACGGCGAGCTGATCGCGCACGGAAAAGTCGCCGACGGCGCCGAAGGCGTCGTGAAGCCGCCGAAAGCCGCCGAGGCGGCCCGGCAGTGCGCGCTCAACGCATTGGCCGCGGTCGACTCGCTGGTCGGCATCGATTCGATCGTGCGCGTGGTGAAAGTAGTCGGCTTCGTGGCGTCGGCGCAGGGATTCTCCGGTCAGCCCGGCGTGATCAACGGGGCGTCGGACGTGATCGGCGAGATCTTCGGCGATGCGGGCAAGCATGCCCGCTCGGCGGTCGGGGTCAACGAATTGCCCCTCGGCGCGCCGGTCGAGGTTGAGCTCATCGTGGAGGTTGGGTAGCGCAACGACGTTGCGGTGCAAGAAGATTGGGGTCAGGCGGTGACGTCGTTGATCGGTGCGACCGGGGATGTCACCGTCTCGATCGGCGGGGGTGAGCAGATCGGCGAGGTGGAATTGCTGATCGCGGGCGGCAGTGAGCGGTTTCTCGCGCGGTGCCCGTATCCGTTGGCCGAGGGAGAGTCGGTGCTCGTCGTCGGGGTACGGCCGGGGCGGGTCGTCGACGTCGAGCGGTGGAGTGTCCCGGGCTGGTGACCAGCCCGCAGCAGGTGTCCGTTTTTCGTTGCAAGCGAAGGAGTTTCGATGTTCGGTTATCACGTTCCCGAACCCGATGAGGCGATGATCATCTCGGGCAAGAAGGCGGCGGTCGACGGTGCGCCGTTCGTCGTCATCGTCGGACACGGCAAGTGGGTGATGCCGGTTCTGCGTAAGGTGCGCTATCTGTCGATGGCGCTGCACGAGGCCCAGATTCGGGAGGTCTGCGTCACTACGCAGGGTATTCAGCTCAATGTGCGTGCGGTGATCGCGCACAAGGTCGGCGGCGACATCGCCTCCATCGTCAACGCCGGTCAACGATTCATCTCAGAGCAGGAGGCGGAGATGAATCAGCTTACCGGGCAGGTCTTTTCGGGTCATCTGCGATCGATCGTCGGGTCGATGACGGTGGAGCAGATCATCCGTGAGCGCGATACGCTGGCTCGCCAGGTGGTCGAGGCGTCGAAGCGGGAGATGGGATCGATCGGACTCGTCGTCGACTCGTTCCAGATTCAGTCGATCGACGACATGGAGTCTGGATACATCAACGCCCTTGCGGCGCCCAACATTGCGAAGGTGCAGCGGGAGGCCGCCGTCGCCCGCGCCGAAGCCGACCAGCAAGCGGCTAAGGCTCAGCAGGAGTCGCTGCGCAACCAGGCCGACTACGAGCGCGAGACCGCCATCAAACGCGCGGGCATCAAGGCCGAGACCGACAAGGCGAATGCCGAAGCGGCGCAGGCGGGTCCGCTCGCCGAGGCGCGGGTGAACCAGGAGATCGCGCGCGAGCAGTCGCGGCTGGCCGAGGCGCAGGCCGAACTGCGTGAGCAGCAACTGCTTTCCGAGGTCATCAAGCCGGCCGAGGCGGAGGCGCGGCGTCGGGAGATCACCGCGACGGCCGAGGCCAAGGCCGTCGAAATCCAGTCGGCCGCAATGGCTCAGAACAATCGGATCGCTCTCGATCAGCAGTTGATCGAGCAGTTGCCGCGGTTGGTCGGCGAAGCGGCGAAGGGGCTCGGGTCGTCGAACCTCACCGTGTTCAACGGCGCGGAGGGCGTCAACGAGATCCTCACCGGCATCGTCACGCAGGGCGTGCAGATGTTGCGGTCGGTCCAGAATCAGGTCAATCGGGTCGACGGCGACGTGGTGGACCCGGGGCCGCGGGGCTGACCGGCGAGCTCCGACAGTAGTTCTCCCGTGCGGGTGATCGCCGGATCGTTCGCACGAGAGTCCTTGACGTACAAGAAGATCGAGCGCTGCGGCGTCGGATTGGCCAGCGGTACCGCGACGGTGCCGGCCGGAAGGTCGGCGGCGCCGAGCCGCGGGATCACCGTCAGCCCGACGTCGCGTGCGACGAATCGCAGCGCCGCCGGGTAGTCGCTCGTCTCGACGATGAACGTCGGCGTGAATCCTGCTGCGGCGCAAGCGTTCAGCATATTCTGTCGGCAGGGGCCCTCGTACGTGTCGCTGTCGATCCAGCGGTGCGCGGCGAGCTCGACCATGTCGATCGATAGCCGCCCGGCCAGTTCGTGATTGGTGTTCAACACCGCGACGTACGGCTCGGTCAGCAGTTCGTGGATGCAGTAGCCGGCGACCGTCGCGGGGCGGTCGAGCCCGACGACGATGGCGACGTCGGGGCGGGTGTCGCGCACGGCGTCGATGTCCTCTTCGATCCGCACCATCACCCGGGTGGCCGGAAACTCGGTGGTAAGAGCGGCCACGACGTCGGGCATCCAGGCCGTCACGGCCGACGAGAATCCGCTGAGCACGACGCGGTCGGTGGTGCCTGCGCGCAGATCCTCCACGGTGGCGGTCAATTCGTCCACCTGCTGCATGAGTTTGGTGGCGGCGTCGGCGAGCACCCGCCCAGCCGGAGTGGGCACGATTCCGCGGCCGGACTTCTCCACCAGCGACAGCCCCGTCTCCCGCTGTAGGGCGCTGACATGCTGCGATACGGCCGACGACGTGTAACCGAGGGTCGACGCCGCGCCACTCACCGACCCGGTCGCCACGACGGACCGGAAGATCATCAGGCGATGGGTGTCGATCATCATGCCTCCAACTGTTCAGTAGAACTGAATAATAGATCAGAAATAGTCGCTTGTGCTGATCTGTCGTTGGTTGGACAGTGGTGGCATGACTACTTCTTCCCGGTTGCCCGCGTCCCGGTTGCCTGCCGTCGCACTGGTCGCGGTCATGCTCATGTGGTCGTCGTCGTTCGTGGTGATCCGGTCGGTCGGCGAGCATGTGTCGCCTGCGGCGATGGCGGAGGGGCGGCTGGTGGCGGCGAGCATCGTCCTGATCGGCTGGTGGACGTGGCGGTTCCGCGGTCGGCTGCTCGCGACGGTTCCACGGGGCACGACGCTCGCGCTCGTCATCGCTTACGGTGCGCTGTGGTTCGCGCTGTACACCGTGCTGGTCAACGCGGCCGAACAGCACCTCGACGCCGGGACCACCGCGCTGCTGGTCAACATCGCGCCGATCGTCGTCGCGGTGCTCGCGGGAGTCGTTCTGCGCGAAGGGTTTCCGCCGCTGCTGATGGTCGGTATCGCGGTGAGTTTCGCAGGCGCCGCGGTCATCGCGCTGTCTGGTCCGGGGCGTCACGATCGCATCGGGATCGCACTGGCCATCGCGGCCGCGCTGATGTACGGCATCAGCGTCGTCGCGCAGAAGGTGGTTCTACGGCAGACTGACCCGCTGACGGCGACCGCCCTGGGGTGTTTTGTCGGCGCGCTCGTGCTCGCGCCGTACGTGCCCCGGCTCATCGTCGAACTGTCGGCTTCCCCGGCGTCGAGCACCGTCGGCGTGGTGTACCTGGGGCTCGCTCCCACGGCGGCAGGTTTCCTGCTGTGGGCGTACGCGCTCGCGCATATGCCCGCGAGTCTGACGATCTCGTCGAGCTACGCCGTCCCGGCGCTGTCGATCGCGCAGTCGTGGGTGTTCCTGGGCGAAGTGCCCAGCGCCGCAGGGCTGATCGGCGGCGTCCTGTGCCTCGCCGGGGTGGCGATCGCGCGGATCACGCCGCGGCGTCGAGCGTCGTCAGCCGACGGTCGGGTCGTCGATGCCGTCGCGGGAGATCCGGATACGGTCGGGCAGAAAGCCATGTGAGGCGCCCCAGGCAACGGCCTGGGCACGGGTGGTGACCCCGATCCGGCGGTAGCAACTGCGGATGTAGGTCTTGACCGAGTTGATCGATACTCCGGCCCGGTCGGCGACCTCCACATTGCTGAGGCCCTGCGTGATGAGGGCGAGAACTTCCGACTCGCGTTGAGTGAGCCCCTCCTCGCGTCCCGGCCAGTCACCTGAGACGACTTTGGCGTGGGTGTCGTCGAGGTGCGTCGTCGAGTCACCGCGATGTACCGACAAGAGTGCGCTCACCAGGGCCGATGCCGGAAGTCCCTTCGCGACATAACCGTGCGCGCCGTTCGCGATCGCCGCGTTGATCATGTCCGGCTCGACGTTCCACGAATAGACGACGACTTTGTCGATGAGGGGATTGGCGGCCAGCCATCGGACTTCGTCTTTGTCGCCCTGCGGGTTGGCGAACGAATCGTACAGAGCGATGTCGACGCGTTTGCCCACCAATGTGTTCGCGTTGAGTTCGACGATCTCGATCTCTTCGTGATACGACCGCAGCATCGACGCCAGACCCTGCACTACGACTTCATAATCGTCGACCAGAGCGACGCGGATGCCCATATAAAGATTCTAAGCCGACGGTGCCACACCCCTGCGGGTGAAGACCCACCGATGCCGAGCGGCTTACCGTATCAGTGGGCGTTGCGGTGAAAGATCCTGTGGCCCAGCGCCTATCGCGCGGCGGCACCGCGCCGGCGGACTGACGGGAGCGGCGGTGACACTGTCATTGAGTGTCGTCGGGTGGATCGCGATCGGCGACGGACGGCTGTTCAGCTTCCCGACGTGTCTGGCCGGTGCTTGCGTTCTGATCTTTCCGGTGGGTTCCCTCACCGGATGCAGAAGGTGAACACGTCTGTGCGGCAATCGAATCCGAGCATACGAGGAGAGCATCATGGGAATCGGCGACAAAGTGGGCAACAAGGCGGAGGAACTGAAGTGCCGCGCGAAGGAGGCGACCGGGTCGGCTGTCGGCGACGACGACCTGCGCAACGAGGGTAAGGCCGATCAGGCGTCGTCGGCGGTGAAGAAGACCGCCGAGACGATCAAGGACAAGGCGAACGAGGTGGTGGACAAGGTCACCGGCGACTGATCCCGCACTGAACAGCGTCGTCGGCGTGAGTAGGCTCTCACCATGGAGAGCCCCGCCGGCGACGCTGCGCCGTTAGTCCATCCCGCCTACGAGACACCGCGCGAAGTGACACCGTTCGCGTCGGTCCTGCTGTGTCGCAATCCCGGCGTGATGGAACTCGACGGCACCAACACGTGGATCCTGCGCGCGCCGGGCCACCGGGACTGCATCGTCGTCGATCCCGGTCCGCCCAAACATCGCAGCCATGTGGAGAACGTCGTGGCGCAAGGCAACGTGGTCCTGACGCTGATCACCCATCGCCATTTCGACCACACCGGCGCCATCAAGCGGATCCGCAAACTGACCGGCGCCCCGGTGCGCGCCCGGCTCGACGAACACTGCCGTGGGGCGGCGCCGCTGGCCGACCGCGAGGTCATCGAGGCGGCCGGGCTGAAGGTCACCGTTCTGTTCACACCGGGGCATTCCGGTGACTCGGTGAGCTTTCTCGTCGAGCACGACGGCCGACGCGCGATGCTGACCGGCGACACCATTCTGGGAAGCGGCACAACGGTTTTGGATCCGCGCGACGGCGGGCTGCGGGACTATCTGAACTCACTCAACCGGCTCATCGTCGAAGGCGAGGGGTGCACTCTGCTGCCCGGCCACGGCCCCGACCATCCCGAGCTGATTCCGGTGGCGCGGTATTACAAGGCGCACCGCGAGGAACGGATCGATCAGATTCGCGCCGCCCTCACCGAATTGGGGGTCAGCGCCGGAAAGGCCAAGCCGATGAAGATCGTCCGCAAGGTGTACGCCGACGTCGACAAGAAGGTCTGGCCCGCCGCACGGATGTCGGTCAAGGCGCAACTGGAGTACCTGCGTAGCGAGTAACGGGCGTCGGGGTCGGGGTTCAGCGCGGTTCGGGTCGGGTTGCGTTGTGCGGGAGGGGCGGCTTGGTGCTGGGGTGTGGTGGTTGCGTTGCGTCGTCGGCTTGCGACGCCTCGATACACCGAAGCTCGCGAGCTCGCTTCGGCACTCGGCGAGCGGAGGGGGAGGGGCGAGCGGGGGGAGTGGCGAGTAGAGGGGGCGCGGCGAGCGGGGGGCCGGTGGCGCGCGGCGAATGTTCGGCGAGCGGAGGGGTTGCGGCGAGCGGGGACGGCTTGCGGCGGGGGCGCGGCCGCCGGTCGGCGAGCGGAGGGATTGCGGGGCGGTTCGGGCGGGTTGCGTTGTTGTCCGGGAGGGTTTGGCGTTGTGTCGGGGCGGATCGCGAAGAACTCAGGCCCCGACGTCGGTGACGTCGGGGCCTGAGTGTTGGGAACTAGCGGGCGCGGCGCGCCAGACGCTCGGAATCGGCGATGAGGACGCTCTTGCCCTCCAGCCGGATCCAGCCGCGCTGAGCGAAGTCGGCGAGGGCCTTGTTCACGGTCTCCCGGGAAGCGCCGACGAGCTGGGCGATTTCTTCCTGGGTGAGGTCGTGGGTGACGCGTAGCGCACCAGCCTCCTGGGTGCCGAAGCGCTGAGCGAGTTGCAGCAGCTGCTTGGCGACACGGCCGGGGACGTCGGTGAAGATCAGGTCGGCGAGGTTGTTGTTGGTGCGGCGCAGGCGGCGAGCCAGCACGCGCAGCAACTGCTCGGCGATCTCCGGGCGCTCCTTGATCCACTCCTTGAGCGCATCGCGGTCCATCGAGACGGTCTGCACCTCGGTGACCGTCGTCGCCGACGATGTGCGCGGACCCGGGTCGAAGATGGACAGTTCACCGAACATGTCCGACGGTCCCATGATCGTCAGCAGGTTCTCGCGGCCGTCGGGCGAGCGTCGACCGACCTTCACCTTGCCGGAAAGAATGATGTACAGCCGGTCACCGGGCTCGCCTTCGTGGAAGATCACGTGGCCGCGGGGGAAATCTACCGGCGTGAGTTGCTTGGTAAGCGCTGCAACCGCTGTGGTTTCGACACCTTGAAAAATGCCGGCCCGCGCTAGTACTTCCTCCACCTGGAACCTTTCTGAGTTTGGCGCACTCGTCCGGCCTGAAATGGTCGGCGAGCTCAACACCGTGCAAGGGTACTCTCGTCCAAGCATAAGTGTTGAATTGGTCACTACGTGGCTATCATGCCCGAACGTGTCGCAGATATGTGTCGGATGTGACGGGCGGTTGAAGTCAGCCGGCGCGGCGACTGCGCAGTTCGTCGAGCGTGGGTGACACGTCGTCGAGGGGCGAAGCCTGGGACTGGGCGGCCTGGAGGATTTCCTCGACTTGATCGCCGGACACCGTTTCGGTCGACCGCTCGATGCGCGTCTGCACCTTCTCCATGCCCAACGCGAAGAGCATCAACATGGCGGGGAAGAGCAACGCGGCGAGACCTTGCATGTGGATCAGTAAACACAACTCGCAGCGCCGATGCCTACCTGGCGCGTGCGTCGTCACTGCATTGTTACCAAGCTGTGGCGGTGGTTTTTGCCAGTTTGCTGGGAATTCGGCCTTGCACTGGAGGCGGGCAACCGCGTCAGTACTCTGGATGAGTGAGTCCGAGCCGATCAGCAGCAAAAACCAGCGGCGATGCCGGTATCGTTCGTCGCTCACGTGCCGACGAGACTCGCCTCGGACTGGTCCGTCGGGCGCGCCGAATGGATCGGTCGCTGCAGGTCGCGTTTCCGCACGTGTACTGCGAGCTCGACTTCACGACGCCGCTGGACCTGTCGGTCGCGACCATTCTGTCGGCACAGTGCACCGACGTCCGCGTCAACCAGGTGACCCCGGCGTTGTTCGCCAAATATCCCACCGCCGCCGACTACGCCGGAGCAAACCGGGCCGAACTCGAAGAGATGATCCGCCCGACCGGCTTCTACCGCAACAAGACGTCGTCGATCATGGGGCTCGGCCAATCGCTCGTCGAACGATTCGACGGACAGGTGCCGGGCACCCTCAAGGAACTGGTGACCCTGCCCGGCTTCGGCCGCAAGACCGCGAATGTGGTGCTGGGCAACGCTTTCGGCGTCCCCGGGCTGACCGTGGACACGCATTTCGGGCGTCTGGTCCGACGCTGGGGCTGGACCGAGGAAACCGACCCGGTCAAGGTGGAACGCGCCGTCGGCGAGCTCCTCGAACGCAAAGAGTGGACCAACGCCAGCCACCGCATCATCTTCCACGGCAGACGGGTGTGTCATGCGCGCAAACCGGCGTGCGGGGTCTGCATTCTCGCGAAGGACTGCCCGTCGGTGGGGGAGGGCCCCATGGACAAACTGGCTGCGGCGAAACTCGTCAAAGGCCCGGAGACCGAACACCTCCTCGAGCTGGCGGGAGTTCCCGCCGAGTGAGCGAACCCACGCACAACTGGTGGTCGGCGCCCGCGCTGCGGTGGACGCTGGTGTTCGTCGTCGCAGTGATCGCGCTGGTCGTGGCGATCTGGCCGCGCTCGCAAGACGCGACGTCGGAGCAGGTGGCCCCCGATCCGTCGGTCGCCAACGTCACCGACGCGCCCGTCCCGGCGAGTCAGCTGGCGCAGGCTCGCGCGCAGGCGAAGGTGGCCGACTGCCCGACATCGGGTCTGGCGCAAGGGGTGTCGTCGGTGCTGCGCGGGGTGTCGGCGCCCTGTCTGGCGACCGGCGCTGCGTACGACGTCGGCGCGGGCACCGCGGGCAAGCCCCTGCTGATCAACATGTGGGCGGTATGGTGCCTGCCGTGTCGTCGGGAGTTGCCGGTCCTGCAGGACTACGCCAAACGCGCCGGTGACTCGGTCACCGTGCTGACCGTGCACGCGGTCGACGGCGCGAAAAATCCGTTCCTCGTGCTGAAGTTCCTCACCGAGATCGGTGTGACACTGCCGACCGTCCTCGACACCGACGCGCGGATCGCCGCGGCGCTGTCGGCGCCGAAGGTGTTCCCGTCCACGATCCTCGTCCGCCCCGACGGAACCGTCGCGAAGGTGCTGCCGCAGGTGTTCGAGAACACCGACGCCATCGCGGCGGCCGTCGAAACCAATCTGGGAGTGCGCACATGACACCGCGACCCGAAACGTCCGAGGTGGTGCCCGGCGCCCTCGTCGACGACGCCGCCATTCCGCCATGGCTGCGCGCGCTGACCGGCAACGTGACCGCGGTCAGTGACAGTGTCAACAACCGTGGCGGTGATCGCACGCGGATCGCCGCGATGCTGATGTCGGGCACGAAACGCCGCACGGCCGCCGTGCTGGTGCTGTTCGCGGGCAGCTGGGACGCCGACCCCGACTATCCCGGCGGCTTGCCGGCCGACGTCGAGGTGCTGCTGCTGCAGCGTGCGAGCACGCTGCGCCAGCACAGCGGCCAGGTGGCGTTTCCCGGTGGCGCACACGACGTCGGGGAGAGTTTCCCCGTCGACACCGCACTGCGCGAGGCCACCGAGGAGACCGCCCTCGACCCCGCCGGCGTCGACGTTCTGGCGACGCTGCCGAGTTTCCCGGTGCCGCCGTCGGGCTTCGACGTGGTGCCGGTGATCGGGTACTGGCGCAACCCGTCGGACGTTCATGCCGTCGACCCGGCGGAGACCGCGCACGTCGCGCGGGTCAACCTGCGCGAACTGCTCAGCGCCCGCAGCCGGTTTCAGGTGCAGCGCAAAGTGCTGGGCGGCAGCGTCTACAAGGGGCCCGCGTTCATGGTCGACGGCCTGCTGGTCTGGGGTTTCACCGGCGGGCTGATCGCTGCGATCAGCGACGCCGCCGGGTGGGACGTGCCGTGGGATCACTCCGACGTCCGCCAGCTCGACGCCGCCATCGCCGCGGCCGAGCGGTCGGCCGGCGTCGAAGGCAGTCCGCGATGAGCGGCGGCACCTGGGTCGACATCGTCATCATCGTCGTCGCGCTGATCGCCGCGGCGTCGGGCTACCGGCAGGGTGCGGTCGCGTCGGCGTTGGCGTTCTTCGGCGTGGTACTCGGCGCGGTCGCGGGGATTCTCCTGGCGCCGCGCGTCATTTCGCATTTCAACGACACCTCGGTGCGCCTCGCCGTCGGCATCGGAATGCTGCTTCTGCTGGTGGTCGTCGGCGAAGTCGCGGGCATGGTGCTCGGGCGCGCCGCGCGCGGGACGCTGCGGCTGCCCGCGCTGCGCTTCATCGACAGTGTCATCGGAGCGGTGCTGCAGGCGATCGCTGTCTTCGCCGCGGCGTGGTTGCTGTCGATTCCGATCAGTCATTCCGCGGCGCCGTCGTTGGCGGGCGCGGTTGACGACTCGAAGACCCTCGGCGTCGTGGAAGCCATTGCGCCGCAATGGCTTCGCAATGTTCCCACGGAGTTCTCCAATCTGCTGGAGAGCTCCGGACTTCCGCAGGTCATCGGTCCGTTCGGCAGCGCACCGGTGGCGTCGGTCGACCCGCCTGACGCCGCGTTGACGAACCTTCCCGCGGTGTCGACGGCTCGACGCAGCGTCGTGAAGATCCGCGGTGAGGCGCCGAGCTGTCAGCGATCGCTGGAGGGCAGCGGATTCGTGATCTCGCCCGAACGTGTGATGACCAACGCGCACGTGGTGGCCGGCACCACCAAACTCGTGGTGATCAATTCGAACAATGTGCGGCGAACCGCGAGCGTCGTCTATTTCGATTCCAACACCGACGTCGCGGTCCTCGACGTCCCCGGACTGCCGTCGCCGGCCATGCGATTCGCCGACGCTCCGGCGGCGTCGGGCGACGACGCCATCGCCCTCGGCTTCCCCGAAGACGGACCGTTCACGGCCAGTCCGCTGCGCATCCGCGGCACCATCAACCTGGAGGGCCCCAACATCTACCAGACCGGCAAGGTGACCCGTGAGGTGTACACCGCGCGCGGCTCGATCAGGCAGGGAAACTCCGGCGGACCGATGATCAACTCCGACGGCGAGGTGCTTGGAGTGGTCTTCGGCGCCGCGGAGAACACCGCCGACGAGACCGGTTTCATGCTGACGGCGAAGCAGGTACAGAGTGCGGTGAGCCAGGGCGGCGAATCGAACACCGAAATGAGCACGGGTGCGTGCGTGAGCGGTTAGTGTGCGGTTGCGCTTCGCTCAGCCTGCGGTCCGGGTTTTCGCTGATTGAGCGAGCGCAGCGAGTCGAAATCGGAGTGACGCCACGTCATGAGTGTTTCGGTTGGGTTGGGTTCTTTGTCTCGCCGGCCCCCTCGTTACACCGAAGCTCGTTCCTCGCTTCGGCACTCGGGGAGCGAGATAGCGGCGCCTCGCTTCGGCACTCGGGGAGCGAGATAGCTGCGTCGGGTTTCGGCATTCGGGCAGCGGGTTGGTCGAGTTGCGGGCGGTCGCGCAGATGTTAGGTCCATCCCCCGTCTAAACGGCGTTGCACCTAAATTGGATCAGTTCCGGCGGTCAACGGGCGCTCTGCTCTGACTCGACCAAGTCAAGCCAAGTCTGGACCGCCGTCGGCGTTCGATCACCGTGCTTACGAAGGAGCTTGGCATAGCAGAACTGTGCACGGTAGATCGAAGCACCGTGGATGACGCGAGCGATTGCAAACGCGGCTAAGGGGAGCGCTGCGACTATGCGAAAAGCTATCAGCCAGCCCGTGTCGCAGGTGGTCCATATCCACAGTGCAGCAGCGATTGACACAGCTGCCGCCACGAGCGTGCCGAGTGGAGGTGGCCCATATCGAATCTGCTCGACACGGAAATTCGGTCGGGGATGACCGTTCTTCGCGTAGTAAAGGATTCGATATTGATCCAACACTCTTCGCTCGGCCTCTGGAATCGACCGCCTGGCCTGCTCGCCTATGGCGTTTCTGCGACGGTAGATGTCTTCGGCGTACTGACGTCGTTCTGCCATCTCTTGGGTGCGCCGCCGCCGAACGCCGAGGGGCTGCGAATCAACTCCATCGATCTCGACCACGACGGCGTGTTCTGCCGTGTCATTGTGTGAACGTTGAGTTTCGGGGGGACGCATGGCGACATCGTGCGGAACCACCGATAGTTCGCGAGCCGGTGAATGCTGAGACTTGTCGTCTTGGACCTTCTTGGTGAGATTTACCAGCTTCGCTGGCTCGACTTGCTTTTGCAGGTTTATACGTTTAGGTAGATCCACTTCCCGCTCAGACATCCCCTTGCTTTCGATCGCGCCTATTCCTTCGCCAGCCACTTCAAGATCAGCTCGTTCGCCTTGGTCGGTTGCTCTTGGTGCGCGAAGTGGCCGGCACCGGCGACCTGCCAGTAGTCCAGGCGGGAGGCCCAATTGTGGCTGGCCGCCATCAGTGAGTCGATGACGAACGGATCCTCCCGGCCGCGCAGGGCCAGCACCGGAATCGACAGTTGCTGGTCCATCAACTCCATGAACCGGAAGCCGTCGGGCCGGAACTGGGAACGGAATGCCCAGCGTCGATATTCGAGACTGCAATAGGCGACGCCGGGGATCTGTACCGCCGATCGGTTGCGCGCGACGACGTCGGAGAACTCCGCGCTGTGCTTCCAGCGCTCCGACGCCCGCTCGTCGAAGTACTGGGCGATGTAGGCGCCGTCGCCGCGAGTCAGGCGACGTTCGCCGAGTCGTGGCAACTGATTGTGCAGGAATCCGCCGAGAAAGGCGTTGCGCTGCTCGGCGTCGAACAATGCGGAATGTCGCAGTGCGCGCGGATGCGGTGACGCGATCACTCCGATGCGCGTCACCATGCGCGGGTGAAGGATGGCCGTGCCCCAGCAGACCAGCCCGCCGTCGGCGTGACCGATCAGCGTCGCCTCGGTGTGCCCGAGCGAGCGGATCAGTCCGTTCGCATCACCGGCGAGCGTCCAGCCGTCGTAACCGCGCGGTGGTTTGTCGGTGTCACCGTAGCCCCGCAGATCGACTGCGACGGCACGGTAGCCGGCCTCGGTGAGGCTCGCGAGCTGGTGGCGCCAGCTCCACCAGAACTCCCCGAACCCGTGCAGCAGCAGGACCAGTGGCCGGTCGGCGAGCCATCGGCCGTCGATCTCCACGGCATGGAAGCGGACGCCGTTGGCCCGGACGTCGAAGTGATGCCACGGCCCGTCGAACCGTACGGTCGAGGGATCGGGTTCCGGCACGTGCGTCAGTCGCGCTGGAGGTCACGCGCCGGTGGGATGCCGGGGTGTGCGGTCTCCGGCGCGCCGCCGGCGAAGGTGTTGGTGAGTACCGTGCGTGTCTCGGTCAGCGAGTCGATCGTCTTCTGCGGCGGATGCAGCCTGCGGAACACGACGTAGCCGATGAAGCCCGCGGCCGCGGAGATGAGGAGAAGCAGCAGAAACACGATGCCGAAGGCCGCCCAGCGGGGCAGCCACTCCGACAGCAGCTCGGCGAGGAAGAAGAAAAAGAAGAAGCTCGAGTAGAGCAGCATCAGGCCGGCGACCACCAGCAGACCCGTGCCGGTGCCAGCCTTCTTGGCCTCGGTGACGATCTCGGCCTTGGCCAGCGCGACCTCGGACCGAAACAGCGTCGACGCGCTAGCGGTAGCTTCTTTGACCAAGTTGCCGATCGTCGGCTCACCGTTGGCGCCCGCATTGGCGTCGGTCAGCGGGATCGACGGAACCGAATAGGACTGGCGACCGTCGTTGCCCGGACCGGCCGAGTTGCTGGGGCTCACAGAATCCTCCGTTGTTCGGGTAGTGGCGTTTATGTTGCCATGCCGCACCGACGTCGTGGGGTCAGGGCTGCGCGACACGACGCCGCCCCCGGGGAAGGAGTCTCCTCCGGGGGCGGCGCGCTCGGGTGTTCAGCAGCGGCTCAAGCGCGTTTGCGGCGGATGGCTTCGAAGACCGACGGGTCGACCAGCGTCGACGTGTCGCCCAGTTCGCGGCCCTCGGCGACGTCCTTGAGCAGGCGACGCATGATCTTGCCCGACCGTGTCTTCGGCAGCTCCGGCACGACGTTGATCTCGCGCGGCTTGGCGATCGGGGAGATCTCCACCGACACCTGCTCGCGCAGCTCCGCGATCAACGTGTCGCCGGTGTTCTCGACGCCTTCGCGCAGGATGACGAATGCGACGATCCCCTGACCGGTGGTCTCGTCGGCGGCGCCGATGACTGCGGCTTCGGCGACGCCGGAGTGCCCGACGAGAGCCGACTCCACCTCGGAGGTCGAGATGCGGTGGCCGGAGACGTTCATGACGTCGTCGACGCGGCCGAGCACCCACAGAGCGCCGTCGTCGTCGTAGCGGGCGCCGTCGCCGGCGAAGTACCAGCCCTGATCGGCGAAGCGTGACCAGTAGGTCTCTTTGAAGCGCTCGTCGTCGCCCCAGATACCCAGCAGCATCGACGGCCACGGCTGATCGAGGACGAGGTAGCCCTGCTCGCCGTGGGTTACCGGGTTGGCGTTGTCGTCGACGATGTTCGCCGAGATGCCGGGCAGCGGCTTCATCGCGGCGCCGGGCTTGGTCTCGGTGACGCCGGGCAGCGGGGAGATCATGATCGAGCCGGTCTCGGTCTGCCACCAGGTGTCGACGATCGGAGCTTTGCCGCCGCCGATGACATCGCGGTACCACTTCCACGCTTCGGGGTTGATCGGCTCGCCGACCGATCCCAGCAGCCGGATCGACGACAGATCGTGAGCGTCGGGGATGTCGCGTCCCCACTTCATGAAGGTGCGGATCAGCGTCGGAGCCATGTAGTAGATGGTCACGCCGTACTTCTCGACCACCTCGAAGTGGCGGTGCTCGTTGGGCGTGTTGGGGGTGCCCTCGTAGACCACTTCGGTGGCGCCGTTGGAAAGCGGGCCGTAGACGATGTAGGAGTGGCCGGTCACCCAGCCGATGTCCGCGCCGCACCAGAAGACGTCGCGGCCTTCCTTGTGGTCGAAGACGTTGTGGAAGGTGTAGCTGGTCTGCGTCAGGTAGCCGCCCGAGCTGTGCACGATGCCCTTGGGCTTGCCGGTGGTGCCCGACGTGTACAGCAGGAACAGGGGATGGTTCGAGTCGAACGCGTCCGGTTCGTGGTGATCCGACGACTCGCCGACGGTGTCGTCCCACCAGACGTCGCGACCCTCCACCCATGGAAGCTTCGGATCGTGGTTGGTGCGGCGGACCACCAAGACCTTCTCGACCGATTTCGCGGCGTCGTCACCGGTGCCCAGCGCGTCGTCGACGTTGGTCTTCAGCTCGGCCGGCTTGCCGCGACGGTACTGGCCGTCGGTGGTGATGACCAGTTTGGCTTCGGCGTCGTCGACCCGGGAGCGCAGCGCCGACGCCGAGAATCCGGCGAACACCACCGAATGGGTGAGCCCGAGGCGTGCGCAGGCGAGCATCGAGATGAGTGCCTCGGGGACCATCGGCATGTAGATGGCGACGCGGTCACCCGCCTGCAGGCCGATCGCGGTGAAGTAGTTGGCCGCGCGGCTGACGTCCGCGAGCAGTTGGCTGTAGGTGATGTCGCGGGAGTCGCCGGGCTCGCCCACCCAGTGGATCGCGACGCGGTCACCCTTGCCCGCCGCGACGTGGCGGTCGACGCAGTTGACCGAGACGTTGAGTTTGCCACCGACGAACCAGTTCGCGAAGGGGGCGTTGGACCAGTCGAGGACCTGCTCGAAGTCGGTGTCCCAATCCAGTCGACGTGCCTGCTCGGCCCAGAACTCCAGTCGATCGGCATCGGCTCGGTCATACAGCGCGGCGTTGGCGTTGGCCTGCGCGACGAACTCCGCTGATGGTGGGTAGACCTCGAGTGAAGCAGACATGAGTGGTGAGAGCCTTTCAAATCGACGGGCTGATGGGGCCACGGCGGCAACCTGAAGTCACGCACCACACATGGCGCACACTGTGAGAGTAGTCACTGGCCGATGCCGACGCATGGGGTTGGTGCGGGCGGCGGGGCTGGATGGCGTGGACCGCACGACAAGCGGTCGACCCCGTGCGCCGAACGGTCATCGTGCCGAGTCCCGTTAGGCTGGTCGACTGTGTCGAACGATCCCCTCGCCCCGCTCGCCGAACTTCCCGGCGTCGCCGACGCCGCCGACAAGGCCCGCGACGCGTTGAGCGCCGTACACCGTCATCCGGTGAACCTGCGCGGCTGGGTCAACACGTCCACCGAGGCGTCGTGGCGCGGCGGCAGGTCGTCGGCGGCCATCGACGGCGGCAGCGTGGAACTGCGCCGCGACGGCGACTTCGACGATCCCATCCTCGCCGGTGCGATGCGCGTCGCGCAGGCACTCGACGGGGACGCGCTGGAGTCGTTGACGACGGTGTTCCGGCGTGCGCCGATGCAAGCACTCGCTCGGCTGCACATGCTGGCCGCGGCCGACCTCGTCGACGACGCCGATCAGTTGGGGCGCCCGCGCGCCGACGTCGACGTTTCCGAACGTCTCGAACTGCTCGGCCGGTTGATCACCGGCGCGACGTCGGTGCCCGCGCCGGTCCTCGCGGCGGTGGTGCACGGCGAGCTGCTGGCATTGGCGCCCTTCGCCGAGGCGAACGGTGTGGTCGCGCGGGCGGCGTCGAGGCTGGTATGCGTCTCGTCGGGGCTGGACCCGCACAACCTCGGCGTCCCGGAGGTGACCTGGTTCCGGCAGGTCATCGAATATCGTGATGCCGCAACGGGTTTCGCGTCCGGGACGCCCGCGGGCCTGCGACGCTGGATCCTGCTGACGTGTACGGCGCTCGACGCCGGGGCGGCCGAGGCGCGCTCGATCGCCGACGCCGCGCGGTAAGTTCGAGACGCTAGACCCCCAGCGCCGCCGCGTGCAGCGCCCGGATCTCGTCGGCGAGGTCGGGGTCGGGCCCCGACGTCGGGACGGTCGGAGCGACGACGTTGATCGGCAAGGAAGCGACCGGCCCCGCCGCGAGATTCCACTCCGCCTGCCAGGCTGCGAGTTGCGCGGAACTGCTGGCGAAGACGATGCGCCCCAGGCCCACCCACGCGTGCGCGGCGCTGCACATCGGGCAGTGTTCGCCCGAGGTGTAGACCACTGACGTTCGACGCTCGTCGGCCGACAGATTCTGGACCGCCCACATCGCGATCGCGAGCTCGGGATGGCGAGTCGCGTCGCCGCCGGAGACGCGATTGCGGTCGGCGAACAAGGTGACCCCGGCCGCATCGACGAGCAGGGAACCGAATGCCTCGTCGCCGGCGGCGACGGCGTCGCGTGCCAACTCGACTGCGGCGCGGAGGAATTGACGGTCGGCGGTGCTGAGTTCGTCGGTCATCGGTCCATGATTGCGTATCGCACAATGCCCTGACAACGCACTGCGGGCGGCGCTCTGGAGAACCAGTTCGCCGCCCGCGTAGCACGGACTCAAGTTACCAAGCGTGCTTGGTGGGTTGTGGGTTTCGCCTCGGCGAGGGAGAGCGAATCGATGTCGACCTCGACCGCAGTTTCGCAGGCGCACAACGCTTTAGCCTTCTTGCGGCGTGCCCCGCGTGGGTGCTTGCCGCCCGTGCTGGGAAGTGCTCGGCGAGGGGGTCCGGCCCTTATCTTCTGGTTCGGACTTGGCCTTCCGAGATTTCCGTAAGACCTTTGTACACCGTGAGTCAGGTCACATCAAGCGTTCTCTGAAACGAGTTTTTCAGGCCATCGGGCGGCGTCGCCACCAGCCGTAATAGAGCAACGCTCCCAGCGTGGCCACGCCGATTCCGGTCGCCGCCGAGGCAGCAACGATCGCCTTCCGGTTCTCCCGCAGCCGGCCCGACAGCGCGACCGGCCGGTCGAAGGTGAGGATCGGCCAGCCTCGGTCGGCCGCCTGTTTGCGCAGCCCGCGGTCGGGGTTGACGGCCGTCGGATGCCCGACGACCTCGAGCATCGGCAGGTCGGTGACCGAGTCGGAGTAGGCGTAGCTCGCGGAGAGGTCGTAGCCGGCGGACTCGGCGAGTTCGGTCATCGCCTCGGCCTTGGCGTCGCCGTAACAGTAGAACTCCAACTCGCCCGCGTAGCGGCCGTCGACGACCTTCATGCGGCTGGCGCGCACCTCGTCGACGCCGAGCATCTCGCCGATCGGCGCGACCATCTCGATGCCCGACGCCGAGATCAGTACGACGTCGTGGCCCTGCGCCCGATGTGTCGCGATCAGCTCGGCGGCCTCGGCGAAGACGAGCGGTTCGACGATGTCGTGCAGCGTCTCGGAGACGATCGCGTTGATCTGTTCGACGTCCCAGCCGCGGCACATGTCGGTGACGTGGGCACGCAGCCGTTCGACCTGATCGTGGTCGGCGGCCGTCAGCAGGAACATCAGCTGTGCGTAGGTGGACTTGAGTACAGAACGCCGATTGATCAGGCCTTCGGCGTAGAACGGTCGGGTGAACGCGAGGGCGCTCGACCGGGCGATGACCGTCTTGTCGAGGTCGAAGAAGGCAGCGATACGGGGAGTCGCGCGATAGGGCGCAGACTGGTTGGTCACCCGGCCAGGGTACGTCCGTGCGGCGCCCGGAGCGAGAGTTTCCACCGGTGCGGACATGTGCCCGAATCGGCCCACATGGTTGTAGTTGCAAACATTATCTGGGCGTGTGTATAGTCGTGGATACCCGGTCTTTACCGGGGCCTTTCAGCCCGACCCCCCGGGGCTGAAACGCGATGACCCCGGCCTCCTCCCCCCCTGGCCGGGGTCGTCCCCTTTTTGGGGGCTTTTTGCGTGTGTTCGTTTCGAGTCAGGCGCCGACGCCGGTTGGCTGGTTGAGCCGGGCCGGAGCGTTCAGCGAAGACTATTCATTCCGCTGGTTGAGCCGGGTCGGAGCGCTAGCGCAGGCCCGTGTCGAAACCACGTGACCTGACGACGTCAGCACAACCAAACACTTAGCGACGACAGTGGGCGACCAGCCAGGCGTCGGTCGCCGTCGTCGAGTCGAAACCCATGTACCACAATGCCATTGGGTGCAATGGGCGTGGAGTTCGACCTGAACTCAACTGAATTCGTTGTGGCACTATGGTTTCCGTCGGGTTGGCGCTAGCGCAGGCACTCTCGACAAGCGAAATACGAGCCAACGGCGCTGGCCGTGTCCAAAGGCGGTCGTGCGAATTCTCGGCTGTTGCAAGGTGTTTGGTGGCGTTAGCAGGCTCATGTTGCGTGGTTTCGACACGGGTCTGCGCTAGCGCTTCGACCCGGCTCAACCGGCGGAGGGGTGCGGCTCAAACCGGCGGAGGGGGTGCGGCTCAAACCAGCGCAGGCGTACGGCTGGCAGCCTTGTGTTGCGTGGTTTCGACGCGGGTCTTCGCTAGCGCTTCGACCCGGCTCAACCGGCGGAGCGGGTGTCTCAACCGGCGGAGGGGGTGCGGCTCAAACCGGCGGAGGGGGTGTCTCAACCGGCGGAGGGGGTGCGGCTCAACCAGCGGAGGGGATGTCTCACCCAGCGGAGGGCGGCTCAAACCAGCCGGAGCGGGTCCGTCGGCAGCTAGCGGCCCGACCCGCACAGCGTCGCCTGGGCGGCGAATCCCTGCTGGCCCAGGCCGGCGGCCTCTGCGGCGGAGAGCAGTTCGGCCGAGGCCTCGATCATCCGGGAGCGATGACCCGCGCGGCGCATCGCGTCGAGGCACATCCCCATGCCCGCGGAATAGACCGCGATCGTCGCCTGGTCGGTGTCGTACCGTTTCGCCTCGATGTCCGCCGCGGTCGACGCGGTGACCGATCCCAGCAGGTCGACGACGGTCTGGGTGACGTCGGTCAGTTCGCCTGCCGTCAGCCCCTGTTCCAGCGCGTACGACGCCGCTTCGACATACGCGGCGAGCGCGGCGATGTAGAAGCCACCCGACATCGTGACCTCCAGGATGCTCGCGCCGCGTATCCGGGACGAGACGTGGGTCACGTGGCCGAGCGCGGTCAGCACCGATCGGTTGACGTCCCACGTCGGCGCGGGGCCGGAGACGAGGATCAGACCGTCCGGGGTGCCGATGTGCTCCGGGTAGCACAGGATCGATCCGTCGAGGTAGTCCGCGCCGCGGGCGGTGACCCAGCGGTGCATCTCGTCGGCGTCGTCGGGCGTACCGGTTCCGACGTTGACGATCGTCGTGTCCGCCCAGGTCGAGACCTCGTCGAGTGCGGATCGGGTCGTGTCGTAGGTGGCGGTGCAGGTCACGACCAGGTTCGTCGATCGGACCGCGGTGTCGATGTCGTCGATCGGGGTGACGCCGTGGTCGGCGAGGGCGCGTGCCTTCTCGGGCGTCCTATTCCAAGCCGCGACGGTATGGCCTTTGCGAGCGAGAGCCCGGGCGAGCGCCGATCCCATCAGGCCGCAGCCGACGACGAGCACGTCGTAAGTACTGTTGGGTGTGGTCACGTGAGGATTCCTTTGGCTGTTGGTTGATTGGGATTGGTGTCGTATCGGCGGCCGGGTCGGATTGCCTGCGGCCGCCGATACGAAGTGGGTGGTGCGTCAGACCGCTGCGGTGGTCCGTCGGCGGTTGCGGGCCTGCGACACCACGACGGTGACGACGATTAGCAGGGCCAATCCGACGGCTACCCAGTAGGCCACGCCGTACAGGTATTCCTTCGCCACCGCGATGTCGGTGCCGGTGAGCAGCACCGTCGACGTGCTCAGGATCAGCGTGACGAGCGCCGAGCCGACCGCGAATCCGACGGCCATGGCGACTCCGCCGATCGCCGCTGCCATGCCCGCCTTCTCTTCCGGTACCGCGAGCTGAACGATGGCCAGGCAGCCGGTGTAGCCGACGGCGCAACCGAGGCCGATGACGGCCGCGCCGACCAGGTAACTCCACTGCTGATCGTGAACCACCGCGAGCAATGCGAGCCCCGCACCGGCCAGGAGCGCACCGGCGATCAAGACGGTGCCACCGCGGCCCGCGACGACCGGCTTCTCCGCAATGGAGCCGGCCACCAGGAAGGTAACCGCGAACGGCACCATCAGGAACCCTGTTTGCAGTGCGGTGCGGCCCAGTCCGTAGGACTCGCCGGCCGGGAGGTAACTCGGATCCATCTGCACGTAGTTGCTCAGCAGGACCAGGAAGGCGGCGTTCACTACGGCGAACAGCGCGATGGCGATGCAGGCGGCGGCGACGAAGGGTGCCCGCACTAGTTCGGCGTCGAACACCGGTGTCGCCGATCGCCGCTGAGCCACTACCCAGCCGATCGCAGCGATGATGCCGATGGCAGCCGGAATGAGCGCGGCGGAGCCCCAGATCACGCCTTGGGTCAGGGCCAGCAGGATCGTCGCAACCCAGGCGACCATCCAGACGGTGCCGAGCGTGCCCATCGGGGTCCGGGCGTTGGAGACCGTCGAGCGAGGGATCGTGACCCAGCAGGCGAGAGTCGTGACGGCGAAGATGGCGGTCAGAATATAGAAGAAGTCCTGGATGGAGAGATCCTGGACGATGATGCCGCCGCCGATCATGCCCGCGACGATGCCGACGCCGGTGGACACCACCAGCACGGCGACGGCGGTGCTGAGCCCGCCCTCACCGAGTGTTCGACGAAGCAGACCGAGCGGGAGCATCTGCGAACCGCATCCGAAACCGAGGATGGCCGCGCCGATGATCAGGGTCGCATAGGAGTTGCCGATGGCCGGGATCACGGCGCCGACAGTCAATGCGCCGGTGGCGATCACCGCCGCGCTGCGATCGCCGATCACATCCGAGACCCGGGGCAGCAGGACGAAACCGGCGCCACTGCCCAGGGTGAGGACCGTGAAGATCCAGGTGGCGGCCGATACGGTGGTGAGCTGGTACTGCGCCTGGATAACTGGAAGCAGCGGCGGTAGCACGAACACGATCGCGTTCGACAGCAGTGCGAGGAGCGCGCCGACAGCGATGAGCGCCAGCCGCCGCGCTCCTTCCTGGACACCGTCGGCGGCGATGGTCACCGGGACTGCGGTGGGGATGTCGTTCATGGGAGGTTCCTTACTGGGCGTCGGCGCCGACGATCGGCTCCGAGGTGATGTCGAACAGCGGTCCGGCGGCGTCGGGAAGGGTGTAGAGCGGGTCGAGCGATTCCATGAGGAGGTCGAAGGGAACGAGGTCTTCCGGGGTATTCACACCGGGCCGGGAGATCTGCCCGCGCAGCAGCATGCGGGCGCTCACCGCTGCCGGGATGGCGGTGGCGCCGGCCATCCGCCCCTCCGACCAGCGCTGAGTGCTGACCGCGGTCCGCGTCGGAACGCCGGCCCGCTCGCCGACGGCCAGTGCCCACAGGCTGGGGGTACGACGAGTGCGCGGTGCATCGACGGGGCGGCTGATACCGTCCTCGACGCGCAGTGCGGCATCGTGGACCGACAGTTCGCCCGCGTCGACGGCGGCCATGATCGGTGCGATGCCGCCGAACCACCAAGCCGGACCGGCCATGACGTTGTAGCAACGGCGCAGGTCGGGGTACCGCCGAGGCAGGGTGACGGTCTCCGGGTGGCCGATGGTGCGGACGTCGATGTCGCCGAGGCCGGGATAGTGCAGGCGCATCGGTTCCAGCGGGGTCACCAGGGCGTCGACGCCACCCTCGACGACCCGTACCTTTCCGGTGCATTCGTGGACCAGGTGCAGTATCGCGGCGGCCGGGCGGGCGCCGCCGGGTTCGCTCTCGGTACCCGCGACCACCCACCCCGTGTAGAGCTCGTGCACGACG
Source organism: Gordonia asplenii (assembly GCF_012933505.1). Lineage (GTDB taxonomy): Bacteria > Actinomycetota > Actinomycetes > Mycobacteriales > Mycobacteriaceae > Gordonia > Gordonia asplenii. Next base: position 67,456 of record NZ_JABBNB010000020.1, read on the forward strand.
TCGAGCTCGGCCGCGGCGCGGGCGGCGAGAACATTCGACACACCGGGGCTGGCCCCCATGCCGATCAGCGCGGTGACGCCGGCGGCCTGGGCACGCGCATGCCACTCGAGTGCTTCGAGCGTCGGCTCCCAGTCGTCGTTGATGTCGACGTAGTCGACGGCGGCGTCGATCGCGGCGCTGAGCACCCGCTCACCGAAGATCGTGAACGGGCCCAGCGTGCTGAGCACCACCGCGGACCCGGCGAAGTGCGACGCCAGGTCGTCGGCGAGGGCGTCGACGACGACGGGCCTGATCTTGCGCCGACAATGCTCGTCGAGGGTGAGCAGGGTCAACGGCTCGACGTCGCGGTCGAGGACCTGCACCTCGCTGACCTCGTCGAATGTCGCGAGGGTCTCGACGGCTTTGCGGCCCATCGCGCCCGCGCCGCCAACAACGGTTACCAACATGTCGTGCTCCTTATCCGAGGTTTTCGTAGTGCAGAACGCCGTCGTCGACGGAGACGAGAAGCTCCGTAGTGTCGGCGTATCGCTGCGGGTTGATCCAGGGCGCGGTGTCGCCCTGATGCGGGAGATGCGCTTGCGCGCGCTGCAGGTACCCCGACGACACGCCGGTGACGTAGGGGAGGGCGGGTGGCTCGTCGGTCAACCGTGGAGTGACGCGCGTGGCGCCGACGTCGTCCATGTGCTGCAGAATTCGGCACCAGTACTCGTTGACGGCCTCGATGCGCAGCGTCCACGACGCGTTGATGAAGCCGAAGGCGTAGACCAGGTTCGGCACCCCGGAGTAGGCGAGCCCCTTGTAGGTCCAGCACTGCCCGATGTCGACCGGGACGCCGTCGACGTCGAAGACGGCCTCGCCGCCCATCACGACGTTGAGTCCGGTGGCCTTGACGATGATGTCGGCGTCGATGTGTTCGCCGTCCCACATCTCCACCCCGGTCGGCGTGATCCGGGCGATCTCGCCGGTGGCAACCGCCGCGCGGCCGTCGTCGATGGCGTGGAACAGATCGGCGTCGGGGACGACGCAGACGCGTTGATCCCACGGTTCGTAGGTCGGCGTGAAGTGCCGCTTGCGGACGTCCTCGCCGACCACCTCGTCGATGGCCTCGAACAGCAGCTTCTTGAAGGCCTCGGGCTGCTGCCTGGCCTGCGCGTACGTCTCCTGCTGGTTCGCGAGATTCCGCAGCCGGATCCGCGTGAAGGCGACTTCGGGACCGAGTTCGCGGCGCAGGTCGTCGGCCTCGACGTCGATGCCGTCCTCGACGAAGACGTAGCTCGGCGAGCGTTGAATCATGGTCACCTTGGCGGCGTCGCGCGCCAGGTTGGGGACCAGCGTGATCGACGTCGCGCCGGACCCGACGACGGCGATGTTCTTGCCGGCATAGTCGAGGTCGGCGGGCCAGTGTTGCGGGTGGATCAGCCGGCCGGCGAAGGTGTCCTCACCGGTCAGCGTCGGGTTGAAGCCGCCCCGGTAGCTGTAGTAGCCGGTGCCGAGATAGACGAATCGGGCACGCAGGACTTGGATTCCGTCGGCGGTTTCGACGGTGAGTTTCCACTGGTCGTCGGCGCTGTCGAAGGACGCCGCCGCGAGTCTCGACCCGAACCTGATGTGACGGTCGATGCCGAAACGTTCGGTGGTCTCGCGCAGATACTCCTTGATCGCCCCGCCGGCGGCGATCGCCTCCGGCGCGGTCCACGGGTTGAATCCGTAGCCGAGGGTGAACATGTCGCTGTCGGAGCGGATCCCCGGATAGCGGAACAGGTCCCACGTTCCGCCGACGGCGTCGCGCGCCTCGAGGACGGTGAACGACTTCGCGGGACAGTTCTGCTGCAGTTGGACGGCGGCGGCGATGCCGGAGATCCCGGCCCCGACGATCACGACGTCGAATTCGTCAGCGGTGTACATCTGATGCCCTTTCACGGTGGTTGCGTGCGATGGCACGCCGATCGGCCTTGCCCGACGCCGTGCGCGGCAGTTCGTCGTAGACGGTCCAGTGCTCGGGGACGGCGTAGTCGGGGAGTTGGGTTCGCAGGTGCGTGCGCGCGGCGTCGACGTCGAGCTCGGTCGACGACCGCAGCATCACGGCGACTCCGACACGCTGTTGCAACACGGGGTCGTCGATGGGGAAGACGGTCGCCTCGGCGATGGCCGGAAGGGCGGAGATCTTCGATTCGACGTGCGCGGGGAGCACCTTCTCGCCGCCCCGGTTGATGACGTCGTCGACGCGGCCGGTCAGCCACAGCAGGCCGTCGGCGTCGAGAAAGCCCAGGTCGCCGGTGCGTAGCCAGTCGCCGCTGATCTTCGCGGCGGTCAGTTCGGGCTGGTTGAAGTAGCGGCTCATCCGGGTCCGGCCGGCCACCCACACTTCACCCGGCTCGCCGGTCTCGCCGACGATCCGCACCTCGACGCCGGGCACCGGCAGGCCGACCGACTCGCCCTTGGTGGTGATCAATTCAGCCGGCAGGACCGTGCAGGCCGAGGTGAACTCGGTCAACCCGTACCCGTGTAGGAGCACCAGCTGTGGCCAGCGGGTCAGCAGTTCCTCCGACCAGGCGGCCGGCATCGGGCTACCGCCGAACACGACCACCCGAGCCGTCGCGTATGCGGCGTCGGCGTCGTCGGCGACGGTGAGCAGCCGCAGGATGCTGGGCACCGCGGTCAGATAGGTGACCGGACGTCTGCGCAGCTCAGCCAGCGCATCGGCGGTGCGATAGCGCCGCAGCAGGTGGGTGCTCGCGCCGACGGCGAGCATCGCGCCGAGCTGATCGTTGAATCCGGTGTTGTGGAACAACGGCACCAGTACCAGCGTGCTGTCGTTCGGTCCCAGGTCGGCGCATCGCGCGATGGTCTCCGCCGCACCCGACACGGCGTCGTGCGAGAGCACCGCCCCCTTCGGGGTCCCCGTGGTGCCGGAGGTGAAGCTGACGACCGCGTCGTCGTCGAGTACGGGCCACGGGTGGCCGTCGTCGAGCGGGCTGTGGTTCGACGCCGCGAGATCGTCGAGCCGCACGGTGACGCGCCGTGCGCTCTCGGCGAGTGAACGGTGGTCGTCGTCGTAGGCGACGACCACGGCGTCGAGCAGGTCGCATTGCTCGCGGAACTGGTCGACGTTGAGCCGATTGTTGGCCGGTGACACGATCGCGCCGAGCCGCAGCCCCGCGAGATATGCCAGCACCCAGCCGATGCTGTTGTGCCCGACGATGACGAACCTGTCGCCGCGGCGTACACCGAGGTCGAGCAATGCGCCGGCGACGCGGGCGACCCGGGTCCGCAGGTCGGCGTAGCTCAGCACGACGTCGGCGTCGACGAGGGCGACGCTGTCGGGGGCGACGTCGGCGTGCGCCCACACGGTGTGCACGAGTGTGGTCATGACAGCTCTCCGACCAGCGACGCGGCACGCGCCTGTTCGACGACCCACTCGAAGGACGGATCCAGCTCGACGATCGCCTCGGGATGCCACTGCAGACCGAGAACGGGCCGGCCGGGCAGTTCGATGGCTTCGACGACGCCGTCGGGTGCCCGCCCGGACACGATCAGACCGTCGCCCAGGTCGGCGACCGCCTGGTGATGCCACGAGTTCACGGCGAACCGGGGTCCGTAGAGCCGCGCGGCCAGTGTCGCGGGCGTGAAGTCCACCGGATGCTCCTTGTCGGGGCGGCGGTCGGGGATGGCTTGCGCCGAGACGTGGGTGATCGACGTTTTCGGCAGGTGCGGGATCAGCGTTCCGCCGAGTGCGACGTTGAGTACTTGATGTCCGCGGCAGATGCCGAGGATCGGGATACCGCGGCGTATTGCGTGGCGGACCAGCGCGATCTCGTAGTCGTCGCGTCGGCGGTCGATGGTCAGGACTTCACCGTTGTCGGCGTCGAGCGGCGGTGGTCCGCCCCAGATCACCGGGTCGATGTCCTGCCCGCCGGTGACGACCAGCGCGTCGATCCGTTCGACGACGTCGGTGCCCGCGCTCTCATACGGCAGCTGGATCGGGATGCCGCCCGCCTCGGCGACCTTCTTGCCGAACTCGGCCCAGAACATGTCCACCTCGCCGGCCGCCCAGCGCTGGTCGAGGCCGTTGAGGGTGGTGCCGGAGATCCGGCGGCCGGTGATGGCGACCAGTGGTTTCATGATCGTCTCCTGATGTCGGCGACGACGCGCGTGAGCCCGCCGTCGTGCATGAGTCGAAATCCCTCGTTGAGCTCGTCCAATCCGACGAATGCCGAGAGCATGCGATCCAGATCGAGTCGGCCCTGTTCGTAGAACCGCACGTAGTTGGGGATGTCGATGGGGAATCGGTTGGACCCCATGAAGGCGCCGTGCAGACGCTTCTCGGACGCGAAGAGGTCGGCGGCACGGATCGAGAGGGGCTGACTGTCGGGGACCAGGCCCAGCACGGTGGCGGTGCCGCCCGGACCGAGCATGGCGAACGACTGCTCGACGGTCGCGGCCAGACCGATCGCCTCGAACGAGTAGTCGACGCCGCCGGAGGTCAATTCGCGGACCGCCTCGACGCTGTCGGTGGCCGCGGCGTCGACGGTGGCGGTCGCGCCGAAGGTGAGCGCATCGGTGAGCCGCTGCGCGTTGGTGTCGACCGCGACGATGGTGGCCGCACCCGCGAGGCGAGCACCCTGGATGGCGGCGATGCCGACTCCACCGCACCCGACGACGGCGACGCTCGATCCGGGTTCCACGCGGGCACTGCGGAACACCGCGCTCATCCCGGTCACGATCGCGCAGCCCAGCACCGATGCCGCGGCCAGCGGCATCGAATGGGGAATGGCGACGACGGAATGCTGGTGAACGACCATCGCGGTGGCGAACGCGCCCAGTCCCGCGGTGGGATGCACCGATGCGCCGAACTGGTTGGTGAGGACCGGCCGGTCACGTTCGCGGAGCCGACCACGGCCGGCGCACAGCGTCAACCGCCCGGCCAGGCAGTAGTGGCAGGATCCGCAGTAGGAGCTGAGGCAGGTCACCACGTGATCGCCGGGTACGACGGTGGTGACGCGGTCGCCGACGCGGCGGACCACGCCGGATGCCTCGTGGCCGAGCACCGTCGGGCAGCCGGCGGGCCAGATCCCGTCGATCTCGTGCAGATCCGAGCGGCACAGGCCGGCGTAGTGGATGTCGATCAGGACTTCGTCGGGGCCGGGGTCGTCGAGCAGGAGGGTCTCCAGTTCGAGCTTCCCGGGGGCCGCGTTCAAGACGGCGGCGGTTATCTGTTCAGGCATGGCATTCTCACTTGGCCGGTGGCCGCGACTACAGCGCGATCCACGTGTGCTTGAGGTGGGTGTACTTGTCGAGGGCGTAAACGCCCTTGTCAGAGCCGTTTCCGGACAGCTTTCGGCCGCCGAACGGGGTGGCGGGCACGCCCTCCTCGTAGGAGTTGACCCACACATTCCCGACGTCGAGGCCGCGCGAGAGCCGATGGATCCGCGAGACGTCACGCGTCCAGACCGATGCCGCGAGACCGAACTCGGTGTCGTTGGCCAGGCGCAGCGCCTCGTCTTCGTCGGTGAACGGGGCGATGCAGACGACCGGGCCGAAGATCTCGTCGCGGACGATCTGCATGGCCGGATCGGTCTCGGTGAACACCGCGGGAGCGACCACGGAGCGGGTGTCGTCGAGCGGCTGATCGCTGCCGGTGCGCAGGGTGGCGCCGTCGGCGAGTCCGGACTTGATGTACTCGAGCACCGTCGTGGCTTGGCTGCGGCTGCTCAGTGGTCCGAGGTCGGTCGCCGGGTCGAGCGGATCGCCGATCGTCAGCGCTTGCACGCCCGCGCACACGGCGTCGACGACGTCGTCGTAGACCGAGCGCTCCACGTAGAGCCTGGTCCCGGCGGTGCACATCTGGCCGGTGTTGAAGGTGAACGCCCAGATCGCGGTCTTGATCGCGACGTCGAGGTCGGGGGCGTCGGCGAAGATGATATTCGGCGATTTGCCGCCGAGTTCCAGCGAGACCGTCTTGCCGTTCGACGCCCCGGAGTCACCGAGCAGTCGCAGCCCGACGTCGGTCGATCCGGTGAAGGTCAGGCACGCCACCGAATTGTGCGTCGCCAGCGCCGTGCCGACGGTCGCGCCGCGGCCGGTGACGACGTGGAACACACCGTCGGGCAGGCCGGCGAGGCTGCTGAGTTCGGCGAGCCGCAACGACGAGGCCGACGTCGCGAGCGCGGGTTTGAGGACGACGCTGTTCCCGGCCATCAACGCGGGTGCGATCTTCAGCATCGCGAGGGACAGCGGGAAGTTCCACGGGGTGATCGCCGCGACGACGCCGACCGGCTCGCGAGTGACCAGGGCCAATGCGTCGTTGAGGCCGCGCGGCGACTCGTCCATGAGCTTGTCCGCGAGCTCGCCGTACCAGCGCAGCACGCGCGCCGTCGTCGCGACCTCGATGGTGCGGGCGTCGCGGGCGGGCTTGCCCATCTCCCGGGAGACCAGGACGGCCAGTTCGTCGGCGTTGCGATCGATCAGGTCGGCCCAGGCGATGAGGGTGCGCCCGCGGTCGGTGGGCGAGATTCGTGACCAGGCGCCACCGTCGAAGGTGGCCGCCGCCTGCTTGACGACGCGGTCGACGTCGGCGGCCGACGCCGCGGGAACGGTGGTGAACTCGGTGTCGGTCCAGGGGTCGCGCAACGGCAGGGTGGCCAGATCGGCGGCCTCGGCCCAGGTACCGCCGTCCCACATCCCGAAGGAGGTGGGCACGGCGGCCGCCAGGTCGCGCCAGCCGGATGTGATGGCGGTGGACATCAGACTGCGACTCCGGCGTGCAGGCCGGCGTTTTCGACGTCGCCGAGAACGACCCGCGGGTCGGCCATTTCGCCGTTGTACTCGATCCACCCCATGTACGGGTTCGACGCGGTGAACCCGAGCAGATCCTGGATCTCGCGTGGCATCTGCCTGATCTCGTCGAGGGACAGCGACAGGTAGTGGTTCTCCTCCTGCCGCAGGTAGCCGCGGAAGAAGCCCAGGATCGCACCGGTCCGCACCGAGTCATCGGTTACGTTCTGGCCGCCGCCGTGGTAGGTACCGGCCAGCCACATCACCGCTGAACCGGCGGTCATCTCCGCGGGAATGGTCTCGGAGACCAGGGGCATCCGCTCGTCGTCCCAGAGGTGGCTGCCGGGGATCACCCGGGTGGCGCCGTTGGCCTCGGTGAAATCGGAGACGGCGGTCATCACGCCGATCCCGTCGGTGCGTCCCGGATGCACGGTGTAGAAGATGCTGTCGTCGCGGTGCAGCGGCTGCAGGCCCTGACCCGGGTGGATCTGAATGCACTGGGTCGCGCCGATCTGATAGGTCGGCTTCTCGTCGACGCGGTCCTGGCCGTACCACATTCCCTTCGGGGTGCCGAGGAAATGTGCTGCCGCACCGTGGATTACGGGGCTGAGTGCGGCAGCGTCGAGGCCGCGGGTGTGCTTGAAGAGCCGGCCGAGGCGGCGGGTCTTGGTGCCGGCGAAGTACGGGTCGGAACCGTCGGGGGTCGCCGTCATCAGCGGAGTGAGGTCGGCTTTGACGGTGGCGAGCTGCTCGGCGGTGAGCAGGTCGGGCAGGCGGACGACGCCGTCGGCTTCCAGGACGGCGATGGCTTCGTCGGCGGTGTATGCGTCACGCAATTGTGCGGTCATTGTTCTTCTCCTTGGCGTGTGCTGCGGTTGGTTCTTCGTTCGGATACGGGCTCAGGCGAGTTCGAAGTAGCGCTTCGACTCCCACACGGAGAGTTGGTCGTCGTCGCGTTCGGTCTCGGTGTGGTAGGTGATCCATTCCCACCGGCGGACACCGATCCAGTTATCGATGAACTCGTCGCCGAGGTACTCGCGCAGCGTCGTGTCGTTCTCCAGCGCCTCCAGGGCGGAGTACAGATCGGCGGGGATACGCGGCACCACCTCGCCCGGTGCGCCCCACGCCATCAGGTTGAACGCGGCGGGCGGCTCGGTCTTGTTGTCCAGACCCGACAGGCCGGCGGCGAGGAACGACGCCATCGTGAGGTAGCAATTGGAGTCCGCGGACGGCAGCCGGTACTCCAGCCGGGTCGCGTGGGGACCGTCGAGGACGGCGCGTACCGCGCAGGATTTGTTCGCGATTCCCCACGTCACCGTGGTGGGCGGTCCCTCCAGGTCGAGCAGCCGCCGGTAGGAGGTGATCGTCGGCAGGGCGAAGCTCGTCGCGGCTTCGAGTGAGCCCATCACGCCGCCGAGGAAGTTGAGCATGCGGTCACTGGGTTGGGTGACGTCGGCGGCGTCGAAGAAGACGTTTCCGTCGTCGTCGGAGACCGACACGTTGAGGTGGGCGCCCTGGCCGTACTCCGCGGACCACTTCGACATGAACGTCACGGTGCGGCCGAGCGAATAGGCCACCTCGCGCATCACCTGTCGGGTGCGGGTGCAGCGGTCCGCCGCGGTCACCGCGTCGGCGGGCGGAAGATTGAACTCGATCTGTCCGCTGGCCGCCTCGTCCGACCATCCCTCCCATTCGATGCCGAGTTCGTCGAGCCGCGCGGTGACCGCCTCGCCGTATTCGACGAAGTCGGGCGATTTCGCGAGAATCATTGCGGCGCCGGCATTTCCGCCGAGTGGAGTGAGGTTCTGGTAGTCCTGAGCGCGCGCCTGATCGATGGACTCCACGAAGACGGTGGCCTCGATCTCGACGGACGCCTTGACCGTCAGACCGCGGTCGGCATAGGCCGCCACGATGCGCTTGAGTGCCTGACGCGGGTCGGATTGCACCGGCTCGCCGTCGGCGGTCCAGAAGTCGCAGATCACCGAGGCCGTTCCCGGCTTCCATTCGAGGAGGGTGCTCTCGTCGGGCCGCAGCGAGATCTCGGGCATGAACGCTCCCTGCCGCCAGGACGGCAGCCGGTAACCCAGATGAGCGTGGTTGGAGAGGTCGAGACCGAGGACCAGGTCGGCGATGGCCACTCCCTTGGTACGAGCAGAGCGGTATTTCGCGGGCGACAGCATCTTGCCCAAGAGCGCGCCGTCGAGATTCGTCGCCTCGATGCGAACGGTCTTGACGTCGTCGATGTCGTCGAATGCGGGGCTGTCAGAGCTCACCACACACCACCTTCTGGTTGGCGCCGAACAGCGCGGAGAAAACAGGGAATGTCATGTTGATGCCGAACTCGCCGCCCTCGAGGACCTCGAAGAGAGTCGAGCGACCTTGGAAGAAGCTGGTCAGCGCGGCCGCGGTGCCGAAGACGCCCTGTCCGTCGGGTTCGTGATCACCGAGTTCGGTTACGGACTCGTCGTCGGCGCAGCAGACGTTCAAGCCGATCGGCATGCCCGGCGCCGCCGCGGCGCGGGTCCAGAACGCATCGGCCGCGGTGCGCCAGTCGACGTCGCTGCGCGTGAGCAGCGCGGCGATCGCCGAAGCGAAGTCGTCGGTCGCGGGCCGGCTGGGCGTCGGATCCGACCACCGGACCTGCCAGGTGTTCTCAGCGTCCGCGGTGGCGTCCGCGGCGACGATCAGCTCGCCGTCGACGACGCTGACGTGCGCTTTCTGTGCATCGGAGGCCGACATCAGCGTGACGGTGTCGGTGCCCGCGGGGACCTCGGCGCCGCGAGCGAGTCCCTCGCGCAGACACCGGGCAACCGATAGCACCATCGGGGTGCGGCGCCCGGAGATCTGTACTCCGCCGGGCTCGGGGATGGACGGGTGAGACATCGTGAACCTCTCTCGATCGTCTGTCATGATCATTTGATTTACTCAAACGATTAACTCATGTGACACAGCCCACGTCAAGTGTTCGGTGTGAGGTCGTTCGGCAAAGCCGACTATCCTGGCGAATGACGTATCCAAATGATTAAGTCGGGCCAGGTGTTCGCTCGGTCCGGCCGAGTGAGGAGTTCGCGATGGCGCATATCCCAGCTGTCGAACGTCGACGCCAGATCATCGAGGTGGCGGCCCGGGTGATCGCACGCGAAGGCGTCGCCAAAGCGACGACGCGGCGTATCGGCGCGGAGGCGAAGGCCAACATCGGCACGCTGCACTACACCTTCGGCACCAAAGACGAGCTGCTCGACGCCACCTACGAGTACTGCTGGGACATGGCGCGGGAGATCGTCGACGCCGCGGTCGAGGCGGGCGCGGGGCCCGGTGGTACGGCTCGCGAATTCCTGTCGCGCTACGCCGAACTAGCCATCGCAGACCCGGATCTCATTGCGGCGCAATACCAATTGCTGTGTTGGGGAATCACGCAGCAGGCCCGCAAGGAACAGTCGGGCGAGTTGATGGGACAGCTCGACGACCTCGTCATCGAAGCGCTGGATCGCTCCGATTGGGCGCACGGGCTACCGATCAGTCATCACCGGCTCGGGCGGATCATCGTCTCCCTGATCGACGGAATCCTGCTGCGGTTCATCGTCACCCATTCGGCAGACGAGTGCCGAGCCGACGTCGCCACCGCCACTGAGCTACTCGAAACCCTGCTTTCGGCGCCCGCGCCGAGCAAGTGAGACGCGTAGTTCGCTCGCTGTCGTGCCGAAGCGACTTTCCCGCTCCCCGAGTGCCGAAGCGACTTCCCGCTCCCCGAGTGCCGAAGCGAGGAACGAGGGTGACCACCCCGTTCCCCGAGTGCCGAAGCGAGGAACGAGCTTCGGTGTAACGAGGGGTCTGGTGAGCCGACGATCGCAAGCCGACCCGAACACTCGTTACCTGAATAGTCAACTGTTTCAAGGTGTTTGGTGCGTTGGCGTCGTCGGCTCGCGTGGTTTCGACACGGGCCTACGCTAACGCTCTGGCCCGGCTCAACCAGCGGGCGGAACAAGTCCTGGCCCGGCTCAACCAACGGGCGGAACAAGTCCTGGCCCGGCTCAACCAACGGGCGGAACAAGTCCTGGCCCGGCTCAACCAACGGGCGGAACAAGTCCTGGCCCGGCTCAACCGGCGGGGTGGAATACGCTCTGGCCGGCTCAAGGACTCAACAAGCGGGAGTCACTGCCGCCAGAAATGCGCAGATGGCGTCGATCGCCTCGCCGGTCTGGGCGAACTGCCCGACCTCGGGTACGAATCCGTGAAAGACCCCGGGATACCTGATCGCGGTCACCTCGACGTCGTCGGCGTGCAGGCGCGCCGCGAATGCCTCGGCGTCGTCGCGGATGGGGTCGACCTCGGCCGTGATCACGATCGCGGGTGGCAGTCCGCGCAGGGACTGTGCGCGCATCGGCGCCGCGAGCACGTCGCCGGGCGCGCGGGAGGATCCGTCGACATAGTGCGCGAAGCACCATTTCGCGTCGGCCGTGGTCAACAGGGGAGCGTCGGCGAACTCGGTCCACGAGTCACTTGCGAATCGGTCGTCGACGGCGGGATAGATGAGCACCTGGGCGGCCGGTCTCGGACCACCGCGTTCTCGGAGATCGAGACATGTTGCGGCAGTGAGGTTTCCACCTGCCGAGTCGCCGCCGACGGCGATCAGGTCGGAGTCGATGCCGAGTGTCGCGGCCGACTCGTGCAGCCAGGCGAACGCGTCGAGCGCGTCGTCGAGGGCGGCCGGATAGGGGTGCTCGGGTGCGAGCCGATATTCCAGCGACACCACCGTCCACCCCGACGTCCGCGCGATCGTCCGGCAGAGCTCGTCGACGCCGTCGAGCGTTCCGAGGATGAATCCGCCGCCGTGCAGGTACAGGAGCGCGGGTGCGTGCGCGGAGTGCGTGTGCCGGTACACCCGAGCTCCGACGTCGCCTGATCGCGTGGGGATTCGTATCGTTTCGACCACGTCGACCGGCGTCGGAGGGGCATCTGACGGCTGCGTTGCGGTAATCGCGCGAGCTGCGTCGACGCCGAGTTCGTGCAGTGGTGCGGGCAACGCCGCGGTGATGCCGTGGGCGACGGCCCGGGCGTGGTCGTCGAGGAGATTCCAACAGAGTGGTGTGTCAAGAGCCATCGTCGTCATTCCCTGCCGAGGTGCTCAGCGCGACTGATCCGCGCTGAGAGTCATATGATCATGTCATTTGACTCTCGGAATGTAAGGATTGCAACAGGAAGTGACTCAGCTCACTTTGACCCACGACACCAACGACGCTGCCACGGGTTTCGGTGCGTGCGGCATCGGTTGCGAGGGGGGCGGCGTCACGCCGACGGTGTCGCGGGTGCGCGCGGCGATCCAGGCGTCGAGCACTCCGAGCAGGATGTCCGCCTGTTTGCGGGCTTCCGCGACGTCGCCGAAGACCGCCCAGCTGATGGCGAATCCGTCGGACATCGCGCCGATGACATAGGCGAGGTCGTCGATCAGTCCGGGCGGGATCGTCGGATCGCCGTCGGCGGCGTCGGCGAGAATCGACTGGAGAGTCTGTGTGACCTCGTCGTAGACGTCCTTGGCTTGCTCGTCGACTTGACGTTGGGCCCAGCTGATCAATTCGAGTGCGGCTTTGGCGAAGTCCGGTTTGGTGATGTACCAGTCGAGCAGGCTGCGGAGGAGTTCCCGCGCGGTGGCCGCGAGACCCTCGCTGATGTTGTTGCGCGCCAACACATCACGATACTCCGTCACGACATGCTGGAACACTGCGGCAAATAGCAGTTCCTTGGTCGCGAAGCAGTAGTGCAACGTCGCGAGGGGCGCGTTGGCGTCCTCGGCGATTCGGCGCGTGGTAGCGCCGTCGACGCCGCGTGCGGCGATGACGCGTACGGCGGCTGCGACGAGATCGGCGCTGCGCTCCGCGGCGGGGATGCGAGCCATGTCGTCTCCATTCGAGTTTCACGATCGGTTGACAAAGTCAGTCTTGATGGTAACGCCCTAAGCAAGGCGTTCGAATGATCGAGTCATAGGTCTTGATCAGTTGATTATTTTGCTCTATGGTTATGACCGCCATCACACCCCGACCGCCCGACGTCATCTGTCACGTCGCACGAAGCGCGGGGGCGCGCTCACGAAAGGCATCACCATGACCACCCCGACTCTCACCCGACTGACCCCCACCGCCACGGCCGACGATGCCGTTGCCGTCATCATGCGCGACGGTGGAGTGATCATCGAAGGACTCTTCGACGACGCGACGATCGAAGGACTCAAGAACGACCTCAACCCTGTGCTCGACGGCCTGGACACCGGTCACGACGAGGTCTTCGCCGGTAGCAAGACCAAACGAGCGAGCGGCTTGTTCGCGCGTACCGAGCACATGGTCACCATCGCGATGAACCCCCTCTACCGTGCGATCGCGGACTCGATCCTCAACAAGCCGATCGACATCTTCTTCGGTGAGGACGCGGTGCCCAGCCCCGCGGGAAAGAACATCGGAGCGACGATGGCCATCAAGATCGGTCCCGGCCAAGGTGCGCAGCCTCTGCATCGTGACGATTCGGTGTGGCTGTGGCGCCACCCCGGTTACGGACGCGAAGCGCGAGTGCAGATCATGGTCGCGGTCAGCGACTTCACCGCGGAGAACGGCGGGACCCTGGTCATTCCGGGTTCGCATCTCTGGGACGACACACGTGCGCCGCGGCGCGACGAGGCGGTGCCGACCGAGATGAAGGCGGGTTCGGCGCTCATCTGGATCGGCTCGACGTATCACGGCGGTGGGCAGAACACGACTACCGATACCTACCGGTTCGGACTGTCGATGGGCTACGACCTCGCCTTCCTCCGGTCGGAGGAGAACGCCTTCCTCACCTACAACCTCGATGACATCCGCAAGCTGCCTAGTGAGCTGCAGCGTGAACTCGGTTGGTCGTCCGCGCACTACCTCGGCTGGGTCGAAGTCGGCGGACAGATGGCAGATCCGATGGATCTCCTTGCGCGCGAGGAGTATTCGTCGATCGACGCCGGACTCCCCGCGTCCGTCTGACAGTCACTCACCACCCAACAAACTTTCAAATCAAACCCAGGAGACATCCATATGCCTATTAATTACGTTGTGCCGCTGAGGCGTTCGGCAATCCTCACAACCGTGGCCGCTGCTGCGATAGCCGGAGTCTGCTTCGTCGGCGCCGATGCGGGTGCGGGGGTGTTGCCGGATGGGTTTAAGCGGGTGGTTGGTGGTGATGGTCGGGTGGTGCAGATGTGGCGGATCGGTGAACGGGCGCAGCCGATCACGTCGGTGGCCAATAATGGTGCGGGTCGGGCGGCGACCATCTCCGGCAAGTATCGGGTGACCGTCAGCCGCGGCGGCGGGAATGTGCAGTTGGGGTATCTGGTGGGTTGTCAGGTCCAGTTGGGTGATCTGACCGCCGGGGCCACCGCGGTGCTTTCGGCGGTGCCGAGTGTGTCGGGGTCGATTTCGTTGCCGTTGGCGCCGGGTCAGGTCGTTGATGTGGCCAATGTGTTCAACCAGGATTTCGCGACGCACACACTGTCGTTGGAGACCCAGCATCAGCAACTCGATGTCCAGGGCTGCGGCGGGTACGCCCAAGCGCGTAGTTATGTGCGGGTGATCGCCGCCGACGGCTACACCTCTGACGGGGTGGGCGGGTCGAAGGGCGGCACCGTCTCCGGCAGCGGCGCGATGGTGCAGGCCACCCTGTTCGGTGCCCCGTTCAGTCTCGGATGAGCTTCACCACCAGCCATGCCACAACCTCAATCCACAACACCTCTGTCCGCCCGTTTGATCTTGCCTCGACGTGTCCCGAAGGAACCGATGATGACCCGCTACTCCCTGGCCCGTTCTGCCCGCCTGTTCGGTACGGCGGTGACGGTGTTCGCCGCACTGGCGTTGACTACCCCGCATGCTCAGGCGGCGCCGCTGCCGGGTGGGTATGCCGCGCGCACTCTCGATGATGGGACCCGGGTCACGGTCCGGTTGGTGGGGGAGAAAGTGGGGTTGCAGGGCGCGAGTGTGGCGGCGACCCCGACGACGCGGGAGGGGTGGCTCAGCGGCACCGTCGAGGTGAGCGTGAACGGGAAGGCGGTCAACTACACGGCTGTCTCACCGGGCTACGACGTGGGATGTCAGGTGAATTTCTCCGGTGGTGGGGCCAGCGGCGGCGCCGGTGGGGATACCCAGGGGGCCAGTAACAATGTGAACGCCGGCGCGGTGGTGACCCTCGGCCCAGGGAAAGCGGCCTGGGTTCCGGTGATCGCCACCACCTCGGGGGACACGACGGCCTACAAGTACTACACCGTCAACTCGTACACGTTCACCGGGCCGTCGGGCAGTGTCACCTACAGTCAGCAACCGTTCCGGATCAACGGGTGCGCCGGCTACGCCGCCGCCCGCGCCCGCATCATCGTCGAAGTCTCCACCCCCTCCGTCCGCACCTGGATCACCCTCATCGGCCAACAATTCACCCTCGGATGACCTCGTCCGGCGACCTCACTTATTCCACGCACACATATTCGATGAATTGAGTCAATTCATGTTCAGTACCCGCTTCACCGAGACATTCGGGATCGATCATCCGCTTGTCTGTGGTGGCATGACCGCTGTCGGGACCGCCGATCTCGTTGGCGCAGTTGCCAACGCCGGTGCGCTGGGATTTCTCACCGCGCTGACCCAGCCGACGCCAGAAGCGCTCGCAGCCGAGATCGTGCGTTGCCGCGACATCACCGATCAGCCGTTCGGCGTTAATCTGACGATCCTGCCCACCATCACTCCGGTGCCCTACGACGAGTACCGCGACGTCATCATCGACATGGGCATCACGATCGTCGAAACGGCCGGCGGAAACCCGGCGCCGCACCTGCCACGCTTCCACGCCGCCGGCGTGAAAGTGATTCACAAAGCGGTCAGCGTGCGCCATGCCCGCAAGGCCGAGCAGTTGGGCGTCGACGCCGTGAGCATCGACGGTTTCGAGTGCGCGGGGCACCCCGGCGGCGACGACATTCCGGGACTCGTCCTGATTCCGGCAGCGGCGAAGGTGCTCGATGTTCCGGTGATCGCGAGCGGTGGAATCGCCACCGGGGCGGGCCTGGTCGCCGCGCTCGCACTCGGAGCGGATGCGGTGAACATGGGGACGCGCTTCATGGCGACTACCGAGGCACCCATCCATGAGAACGTCAAACGCCAGATCGTCGCCAATTCGGAACTCGACACCCAGATCGTGTTCCGTGAGTTCGGCAACACCGCGCGAGTCGCGCGCAATACGGTCTCCGTGGAGATCGCACAGATCTCCGGGCACGAGGGCGCGACTTTCGACGACGTCGCGCACCTCGCGAGCGGCGCTCGCGCCCGAGCGAACGTCTACGGCGAGGGCGACGTCGAGGGAGGAATGTGGTGGGCGAGTCAGGCCCAAGGGCTGATCGACGACGTCGCCGACTGCGCCACCGTCGTCCACGACATCATCGCTGAAGCCCAAAGCATTGTCGCAGAACGACTTCCCGGATTTCTCGCCCCCCAACCAGCGACCACGGCATGAGGACGCCGGCAAGCCTCACCGATTCAGGAGCAACCCGATGTTGAGCACGATGCAAGACTCCCAGTTGTCAATTGCCCAGTTGCTGCGCTACGGCAGCACTTTTCACGCTGATCAAGAGGTGGTGACCTGGACTGAGTCCGGCGCCCGGCGCCGCAGCTATGCCGAGGTCGGTCGCCGGTGCGCTGCCCTCGCGCATGCACTCCGCACACTGGGTGTGACCGGCGACCAGCGCGTCGCGACGTTCATGTGGAACAACGCCGAACACCTCGAGGCGTATCTGGCGGTTCCGTCGATGGGCGCGGTAGTGCATCCCCTCAACATCCGACTATTTCCCGATCAACTCGTCCACATCGCGAACCACGCCGAAGATCATGTCGTCATCGTCGACCAGAGCCTCCTGTCGCTGCTGGTGCCGCAGCTGCCGCACCTGAGGTCGGTCAAACACCTGGTGATCACCGGACCGAACGTCGACGATGTCGACGTTCCCGCCGGTATCGAGGTCCACTCGTACGAAGATCTGCTCGCGTCGTCGCCGACCGAGTTCGACTGGCCGGAGATCGACGAACGCGCGGCTGCCGCGATGTGCTATACGTCGGGCACCACCGGCGACCCCAAGGGTGTCGCCTACTCGCACCGCTCGATCTACCTGCACTCGATGACCGTGTGTACCACCGCCGGTCCCGCGCTCAAGCAGGGCGATCGGGCGTTGGCGGTCGTACCGCAATTCCACGTCATGGCGTGGGGGCTTCCGTACGCAGCCTTCATGACCGGTGCCTCGCTGATCATGCCGGACCGGTTTCTGCAGCCCGAACCACTCGCCGAACTGATCGCAGCCGAACGGCCGACCTTCGCGGCCGCGGTGCCGACGGTCTGGCTGGGGCTCCATCGTCACCTGCAGCGCCACCCGCAAGACGTGTCACACATCGACGAGGTGATTGTCGGTGGGTCCGCGGTTCCGGCGTCGCTGATGCATACCTTCGCCGACGATCACGGCATCGGAATGCTGCAGCTCTGGGGGATGACCGAGACCTCGCCGCTCGGATCGGTGGCGAGGCCGCCGGCCGACGCCGAAGGCGAGGAGCGCTGGCGCTACCGCTACACGCAGGGGCGATTCGCTCCTCTTGTTGAGGCACGGCTCATCGGGCCCGACGGCGCCGTGGTACCGAATGACGGCGAGAGCATCGGCGAACTGGAGGTCCGGGGACCGTGGGTGACCGGCGAATACTACGGCGTCGATGCGCCGGAGAAGTTCCACGACGGCTGGCTGCGCACCGGAGACGTCGGCTCCATCAGCCGCGACGGCTTTCTCACGCTCACCGACCGTGCGAAGGATGTCATCAAGTCGGGTGGTGAGTGGATCTCGTCGGTCGATCTGGAGAACGCCGTCATGGCGCATCCCGCAGTCATCGAGGCGGCGGTGATCGGCGTCCCCGACCCGAAATGGGACGAACGACCGCTGGTTGCCGTCGTGCTGGATGAGAACGCCGACGTCAGCGTCGCGACCCTGCACACCTTTCTCACCGACCGGGTGGCGAAGTGGCAGCTGCCGGAGAATTGGGCCATCGTCGACGACGTTCCCAAGACGAGTGTCGGAAAATTCGACAAGAAAAGGCTGCGCTCGCAATTTCACGACGGCGACTTGACGGTGACCAGGATCTGATAGTCGGCAATTCGGATTGCCCTACAGATAAACGGGTGGCGCAACAATAATTGTTGCGCCACCCATTTTGTCTGTAAGGTAATTTGGATTGTCTGCACGTGCGGCGGACTGAAATTGCGTTCAAATCGCCAACGGGTCAGCGGCGGCCGATCTCGCTTATCCCGGACCGGGACACATTGTGATCTGAAGGTGAACTCGCATCCCCCTCGCCGGCATCGAAGGGCAGTCTGCCCTCCGACACCCGTCGCGGGGATGCGTATGCACACCTCAACCCACCTCAGTCACCACCGAAAAGTCCTCGCACCCACTGGTAGTACGGTGTCGCATTTAAAGAGTTGTATGACGTTGCGTTTCTCTGCTGGTTGAGCGAGCGGAGCGAGTCGAAACCCCGCCGGCCGGACGATAACGAAACCCACAGCGTCACAGTGGTTTCGACTCGGCTTCGCCTAGCTCAACCAGCAGGACACGGCGAAGCAGGGTGCGCGCAAGATATCAATACCATTAGGCACGACACACCACTAGTAACCGTACGGCCCGACAGTCCCACCTGAGCCGACGGCCGCAACCCTGGCGCTGGAGCGTCTCCTATACGCTACGTATGCCCCACCGACCCGCCGATCTCGACGATCAATCTCTGTAGCTCATCTACGTGATCCTGATATACGCCCCGCGGCGTCGTCGCGTGCTCGACGCACAGCTTCGCGGCAGCCGCGGTGGCGATCGCGTGCTGGCCGCCGTTGCCCATGAACTTCGTCACCGACCCGGCGACATGAGTCACGCTGATGTGTTTGCCAGCCATCATCAGATTGTCGACGTCTGCCGAGTACAGGCAACGGAACGGCACTTCGAACGGGGTGTCGTCGCGGGTGTCCCACTTCCAATCACGCAGCCGGAAATCGTATTTGTCGTGGCCGCCGTAATGCAGACAGAATGCCCCCGAGTTCCACGCCGCGGTGTCAGCGAAGTCAGCGTGTTCGCGGATGTCGTTCTCGGTGAGGATGTAGTCGCCGCGGTATCGCCGGAATTCGCCTTGCGCGGGAACATGGGCAACCCAATCAAGAGTCAAATGCGCATAATTCTTCGGCTCCAGGGTTTTGACGTTGGAGAAGGTCCCGTAAATCGCACACAGCAAGTGATCGCGAATGTGTTCGGTGTCGGTATACGGATCGAGATGTTGGCCGTACTCCCAGAAGTGACTCAGCGGACTCAGCATTCTGCGTCGCGTTGCCGGGTCCGGAGTCCGTGCGTGACCGGCAACCGGGCCGGCGCCATTGTCGACGCCGGGGCGCTGCAGTTGGCCACCGAGATCGGCGTAATCCCGAGCGACGTCGACGGCCCACGGCACCGGCGGAAATCCGGTCGGTTGGTCGGCCTCACGTGTCCGGAAGAACACCGTGTTTCCGTGATGCGACTCGATGCGCTCGGTCGGTGCGAGCGACTCGTCGAACTCGTCGCGACTCTCCTGTCCGAACATCGTTCGCGCTCCGGCGAGCAGTCCGAGGATCGCCGTGCCCGAACAGTCGATGAACACCGACCCCCGCAATCGACTCTCCCGTCCGCTTCGGGCGTCTCGCGCGTCGACCGACGTGATCGCATCGCCGGTGCGTACTACGTCGTAGACCTGGTGTTCGAGGAACACGCTGACCGTGGGTTCGGCGTCGAGCAGCGCGAACGCGACGAGGTCGCCGTCGTCGGTGCGCGCCGACAGTTCCTTGATCAGCGCCCCGGTCTCGCCACGCGGGGTGATACCGATTTCGACGCTGGCATTTCCGCCGAGCACCGGGCGATTTTGGACCAGCGCGACGGTCAGGCCGAGCCGTCCGGCAGCCAGAGCCGCCGCGCATCCGGTGACGCCGCCCCCGACGACGACGACGTCGAAGGTACCGCCGTCGACGGGCTCGTCGGGCAGTCCGCGTAACCGACGACGCCACGCCCGCGCCTGCGGGCCCGCACCGTTGGGCGGTTCCGCGTCGCCGGTGCTCAGGTAGACGGCGTCGCATCGGCCGTCGAAGCCGGTCAGATCTGTCAGCGCGATCTGAGTGGGGCCGCCGGCCAGCTCGATTCGTCCGGCATCCTGCCACGACCAGTCCTGTCCGTTCGCGCCGAACTCCACCGGCAGCGGTTCGCCGCCGATGGTGACGCGGAACCGCCCGGGATGGTGCGACGGCACCCAGTCTTTCGAGCGAACCCAGACGCGGTAGGAGCCCGGGTCGACGTCGATCGTGGTCACGGCGTCGGCGACGGGCAGGCCCAGACCGTGCGCCAGCAGGTAGGGCGACCCCATCTGTGTCTCGAACTGGGAGTCGAGGAGCCAGCCGCCGTAGTCGTCGAACTCCTCGGCTTCGATGAGGATGTCAGTCGTCGGCGCGTGGGGGAGTGGGTCCGGCATGGGAAGCCTCTTTCGTGAACATCAAGGCTTCTCGCCCTGTCACCACTGAGGATACCCGGCTAGCTTTCAATTTGACAGTCAGATGACCGGTTCGATGTGCCGACGGCCGTCGGTCCCGCGTTGGTCACCGTGTCGCGATGATCGAGTGCCACCCCGGGATGTGCCGGGCAGGCGACGACTGCGGCGACCTGTTCGCCGCAGTCGCGGTGCCGCACCTGCCACGACCCGCCGCCTACGGGCGCCCGATGCTTGTCGCCCCAGTTGAGCAATGCGATCAGGACGGGAAACAAGTCCAGACCCGCGGCCGTCAGTCGGTACTCGCGCCGCGTGCGCATGCCGGGTTCCCGATACTGGATCGATTCGACCAGCCCCGCGTCCTGTAGCTCACGCAGTCGCCGCGACAGCACGGCCTCGCTGATCCCGACATGCTGTTGCATCTCGTCGAATCGATGCACCCCGTTGAACATCTCGCGGATCACCAACATCGACCACTTCGCGCCGACGACGTCGAGCGCGGCTTGAACCGAGCAGTTCTCGGTACTCACATCCAGCCATCGCATGCCGTTCAGCGTAGGCCGCCGGCGCTGAGACGATTCAGCTGATTCGTCCCCGTACCAAGCAACCGCTTGGTAGGCTCGCTGGGTCAACGGCAAACAGGGGAGTGACCATGAATCGCACACGTCGACTCGCGACGGTGCTCGCGGCAGTCAGCACGGCACTCGCGCTCGCGATGGGACTGTCGTCGACGGCGAGTGCCGCCCCGACGTCGAGACTCCCCGAGGACTACAGCTTCTTCGCCGGCATCCCGTATGAGTTGTCGCACCCGGGCGGGTCGCTGCCGGGCTCCAACGACTTCTCCTGCAAACCGACGCCCGCACACCCGCGTCCGGTCGTCCTCGTGCATGGCACCGGCGGCGCGCGGACCACCAACTGGGGCGCCTACGTGCCGATGCTGAAGAATCGCGGCTACTGTGTCTTCGCCCTGACCTACGGCGCGATTCCCGGTCTGCCCTGGCCCGCCACGGCGGTCGGCGGCATGGGCTCGATCGTCGACTCCGCCGGTCAACTCAAGCGGTTCGTCGATCGAATCCGCGCTGCTACCGGCGCGAAAACCGTTGACATCGTTGGGCATTCGCAGGGCACCTACATGCCGACCTACTACCTGAAGAAGCTCGGCGGCGCGCGCTACGTGACCAAGTACGTCTCGCTGGCGCCGCTCTGGCATGGCACCGGCGGCGATCTTCTCGCTCCGGTCGCGCGCTTCATGGGTCAGTTGACGAACACCGACGCATGGCTGCCGGTCTGCAATGCGTGCTCGCAGATGTCGCCCGGGTCGGCGATGAACGATGCGATCTGGGCGGGTGGCTCGCCGTACGTCAAAGGTATCGACTACACCAACATCTCCAGCCGCTACGACGAACTCGTGCTGCCCTACACCAGCGGTCAAGTCCCCGGACGTCCCGGCGAGTCGGTACACAACATCGTCGTACAGGATTCCTGCGCAACCGATTACAGCGATCACCTGGCCATCGCCGGGTCGCGGCGCGCGGCATATCTGGTGCTCAACGCGCTCGATCCGGCCCATCCGGTAGCGGTGCCCTGCGTCGTGGTGCCCCCGTTCACCGGGTAATCCACAGCAGCCGGGTTATCCACAGATCACCTGTGCGAAACCATTTCTGACAGAGTCGGTCTCCGCTGCGTCGGTGACACTGGGCCGATGAATTCTCTGCTGGCTCTCGTCTCCGACGACCTGCGCGACTCGGTGGCGCAGTGCGCGGCCGCCGCCGGCTACCAGATGATCGACGCCGACGTGGCCTCCTGCGGTCGTGCCTGGCGCTCCAGCCGGGCGGTGATCGTCGATCCGGTGAATATCCTTGCCCTGGAAAGCCGTTCGATGCCGCGCCGCGACCTGGTCGTGCTCGTCGCCAGGTCCGCCGAACCCGCCGGGGTGTGGCGCGCCGGTGTGGCGCTCGGGGTGTCAGCCGCGTTCGAGCTGCCCGACGACGAGCCGGCACTGGTCCGGCACCTGTCGCAGTCACAGCGGGCTTCGGCCGGTCCGGGAAGCGTCGTCGCGATCCTCGGCGCCCATGGCGGTGCAGGCGCCACCGTCTTGGCCGCGGCGACGGCCATAGTCGCAGGCGACGAACGCCACGCGCTGCTCGTCGATGCCGACGAACTCGGTGCCGGAATCGATCTCACCCTCGGCGTCGAAGACCAACCCGGGCTGCGCTGGCCCGATCTCACCGCCTCCACCGGACAGATCGGCGCCACGGCCCTGCATGATGCGTTACCGACTGCCGGGCAACGACTTTCGGTCCTCACCGGGCGCCGAGACGATCGCCGGCCGATCGGGGCGTCGACCCTGAGCGCCGTCGTCGACGCCGGGCGAACGGCCGGTGACGTTGTGGTGGTGGATGTTTCGCGTGCCGACACCGAAGTCACCCGCACCGCACTCGTCGGCGCGGACGTCGTAATCCTGGTCCTCACCGCGAGCGTCGCGTCAGTCGCGTCGGCCCGCGCGGTGCGCACCAGACTGCTCGACGCCGCGCCCGTCGTCGAACTCGCCGTCCGCGGACCCGCGTTGAGCGGCCTGCGCGCCGCTGACGTCGCCGACGCGGTGGGCCTGCGGTTGCTGACCGCGTATCGCCCAGATCCTCGATTGGCGAGCCGCCTGGAAACGACGCCGCTGAGCCGGCTGATGCGAAAACCGTTGCGCCGTGCGGCGGTCGACGTCGTCGGACGTGTCTTGCGGGCTCGGCCGGTGGCGTCGTGAACGCCCAGGTGCCCGAGGATCGCGACGCGCTGCTGGACCGAGTACGGACCCGGCTGGCGGCGTGTTCGTCGGAGCCGACGCCGGCGTTGATCGCCGATGCCATCCGCGCGGAGGCGCGGGGCATGCTCGGTGATACGGATCTTCTTGCGGCTCTGCGGTTTCTGCAGACCGAGCTGGTCGGGGCGGGCAGACTCGAGGACCTGCTCGCCGAGCCCGACGTCGCGGACATCCTCGTCGTCGGGCCCGATCAGGTCTGGGTCGACCGCGGTTCCGGACTCGTTCGGGTGCCGATCGTCTTCGACGACGAGGCGTCGCTGCGACGACTCGCCGCCCGTCTGGCGTTGGGCGCGGGTAAGCGGCTCGATGACGCCCAGCCGTGGGTCGATGGGCAGCTGTCCAACGTCGGGCGGCGGGGTTATGCGGTGCGCCTTCATGCGGTGATCCCGCCGATCAGCCCGGACGGAACATGCCTCTCGTTGCGGGTATTACGATCGGCCACACAGGATCTCGGTGCGTTGATCGCCTGCGGGGCGGTGCCGCACGACGCCGCCGAGCTGCTGCGCCGGGTCCTGCGCGCCCGTCTCACGTTCCTGATCTCCGGCGGGACCGGCGCAGGCAAGACAACCCTGCTCAGTGGTCTCATCGGCGCCATCGACCCGTCCGAGCGGATCCTCTGCGTCGAGGACGCTCCGGAGCTGGCGCCCGACCATCCACATCTGGTTCGGCTGGTCGCTCGGACCGCGAATGTCGAAGGGATAGGCGAGATTCCGATGCGAACGCTGGTGCGACAGGCCCTGCGCATGCGACCCGACCGCATCGTGGTCGGGGAGGTCCGCGGTGCCGAAGTGATCGACCTGCTCAGTGCGCTGAACACCGGCCACGACGGTGGCGCCGGGACGGTGCATGCGAACTCGCCGGCGGAGGTGCCGGCGCGCATGGAAGCTCTTGCGGCACTTGGCGGAATGGACCGGATGGCGTTGCACAGCCAGTTGGCGGCGGCGATCTCGTTGGTGTGCGGCGTCGTTCGACGCCGCGACGGTTCGCGTGGGCTCGCTGAGATCGGCGTAGTACGCCGTGGTGCCGACGGATTGGTTGTGGTGGAGCCGATCTGGCTGCGCGAGCGTGGATTCACGCCGCAGCGCGCACTGCTCGACGACGTTCTCGACAGGCGAACGGCATGCTGACGCCCATCTGGTGCGCGACCGGGGCATTGGTGCTGCTCTGGTGGCCGCCACCGCGGGAGCGCCACCGCGTCGTCGACCTCTCCGGTGAAGAACTGGCACGACGCCGCCCGCGGTGGACGCCGGTGGCCGCGGTCGTCGTTCTCGGCGGTGGGCTTCTTCTCGATCCGTCGGTCGCCGTCTCGGCCGCTATCGTGGCGGTGTTGGGAATCTGGTTGCAGCGCAGGTCTTCTCGGCGAGAGCGGCTGCATCGCGAGACTACCGACCTGTTGTCGGCGTTGTCGGCGATCACGGCGGAACTCTCAATCGGGACGCCACCGCCAGCCGCCTTCGCCCTGGCCGGAGCCGAACTCGCCGAACGTGATTCGACGGTGTCGGAGACGATGCGCACCATGGCGTCGCGAGCTGCGCTGGGAGGTGCGCCGCGTGCCGAATCGAGTGCAGTCGGCGGCCCGATCGACCCGCAGTGGCGTCGAATCACGCTGGCGTGGGAGATCGCGCACGAGTCCGGCGTACCCATCAAGGACCTCTTGGAATCCGTCCGGTCTGACTTGGCCGCACGACGAGGGTTCGCCGCGCGGACCGACGCCGGGCTCGCCGGACCGCGTGCCACCGCAGCGGTGTTGGCACTGCTGCCGATCCTGGGGATCGGTCTGGGCCAGGCCCTCGGCGCTCATCCCATTGCCATTCTCGCCGGCGGCGGGATGGGCGGTGTCTTGCTCGTGGTGGGTACCGCACTGGGTGCCGGGGGACTGTGGTGGTCCTTGCGTATCGCCGACCATGTTGTGGCGCAATGATGTCTACGTTGGTGATGGCAGTCGCGATTGCCGCGGCGATGTGGATGTGGCCCGCGTCCCGATGGTCCCTCTACCGAGTCACTCGATACGAGCCACCCGCGCGCGAGGCGCGGTGGCTCGGAGTACCGCGCGACTCCGCCGATCCGTTCGACGTCGCGGCTGCCTACGACCTGTTCGCGATCTGCCTGCGCGCGGGCTTGCCGGTGAGTGCTGCGGGATCTGCGGTAGTTCGTTGTCTGCCAGGCCAATTGGCGCAGCCATTGCAGCGGTCGGTCGATCTCCTCACGCTCGGCGCCGACCCCGAACAGGCATGGCGAGAGCTGGAGACGACGCCGGCGCTCGCCGACCTGGCGGTGCTGGCTCGACGGTCGGCGCGGGCGGGGTCGTCGATGTCGGACGGTCTGCTGGAGTTGGCGGCTCGTGCCCGAGAGCAGGCCGGCGACGCCGCCTTGGCCGCCGCCGAGCGTGCGGGCGTGAAAATCAGCGGACCCCTCGGCCTGTGCTTTCTGCCTGCCTTCGTGTGCTTGGGAATCGCACCGGTGGTGATAGGCCTGGCAGGCACGGTGCTGGGCGGAATGTAACCACAGCTCCCCTCGTTACACCGAAGCTCGCGAGCTCGCTTCGGCACTCGGGAAGCGATAGGGCGCGCGGGCGGACCCCGGTCCCCGAGTGCCGACGACGAGCTTGCGAGGCGTCGGTGTAACGAGGGGCCGGCGAGCCGGGCTCGTCGACGCAACCACCACTGTGGTCCTTGAAAGCCTCACGCATCCAACGTCTTTCACCCTACGTACGGAGACCTTGAGTTCCGAAAGGCCTGGAGGGAAGCAGGCAATAGCCGAACTCCCACGGCGGCAATCCCTTCCCACGGCGGTAGCTACCGCCGTATTTGCGGGTTGCCGCCGTAAGTGTTCGACGAGCGCGGCGCGAAGGAACCGCAGCAGCGCCAGATGACCTACCGATTCAACCGCACCTCGTGCGCGAACCGCTCCAGCTTCTCCGGGTTCCGGATGGCGTAAATCCTTGTGATCACACCGTTTTCGACGATGACCTCGACGGCGGTGTCGAGCCGCCCGTCGACCACCACGCGCCCGCCGATGCCGCCGTTGATGATGCCGGTCTCGACGACGGCGTTCGGCTGGAACCGCGACAGGCCACTGAGCAGTCGTGCCACCGCGAGTGCTCCGGTGACGGGCTTGCGCGCGGCGGTCACGATGCCGCCGCCGTCGGCGATCAGCACGACGTCGGGTGCCAGCGCCGCCAGCAACGCGTCGATGTCGCCGCCGGCCACCGCCGCGAGGAAGCGCTCGGTCACGGCTTGCTGCTCGGCCCGGTCCACCTGAACGCGCGGTCGCCGGGCGGCGACGTGATTGCGCGCGCGATGCCCGATCTGCCGCACCGTCGCCGCGGATTTGCCTAGCGCAGAAGCGATTTCAGCATATGACAGGTCGAAGACCTCCCGCAGCACGAAGACCGCGCGCTCGGTGGGCGTGAGAGTTTCGAGCACCGTGAGCATCGCGATCGAGACGCTTTCGGCGAGTTCGACGTCGTCGGCGACGTCCGGGGAGGTCAGCAGCGGCTCGGGCAGCCACTCACCGACGTAGTCTTCCCGACGCCGGGACAGACTGCGCAGCCGGTTCAGCGCCTGGCGGGTCACGATGGTGACCAGATAGGCGCGCGGATCGGCGACGGTGTCCCGGTCGACGTCGGACCACCGCAGCCAGGTCTCCTGCACCACGTCCTCGGCGTCGGCGGCCGAGCCGAGCATCTCGTAGGCGACGGTGAACAGCAGGCTGCGGTGATCGACGAACGGATCCTCTGTCATGAGTCGAGGCTACTGACGACTCAGGCGACGACGTCGCGCGTCGGCTTCGCGAGCGCCAATTCGCAAGCGGCAGAGAACCCTTGGGATTCGATGCCGAGTGCGTTGTTGCCGCGGGTCGTCGCATTGGCGAAACCGATCACCGCGGTCAGCTCGACGACGGCGGCGGCGCCGAGCGCGGCGGTCAGGCCGTCGACCATCTCGTCGGTCACCGTAGGCGGGGTGACGGTCATCGCCTCGGCGTACCCCAGCACGTCGCGTTCGAGCGGACTGAACACGTCCGACTCGCGCCACCGCGGCACCTGGCTGGCCTTGCGCTCGTCGAGTCCCTCGGTGTGGCTGAGGAAATAGTTGAGATCCAGGCACCACGAGCAACCGACCAGGGAGGCGACGGCCATGTGTGCGAAGGTCTTCAGCTGCTCGTCGCAGTCGTTCCACTTGCGGACCTTGCCGCCGAATGAGTTGACCCCCTTCACAACCGCGGGGCTGTGCCACATCACCTCGGCGGGTTCGGGGACGGCGCCGAGCATCTTGGCGCCGAATCGCTTGACGAGGACTCCATAGAATCCGGTGAGTTCTTTCTTGGGCAGGCGGGCTGTGGTGGTCATGTCGTTCCTCCTCGGTGTTTTCAACGGGTCATGCATGAGACACCGCGGGAGGCGAAAGTGTGACACCACGTTCAGTACGTGGAAATCCGCAACGACCTCATCTTCGCGTACAGCGTGGTACGCGAGATACCGAGCGACTCGGCGGTCCGCACCTTGTTGCCATCGTTCTCCCGCAGGGCAGCGATGATCGCCGAGCGTTCGGCCCGTTCGATCGGTGCCATCTGCCGCGCGGGCCCCGACGACCGGTATGCCTCGGGAAGGTCGTCGACGGTGATCGCTCCGTCCGAGCGACGGCCGACGACGTACTCCACCACGGTCCGCAGTTCGCGCAGATTTCCCGGCCAGGGCTGCGCGGCCAGCGTCTGCAGCGCCCCGGGCGTCAGGTGCAGGGTCGCCGGGCCCCCGACGGCGCGGATCATCGTGCTGACCACCCGCGGCAATTCCGACACACGGTTGGCGAGCGGCAGTAGCTCGACGCGCTCGGTGCACAGGCCGGCGAGTGCCGCGGCCCGGCCGGTCAGATTCTCCACCGGCCCCGACACCAGGATGAGCTGGGCGATGCGACTGCCGTCGCCGAGCCGGTTCATCACCACGGCCAGCACGTCGTCGTCGAGCAGGTCGACACCGTCGACGCACACCAGTCCCTGCCCGGTCCCCACCGCCGCGTCGAAGTCGCGCACCCACGCGGCCGGCCCGTCCAGCAGTGCCGATGCCGCCGACAGCACGGCGAGCGGGCGAGTCCGGGCGATCTGTCGTACCTGCGTGCTGCGCCCCGACCCCGGCGGACCGCTGATCAGGATGGGTTCCTGGGACCGCGGCAGCGCGGGCCGCCCCCCGACGCTGCGCTTATGGAGCCCCTCGATTTCCAGCAGCGCTCCCGTGCGCGTGCCGCCGACCCGGGCGGCCCGCACCGTCGCCTCGACGCCGGATTCGAGGGTGATGGTGATCGAACTGTCGTCGCGTACGTCGCCGGCGATGATTTTGAGCAGGGCGAAGTCGGCGGTGCCCAGCATGGCCATCGCCGCCTGGTTGGACATCAGCAGGTCGTGGCCGATCGCGACGACCGCGCGGCGTCGGCCCGACTGACGTTGAAATGCGGCGAGAAGTTCCCGGTCGGAGGCCCGCCCGCCGTCGAGAAGGCGCTGTTCGATGTCGGCGACCGCGCCGGCGACGAGCGCGGGCAACAACGGATTGGTGGTGTCGGCCAGGACGCTCAAGTCGAGCACGCCCTCGATGCGGCGCGTCGTCGGGTGAAAGATCGGATGCCCGTAACAACTGAACTGGCGCAACGGCACTGCGAAATGTTCGACGCTGTTGACGCTCATGCTGCGCCTGGTCTCCAGGACGGTGCCGGGTGCATTCGTCCCGACCAGTTCCTCGACCAGCGACGTGCCCACTTCCAGGCCCAGCGCGTCGAACGCGCGCAATGAGTCGCGGTCGTCGCACCATCGATGTGCCACGCGGCCCTGCCGATCGACGAGCAGCGAGGAATAGTCCGATCCTTCCAGCCGTGTGGTGAGCTCGTTGAGAACGGGCAACGCGGCTGCCAGCAGCGGTCCCGCCTGATCCACTTCCCCCTGAACCACTTGATCGAATACCGCTTCCGGGTCGAGGCCGGCGGACGTCGCGCGATGCCACGACTGAGCTATGGGCTCTCGGAAGGCTCCGATGGCGGACACGGTGGACTCCCGATCTGGACGTTGAGAGGCGGTATTGAGACTGAGTCTTATCACCGTTGTACCGACGGCGACAACAGTGTTCAGATTCTGAACACCCGTATGTCGCCAGAAGCGGCAGAGTGGTCTATGTCACTGAGTCAACTGACATCCCACCAGGAGGAGTCATCCTATGAAGACCAAGGCCGCAGTCGTCTACGAAGCGGGCAAGCCCATCGTCATCGAGGAACTCGAACTCGACGACCCGCGCGACGGCGAGGTTCTGATCCGCTACACCCACGCCGGACTGTGCCACTCCGACGTGCACATCGCCCACGGCGACCTCGAAGCGCGTCTGCCGATGGTTCTCGGTCACGAGGGCGCCGGAATCATCGAGAAGGTCGGCCCGGGCGTCACCCGCGTGAAGGCGGGCGACCACGTCGTGTGCAGCTTCATCCCGAACTGCGGAACCTGTCGCTACTGCGCCAGCGGCCAACAGTCCATCTGCGACATGGGGGCCACGATCCTGGAGGGCTACCTGCCCGGCGAGCGCTTCCCGATCACCGGACCGCGCGGCCAGTACGGCGCGATGTGCATGCTCGGCACCTTCAGCCAGTACGGGGTGATTCACCAGAACTCCTGCGTCAAGGTCGACGACGATCTCCCGCTGGACAAGGCGGTCCTGGTCGGGTGCGGCGTGCCGACCGGTTGGGGCGCGGCCGTCAACACCGCCGACGTCCAGCCCGGTCAGACCGTGCTGGTGATCGGCGTGGGCGGCATCGGCATCAACGCCGTTCAGGGTGCGGCGCTGGCCGGAGCGAAGAATGTCATCGCAATCGACCCGCTGGCCAACAAGCGCGAGAAGGCGATGGAACTGGGCGCGACGCACGCCTTCGAGTCCACCGCGGCGGCGATGGACACCATCACCGACCTCACCCGGGGTCAGATGGCCGACTCGGCGATTCTCACCACCGGACTGATGACCGCCGAAGTGGTGGAGGGCGGCTTCAACGCGATCGGCAAGGGCGGCTCGGTCGTCATCACCGGACTCAACAAGCTCACCGAGACCACCATCCAGTTGCCGGGGTCGATCCTCACGTTGTTCCGCAAGAACGTCAAGGGCAGCCTGTTCGGCGACTGCAACCCGACCGTCGACATCCCGCGCATCCTGGGCCTGTACCAGTCCGGCGACCTCAAACTCGACGAGATCATCACCAAGACGTACACGCTCGACCAGGTCAACGAGGGCTACGACGACTTGCTCAACGGCAAGAACGTCCGTGGCGTCGTCGTACACGAGCACTGAGTCGACGTAGAGAGGACTGCACGAGACCGACATGACGACAGTGTCATCAGACGTCGAGGTCATCGATCGCGCCAGGGAAACCGAGCTCCTCGAGGCGGCGTTGGCCAGCGGCGCCAACATCCTCCTCGAGGGGCCGCCGGGAACGGGCAAGTCCACGCTGCTGCGGCGCGTCGCCGCACGTAGACACAGCGCATTCGCGCTCGTGGAGGGCAATGCCGAGCTCACCCCGGCGCGCCTGGTCGGGTACTTCGACCCGGCGCAGGTACTCAGCCGCGGCTATCACCCCGATGTCTTCGTCGACGGCCCGCTGCTCACCGCGATGCGCGACGGCGGGCTGCTCTACGTCGAGGAGCTCAACCGGGTGCCCGAAGAGACGCTCAACGCGCTGTTGACCGTCATGTCCGAACGCGAGATGACGGTGCCGCGACTGGGCACCGTCCGGGCGGCCGCCGGGTTCGGCGTGGTGGCCGCGATGAATCCGTACGACGCCGTCGGGACCGCGCGCGTGTCCAGCGCGGTCTACGACCGCACCTGCCGTATCGCGATGGGCTACCAGTCGGCACGCGCGGAGGAACAGATCGTGGCCCAGCGGGTTGCCGGGCCCTCGGAGGACTGGGTCGCGCGGGTGGTCGAATTGGTTCGCGCCACCCGCGATCATCCGGAGCTGCGCGTCGGCTCCTCGGTCCGCGGAGCCATCGACCTGGTGGGACTCGCCGGTCAGCTCGCTCGTGTGCGCGGCGTCGACGGCGACGATTGGCAGGCGGGACTCGACGCCGCGCTGGTGGCGCTGAGCGGGCGGATCAGAGTCGACGAATCGTCGCTGCGAACTCCCGAAGCGGTGATCGAAGAGCTGTACCGGCGCATCTTCGGCGCTGCGCCCTCGAGTGCGGAGGACGGATCGCCGGGGGAAATCTGAGCCCGCCCCCAGCCGGGGCGGGCGCACCCCCGCCGGCCGACCAGAACGGATCGGAGCCACCGAATTCGCGTCGCGGCCGACCCGACCGCACCACTCCCCGCCACGAAATGGCTCGTCACGCGCGGTTCAGCGAGCTGTCTCCGGAAGTGGGGGAGCTCGACGTCGACGCCGTTCGCGAGGCCGTCGCCGACGATCCGGACACCGTGCTTCCACTGCTCGCTCTGATGAGCCGGGCGACCGACCCCGAGCTGCGGCGCAAGGTGCAGTCGTTGGTCCCGCGGCTGGTCATCGACCGTGCGCGGGCCGGACCGCACGGCAAGATCGGGTCCGGGCGGCTGCGTCCGGTCCCCGCCGACCGGGGCGGCGACCTCGACCTCGACTCGTCGATGGAGTCGGTCGCCGCCGCCTACGCCGCCGGACGCAGTCCGCGGCTCGACGAACTCGTCGCGTCCGCGTGGCAGCGACCCGGCACCGCACTGTGCCTGCTGATCGACCGTTCCGGGTCGATGGAAGGCGCTCAGTTGGCTACCGCGGCGATGGCCGCGGCGGCCTGCGCACTGCGGTCGAATCAATCGGGCGGCGAACTGTCGATCGTCGCCTTCGACCGTCGTGCCGAAGTGATCGTGCCGCTCACCGCACCCACCGGGGTCGACAAAGCGGTCGAGCAGGTGCTCGGCCTACGCGGCCACGGAATGACGTCGATCGATGCGGCATTGCGTTGTGCCCGTGAGCAACTCGCGGGTGCACGCGCCAAACGGCGGATCACCGTGCTGCTGTCGGACTGCCGGGTGACCGACGACGTCGATCCCGTTCCGTCGGCGCGGGCACTCGACGAACTCCTCGTCATCGCACCGGCTGCCGACGCCGACGCCGCGAGAGGCCTCGCCGCCGAATCCGGCGCACGCGTCGCCGAACTGGATCGATTGGTCGATCTGCCGCGCATCCTCGACGACCTGCTCGCACCCTGAGCGCCGGGCGCCGTGTGCGCCGGGCGCGCCCTGAGCGCCGGGACGAATGTCCAGATGTTGAACACCGCGCCGTCGTTTCTGCGACGAGCATCACAACCACGCAAACAATTCGGATCCTTGGAGGAACCATGACCGATCTACTGAATCCCACGTCCGCTCTGCTGCCCGCGGTATCCGACTGGCTCTCGCGCCCGAAACAACTGTTCATCGGGGGCGACTGGGTCGACGCGGCGTCGGGGCGCACATTCGAGACCCGTGACCCGGCGACCGGCGAGGTGCTGACCCAGATCGCCTACGGCCAGGCCGAGGACGTCGATCGGGCCGTCCGCGCGGCGCGTACCGCGTACGAAGGCGAATGGGCGCTGTGTACGCCCGCGCAGCGGCAGCGCCTGCTGTTCCGCATCGGCGAGGCGATCTACGAGCACGCCGAGGAACTGGCCCAGCTGGAATCGCTCGACAACGGCAAGTCGGCCGCGGTCGCTCAGGCGGTGGACATCACCTGGGTCGCCGAACTGTTCGAGTACTACGCCGGCTGGGCCACCAAGATCGAGGGGCGCACCATCCCCGTGTCGGTTCCGTGGGCGCCCGGCACTCAGTGGCACGCGTACACGCTGCGTGAACCGGTCGGTGTGTGCGGTGCGATCGTGCCGTGGAACTTCCCCCTGCTGATGGCGGCGTTCAAGGTGCCGGTGGCATTGGCCTGCGGCAACACCGTCGTACTCAAGCCGGCCGAGGACACCCCGCTGTCCGCGCTGCGGTTGGCGGAGATCATGGCCGACTGCGGACTGCCCGACGGTGTGTTCAACGTGGTGACCGGCTACGGCGACGCCGGTGCGGCGCTGGCCGCGCACGACGACGTCGACAAGATCGCGTTCACCGGATCGACCGAGGTCGGGCGTCTCATCGTCGACGCGGCCAAGGGCAACCTCAAGAAGGTCAGCCTCGAGCTCGGCGGCAAGAGTCCGCAGGTCGTCTACGCCGACGCCAACCTGGACCTGGCGATCCCGGGCACCGCGTCGGGCTTCCTGTTCAATCACGGACAGACCTGCACCAGCGGAACCCGACTACTCGTCGAGGATCGTATCTTCGACGAGTTCACCCAGGGCGTCGCCGACGTCGCCGCGGCCAGCAAGCTGGGCCCGGGACTCGATCCGACCAGCGAGGTGGGTCCGCTCGTCTCCCAGACCCAGCTCAACCGCGTCCTCGGCTACGTCGACCAGGGTTTGCGGGACGGAGCGCGAGCGCTCACCGGTGGTCGACGGCACGGCGATGCCGGCTACTACGTCGAACCCACCGTCCTCGTCGACGTCGATTCGTCGTTCAGCGTGTACCGCGAAGAGATCTTCGGTCCGGTGGTCGTCGCGACACCGTTCAACGCCGAGCGCGGAGTGGCCGCCGCCGCCAACGACACCCCCTACGGTCTGGCCGCCTCGGTGTGGACCCAGGACGCCACCAAGGCACATCGCACGGCACGACAGATCAAGGCCGGCACGGTGTGGATCAACTGCCACAACGCATTCGACGCCGCTCTGCCGTTCGGCGGCTACAAGGAAAGCGGCTGGGGCCGGGAACTGGGCGCCTCGGCGATCGACGCGTACACCGAACAGAAGTCGATCAACATGCTGCTCGCGTGAGCCGAACGGGGGAGTCATCCGCGGCCGATCGCCTCCAGACAATCATCAGGCTGACCCCCGAGGGCCGTGGCATGCGCAGCCACGAAGTTACTCGATCCGGCCGACGAGTCGTTGCTGCGGCAAGAGGCTGGACGACATCTTCACCTGATGGTGGCCGGTGCGTCAGACTTCGATCGCCAGCAGTTCGCCGAGGTGCTTGTCGATCTGCTCCATGAACGTCGGAGCGACACCGAACAGTCCCAGGTGTCCGAGGATGTCGTTGACGACCCGGAACTCGCTGTTGGGGATCATTTTCTGTTCGGGCTCGCAGTCGCGGGGCGGGAACAGCTGGTCCTCGTCGATCGGCATCACGAAGGTCTTCGCGGTGATGCGTCCCAGCGCGGCGGCCAGGTCGCCGTCGGTATGCCGGGCGACGTCGCCACGCTGCCACGCCCACGACTGCGTCAGCAGATCGTTGGGATCCATCGCGGTGAACACCGGCTCGAGGAAGCCGGCCAGGAACGCCTCCTTGGACTCGAACTCGAGCCCGCGGTAGACCTCCTGCTTCCAGAACTCGCTGGACAACCCTTTGATCGCCCAGATGTGCGCCTGGCGGGTCAACCCGTCGACGACGTCGGCGTTCGTTGCGTACTCGCCGTCGTTCCAGCCCGGGTCGGATTGGATCTGCTCGCGGATGACCTGCGCGATCAGATAGTCCTCGGGGGTGTTCTGTGCGGTACCGGCGATCGGCGCGGCACGCAGGACCTTGTCGGGGAATCGCACGGCCCACTCGTAGGTCTGCTGAGCGCCCATCGACCCGCCGACGACCAGGGCCAGTCTGTCGATCCCGAAGTGCTCGCGCAGCAGTCGCTCCTGCGCGACGACGTTGTCGCCGATCCGGACATCCGGGAACTTCGACATCGTGATTCCCGCATTCGCACCGTCGGCGTTGTGCGGCGACGTCGACAGTCCGCTGCCGATCTGGTTGATGCAGACGATGAAGTATTTCTCCGGGTTGAGCGCGTGGTCGGCGCCGACGTATACGTCGTTCCAGGTCTGGTGTGTTCCCGAGTACCAGGTCGGAATCAGGATCACGTTGTCCTTGGCTTCGGCGAGCGTGCCCCACGTCTTGACCGCCAACTGACAGTCGGGGATCACGCCGCCTTCTTCGAGGGTGAGTTCACCGATGCTGATGACGTCGTAGTCGCCGTGGAATTCGCTGGTGTAGAAGGGATTGTTGATTGCCATTGGTCAGATTCTCCTCAAGTGTCGAATGGATCGGGTCGGCCTGCGGACAGGGCTACGAGAACTCAAAACCCTTGTACCCCGAGGCGGCCAAGGCGTCGGCGCGTTCCCGGAAATCTCCGACGCCGAGGTAGGACAGGATCTGGCCGTGCGGCTTGCCCGGCACGTTGGCGCGGTTCCACATCGAGAGGTTCTTCATCGGCAGGGTCCGGATGGACACTTTGAGCAGGTCGACCTCGGGGGCGATGGTCTGGATCACCTGGAAACCGGTGAAGTCGTCCTGGCCGTCGAACATGTTGCTAAACGGCGCCGACAGCATGCCCGCGCACGAGACGAAGATCTGGGTGTCGTAGACCTACTCGTCACTGCTGGTAGATGCCCGCGACGCCCGCTCCGACGAATGCGGTCAGAACAGTACGACGACGGCGATCAGCACCAGCGTCGCCACTGCGAACACACCGTGCGCCGCGACGGCGGCGATCGGCAGGTTCTTCGATTCGGGAGCGCGGTGCGCGGCCCCGGGCCCGGTGCCCAGGCCGGTCGACTGCCGGTACGTGGGAATCCAGCGGACGAACATCGTGATGCCCAGCGCGGCGGTCATCACCAGCAGCACCAGACCGGCGGGCGCCGAACCCCGGTAGTCGGTGATGACGTGGACCAACCACGCGGTGGCGGTCGCAATAGCCAGCGTGACGTGGCTGAACACCAGCGTCGGGGGCAGCCGGCGATGGCGGCCCGTGCGGCTGCGGGCGCGTCGGACGTCACCACGGGTCAGCCACGCACTCAGAACGACGAGTCCGGTCAATGCGGTGCACACGAGCGTGATCAATGCTGCGATATTCATTGGCGAACCGTCTCCTCACGAACGTGGAGAAGACACTACTGGTCGTGTGGATCGTTGGATCGGACCCACCACGTTGCCAGGGTCGTCGCGGTCAGTCCCGCGAACACGAGCCACAGGACGGCCAAGCCGATCTGGGTGTAGGCCCATGCGCCCAGCATCGCGCCGAGGGCGAGTGACAACCATTGACCGAACGGTCGTACCCACGACCATCGCGGGCCACCGAAGAAGACTTCGGCCAGCCGCTGACCGGCTTTCACGAGAGTCCCGGTCATGTAGGTCAACCCGACCGACACCTCACCGTCGCGCAGGAACGTCGCGTTGAGCATGCCCATCGCGACGGTCGCGATGAGGGTCGCCGGGACCGGGAACCAATCGAGCATCGACGCCGCCGCCGCGAGTCCGACGACGGCCGACGTCCCGGCGAGTACCGTGACGCGGCCGTCGAAGTTCCGCGTGGCTCCGATCTGGTCGCCCAAACGTGAAGCGACGGAACCGATTACGGTGCCCACGACGAACAGCCCGATGATGCCCAGCGCCTTGCCGATACCGCCCGCCGAGGCGTGGACCACCTCGGTGGACAGTCGGGTCGTGTTGCCGGTCATGAAGGAGATGAAGTAGCCGCCCAGGTTGAGGAAGCCGACGGCGTCGAGGAATCCCGCCGTCGCGGTCAGGCACAGCGCCAGCGCGAATTCACGTGGTCGGATCTTCGGCATGCACCGATCCAAGCAGATCTCGTGTGGCGCTGTGCCATTCAGGCGAGGGCGTCGCGCAGGAAGGCGGTGGCCTGGGTGATGGCAGCCTGCGCCGCGTGGGTCTCGCGCAGGGCGTTGAGCATGACGAAGTCGTGGATGGTGCCCTGATAGCGCACGGCGGTCACCTCCACTCCGGCCGCCCGCAGCTTGGCGGCGTAGGCTTCGCCCTCGTCGCGCAGGACGTCGGCTTCACCGGTGATGACGAGCGCCGTGGGGAGGCCGGCGAGTTGTTCGGTGGTGGCACGCAGCGGCGACGCCGTGATCTGTGCCCGTTCGGCCTCATCGGTCGTGTATTGATCCCAGAACCACTGCATGGCGTCGCGGCGCAGGAAGTAGCCCTGCGCGAACTGGTGGTAGCTGGCGGTGTCGAAGGCGGCGTCGGTGACCGGGTAGAAGAGCACCTGCGCGCGCAGTGCGACGTCGCCGCGCTCCTTCGCCTGCAGCGTCAGCGCGGCAGACATGTTGCCGCCCACCGAATCTCCGACGACGGCGAGTCGGCTGCTGTCGAGGCCGTGCTCGGCGCCGTGCGCGACGATCCACTGCGCGGTCGCATAGTTCTGCTCGATGGCGACGGGGTAGCGGGCCTCGGGCGAGAGGGTGTATTCGGGGAAGACGACCGCCGCGCCGGTCAGGGTCGCGAGTTCGCGGACGAGACGGTCGTGGGTGTGTGCGTTGCCGAAGACCCAGCCGGCACCGTGGATGTAGAGGATCACCGGCAGCGGTCCCTCGGCGTTCGGCGGCGTCACGATCCGGGCGCGGAT
Organism: Gordonia asplenii; assembly: GCF_012933505.1. Classification (GTDB taxonomy): domain Bacteria; phylum Actinomycetota; class Actinomycetes; order Mycobacteriales; family Mycobacteriaceae; genus Gordonia; species Gordonia asplenii. Next base: position 105,021 of record NZ_JABBNB010000020.1, read on the forward strand.
GTCACCGGTCGGCGCGGCAACGTCGATCCAGGTCTCGTCGACGTCGGGCTTGGCGACGTCGCCGCCCTGTACTTCGTCGACGGCCTTGCGCCCCTCGATCGGGCCGAGGTCGAACAGGTAGGGCGGATTGGCGGTCGCGGCGGAGAAGTCGGCGGCTGCGGGCTCGAGTACGGGGGTGATGTCGGTCATTGTTCTCGTCCTTCGTCGTGGTTGAGTGAGTGACATCGATAAACCTAGTACAAAAGTATCTAGTACACAAGGTAAAAGTGCGCGAGGCTTTTTCGGGTATCATTGCCGCATGTCAACGCAGTCGGACGCCCCCGAGTACTCGAGCGACCTCGATGATCAGATGTGCTTCGCTCTCTACGCGGCGTCGCGCGCGGTCACCGCGCTGTATCGGCCGGTGCTCGACAAGCTGGGGCTGACCTATCCGCAGTATCTCGTCATGCTGGTTCTCTGGCAGCAGGGAGCGGTACCGGTGAAGGATCTGGCGCTGGCATTGCACCTCGAATACGGAACGTTGACGCCGATGCTCAAGCGGCTGGAGGCGGCCGGGGTGATTCGACGCGAACGCAGTATCGCCGACGAGCGTGTGGTGATGATCGTGCTGACCGACGCCGGCGTCGAATTACGTTCGCGCGCAAAGGATGTGCCGGCCTACATCGGTGCCGGGATGGACCTGGAGCCGGTCGAGTTCGCGGACCTGCGGGCGGCGTTGCGAAAGCTGACCGCCAACGTCGAACGGGCGACGGAGGAGGCGGCGTCGGCGCCGGCCGGTTAGGGTCGAAGCACGCCGCCGACGAAGGGAACCCGACGTGTCGAACTTCCACCCCGACCTCCGGTTCGGACGATTCATTCCGCGGGTATCGGTCGGGCCGAAGAGCACGGCCGCGGTGAACAGATTGTCGATGCCGCAGCCGCGGGTGCCGGTCGACATGATCATCGAGAACGTCATCGTCCCGGGGCCGCTCGACGCCCCCGACGTCCGATTGCGCATCTACCGACCGCGTGCGGTCGCATCGCCCGCCGCTGTCCTCTACTGGATTCATGGCGGGGGATTCGTGCTGGGCTGGGTCGAGCAGGACGAGAAGATGCTCGTGAACTTCGCCCGCACGCTGGGGATCGTCGTCGTATCCGTGCAGTACCGACTATCGCCGCGGCATCGGGCGCCGGCCGCCCTGGACGACGCCTATGCCGGCCTGACGTGGCTCTTCGCCCAGGCCGACGCCCGCGGTTACGACCCTTCGCGGGTCGCGATCGGCGGTGCCAGCGCCGGCGGCGGCCTCGCGGCGGGGCTCACCCTGATGACGCACGACCGCGGGGAGTTCCCGCAGGCCTTCCAATTGCTCGTGTACCCGATGCTCGACGATCGGACCACGCGCAGAACCGATCTCGACACTTCCAGCGTGCGAGTGTGGGAGCCGGCGAGCAATGTCTTCGGCTGGTCGTCGTTTCTGGGCGACGCGTTCGGGACCGACGACGTGTCGCCGTACGCCGCGCCCGCCCGCCGGGTGGACCTCTCGGGTCTGCCGCCCACCTGGCTCGGCGTCGGGACCACCGATCTGTTCCACGACGAGGACGTCGAATACGCTCGACGCCTCACCGCCCAGGGCGTCGACTGCGAAACGACGATCGTCGACGGCGCCTTTCACGGCTTCGACATGCTCTTCGCCAAACGGCCTGTCGCACAAGAGTTCTGGCGTAGTCAGGCCCGTGCGTTGCAGCGGGCCCTGCGTCCCGACCTCCCCGAGGACGTGCTGCTGTAGCGTCAGCTCAACTCGCCGAGTACCTCGGCGGCGGCCCGACGTCCCGACCGCACCGCACCATCCATGTAGCCGTTCCATTCCTCGGCAGTCTCCGCACCGGCCCAATGGATTGCGCCGATCGGCTCGGACAGCGACTTGCCGTACTGAGTCCACACGCCCGCGCCGAGACGTCCGCCGTAGCAGCCGCGGGTGTACTCCTCTTCCATCCAGTTCTTCTCGACGTAGTCGATCGGCGACAGCGCTTGCTCGCCGAAGAGTTTCGCCAGGGTGTTCAACGCGCTCGCGCGGCGCTCGTCGTCGGACAGCGCCGCCGCCGTGCGCGCGTGGGCGCCCTCGAAGAAGGCGACGATGACGCCGCAGCTGGCATCGGCGGGTGAATTGTCAAGTGTCACACTGAGTTCGTCGTCGAGGCTCACGCCGAAGCCGTTGAGTCCCGCCGTGCGCCAGAACGGCGTCTCGTAGGCGATCTGCACTTTGATGACGCTACCCATCGGGATCTGCTGGGTGAGACCGTCGCGCGACGCCGGGAGGGCGGGGGAGTAGGCGAGGCGGCCGGCCAGGGTCGGCGGAATGGCGACGATGACGCGCTGCGCGCTGATCTCGCCGCCGTCGTAGGCCACCGTCACACCCGCGGCGTCGTGGGTGATCGTGCGAACGGGGCTGTTCAGCCGCACGATGCCCTCGCCCAGTTCCTGCGCCAGTCGCTCGGAGATCTGGTGGGTGCCGCCCACCACCCGCATCTCCTGTGCGCCGCCGGTGGTGGCGACCAACTGATCGATCATGCCGCCGGACTTGATGTAGAACAGGAAGTGGAGCAACGACATCTCGGCGACCTCGGCGGAGAACACCGCGGGCACGATGCCACCCCAGAAGGCTAGTGCACCGGGGTCGTCGGTGTTGGCGCGCAGCCAGCCGTCGAGGGTCTGCCGGTCGAGTTCCGCGGCGTCGTCGGTGAGCCACGGCGACGACAGGGAGACGGTCGCGGCGAGTGCCTCGAGTTCCTGCTGCAACCGGCCGACTTCCATCGCGGAGTCGATCGGCAGGCCGAAGGTCTCGTCGTCGTAGTGGGTGACGGTGCCGTTGTACGCGGTCACCGACGTGCCGGTGTCGTAGGTGTTGAAGGTTTCCAGGCCCAACTCGCGGACGAGTCCGAGCACCTCGGTTTGCGTCGGGCCGATCCACTGTCCGCCGAGCTCGATCGGTACGCCGTTGTTCAGTACGTGCCCGCAGTTGCGGCCGGCGACGCGATCACGCGCTTCCAGCACGATCACACTCTTGCCCGCTGCTGTCAGCTCGCGTGCCGCGGTCAGTCCGGCGAGTCCGGCTCCAACGATGACGACGTCGGTGGTGGTCATGGGGTCTCCTCAAATTCTCGGTCGTGCGTCCGACTTGAAATGTAGGCCACTGTGATGCGGATCGCAAGGGGTGTGTCAAAATCGGCTATGGCATACGTGAAGGCGGCCGAACGCGAACAGCAGATCATCGCCGCGGCGATCCGGGTGCTGAGCTCGGTCGGTGTGCCCGCGACCACCCTGCGTGCGGTCGCGACCGAAGCGGGCATTCCGCTGGGGACCCTGCACTACATCTTCCCGTCCAAGGACCAACTGCTGCAGGCGGTGATCTCCGCCGTCATCGGCGAGATCTCCGACATCCTGCGCGCCGACCTCCAGACTGATTCCGGCGTCGAGCATGCGCTGCGCCATGGCATCGGACGTTTCTGGAATCGATTGGTGGAGAACGAGATCGGCCTGCAGATCATGCAATATGAGCTGACCGCGTATGCGCTGCGAACCGACGGTGCCGCCCATCTAGCGGCGATGCAGTACGACCGATACAGCGCGCTGGTGACCGACTTCTGCGAGCGGGCGGCGCAGGCCGCGGGGGAGCGGTGCGCGGTGGGATTCGACACGCTCGGGCGGCTCGCCCTGGGCATCGTCGACGGGTTGATCCTGCAATACGCGGCTCGGCCCGACGTCGATCGTGCGCATCGCGACCTCGAATACGCGTTGGACATGATCGTGCTGCTGGCCGATCCGCAGAAGGTGGCCCGCACTCCGCGCTGAGTCGGGATTCGCCGCTCACTTCATCCACCCGTTGCGTTCTGGGTCACAGTCGGCTTAGTATTTCTCATACGGTTGACCGACAAATTTTGGGAGTGACTCATGACCGACGCATCCGTTCCCGCCTCGACGCCGCACCGATCGACCACGGTCGCCATCGTGGGCGCGGGCATCTCCGGGCTGATCGCGGCCCGTGAACTCTCGCGCAGCGGCGTCGACGTTCTCGTCGTCGAAGCGGCCGGGCGAGTGGGTGGCCGAACCATGGCGGTGACCACGTCACTCGGCTCGACCGTCGACCTCGGCGGTCAATGGATCGGACACGGACACCACCGGTTCGAGGCGCTCGCCGCGGAAGTGGGCGCGAGCACCTACGCCATGCACACCCCGAAACGTCCCGCGATCCTCGACGGTGACAAGGAGGTGGGCCAGGCATCGTCGACGTCGCTGGTCGCCAACGCCGTACTCGTGGCCTGGGAAATCGCGGCTAAGGTGGGCGCACCGAGCCGGTGGCGCGACAAGTCTGTGCAGCAATGGATTTCGAAGGTGCCCGGTGCGGGTGCCCGGCGGCTGTTGGAGGTCCTGGTCTCCGTGTCGACCTGTGCCGAGCTCGACGAACTGTCGATGCACGCCTTCGCGTCGTTCATCAAGTATCAGGGCGGCCTGACCACCATGATGGCGACGTCGGGTGGCGCGCAGGACAGTCTGGTGGTCCAGGGAGCCGGCCACTTGGCTCGGGCCGTCGCCGCCGAGCTCGGCGACCGCGTGCTGCTCGACACCGCGGTCACGGCCATCGACCGCAACGATTCGGGGGTGAGGCTGCAGACGTCGTCGGGCGAGATCCGTGCCGCGAAGGTGGTCGTTACCGTGCCGCCGCCGATGGCGCGCCGGATCGTCCACCGCCCCGAGCTGCCCGCACAGCGTGCCGAACTCGAACGCACCATGTACATGGGGTCGGTCTACAAGGCGATCGCGGTGTACCACACTCCCTTCTGGCGCGACGTCGCCGACGCCGAAGCGGTGACCCTGGCGGGAACCGGCGCAGCGGTTTTCGACACGACGCCGCCCGGTGGGCCCGGACATCTGTGCATCCTGGTCGCCGGACCGCAGGCGCGCGCCCTCGATGACCTCACCGAGGAGCAGCGTCGGACCGCGCTGCTCGAACCGTTGGCGAAGCGGCTCGGCGCCGATATCTGCAAGCCCGTCGACTGGTATGAGAAGTCGTGGCACACCGACGAATTCGCGGGCGGTGGGTACTCGGCGCTGCCGCTGATGGGCCACGACGACGGCTACTACCCGATCTCCGCCCAACCCGTCGGCCATGTGCATTGGGCCGGAACGGAGACCGCGAGCGAACACGCGGGCTACATCGAAGGCGCAATCGAATCCGGCGAGCGCGTGGCCCGCGAGGTCGCGGGCGCACTGGCCTGACCCGCAACCGCGGCCGATCACCCAAAACTCAACTCAGACAGGATAGTTCATGACCACCTACACTTCACCCGCCGACGCCGCGACCTTCGCCGCCGACGTCGAAGCCATCACCAACGAGAGCCGCGTCGACGATTTGCTCGCGCTGTTCGCGGCCGACGCCGTCGCCGAATGGATCATGGACGGCGCCTACGACAAGCACGAGGGCATCGACGCGATCCGCGCGGCGAGCATCGAACTCGTCAGCGTCTGCAGCGAACTCGGGCTGCACGTGCGCAAGACCGTGCAGTGCGCCGACGCCGAGAACGTCGTCCTGACCTGGACCGGCGGATTCGGCGGGGCGCAGAACCAATTCGGCACCGAGATCTGGACACTGCGTGACGGGCTGGTGGTGCGCCAGCAGATGTACTCCTACCTCGACGTCCGGCACAGCGATTCGCCGCTGGCGAGTGTCCGGCTCCTCGGTGTGGCGCCGAAAGTGATTGCGTCACTGGTGAAATACCGGTGGCGGAATGGAACGTTGCGCAAGTGACCCGTCATCGTCGATAGACCCGTGGCGTCAGCCAGGTGGCTGCGACGCCGTGCAAGAGCAGACTGCCCAGGACGACGAAGCACGTCGCCACCAGCACCGGGTAGCCGTCGTGCTTGGGCAGCGAGTTGTACGCGATCAGTCCGAACACGATCGACGCCGCGCCGCGCGGCCCCATGAGCGCCATGAACAGTCGATCGCGTCGTGAGGTGTCGGTGCCGATCAACGCGACCGCCACCGGCAGGGCACGGCCGATGGTTAGGGCGAAAATCGCGAGAACCGCGGCGGGCCACCAGGAGAACGAGTTCCCGATCAATGTCACGGCGGCGACGCCGAACGCCAGCCAGAGCAGGAGATTGACGAACTCGGTGACATCCTCGGTGAGTCGGAAATGATCTGCGGCGTCGTCGAATTCGCCGAGCGCGATCCGAAATGCGATGCCGCACACGAACGCGGCGACGAATCCGTTCCCATGCACTGCCACCGCGACGGCGAAAGTGAACACCGGCACCACGAGAATGCCGATCCGGATGCTCTGGCTGCCGGCCCATTCGTGGCGCAGCGCGGTGCGGAACAGGAGTCCGAGCAACGATCCGACCGCCGCACCCACTCCGACCGCGATGACACCCGCGGGTGCGGCGTCGAGAAACGCGGTCACTACCTGCGTGCCCTTGTCGGGCGACGTCGCGCTCAGTGCGAGCGAGGCGAGCAGCAGTGGCGTGACGAGCCCGTCGTTGTAGCCGCTCTCGATCGCGAGCCAACTGCGGACACGTTCGGGGATCAGTCGATTACGGACCAGGGAGGTCTCCGGCGAGAAGTCGGCGGGGATCGCGATGCACGCGATCGCGAGCACGGCCGCGGCGGACAGTTGGAAGGGCAGCATCAAGCCGACCGCCAGCACGAGGATCAGCGACAGTGGCAGCGCTATCGCGAGGAGGCGGACCGGCACCGGCTGTAGATGCGACCGCAGGGAGCCGCGCACGTCGATGGCATCGGTGAACAGCAGCAGCGCGAGGATGATTTCGGCGACGGTGAGCGCGGTATGGGAATTGAAGCCCTCGGCCGTGTCGGAGGAGAGTGACCCGATGGTCGCGCCGAGCGCCGTCATCAGGATCGGGCCGGTGACCGAATAGGCGCGCAGCTTCTTTTCGGTCACGGCCCACAGCAGCGCGGGTGCGGTGACCAGCAGCAGGATCATGACCCACAAGTATCACGCCATCGCCGACGCGGCGCCGTGGCATGGTGGACCCATGCCACAGCCATCTCCCGCACCCGCGGGCGTCGACGTCGACGCGGTGTCGGCCTGGTTCGCCGACAATGTCGCGGATTCGGTTGCGCCGCTGACGTTCACCCAGCTCGCGGGCGGCCGCTCGAATCTCACCTATCGCGTCGGCGATGCGGAGGGCAACCGTTGGGTGCTGCGCCGGCCACCGCTGACCTCGACCGACCCGACCGCCCACAGCATGGCGCGCGAGTGGTCGATCCTGAGTCTGCTCGCCTCGTCGCCGGCGCCGACGCCCGCACCGGTGGCGCTGTGCGACGACCCGGCGGTCACCGGCGCGCTCTTCTACGTCATGGCCCATGTGCCCGGCATCGTGCTGGCCGCCGACGCCGACGCCGACGTCTTCGACGCCGCGCACTGCCGCACGATCTCCGACAGCGCCGTGCAAGCGTTGGTGGATCTGCATCAAGTCGACTGCACCACAACACAATTCGACGAATTCCGACGATCCGGCAGCTACCTCGAACGGCAGTTGCGCCGCTGGTCGTCGCAGATCGAGAAGATCGGAACGGTGACGCCGGACTGGTCACGTGCCCATCGGCTTCTCGTCGAACGCCGGCCCGCGGAGCGGTACTTCGGCGTCGTACACGGTGATTTCCGGCTCGGCAACCTCCTCGTCGACCGGTCGGGAGCGGTGACCGGCATCCTCGACTGGGAACTGTGGTCCCTCGGCGATGTGCTCGCCGACCTCGGCTGGCTCGTCGCGTCGTGGTCGTCGGCCGACGTATTCGGTTGGGCGCCGACGCCGGAGGCGGGGTTTTGCACTCCGGCCGAGGTGATCAGCGGTTATGAGCGTGCCACCGGTTTCGACGCCGCGCAGATCGACTACTACCACGCGTTCGCGCTGTGGCGTCTGGCCTGCATCGCCCAAGGGGTGTTGATCCGCTACACCGCGGGTGCGATGGGTGACACCGACGGTGTGGACATGGACTTGTTGACTCGACGTCCCGCCATGCTGGCCGAGCGAGCGTTGGACCTGCTGAGCTGAGCGTGTGCGGCGACACCACCGTGTGCGGCGTCGACATCGATCTGCCAAGCTCAGACGATGACCGAAACCGAATCAGCGGGAGCGACGAGTAGTCGGATGGCCGAACTGATGTCGTTCACCCGCGAGGGCGACACGTTCACCGCGCGAACACCCGGTGCAAGCGCGAACGGCCGGCTGTTCGGCGGCCTCATCGCCGCCCGCGCATTGGCCGCGGCCGGGGCGACCGTCGACACCGAGAAGTTGCCGCATTCGCTGCATTCGTATTTCATCCGCGGCGGCCAGTACGGCGTCGACGTCACGCTCAGCGTGGAGCGGGTGCGCGACGGAAAGTCGTTCGCCACCCGGCGTGTCACCGTCGAGCAGAACGACGTCGCCATCTTCGAGATGATCTGCTCGTTCCACCGTCCCGAACCGGGTACCGACGGGCACACGCCGCCGGTACCGTCGCTCGCGCTGGAAGACTCGGTCGAGGTGGGTACCAGCTTTCCGCTGACCGTCGACTTCGAGATGCGCGGCCGGCCCGACGACCCGGAACCCTTTGTGCTGCCGCCCTTTTGGATCCGCAGCCGCCTACCGGTGGACGACGACCCGCTGTTGCGCTACTGCGTGCTGACGTTGCTGTCCGACATCGGTCCGGTCCCGGCGGCCCGGCCGCCGGGTACCGACCTGGCCGAGCTGGGGACGTCGAAGTTCGCGACGAGCCTCGACCATTCGATCTGGTTTCATCGCCCGTTCGATCCGCACGAGTGGCATTCGTACGACATCACTCCGGTCACCACGGGCAATGCCCGCGGACTGGTACGCGGTGCGATCGTCAACCGCGACGGTGTGCGGATCGCGTCGACGGCCCAAGAAGCGTTGTGGAGGGAATAGATTCGATGAGCAGGCGGACCATTGTCATCACCGGTGCGAGTGACGGGATAGGCGCCGTTGCCGCGCGGACGCTCGCCGGCCCCGACGTCGACCTGGTGATCGTCGGGCGGTCGGCGAGCAAGACCGCTGCGGTCGCCGCGGCCACCGGCGCGACGGCGTTCACCGCCGATTTCGCGCGATTCGACGACGTCCGGCGGCTCGCCGGGCAGATCGCCGAGAAGACCGATCGAGTCGACGTGCTGCTCAACAACGCGGGTGGCATCTTCGATCCGGGCGGTATCACCGGGGACGGGCATGAGCCGAATCTTCAGATCAACCACCTGTCGCCGTTTCTGCTCACCAACCTTCTGCACGATCAGTTGGCGGCGGCGGGCGGGGCGCTCGTCGTCAATACCTCCAGCATCGGAAATCTTTACGGCAGAGTCGATTTCGATGATCTGGAGTTTCGTCGCCGACGCCGTCCGGAGATCTGCGTCTACGGAGTGAGCAAACTGATGAACATCATGTTCGCCAACGGCATCGCGACGCGCTGGTCCGACGCCGGCATCGTGTCGGCCGCGGTCCATCCGGGTGCGGTGGCGTCGAGCTTCGGACGCGATTCGCTCGGGTGGGGACTGATGTATCGCACCCCGCTGCGCCACGTCATCGCGATCAGTCCGGAGAAGGGCGCACAACCGTTGATCCGGTTGGCCCGCTTGGGCGCCGACCCGGCCGTCAACGGAGTCTACTTTCATCGAAACCGCGCGGGCTTCGCGATGAATCCGCAGGCGAAGGATGCCGGAGTCGTCGATCGGCTGTGGACCGTGTCGGCAGAGCTGACGTCGGTGTAGGGGTGCGTCCGGGGTCAGTTCACCGGCAATATGTGCAATGTCGCGGCACGGGCCTGAGCGTTCTCGACGATTGCCGCGGCCTTGCCGTATTTCGCGAGGTACGCGGCGTCGATCTCAGCGAGTGGACCGGGCCCAGCCTGCAGCGTCACATCTCGGGCTAGCGTGCCGACGGCGATCCGCCCGACGCCGTCGGTCAGCGCTTCCTGATACCAGTGTGTGCCGGTGCCGTGAAAGCCGCGGACGTACAGTTCGCCGTCGACGAGCACCATGCCGACGTCGACGCCGGATTTGTGGTCGGCGCCGGTGCGCAGCGTGAGTGCCTCGGAGTCGGCGAGGATGGCGAGTTCGTCGGGTGGCCAGGTGTGCATGACGGTGTCCTTCCGCGGTGAAGCCGGTCCGTCAAGCATGTCACGGCGTCGTGGGTCAGCGATCGAGAAATGATCAACGAGGATCGTTCGCCGGTCCAGCGCGGCTCGTGTGCGACGTCGGCGGGCCGGTATGCCCTGGTTCGGAATGCTGCGGAAGGCAATTCGACGACCGATGTTTGAAATCAGCGGTGCCCGGGTATGCCGTGTTTCTGCCATATGGCGGAACTCGTTCGGACAAGCGGAGGTCACAATGCGACGCGGCAGCGGAATTCTAGGATTCGTCGTAGTCATTTGGTTAGTGATCGGAGTGGTTGCCGCGGTACAGCGCGACTACTTCAGCAGCCAGGAAACCAACTGTGCCACAGCGGGAACCATCGCACTCACGATCATCAGCGGGCCGCTGAACTACATGGGACTCAACCCGAAGGTGAAGGATTGCAACGTGCGGATTCCCGAGCCGAGCAAGTGACCGCCCGTCGACGGCGCCGCGAGCATCAGCGAGCGAGCCGAATAGAAGAGAGGAAGTAGGAAAATGATTCTCGTCGGAGTGATACTGCTGATTCTGGGATGGATTTTCGGCATCGCGATTCTGACCTACATCGGCGTCGCGCTGGTGGTGATCGGACTGGTGTTCTGGCTACTGGGCTACGTCGGGAGGCCGGTCAGGGGACGGAAGGTCTGGTATTGACCCGGAACGATCGGCGTCAGGCTGATAGAAACACCTCGTCGTTGTGCCATTCGAGGAACTCTCGATTGGGGCGGTCGATGCGACGGTCGGGGACTGCGATGGCGGTACCTTCCTTCGCGTAGAACCAGTCGCCGTTGCCGAAGCGCTCGCGTAACGCGGGACTCACTCGGAGTCGGTGCTTGAGGTCGACCGCGAGGTAGCCGCGATCGAAGAGTGTATGTACATCGGAGCGCAGGAGCAGGCCGTTGTCGACGCGGTGTTGGCCGCCAGCGGATACCGCTTGGATGTGGGCGGCCTCGAGCACGGGACGGACCTTGTCGCCGGTGATCGCACAGCGGTGGTGGTAGTTCTCGGCGATCACCGCTTTGAACGCTTGCTGCCCGATGCGCGGAATAACGAGAGTGGGATCGCCGTGCATGATGTCGGAGAGGATGGTGGGACCTGAGTTACGTTCGGTCTCACACCGAAGCACGGCTTCGACGACGGAATGATTCTCTGGAACGTCGTCGACGTTGTAGCCGCGTCCGCGTACCAGATTGGACGCGAAATCAGTTGGAGCGGAAAGGGTTTGCGTTACATCGAAGAACACCGCGTCGGTGAGGAACACGCAGCCGATTTCGGGATCCTCGAATCTGCCCAGGGGCCGCTTGAGGTAGTGGCCGATCTTTTCGGACAGTTCGGCAAGCGACCCCACGCCGTTGCGCTGTCCGAGCAGGTCCCATACCTCGTCGATCGTCATCACTGAGAAGCCCGAGAATCGGCCACCGCCAACCATGCGGTTGCTGAGGATCGGGCTGCGCCGGTCGATGTGCGTCTTGAATAGAAACGGATCGCCGTAGGCGAGAGCCTTGAAACCTGGCCGGGGGCTCGGGAACCAGAAGTTGACTTCGTCGTGCCGCGGCCCTGTGGCGAGAAGATGTTGGTACCAGCCGAGGTCGGTGACTGCGACGAATGCCTTCACAGGGCCTCCCGTCGTCGGATCGAGTGCTTCCGAGATCGATAGTGCCCGATTGCACGGGGCCGGTTGAGTGAATCAGGTTGGCGCACATCGCATTGTGCGGAGATGGCGGCGGTGCGGTGTCGTTGTACTGCGGTAACGGTTCGTTGTCACGGGTGTTGCTAGTGGGATTTGTGGTGGGGGGCGGCCGGTACGTGACGGGCTCGCCGGTTGGTCTCCGGTTGTGTTCGGCGGCGGCTGCGTGCGCGCCCTCGGTGGTTTCGCGTTCGGCTCGATATTGTTCGCGTTTCCGGCGGCGTTGTTTGTGTCGCAACCCTCTGCTCCCCGAGTGCCGAAGCGAGGTACGAGCTTCGGTGTAACGAGGGGTCTGGTGAGGTTGCCGGCTGAGTCGGGACCGCGAGTCTCGGTAGCGCGCAACGATTCGTTGTGACTCATGGTGAGGTTGATGTTCGCGGTGAAGGCGAGCGACTGCCGTCCCGCGGGTGGTCGAGTGCCTGGCGAGGCGCTGGCCGAGCCGGGCGCATCTCGAGGCCCCTCACCCCTGCGGGGTCAACTGTGCCGCAGCACTTTTGGCCGTCTTCGGGAGGCTCGCGGTGCTGGGGTCAGTGGCAGGCTGTGGGTGGGCCGTCACGTTCGGTTTGAGCGCCGCATGTGTGGTGTCTGGTCTAGAAGGGTGGTGGGGTGTCGTCGTATTGCGGTAACGGTTCGTTGTCACGGGTGTGCCTGGTGGGACTCGGATGGTGGGAGCGGGTCCGCCAGTATGTGCCGGGTTCGCCGGTGCCGCGGTCGTGTTCGGCGGCGGCCGCGTGCGTGGCTTCAGCGGTTTCGCGTTCGGCTCGGTTGGCGTCGCGTTCTTGTTGGCGGCGGCGTTGTTTGTCGACGGTCGACGCCGACCGCCGCCGCCGCTGCTGTTTCCTTCTG
>NZ_JABBNB010000021.1 GCF_012933505.1 Gordonia asplenii
CTAGCGCAACGCACTCCTCGTGCCGCCGGTGGCGCCTGTTCGATGGCACCGGGGTCCGGCAGTCGTAGCGAGATGCGTCGTCGACACTAGTGCGTCGATGTCCACGACTCGGTCTGCTGTTCGACGATGCTGACCAGGCGGTCGAGGCCGAATTGGAAATCAAGCAGGTGCGTCTGGTTTCCCGGCACGTTTGTGTTCGTCGAATAGGCGACGACACAGCCCGCTTGACCGCGTCGAGTACAGATCGGAATATTGCGGAAGTCACCGCCGTGCGTGCGACCGCGCTCGGTCATCACGTTGCCCCCGAGGAGCACGGCGCCGACCATTCGCGCACGCAGGGTTGGGTTAGGGTCAATCTGCTCGCGGATCAGCCGTCGCAGCATCAGCGTTCCCTGAGAATGACCGATGAACACGATGCCGCGTCCGTGGTTACTCGTCGCCAGGTACTCTTTCCAGGCAGCTTCCACGCTGGCGTAGGCCACATCGGTCGGGTACCGCCACCCGTACATGACCGGATAGACGCCCGGCAGGGTGACTTGTCGATACAGCGGCGCGAAGATTCGGCACGCCGGCGCGAAACGCGCCGCCTGCATCATCGTCACCGTGTTGATATCAGGCGTCGAATGCAGCGGAGCGTTGATGGTGGGGTCAGATGTCGCAGTCGGATAGACGTAAAAGCAGTCGACGGGCTTAGCGGATTTGGGATTCTCAGCCGGGGTGGTCTTTCTCCCGGTTGACAGGTCTGTTGAATACCCCGGCTTCGGGCCGGGGTATTCAACGCAGTCGAGGACGAGTCAGTGGCGATCCAAGCCACCGACCAGGGTGGCCAGTTCGGCAGTCGACTCGCCGGCAGACTCTACCGCGATCACCAGATTCGACGTAGCTCCGGCGTGGGGATGCCACGGCTCGAAGGTGGGCGCGGTTGTCTCATTCTGGATCGACTCGGCGATGGCCTGCAGGCGACCGGCGAATTCCTCGGACTCGAGGCGTACCTTCTCGCGGCGATCCGCATCCGGTCCGGTGGCGAATGCTGCCATGACCGAAGTCTGCCGGGAGATATTCGCGACAGCGGGCGTCAGCGCGGCGATCTTGTCCGCCGACCATCCGCCGCTAGCGACGCGGCGCGGTTCGGCGGAGGCACGGTGCACCGCTTCGGTGAACTCCATTCGGGCGATCCGTGATCGCGCGGTCGCGTGAACCACTTCCGCGTCGGCCGCGGCGTCGTTGGGCTGCTCGGACAGATCGGCGATCGCCCGCAGCCGTTCGGACTCGGCCCGCAACAGCGCGGTGAGCAGGCTCGACAATCGGGAACCATGCCACGTCGGGGCGATCAGATAGACGACGAATGCGAGAACACAGCCGGCGAGCGTTTCCACGCCACGGGTGATCGCACCGGCGGGACCTACGGTCAGGGCAGCAATCCATGCAACCACCCAGAACATCGTGTACGCCTGTCCGCAACTGCGGAACGCCAGATAGCCGAAGTACAGCACAGTGAGAACCAGCGCATGGACGGCCAGTGTGCTGGGGAGAAACGACAGTGCGATGCCGAGGCCCACGCCGAACACCGTTCCGATGGTTCGACTGATACCGCGCGACATCGTCTCGCCGTAGTCGGGAAACAGGATCAGCACCACCGCGACGACCACCCAGAAACCGTGGCCGCGCAGGACCAGATCGGCAGGTGTCGCCTGACCGATGGCCAGGCCGATCAACTGAGCTACGACTCCGGCACACGCCAAGCGGAGACCGTGCTGCATCATCGGGGACGACAATCGCAGCTCCGCGCGAACCAGATCCAGCGCCGACGGCGGCCGATGCCGACTGGCGGTCGATGCCTCGACGTCGGCGGGAAGTTCTGTCGAGGCAATGCTGCTCGCGGTGTTGACGGCCCGGACGAGTGCGTTCGACAGCCGATCCGCATCGGTCTGCTCGTCGAGCACGATCTGCTCGGCATTTACGAGTCGCCCGCGCTGCACTCCGACCGCGATCGCACGGCATCGCCCGCTGATGGCGTCCAGTGTCGGCCGGTCCGCGGCGTCGTGGCGATTGTGCATGGCCTGCAGGAGCTGACCGATCTCCTCGGCGACCTCGACCAGTTCGGTCAGCCGCCCCACTTCGTGGCTTCGCCGGTGGCTCACCAGCGCGAGACTGCGATCCGCGGTGAGGATCGCCGGGCCGTATGGACCGTCGGTGGCCAACGCCCGATACAGGTCGGCTACTGCCACCCGCTGCGTCGCATACGCGGGTTCGATCGGCGGCAGGAATTGCGCGACCATCATGATCAGTCCGCCCGCCGCAAACAGGCCCAGCTCCGTCAGTCCCGTATGCCACGAAGTCGTTATCTCCGCGAATGCGAGGAAGATGATCGTCACAACGATCACCCGCATGCTCAGCCCGACAGTCACCGACCGCAGCAGTCCGCCGGCCAACAATCCGATGAATAGGACGGGCAGGATCACCCACCAGATCCCGTGGACGACCACACCCAGAAATAGCGCTGCAATTTCTCCGAGCGTCGTCAACGACACTGCGGATAATCGCGGCCGGTTATGCGGCATGACCGCCGCGATACCGGCGAGGAATGCTCCGACGCATACCAGGGCCAATCCACCTATCGTTCCAGTGAGATATCCGACAATCGTCGCCACCGTCATTCCGACAGCGACCCGCAAGAGTCGCGCGGGGTCCTTGAGCGGTGGTTTGGGGCGCATTTCACGCAGCGCATGATCCAGGATCGACGGTAGTGACATCGTGGCTCCTTAAGGCCGTGTCATGTCACCGATTTGAGCGGACTGGCACGGGGCCGTCGTAGTTGTAACCGACCGATACGACGATGTGTACGCATGGTCTTTAGCAAAAGAATATCGCCCGAGCGAAATGGAAAGCAATTGGAAAAAGAGCAACCATGGATTCGACTGTGGTAAAGGATCCACCGTCGGGAAATCGGTTCGTGGCCGTCGAAGACGCGATTCGCAAATCGTCACTTGGCTCGACCGACCAGGCCGCCTAGTGTCTGGTTATTGGGTGACTTAGGTCACGAACGCACAGCGCGGTGCGCGTGCCAGGTGGCCGCGGGTCGCTCGACGAGGAGGACAGAAATGACAACCACCAGGGCTGCGGTACTGAAGTCGTCACCGGGACGGCTGGAGATCGTCGAACTCGAGATGGCTGACCTGCGTCGGGGTGAGATTCGCGTGAAGATGGCTGCAGCGGGCCTCTGCCACTCCGACGACCACTTCGCGACCGGAGACCAGACGCCAGGGATCGTTCCCATCGTGATGGGTCACGAGGGTGCCGGCGTCGTCGAAGCGGTCGGCCCGGAAACATACGGCTTCGAGGTCGGCGACCACGTCGTGTTTTCCTTCCTCCCGGTCTGCGGCAGATGCAAATGGTGCGCGAAGGGCATGCAGAATTTGTGCGATTTGGGTGCCTTCCTGTCGACCGGTTCCCGTTTCGAAGAGCCGGGTACCTATCGACTCTCGCTGGACGGTGAGCCGGTCGGAGCGCTCGCGAGCCTCGGAACATTCGCCGAACGCGTTACCGTTTCAGCGATCTCGGCGATCAAGATCGACAAATCTATTCCGCTCGACGTCGCGTGCCTGACCGGCTGCGGGGTCGGCACCGGATGGGGATCGGCGGTCAACGCGGCTGCGGTGCGCCCCGACGAGGTCGTGATCGTGATGGGTATCGGTGGCATCGGAATCAACGCCGTACAGGGAGCTGCGCACGCGGGCGCGGCCGCGGTGATCGCCGTCGATCCGGTCGAGTTCAAACGAGAGTGGGCGCTGAAATTAGGTGCCACCCACGCCTTCGACAGCATCGACTCCGCTGCGGAGTTCGCGCGGTCGATCACCAACGGTCAGGGTGCGGACTCCGCAATTGTCACTGTCGGTGTCACGACGGGCAAGCACATCGGACAGGGTCTCGACGCCATCCGAAAGGGCGGAACGTGCGTGGCGGCGGGTATCGGTCACAGCCACGTCAAGGAGGGCGACATCGACCTGCACCACCTGATACTCGCTCAGAAGCGACTGCAGGGCGCCCTGTTCGGCGCCAGCTCGCCGACCACCGACATTCCGGCACAGCTCGCGATGTACCAGCAGGGACGGCTGCACCTCGACGAGCTGATCACCACCCGCTACACGCTGGACGGGATCAACGAGGGCTTCGACGACATGAAGGCGGGCCGCAACATTCGCGGCGTCGTGATCTTCGACTGACGCAGGCGGCGGCCCTGGCCATTCGCCTCGGCGCAGAAGCGTCGTAAGTCGAATCACAGTGGCGCAGAACACCTCCCAGGCCAACAGACTCCAGAACCAACGAACTCCAGAACCAACGAACTCCAGAACCAACGAACTCCGGGACCGACGCACGCCGCGGCGGCGACCGGTCCGGCACACATCGTCCGCGGCACCAATTCAATTCCACGAGGAGAGTCGATGACTTCCACATCCACCGTCCAACTCGGTCAGGCCCGCAATCCGAAGGTCGCCGCGTGGCTCGACGGTCGCAAGCCGTCGTTGCTGATCAACAATGAGTGGGTGCCGGCCCAATCAGGCAAGACGTTCGACACCGTCAATCCCGCTACCGAGCAGGTTCTCGCGGTGGCCGCCGAGGCAGCCGCCGCTGACGTCGACGCCGCGGTCAAGGCCGCGGGTGCCGCGTTCACCGAGGGGCCGTGGTCGAAGATGGGGCCGGCGCAACGCGCGCGGCTCCTGCGCGCATTCGCCGCGCTGATCGAGGAGAACACCGACGAACTCGCCGAGCTCGAATCCCTCGACAACGGAATGACTTTCGCGACTGCTCAGGCGTTCATCGGGGTCGCGGTGGAGAGCATGTACTACTTCGCCGGTGCTGCGCAGCAGATCTTCGGACAGACCAGCCCGTCGGCGCCGACCAACTTCAACTACGTGCTACGAGAGCCGATCGGCGTCGTCGGCGCGATCATTCCGTGGAACGCCCCGATCACCGCGGCCGTATGGAAGATCGCTCCCATTCTGGCGGCGGGGAACACGATGATCCTCAAGCCGGCCGAGCAGACGCCGCTGACGGCTCTGCGGTTGGGGGAGTTGGCGATTGAGGCGGGACTGCCGGCCGGAGTGCTGAACATCCTGACCGGTTTCGGTCCCGGAGCCGGTTCGGCGATCGCCGAACACCCGCAGATCGACAAGATCACCTTCACCGGTTCGGTACAGACGGGCCGCACGATTCTGCGGGCCTCGACCGGCAACCTCAAGCGAGTCACGTTGGAATTGGGTGGCAAGTCACCCAATATCGTGTTCCCCGACGCGGATATGGAAGGCGCCCTTGCCAATTCGTTGGCCGGGTTCGCCACGATCAGCGGTCAGGTGTGTGTCGCGGGTACCCGGTTGTTCGTACAACGCGACATCAAAGACGAGTTCGTGGAGAACCTGTCGGCCTACGCCGCGGGTATCAAAGTGGGTGATCCGCTCGACCCGGAGACCACGATGGGACCCTTGGCGTCGCGGGAGCAGTACGAACGCGTGACCGGCTACCTGGACCTCGGCAAATCTGAGGGCGCGGTCGCGGCAAGCGGCGGAAATGCGATCGACGGCAAGGGCTACTTCGTGCAACCGACCATCTTCGATGGCGTCGACAACTCGATGCGGATCGCTCAGGAGGAGATCTTCGGGCCGGTGGTCTCGGTGATCCCGTTCACCGACGAGTACGACGCGGTGTTGCAGGGCAACGACACCACCTACGGTCTCGCAGCGGCGGTGTGGACACGCGATGTCAGTCGGGCCCACCAGGTCGCGCGGCAGATCAAGGCCGGGACGGTGTGGATCAACACCTTCCTCGAACTCGATCCGACGATGCCGTTCGGTGGCTACAAGGAATCCGGCCTCGGACGCGAGTTCGGCGCCAACTGGTACCAGCACTACACCGAAGAGAAGTCCGTCTTCCTCAAACTCTGACCCAAACCTCCCGTCGACTACCAAAAACTAGGAGCACAACGTGAAGACCAAAGCCGCTGTCGTATACGAGCCCGGCAAACCCATGGAGATCGTCGAATTGGAACTCGACGGTCCCCGCGAGGGAGAGGTGCTGATCCGGTACCTCTACGCCGGACTGTGTCACTCCGACGTGCACATCGCCCACGGCGACCTCGACGCTCGGCTCCCGATGGTGATGGGCCACGAAGGTGCCGGTGTCATCGAGGAAGTCGCGCCAGGCGTCACCCGGGTCAAGCCGGGCGATCACGTCGTCTGTTCGTTCATCCCTAGCTGTGGCACCTGCCACTGGTGCGCGACCGGACAACAGGGCATCTGCGACTGGGGCGCGGGCATCCTGGAAGGCAGCCTGCCGGGCCCCAACGCCGGCGCGGGCGACCTGGCCGGCGGACGCTTCGCGTTCACCGGCCCGCGCGGCGACTACGGTGCGATGTGCATGCTCGGCACCTTCAGCCAATACGCCACCATCCACCAGAATTCGGTGGTGAAGGTCGCCGACGATCTCCCGCTTGACAAAGCGGTGCTGGTCGGCTGCGGCGTACCGACCGGCTGGGGATCGGCGGTCAACGCGGCGAATGTGCAGCCGGGGGAGACCGTGATCGTCGCCGGTGTCGGTGGCATCGGCATCAACGCTGTTCAGGGAGCTCGGCTGGCCGGCGCACAGACGTTGATCGCCGTCGATCCGCTCGAGAACAAGCGCGCCGCGGCACTCGAGCTGGGCGCGACCCACGCGTTCGCCACGATGGAAGAAGCCGCCGAACTGGCGCGCAGCCGCACCAACGGCAACGGCGCCCAGAAGGCGATCCTGACGGCCGGGATCGTCGACGAGCAGCTGGTGTCCGAGGGCTTCGCAGCGATCGGCAAGGCAGGCACCCTGGTCGTGACCGGTGTGGGTGGACCCTTCAGCCGAAAGACCGTCAGTCTTGCGGGCTCGGAACTCACCTTCTTCAACAAGACCGTCAAAGGTACGACGTTCGGTCATTGCAACCCGACGACCGACATTCCGCGGATCCTCGACCTCTACCGGACCGGTGACGTCAAACTCGACGAACTGATCACCCGCCGCTACACCCTGGATCAGATCAACGAGGGCTACGACGACCTGCTGTCGGGCAAGAACATTCGCGGCATCGTCGTACACGAGCACTGAGACGCCGAGCTGAGGAGGAGCCATGGCTGGACCACTTGACGGCATCCGGGTCATCGACCTGACGTCGAACGTGATGGGACCATTCGCGTCGCTTCAGCTGGCAGATATGGGCGCCGATGTGTGGAAGGTCGAGGCGCCGGGTGGCGACGCCATCCGCACCGTCGGGCCCTATCGCCACCGGGGGATGAGTTCGAACTTCCTGCATCTCAACCGGAACAAGCGGAGCATCGCGCTGGATCTCAAACACCCCGACGGTCAGGCGGCGGTGCGCAGGATGATCGAGTCGGCCGACGTGGTGATGCACAGTTCACGCCCGAAGGCTATGGCCCGCCTCGGCCTGTCTTACGCCGACGTCGCTGAGCTCAACCCGCGCATCATCTATTGCGGCGCATACGGATTCGGGCAGGATGGCCCGTACGCGGATCGCCCGGCCTACGACGATCTCATTCAGGCTGCCACCGGAATGACGGTGCTGCAGAGTCGACGGTCGGGGCCACCGCAGAATGTGGCCACCCCCATCGCCGATCGGGTCGTCGGGCTGGCCGCCGCCATGGCGGTGCTGGCGGCTCTCGTCGAACGCGACCGCAGCGGCGTCGGCCAGGAAGTGCAGGTGCCGATGTATGAGACCTTCGCCCAACTGGTCATGGGCGATCACCTCGGCGGGTTGAGTTTCGAACCTCAGCTCGGCGATTGGGGATACGCCCGGTCGCTGGATTCGGGCCGCCGACCGTACCGGACGAGCGACGACGGCTACGTGGCGGTCAACATGTACATCGACAAACACTGGCATGCGTTCTTCGAGGTGTCCGGTCACCCGGAGATGATCACCGACCCGCGCTACGCCGACGTTCACGCGCGGATTGAGAATCAAAGCGACCTGTACGACTTCCTCGGCAGGACGTTCGAGACCAAACCAGCTGCGGAATGGATGAAGCTCCTCGTCGACGCCGACATTCCCGCGATTGAAATGAACACGCCCGCAACGCTTGTCACCGATCCACACATGGCGGCCGTCGACTTCTTCGCGCAGGAGCAACATCCGACCGAAGGCCTGATCCGCACCATCGGCATCCCGCAGCGGTTCAGCCGCACCGAACCGGCGCTCCGACGACACACGCCACGGCTCGGCGAGCAGTCGGTGGAATTGCTCACCGAAGCCGGATACACCGCGGACGAGATCACCGAACTGGTGAACCGCGGGGTCGCCATCGTTGCGGATGACCAAGAGGAATCATGATGTCGGACAACATATTCGGAACCAAGCGACTCAACGGAAAGGTGGCGATCGTCACCGGAGCGACGGGCGGGATCGGGCGCGGAATCGCCCTGGCCCTCGCCGCGCGCGGGGCCGCCGTCGCAGTGAACGGCCGCAACGAGCAGAAGGCCGCCGCCGTCCTCGACGAAATCGAAAGCGTCGGGGGCACTGGGATATTCGTGCCCGGTGATGTCCGTGACCGAGATGGGATGACTGCGGTGGTGGCTCGAACCGTCCAGCTGCTGGGCCGAGTCGACATCGTCGTGCCCAACGCGGGCGGTAACGACGATGAAGCCCGCGATCCGCGAGTGCGTGGACCGTTCGCCGGAATCGACCTCGCGCGCGCGACGGCCTTCGTCGGTGAAGCGCTGTCGGCGAAGCTGAACATCGTGCAGGCCGCGGTGCCCCACCTCGTAGAACACGGCGGCAGCGTGGTGTTCGTGACTTCCGAAGGCGGCCGCGAACCGACACCGGGCCAGACCGCCATGTCGGCATTCGCCGGCGGACTGGTGATGACGAGCAAAGTGTTGTCGAAAGAGCTTGCGCGCGAAGGGGTCAGAGTCAACTGCGTGTGTGTCACCGTCGTGCGGGACTCACCGTCGTGGGCCGCGGTCTTCGACGGCGAGACAGACGTCTCGCCCCAGCACCGCAAACAATACGAACGCATCGTGCAACGCAGTCCACTCGGGGTCGCGGCGCCGGGCGACATCGGCGACGTCGTTGCCTTCCTCGCCTCCGACGAGTCCCGCTTTCTCACCGGCGCGGCGCTGAGCCCCACCGGCGGGCTGACCGTTCACTGACCAACCAAAGGGAGAAGCACATGTGGCAAGGAAACTACTCGAAGCTGTTCATCGACGGCGAATGGACCGCGCCGTCGACCAGTGAGACGGTCGCGGTCATCTCGCCGTACACCGAGGAACCGATCGCGCACGTGGCGGTCGGAACGCGTGCCGACATCGACGCGGCGGCGCAGGCCGCGCGACGAGCCTTCGACACCGGACCATGGCCGCGGATGCCGCTGACGGAACGGTTGGCGATCCTGCGGCGCCTCGTCGACCTGCTCGAAGCGAATGAACAGACAATGGCCGAATTGGTGACCTCCGAAATGGGTTGCCCCATAACACAATCCATCGGAATCCAGGCACAGCGCCCGCGCGCCATTCTCGCATCGGCCATCGACATGGCCGGCGACTATCCATTCGACGTCGTGCGCGACGCTCCGACCGGCCGGGCCCGCGTCACCCGCGAGGCCGTCGGCGTGGTGGCCGCCATCGTGCCGTGGAACGCACCGCACCTGATCACCATGATGAAGCTCGCGCCCGCGCTCATCACCGGATGCACAGTGGTACTGAAGCCGTCTCCGGAAACACCCCTCGACGCGTACCTGTTTGCTGACCTCGCGCAGCAAGCGGGTCTTCCCAACGGCGTGCTGAACGTCGTCACCGCGCATCGCGATGTCAGTGAATACCTGGTCACGCACCCCGCGATCGACAAGGTGTCGTTCACCGGATCCACCGGCGCGGGCCGCCGCGTCGGTGCACTGTGCGGTGAGCTCGTGCGCAGGTGCACGCTCGAGCTCGGCGGCAAGTCCGCCGCGATCATCCTCGACGACGCCGACGTCGACGCCGCCGTGCGCTACCTGGTCAACGCCGGCTACCGCAATACCGGTCAGGTCTGCAGCGCGAAGACCCGCGTCGTCGTCCCACGGGGCTTGGCGAAGGATCTGGTCGACGGACTGGCAGCCGCCGTCGCGCCGCTGCCAGTCGGTGATCCATTCGATCCCACAACCGAATTCGGACCGCTGGTGACCGCGCGTCACCGCGATCGAGTGGAGGGATACCTGGCGGCCGGTCTCGCGGAAGGCGCGCGTGCCGCCCTTGGCGGCGGTCGGCCCGGTGCGCTGAATCGGGGCTGGTTCGTCGAGCCGACGCTGTTCACGGGAGTTCAGCGCGACATGCAGATCGCACAGGAGGAGATCTTCGGCCCGGTATTGTCGGTGCTGGAGTACGACGACGAAGACGACGCGATCGCCATCGCCAACGACTCCCAGTACGGATTGAACGGGGCGATCTTCTCCGCCGACGTCGATCACGCGGTCGCACTCGCCGACCGGATCAGGACCGGCACGGTCGAAATCAACGGCAATCCGGTCGGGCTTGCGGCGCCGGTCGGCGGATTCAAGACCAGCGGCATCGGCCGGGAGCTCGGACCCGAGGGCTTCGACCCGTTCACCGAGTTGAAGTCGGTCGGTTTGCCGCGGTAGGGCGGAGATCTGCGCCCGTTCCACCTCGGCACGAGCGCTGTTCCCATGTTGATTGAGCGAGCGCAGCGAGTCGAAATCCACCTCACGGGGGTTTCGACTCGCTGCGCTCGCTCAACCGTCGGTGGGGAAGTTCTCGCTCAACCATCGGTGGGGGAGCGGGTGCCGATTGAACACAAGGCAACCACCATCTGCCGGTTGAGCCGGGCCGAAGCGCGGGTGCCCACGCCTCGATGTTCGATTCCCATCACAGTTCGACACGTGTGCCACCGTCAAATGCATTGTGGTACAGAGGTTTCGACACGCTCGTCGCTAGCGCTCCTCGCGGCTCAACCAGCAGATGGAGTGCCCGGACCGGTGAAACCAGCCTCAACGAGCGGAGGGCAGTTGTCTTTCAGACGTTCGACGGCGGTGCCTCGACCGGTTTCGTCGAATTCGGTCGGTATTCAGCCCGATTGGCGTCGAGCACCCACGTGGCCAGGACAGTGGAAGACGACGCGGGACTCGTACGACCGTGCGAGTCGAGCGCGATGTCGTCGACGATTGTCACCATCGCGGGCCAGGCGTGCACGCTGAGCCGGCTCAGCGCCGACGTCAAGTCCCAGCCACGCAGCCCGTCGACGCCGGGACGCAGGGTGAGGGTGGCACTGATGCGCGGCGCTCCGTCGACGATCACGAGATCGACAGCGGGAATCTCCTCCAACGCGGCGCGGACGGTCGACGGTGCGATATCGCCGTCGGCGGTCACCACCTGATCGGCGGCGTCGCCCACGATCACAACTCCGTCGTGACTTGTCCGGGCGAGCACACCGACGACGTGCCAGTCGTCGGTCGGTGTGAATATGCCGTGCACGCTGCGGTCGGAGTCGCGATGAGAAATGCTGTCCGACAACAGCATTCCCGTCTCACCAGCCGTGCATCGGCGACCGGAACCGGTGCGGTCGAAGCGCAGCCGTTGCGCGCGCACGTCGTACTTCGCGATCGCGAACGACGGCGTGCCGGGCGCACGCTTACGTACCGCGTCCGGTCCGGTAGTGCCGATCAGTACCAGTTCGGCTTCCGGCCCCAGATACACGTCGTCGACGACGGAAATTCGGAATCGGTCTCGTGCACGACGCGACAGGTTCGACGGCATGTCGGCACCGACAAGCGCGCGCACCGGATGGCGACGTTCCAAGGGATGCGGTGGTGCGTCGACGATATCGCGCAGATCGGCACCCGCGTACGACACGTGCGTCGCACCGTACCGGCGGATCTCCCGCCAGAACTGATCGGCATCGGCAGCAGTCGACAATGCGATACGCGCGCCTCTGGCCACCGCGCCGCCGAGCGCGAGCAGCTGCGTCACGCGATGGTGCAACGGGGACCGAAGGTACACGGTGTCGTCGCGTGTGACGGGCGCACCCTGCGCTGCCGTCAGCCAGCGCTCATTGCTGATTCCACGCGCGATCGGCGTGCGACTCTCGCCGACGAGATCGAAGAAGATGAATGCCGATTGACCGGTTCGCGCGGGGCCGGGCTCGTACCACTGGGGCAGTGCGGCTCGTCTGACGTCGACGTCGGGCAGTGCGCGGACATCGGTGCTCGACACGGACCCTGACGGGTCGGTGCAGAACCACGGGATTGTTTCGGCCTCGGCACGATGCCCGGTATTCTCGTCATCGGCCAGGACCCACTGCACATCGCCTGCCGCCAGCTGCTCGGACAAGTCGCAGTCGTCGCGCAGCATCACTGCGACGGCGCCGATTCTATTGAGCGCGAACAGGATCGTGAGTCCGGACAGGTGCGTGGACGTGAGGAGTCCGACATGGTCGTCGCGCCGGATACCGACCGCGCACAGCCGTGCCACCGACTCGTTGATCGAATCGTCGAACTCGCGATTGCTGACGACGACCCCGTCGACGAAGATCGCCGGCACGAATGGATGCTGTGTGCCGGCCGCGGCGAGCAGACCGGCCGCGGAGACGGCGTCGGAGCCGAGCGCGAAGGACAGCCGGTCGGCCAGGCCCACCTGATGCGCGGCGTCGCGGGCGGTTGTGCGTAAGACGCCTACGGCGTCGTCGACGACGCCGGCGGCGGTCGTGACCACCGATACTGCGGTATCGACGACGCCGGTGATCCGATTGAGGATCGGCCCGGGGCGCCATTCGCCGAGCGACGTCGTCTGATCGACCGGCACGACCGCACCGGGCGAGGGAGCGGCGCCACCTCGCCAGGCCAACCACTCCGCGACGCGGGGCCAGGTGTTCCGTTTGGCGCCCGAACTGGCGATGATGCCGAAGTGGCCGGTGCTCAGCGCGAGTTCGTAGACATCGGCGAACGGGGCGGCGTCGGCGACCGCACGGATCGTCGCAGGGTTGCCCAGCGAGTCGGCGTCGCCGGTGGCGACCAGGACGGGATTGGTCATGTCGGCGAGCGTGACGACGCGATCGCCGATCACGATGCCGCCGACGAGCAGTCGGCGATTGGCCACCCAGTCCATCAGGTCTTCCAGGGCGGGACCCGGGTAGGACGTCCACCCCTTGCTGTCCAGGAATTGGCGCTGCTGTTCGTTGGGCAGCAACTTCTCGCGATCGTCGAGTTGCTTGACGTATTGGTAGTTGAACTGGGCGTTCTTCACCGGATCGGTCAGCTTGGTGAGCGTCCGGGCGACGTCCTTGGGGAGGAACAGCCGCTGGAACACCCCGCTCTGCCGGATCCCTCGAGCGACCGTCGAGTAGGTCTTCGTCGACATCGGGATCGACATCGGAGTGTCCGGCTCCCAGACCACCGACGAGCCGTAGCTGACGACCGAGTCGACACCGTCGGAGTGCCGCAGCGCGGCCGCGAGATAGCTGAAGAGCCCGCCCTGTGAGTAACCGCTGAGCACGACGTCTTTGCCGGTGATCTCGCGGACGTGATCGACGACCTCGCTCACGGCCGAGACATAGTCGGCGACATTGCGTTTGAGTCCGCCCTCGATGTCTTCGGGCCGCCCGAAGTCGACCACCCACACATCGATGCCGTGTTCGTGGACCGCTCGAACCGGCCCGGTTCGCGGGGAGGCGTCGTACACGTCTGCCAGAATCATCAGCGGCGGCACGAAGACCAGGGGCGGCATCGGTCCCGCAGTGACGTCGTCGGGGAAGTAGCGCCGCAACGAGTAGCCGGTGCCTTCGACCACGACCGAGTACGGCGAGTAGACCTCGTCGATCGCCAGTCCGCCGAACCTGAGGTACTCGTAGACGTTGCGTCCCGTGTCGCCGACATGGGCGATCAGCTGGGCTGCCTCGTCGGTCGAGGTGGGGACCGCGCCCAGTGCCGCGGCGATCGGATTGGGGGGTCTCACTGCTACCGCTTGGTGCTGTCGCTGCCGAGCACCGAATACTCCGCTCGGAGAACATGTTTGAGGACTTTGCCGGATGCGTTGCGGGGCAGTTCCGGGACGATGACGAAGTACTTGGGGATTTTGAACTTCGCGAGCCGGTCGGCGAGGTAGCGGCGAATCGCTTCGACGTCGATCGACGCCTCGCCCGAGGCCACCAGAATCGCGGCACCGACCTCGACGAACTTCTCGTCGGGCACGCCGACCACGGCGACGTCCTCGACCGACTCGTGCCCGGCGAGTACCTTCTCGATCTCCGCCGGATAGATGTTCTCGCCGCCGCTGCGCACCATGTCCTTGGCCCGGCCGGCGAGCGTCATGAAGCCATCGGCGTCGAAGCGGCCCAGATCGCCTGTGCGGCACCAGCCTTCGACGAAGGTCTCGGCGTTGGCCTCGGGACGGTTCCAGTAGCCGACGCTCACGCCGGGATTGCGGGTGAAGATCTCGCCGACCTCGCCGATCTCGACCAACTCGCCGTCCGGCCGCCGAATTTCCAACTCGCCCAACGGATTCGGGCGACCGACGCTGGTCTCGTGGCCACGCGCGTGCGAGTGCTTGAGCAAGCAGCACACCATTCCACCTTCGGTGAGCCCGTAGGTCTGATCGAGCAGCACACCGGGGAGGCGTTCCTCCAACTCGTCGTAGATCCACGGCAGGACGGTGTCGCCGCCGGCCACCAGTTGATGCAGGGTCGGCGCGACCACTTCTTTGAGGTCGTCGCGTCGCATCAGTTCGTAGAGCATGTGGGAGTACACGAAGGCCAGCGTCGCACCTTGCTTGCGGCCGATCTCCAGATGCCGATCCAGGGTGAACCCTCCTGAACCGAGGAAGATGCCGGTACCGTGCATAAGCATCGCGGGCAGTACGCAGATCTCCAGCGCCGCCGCGTGAAACATCGGCCCCGAGGTCTGCGCGACCGACGTCGAGTCCAGCTTCCACATCAGCGCCTGGATGGATGCCAGCCACAACAGATTGCCGTGCGTCAAGACCGCGCCCTTGGGCAGACCGGTCGTCCCCGACGTGTACATGATGGTCACCGGATCGTCGGCGTCGAGCTCGGGGAATGTGCCGATCGAATCGACCTGCGCGAAGGAGTCGAACGACTGCGCCCAGGTGGGGACGTCGCCGCCGGCCGGGCGAGCCACATACGTGTGGATGGCGGGGAGCACGTCGCGCACCGTGTCGATGCGCTCGGCGAACTCGGCGTCGAGGATCAGCAACGACGACCCGGAGTCGTCGAGGAGGAAACGCAACTCCTCGCCGGTCAGGCGCCAGTTGAGCCGGACAGCGGTGGCGCCCACGCGGGAGATCGCGAAGAAGAGTTCGGCGTACTCGATGCAGTTGCGCATCAGGATCGCCACTCGGTCGCCCCGGTTGACTCCGGCGTTCTGCAGCGCGGTCGCATAGCGGAACTCTGCGGTCCGGAGCTCTCCATAGGAGATCGGTGCCTGATCCTCGAATGCCAGCGCGGGCTGTTCGGGACTCGCCACCGGTACCTGCCCGGCGACTGAGTCGGTGATCCAGTTGAGTGTGGTGCCCATGAGACGACCCTTCTCGAATATTCCGACGTGATGGAGGGTGGATTTGTCCGGTGCTTGTGAATTGAGTCACAGCTCTCTGCGAAAGAAGACTAATCACGACCCGGTATCTCGTCAACTGACCTATTTCGAAGCATTGATTCGAACCTGTCGAATCGCCTGACTACGTGAGCATGGAGAATTGACAGATGGTTACAAATCAGGCTAGGAAAAGGCCTATGCCCACTTTCCTTGAATCGCTTTCCGATGTCACAGTCAGCGCACTGCAGCCGGTGAGCCCGTTGCTTGTGCGCCTCTGGGCCTATCCGGCCTTTTCGGTGCCGTTGGCGCTCGGTGTGGACGCCGGAATCAGGACCCAGCGGTGCGGTGGACGGCTACTCGGCGCCCGTACACACCAACAGGCGGGACCGCAGGTGGCATGGCATGAAGGTGGCAGCGGACCCGCGGTGCTGTTGCTCAACGGATTCACCGCCGACGGCGACACCTGGCCGCAGGCATGGGTCACGGAGTTGGAGCGGACGCACCGGGTGATCCGCGTCGACAACCGCGGTACCGGGGAGTCGGGGTCCTCGCCGCGACCGTATCGACTGGCGGACATGGCCGACGACGCATACGACGTGGTGCGCGCGTGCGGCGAGGAGTCGGTCGTCGTGTTCGGCCTGTCGATGGGCGGCATGATCGCCCAAGAACTGGCAGTCCGGCACCCCGAAGTGGTAAAACGGCTGGTCCTGGCCGCATCGATACCGCCCGTGCCGGCCTGGGTCGCCAGTGAGTACGGCGTCGGACTGGCGGCGAAGATCACGATGGGACGTCGGCGCCGAGACCCTGCGGCCGAGCCCGCGGCCGAAGTGGGCCGAGCGTTGATGGCCTTCGCCGCGCCGGGTTTCACCGTGTCCGAAGACGAGCTGCGGCGGCTGGGCACTCAGGTGTTGAGCAACCCCACGACGCCGGTCGCCGCCATCTCACAAGCTCGGGCCATCAACGGATGGTGGAATCCGAGTCGACTCGCATCGATCACGGCGCCGACGACGGTGGTGCACGGATTGGCCGATCGCGTGGTGCCGATCGCCAACGCCCGCAGACTCGCTCAGTACATCCCCGATGTCGAGTTGGTCGAAGTTGCCGGATGTGGTCACATGGTGCCGTGGGAGGCTCCAGAAGTTCTCCTCCACGCAATTGCCGGCGAGGCATGAGCGCTATCCAGCGAAGGGGGGTGCTGAGCGCACCTACCCTATTTCGCGACTGGTCGGATACCTTGATTACAAGGTCGGAACAGCAGACCAGAAACGCCAGTCGCGCGTTTTCCGAAATAATGCCGCCAGGAGGAAGACATGGCACTCGACAAAGTCCGTAACGTGAAATTGAAGGCGCTGTATTGGGATATTTCCGCCGACGTCTATTTCCCGCCGAACTTCGACGAGAATGAAAAGTATCCGGCGATTATCAGCGCGCATCCCATCGGCAGCTGCAAAGAGCAGACGTCGGGAAATGTCTACGGCACCGCCCTGGCCGACCAGGGATTCGTCGTCATCGCATTCGATGCGAGCTTCCAGGGCGACAGCGGCGGTGAGCCGCGGTTCATCGAGGACCCCACGCTGCGCGTCCAGGACTTCAGCTACGTCGTCGACTACCTGGTGACGCTGCCCTACGTCGACGCCGAGCGGATCGGTGTGCTGGGGATCTGCGGAGCCGGTGGCTACTCGATCAACGCGGCGATGACCGAGCGCCGGATCAAGGTGGTCGGGACCGTCGCCGGCGCCAACTACGGCCGACTCTGGCACGAGTCGTTCAGCGGATACGATCCGATCGGATCGTTGGAGGCGATCGCGGCGCAGCGTACCGCCGAGGCACGTGGTGAAGAGCTGCGCGTCGACGACCTTTTGCCGCCGTCGCCGGAGAAGGCGCAAGAGCTGGGCTACACCGAGATCGACGTCTACGAGGCCACCGAGTACTACCGCACCGACCGCGGACGTAAGCCGCACGGACTCAACCGAGCATTGTTCTCCCATCAGGCCACCGCGGTCGGCTGGGACGCCTTCAACCGCGCCGAGGTCCTGCTGACCCAGCCGCTGTGCGTTGTGGTCGGCGACAAGCCCGGCGCATTCGGTTCCTACCGAGACGGTGTCGAGATCATCCGCCGCGCACGCTCGACGAACAAGGAACTCGTCGTGGCCGAAGGGTGGTCGCACTACGACCTCTACGACAAGCCCGAGCCGGTCGCTACCGCGCTGGGCGCGCTGGTGCCCTTCTACCAGAAGTTCCTGTAGGCCGACGATCGAGTCCTGCTCATCCCGCAGTTGACACCGCGGGTCGAGTACTACCGTGGAGGATGTGGATTCCACGGTCGAATTGAGAGAGTTCCTCATGAGCCGGCGAGCAAAGGTCTCGCCGGCTCAAGTCGGCTTGCCTGCCGGCGGGCGACGAAGGGTGGCGGGCCTTCGACGTCAGGAAGTTGCGACGTTGGCGGGGGTGAGTCCGGACTACTATCTGCAGATCGAGCGAGGTCGGGCGCCGGGAGTCTCTGCCGAGGTACTCGGGTCGATCGCCCGGGTGCTGTTGCTCGACGACACCGAGCTGGACTATCTCTTCGAGCTGGCCGGCCTGCCACCGCGCCGCGCGGAGAGTTCGCCGTCGACGGTACCGACGATGGTGCAGTCGATGATCGACTCCATGGCGACGATGCCGGTGATCGTGTTGGACCCGGCCCTGCACATCGTGGCAGGCAATCGTCTGGGCAATGCCCTGTACGCGGAGGTCATCGAAAGGTCGCCGCACGTTCCGAACCTCGCGCGTTTCGTATTCCGTGACGAAGCGGCTCGACAGTTCTACGCGGAGTGGTCGGCGATGGCCGATCATGCCGTGTCACTGCTGCGCGCGGAGACGGCACGCCTGCCCGGCGGGCCGGCCGACGCAGTGGTCTCCGAGCTCATGACGACGAGTCCGGACTTCGCGGCGAGGTGGCACACGCACGACGTGGCCCGGCACGAGGTCGGCATCAAAGTCATCAACCATCCGAGTGCGGGTCAGCTGCGGCTCGCCTACCAGGGGCTCGACATACCGGGGGGACAGGGATTGCGAGTGTTCGGCTACACCGCGGTCGCCGACGATGCGGACACCGTGGCGGGGTTGTCGAGGTTGGCCACCGACGCGCTCGAAATAGCCGGGTTGTAGTCGACGCCCCGGTCGGGTCGGGCTGGTCAGCCGCGTTGCGACCTCCAGTCGATCTCGGCGATGGCGAGGATCTCGGCGCGGTCGGCGTCGAGGAGGAATCCCTGCGCGATCGACGTGTCGAGGGCGTCGGTGAACTGCCGGAGGTAGTCGGTCATGCCGTGGGAATAGCGCGCGGCGAGTTCGACGGCGTCGAACGGCCGGGTGATCCCGAACAGGAAGGCGAAACCACTGCCGCCCTGCCCGACGCCGGCCAGTGTGGCGACCGGGGCGTCGACCCACGGGGTACGCACGCCGCCCAGCGCGATGCCGCGCTTGTCGCGGTCCAGGTCGTCGACGTCGTCGCGCAGTGACAGTCGGGGTGCTAGCGGTGGGGGCGAGCCCTCGTCAGCCCAGCGAACGAGGTGTTCGATCGCCGCCTGGGCGACATAGTGCTGTTGCGGTCCGGAGTTGATCGGCAGCTCGGTCGCTGAGCCGAGAACCTCCGACACCGGTCGCAGTGCCGCGGCCAACCGCTGGACCGACGTTCCGTCGTCCTCATTTGCTGCCATCAGGTACGTGTCGGCGTGTGCGGTACCGGCGATTTCCCAGACGCGGATGCGATCGGTGTCCGGCTGCCGGAGCCGGCCCGCGCGCGACAGCGCGACGTCGGACTCGCTCTGCAGGACGAACACGGGGACTCGGGGATCGTCGCGGATGGGAACGGGGGTTTGGGCGGTGAACATTCTGACTGCGTCGGCGACCTGGTCGGATTCGACGGCGGCGGGTGTCGCCAGTCCGGTCGTCAGATCGGCGGCGACCGCCGGTCGACCGTGCACCAGGTATCCGTCGATCACGCGAGCTGCCGGATCGACCGCGTTGATGTAGGTGACCAGGAACATCGCTGACTGGGAGTGCCCGATGGCGAGTATCTGGTGCGCGCGTTCGCCGCCGAGCACATCGCCGGCGCCTGACCTCAACAACTCCGCGACCTGGGTGAAGATGTCATAGCTGTATTCGTCGCCCGGGTGAGCGAGACAGCGGTATCTGTCGGCGTCGAGCGATTTGAGGTTGTGGCCCGCAACGAAGCCGCCGCCGTCGATGCCGGCGCGCTGGGCCGAGACTCCAACCCACGCGTGGCCGCTCCGGATGAGGTGGCGATGAACCAGCCCCCAATCGGGTGCCATGTCCGCGCCGGTCGACACATTGAGCCATTCGACGACGACGGTACCGCTGAATTTTGTGGAGTCGGTGGGCCGCCGGACGCGCAAGCGGGTCGCGAACGGTGCATTGCCGTCGAAGTCGGCCGTCCAGTCGGTGTCGTTTCGCCGACGGTACGCACTCGCGGTGCCCCGCAGAATGTACTCCCGATCGACGTAGCCCAGGGCCTCGAGGTCGTATCGCAGAGGTGCTACGTCAGGGATGGGACCCGACAGCGCTTCGACCTCGGGCATATCAGACATCAGAAATCCCTCCGTGAGCACGCGTCGTACCGGCCGCGACGGACGCGGCATTCCGTACGGGAAAAGTGTTGTGCGCAAACCCTATTGGCGAACCAGGGCGGTATTCAAGTGACATCTTTCGAAGTCGGTCTTCGATGGGACGAAAGCGGGTGGACTCAGCACGGCGCGTCACGCCCAGTTCAGTGTGAGACCGAGCCCGACTTGGGCGCCGAACTCCAGCTGGCCAGCAGCCGGAGGGCCTCATCGTCGGCCGATCCCGGTTCTGCGGCGTAGGCGACGAGGGACAACCCGCCCGGACCGTCGATCTCCAGCGCTTCGTAACTCAGGGTCACCTCGCCCACGACGTCGTGGCGAAAGCGCTTCACGCCACGACGATGTGCACGCACGTCGTGTGCGGCCCACCGTGTCCGGAATTCGTCACTGCGTGTGGCCAATTCGCCGACCAGATTGGTAATCGCGCTGGCATAGGGGGTGCGGGCGGCGGCGAAGTGAAGCAGGGCGACGGCGTCGTCGGCAGATTTCGACCACGCCGGAAAGGTGTCCTCCGCGTGGGCGTCGAGGAAGAGGAATCGCGCCAGATTCGGTGCGTCCGTTGCACGTTCGAAGACCGGCGCGTAGAGCGCGCGGCCGAGTGCGTTGGCGGCGACGATGTCGAGCTGTGGGTTCTGAACCAGCGCGGGCGATCCGGCCATCGACTCCAGGATGAGGCCGATCGTCGGCGGAACCTGTTGCCGCGACGATTGCCGAGATGTCTTGCGGCCGCCCGATTTCGCGGTCGCGGCGCGGGCCAGATCGAACAGGTGGGTGGTCTCCTCTTCGGTCAGCCGCAATGCGTTCGCTATCGCCTGGAGCACCTCGTCGGAGACGCCCGCGACCTTTCCGCGTTCGATCTGGATGTAGTACTCGGAGCTGACACCAGCCAGCGTGGCGACCTCTTCGCGGCGGAGACCGGCGACGCGGCGGCGGGGCCCGGAGATCAGACCGACCTGCTCGGGGGCGATCTTGGCCCGCCGCGTGGTGAGAAAGCCCTTGATGTCTTGCGCGAATTCCATATCGCTAGGCTAGGCCGCTCGGCGGGCCGGATGCAGGGGACGCTGGTACCCCCATGACCGCGTCCCGCTGGAACCCGCGGGCCAAGTGGGCGTCACGGCTGCGGAAGCTCCAACGGGATGGGCTTGTTCGCCAGTCCGCTCATCGTGACGGTGCCGAACGGCCCGGCACGATCGAACATGATCGCCGTCGCTGTCATGACGCCCCGGTCTTCGGTCCGGACGAGGGACTGCAGTCCGACGTCGGTCTCGCTGGGGAGCCGACTCAGATTGAGGCTGGCGTCGGCATTGATGAATTCCAGGCCACGCGACCCCAGGTTGGCGCTCGCGTTGATCAGATCGGCGACGCCGGCCACCGCCTGGAAGGGGGTTAGCGGCTCGCCGTCGACGGTCGGGGTGCCGAACTGCCACAGTCCTTTTCGACCGTCGTCGGCAGGTGTGTCGCCGGCCGGCAGCCATCCCGTTTCGCTGCGGTAGATCCGCTCGGTCAATGGGTCCGCCGGGGCCGCGGGCGGGGGTTGAGGAGACTCGGTGGTGCGCCACAGCCCCGATTCCGCCTCGGTGGGACACAGCAACAGCGCCGAGGCGCGCGCGACGACGGTGGATCCTTGCT
Source organism: Gordonia asplenii (assembly GCF_012933505.1). GTDB lineage: Bacteria > Actinomycetota > Actinomycetes > Mycobacteriales > Mycobacteriaceae > Gordonia > Gordonia asplenii. The sequence goes on from NZ_JABBNB010000021.1 coordinate 21,815, forward strand.
GAAGCGAGGCGTCGATCAGGCAGAGTCGACGACCCGCGCGCACCACCTCGGTATGCACCGCGGTCGGTTCCATGGCCGCGGGCCGGAACAGGTCGAGTGTCCACCTCGCGGGCTGCATCGCGCTCCGCTGAAGTTGTGCCGCAGCGGATTCGACGCCGCGCGCGAGGAGGGCACTGACTGCCATTCCGCGCATCTGGCCCGCGCCCCACCCGCTGCGCGCCAGCGGCAACGGCGTGAACAGTTCCTCGGCGCCGCCGGTGTTCCGCTCGAAGAAGGCGTGGCGGGGCGCCGGGGGAGAGGCGTGGTCGCGTAATGGTCGTGAGGCAGTCATTTTTGTATATTATACGAGGACTGACGGTGCAGTCGCATCGAAGACCGAGGTTCCCGGTACCTACAACGGCCACTGCATGTGCTTGACCTCGAAGAACTCGCGGAAGCCCTCTTCGCCGCCCTCTCGTCCGATGCCGCTGTGGCCGGGCCCGCCCCACGGCGCGTCGGCGCGCATTCCGCCGCCACCGTTGACGGTGACCGTGCCCGAGCGCAGCCGCCTGCCGAACGCGATCGCCTCCGGCGTCGGCCCCCAGACGTTGGCGTTGAGCGCGTAACGGACCCCGTTGGCCAGTCGTGCGGCTTCGTCGAGGTCGGCGTAGGGCATGATCACGCCGACCGGTGCGAATAGCTCCTCCTGGGCGACCTCCGCGGAGTTCGGGACACCGGTCACCAGGGTCGCCTCGAGGAAGTAGCCGTCGTCGAGACCCGACGGCCGCCCACCGCCGACGGGTAGTCGCGCACCCGAGTCGACGGCGCGCGTAAGCACCCCCTCGACGCGATCGCGGTGCTCACCGGTGATCAACGGACCGAGGATCGTGTCGGGCGCGAACGGGTCGCCGATCGTCAGCGTCGCCAGGAATTCTGCCGACCGTTCCACGTACTCGTCCAGATCCTCCTGCGGCACAAAGGTTCTCGTCGTCGCTCCGCACGCCTGACCGCTGTTGCGGGTGAAGCGCATCGTCGACGCCGGCACCGCGGTGGCGATGTCGGCACCCGGCAGGACGATGTTGGGGGATTTGCCGCCGAGTTCGAGGACGGTCTTGGTGAGATTGGGTGCCGCAAGTTCCAGGATCTTGCTCCCGACGGCGGGCGAGCCGGTGAAGGTCACCAGGTCGACGGCGGGCGAGCCGGCGACACCCGCCGTGACCTCCGGTGTACCGAAAACGAAATTCACTGCGCCCCTGGGGAATCCGGCCTCTTCGAACAGCTTCACCACCGCCGCGGTCAGCAGCACCGCCCGCGGCGACGTGACGAGCACCGTCGAACAGCCGGCCGCGAGCGCGCCACCGAGCTTGTATGCGCACATCATCACCGGAACGTTGTAGGCGACGACGGCGGCTACCACACCGACCGGGTCGCGTACGAGCATGCCGCTGGTGGTGATCGGGCTGCGGTGCAACGGCATCGGCTGCTCGACGCCGTCGCGTGGTCCGCGTACCGCGGCGTCGGCGAACCAACGGAAGAAGGTGGCGGGCAGGTCGACGTGCAGCGTCGGCCCACCGGAGATCGGTGTGCCGACTTCCGCCGCCGCCAGCGCGACCAACGAATCACGTTCGCGCTCAAGCAAATCGGCGAATCGGTGCAAGAGTACACCGCGGTCGGCGGGGGCGAGGCGACTCCATTCGCCGCCGTCGAAGGCGCGCCGGGCGGCAGCGACCGCTGCCGCGGTCTGCGCGGGATCCGCGCCACCGGACTGCGCGATCACCCGTCCGGTGCCCGGGCTGACGGTGGTGACCGGCGCACCCCCACCGCGCTCCCAGCGTCCGTCGATGAAGCATTCGGCGGAGGTGTAGGTGGTCATGGGTGTTTCCTTTCGGCGGTCGATGTACGCGACCGGTTGATGAAGCTCGAAGGGTGGTGATTGGTGTGGACGGCGACCCACTGCGCGGGTTGAGCCGGGCCACTGCGCGGGTTGAGCCGGGCCACTGCGCTGGTTGAGCCGGGCCGGAGCGTTAGCGAAGGTCCGTGTCGAAACCACCGAAGCCAGCGATGTCACCGCACCAAACTCGTAGCGACAGTTGGTCATTCGGCTCACCGTGGTTTCGACACGGGCGCGTCTCGCTGCGCTCGTCGAGCCCGGCTCAACCAGCAGGATTGCCCGGCTCAACCGGCGGATCGCGGTGCCCGGCGGCCGATCAGCCTGCCAGGTAGCCGCCGTCGACGACGAACTCTCCGCCGCTGGCATACCCCGAGCGATCCGACAGCAGCCAGATCGCCATCTGCGCGATGTCGTCGGGCTGCGCGAGGCGCCCGGCCGGTATGCGCGTGTACAGCGCGTCGCCGAGCAGTCGTTTCGCCTGCGCCATCAGCGCGGTGTCGGTGTAGCCGGGGCACAGCGCGTTGACGCGGATCGTCGGGCCGTATTCGATGGCGGCGGTCTTCGTCAGTCCGATGACGCCGTGTTTGCCGGCCGAATATCCGGCGGTCCGCTTGAAGCCGGTCAGCCCGGCGAGCGACGCGGTGTTGACGATCGCGCCGCCGCCCTGCGATTCCATCTGGGTGAGTTCGGCGCGCAGACACCGCCATGTGGTCTTGAGATTCACCGCGATGGCCAGGTCGAACTTGTCCTCGTCCCATTCGCCGACGCGCCGATCACCCTGCCCGATCTGGCCGCCGCTCACTCCGGCGTTGTTGAACGCGCCGTCGAGGCGGCCGTACTCGGCGACCGCGGAGGCAACTAGCGCGTCCACGTCGGCGCGGACGGTGAGGTCGGCCCGAACGCCGATCGCCCGACCGCCCGCCGCGCGGACGGCGTCGACGGTGTCGGCGAGGCCGTCGGCGGACAGATCCGAGAGGATCAGTCGGGCACCTTCGGCTGCCGCCAGCAGCGCCGACGCCCGCCCGATTCCGCCTGCCGCACCGGTGATGAGGACGGCCTTGCCGTCGAGGAGTCCAGCGCTCATCTCACTCACCCGACCCGCGAGGCGGGCCAGTCGTGGGCGGGGGAGCGCCACGCGGGCCAATTGTCTTGCGGCTCAGGACGAGTCACCGACACGTGGTGAAAACACGTCTGACACTTGACGACCATGCGCGGGCCGAGGTAGTTCGCGACCGGGTAGCGCGCGAGATCGGTTGCGCCACAGGCCTCGCAGGTGCCGTCGACGGGCTTCTTCTCGACGTAGACACGCGCGGTTTCGGGACGGGGGAACAGGAGTCGATCGACTGCCATGGGACTGCCTTTCTCAGATGGTCCAGTGCTGCGGGATGGCGAGGGGCACCTGCCAGGTGCCCGCGGTACGTTCGGCGGCCAGCCGAGCGCGTTCGGCGTTGGTCGCCTCGGCGTCGACGGCGTCGTCGACGATGATCACGCCGTAGGCCAGGCGCGCGAAGTCGATGCTGGTGAGTCCGGCGCGCACGTCGGCGGCCACCCGCTCAACGTCGCGGTGCAGCGGATCACCCCAGCCACCACCGCCGCCGATCAGGAAGCGGATCGCGTCACCCTGCCTGACCAGCATGTTGGAGAACTTGCCGGTGCGGTACCGCGCGCCCCGGCCGAACTCGCCGGTGACCGGATCGGGGCGGCCGTCTTCGTCGAACATTCCGAAGAGCGGCTCGGCTCCGCGTAGGTCGAGCGGGTCGCCGTGGTCGGCGAGGTCGAAGTTCGGGATGTACCAACCGAACGCGGGGGTTCCCGCGCCGCCGCCGTTCGCGCCGGGAGCGCCTCGGCGCAGCCGGTCGGCGACGACGGTGATCAGCGTGTCCGACTCGGCCAGGATCGAGTACACCGATCCGAGTCCGCCGCGGAATTCGCCCGCACCAGCCGTGTCGGCGACGATCTCGTGCTGCACCACGACCAACGGGCTCTCGATCTCGACGTGCTCCTGGACGGAGGTGCGGCAGTTGCCGATGGGGGTCACGCAGAAAGACACACCGTCCTCTTTCCACGTGCCGCCCCAGCCGCCGCCGCCGAGGCCGTAGGCACCCCACGGGGTTCCCTCGTGCCCGGGCCGCGAATCGATGCCGCTGAATCCGACGTAGAGTGCGGTGCCGGTGTCGGGGGCGAAGGATTGCTCGGTCGCCTGGCTCAGCGCCTGGGTCACGACATTGATGGCGCGCGGCCCGATGTCGGCATGGCTGGAGCAGCTCGACGGCGGGAGCACCTGCACGACGCTGCCCGCGGGCAGCAGTACGTCGATGGGGCGCAGCGTGCCGCTGTTGACCGGCGTCGACGGGTCGACCATCAGTTTCACCGCTTCGATGCATCGACCCGCCTCGCACCAGGCGGTTCCGCAGTTGCCCAGCGGCTGGCGGCCGGAGCCGGAGAAGTCGATCTCCATCGAGTCGCCGCGCACCCGAACGGTGACGTTGACCGGGATCTGCTCATCGGTGACGCCGTCCTCGTCGAGGAAGTCTTCGGCGGTGTAGTCGCCATCGGGGATGGCGGCGATACCCCGGCGCATGCTGGCTTCGGTGGCGTCGATCGCGTAACGGCCGGCGGCGCGCACCTGGTCGAGTCCGCCGCGGGTGATCAGGTCCTGCAGCTGCCGTTCGCCGACGACGAGGCATCCGTGCAGGGCCCGCAGATCGCCGAGGACGAGGTGCGGCACGCGGTTGTTCTCCAACAGGAAGTTGAACGTCGACCGCACCGGCACGTCGTTGGCGTACAGCATCGTCGGCGGCAGTTTGAGCTGCTCTTCGAAGTGCGTCTGCGCTCCGTTGGAGAAGCCGCCGGGAATGGGGCCGCCGAGGTCGACGAGGTGCGACGTCGACTGCAGCAGGAATTCGACCCGACCGTTGACGAACACCGGTCGGAACAGATTGACGTCGGCCTGGTGCAGCGAGCCGCGCCACGGGTCGTTGGTGAAGATGACGTCGCCGGGCTGCATCTGCTCGACGTCCCAATCGTCCATGACGAAGTTCGCGATGTGCGGTGCCACAAAGGCGTGCTGCATGCAGCCTTCCCACAGCGCGGCCGCCTCCCAGCCCTCGTCGGTGCGCATGTGAATCACGACGGTGCAGTCGAGGATGTCACGGCAGACCGGCGAGAAGGCGCTGCGCATCAGGGAGTCGAGCATCTCGCGGCCGACTTCGATGAGGCCGTAGCGCAGGATGTCCAGTTCGACGTCGGTGACTGATTCGGTGGCGACTGGTTCGGCTGCGGAATCGGTGGTGAGGGTCATTTCGATGCTCCTGTTGCGGGCGATTCGACGATGAGGTTGCCGTCGTCGTCGACGTAGGCGTGCCGGTTGGGCAGGACGAGGGTGGTGGCGAATTTCTCGGTGACCAGCGCGGGGCCGGACACCGGTCGGTGCGGGTGCATCCGCTCGCGGACGTACACGGGAATGTCTGCGGCGGTGCCGGTTCCGGGGACCACGACGCGCGCGGTGCGCAGCTGTGCGTCCCCGTCCTCGACGGTCGACGCGATCGACGACTGCTCGCGTTCGATGATGGCGGTCACCTCGACGGTGGACACGACCACGGGGATCTCGGTCGCGGCGAATCCGTAGGACTCGCGGTAGAACTCGTGGAAGCGCTCGACGAGCGGCGCGACGACGTCGGCGCTGATCGCACCGTCGACGGGCAGTCGGTTGTCCCACGTCTGGCCGCGGTACATGGCGAAGATCGCGCGCTCGAATCGCAGGTCGGCGACGTCGACGCCCTGATCGACGAGGTCGGTCCGGATGCGGTCCTGCAGTTGCGCGAACGCCTTCTCGATGGTGTCGGCGTCCGACGGCGCCAGCGGCGTCATGATCGAGTGGGCCCGGGTGACCATCAGGTCGCTGCGCAGAAGTCCCAGCGCCGAGAACTGGCCGGGGCTGCGCGGCACGATCACCCGGTCGAGGCCGAGGATCTGACCGACGCGGTCGGCGAGCATCGGACCGGCGGATCCGGACGGTTGCAGAGCGAACTCGCCGAGGTCGAAGCCGCGGTACACCGAAATGGTGCGGACTTTGGCGGCGATGTCCTGACAGGCGATCTCGTAGGCTGCCGCCGCGAGCTCGATGTCGGACATGTTCCATTGTTTCCCGGTGTTGGCCAACGCATTTCGCGCGGCGTCGACGTCGAGGCGGATGGCTCCGTTGGCGAAGAGGTCGGGCTGCAGAATACCCAGGGCGGCGCAGGCGTCGGTCAGGGTGGGCTCGGTACCGCCGCGCTGGTAGCAGACCGGTCCGGGGTTGGATCCGGCCGACGCCGGGCCGACGGCCACGCTGCCAAGGGCATTCGGCGCGATGAGGCTGCCGGCCCCGGAGCCGATGCTCTCGACGTCGACGAGGGGCATCGTCAGGGTGAGCCCGGTTTCCAGCGTCCAGGTGTCGGTGAGCGGGGTCTTCGCGTTGCGGATGGCCGCGACGTCGGTGCTGGTGCCGCCGACGTCGATGGTCAACAGATTGGGGTTGTTGCTCTCCGCGGCCAGTTTGATGCTGCCCGACACTCCGCCCACCGGACCCGAAACGAGTTGGAAGACAGGAGCTTTGGCGGCGTCGGCGAAGGTGGCGACCCCGCCGTTCATCATCATGATCCACAGCGTGCCGCGGTAGCCCTGTCCCGACAGCCGGTCCATCAGCCGGTTGAGGTAGCCGACGACGGTCGGCCCGACGTAGGCGTCGAGCGCTACGGTCGCGGTGCGTTCGTGCTCGCGGGTGACCGGATACAGCGCCGACGTCTGAATGTAGGCGCCGGGCAGCTCCTCGGCGACGATCTCGGCGGCGCGCCGCTCGTGAGCGGGATTCGCATACGAGTTGACGAGGCAGATCGCGACGGATTCCGCTCCGCGAGAAGCCATGTCGCGTGCGGCGTCACGCACCGCGTCCTCGTCGAGCGCGAGCAGCTCGGAACCGTCGTAGCGCAGGCGCTCTGGCACACCGAAACGCAGATCGCGGTCGACGATGGGCCGCTCCTGATGCGGCCTGCGCCAGGTCGGATCGTAGAAGCGCTCGCCGAATTCGCGGTGCATGCGGCCGATGTCGAGCAGGTCGCGATGGCCGCCGGTGGCCAGCAGTCCGGTGCGTTTGCCCGCTCGGCTGAGCAGCGCGTTGATGCCGACGGTGTGTCCGTGGACGATCTCGGCGACGTCGGGGACGTCGACGTCGATCGCGGTGAGCGCCTCCAGCACTCCCACCTCCTGTTCCAGGGTGGACAGGACCTTGCCGTCGCGGACTTCACCGGTCTGCCGGTTGAGCCCGATGATGTCGGTGAACGTGCCTCCGACGTCGATGCCGACTACCCAGTCGGCCGGTCGTTCGACCTGCGTCATAGCGTGTGCCTCTCGTGCTGTGGCGGAGCGGCGGGGCAATCATGTTGCGCCCCAGCCACTTTGTGTCACAGATCACTGTGCCGCGCGGGCTGTGGCCAGACATCTGGCGCAGGTATGACTTTTGTACGACCTTCGTCTTGAGCGTGGAAGTGGCCGGGCCGAAACCACGTAAACCCGCAATGTCGCCGCACGAAACTCGTAGCGGCAGTTGGTCACTCGTCTCACGGGGGTTTCGACACGGGCGCGGCTCGCTTCGCTCGTCGGGCCCGGCTCAACCAGCGGGCGGCATCGGGCCCGGCTCAACCAGCGGCCTACCCCGACTCCGCCCGCAGCCACACCGCGACGGCCTCGGCGCGGTTGCCGACGTCGAGTTTGCGCAGGATCCGGGTGACGTGGGTCTTGACGGTGCCTTCCGAGATGACCAGGCGCCGTGCGATTTTCGCGTTCGAGTCGCCGTCGGCCATCAGTCGCATGATCTGGGCTTCGCGTCGGGTGAGCACCGAATCGTCGTCGCGACTCGCGGCCACCGACACCGTCGCACCGCGGGCGGGCGCCTGCCAACGCGCAACGCCGTCGAAATGCGAACGCAGCGCCGCCATGCCGTCCAGCACGGTGACCCGTGCGAGATTCTGACTCAACCCCGCCGCGAACGTCGACAGCAGCGCCTGGTCTTCGACGGTGAACAGTCGGTCCTGGAAATAGCAGTCCGCATGCAGCAGCCCGACGACCTCGCCGTCGACGAGCAGCGGAGCGATGCCGTACGACGACGACCTGGTGATCTCGGCGAGCGCGCGATTGACCCGCGGGTTCTCTTGCACCTCGTCGACGAGCGTTGCCTGCACGCCGACGACGGTGTCGTTCTCGATGAGGCTGCGATCGAGGACCAGCGGTTCTTCGCGGCCCACCGCGACGATCTCTTCGGCCCACCGCGGATCGCGCACCACGCACATCGTGTGCAGTTGCCAATTGGTGTCGACGGTGGACACCAGCACGCGATCGAATCCGAGGCCGCACGCGATGCTGGGCGCGATGCTCAGCAGGCCGTCGACCGACGTCGCGGGGGAGATCTCGGCGAGCGCCGACCGGACGCGCGCCAGCGTCGCCGACTTCTCGGCGAGTTGAATCTGGGTACGCGCCGTCTCCGCCTCGCGGATCCGTCCGAGCAGCCCGAGCAGTGCGGCCATCCGTTCCGGCGACACTCCGCCGACGACGGCGTGCTGGATTGTCGCGGTGACCAGGTCCCACAGTCCGTCGAGCCCGACGATGTGCTCGTCGTCGAGTAGATCCCTTGCGTCACAGACGATTCGGGATATCGTCGATCGAAGTGCGCCGGCGTCGGCGCGGGTCGCCACGGCGGTCATGCCGAACCCCGCCGATGCCGTTGGAATGTCTGCGAGGGTGATTCGCCGAAGCGGGCCCGGTAATGCGACGCGAATCGGCCGAGGTGGACGAAGTGCCATCGGTACGCGGCGTCGGACACCGCGACGTCGGCCCCGCCGACGAGGTCGGTGCGCACCCGATCGAGTCGGACGTTGCGAATGAACTCGGTGGGTGTCATCCCGGCCACGCGGCGGAAACCGGACTGCAGCGTCCGGGGCGTCGTACCGACCAGCGCGGCGAGCGAGGCGACCGAGAGGTCGTCGTCGGCGTGGCCCTCGATGTGGTCCATCACGCCGCGGATCATCGAGTCGGAGTCGGGGGAGGGCTCGCGGAGCAGCTCGGGCGTCAGATTGCTCTGCGCCACTAACAGGATCTGGGTCATCAGTGCGGATTCGAGCTCCTGCTGGACTGCCGGCATAGTGGCCAGACCGCCCGCGGGGCGCAACTGCGAGTAATAGAACGCGACCGAACTGTTCAGCGACTGCCCGGCCGGGGTCCCCAGGTCGAAGCTCAGATCGAAGTCGATCGTCGACGGCGCGGTGCCGAGCAGCCTGGCGGCGTGCCCCTCGAGCGCGTGTCGGGACACCTTGAGGTGATACTGCGACGCGTCGGCGCTCCAGTCGATGTAGACCGGTTCGTCGGGACCGAAGATCACGCCGAGCGGATTCTCCGCCGCCGAGAACGTCTCTCGTCGATCCCCTTGTGCAACAGTACAATTGCCGGTCGCCAGCAGATTGATGTGGTAGCAGTCGCCCATCTTGGGCCCGACGATGCGCGCGCGGGCGCCGTAGGCCATCCGCCCGACGGTGACGGCGTCGGTGGCGGCGGTGTCCAGCCGGAAGCGAACGGAATCATCGGCCAGCGACAACCGGTGTGCGGCGAAGGTCTCGCTCACGTAGTCGTGCGCCTGCTCGGGATCGCGGGTCGAAAAGCTGCGGTGCAACGACGCCGCGGCGTCGAGCAAGTCGGGCATCGCACAAGTCCCTTCGACGATCGGCCGTGACGTAAGTCATATCAGTGTCGCACATCGGAGCGCGCCGCCACACCCTCGATTTCGCATTATGGATAATACTTCGTGATCTGGATTGTGGGTCAGATCACAGGTTTCTAGCGTTACGCCCTACCGAGATCACCTCCCTGAACTGGAGAAGCCATGACCCAACCCGCACCCGTCGTCGACCGGCAACCGGTCGACGGTGCCTGTCCTCGCTGCGAGCAGACTCAGCTCGCCACTTACGACGTCGTCGGCGAAGCCGGCTGGGAGACCGTCGTCAAATGTCAGCACTGTCTGAAATCGGTGTCCCGCACGCGGGCCAACCGACTCGGTCCCATCACCCTGCTCGTCGACCTCGTCTGACCCGGAAGGCCTCAAAGAAGATGATTGCTGTAGATGTAGGCGGCACGTTCACCGACGTCGTCGGGTGGCGCGACGGGAAGATCCTCACCACCAAGGTCTCCACCGAATACGGCGACGTCGCAGCGCCGGTGCTGCGCGGCGCGCAACGCCTCGGCGTGAGCGGCTCGAGCGTGTTCAATCACGCCAGCACCCACGGACTCAATGCCGTGATCACGCGCAACCTGCCCAAGATCGGCTTCCTGGCAACCGACGGCCACCGCGACATCCTCGACATGGGACGCGTGTGGCGGCCCGCCGAGGCGATCCTCGACCCAGGGTGGCGGCGCAGCTTCGGCGACGCCGCGCAACCACTCGTCGACCGCTACCTGCGTCGCGGCATCGCCGAACGCATGCTCGCCGACGGTCGGGTGCTGTTTGAACTCGACGAAGACCAGGCTCGCGCGGAGATCGAGACGCTGCGCTCATGCGGGGTCGTCGGCGTGGCGGTCTGCCTGATCAACGCCTACGTCAACCCCGCCCACGAGATCCGGCTGCGTGAGCTCGTGCGCGAGATCCTCGGCGACGTGCCAGTGTCGATCTCCAGCGAGGTCTCACCGCTGGCCAAGGAGTACGCCCGCGCGTCGACGACGGTGATCGACACGCTGATGAAGATCATCTACTCCGACTACACCGACCGCTTGTCGACCGGCCTGGCCGACCTCGGCTTCGACGGTTCGCTCAACTTCGCCGACTGTGCCGCCACCCTGGTGCCGGTCGACCACGCGATGCGCCGACCGTTCCGCATCGTGTTCTCCGGCCCCGCCGCGGGCACCGTCGCATGCGCGCATTTCGGCCGTCTCATCGCCGAACAAGATCTGCTGTGCGCCGACGTCGGCGGCACGTCGTGTGACATCAGTGTGGTCACCGCGGGCGAACCGTTCGTCAACACGTCCTTCGAACTCGAACACGACCTCGTGGTCAACGCGCTGGCCAACGACATCTCCAGCATCGGCGCGGGTGGCGGTTCGATCGTGCACATCGGGCCCACCGGCGAGATCCTCGTCGGCCCCGACAGTGCCCGCGCCGAACCCGGACCCGCGTGCTTCAACCGCGGCGGAACCGCGCCGACGACGACCGACACCTGCCTGATGATCGGGATCCTCGACCCCGACGGATTCGCCGGCGGCGAGGTCGCGATCGACCGCACGCTGTCGGAGCGGGCCTTCGACTCCCTCGACAGCGAATTCACTCTCGCGCAGCGCGTCCGGTACGCCTACGAGATGGCCGTGCACAACATGGCCGAAGGCCTGTTCAACGTGGCCATCAAGAACGGCGTCGACCCGCGCGACTACACGCTAGTGGCCTTCGGCTCGGCCGGCCCGATGCTGCTGCCGGCGGTGCTCGACGCCGTGCAGTGCAAGCAGGTGGTCATCCCGCCGAGCCCGGGCTTGTTCTCGGCGCTCGGGCTGCTGTCGGCCGACCAGGTCTTCACCGTCAACCGCAGCGCCTATCTGATGCTCGACGCGGCCAACGCCGCGCAGATCGACGCCATCTTCACCGACATGGAAACCGAACTGCGCGAACAGCTCGGCGAGTCGGCCGACGTCACCCTGCTGCGCAGCATGGACGCGCACCTGGCCGGCCAGAGCTGGGACACCCCGTTCGTACCGGTGCCCGACGGCACCATCGGCGCCGACGACGTCGCGACGATGGTCACCGCCTTCCACGACACCTACGAGGCACGGTCGGGCAATCGCTTCGCCATGATGCCCGTCGAGGGCGTGACCTTCCGCATCCGCGCGGTGCTCGCCACCGACAAGATCGAGTACCCGCAGCTCCCAGCGCGCACCGGAGAGCCCTTGCAGCCCAAGGGAACTCGTGTCCTGCGTTACCTCGGCGACATCACCGGCGACTCGGTCGGCGAGCAACTGGCCGACGTCTACGACCGCGACGACCTGCGCGCGGGCGACCACATCACCGGCCCCGCCATCGTCAACGAAGGGCTCTCGACCACCCACATCGGCGCGGGCCAACACGGCGTCGTCGGCGCCTACGGCGAAATCACCATCCGGAGGAACGCATGACCACCACCGAACAGCGACCCGAGGCGCGCATCCGCGACCTGCACGCCGACGAGTTCGCGGACCGATATCACACCGACCGATTCACCGCGTCGGTGCTGCTCAACCGACTGCGCTATGTCGTCGAGCATATGTCGACCGGCTTCATGCGCGAGGCCTTCAGCCCGATCATCCGCGACTGGTACGACTTCGCGTGCACCATCAGCGGGCCCGCCGAGCAGGACTATCCGATGGCGGTCGTCAGCAACAGCCTGATGGTGTTCCTCGGCACCATGGGCGACGCGGTGCGCAACACCGTTGCCGAGTACGGACCGGAGAATCTGCGGCCCGGCGACGTCCTGATCTGCAACGACCCCTACCGCGGCGGCCGACACGTCAACGACGTCGCATTCATCCGGCCCGTCTTCGTCGACGGCGCGATCGTCTCCTACGTCACGATGTGCGCCCATCAGCTCGACATGGGCGGCACGGTTCCCGGCGGCTTCTCGGCCACCAAACAGAACGTCTACGAGAACGGTCTGGTGATACCGCCGATGCTGCTGTGGAGCGGCGGCAAGCCGGTGCGCTCGACGTTCTCACTGATCTTCGACAACACCCGATGGGGCGGCATGTTGCTGCCGGACTTCAAGTCGATCTTCCAGCAGCTGCGCCTCGGCGAGGAGTTGGTCCTGGGCAACATCGAGCGGTACGGGCTGCAGGCGTATCTGGGCACGCTGACCTATGCCTGCGACAGCTCCGCGGAGCGGATGTCCGACGCGATCGCCTCGGTGCCCGACGGCGACTACACCGGTTCGGCGCTCATCGACGCCGACGGCCTCGACGACACCCTCGAGTACCGGGTTCAGGTCTGTATCCGCAAGCGCGGCACCGACATCGAAGTGGATCTGTCGGGCACCGCCGGGCAGTCGCGCACCTGCATCAACTGCGGTGTGCTCGACGCCAAGACCTCCGTCGGCGTCGCCCTGACGATGCTCCTCGACCCGAAAGTGCCGTTCACCGCGGGTACCTGGCGCAACATCGACTTGATCTGTGCGCCCGGCTCGATCGTCTCGTCGCTTCCGCCGGACGGTGGAATCATGATGTTCTGGGAGGCCTCGGGAGCCGTGGTCTCGGCGATCTTCGACGCGCTCAATCCGGTCCTGGCGGCGCGCGGCGTCGCGGGTGACTACGGGTCGACCAACACCCACAACGCGTCCGGACTGCGCGACGACGGTTCGTTCTGGACCAGCGCGACCCAATGCGGCGGCGAACACGGCCCGTGGGGCGCGACGCAGGCGGGCGACGGCGACAGCTACACGGTCCTGTTCACGCTCAACAATCTCGATCCGGCGACCGAGACCATCGAGCACGACTCTCCGGTGGTGTTGCTGCGCAAGGAACACGCCATCGACACCGGCGGAGCGGGCACGTTCCGGGGCGGGGCGGCGAATCTGAAGGACGCGCTGTGGTTGACCGGTGCACAACAGCACCTTTCGCCGTTCCGGACCAAGGAGCCCAGCGGCGTCGGCGCCAACGGCGGCGCCGCCGGACCCAACGGGGCGATGTGGCTGTTCCCGCTCGGCGCCGACGAGACGCCGACGATGATCGGCACCTCCGACGATGTCTACGCGGCAAGCGAACCGGTCGCCGGTGTGCTCGACGAACAGACCAAGGCGCTCGACCCCGTCAACGGGACGTACCACTACTTCGCGAGTCAACGCGTCTGGAACACCGCGCCCAACACCGTCCTGCGGTGCCTCACCAACGGCGGCGGCGGTTGGGGCGACCCCTTCGCCCGCGATCCGCAGGCAGTACTGCGCGACGTCCGCAACGAATATGTCAGCCTCGCCGGCGCCCAGCGCGACTACGGCGTCGTCGTGGTCGGTGATCCCCATCGCGACCCGGAGGGGTTGCGCATCGACGACGCCGCCACCGCGGCACTGCGAAAGGAACTGAAGTCATGAAAGGCGTGGTGTTCGCCGGAGACGGGACAGCTGTCCTGCAGGAGTTCGACGTTCCCGAGGCCGGACCCGGACAGGTCGTGGTCAAGATCCGTGCCTCCGGCATGTGCGGCAGCGACCTGCACTTCTACCACGGCAACTTCGACTTCGACCACAGCGTGATCCAGGGCCACGAGCCGTGCGGCGAGGTCTACGCCGTCGGTGCGGGCGTCACCCCGGCACAGGCGAGCGTCGGCGACCGGGTGATGATCCACCACTACTTCGGGTGCGGAACGTGTCGTCGCTGCCGGTCGGGCTGGCCGCAGATGTGCGAGACGGCACCCGCTGCGACGATGGCCATCCACGCCGACGGCGGACATGCGCCGTTCGCCCTCGTACCGGTGTCCTCGCTGCTCCCATTGCCCGACGCACTGTCGTTCAAAGCCGGTGCGGCCCTCGGCTGCGGCACCGGAACGGCGTGGGGCGCCATCAAGCGGATCGGCGGCTGCGCCGACACCGTGACCGTCGTGATCGGGCAGGGACCGGTCGGTCTGTCGGCGACGATGTTCGCCGCGTCGATGGGCGCGAAAGTCATCGCGGTCGACGTCGACGACCGCCGGCTGGCGAAGGCGAAAGACTTCGGCGCCGACGTGGTGGTGAATTCGCGCACCGAATCGCTCGTCGACGTCGTCGGCGCGTACACCGGCGGCCGGATGGCCGACGTCGTGCTGGAGACGTCGGGCCGGGCGTCGGACGACGCGCTCAGTGTGCTCGGCACTTTCGGTCGGGTCTGTTTCACCGGGCTGCCCGGCGAGGTGGAGTTCACCACGCAGGCGATCTACAAGAAGCAGTGGACGCTGATGACGTCGTGGACGATGTCGTCGATCGAGCAGGCGCGATGTGCGGATTACATTGTCGCGCACGACCTTCCGGTCGACGACCTCTACTCACACACTTGGCGCCTGGATCAGGCCGCCGAAGCGTACGAGTGGTTCGACAAGCAGGACGCCGGCAAGGGTGTCTTCGAGTTCGACTGACCCCCAAACACTATTCACCATCGAGGAAGAGAAACTACACATGACTGCACACCTTGCCGCGGCACCGCCCACACCGGCCTTCATCGGCGGCGCGAAACACAACCTCATCGGCGGGCAGTGGGTACCGGCCGCGTCGGGCGCCACGATCGACGTCATCAATCCCGCGACCGGCGGGGCGCTGGGCACCATCGCGGCGAGTGATTCGGTCGACGTCGATCGCGCCGTCGCCGCTGCCCGCGCCGCATTCGAGGGCCCGTGGAGCGGCTGGACGCCGCATCAGCGCCGCAAACTGATTCTCGACGTCCACGACATCCTGCTGGACAACTTCGACGAACTCGCACTGATCGAGACCCTCGACATGGGGGCGCCGCTGTCGCGGACGATGGGCCTGCGTGAGTGGACGTCGCAGGTGTTGCAGTTCTTCGCCGGCCAGGTCGACGCCGGAACCGTTGCAGCAGCAGAGAATTCGCTGCCCGGCGACTTCCTCACCCTGCGCTACCGACCACCGGTGGGCGTCGTCGGCGGCATCATCCCGTGGAATGGTCCGCTGATCGGACTGTGGTGGATCTTCGGGCCGGCCCTGGCCACCGGTTGCACCGCGGTGCTCAAGCCGGCCGAGGACGCGTCGTTGTCGGTGCTGCGGGTCGCCGAGCTGATGCAACAGGCCGGCGTCCCCGACGGCGTGATCAACGTGGTGACCGGATACGGCAAAGACGCCGGGTCGGCGCTCGCCGAGCACCACGGCGTCGACCGGATCGCCTTCACCGGTTCGGTCGGCACCGCCCAGACCATCGTCCGGGCGTCGGCGGGCAACCTGAAGCGCCTGCAGATGGAACTCGGCGGCAAATCGCCCGACATCGTCTTCGCCGACGCCGACCTGGACAAGGCGGTGCCCGGTGCCGCGATGGGCGTGTTCACCAACAGTGGGCAGGTCTGCGTCGCGGGCACCCGGATCTTCGTGCAGCGGGCCATCCACGAGGAATTCGTCGCGCGGATGGCCGACTTCACCAAGACGATCCGCGTCGGCAACGGCCTGGACCCGAATACCCAACTGGGACCGCTCATTTCGCAGCGTCAGCTGGATCGCGTGCTGGGCTACATCGACATCGGCAACGATGAAGCGCAGCTCGCGGTGGGTGGTCGCCGGTTGGCTGGGGAGTACGCGAACGGCTTCTACGTGGAGCCGACGGTGTTCTCCGGCGCGAACAACGAGATGACGATCGCGCGCGAGGAGATCTTCGGTCCGGTCGCCACCGTCATTCCGTTCGACACCGTCGACGAGGCGATCACTCTCGCCAACGCCACGCCGTACGGGCTCGCCGGCGGGCTATGGACCGAGAATCTCGGTACGGCACACAAGGTTTCGCAGGCGATCGACGCCGGCACCGTCTGGGTGAACTGCTACGGCGTGCTCGATCCGGCGATCGGATTCGGTGGGACCAAGATGAGCGGCTACGGGTGGAAGGGCGGCCGGGAACACGTCGAGAGCTACCTGTACTCGAAAGCGGTCTACATCAATCTGGGCTGATCCGCGGTCGGCGACCGGATTCGCCGGCGCGCCCGCCTTCTCGCGGGCGCGCCGCCGTCGGTGGGGCACAACACTATTCGGTGGGGCATAATACATAAAGTCCCATTCACTTTCGAGAAAGGTCCGGTGGCTGTGATGGATTCCGTTCGCGAGTTGCCACGCCAACGTGCGAACGGTCGCGCGCAGCTCTCCGAAGACGTCGCCGCCTATGTGCGCGAACTGATCATCTCCGGGCAGGTCCGCCCCGGCGAGTTCCTGCGCACCGAGCCGATCGCCGCGGCGGTCGGCGTCAGCAACACACCGGTACGGGAGGGACTGCTGCTGTTGTCGGGCGAGGGATTCGTCGAGCTGGTACCGCGCCGGGGATTCGTCGTCTCGACGTTCAGTGCTGAGGACGTGCGCGATCTGTTCTGGGCGCAGGCCACACTCGCCGGCGAACTCGCGGCGCGCGCGGCCAAGCGGATCACCCCCGAGCAGCTCGCCCATCTCGAGGACCTCAACGAGCAGCACGCGGCAGCGATGGCGGAGAACGCGTCGTCGGACGTGACGATCGCGCTGGGGCACGAGTTCCACCGCACCATCAATCTGGCGGCCGACTCACGCCGGTTGGCGTTGATGCTGGCGATGATCGTCAAGCAGTTGCCGAACCGGTTCTACAACGACATCGAGGGCCACAACGACGACACGTTGGAGGCCCACCCGAAAATCCTGCAGGCGCTGGCCCGCAAGCGCAGCAAACAGGCGAACGATCTGATGCGCGATCACATCATGTCCGGTGCCGACGAGCTGATCGCATCCTTGGAGAAGCAGGGGATCTGGGCCGGCGAACCGAAGTAGACCCCCGTGAGGTCACTCAGGTCGCCGGCCTGCCGATCGGAGATCAGTCGAACAGGTCGAGCAGTGAGGTCTCATCCGCCGAGCCGATCACGCCGAGTGGCTTCGCGGTCGAATCATCGAGAATCTCAGAGAGATTGGCGGCGACGTCCTCCGGCGCGATCTCGGTATTGGTGTAGCCGTCGTTCATCGCCAGCGAGAAGCGCTGGATGAGTCCGCCCTGGGCCAGAATGACCTCGCCTGCGACGCCGCATTCCTCGTGCGCGAGATAGGCGACGACGGGTGACACCATCGCGGTCGTGTAACTCTTCTCCAGCGTTTCCTTCAAGGAGTCCGGAATGTCGGCCTCCGCGGCCATCCGGGTGTAGGCGGTCGGCGCGATCGCATTGACCCGGATACCCGCTTTGAGCGCTTCGATCGACAGCGTGCGCGTGAAGGCGTACACGGCACCCTTCGACGCGACATACGCCGACTCACCCTCCCAACCGGCGAGGGTGGGGGAGCAGGTGTTGATCACGCGGCCGGCGCCGCTCGCGACGAGATGCGGCCAGGCCGCCGCGGTGATGGCCACGGTACCGAGGAAGTTGATCTCCAGGTGTCGACGGACCTCGTCGACAACGCTTGCACCGAACGGCGACGGACGGTCGACGCCAGCGTTGTTCACCACGATGTCGAGCCGGCCGAACGCCTCCACCGCGGCGTTTACGACGGCGTCGGCAGAGGTGGTGATGTCGTCGTGGTTGGCGACGGCCCGGCCGCCCGCCGCGGTGATCGCGGCGACCGCCTCATCGGCGGCCGCGGCGTCGGCGTCGTTCACGACGACGGCGGCACCGCGTTCGGCGAGCAACTGAGCGTGCGAGCGACCCAATCCCCGGCCGGCGCCGGTGACCAGGGCCACCTTGTTATCAAATGTGAGCATTTCCAGTCTCTTTCGTTGCAGTGATAGGGGAGTGCGTGTGCTTGTTCGGCCGGCGACGATGCCCGGCTGCGCCGCCTCACTGACGATTGTCAGCGGAGTCGGCGACGACTGATGTCCAACTATCTGGACACTCGGTCGACCTCGCTCGGCCTATGGTGAGGGCAACGAGACAATGAGGAGAGTCCATGGCCGACAACACTTTTCACCGCACCACCCACTTCATCGACGGACGCTTGCAGCAGGCCCATTCGACCGCGCGGATCGACGTCGTCAACCCGGCCAGCGAAGAGGTGTTCGGGTCCGTCGTCGACGGTGACGACGTCGATGTCGACGCCGCGGTGCACGCAGCGCGGGCGGCGAGTGCTGACTGGGCGGCGACGTCTCCGACCGAGCGCGGGGACCGGCTGCGGGCTCTAGCCGATGCCTTCGAGGCGCGGTCGGACGAGGTATCCGCGCTGGTGAGCAGGCAGAACGGTACACCGATCGGGCTCGCGAAGGCGATGCAGACGATGGTGCCCGCCAACTACCGCTACTTCGCGTCGCTCGCCGACGACCTGCGCGTGGAGGAACAGCGCACCACCATGACCGGAGACGCGGTGATCCGTCGGGAACCGGTCGGCGTCGTCGGAGCGATCGTCCCGTGGAACGGGCCGCAGCCGCTGACGGCCTGGAAGATCGGCCCGGCACTGGCGGCGGGCTGCACCACCGTCATCAAGCCCGCGGCGGAGACCTCGCTCGACTCGTTCGTTCTCGCAGAGCTGTTCGCCGAGGCCGGCCTGCCCGACGGTGTCGCGAACATCGTCACCGGTGGACGCGAGACCGGCGCCGCGCTGGTCCGCCATCCCGGGGTGCGCAAGATCGCCTTCACCGGTTCCACCGCTGCGGGCAAAGCCATTGCGGCGCAATGTGCTTCGGATCTCAAGCACGTTACCTTGGAACTCGGCGGAAAATCGGCGGGCATCCTGCTCGACGACGTCGACCTGCAGGCCTTCAAGCCATTCGTGATGTCGGCGTGCACGCCCAACACCGGGCAGACGTGTCGTGCATTGACTCGCATCCTCGCGCCGCGCGAGCGTTACGACGAGATAGTCGACTTCATCGCCGACACCATGAAGGCGATTCCCCTCGGCGATCCCGACGATCCGGCGAACTTCTTCGGCCCGCTGGTCAATGCCACGCAACGAGACCGCGTCGAGGCCTACCTCACACTCGGCGTCGAAGAAGGTGCCCGGATCGTCACCGGAGGAGGCCGGCCCGAAGGATTCGATCGCGGGTACTACGTCGAGCCGACCGTCTTCCGCGATGTCCGCAACGACATGCGCATCGCGCGCGAGGAGATCTTCGGACCCGTCGTGGTGGTGTTGCCGTACGACTCGGTCGACGAGGCCGTCGCGATCGCCAACGACTCCGACTACGGGCTCGGCGGCGGAGTGTTCTCGCCCGACGTCGACAAAGCCACCGACGTCGCTCGACGGATCGTCAGCGGAACCGTCGGGGTGAACTCGGCGTCGTTCCCGATGGACGCCCCGTTCGGCGGCGTCAAGAACAGTGGACTCGGCCGCGAACTGGGGCCGACGGCGCTCGACGCGTACTTGGAGTACAAGACGATCTTCCGTGGGGTGTGAGGCCTGGCATTGGGACGTCCCGCGGCGGGCTGATCACGAAAATTCACCGCGCCGTTGGCGGCAAGGGCGTCCGTTGGTGAACATCGTGACCGGCGGGGCTCGATGCGACGGTGTATGTCGAGTTCGGCACTGCGTGGAGAGTCCGGGCGGTGCGGCTGACCCGTGAGCCGGCGTACGACAGCCGCGACTGGTAGCTCTCCGTCTGAGGTTGAGTCGGCGCGCCGCGGTGTCCTTGCGTTGTCCGACGTGTCTGATTCTTTGAGAGCTTGGTTGTGTTCTTGGAGAGTTCGTATATTTGCTGGTGTGGGCGTTGCGGTTGATGTGAAGGATCGTCGATCGGCGCCGGGGATGACTCAGCAGGAGTTGGCGTGGGCGTTGAATACGACGCAGGCTACGGTAAGTCGGTGGTTGTCGGGGGATCGTGCGCTCAGCCCGGAGGTGCAGGGGCGGCTGACGCGGTGGGAGCATGTCGCTCACGCGACGTTTGCGGTGGTGGATCCGGAGAATCGGCGTGGTCCGGTCATCGTCCCTGATGGCGTATGGACGGCGGTGTTCGCGCCGCGGCGCAAGGTGCGGTTGCCTCGTCACCTGGATTGGTCGGGGTCTGCCGGGGGACCGGATTCGTGATGTCGGCTGTGGTCGCGACGGCATCAGTCGGTATGGCGGGCAGTGTTGCGGCAGAGCGGATTTCTGTGGGATTGACGCCTGCAAGAACGGGCTGCGGTGATTCTACTGGATGCCGGGCATGGGCACCTGAGTCTTGCGGGTGGCGCCGGTCTGATTATCCTCGGTCTCACCGATCGCGACACTGAGGATCTCGGTGCGTTCGCGGCGAGGCTGACAGAGGACACGTTCGCGATTACCGATCGGGTGAGCGCGGCATTCAGGGCAGCGGGCTATGAGGTGGTTGATGTGTCGCCGAGTCCGGAAGGGAGCTTGCGGCGGCTGATGGTGACGCCCCCGGGTGGCGGTGCTGTCAAGGTGGAGATCGGCGTCGACTATCGGGCGCGGCCGACGCTGGACACCCGGGTGGGGCCGGTGCTTGATCCGTTGGAGTTGGGGGCGAACAAGGTGCTGACGGTGTACGCGGATCCGACCCGTGGCCGTGATGCTGACGATATCGCTCGACTCTGCAGCCGCTACGCGTTCGATGATCTGATGCGGCTGGTTGATCTGAAGGAGTCCACTCCGGTCGACCGGCGCGTGCTGGCGGAGATGTTCAGAGCGCTTGCGGCGGTGCAGGACCCGCGGTTTGAGGTCAGGGAGCCGGTGCGGGAGTTCATGCGGAACATTGCGAGTCATCTCGATGGTGACTTGCTGCTGGGGCCGTCGCTGTATACGGGGGTGGTGTGACGATGGGCGGGTGCTGAGGATGTCTGTTTGCCGGGGTCATCGCTGCTGCCGCCGCCGCATTCGCCAAGAATCGGCCGGTAAACGTGTGCGGCGGCGGAGGGACCGGACAGCAAGAGGAGGGAGCCACACCGGAGCTGCTGCGGCGACGCACGGTGATCAAAGCAGACGACGTCCTCGGCGAGTAGATATTTCAACCGGAGATCCGGAAGTCATCTAGGGGCGGTGCCCTGCAGTCATTGTCGGCGATCTGCTTGCTGTGCTCTATGAGGTTTGGACGGTGACGCAGTCGGGGGTGGATTCATCGACGATGCGGCGTCGTGTCGGGTCCTGTTGGCCGATCGCCGGGTCCTCGGGGACTGACGTCGAAATGGTCGACCGACCGGAGAAACCGTGCGCGACAACGTTCTTCCGACGATCGTGCCGCGTACGAATCGTCAATGTTACCGATGCCGTGAAGACCTTCGTGCCGGGTGGCTCATGTCGGGCGGCGGCAGCAGGGTTGGGGAAATCGCAGATGGTGGTTTGTAATCGGCTGTGGCGGCCGGGCTGTTAGTTGATCTGCCTGGTCTGTCTTGAGGGGGTGTCACCCGTGGGTCCTACGCTGATCGGGACCTGAGCGGCTGGACCGCGCCAGGCGTATGCCAGTTGGTTCGAACTTGTTGGAGTGAGAGAGGTTTTGATGAATGAACTCATGAAGGGTGCGCGGGTAGATGTGCCGGCGGGCCGGTATACCGTGGCGCTCGACTCGGCGTCTGATGGGCTGGTTGATGCGGCGGCAGTGTTGCTTGCTGTGTCGGGGAGGGTTCGTTCCGACGACGACTTCGTGTTCTTCAATCAGCCGGTCGGTCCGGGTGTGGAGATAAGTGCCGGGCATGTGGTCGAGGTCGACCTGAATCGTGTTCCTGCCGACATCAGCAGAGTGTTGATCACCGGCAGCACTGAGGCTCAGGGGGTCAGTTTCGGTGCGGTGATGGGACTTTCGATCCGTGTGAGCGGGTCGTCGTCGTTCGTGTTCTGCCCTGAAGCGTTGACTACGGAGACGGTGCTGCAGACGGTGGCGTTCTACCGCCGTGGCGATGGATGGCGGATCGACGCGATCGGGCAGGGGTACCAGGATGGTTTGGCGGCGTTTGCGACCGACCATGGGATCAGCGTTGATGAACCGGAACTCGTCGAGTCGCCCGCGTCACCGGCGCCCGCGCCCGCGCCGTCGGCGGGTTCGCCGGTCAGCATGGAGAAGGTTCGGATCTCGATGACGAAGGAGTCGGCGTCCAGGACTGCGACGATTGACCTGCGTAAGAGCCAGGGAGATCCGGACTGGGTGCTGACGGTGGGGCTGGAATGGGACGGGCGGGGCGCAAAGTATGGCAAGTCGGGCAAGGTAACCAGCTATGGCACAGGCGATCTCGACGTCTACTTTTTCGTCCGCAACGAACAGACGAACGACTACGTGGTGATCAGTGGTGATCCGGGCCGCCATGGCAGCCTCGACGCGTGGCCCAATGTGAAGCATTTCGGGGACAGTAAGGGCCCGGGTCGCGGGAAGCCTGCGGTTGAGCAGGTACAGGTGCTGCCCCAGGAGAACGGCCAGATGGCAGTGTCGGTGTACCAGTCGGTCGACAACGGGCTCGGCGCATTGAACACGTTCGGCAACCCGCGTGTTGCGGTGCGGTACGGGCGCCGCGGCCGCAAAGGGCTTCCAGGGCCGGATGCTGACGAAATTCTCGTGCATGTGGGCAACAACAAGAATGCGTTCTGGGCGACGATCGCGATGATTGACGTCGAGAACGGAATCCTCACCGTTGAGGGCGAAACCCAGTACAGCCGAGCCTTTTCCGAAGCGATGCCCGGTATCGATTCGAATGGCAAATGGGTTCGGGCGCCGAAAGGCGGACCACGCGGGCAGAGCAAGAAACGCAACAAGGGGCAAGGACTCAGCCACTACCGCGGGCGGTGCGTATGACCGGAGTGATCTTCGGGGCGGCGGGATCGGCATTGGCCGGTGATGCCGGGGTTTGTAGGCGCCGTCGATGAGTTCAACGCAGTGGGGCCAGTGGTGTGCCAAACCGTTCGCGCGTCGTCGCGGTATGCGGGTGCTGATCAGTGTGTCGGCGATCGGGCCGGTAGTCACGGTGGGGTGCATGGCATTTCTAGCGGCGCGCCGGTGGGCGAGTACCGATTGGGGGACCGTGCCCGCATGGGTGAGCGCGGTAGGGTCGCTGGCCACGTGCGTGTCGGTCGGTATCGCTGCGGTCACGTATCTGCGTGCGCAGGAGGATCGTCGCCGTGCGGAGCGGGATCGCAGCGAGGACCGTGCGGCCGCGCGCGAGGACCAGGCAACTCAGGCCAAGCTGGTCCGATTATCCGCGCTGGCCCGGGGTGGGCTCGACGATGAGGGCAGGCAGCGGTGGAAGGTGATGTTGCGAAACGATAGTGATCGGCCGGTGTTCGGTGTGCGGATCCACACGCTTTGTGCGGTCGCTACGGAGGGGGCGAGTGCGGCGCCGATGCGGTCTCGGCAGTTAATCGATCGCGGTCGCTATTGGCGGCCGCACAAGTCCATACCCAGAATTAGTGTTGAGAGCTCCCAGAAGGGCGAGCTATCTGTTTGGATTCATGAAGACGACTGTGGGAGACGCGGATGTGCGCGCGGATCCGTCGGCTGTCGACGTCCGCATTCATGCGAGGTGTCACTCATTTAGCTGCTGCTGCTCGTGTGTTGTCCGAGGAGTTGAAGCGTGCGGCGAGATTAGGGCCGGCTGTGGGGGAGACCCATCGTGGTGTGGGGCGGTGGCATCGCCGGTGTGAGTGCCGCCGCCCTCCCCTTGACCCACGATGTATGCACCCTCGGCGATCAGATCGGCGGTACCCCAGGAGTTGAGATCGGGGAACGCCGCTCGGAAGCCGGTGGCGAACTCGCGGACCTGGTCCCGGCTGCGCAGTGGCTGATGCAGGGAGTGTTCGAAGCGGATGTCGGGTGCGGCGAGTTCGTCGATGACGGCGGGGGTCCAAGTTCTCGCCCCAGAACTCGGTGAACCAGCAGCCGACGATTGCCTTGTTGTCCTCGATCGACATGAGATCTGCTCTCCATCTCAATGAATCATATTGCGACACATGTCTTTTCGTGAGAATCGCACCTGGAGGCGGTGTCGGCGACCTGGATGTGAGACGCGTGACGAAACGCTTTCCGGTCGGCTTGGTGCACCGGATCCGGCACACAATAAGTTGTCAGTGGGTGGCGGTATTGTCGAATATAGGTTCGAAGGGGACCTGACGATTGGGCCGGCCTGGGGAGGTGAGTGCGGTGACGCGAACAGCGGCGGTGATGCCTGCCGAGCGGGTCGTGGGTGGTTACCGGGATGCCCTCGCGTCGGTCACTGCGCTGTCCGACGTGTCGACGGTGGTGTGTTCGGACGCCGAGTTGGTCGAGGTGACCCGACTCACCGAGGAACTGTCTCGACGGGTCGAGGCCCTGACGGTCGCCCGCTACGCCGACAATCTGCAACGACGCCCGGGCCCGATGATCACTTCGGTGGGGTCGGTGCACGGCTTCTACGAACAAGCGTTGAATGTCGGGCGGGGGGAAACCAATCGGCGCCGCGAGCACGCCGGGAAACTCGCCGCGGGTCAGACCCCCAGTGGTGAGACGATCGCGCCCACCCTTCCCGACACGGCCGAGGCGCTGCGTGCCGGGCAGATTTCCCGCACGCATGTCGACGTGATCATCAAGACGATGCGGAAGATCCCCACGTCGGTGAGCCCGGATGTCGTCGCGTCGGCGGAGGCGTCGATGGCGGAGTTCGCGACCCAGCTGACGCCGCGAGAGTTGGAGAATGTCGGTGCGCGGTTGTTGGCGTATCTGGATCCCGACGGTCAGGTGACCGATGAGCAGGACCGGGTACGACAACGCGACCTCTACCTGTCGTCGCAGGATCAGCAGTTGATGTCCACCCTGACCGGGCACCTGACGCCGGCGGGGCGGGCCGTGGTCGAGTTGGCGATGGAGTTGTTCGCCGCCAAGGGGATGAACAACCCGGACGATCCCGACTCGCCGCGGGGTGCGGTCAACGCGCCGGGCGTCGACCCGCATGTGTTGGCCGAGGCGGCCAAGCGGGATCGGCGGACGGCCGGGCAGCGTCGCCACGATGCGCTCATCGCGATCTGCGCGCACGCGAGCGCCAGCACCGACGGAACGTTGAACGGGCTACCCGCCCACATCGTGGTCACCGCGTCGAAGAAGGACATGGAAGACGGGCGGGGGTTCGCCACCACGGCCACCGGTAGTACGGTGCCGGTCACTGATGTGATCGACCTGGTGATGAGAGATCCGGGCACCGGCGAGATGGTCGTGGTCGTCTTCGACGATGACACCTCTGATGTGATCTTCTACGGCACCGGCCGCCGGTCGGCGAACACCGCACAACGGTTCGCCTCTTTCGGCCGGGACCGAGGATGCACCAAACCGAAATGCCGGGAATCGATGTTCGGCTCGCAGGCCCACCATGTGCGCCGGTGGGAGAACGGCGGGCGCACGACGATCGGGAACCTCGGGGCGGCGTGCGGTCACGACAACCGGCGCGAAGGCCCGCTAGATGATCAGTGGAAGACCGTCATCATCCCCGACGGCCCCGATAAGGGGCGGGTCGGGTGGATCGACCCCGCCGACCCGGACCGTATCCCGCGGGTGAACAACACGTTCTTCCCCGAAATCATCCTGCGCCGCACCTGGAACAAACACCACCGAGGCCCGACCACCCCGTCACCACCGCAACGCGAATAGACCCGAAAACCACAGCAGTGCAAGTGAATCCGCCACGACGCCCGCACCCGGGTGCCGACACAGCCATGCGCCCGGGTGAAACCAACGGCCTGCGTCGAACTCTTCGTTAGGCAGTTTCAGCTACCCCCGAATAGGCGGGTCATCCTATGGCGAGCGTCCCGTGTTTCGTGGGCGCCGGCCGGCTGCAGCGTCAGTCAGTAGTGACGCAACAAGGATGGCGGTGCCGACACCTGGCGCCTATCGGAAGACCTTTGCGACGTCCCGTCTGCCCGGTCCAGCAGCGATCAGTCCCGGTTCAACTGCGTGACATACAGATTCACTGCGCTTTCCATGCCCGATATCGGTCCGCGCAGCACACCGCACAGGGTCGGTATCCGGCTGCGATCGCCGTCGCCTCGTCGGCGAAGAACACCCGATGCCGTACGTACCCGCCGCGGTCGATCGTGTGCCGCGCGGCTCGACAGTCCAGGGTGCCGTAGATCTTCGCGCGCCGATGTCCGCCCCAGAGTCCTTTCACCGGAGACTCGTACGGGCGGCCGTCGGCGTCGATCAGTGTGAACATCGCTCACCGTGCGTCGTGGAAGACCAGGCCGAGTGTGTGCCGCTGACCTGATCGCACGCGTGATACTCCGTGCCGGATCGGACCGATCGACCACCCGCGGGTCGATGCGACGGGCCGTTCCCGGGTGGTGAAGACCAACCCGTGTCCCTGCGGGATAGTGAAGGCCGTCCCACGCGATTGGGCTCGGGGCCGCTGCTCGACGAGCAGGAACTCCCCGCCGGTGAAATCGACTCCCGGCTCGCTCAGGTTGACGACGACCTGCATCGGGAAAATGAGATCTCCGTACAAATCCTGGTGCAGCGCGTTCCAGTCATCGGCGGCGTAGCGCAACAGGATCGCCGTCGACTTGGTCTGCCCGGCCGCATGACAGCGATCCAGCCACTCGTCGAACGACTCCGGCCACGACGCCGGACGCCCGAGCTTGATCGCCCAGTCTCGGGCAATCGGCAGCAACCGCGGATACAACGCCTGTTTGAGTGCGGCGATCGGCTCCGGATACGGTTCGCGGAAGTACCGGTACTGGCCACTGCCGAATCGGTAGCGGGCCATGTCGATGGTCGATCGGAACCGGTCGACGTCGTCGTACATGTCCCGAATCTCAGCGGCCTCCCGCAGCGTCAGCAACTGCGGCAACGGCGCCGCGCCGTCGTCGTCGAGCTCGGCGGCGACGGCCCGCCAATCAGCGGAATCGACACGTTGCTGCCACGATCCCGCACCGGCGGTCATGCCGCCTCCAGTCCGAGGAGGGTCGCCTTGGCGGCCAGCCCGCCGACATATCCGCCCGGCGAACCATCGGAGCGGACGACGCGGTGGCACGGCACGACGATCGGCAGCGGGTTGGTAGCGCACGCCGTCCCCACCGCCCGTACGGCATTGGGGTTCCCGACGAGTTCGGCCATCTGCCGGTAACTCCGGGTTTCGCCGTACCCGATCTCGGGCAGATGCTGCTGTACGAGTTGCCGGAACCCATGAGAGAGCGACAAATCGAG
This sequence comes from Gordonia asplenii, assembly GCF_012933505.1. Lineage (GTDB taxonomy): Bacteria > Actinomycetota > Actinomycetes > Mycobacteriales > Mycobacteriaceae > Gordonia > Gordonia asplenii. The sequence goes on from NZ_JABBNB010000021.1 coordinate 49,404, forward strand.
CGGGAGGTCGAAGCCGTGCCGGCGACCGGTGAAGTACTCGTCGAGTTCGCGGGCCGCGACGTCGAGCCGGGCCGGGGCGCGCAGAATCCGCGGACTCAGTTTGTGCGCCAGCGTGTCCAGGACATGATCATGGCCTTCGTTGGCGTAGGCGACCCGCACCAGGCCCTTCGGGGTAGCCGCCAGCAGGAGCGCGCCGACGGGGGAGTCGATCGTCGTGTACGCGACATCGAGTAGATTCTCCTGCGCCGCGGCCACCGCGAGCCGAGCGCGCAGCGACTCGAGGGAATTCGATGTCGCCGGCGAGCGAAGGACGTCGAGGATCGGGGCGTCGGACGGATCGGTGTTCATGAGGTTTCTCCTTCCATGATCGCGCCCGGAACTGTCTTCTTCAATTTCTTCATGCCATCGGCGGCGGCTCGCCGTGCTGCGTCGACGCTGCCTCCGACAAGTTCGGCGACCGCCGAATACGGCAGTCCACCGATGTAGTGGTATGCGATCGCGTGCCGCTGCTTATCCGGCAGGTCGGCGAGCGCTGCCCACAGCTCAGGATGCCCCGAACCGGGGAGACCATCGGTGCTGGCGCGCTCCGGCAACTGTTCGACCGGCAGCGGATTGCGGGCACGGGCCCGCACGACGTCGATCGCCTTACGATGTGCGATCGTCACCAGCCAAGCCTCGACGTTGGCCGTCTCGGCCAACTCGGGATAGGCGCGCAGCGCGGCCAGAAAAGTCTCCGACCATGCGTCATCAGCGTCGTGCGGACCGAGAACTGCTCGGCATACCCGCAACACACGATCTCCGTGTTCGTCGACGATCCGCTCGAAAGGCTGCTTCATCGGATTCGACCGGGCGAGCCGGTCAGTTGGGTGTGCATCGTCTGCCCTCCTTCACCGAGTAGACGCCACGCGCACCGCAAACGTGAGATCTGCCGGGCGCACACTTCTTCACTCCGCCTCTCGATCCAGAATTCTGCGCTGCAGCGCCTGCCCGGCGGGAAGCTGCGCGACGAGTGACCGCAGCACCGGAATCACGGCGTCGAGTCTGTCGGCGTCGAGCACGAATCCCAGTGCGGCATAAAGGTTCTCTTCGATCTCCCGGACCGTGCGCGCGGCGTCGAGGCCCGACTCGGTGAGCGAGAGGACAGTGGTGCGTCGATCCTGCGCCCCGATGACGGAGTGCACCAAGCCCTTGTGCGTCAACGTCGCCATCAACCTGCTGGGACTGCCGCCCTCACAGACGAGTCGTTGGCCGATCTCGCGAACCGTCAACGGCGTCGACGCGTCCCTCAACACGGCGATCGCTTCGGCTTGCGACACGGTGAGCCCGTACGGCTTGAGGGCAGTCGCCAGCGCTCGCGCGCCTTCCCGTTGGGCGGCGAGGACGAGATAGCGAAACTCCTCGATCGATTCCATCGTCACAGCACAGCATATCGACAATCCATGACGTGTCATGTATTAATAGATGACACGTCACCTAACTAAGTGGCAGTCACCGTCGAAAGAGGCCAACCATGACCACTACGCCCACGCTCGTCACCGTCCCGTGCTTCTCCGGCGCCCCGTGGGACGACCGTCAGCTCAGCCCCCTCAAAGCCGCGTACCCGGTACGGACTATGCGATTGCCCGAAGCGCTCGACGACGTCGAGCGCTACGCCGACTTCGTCGCGGCGCAGGTCGCCGATCTGTCCGACTACGTGTTGGTGGGGGACTCGTTCGGTGCCGTCATCAGTCTGACGCTGGCGCTACGGCAGCCGACGGGCCTACGCGGACTCGTGCTGTCCGGCGGATTCGCCGCAAATCCACTGCCGGCCTGGAAGAACACTTTCGGGCGCAACGCCCACCACATCACCGGCGCCCTGTACCGCAACGGCACGCTGCGGTATCACGCCGCGAGCCTCGCATCGAAGTACGACGTCGGGGCCGAAGTTCCGCACACCAAGGAGGACTACCGCCAGCTGTTCCTGGCGAATACTCCGGCCGAGTCGTACAACGCGCGAGTAGCGAGCGTCATCTCGTTCGACGTGCGCGATCAGCTCGGCAAGGTCGACGTTCCTACACTGCTGATCACCCCGGAGGACGATCAGCTCGTGGGTGAGCAAGCGGCACAGGTACTGCGCGACGGTCTGCCCAGCGCGAGCGAAGTGATTCTGAACAACACCGGCCACATGTTCCGCTTCACCCATCCCGACCTCTACGGGCGAACGATTCTGAATTTCCTCGCGACCCTGGACACAACGTCCGACGTGGTCGGAAAAACCTCGCAGTAACCGCGTACCCGGCTCACGAACTTCCCGACACGCGGGGCAGCCGCAGCGCCACAGCACCGGCGAGGCACGCGGCCACCGCCGCGATCACAAGACTGACGCGCACTCCGCGAACGAACGTGTCGGGTTGGGCGAGCAGACCGCCGAAAACAGCGATCGCCAAAGCTCCGCCGATCTGTCTACTGGTGTTGAAGACGCCCGACGCCACGCCGGACAGATCAGCGGGCACGGCGTCGAGCAGGAGAGCCGTCGCGGGTGGAGCTACCAGCGGCCCACCGAGCCCGACGAGAATCATCAGCAACGCGATCGACCATACGGGCGTCGACGACGACAGAACCACGATCGTAACGAGTCCCACGGCCATCACCGCCAGCCCCGCGACGATCAGCGTTCGGCGGCCGAATCGCTCAGCGAGGCGGGCCGAGAACGGGGTGACCACGAGTCCGATCAGCATCATCGGCCCGAACGCGACTCCGGTCTGCAGTGCGGTGAGTCCGCGATGCTGTTGCAGGAACAGACTCATCACGAACGGGAGCCCGTAGTATCCGACCATGAAGGCGAACCCGCAGACGAGCGTGATGCGGACGGTGCGGGAGTGCAGCAGCGTCAACGGCAGCATCGGGTGCGGCACGTTCTTCTGGAGGAGCCAGAACGCGACCGCCGCGACGACCGCCACGATGAAGGCGCCGATCACCGGCGGGGCGTCGAATCCGCGTGAGCCGGCTTCGATGGCGCCGAAGGTCACCGCGCCCATGGCGATCACACCGGTCACCTGCCCGGGAACGTCGAAGGGCACTGCCCGCGTCGTCGACGACGCGGTGCGGGCGAGCACCAGCAACGCGGCGATACCGGCCGGCGCGTTGATGAAGAAGATCAACCGCCAGTCGATCTGATTCAACAGCCCGCCGACGACCGGCCCGGCCGACGACGCGACGGCACCACCCATCGCCCAGATGCCGATCGCTCGACCACGTTCTCGAGGGTCGGGGTAGCCCTGGCGGATCAATGCCATCGACGCGGGCATGATCGCGGCGGCCGCGGCGCCCTGGACGAAACGTGCCGCCACCAGGACAGCGAGGTTCGGCGCGAGCCCGCATCCGACCGATGCGACGACGAACAGCACGACTCCCGAACCGAACGCCGTGCGGGCGCCGACCCGGTCCGCCAACGACCCCGCCGTGAGCAGCAGCGCCGCGAACATCAGGGTGTACCCGTCTACCACCCATTGCAGGCCCGCGATTCCGCCGCCGAGGTCGGCGCGGATCGTGGGCAGCGTGACGTTCACGACAACGGCGTCGAGGGTGATGAGAAAGAACCCGATGATGGCCGCGACCAGCGTCGAACGGCTGCGGGTGGTCGTCGGAGATGCCAGTGCTGTGCTCACCCAACCAGCTCACGCTCCTCGGTACCCGGGAGGAAGGTCGCGGTTATGGGGGTACCGGCGCGACCTCCCATTCGACGACCCCGAGTCGTAGCGTTGTCGGCGTGGACCTCCGCGCAGACATCCGCGACTTTCTCGTCACCCGACGAGCCCGGCTGACCCCGGAGCAGGTCGGCCTGCCCAACACCGGCCGACGTCGAGTGCCCGGTCTGCGTCGGGAAGAAGTCGCGGTGCTCGCAGGTGTGAGTCCAGAGTGGTACACGCGTCTGGAGAAGGGCCACATCAGCGGGGTGTCCGAGGACGTGCTGGATGCGGTAGCGCGCGCACTACGACTGAGCGACATCGAATGCGAGCATCTGTTCAACCTCGCCCGCAGCGCGAAGCCGGTACGCACGCCGCGCCGCCGCAACAGTCCGGTCGTGCCGGAAAGCCTTCAACGCGTACTCGATTCGATGACGACTGCCGCGGCTTTCGTGCGGACCGGTCGGCTCGACATCGTCGGGACCAATGCTCTCGCGCGAGCACTCTATTCGCCGGTGCTCGACGACCCCCGCCACCGGGGCAACCTCGCCCGATTCGACTTCCTGGACCCACGGGCGGCCGACTTCTATCCGAACTACGACGCCGCACTGTCGGTCGCGGTCGCGCTGTTGCGAACCGAGTCCGGACGCAATCCACGGGATCCGGAGCTCATCAACTTGGTCGGCGAACTCGCCACGCGCAGTGAGGCCTTCCGCGTCCGTTGGGGCGCTCACGACGTGCGATCACATCGTGGCGGAGTCAAGGAGTTCAACCACCCGGCCGTCGGATATCTCGAACTCACCTATGACTCGATGGAATTGGTCGCGGCGCCGGGGCTGACGCTGACCGCCTATACCGCAGAACCGCACACGCTCTCCGCCGACAATCTCGGGCTGCTTGCTTCCTGGGCAGCGAGCCGGGAGCTGCCCGGCGTCGACGCCGTAGGCCGTCTGTCGCTGGGGGACTGACTCACGCGAAGGCAAGACGGTTGCGGGTGACCCACTCGGCGAACGGGCGGGCGGGATGACCGAGGACCGACGCGACGTCGGGGCTGACCCGCCGTTCGGTGGGCAGCGGTAACCCGAGGACGTCGAGCGTGCCGTCGATCACCGCTTCGGGCATGACCTGCGCCAAGTGTGCGCGCGCCTGTTCGCGGGTCAGTTCCACGAAGGTGATGTCGACGCCGACGACGTCGGCGATCACCGCGGCCTGCTCGCGCGGCGTGATCAGGTGTGGCCCGGTGACGTCGTAGACGCGTTCCGCGTGGCCCGCCTGGGTGAGAGCCGTGGCCGCGACGGCTGCGATGTCGGCGGGGTCGACGACGGGCAGTCCGACATCGCCGAACGGCGCGAAGACGGTTCGGGCAGTACGCACCGACTCGGCCCACCCGAACGCGTTCGACGCGAAGCCGCTGGGCCGCAGAATGGTGACGTCGACGCCGCTGGCGCGCACCGCCGCCTCGAACTCGCGCAGGCGAGCGTGCGAGTCGACGTCGGGCCGAGTGGCACTGACCTGCGATGACTGCAACACGATGCGTTTCACGCCGGATTGAACGGCGGCGTCGATCACCGCGGCCGGCGGTTCGCCGTGACTGTTCAACTCGCCGCCGATCAGCAGGAAGAGGGCGTCGGCGCCGGTGAGTGCCGGTCGCATACTCGCGGCATCGCCGACGTCGGCCCGGACGTGCCGTGCCCCCGCTCCGAGTCCCTCGATGCGGGGTCGTCGTGAGACTGCGACGACGTCTTCGCCTTGTCGGCTGAGCAATCGCACCACGTGTTGCCCGACGTTTCCGGTTGCTCCGGTAACAACGATCATCTGATTTCCTCGCTTAGTTAGTTGGCTGACTTACTCTCCGAAGCTAGCATCGCGCATTGCCGGTGTCTATAGTTAGTTGGGTGACTGACTCAGTGGGACCGCGGGCCCGGGCGGCCGACAAACGTCGAAGGCTCACCACCGAAGCCGCACGGGTATTGCACGAGCAGGGCGTCGAACGAACGACCCTTGCCCACATCGCATCCGCCGCCGACGTACCCGTCGGGAACGTCTACTACTACTTCAAGACCAAAGACGACTTGGTGCAGGCGGCACTGTCGGAACACGGCGCACGTCTCGACGAACTCATCGGACGGCTCAACGAAATCGCCGATCCGCGCGAGCGACTGACGACGCTCGTCGGGATGTGGGTGGACCAGCGCGACGTCGCGGCTCAATTCGGCTGCCCCACGGGGACACTCGCCGTCGAACTCGACAAGCGGAGGGACGGAGAACTGGATGCGGCGGCCGGCGACCTGCTTCGTCGGCTGATCGCGTGGGCCGCCGACCAGTTCCGCGAACTGGAACTGCCCGACCCCGACGGGCTGGGCGTGACCCTGGTGGCGGCCTACCAGGGGATGTCGTTGCTGGCCAACGCCCTACGCGACCCGCAGATCATGACTTCGCAGGGGGAGCGACTGGTGGAATGGCTCGAGTCGCTGTGACCCTCACCGTCGTGCGCGACCTCCCCCGCACGCCAGCCGTCAGGCGAGCTTCTCACCGACTGCGACCTCGCCCGCTTCGATGATCTCGAGCAGACCGTGCACGCGGCTGAGCTGGTGCACGCCGTAGAAGTCGGCCTCGATCACACGGCGGTCGTCCGTGTCTGCCCGCCGCAACTGCGCGGCGAGGAGGCGAGCATGTGCCCAGCCGCCGGCGAGCAGACCGCACAACGTGAGATACGGCACGCTGACGGCGAATACATTCCTGGGGTTCGACGCCGCGTGCTCGACGAGCGCGGTGGTCGCCCGCCGGGCCGCGGCCAGGGCACGGTCGAGCCGCTCGACGGTGCGCGCAGCCACCGCATCGCTGCTCGCACGCAGCTCGACGACGTCCTTCTCGATGAGCGCGAAGAACTGTTCAGCGGTACGCCCCCGGTCGCGGAGCATCTTGCGGCCGACGAGGTCGTTGGACTGGATGGCGGTGGTGCCCTCGTAGATCGGGAAGATGCGCGCGTCGCGGTAGTGCTGAGCCGTGCCGGTCTCCTCGATGAAGCCGACGCCACCATGTACCTGCACGGCGTCGGAGGTGATCGCGACGGCCTCCTCGGTTACCCAGCCCTTGAAGATCGGCACCAGAAACTCTGCCAGCTCACGGGCCTGCGTCGAATCGTCCTGCTGCGCGGCGTCGAGCCATACCGCGAGCTGCATCGATAGCGCACGGAACGCGGAGATCCGGCTGGACATCGAGATCAGCAGGCGCGCGACGTCGGGGTGCTGGGCGATCGGGGTGCCCGGGGCGCGCCCGACCACGGTTCCCTGCACGCGTTGCGCGGCATAGTCGCGGGCCTGCTGGAACGCGCGGTCGGCGACGCCCAGCGCCTGGACGCCGATGCCGATCCGGCTCGCGTTCATCATCACGAACATCGCCGCGAGTCCACCGTTGAGTTCACCGACGAGCCGACCGACCGCGGCGTCGTACTGCAGTACGCAGGTGGGACTGGAATGGATCCCGAGCTTGTGCTCGATCGACACCGTGGTGATGGAATTGCGGCTGCCCGGTACGCCGTCGTCGGGTAGGTACTTCGGCACCACGAACAGCGACAGTCCCGCCAGGCCGGCCGGTGCATCCGGCGTGCGGGCCAGCACGAGGTGGACGATGTTCTCGGCGAGGTCGTGATCGCCCCAGGTGATGAAGATCTTCTGGCCGGTCACCGCCCATGTTCCGTCGGCTTGCGGGCGTGCGACGGTGGTGATCGACGCAAGGTCGGTTCCCGCCTGCGGCTCGGTCAAGTTCATCGTGGCGGTCCATCGTCCGGCGACAATCGGCGCGAGGTAGGTGTCGCGGATCTCGTCGTCGGCTGCGGCGTTCAACGCGAGTGCCGCGGCGATCGACAGTCCAGCACACAGCGACAGCGCCGCGTTGGACGCGCTCCACAGTTCGCTCAGCGCGCCGTGCACGGTCCACGGCACCCCTTCGCCGCCGATGTCCTTGGGCAGGAACGTGCCCGCCCAACCGCCCTCGGCGTAGCGGCGGTACGCATCGACGTAGCCGGGCGGGCTGGTGACGACGCCGTCGGACAACGCAGCTCCGACGCGATCGCCGACGGCGTTGAGCGGATGGAGAACCTCGACGGCGAACTCGCCTGCGGCGGCGATGACGGCGACGGCGTCGCCGGCGGTGAGGTCGCCGTCGGTCGCATGCGCGACGACGTCGCGCTCGAAGTACTCCGACAGCAGGAATGCGTAGTCATCGGTGGGGACGCGGTACATCTTCGACCTTTCAGCAGGCGACGGCCGGGCATCGCCCGACCCAGGGAATCGACGGCGATCTCAGCACGTCGGGCGCTAGACTATGTCGTCTAGACGAATCGGTCAACACTTCCGCGCGGAACGGTTGACCTGGCGATTCATCGAGTCGACCGCAAATTCGAATCGTGCGGCGATCGATTTCGATTCGTTATTGACGATCTGGTCTAGACTGATTAGTCTACTGCTTCAGCAGGCGTCGGATCGGCGCCGGAACATCCCAAGCAAGTCAGGAGTACCGATGAGCACGACCGACACCGGTCAGGTCACCTTCCGCACCGAGGACCACATCGCCGTCATCACCGTCGACAACGAGTCGAAGAAGAACGCCTTCACGCCGGACATGATGCGGCAGTTGGCGGGTCACCTCACCACCTTCGACGACGACGATTCGCTGTGGGGGGCGGTCCTGTGCGCGGCGGGGGAGCACACCACCGCGGGCCTGGACATGCCCAAGTTCTTCGGTCCCGGCGCCGACGCCGACCTCGACCCGGCACTGGTCGATCCCTTCGGCCTCGGCCGCCGGACCACCAAACCGGTCGTCTCGGTGGTGCAGGGCCTGACCTTCACCGTCGGGGTCGAGATGATGCTCGCCGCCGATATCGCGGTAGCCGCCGACACGGCGGTCTTCCAGCAGCTCGAGGTCGCGCGCGGCATCGCTCCGCTGGGCGGAGCCCATTTCCGGTACCTGACCCGCACCGGCTGGGGGAATGCCATGTATCACCTGCTTCGCGCCGACAGATTCGACGCCCAACGAGCTCTCGCGCTCGGGTTCGTCCAGGAAGTCGTACCGTTCGGCGAACACATCGACCGCGGAATCGAACTGGCACGCGAGATCTGCGCCAACGCACCGCTCGGCACGCGCGCGACCAAAATCGCCGCGCTGGCGTATCTGCGCGATGGCGAACAAGCGGCGATCGACGCCGTCGACGAGGTCAAAGCCACGGTGTTCGGCAGCGCCGATGCGATGGAAGGCATCGCATCCTTCGTCGAACGGCGTCCCGCGGTGTTCCAGGGCCGCTGACGGCTCAGTCACCACCGGGCGGTAGACCTTGGTGGATCCACGTACTCAACAACTCCAAGTCAGGACAATCGATATGACGGATCTCGATCTCTTCTCGGTGGCGGGCAAGACGGCTCTGGTAACCGGCGGCACCCGGGGGATCGGCTACATGATCGCCGAGGGGCTGCTCAAAGCCGGTGCGCGGGTGTTCATCGCATCCCGTAAACCCGAGGCGTGTGCGGCGGCCGAGCAAACGCTGTCGGAGTTCGGTGCGGTGACGGCATTTCCCGCCGATCTGAGCAGTCCCGACGAATCCGCCGACCTGGCCCGACGCGTCGCCGCGCAGACCTCCGAGCTCCACGTACTCGTCAACAACGCCGGCGCCACCTGGGGCGCATCGTTCGACGAATTCCCGGTGTCGGGGTGGGACAAAGTTCTGAACCTGAACCTGCGCGCGCCGTTCGTGCTGACTCAGCAGCTGCGACCATTGCTCGACGCCGCGAGCCGACACGATGACCCTGCGCGCGTACTCAACGTCGGGTCGATCGACGGGCTCGCCGTGCCCAACTTCGACAACTTCTCCTACGGGGCGGCCAAGGCCGGACTGCATCACCTGACCAGGCACATGGCCTCAACGCTGGCGCCGAAGATCCTCGTCAATGCGATCGCTCCCGGTCCCTTCCCGACGAAGATGCTCACCGGCGCACTCGACGACGACGGCGAACAACTCCGAGCGTCGAATCCGCTGGGCCGCATCGGTGTCCCCGACGACGCCGCAGCACTGGCGATCTTCCTATCGGCCCGCGGATCGTCGTTCATCACCGGAGCAACGATTCCGCTCGACGGTGGGCTGGCCGCGACCGCGAAGGTCGGCTGAGCCGCCGGCGTCCCGGAGCAGGCGGCGAACGCGGGCTCTCCGCCGCCGCGGCAAGCGGCACAATCTGGCCGCAACCTGCGGGTTTCTTACCTTGATCAGTCAATGTAATAGCGATCAGTCTACCTTGATTGACCAAGGTAAGCTACACCCGTGGCTACGACCCGAGTACGACGAAGTCCAGACGAAGCGAGAGCGTTGATCCTGGCCGCCGCCGAAGAACTCCTCATCGAAGGCGGCCCCGCCGCGGTTCAGGTGCGGGCCGTGGCCAGCCGGGTCGGCATGACCGATGCAGGTGTCACCCATCACTTCACCAGCAGGGACGGACTGCTCGTCGCACTGCTGCGCCATGGTGGCGGCAAGATCCGGACTGCAGTCATCGACGCCACGTCCGGGTGGATCAACGACGGTGCGCGGGTCGCCGACCTGGTTGAAAGGATCGCTGCGGTGTACAGCAGCGGTTACGGGCAGCTCGTGGTCGCGTTGAGTGCAGCAGGTTGGAGCGACGACGACGTCGGGCTGCTCAACCCCGTCGTCGACGCCCTCCACGCGGCCCGGAGGCGTCGCGCGGGGCGGCGGATCTCGCAGACGGACACACGTCTCGCGGTCGCCGCGCTGCACCAGGCACTGGCCACCGAATCCGCCTACGGGGCGGCCTTTCGTCGCAGTGCCGGCCTCTACGAGAACGCACGTCAGACCGAACAGCAGCGACGATGGTGGGTGCATACCTTGGTCACAACACTCGACATCGACGAATCACCGAGGAGCGACGCGCGGTGACCAGGCAGGTCACGGGTTGGCGGCCACGATCGCGTTGACGTTCGCCACTGAGTTAGCAGGGTTAGCTGAATTCGACGTCGGTGTTAGCGCGCGGTTAGCTACGAGATCTGTTCGTGAACGCCGCGGCGCGCGTCCGAGAATCCTCCGAGGTCACCGCGTCGCACATCGCGGCAGCCTCGGCGTCGAGCTGTGTTTGCAGGAGCGACGGATCCGTGCGCATCAACCGTTTGGTCGCGGCGATCGCCGCGGTGGGACCTGCTTCGACGCGTCGTCCGTAAGCGGCCACCGCGTCGACGAACCCGTCGTCGGGAAAGACGTGCGCGACGATCCCCAGTTCACGAGCCTGTTCGGCGGAGAGCGGAGTGTTCTCCAGATAGAGCCGAAATGCGGTGGACGAGCCGAGCAGCCGCGGGACGACACTCGTGAAACCGGTGTCGGGTGTGACGCCGATCGCGGCGAAGGTCGGTATGAATCGCGCCGACTCGGCGGCAAGCACCACGTCTGCGGTCAACGCGAGGCTCATCGCGCCGCCCGCCGCCACACCGTTGACTGCCGCGATGACCGGCTTGGCCATCGTCGTCATAGTCATCACCGCGCGATGCAGCGGCGTGATGATCGCCCGCACCGAAGCCGCGGGATCCCCGTCGCCGATCGAGGTCAGGTCGCCGCCGAGGCTGAACGTCGAGCCGCTGCCGGTGAGCACGACGCATCGGATCGTCGGGTCGGCAGCGTACCGCTCGAGCGTGGTTTGCAGGCTCTGTGCGGTGTCGGCGTCGATCGCTCGCCTGGTCATCGTCAGTGTCGCAGTCGCGCCGATCGTCGACGCGTGAACGGCGTCGAGGTCAGGCATCGATGTTGTTGAGCAGTGTGGTTCGGAGGTCCTTCTTGAGGAGTTTGCCGCTGGAGTTGCGCGGGAGGTGGGTGGTGAAGGTGACGGTGCGGGGGCATTTGTAGGGGGCGAGGTGGCGGCGGCAGTGGGTGATGATGTCGGTTTCGGTGGTGGGGTGGGCGAGGACAACGATGGCGGCGACGGTTTCGACCCAGTGGGGGTGGGGGATGCCGATGACGGCGGCGTCGGTGATGGCGGGGTGGTCGAGGAGGACGCGTTCGACTTCGGGGCTGTAGACGTTTTCTCCGCCGGTGATGATCATGTCTTTGAGGCGGTCGTCGCAGTAGAGGTAGCCGTCGTGGTCGAGGTGGCCGATGTCGCCGGTGTGAATCCAGCCGTCGGTGAGGGTGTCGGCGGTGTCGTGGGGGCGGTTGAGGTAGCCGGTCATGGTTTGGGGGCTGCGGAAGCAGAGTTCGCCTTGGGTGCCGGTGGGGACTTCGGCGCCGGTGGTGATGTCGATGATTTTGACCTCGGCGTCGGGGACGGGGGTGCCGGCGGCGGTGAGGAGGTGGGGGCGGTGCGGGTCGCGGTGGTCGTCGGGGTTGAGGGTGGCGATGACGCCGGAGAGTTCGGTTTGTCCGTAGACCTGGACGAATCCGACGGTGGGCCAGGCGGCGAGGGCGTCGCGGAGCAGGCCGAGGGGTGTGGGTGAGGCGCCGTAACCCAGGATTTTCAGGTTGCCGACGGCTGCGCGGGTGGTGGGTTCGGCGGTGAGGAGTCCTTTGATGACTGGAGGCACGAGGAAGGCGTGGGTGGCGCCGGTGGTCAGGGCGTGGGTGAGGGCGGTGGCGTCGCGGGTGCGGAGCAGGATGCTGCGGACGCCGGCGCGGATGCCGAAGAAGGCGTAGCAGACGCCGCCGACGTGGAAGAAGGGCATGGCGACGAGGTTGGCGTCGCCGGGGGTGAAGGGGAAGCGGGTGCCGACGTTGCGGGTGTGGGCGACGAGTGCGCGCTGACTCAACACGACGCCTTTGGGACGGCCGGTGGTGCCGGAGCTGTAGATGATCAAGGCCGCGGCCTCCGGATCCACCACCGGCGTCGCCGTTGCCGGGGCGGTGGCGTGCAGGAGTGTGTCGTAGTCGCCGGTGGGGTCGTCGTCGATGCTGATCAGGTGCCGCACACTTGACCGTTCGATGGCGGCGGGGTGGAATTCTGCGCCGACGAACAGGACGGTGGCGCCGCTGTCGGTGAGGGCGTAATCGAGTTCGTCGGGGGCCAGTCGCCAATTGAGCACGACGGTCGCGGCGCCGAGTGCGGCGGTGGCGAAGACGAGGTCGAGGCAGGCGGGATGGTTTTTGTCGAGGACGGCGACCCGGTCACCGGCGGTGACGCCGATACCGGTGAGGTACCCGGCGAGGCGGTCGATCCGCTCACGCCACTGCCGCCACGACCAGACCCGATCCTGGTAGTCGATCGCGGTGGCGTCGGGGGTCTCCGCGACCCAGCGGTCGATGAAATCGTTCAGCAACTCCGCCGACGTATCCCGCCGGTCATCGCACAGTGTCATCTCAACTCTCCATCTCATCGGTTGGTGTGACCACTATCTCACTGACCGTACGTACAGTCAATAGTCACACCTCACCGTCGCCGATCCGGCACGCGACATCCACCTTGCCAATGGCAGGCAACTCTGCCATTCTCGGATCGTGGCCAACCTGCCACTGGCAAGGAATGAGGTAGACATGACATTTTCCATGGCGTTCTCCGAGGAGCAGCGCGACCTGATCGACTGGTCCCACCGATTCGCCACCGAGGTCATGCGGCCCGCGGCGGTCGACGCCGATGAACGTGAGGCGTTGCCGTGGGATGTGGTCGAAGAGGCCGCGAAGATCGGCATGTACAGCTGGGAGACGATGGCAAGTCTGCTCGGCGATCCGTCGGGGCTGTCGTTGTCGTTGCTGGCCGAAGAGTTGTTCTGGGGCGATGCCGGCACAGCGATGGTGATGTTCGGCACCAATCTCGCCGTCGGTGGGCTGGTATCGGCGGGCACGGGCGAACAGATCGCGGAATGGGCGCCGCAGATGTACGGCGACGTCGCGCAGCCGCAGGTGGCGGCCTTCTGTGTCTCCGAACCCGACGCCGGATCGGATGTATCGAATCTGCGGACCCGCGCCCGGTACGACGAGGCTACCGACGAGTGGGTGATCAACGGCCAGAAGGCGTGGATCACCAACGGCGGAATCGCGGCGACGCACGTCGTCGTCGCTTCGGTGGAGCCAGAGTTGAAGGCACGCGGCCAGGCCACATTCGTCGTTCCGGAGGGCACCACCGGAGTTCAGGCCACTCGCAAGATCAAGAAGCTCGGCCTCAAGGCTTCGCATACCGCCGATGTCTTCTTCGACGACGTTCGGGTGCCCGCCCGATGCCTCCTCGGTGGTCGCGACAAGCTCGACGAGCGGCTCGCGCGGGCCCGCGAAGGCGGCCGGACCAGCACACAGAACGCGATGCAGACTTTCGAGTTGACCCGGCCCGTCGTCGGCGCGCAGGCCCTGGGTATCGCGCGAGCGTCGTACGAATACGCGCTCGACTACGCCAAAGACCGCGTCGCATTCGGCAGGCCGATCATCGAGAACCAGGCGATCGCCTTCACTCTGGCCGACATGGCCACCGAGATCGACGCCGCGCGATTGCTCGTGCACCGGGCGGCGTGGATGGGCCGTACCGGCCAGACCTTCGGCACGGGCGAGGGGTCGATGTCCAAGCTCAAGGCCAGCGAGGTCGCGGTGTGGGCTGCCGAACGCGCGGTCCAGATCCTCGGCGGCGCGGGCTACAGCCGTGACCATCCGGTCGAGCGCTTCTACCGCGACGCGAAGATCTACACGATCTTCGAAGGCACGTCCGAGATTCAGCGGCTGGTCATCGCACGAGCGCTGTCCGGAAAGCACATCCGATGATCGCCGCAGAGTTGTCGCTGCCCGACTGTCCGCAGCGCGCGACGCCGTTCACCGTCACGCGGCGAGTTCGGATCGGCGATTGCGGTGTGGATCGCAAGCTCCGTCTCGACGGGGTCGCCTGCTACCTGCAGGACGTCGGATTCGACCACCTCGACGTCATGCCCGACGGGCACGCCCATCAGGCCTGGATCGTTCGCCGGATGGTGATCGACGTCGTCCGGCCGATCTCGTTCGGCGAGTACGTCACGGTGCGACGGTGGGCCTCGTCGACGTCGACCCGCTGGTGCAATATGCGCGTGCAGATCGACGGCGCCGACGGCGGGCTCGTCGAAACCGAGAGTTTCCTCATCCACTTCGCCGCGGACAAGGGCATACCGGCCCGCATGAGCGAGGCCTTCCTGGAACCCATCCTCGCCGCGACCGACGAGCATCGGCTTCGTTGGCGACCGACTCTGACGGAGCCGGTATCACCCGCGGACGCAGCCGTCGAAAGCACCGAGTTCGAGGTGCGCGTCGCAGACCTGGACTTCCTCGAACACGTGAACAACGCCGCATACCTGCAGATCGTCGAGAACGTACTCGACAGGTATACCCGGCTGATCACGTCTGCGCATCGGACGACCGTCGAATACGTGAAGCCGATCGTCGCGGGCGACGTCGTCACCGTCTGTTGGCGTTACCGCGATGAGGTCCTCGACATCGGGGTGGCGGTGGCCGGCGAGAATCGGGCGGCGATGAGGGTCGAGCCTGCACCGACCGCATGACGATCCGGGCGGCCCACCATAATGCGGTTATGGCAGACGACGACGTCCAGCAGCAGGCAGAGGCACCTCGATCAAGCGCGCGTGATCGCGTCCTGCTGGCCACCATCGAGGAGTTGACCGAGGTCGGGGCCGAGCGAGCGAGTCTGCGGTCGATCGCCCGGCGGGTTGGAATCACGCATCAAGCCGTCGGGCACTATTTCCCCGACCGGACCGCCCTGTTCACTCATGTCGCGGTGGCTGGATTCGCCGAACTCGTGCGCCGTTCCCGCGTGGCCTTGGAGTCGACGGATCCGCAAGCGTCGGCGGGCGCCCCCGTCGCCGCACTCGGCCAGACTTATGTGCAATTCGCCCGGGCCAATCCCGCGCAGTTCAGGCTCATGTTCGCGTCCAGCCTCGTCGACCGGCGAGCCGACGACCTCGCCGTCGCGCGCCGCTCGATGTGGACGCTGCTGCTCGACGTCGTATCTACGGCATGCGAGCACGGTTGGGGCAGCGGCAACGAACCGCGGGTTCTCGCCGTCGCGTGTTGGTCCGCCGCGCACGGCCTGGCGGCGTTGGAACAGGTGGAAGGGGAGGCGCTGCCCGCGTGGACGTCGTCGGAGGACGTCCTGCAGATGATCACGCGCGCGGTGGGGTCACACCAATGAGCGTGACTCACGCCGCGCGCACGAGCTGGATCAGTTCGTGCCGCGAGGCGGTGTTCGTCTTCGCGTACGCGTTGGACAGGTGAAAGGCGACCGTACTTCGGGTGACGTACAACTCCTTGGCGATCTGGGCGTAGGAGAGACCTTCCAGCAGCAGTGCGACCACCTCGCGCTCGCGCTCGGACAGCGCTGCCAGTGGATCGTCGGATTCGTGCGGTGCGTCGCCGTCGTCGTGGATCATCGTCGACGCGTAGCCCTCCGCGCCCAACGCCGTCAACGCGTCGTAGGCGTGCTGCCGCACGACCATTCGGTCTCGATGATGTTCGGCCGCAGCCGCATTCGCGGCATCCGCCCAGAGGATCGCACCGACCGACGCGATCTCCGACATTCCCTTCTCAGCACAGTGGATCAACCGATCAGCGACCGGAATGCCGCGGCACCGGTCTGCCAACACCCGCAGCCAGGCGACGCCCGCGACTCGCCAGGGACCACCGTCGAGGGGCTCCAGGCGATCCGCCCAATTCTCGACGGCGTCGGGGTCGCCCGCCCAGGCCGATGCGATGCCCATGGCGAGCAACCACAGATACGGCACGACGGTCGCCGGTTGGGTGCGCGGATCGCCGAAGTCCCCGGTCCGCAGACCCAACCATGCCCGCCGCTGATCGTAGGTCCCCGCATAGGCGAGAGCGATGACGTCGGTGATATCGCCCGCGTGTACCGACGACCGCAGCGGCGCTGCGATACGTGCGCGTCGACTCGTTTCGAGGGCGCCCGCAACCTCATCGCCCGACGTCAGGGCGCTCAGCGGCCCGATGGCTGCGACCAGCGGGTGCGGACTGCGTCGGACCGCCGAGTCTTGCTGCGCAACATTGATGTTCGACGCCCCGCGCCGCCAGTGGCCGCCGATCCACTGGGCGTAGCCGAGAAGCGCGTGAAAGACACCGTCGGTGAAGTCCACCGTCGCGTCGTTGACCGCATCGACGACGACCGAGAGGTCAGCCACCGCCTTCGACGGTGTGCCGCTCAGCGAATGGATGGCGCCGCGCCAGGCGAGCCGCATCAGACCGTCCTTGGACGCCGCGAGTTCGGCCCGGTCGACGTCGAGGGTGGACTCGAATCCCCAGATGTCCTCGTTGCCGACGGTTTTGGCCTGGACGGCCTGGCCGTAGGCGAAGATGAACTGGGCCCGCAGGGCCGGATCGACCGAATCGGTCGCGAGCGCCGCGTCGAGATACGGCAGCGCGTCGAGCGGATCGCGCCCGGCCGCGATGATCGTCCAGCCGCGCAACACCAGCGCTCGGCCGCGATGTTTCGCATCCCACGTCTCGAGGCGATCGGGTGACACGGGGTCGAGGATCTCGGCCGCACGCGCCCAGCGCTTTTCCGCTACCGCCTGCACGGCGTGCACGACGCGGAGCAGATCGCTCGAGTCGTCGGCGAGGTCGTCGAGCCGGACCTCCTCGAGGTCGTGGGCGATGATCGAATCGAAGGCCGCATCAAGCGTGCGGCGTTCACGATCTGTGTCCGAACCCGAGGTCGCGGCGGCCAACCGGTAGAACCGCGCCGCATCACGAAACCGCTCGTGCGCGTGGCGATCGTCCGCATGGCGTTCCAGGTCGAGCGCGAGCGCGTCGTCGACGCCGAATGTCGCCGCGTACCGGTGCGTGAGGCGCCGGGCGGTATCGGTCAATCGCGTGGCGGCCGCGGTGTGCAGCCGACGTCGGACCTCCGGCGGGATGGTCGCGTACGCGGCCGCTCGAACCACCGCGTGCGAGATCCGGACATGGGTCGCGACATTGCCCACCCGCACCGACACCAGCCCGCCGTCGCGCAGAATGCGCACCGCCGTGCTCGGTTCGGTGAGGTTCCCGATCGCCGACACCGAAGCGACGTCGTGCCAGTCGTCGCCGAGGACGGCGAGCACCCGCATCATCGTGGCCGCCTGAGGGTCGAGTGCGGAAATCCGCGCGTCGATGACCATCGCGAGTTCGGACGGAGCCGGCAAGTCACCGCGCGCGGCCAAGACCGCCAACTCGGCGGCCGGATACTCCCGCAACAGAGCCCGCATGTGCAGCGGACTCCCGCCGGTGTGCGCGATCAGGTGCGCCGCGAGTTCGGGCGGGGCCTCCGGGGCGATCGACGACACCAGCGCGGTGGCCGCCTCCAGGTCGAGCCCGGCCAATTCGACGGCTCGGACCATGCCCGACGGTGCGTCGTCGACCATGCGTCGCCATGCTCGGTGTCGCGTGCCCAGCGGGCGATAGGCGGCCACGTCCAGGATGCGGTCGCCCGCCGCTCGCTCGACGAGCGCGGCCACCGACGACATCGACTCGGGGTCGATCCATTGCGCGTCGTCGATGACGAGCGCTACCGGCCCCGTCAGGGCGAGGCGGTCCACCAGGTCCGCGAGTCGGCGATATCCCTGCACCAGGTGCGTCGGCGCAGCGTCGTCGGGCACGGCCGCCCACTCGTCGAGGAGTTGCCACGACACCGTCTGCGAGCTCTCCTCGCCGAAGGCCCGCCGCACGTGAAACCCGGCCAATCGGCCGACGACGAACGACAGCAGGGTGCTCTTGCCGTAGCCGGCGACTCCCTCGACGGTGAGGACAGTCGGGGTTCCGTCTCGCGCGGCGGCGACGGCATCGTCGACCGTCGAGGTCACGCCAGGGCTCCAGTACATCGCGACCCGCCTTCTCCGCCTGTCCGCGAACCTGTTCGTTTCGACCAGTCGTCTGGCCTCGGTTGCCGCGCAGACTCAGTGTATGAGCGGCCGACCGGCCGCGGAGAGCCTGGAGAGGTGCGACATGAACCCCGTCAAGATTGTCCTCGGATTCGTCCCGTTCGTGCTGTTCGGAGTGTCCGCCCACTGGCTGGGCGTCGGATGGTCGGCGGTCGTCGCCCTAGTCGCCGCGCTGGTGCTGGTTGCCGCCACGTCGCGCGGTGGCATCAAGACTCTGCCGGTGGTCCAGGCGGCGATCATGGGTGCGATCGCGCTGGTCGCGTTCGTCGGCGGTTCGGGTGTCGACGAGTTCCTCGATCTCAACGCGCGGGGCGGTGCGTCGGTGCTGCTCGGCGCGTTCATCGTCGCCACCGCGTCGGTCGCTCCATTCACCGCCGACTTCGCCAAGCAGGAAGTGCCCCGCGAGTACTGGAACAGCCCCGCGTTCCGTTCGATCAATCGGAAGCTGAGCACCGTCTGGGGCGTCACCGTGCTCGTTATCGGCGTGTGCCATATCGCGTCGGAACACCTCACTGGCGCCGGTGCCGGACCGATCGTCGTCCTCGCCCTCGACTGGGGCCTTCCGATCCTGGCACTGCTCCAGGCGATCAAGACGACCCGTGACGTCGCCGCGCGACGTCCCGCCACCGTCTCCTGACACCAGAGTCCCATCAACCCCCAGAGGAGAATTTCATGTCGATTCCCACCGTGAGCAGAGCACTGACCCCCGAGCAACTCGACCGACGAGGTGTTGCGTCGCACGAGGTCTACACCGCCGGGTTCTACGCCGACCCGGACCGTGACTTCCAGGTCCGCACCATCCTCGGGAAGTCGACCCGCTGCGGGTCCGATGTCGGCGAAGTCCTCGCGCTCATCGCCGGTATCGGCGTCGACGACGGCGAGGGCTGGTTCACCGCATGGCGCGACCTCGGCCGTCGAATCACGCAAATCGGCGATGCCGCGTCCGCCGCAGGGCATCGGGTCAGCGCCGCACGCGCCTATCTGCGGGCCGCGAACTATTTGGGTGTTGCCTACAACTCGATCGACGGGCGCGCCGACACCGACGCTCTGCTGCCGACCTTCCGTGAGCACCGTGTCGCCTGGGACGGCTTCGTCGCCGATACGAGGTGGCCCGTCGAGCGCGTCGACATTCCCTACGAGGGCGGCAGCATGCCCGGCTGGTTCTTCCGCCCGGACGCCTCCGACGCGCCGCGCCGGACCCTCGTGGTCAACGGCGGCAGCGACGGCTCGATCAGCGGAGTGTGGTGCGAGGCCGGTGAGGCGGCGCTCGAACGCGGTTACAACGCGTTGCTGTTCGACGGACCCGGGCAGCAGTCGATGCTCTTCGAGCGCGACATCCCGTTCCGCGCCGACTGGGAGAAGGTCATCACGCCGGTGGTGGATTTCCTGACGCGACGCGGTGATGTCGACGTCGCCAAGCTCGGGCTGTACGGCGTGAGCCAGGGCGGGTACTGGGTGTCGCGGGCCATCTGCTTCGAGCATCGATTCGCCGGCGCCATCGCCGACGGCGGCGTGGTCGACGTCGGGCGCACGTGGTCGGCGAAGATTCCCGCTGAGCTGATGGCGCTGTACAACAGCGGCGACAAGAAGCAGTTCGACGAGATCATGTCGGCGGCGATGGCGGCTCCGACGGCTGGTGCCGCGCGAGGGACCTGGGCGTTCCGCTCCCGCCCCTATGGCGCACAAGGCTACTCAGCGGTGCTCGACGAGGTGATGAAGTTCGACTTGACGTCGTACGCGCACCGGATCAGCACACCGCTGTACGTCATCGACCCCGACGGTGAGCAGTTCTTCACCGACCAGCCTGCCGACCTAGCGGCGATGGCAGCGGGCGCCACACGCGTCCGGTTCACCCAAGAAGAGGGCGCGAGTTGGCACTGTCAGCCACTTGCCCGGGAACTCACCGAGCAACGGATGTTCGACTGGCTTGACGAGCGGATGGGGGAGTAGTCGAGTGAGTGCCTACTGGCGTGCTATCGGCCATCGAGGGCAGATTAGTTAGTCGAGTTCACTGTGCTTGACTGCGGTTTCGTGCAGGTGAACACTCTGAGTGTCAGCTTTGTCCACTTTGCGACGTCATCCCCGGATCCCGCTGTAGCCACCACGTTGCTGTGCGCCGCAGGTGTTTTCGTCATCCTTGTCGTCCGGTCTACCCAGGATTTAGGCAAGAAAGGGTAACGCTATGAACCGAATGAATCTGATGGTCAGGCGGTTCGTTGTCGGCGTCCTGGTTATCGTCGGTCTCGCGGCCGGGTCAGTGGTGGCGACTTCACCGGCACAGGCAGCAGCGAACGGATGGGTAACGGCGTGCTTCAAGTTTGCGCCTGCCTATGGAGGAAAAGTGTGGACTGGGGCGCAGACTGCGATGACCTACCACGGCAACCTCCCGCATTACTCTCAGCCTCAATACAGTGCCAACGGCTGCACAATGTGGACGGTGCCCGGCAACCTGTGGACTGCGGTCAATGCCGCTTACACACCGGGCAATGGGTATCGGAAGTGGTATGCGCAGACTGCACCGACGTACATCCCTGCCGGTCGGCACTATCATCTCGGCTGGACTTTGGTGTATCCCAAGTACCCATAACCATTGCGGCCGATTATCGGTGGCCGAACCTCAGCGGGTTGGTCTCGGTACGTGAATGTCTTTCCTCTACATCGAGGGTGGTGATCCGGTTGACAGTGCGGACAATGGTTTCGTGCCCGCATCGCCGTGCCGGTGAACAACCCGCCACTGGCCGTCCTCGCGCCGATATACCTGGGTCGCGCGCAGCGTGTACGTGCGCGGTGTGCCGTCGACGATGACCGATGTGTGCTCCAGGCCGACGGTGTAGGCCATGTCGCCCACCACGTCGCATACCTGCAGATCGAACTCGTAGGAGGTGCAGTCGGAGAGGGTGAGCGCTAGATCGGCGAACAACTCTTCGACTTCTCGGCGGCCGATGGCGTTGCGCCACGCCCCGAGCACACTTACCGGCTCGCTCTGAGACCAGACCGCCTGGCGTGGGCCGGCATCCCCGTTGTGTAACGCGACCTCTGCGTCGCGCAGCGTCGTGCGAATCCAGGTCAGGAATTCGTCGCGGTCGGACACGTGTCAAGAATGCGCCGGCGCGGGAAGCGAGGTCAAGAGGTGGTCGGGCTGTTCGGGACATGGCTGGGTGGTTCTGTCGGACCGCGATCTCGAATGATGTGAGTGTCGGATAGACGCGTTGCTGTCGGCCGTGCCTATCATGTCCGAATGGTGAACTTGCCGGCGCAGGTGAGCGCGGTCGTCTTTGACTGCGATGGCCTTCTGCTGGACACCGAGACGTGTTGGTCGCGAGCTGAAGCGTCGTTGTTCGCTGACTACGGTTTCAGCTTCGGCCCTACCGAGAAGGACTTGCTGATCGGACGCACTCTCGAAGCGGCGTGCGCCAACATGGCCGAATACATCGGACGGCCTGGGACCGGCCCCGAACTCGAAGCGACTCTGTTGCCGCGGGTGCACGCCGAGCTCGCCGCCGGCGCAGAGCCAATGCAAGGGGCAGTTGAGTTGCTGAAAATGCTGGCCGGACGCATCCCGATGGGGGTCGCAACCAATAGCCAACGGGGCATGCTCGACACCGCGCTCGGTTCGGCGTCCATCGCGGAGTTCTTCGACGCGTCGGTAGCCGCGGATGAGGTCATCGAGCCCAAGCCGAGCCCGGAGTTGTACCTACGCGCATTCGAGCTGCTATCAGCCTCGCCGCTAACCGGCGTCGCGCTGGAGGATTCGTCCACTGGCGTCGCCGCCGCCCGAAGCGCGGGCGCTTACCTAATCACCGTCCCGTCACAGGTCGGAAAGGCCCTCGACGGCGACCTTGTCGCTGGGTCACTCAACGACCCCCGGATCGTTGAGTGGGCTCAGACCGTCGCTGTAATCTGACCGTGCAGATACAGTCCACAGATTGAGTTCTGATCGGGTCACTGCCTGCGGTATCGCCGGAGCAGAGTCCGTAGTGGCGACTGCCTGGGAGACGCCTCCACGCTGCACGGCCCGCCTTGCGGACTTCGAACGTACCCGACACCCGTGGCAGCCAACTCGTTGTATGTGCGGTGGCAATCATCGGCGTCGCGCCTAGGCCTCGTCTTTCGCCCAGCGTTCTAGTGCGACAATCGCCTCCCGCAAAGCGAGTCCGCGGTCGGTCAGCGCATAGGCCCGTGTGTTGTGTCGGAGCGGCAGCCGGGCCAGCACGCCCGCCGCCTCGAGCTCGCGCAGTCGGGTCGCGAGTATGTTCGTCGGCACTCCGAGGTCGCGCTGTAGATCGCCGTATCGCTGCGGTCCGTCGAGCAGCCTTCCCACGATGAGCAACGCCCACCGCGCTCCGACGATGTTCAATGCTGCGGCGAGGTCGCTCACGCTGTCGGGTCGGTCTCCGGCTTCATCCAAAACGGCGAGTAATGGTAGCCGTCAGGATCGTCAAACTGGCGCTGATACATGAACGGGTAATCGTCAACATCGCCAATCCGTCCACCTGCGGCGCCAGCGCGCTCGACGAGATCGTCGACTGCCTCTCGGCTGTCGAGATCGAACGAGACGGTGACCTTTGACGGGGTATCGGGACCTCCGACCAGTTCTTCCACGCCGCCGACGCTGGCGTACATCTCGCGACTGCCGAGCATCACGTACTGGTTGGGCGCGATCACGAAGCATGACACGTTGTGGTCAGACATATCAGTGTTGAGGGTCCAGCCGAGGGCCGAGTAAAAGGCGGTTGAACGCTCGACGTTCTCGACCGGGCAGGTTATGAAGAGGCTCATGAGATCCATACTTGCAAAAAGCAAGTGCGCCGTCAAGGTGGGTGTGGTTGGTTTGACGTGTTCGAGCCAGTCGACCACGTTGCGGTCGACCACGATGTCGTCGAATCCGCCTGCGACAGATCGTGATCCAGTCTGGGTTCCGGGCGACTGGGGCAGGGGACATAGACCGCCGTCCACATCCAGGACGAGTGCTCCTCTTGGGCGCCGCGCCGGGGTTGTTGACGGCGTTTGGAAATCAGGGACGGCGGGGCGTCGGGGTCAGAGCCGGTCCGTACGATCAACGTCAGCCGCCCACCTTGGACCGACACTCCCATCCAATGCCGCGGTGCGAAAAATCTCGGCATTGCGGTCAAGTCGATCGCTTCGGACGTAAGGCGGCGGCCCATGGCATTCGGAATGCTCAACGGTGCAGAACTCGCGGGACGAGCAGGAGCAGCCTTCCCCATCCGGCTCGCACGGGCCAGCCCGACAAACGGCGCGCGATCGGTACATCTAGACGGCTGGACCACCACAATTAGCGACGCCGGCGACCTGGTGACAACGTGCACAGAGGCGCTGGTCGCGGTTGATCGCGTGGAAGCGGTTGCCCGCCGCCGCGCGAATGAGGGGTTGGACTATCTCTGTGCCGTTGAGTTCATCGACGTGGTCCTGTCCAAGGCACTCGACGACTTCGTAACCTGGGGTACGGACCCGGACACAGAATCGGAGGCACTGCGCGTGACTGCGATTCTGAGCATGAAATTCGAGTTGACGTTCAATACAAAAGTCATTAATGCGAACGGCGTAGAGGTTCCGCCGCCGCCTCGCGACCCCAAGCCGCACGAGGCTATGCGATTCATGCGTATGGCGCGCACCGCAACCTCGCGCCACGACGCCTACGTCAACCTGAGTCTCACACTGGAGTCACTGCTACACGAACTGCACCCTCATGTCCGAAAGGGCAAGGGCCGCAAGGGGGAGAGTGAGTGGTTCAAAGAAGCACTCGCGGTAGCTGATCAGAAGGTGCCGATCGCTCAGCTTGCGCCCCCAAGTACACCCAATCCAATTCAATGGATATACGACCACATATATGGCGAATTCCGGTCCGGTCTGATGCACGCGAAGGACGATTTCCAGCTCCCAGGCGACGAACACCGCGCTGCTGAATTCGAAGCTCTGTTCGCGCAGCTTTGGCGATACGTCGCCGCGCTCATGCAGGCCACGCTCGATACGCCAGGACGCGGGTCAACGACATCCGATGCGATGTGGACTGGACTCGGCAAGCACCACTTTTCGGGGATGTATGCGGCAGTCACCAACGATGCGAACGCTACAGGGATCACGGAATCATTCGCTCCAAGCGGTGGAGGAATCCAGCAACTGCCACTTGGCGAGGTCGCATATCCGAGCCACGGCCTCCTCCTATGCTTGGCGACGTGCTCTGCCGGCGCAGTTCGCCCGCTGGGTCCCCTCACCCGTATCGGAAGCGTCAGTACAGATGGGAGAGCTTGGACTGCGTCCGAACTTCCGATGCCTCTGATCGTGGGTGACGCCGTTGACGAGTTCCAAGTCCTCGTTGGCGTCCGACACGCCAACGAGGGTGGAATTGTGACTCAATTCGACAATTGATTGGCAGCAGCCGAACGTGATTCGGTGCCCGCGGCCGATCGCCAGAGCCGCCGGCGAATGAGAGATCGACTTCGGACTAATCGCTTGTTTGGGACGTACGTGCGATCCTCTCGGAACTTCCTGGATGTCGAGGGGAATGTTTGAAGCCGGACTGTCCAGCAGCGATCGAGCCTGAAACGTCGTGGCACCTACCATTTGTCCGAAACCTCTGCGACAGGCGACGTCCTCGGGCTAGGTTCAGGCTGTCATTACCACTGGGGGGGAGACAACCATGAAATCTGCACAGCTGGAACAGATCCGCACGGACCTGTCGGCGGGATACGGCAGGATCCAACACACCTTATGCGGTGCGCGCACCGAGGGGGAGCGCCAGATGCGTTCGATCGTCGGACATGTGAAACGCGCCGTCGACACCTCATCACCGACTTGGCTGCCGCGTGACATTGCTGACGGCGTGCGCGAACAGTTGCAGATCCCGGCGTGTGCGTCGGATCTATTAGCGGCGGGCGCCCACGGGATGGTGGTGTTCGAGGGGCCTGCGACGCGCACGTCGCTGGGCGCGGCGAGGTCGACCGCCGGGGCACCGGTCAACGGGCTGGCCTGGTGGCCCGCCAGGCTCGAGGAGTCCAGTCTGGACTACGACGGCGACGAGCCCGAACTGATCGTGGTCCATGTCCTGTCGACCGAGATCGGCGACGGCTCGCCGTGGCTGGCATCGTTGTGGGGATCGGCGACGCTGAAGGACATCGGCATGTTCGCCCTGCCGCTGAACCAGGAGATCATCCCGCCGTCGGCCGAGGAAGACGACCTGGCACCGGCGATCGCGACGCTGCTCGGCTTCGGTTCGGCAGTCCGCGAAGCACGCCTTATCTTCGACGTCGTGGGAGGTGACGCGTCGGCGTCGCGCACGGTCGGTTGCCGACCACGGACCGCCGCGGTGCTCGCCGCCTGAGGCGTCGCTGCGGCCGCGCTCTCGGTGCGGTGATCCGAGATTGCCACTGCATCTGTGGTGAAACGCCCACTGGTCGCGATCACAAGAGTCCGAACGACAGGAGGCTCCCAAAGGTGCAGAGCCGCAAGGGTGTTTGTGACATCGGAAGGGGCGACAGAGTTCGACGTCCAGTGCTTGGCCTGCGCGATTACTCGTTCGATTCGCGTGGTCCCGCCGTCATCGCTGATGGCGCGCTCGGCAGACAGATCACGCCCCCGATCGGGTGCGCGGGTCTTCATCAACCACTCGACGTTCTCGTAGCTTGGAACCGGTCAGTCACAACGACTTTCGACGATCGGTGCTTGCGTCGGCGATGTCACCCGGCGGGTGTCGCTTGCGCACCCAACAGGTGCACAAGCCTCGATGTTCGATTCCATCGCAATTCGAATTGTGCCGCCCTCAAATGCATTGTGGTACAGAGGTTTCGACACACTCGCCAGCGCTCCTCGCGTCTCGACCAGCAGATGAGTACACGACCGGTGGATCCAGGTCGAGTAGGGACCAACCGCGCAGCGGTGGTCCCGTATCGAGACGGAGTAGTTTCATGAAACCCCTTGCGGCACTGTCAATCTCATCCCGCCCGGTCGCGTGACGTGGCTACTTCGGCAGCGCCGCTGAAAGACTCGCGAAGATGGCTTGCGCGGCAGGCGTCGGCTTACCGTCGATGGTAGTGCTGTTGTCGGTGTTGGTCAGCACGATCACCGTAGTGTCGGTGGGATAGTTGTGGAACAGCACGCTGTTGTAGCCGGGGATGTCGCCGTCGTGGCCCCACCAGCCGCCGCGGTCACCGATGCCGATGCCGTAGCCTGCGGTGGGGCTGTTCGGCGGCGGGCTGTGCAGAATCGAATCTCGGCGCAGCTGTTGGGTTTTGGCGTCGAGCACGCCGGTGCCGGTGAACAATGCGGCAGCCCATTTCTGGAGGTCGTCGAGCGTGGAGATCACCGCGCCCGCGGTGAACGCCATCGATGGATTCCAGTGTGTGGAGTCGGCATTGCGGCCCGCCGGCTGGCCCTGGTTGGTCAGCCCGGACAAGTACGGCGATGCGATCTGGGTCGACTCGCCGGGAAAGCTGGTGTCGGCCATACCCAGTGGGCCGAAAAGCCGTTCGCTGAGGACTTTGTCGATCGGCTGGTCGAGGACCTTCTCGATGACCATGCCCAACAGCACGTAGTTGGTGTTGGAGTACTGCCATCCCTTGCCGGGCGCGAAGACCGGGGGCATGGACTTGGCGACGTCGACGAGTTGTTGGGGCTGCCAGGCTTGCTCGGGATGTGCGAAGTACTTGTCGGTGAAGGCGTTCGATGCGGTGTAGGACGGGATGCCGCTGGTCATGTCCGCGACTTGGCGCAGTGTGGCGGTCGCGTTCGGCGCACTCGGCAGGTACTTTCCGAGAGGGTCGTCGAGGGCGACTTTGCCCTCCTGGACCAGTTGTAAGAGCACGGTTGCCGTCATCGTCTTGGTGAGCGATCCGACGCGGGTGTGATCGGTCGGTTGCGGTTTCGTCGTGCCGCCCGCGGCGGTTGTTCCGGAAACGCCGGTCCAGGTGCCGTGCGGCGAGATGATCCGGGCCAGTGCGCCGGGCGCCCCCGAGCGGGCCCGCGCATCGTCGAGCACCGTTTGCAGTGCCGCGGTGGTCGTGGCGTTCATGGTCGTCGAGGTGGCTACGGTTGCCGAGGACGTCGGCGTCGGCGTGCTCGACGACGAGGAACAACCCGCGATGGCGACTGCACTGACAAGGACACTGACCGCCAGTCGCGATCGCGATACAACACTCATGTCGGCAGCCTGTCTGTACGGACGATGTGTCGGTCGATCTGATAGTGCCGGACCGGCGCCGCGCAGGGGTGCGGAACGCGCTAACCGGCGGCCTGTCCGTGGACGATAGATCTGGTTGCCGGACCGACGGCACGACGCAGTGCGGTACCCGCGAAGTCAGTCGTTCGGGGAGATCGGGACCAGGCAGGTCGGTCCGCATGCAGACGGGTTGCAACCCCTTGCAACTCTGTGGCCCCAACAGGTGTCTTCGTAGATTGGCGAGGGAATTGAATCGACGAAGGAGACACCATGACCGTCGCCCATGTGACCGGAGCCGCCCGCGGAATCGGCAAAGCGATAGCTCTGCGACTCGCGCGTGACGGTCACGACGTGGCCGTGTCGGACTTGCCGTCGATGGCCGGCGAACTGGCCCAAACCAAGACAGAAGTCGAGGCCGCAGGTGTGCGCGGCCTAGACCTGATCGGCGATGTCTCAGATCCAGACTCGGTTCGGCGTCTCGTCGAGGACACCGCATCCGCGCTGGGATCGCTCGATGTCATGGTCGCCAACGCCGGCATCCAGCACACCAAGCCACTGCTCGACGTCGCGCCGGAAGAGTATGACAAGATCCACGCCGTGAACGGCAGGGGAGCGTTCCTTTGCTACACCGAGGCAGCACGCCAGATGATCAAGCAGGGCAACGGCGGAAAGATCATCGGCGCGGGATCGATTGCCGCACATAAGGGTTTTGCGCTCCTGGGTGTTTACTGCTCAACCAAATTCGCTGTCCGAGCACTCACCCAGGCGGCCGCGCAGGAATGGGCCGAGCACGGCATCACCGTCAATGCGTACTGTCCGGGCATCGTCGACACCGTGATGTGGGAAGAGATCGACCACGAGTTGGGTGAGATCAACAAGGTCGGCAAGGGTGAGTCGATGAAGGCGATGGCTGCCGGCATCACCCTGGGACGCGTGTCAACCGGCGACGACGTCGCCAAACTGGTGTCATTTCTTTCCGGGCCGGATTCGGATTACATTACGGGACAGGCGATCTTGGTTGACGGCGGCATCCTATTCGTGTAGTCGACAGCTCAGAGAGGCAGTGGATCGATCGCCGAGATCGCCGAATCTACGAGATCTGCACGACACTTACCGATGCCGCTGACTTGCTCGTACCATTCTGCACTCAGAACGTGGCGATGGGGTTGAGGGGTGAGCCTGTTCCGCAGGTGAGCGCGAGAGGAGCCGCCGTCAACAGAAACGCGCTGCGATCGAGTCGCTCGACAGTCCTGAGCACATCGTCGAGGCGCAGCCACTCCAGGAACGTGAGACCCATTCGGGCGAGCCCGAGTTGGTGGAGCGGGAGTGCGAGGTCGGGGTCGGCGGATGGGAGTCGCTCTATGCAGTCCCCGCCGAAGATGGCGACGTCTCGTTCGCTCAGCCACAGAACTGCCGAAATATCAAGGCCGGCCCTAACGTTCGGGTCTGCGTCGGTATTCGCCGCCAGCCGCGCATCGAGTCCGACATGGACGATGACGGCGTCCCCTGATTCGACGGTCAACCCAGTGGCTGCCTCCGCACGGTCGAGATCAGCGGCGGTCACATACTCGTCGGGAGCCAGCCAGGAGACACCGCGTGCGCGCGCTACGTCGAGTAACACACCTCTGGTGAAGATGCCGTCGCGCATGGCGGTCACCGCATTTCGCGTGAGGCCCTGTGGTGCGAGGATGTCGTCGACCTTGCGATTGTTATAGGTCGTACCGTTCAGATGGAAATGCCCGAGCGCGTCGATATGGGTTCCCCATCCGTGAACGTTCAATATGACCTTGTCGACGATCGCGTCCGGCACCGCCGGTTCTGAATCGATGGAATGCGACACGAGGAGGTCGCTGTATTGCGTCGCCGGAAGTTGGAGGTTCGACGCGAGCGATACCGAAATGCCTTCAGAAACCAGACTCGCGGCGCGGATGCGCACTGCAGGAGTAATCAGGTTCAGCGTGCCCAGATCGTCGTGGGCACCCCAGCGTCCAGCGTTGCTGCAGCGGGATTCCAGGGTGCGGAGCCGTTCGGAGGGTACTTGGCTGTCCATCGACAACTCCCGTCGCACTGCGAAACTTCATCCGCCCGCCAGGGTAACGATACGGGGTCCCGGCAGACAGCATTTCAAAGTACGCCGGTGACCCCGCATCGGCGTTCGGGAGCTGGCGGGCGGCGTCCGGTGCGGCGAGGCAGACATCGACTTCGCCGGCCACCGACCCGACGCACCGCAGTGCCAGATCTCGCGCCCGGGTAGATTTGGCTCGACGACGGGAGCGCGCATGACCGAAACCAGTAGGCCCGCACCTCGCAAGGTATCGGTGGTGCTGTTCGCCGGCTTCGAGCTTCTCGACGTCTTCGGACCAGTCGAGATCCTGGGTGTTCTCCCAGACCAGTTCCACATCTCGATGGTTGCCCCCGAGGCCGGTCTGGTGGCCAGCTCACAGGGAACCAGGGTAGAGGCGACCGAAAGTCTGTCCGATTCCGCCGACGTCGATATCGTCCTCGTGCCCGGAGGCATCGGCTGGCTGAAGATGGTGCACGACAACGACTTCCTCCGACAGTTACGGTCCTACGTCGGGAACGCCAACCTGGTCACCTCAGTCTGCACCGGCTCGGCCATCCTCGCCGCGGCCGGACTCTTGGAGGGGTACCGCGCGACGTCGAACAAGCGCTCCTTCGATCGTGTGATCGTTCACGGTGATTCGGTGCGTTGGGAACGTCGCGCCCGATGGGTGCAGGACCGCGACAGGTGGACATCGTCGGGTGTTGCCGCGGGCATTGACATGACCTCGGCACTCATCGCCGACCTGTTTGGGCCCGACGTCGCTCGCCACGCGGGCGACGTCATCGAGTATGACCCCCAGACCGATTCCGATTACGACATCTTCGCCGATCGATAGGGGAGGTACGGCCCTGGGCCGTCGACTCCGCAAGGAATGTCACGAGGCGGGTTGGTCGTTCTCGCGCCGGTATACCTGGGTCGCGCGCAGCGTGTACGTGCGCGGTGTGCCCTCGACGATGACCGATGTGTGCTCCAGGCCGACGGTGTAGGCCATGTCGCCCACCACGTCGCATACCTGCAGATCGAACTCGTAGGAGGTGCAGTCGGAGAGGGTGAGTGCCAGATCGGCGAACAACTCTTCGACTTCTCGGCGGCCGATGGCGTTGCGCCACGCCCCGAGCACACTTACCGGCTCGCTCTGAAACCAGACCGCCTGGCGTGGGCCGGCATCCCCGTTGTGCAACGCGACCTCTGCATCGCACCGCTGACACGTCTTGCCGGATTGCCGTCAACAAGTTCCGAATCGGACACAATGATGTGAACGCGCAGGGGAGTGGCGAATGTCAGGTGATCTGACCAGAGGCTCGCCATTGATGCTGACGGGTTCACGGAGCGGTCGGAACTTCATGCGTCGTCAAGGCCTCTTTTGGAAGGTCACCTTCAGATAGGCATGTGACTCGGGTGAGGGATCGATAGGCATCCGCGTAACAGTGCACGGATCGATCCACATCCTAACTTCCGATCTGGACGCGTCGCTTGATGCTGAGGCTGCTCGTGACTCGACCCCGTACTCACCGTGGACGGCGGAAAATGGATGGAGGACGTAGTAGTCGCGGACGAGTCTCGGCCACAACGAGGTACCTACAGGTCGTTTATGGTCGAAGTCCCAGGTGCCGCACCCGAGGACCATGGTGCCGCGTTCTCGGGCCATGGCTCGGATGCTCCGTAGTTCGCGGTACTGGGGACCGCTGACACGCGAGATGTTGGATAGCATCTCGAGGGCGTCAATGCTGTCCAAGATCACAAACCCTTCGCTCGTGCGTTCCACAACCTCAGCGAGGTCCCGAAAGCCGTGGTCGATAGTGGACCAACGAACGTCCGGGTCACTGCCGAATTGATCTCGGAGTTCGGCGTCATCGTAGTCGCTCGCGGCCACATGTACATCTGACTGCCAGGTGACGGCGCGGGCGAGCTGTCGAGCGATGTGGAACCCGACTTTGGCAGAGATCCCTCTAGGCGCGTAGAGCGCGGCAAGTCCGGCGATTTTGCCTCCGAAAATTAGATCGATTGCTTCAACGTTTGTCTGGGTAGAGGACATCTAAATCTCCCTGGGGCGGACGGTACTCTCGGTGACTCCGGTAGACCGACGTTGTCGAACGTGACCAATAGCCAGCTTCATCGACGCAGTACGGCTGCGGCGTGTGGTGTCGCGGAAGCGAAAGGGCTCTATTCGTTTGCCTCGGCGTAGTGTCTCGGCGACGGCCAGCAGAACTCACGGGGCAGACGCACTAGCTTCAGCGTACGACTCGGAATCGTCCCAGGACAGAGCGGGAGGATCGACCTCCACCGCGGGAGTGCGGTGACAGTCGCAAGCCACGCCAGGACCACTCGGTACGTTTGAATTAGATCGACTTCCAATCGGTGTGCGGACGGGGTTGCTTTGACTGACGAACACGATGCGGACGCCGGAACCGCTGACGGTCCGGGACCAGACCTATTGGGCGACGTCTTCGCTCGACGTCCAGAGCCGGAAGCGATGCCGACACCGACTCCGGGGGCTCCGTTGCTGCCGTTCACAGCGATGGACCCGCTTGTGTTCGAACGGCTCGTAGCTGATGTTGCTCAGTCGGTTTATCAACTGGACGAGGTCCACGCATACGGCCGGTCAGGTCAGTGGCAGGGCGGTCTGGACATAGTCGGGTGGAAAGGCGCTCGGCAGATCGTGTACCAAGTCCGGCGGATCGACGAATTGACTGCTGAAGCGCTAGAGACCGCCGTTCGAGAATATGCAAGTCCCACACGAGGCAAGGCCGGCAAACGGATTCCGGTTGCTCGACCGTTCCCGGATGCCGAAGAGTTCGTCCTCGTCACGTCCTGGCCCAACGACGACACCGCAATCGCCAATAAGCTCGAAGCGCTCAAGGGCGAGTTCGACGGCACTCTACAGGTCCGCCTTATCGATTCTCACGCATTATCGCGCGACCTGCGCTTCTTCGGCGCCATCGTGGCGGGCTACTTTGGGCCGTACTGGGCCGAAACGTTCTGTCACTATACGCTGGCGCCTCACGCCGGGATCGGGGATGCCGCGGGACTGCTTGATGACCCACTCGCAGTAATCGGCGAACGTGAGGCGTTTGACCGCGCGACACTAATACTGACCTCGGCCCCGGACGACGCCGCTGCTGCTGCAGCAAGCGCCGCAGAGACCTACATTCGCATTGCGAACACGCTACGTGAACGTGCACTACCCCTGGCAGAGGCCATCGCATTCCAGGCCATCAGCGCTTACGAGACTGCTGGCGACTACAGTCACGCGTTCAATCTGGCGCTCGAAGCCGCCGTCGATGAGATTGAATCTTGTTCGCCTGTCGTGGAATCGCTACGCGAAACTGACCGGCTCGCCGGTAAGCTCGACGCCGAGCAAACGGGAGGCGCCCAGTCGGCTGTTTCACTGGTACGCGCGTGCGCCAACTGGTTCGAGCGCGGCTACGAGGTCACGGAAGCTATCGAGACCCTGACCAAGCTCATCGAGCACTCTTCGCCGCATTGCGCTCGCGTCGGGCTCCTCGTCGCTGAGCAAATCCTCACCGATGAAGATGACCGGGACGACCACGCAACCTTGCTCGCGACGCTTCGGAAGCTTCCAGATCAGCTCATCGGTGCCGAACGAGTTCGGCTGCGATGCGCGGTCGCCGACTTAGCGATAATGGTCGGGGCCTCCCCGCGCGATGCGTACGAATCACTGCGCGACGAATCCTTCACCAACGACGGGGTCCGTGCATTGGTTGAACGCCGTTTCGGACGCGCGTGCGCATATGTGGGCGACGACACCTCGGCGATCAACGCCTATCGACGAGCGGTGATGCATGGGTGGCACGCGGGCTATGGGGGAGACGTCCGCAAAGCGCTGCGCAGCATCGCTTCTGTAACTCAAGTGAATCCGCTGTTCGGCCCGAACACTCTCGCCACTCGGGCGATGGCCGGGGCCCGAGCAACAACGAATCGCGACCAACTCATCAGCGGAGCGAGCGAGGCGAACATCAATACTCTCGACAACATCGCCAATAACGACGTACCCAATGCCGTGCGCTGGGCCCACCACTGGTTGCGACTCGAACGTATCAACGGAGCCGAACGCGACGAGGGCTACGCTCGACGCAACTATGCCCGTGCTCTCCAGTCAGCAGATCGCCACGTCTCCGCAGTCCGCCAGTACATCAACCTGGGCAGTCGGAAGCTGGCTGGTCAAGCCGCGGACTCACTGGACGAGTTTCTCGATGTGACTGAGCAGTTCTCATCGCCGTCTGAATCGCGCCGCGCAGCCGCAGCGGAAGTCATTGCCGCGACCACTGATCTACTGCCCGATATAGAGGTTGTCACCGTCGCGACCGCACTCACTGAGCTGTTTCTTAGAGCCACTGACCCAACAAGTTCGATCGATGCCGACGACGCTATCGCGGCGCTCAAGGCGATGAGCTCACTCGGGCAACGACTGCCCGAAACCGCCGCTCTCGACATATTCGACGCCGCGACCAAACTCGTACCCCGAGAAATCAATCACTACCGCTATATCGACGATGAACTACTCAACTACTTCATCGTAGTCACCCAGCATCACCCAACGCTCAGGAATGACGCCATAACGCAACTTCTTGAAATGCTCAGGCAGGACGTAGGACATACAGAGTCCCGCATCACAACATTTCTCGGCGATGTCGCTGACATACGCGAGCGTATCGAACGCATTGCACGCGAAGAAGACAATGCCACCGCAGGACGTATACTCGCACGCTGGCAGGTGGCGACACCTCCTGCCGCGGCCTACGCGCGCGAACGCATCGAGAAGTTGATGGAGGAGCCACTCAACATACCCAAGAACACATACTTCGGTGGACGGCAATGTACTGAAGCAAGTGTCGCGCTCATAGCCAACGTCACCGCGGGAGATGGTGCAGACATAGCCTCGTTCCTGCAACCATGGCTCAATCACTTAATCAGTCGAATCCGGAATACATACATGTCAGCGGAAGAACGCATCGATGCCGCCATCGCGGCCGGATGCTTGATCTCCCATCTCGAATCTCCAGAAAGGGAGCTCATTTTCAACGCGTGCATCGAACAGTTCGACTCCCCACAGTTCAGCGCCTTCGACCTCATCGAACGAGCCAACTATCAAGATCCTCTCGCGCGCTTCAAATTTGGCGATGGTGGCACAACCTTCCAAGCCATGATGTTACTAACGGCCGCTGAAGCAAGCAGCAACGCCAATGAAGCGGCCGCCGTACTTCACCGTCTCCGGGGCCAGATACGGATCACGGCAACAGAGCCGCGGATCGCTGACCTCACCGCCCATACGGCGATGACGGCCGAGGCATACGACCTCGTCAATGAACTCGCGCTTAACGCTCAACCATCTGTCCGCATGGCCGCCGCAAGGCTGTGGGCGCAATCGCCCTCGCGTAACGATGCCATCGGTGAATTCCTCAGCTCAGATCCCATCACCGCTGTACGACGCGAACTCGCCGCCGCGGTCACAGCCCAACAATCAAATCCAGTATTTGAGCCAATCATCGCCACACTCAAGGCGGACCGATACGCCTCGGTACGCAATGCTGTCACCCGAGGTGAGTAGCGGGACAAGCTATGTTCGGAGGACAACGATCCTGCACCTAAAGAGACACCAAGGACGCCGCGACGGATACCGTCGCCGACGACCAGACACTCGGGACCAACTCATCGGACTGGCGAGCAACGAACGAGAAGTCGACAACGAACATAGTCGCCTCGTCCACCGGTCTGACTTAGACTTGCTGTTGGGGTGGAGGCCCACTCACGTTGAGGAGCTTTGAAATTCCGCAGACGATATGGCGCCCTCCGCGGAAGGCTTTGGCGATCACAATACATCAATGCGACATAATTGGAGGTCGGCCGCCAGCGAGAGGTAACCGCTAATAGCTCGATCGACTGAACGCAATATCGGCCAAAGCCCTCATAGACAATGACTTAAAATTCCTGTAGCTCAATTCTGGGAAGTGTTGCGCCTCCACCACGTATGCCAATGAGAAGCTTCATGTTGTCAAGCCTCGCCACGTTAGCAGCGGACTTCGCCAGAAAGATGTAGACTCGCCAATCTCGGTGATCATTCACAACAATTCCTGACCATCTGTTTGGACTTGTCCTTGCAAGACTGGTAACGAGACGAGTTGAAATGAGCCGAGTAGCGGGAGACCCGTTCTAGACAGAGTCGATTCCCGAGTGAGGTTTGAGGAGGACTACTCCAATGCCGCGTTGTACGCGGATCGCGCTTCGGTCAATTCCGCCCAGTGGGCTTCGAGTCCGACGAGTGTGGGGCTGACCCCGAGGCTAGGCAAGGGCTGTGAGTGGCCGTCAATGTACCGACATGCTTCCTCGAAGATGCGGTTCACACTGTTGATTGCGGATGGGAGTGCTTTGGACCTGATCTTGGGCAAGTTGGTCATGCGCACGTTGGGTTGGTAGCGCTGGGTGACGCCCTGAAGCAACTCAGTCTCAGTGAAGACCTCGCACCACGCACGCACCCAGTCGTAGCCTGTGCGGACCAGGGCCGCCCGGGCATCGCCGTCCTGTGACTTCGCCGCCTGGATGGTCTCGTTGATGTTCTTCTTAATGTTGTTCAAGCTATCCCAGCGGGGACCCGTCGCTCGGGCGACCTTCCCTTTGCCGTCTTCATCGGTGATCTGGAAGTAGGAGCAGCGCTTGCTCGCCTCCATGAGCAATAGCAGCGTGCTCGCGAAAAAGATGTCGTGGGTGAAGACGATGACCTGTGTCGTGTCGGCGAGCGACGCGACGCGCTGCGCGACTTCGTTGATGCGGCGATGATCGAGGCTTGAGACAGGATCATCGAAAATGACCGGCGCGGAGATTCCGGCGAGGCGCGCTTCAGCGAGGAAGTCCGCTATTGCGAGGACCTTCTGCTCTCCTTCAGATAGCACCTTGGACGGTTTGTGTTTCCCGCCGAGGATCTTGCGGCGTTGTGCGCGCCCTTGACGGCCGACGAACTCCACGTGCAGCGCGGGCGCGCGGAGTGCCGCGCACTCTTCGTTGAAGAGCGCGTCGAAGCTCTCGTTGATCATCTGGTCACTTGCGGTCTTGGCCAGTCCGGTTACAGCGCGTAGGAGCCCAGGCATAGGTTTGGCGAGCAGCGTGAGCCGGTCAGCTTGCTTGGCGTCGCTGACGTGTGACTCGATGAGGGTCCACGACTTCGTCAGTTCCGCCGCTGCTTCTAGCTCGACAAGCTCCTTCTTCTTCTCGGCCAATGTGTCAGCCCGCGTAGCTGCCTGTGCCCTCAGTTCGCCGAGGGTTCTCTTGGTGGTCTCCAATGCCGAACCGAGCGCTATCGCATCTGTACCGGCGTGTTCGGTCAGCGTTGTGTTCACAGCGGAAGCGGAGAGAAGCTGCTTGGTCAGCTCTGCGATGACCCTCAGGGTCCGGTCGAGTTCAACATGGAAATGGGGCTTGTCCTCGCTGTCTGCGTACTCGTCGGCGAAGGTAGAAACGTCGTTGACCTGGATCGACGTGACCGATTCTATAATTGCGAGAAGCCGCGCCTTTGAAGCCGCGATGTCAGTGGTGATCTTGTCTTCGAGGTATTCGGAGTACTTGCCGATCAGGGATCGCGCCGCTTCATTCAGTGGCTGCCGGCAATACAGACACCGATCGGCGTCGTGTGCTCCGACCGCGATGAGATGTGCTTGGTATGCCTCGCCGGCCTCGATGAACGTGCTCCAGGTGTCATCTTGCGCGGCCGGTAGGTCGGCTGCCTCGAACAGGGCGGTTCGGAAGGCGCGGTAGTCCCCATGAAGTCCGTGAAGGATGTCGCGTTCGTGGCCGTATGCCTCCACGTTGAAGTCAGCCATCACGGTGGCCGCATTGGAAGCTTGCGTGAAGACGCGTTCGACTCGCTGTTGCAGTTTGATCTCAGCGCTGATGGTGTCAGCCTCCAGCGCGGCGACTGTGCGGCGCAAGTCGCCGATACGCGTGTCGACGTCTGGATCGGAGTCGGCGAGCGACCTCAGGTATTCCAGATCAGTGGATGCCCCCAGCGTCTCGATGAGCGGGTAAACCACGGCGGTGCGCGGGAAGTGAGACAGAAGCCCTGTGGACCCAGATCGTAGGCTTTCGACGGCCTGGTCGATGTGGGCTTGTACCGACTTGATGCCTGCGATGACGTGATTGAACAGTGCCAGGGCTGCTGGCACGTAGACGTACTCAAGGTCGTCATCGACGTGGAAGCTGACAGAAGGGCTGTCGAAGATGGACATCCTGGTGAAGGGCGCGACGCCCTGTTGTCCGGTCCAGGTGTAGGTCTTCGGCGCAGTGCCGAGCGTGTAGCCGACAAGCGCTGATTGGGACTGCGGCGATGCCGCTTCGATGTCTCCGAGGATCACATCGGCAGTGCGGCTCGCCGCGAGGGCTTTGAAGATGCGGGAGTACCCCGTCTTGCCTGTGCCGTTCTCTCCGAACAGAATCGTCAGGCCAGCATGTGGCTCGATGACTCCGCCCTCTACCAAGGCGTTAACACCAACGACATCGGAGAGCGAGGTAAGGGTCAGCGGCTCGATCACCTCATCCTCTCGTTCGAGGGTGACGAGCGGCTCCTCCGTGGGGAGTTCGCGAGTATCGAAGGCCTTCTCCTGACGAAACAGGGCGTACGCTCCGGATTGGTCCTCACTTCCGAGCGGCCCGCCGCCATTGAGGACGTACCTTACGATGTAGCGCACCCACTCGTCGGATGTGTTCGCCCACTCGCTGAGCAGACCGCGCGGGTCCACCCGTTTAGGCGGCGCCATGCGATCTGTCATAGTCGTCCTCTCGCCATGAGTGCGAGATCCGCTACTCCCGTTGATAGTAGGTCGAACTGTTCCGACCAGCGTCTGGCGGTCTTCGTTCTATGCCGATAACATACATTATGTTAAGTAAACCACTGCATATTGCAATAGATGAATCATGGCTCGACTGCGACACGTCCCTACCATCAATCCCTCAAAACCCCTGTCCATCAACGGGTTCCCGTCGCGATCAGCTGTCTCGCGGCCCACGCGCGACGCCCGAAACGCCGCTGGCGGGCGCTGCGCGCGACTCGCTGACCTGGAGCCTTGACTTGATGATGCATCCGATGAATCATTGGCGTACGCTTCGAAGATTGGCAATCCACCATTCGTGGTGATCAGGAAGTGCGCGAGGCGCTGCGAAAGACACTTTACGTACAGTTCAAGATCCGCGATAACGATGTCTTCGAGAAGGCACTCGGATATGTGCGTGAGTACTACTGACATCACGGCCGCGTTTTACATTCGACGGAAACACTGAGGAGGACAATATGAAGCTTACTCGGGTTGATATCCGGTTCTTTCGTTCGTTCAACTTTGATTTCGAAAGAAGTGCTCGCGACTCGTGCAAGCCCGAGAGTTGGGAAGAAGAAGACCCCTGGTATCCGTTCGTACGGATCCCCCTTGAGCCGGATATCACTGCGGTCGTCGGTGCTAATGAATCAGGAAAGAGTCAGTTATTAGCCGCAATTAAGGCAGGACTGACAGGAAACAATATTCATCGCGAGGACTTCTGTAGATACAGTAGTGAATACTCGGTGCAGGCGGATCAGATTCGCCTTCCTGAGTTTGGAGTAACGTTCAAACTCGATGAATCGGAACAGATCGCTGGCGTATCACCACTTGCCGATGCACGCGAGTTTACACTGTACCGCCCTGGATCTGGGGACGCTTTTGTTGTTGTTGATGGTACGCGCATGAAGTTGTCGACCAGCCAGATTAATAAGCTGGCAGCGACACTCCCAGATACCTTCTCCCTACAGACGGGAGTCGCAATCCCGGACAGTGTGTCGATCGCAGAACTCATCGGCAAGAAACGAACGCGCCTGCACGATCGTCGACAGCGCGTGGGTATCCTCGACAAGCTCTTTGGCTTGAATGACCCAACCGAAGCGGAAGTTGCGGAGCTAATCGCGCCGAGCCTCGCAACTGTGCAGGACGAGGCCACAGAAGAAGCTGAACGTCGTCGCCGCGCGGAGTTTGAACTGGCTCGGATGCTTCTGATCGACGCGGCGCGCATCGATCCGCGTGCATTCACCGAGCTAAATGAAGCACTGGCATCGGGTCGCGAGGGTCAAGTCGAGGCAGTTGTTGGTGCCATGAACACTGCGATCCGCGACAATCTCAATGTTCAACGGTGGTGGACTCAAGACCGTGAGTTCGACCTAATTCTTGAGGCACGAGAGCACGAACTGGCCTTCACGATTAGAGATCGGACCGGATCGACTTATTCCTTCGGTGAGCGGAGCCAGGGACTGCGCTATTTTCTAAGCTATTTCGTCCAACTCGCGGCACACCGATTGACCCAGACTAGCCCAGACATTCTGCTGCTTGATGAACCCGACGCGTTCCTATCCAGCGTTGGCCAGCAAGATCTCCTCCGAGTTCTGCAAGAATATGCAGAACCGGAGGACGGAAAACCCGGTAGCCAGGTTGTCTACGTCACTCACTCACCATTCCTAATCGACAAGAATTCTCCTCAAAGAATTCGCGTTCTCGACAAAGGAGCGGAGGACGAAGGGACGCGAGTTGTGAACGACGCCGCGAACAACAGGTACGAGCCACTACGTTCCTCGCTCGGTACGCATGTAGCCGAGACGGCATTCATCGGAGGACAGAACCTATTTGTCGAAGGGCTCGCGGATCAGGTTCTGATAGCCGGTCTCTCTTCCCACTTGTCGGAACGAAGCGGTACCGGAGTTGGCGTTCTCAACCTAAACGAAGTAACCATCGTGGCCGCTGGCGGGGCCGACGGAATTCCGTACTTGGTGTATTTGGCACGCGGACGAGACACAATCAAGCCCCCATGCGTTGCACTCCTCGATGGAGATGAATCAGGTAGGGATGCCGAAAAGGTTCTTAAGCGAGGAGAAGCACGAAAGAAGCGAGTCCTACGGGAAGAGTACATCGTGCGACTGGACCAATGGGCAACGGCCTCTGGCCTTGAATTTGATCCGGGTGTCAATGTATTGGAGATCGAGGATCTGATTCCTTTGGAGCTCGCGCATAGAGCAGCTCTCTCGCATCTCACCCGCTTCGTTGGGATCGCCGATATAGATCGGACTGCATTTCCCCTATCATCGATCGAAACCGCTGTATCAGAAGGCAAATCAGTATGGGATGCGCTCGACTCAGCGTACCGAGAGTCGTTTCCGGGTGAACATATCGAGAAGGTCGGATTGGCTCGAGAGCTACTTCTTCTACTCGACACCGCACCGACTGTTCCTGGAGCTGATGCCCTCCGTCACCGGTTCGAGAAACTGCTTTCGCATCTCTCCTCGGTGCTGGATCGCGCTGCAGTTGAAGAGAATCAAAGCCGCAGCGACGACAAGGTCAAACGTGCCGTCAAAAACTTTCTAAGAAATCACAAGAAGGGTATTTCCAAACGCGAAGCGACCCGCTTGTTACGTGAACTCACAGATGCTTTCGCCTCCAGTGACTGGATTGATGAGGCTACACGTCAAATTGGTGAGATCAGAAGAGTTTACGAGCTGAACGACTCTTCCTCGCCAGCAGTACATGACTTCTCGGAATTTCGCAAAGCGATTCAAGCCCTAGGCGAAAAGGAACGCCTCGAGTATCAAGACGACGCATCCAAGGACCCAGCTGCTCAGATCCTGGAGGCTGCGCACGAGGACGAGGACGGTTGACGTGGGAGCCGAACACCCGCTACCTGAACGTAGCTTGCATTCCACTCCACGAGACTCTGACGGTCGATCCCGAAACTGTGATAACGAGCGAGTGTGCCGCATCGCCGTGACCGCCAAGTGCGAGCTGGGCTCAGCCTGACGCTGCGATCGTGGCTGCGACGCCGGTAAGTACCGACGAGAGCACGCGCGCAGTCGAGGTGGACACCTTCCCAGCCACATTACGAGCCATACTGATCACCGTCCTTCCTGTGTTGCAGACCCACCCAAAGGCAGAGCCTTCCGTACAGAGTTCAAACAGCGTCGCTAGCACGATCAGCGCTAAGAGCGTCAGACCCTCGGGCACATGGGGCGCCGTCGGGCTCAACCCAGCCCACTGGACATTACCGGACTGCATGCGAACCGCAAGACGATTCGGACGTATTGGCCGGGACAGACAGCTGCGCCTACAGGCGTCTCGCTGGCGCAGTCCATGGCGGAACTACACATGCCACCCCAAGCCCCCCGGACGGGATGTGCACTGGTTGTGAATATGCAGCAATCGAATATGCAGGGTTACCAGTAAACCACTGCATATTGCGTTGCGCAGCAACGAAATTTGTCTGTCGGATGACGCCCCCACCACTCCAACCCATGCCGTACGCGACTGCGCATCACGTCATCGCGCGAGTCCTAGAAACGCCATCAAGGAGCGTTCGACTTCAATGAGCTGTTCAGATGTCAGACGGCCGACACGTGTCTGAACGTTCGACCGTCGTACCGCGGTTAGCTTGTCAACCATCACGTCACTGTCGATGTCGGCACGTCCGTGCCCGATGTCGCGCAGCCACAATCCGATCTGGCCGAGGTCCCTCGGTCGGCGATCGCGAATGAATAGCCCTCGCCCGCAAGAACTCTGCGACGCTGCCTGGCGATGAACGCGAGCGCGTCATCGTGGCGGCCCGTGCTCGGGACCGTCGTTATCAGCGGAATCAGCTGATCCGAAGCCACCGACTGCACCAGTGACGTGTCGTTCCTAACGGTATTGATATTTTACGCGCACCCTGCTTCGCCGCATCCTGGTGGTTGAGCCAGGCGAAGCCGAGTCGAAACCACTGTGAAGCTGCGGGTTTCGTCATCGCCCGGCCGGCAGGGTTTCGACTCGCTCCGCTCGCTCAACCGGCAGAAGAACGCAACATCATACAACTCTTTAAAGCGCGACACCGGACCAGCAGCACGTCGCCGGCGTCCAGTAGCGGAAGGTGGGTCCGCAGCATCGGCCCAGTTCAACGCGTACGGCGAACGTCAATCGGTTTTCGTCGTCACATGAAGGCGGCTGACTACACGCCAGCGGGAACTTCCTTGCCATTGACCATGACGGTGACCTTGCCGGTGTTGGTATTGAAAGTCACCTTGCCGTGCGTAAACGTGGTCACTTTCCTATCGCCGACCGTCATTTCGTCACTGGTCGGAATACCGAGTGGCCCGGCGGAACCATTCTTACCGGTACCGTCCGATATCGGCTTTCCGTCCGCAGCGCGCTCGACATTCCATGCGTCGCGAATCTTGCCCCAGGTGATGTAGGCCGGGGTACCCGCCTTGTTGTTCTCAGCGACGATGACCCCGCCTTTGAATTGTTGAAACACCACGCCGCT
Source organism: Gordonia asplenii (assembly GCF_012933505.1). Classification (GTDB taxonomy): domain Bacteria; phylum Actinomycetota; class Actinomycetes; order Mycobacteriales; family Mycobacteriaceae; genus Gordonia; species Gordonia asplenii. Next base: position 92,479 of record NZ_JABBNB010000021.1, read on the forward strand.
ATCGCGCGTACCGGCGTTGTGATCGCCGTCGAGCGGCTTGCCCAGATCCTTCTTCTGTGCGGCAGTCGCTGCGGAATACTTCACCGCAATCGGCCCGGTCAATGTCACTTGATGACCGTTGACGCCGGTGAGCGTCACGCTGTCGGCCGCAGCGACGTTCGACGATGGCGAAGCCGTCGCCGACGTCGACATCGAGGAGGTCTCCGTGACGACGCTGCTCGTGACCGACTGGGCCGACGTCGCGGCCGAAGACGTTGCAGCTGACGACGTCGCATCGCCGGTCTTGTCGCTGCTACAACCGGCTGCGACGACGGTGATGGCGGCCAATCCGACGACGACGCCGGCAGCGCGACTCCGATAGCTCTCACTCATGCAATTCCTTTGTGGGACGTGACAGTGGGACGTGACAGTGGGACGTGACAGTGGTTACACCGTAGCGGCCGGACCGTCGCAAGCCGGTGATTTGCGCCCGATCGCGCTCGAACCGGTCGCAGTGTCGACGCCGGGCAGAGCCTTATTCAACAGGTCGACTTCAATCGGCGTCGGACATCGATCACCGATGCGGCGTCAACTTGATCGACCCGATCACCACGCCGTTCAAATACGCCGGGCCCGCATAGCCGCCGTGTCCGTCGCTGATCATGAAGACGCGGTGGCCCGGAAAGAGATCCACCCATCCCCCATTCGGCGTCGAATGAATCGGATATCGCCCGATCAGGACGAGATCGTGCCCCTCGACATGCCCGTCACGCTGCAACAAGACGGTCCCGCCCACCAGCGTCGTCGACGTGTACGTGCCTGGTTTGACGTCGGCCGAGGCGTGGCCAGCCGCTCCGAACAGAACTCCGGCTCCGACCGCGATTGCGACGGCTGCGGCTCGAACCGTGGCCGGACTGGTGCACAACGGCATCGTCGCTTCCTCTCACTCGGGACTGCCAATCTACCGTGCTCGACTGCGACGTCGACGGATATCCGCGAGCAAGCCGTGACCTAAGTTGATAGTTAGTAACTAGTAACTTAAGCTCGATGCATGGCGGTACGCATGAGCGGCGTCGAGCGACGCGCGCAAGTCTTGAAGTTCGCCGCGGACGAGTTCGCCGCGCACGGACTGCATGGGGCGTCGACGGAGACGATCGCTCGCTCGGCAGGGATCACCCAGGCGTACATCTTTCGGATGTTCGGCACCAAGAAGGCACTGTTCCTCGAACTGGTGGGCGCCGCGTTCGCACGCCTCACCGACGCGATGGTGACCGCCGCCGACGATCAGACGGGTCTGCACGCGCTCGCACTGATGGGCGGCCAATACTACGACCTGCTCACCGACCGAACGCAGCTTCTCCTTCAGCTGCAGGGGCTCGCCGCATGCGGCGACGTCGAGGTTCGCGATGCCGTGCGAGCCAGTTTCGCCGCGATGTGGGACGCCGTCGCCCAGGCCACCGGGCTCGACCCGGTGACCGTCAAGTCATTCCTCGCATTCGGCATGTTGCTCAACGCGGGAGCCGCGCTCGACGTCGAAGACCTCGCCGACGACTGGGCCCGCGGGGTTCGCACCCGAATCAACACCGGGTTGTTCGAACACATCACCACCGACACGAACCGATGAGGACGAACCGATGAGGACCGGCCCGACGGTCGGCTCCCCTACCCGGCACCTCGGCCCAGCGCTCGTGACAGTGGCGTTTCTGGGTGCGGTGATCGGCGGTGTCGGCGCGCCGCTCATCACATCGGTAGCGCTCGACCTGCACATACGGCTCGACGCCGCGCAATGGACGCTCACCGCGACGCTGTTCGCGGGCGCCGTCTCCGCGCCCGTTCTGGGCCGACTCGGGAGCGGCTCACACCGGCGTTCGACGGTCCTGGTCACCCTGGCACTCGTCGCGCTCGGCGGACTCCTCACCGCGATCCCACTGCCGTTCGGGGTGCTGCTGTTCGGCCGGGCGCTCCAAGGGCTGGGACTCGGCGTCATTGCGCTGCTGATGAGCATCGCGCGCGACTATCTGCCGACTGAACGCGCACAGTCGGTCATCGCCACGATTTCGGTGGCCGGCACCGTTGGAATCGGCGTGGCCTATCCGCTGATGGGGTTGCTCGACCAGGTCGCCGGACTCCGCGTCGCCTATTCCGTCGGATTTCTGCTGTCGCTGACCGCCGTTGCGATCGCATGGCGGACCGTGCCCGCCGACACTCCCCGACCGACGCCCAGACTCGACGTCCCCGGAGCGCTTCTGCTCGGGCTCGGCATACTGGGCATCCTGCTCGCCGTCGCCCAGCCGGCGGTCTGGCAGACGCCCTACCTGGGAATTTCGGTGGTCGTTCTCACAGCTGCGACATTGACGTTCTGGGTCATCGTCGAGCGTCGCGCCACGGCTCCCCTCGTTGATCTCCGTCTGTTCATGCGTGGCGGTGTGCTTCGCGCGAACGCCGCGATGCTCACCGCCGGCGCGGGAATGTACCTGCTGTTCTCGCTTCTTACCCGTTATGTGCAGACCCCGGTCGACGCGGGCTACGGATTCGGGCTCTCGGGAGTGGTCGCAGGTGCGGCACTCATCCCCTTCTCCGTGCTGGGCTTCGTCGGCGGGCGACTCACTCCGCAGCTCGCCGCCCGGACCACCGCGCAAGCGACGTTCACCGTCTACGCCGGCTTCGTCATCGTCGCCGCTACCGTCTTCGCCATCGCACCCGTATCACTCGCCGCGACGCTGGCCGCCATGGCAGTCCTCGGGTTCGGGGTCGGCGGTGCGTCGGCGATCATGCCCAGACTGGTGCTCGACGCCGTGCCTCGCGCGGAGACCGCCAGCGTCTTAGCCATCAACCAGATCGTCCGAACCGTCGGTTTCAGCATCGGCAGCGCACTGGCCGGGCAACTGCTCGCCGCCGCCACTCCGACCGCGGCGATCTTTCCCGGCCAGCACGGCTACACGATCGCCGCATGGTGCGTCCTGCCCCTGCTCGCGCTGAGTGCGGCGATCATTCTCACCGGCACGTCGATAAGCGAATCGGTGCCCTAGCCCGACCGCACCATTCCGCGACTGAGCCAATGCCCGTGTGGCACAGTCGAAGTCGACGCCAACGCCGCCGAGAACAGGATCACACCATGACCGAGCTCCCCATCAGCCGCTTCTCCATCCCCGACCTCGCCGACGTTCCCGACGATGTCCGCGCCCGCATCCTGGAAGTGCAGGAGAAGTCCGGCTTCATTCCGAATGTCTTCCTGGTGCTGGCTCGACGCCCGGATGAATTCCGGGCATTCCTCGCCTACCACGACGCTTTGATGGACAAGCCGGGCAACTTGACCAAAGCCGAGCGCGAGATGATCGTCGTAGCTACTTCGAGTCCCAATCAATGCCAGTATTGCGTGGTGGCGCACGGCGCCATCCTGCGAATTCGTGCCAAGAATCCACTCATCGCCGACCAGATATCGTCCAATTACCGCAAAGCCGACATAACCCCACGACAACGCGCAATGCTCGACTTCGCCGTGAAAGTCTCCCAAGCCGCCTACGACGTCAACGACGCCGATTACGCCATTCTTCAACAGCACGGCTTCACCGAGGAGGATGCCTGGGACATCGCGTCGATATCCGGATTCTTCGGATTCTCCAATCGCATCGCCAATGCCGCCGACATCCGGCCGAATGCCGAGTTCTATGGGATGGGCCGCGGCTGAAACGCAGTCCCGACAGCGTCGGAAACACTCCCACCGACACCGCACCCGACGGACAGCGAATGCCAAGGTCGGCGCCGGAGACTGTCTATATCACCGACACCGGCAGCGAGGACAGCCCATGATCGAAGTCGACCATCTCTGCAAACGTTACGGAAAGTCGCTCGCCGTCGACGACGTCACCTTCACCGTGCGACCAGGCATGATCACCGGATTCCTCGGCCCCAACGGCGCCGGAAAATCGACGACGATGCGGATGATCCTCGGCCTCGACCAGCCGACGTCGGGCACGGTCCTCATCAACGGCCGCCGCCTTCGTGACTCGCCCGCGCCCATGGCCGAAATCGGCGCACTGCTCGACGCCAGGGCCGTCGACAAGGGCCGCAGCGCGCGAAATCATCTGCGGCAATTGGGCGCACTCATCGGCGTCGACGACCGACGGGTCGACGACGTGCTAGCGACGGTGGGACTGTCCGATGTCGCCGACCAAGCCGCCGGCTCCTTCTCACTCGGCATGGGTCAGCGACTCGGCATCGCGGCGGCGCTGCTCGCCGACCCCGCCGTGGTCCTCCTCGACGAACCCGTCAACGGCCTCGACCCCGACGGAATCCGTTGGCTCCGAACATTTCTGCGGACACTTGCCGACGACGGGCGGGCGGTGTTCCTGTCGTCGCATCTGATGAGCGAGATGGAACTCACCGCAGACCACCTGATCATCATCGGCCGCGGCCGTCTCCTCGCCGACGTCGCCATGACCGACTTCATCGATCAGGCCTCCACCGGTCACGTCGAGGTGAGCACACCGCGTGCGAACCTGCTCGCCGAGGTCCTCGCCGCCGACGACGTCACGATCACGAAGATCGACGACGTGACGCTCGGCGTCGTGGGGCGTCCCGCCGCGGCCATCGGCGCGATCTCGTTGGCGCACAACATCGTTCTGCACAGTCTGACCGCCAGACAACCGTCGCTGGAGGAGGCGTACATGGCGCTCACCGGCGACGCCGCCGAGCATCGGGCCCGCCCAACTGTCTTGGAGAACGCGGCATGACCACGATTACCCGACGCAGGCCGACGACCGTGCACGAGACCACACCCACACCCGCTCCGACGAATCGCTCGACGACGTTCCGCCGCGTCCTGCGCTCCGAGCGACTCAAACTGACCACGCTGACCTCGACCTGGGTCACGCTCGCGTCGGTGTTCGCCTCGCTGGTCGGCATCGCGGTAATCAGTGCCGCCGCCACATCAACCAGTGCCCAGTCGACGGACACCGTGGCCGTCGTCCTGAACGGGTCGATGCTGGCCATGCTGATCGTCGGGGTGTTCGGTGTCGTGACGGGGTCGCGTGAGTTCAGCACGTCGATGATCCGCACGACGCTGGCCGCGGTGCCGACGCGTCTGCCGGTGCTGTGGGCGAAGTTCGCCGCGTTCATCGCCTTCGTCCTGCCGACGTCGGCCGCCGCCACGGTGATCGCCTACCTCGCGGGCAGTGTCGTGCTGCAGTCCAAAGCCGTCGACATCGCCTCGCTCACCGACCCGTCGGCCATCCGCGCAGTCCTCGGCACCGCCCTCTACATCACGGGAGTCGGCGTCATCGGCATCGCACTCGGCGTTCTTCTGCGCTCGTTGGGCGCCGCGATCGGCATGCTGACCGCAACGCTGATCGTGGTACCGGTCATCGCGAAAGTCCTTCTGCCGCATAGCTGGTCGTCGGCGCTGAACTACCTGCCGTCCAACGCGGCAGCGTCGTTCACGACATTCGCGCCGACGTCGAGCCAACTCTCGCCCACCACCGGCGCGGTTGTGTTCGCCTCCTGGACCGCGATCGGCGTCATCGGTGCGGCCGTGGCGTTGCGGGTGCGCGACGTCTGAGATCGGGCCAACTATGCTTCAACCGTGCCGACCGTCGCCGAGCGTATGGAACGACGTCAAGTCCCCCTCTACCTCGTCGCGATCGGTGCGGGCGGCATCGTCGGAATCACATTGCCCGACGCCGCGCCGACGCTGGCCCACGCGATCAATCCGACTCTCGCCGCGCTGCTGTATGTCACCTTCCTGCAGGTGCCGGCCGCGGCGCTGCTGACGGCGATCAAGAACGGGCGCTTCATCGCGATTCTGCTCGCGCTCAACTTCCTCATCGTTCCCCTCGTCGTAGCGGTACTGGCCGAATTCCTCCCCAGCGACCAGTCTGTGCGCATCGGCGCCCTCCTCGTTCTCCTGTGTCCCTGCATCGACTACGTGGTCGTGTTCAGTGGACTGGCCGGCGCCGACAGTCGCCGCCTCCTGGCGGCCACACCGGTTCTGCTCATCGCGCAGACGGCGCTGCTCCCCCTATACCTGTACTTCTTCCTCGGCTCCGACCTCGCCGCCATCGTCGACGTCGGGCCGTTCGTCGAGGCCTTCGCGGTTCTGATCGTCCTTCCACTCGTACTCGCCTGGGCGACGCAGTGGTGGTCGGCGGCGCACCGCAGCGGCACGCATTTCGTCGGCGCGGCGGGCACGTCGATGGTTCCGCTGATGATGGTGGTGCTCGCGGTGGTCGTCGCCTGCCAACTGCCCCGCATCGGCTCGTCGTGGTCGACGGTCCTTGCGGTCGCCCCGGTGTACGTCTGCTTCCTCGTCGTCATGCCGGTGCTGGGCGATCTGATCTCGCGGCGCGCGGGCTTCGACGCCGCCGCTCGCCGCGCCGTCGTCTTCTCCGGCGCGACTCGCAACTCGCTCGTCGTCCTCCCCCTTGCGCTGTCCCTTCCACCGGGCTTCGATCTAGCCGGTGCGGTCGTCGTGACGCAGACTCTGGTCGAGGTGATCGGGATGGTCGTGTACGTACGTGTCATTCCCAAAGTCATAGTGTGATAACGCGAATAGATTCGTGCGACGAAGCAATTAGCCGTTCTATTCAAGAGTCGGAATAGCAGATCGCAGATAGCCAATTCAGGCTGCGAATAGAACACGAAAACGGGAGACGATTGGTCACGTCTTGGTGACATCGTCACTCCCGTCACAGTGGTTTCGCTACTGTTGCACCACCCAAATCGGGAAAACTACGTCCGAAAGGCGCGGGTATGAACCGTCGCTCGGTCCTTGTCCTGTTCTCCGTCGTGGTCGCATTCTTCGGCGGCAGTTCGATAGCTTCAGCCGCACCACCGTCACTCGACTTCGGCAGCCTCGGTGGAATCATCAGTCCCCTGCAACATGGCTGCTCGACGGACTTGTACAAGGCCGGTGACTGGCGAATGGGTGCGAAGATACTGGCCACCGCAGCTCCGGTCGGCCCGCAGGTCGCCGGCTACGACCGACTCGGCGGGTCCAAAGATGCCGACACCTTTCTCGAAACCTGGTGGAATCCGAACGAGAAACCAGAGACGTGGAAATGGCCCGCTCAGGACGGATTCAAGATCGTCAACGGTCACGCGGTAAAGCGGATTTCGACTCTGAAAGTCGGCACTCGAATCGACCGATACGGCGGCGAAACGGGCAATTTCTTCGCGCCCGAAGGTGCAAGTTACACTTCGCGCGCATTGCCGCCCGCCAATCTCAGCAATGTCGAATCGTGCAACTATCACATCTATGAAGTCATCAAACCGATGAAGGTGTACCGCGGTCCCATCGCCCCGTGGTTCGGCCAACGGGGCGGCGCCACACAATTCCAGGCATCGCCGGTGCTCATCGATCCGGCTTCGGCGGACTGCGGCACGAAACTGAACGTAGAGTGGCTGAGTTGCGCCAAGTATCTGAAGGCCGTGTATCCGTAGGAGGTCACTTATGGGTGAAGACGTGTTCGACGCCGCGCTGCGAGCCGCCATCGACGACGTCGCCGCTCGCCTGGGCGCCACGCCGGACGACGTTCCGACGCTGGGGTTTTCACGCGACGACGGCTCAGCGGCCTGTTGGCACGCGGCGGACGGGTGGCACGTCGGAACCCGCGAACGGGGGGCGGTGCTCGACGATCGACACACCACCGACCGGGATGTGTTCACGTCCTGGGTCGCGGCGTCGATCGCCGAGCGCGTCGCCGCTCGTCATCACTCGCCCGAGGACGACGACTATCGCCGCGCCGCATGGCGCGAGCAATACCGACTGCTCGCCGGACTGAATCACCAGTGGGCCGAGACGTGGCTCGCCGACACCCGCGCGACACTCATCGAATCCGGTGCGACACAATCGACCTTGGACAAGCTCCCGCACTCCGCCAGTTGAGCCGGGCCTCCCCGGTGGTTGAGCCGGGCCGCCTCTGCTGGTTGAGCCGGGCCCGACGAGCCTCCCCCCATCCGCTGGTTGAGCCGGGCCCGACGCGCCGTGCTGAGCGAGCGCAGCGAGCCGCTCCTCCGCTGGTTGAGCCGGGCCCGACGAGCGCAGCGAGACGCGCCCGTGTCGAAACCATCGTGAGACGAGATGCCAACTGCTGCAAGGTGTTTGGTGCGCTGACATCGTCGGCGTGCGTGGTTTCGACACGGGCCTTCGCTAACGCTCCGGCCCGGCTCAACCAGCGGAGCCGCCCGGCTCAACGAGCGGGAGTCGCCAGGCTCAATCAGCGCAGTGGCCCAGGCCCACCCAGCGGTGTAGGCGCCCGAAGAGTATTCGGCGAGCCTAGACTGACGGTGCCCGCGCTCATTCATCGTCGAGGAAGATTAGTGCACTTTTCGCTCACGCAGCTGTTGGAAGCGTTTCCCGAGGACATGCTCGATCACACCCGCGCCTACTACGACACCAAGCAACCCGGCGCCGGACCGGCATCGCTGGACGAACTGCGCGAAGTCCGCGCAGCTAGGCAAGCATACAAGCGTGATGCGCGGGCGGTCACCGAGACCGCCGAGTACGACGGCCGAACTGTTCCGGTACGGATCTTCACTCCGGACCTCCCGCCACTGGGCGTGGTCCTCGACATCCCCGGCGGCGGTTTCTATCTGAGTTCCGACGGCCGACATGACTCGGTGAATCGGGAACTGGCAGGCACCGCGGGTGTCGCAGTCGTGAGCGTTGACTACCGGCTCGCACCCGAATCACCGTGGCCCGCGGCACCCGAGGACTGTGAGACAGCGGCGCTCTGGCTGATCGACTCGGCCGCCGAACGGTTCGGCACCGATCGACTCGTCGTCGGCGGCACCTCGGCAGGGGCCACACTCGCGCTGACGACCCTTCTTCGCCTGCGCGATCGCGGCCTCGTCGACGAATTCGCCGGTGCCGTCCTGCGATTCGGCACCTACGACCTCAGCGGCAGCACTCCCGCGGGCCGGCGCATCGCCGACGAGTACTTCCTCAGCGCGTACCTAGCCGACGCCGAAGACCGGACACTTCCTGACATCTCTCCCGTCTTCGCCGACCTGACCGGCCTGCCGCCGACGCTGCTCGTCGTCGGTGCCGACGACGTCCTCCTCGAGGACAATATGGCGATGGCGTCGCGCCTGTCCGCGGCGCACAACGACGTGGACCTGCGCATCTATCCGCTGGCGCCGCATGGGTTCACCAGCCATCCCACATCGGTGGCCTACCAAGCGCGCGAGGATGTGGCGCAGTGGATCTCCGCCGCCGTCGCCGAGCCCGCGGGCGAGCCCTGGGACGACGAGTCGTTCACCGAAATGCGCGTCGCGGCCCGCACCGATCCGGCGAGACTCGTCGAATTGCTGTCCGACCGGTCACTTCATGACATCGCCCAACTCATCGGCGAGGCGGTGCTTCGCGCGCTGGACGCGAATATCCCGGCGGCGCATGAGTTGGCGACCCGCCTGGTGAAGACTCTCAACGCCCGACGCTGGGCAGGTGACGACGAGTTGTCCACCGCAGTCAACTCGGCGCTCGGCGTCGGACCGGCCCCGACGTTGCCGACAGCCAGGGTTGATCTCGAAGAATTGTCCGCCGCGCTTGAAGACGGGCGCGGTGAGGGCGGGCGCCTCAATGTGACCAACGGACTGCTGTGGCACGGCGACCCGAGCTACTACTCCGACGACGAGCTGCCAGATTTCGAGAGCGATGACTGGCTGTTCGTCGGCTCACTCGGATCCCGGGAGAGCTACCGCGACATGGAGATCTTCATCTCGTCGCTCACCGACGCCGACCTCGCCGCACAACTCGATCGCGCGATAACCGGCAGGGGCGCATTCCGCCGCTTCAAGGACGTGCTCTTCGATCGCCCGGACGAACGCTTCGCCTATTACCTGCTGACCAACGAGCGCAAACGCGGCCGGGCACGCGAATGGCTCGCGTTCGTAGGTTACCGCGTCGCCCTCGAGCCCCCTGAGTGAGCCGAGACGTGCCTCACCCGCTGGTTGAGCCGGGCCCGACGCGACCTAATCCGCTGGTTGAGCCGGGCTCGACGAGCCTCCCCCGCTGGTTGAGCCGGGTTTCACCGGTCGGGGCCACTCCATCTGCTGGTTGAGCCGGGCCAGGGCGCTAGCGACGAGCGTGTCGAAACCCCTGTACCACAATGCATTTGATGGTAGCGCACGTGTCGAGCTGTGATGGAATCGAACATTGAGGCGCGTGCATCCGAAGGGTGCACACGCCTCACTTGCCGGGTGTCATCGCCGACATTGGCGCGACCGTCGAAAGTCGTTGTGGCTGAGAGGTTTCGACACGGGCCTTCGCTAACGCTCTGGCCCGGCTCAACCAGCGGGTGGGGCTGCTCCGGCCCGCCTCAACCAGCAGACTGCGAAACCCGACTATGCCCGACGCAGCGCGAGCACGGGAATCACCCGGATGCCTTCGGTCTTCGTCTCGTATTCGGCGAAACCGGGGTAGCGACTCGCCTGAATCGCATAGATGCGGTCCCGGTCGGCACCGGTCACCTCGGTGACCGTGACGTCGTAGGTCTCGGTGCCGACCTCCACCGTTGCCTTGCCCGCGGCGGTGAGGTTGTAGTACCAGGCGGGGTTGGTCGGCGCGCCGGCCTTCGATGCGAACACGTAGATGAGGGCCGGATCGTCGGCATCGAGCAGGTACATCATCGGCGAAACCGTCTGCTTGCCCGACTTTCGCCCGACATGGTGTACCAGCACCATCGGGGCACCTTCGAAGGGGCCGCCGACCCGCCCCTCATGCTCCCGAAACTCGTTGATTATCTGGGCATTCCAGTCATTCGGTGCGCTCATGTGCGATCAACTCCCTGGGGTCGTCGACGCCGCGGCGTCGAGCTTCGGTTCTACACGTGAAGACGTGTGCACCGACCATCCAAGCACGATCGGCCCTTGCGTTGTCCCCGTTCGCGTGCCATCCTCGTTCACTATGTTCACCGTTTTCAATGATCGAAAGGCGGACTCCGCCTCCCGCGCATGAGCGCCCGTCGCGTGCCTGCTCGCAGGACCACGCCGTCACCGAATTTCGAACTCACCCCTTCTCTCGTCGCAATCCGCGACGATTGGTTGGCGCACGGGCTACGCGTTGAACCCTCAGATCGCCACGCCGCCGAGTCGGCCGTGGCCGAACTGTTCACGCTCGCCGATCTGCCAACGCCCCGGTTCCACTGGGTACCGTCCCCTGCAGCTGGAGCAAAATACCTTGCCGCAGAAGGGCTTTCCTTCGACGCGACGCACGACTACCAGAACGCGGCGTCGACGATCGCGGCGCTCATCACCGGATCCCGGCGGGAAATCATCGAGCGGACCAAGCAACGCCGGGTCGCCGCTCCGTCGGTGCAGTCACGGCTCGACTCGGCGGCTGCCACCATTGCACAACCGCTGCGCACCAGCCTCGTCGACGGGGTGGCCGTCGCCATTCGGCAGCTCGTCGGACCCATGCCCGGACTCGTCACCTGGTACGGCCAGCAGGAAGCTCACCACCTAGCGTATTTCGCTGCGCTGCAACAGCTTCGGCTTGTCACCTGCACCGAGCGGGAGAATCGAATCCTGGATCTACAAGGTGAGCTCGCGCGTTCCACCGGTTGGTGGTGGGTGACCGACGACGTCTGCGTCATGTCCGAACGCCCGACCACACTGCACACCGAGCCGACTCCGAACGCTGCCAACGGCGAACTCCGGATGCACCACTCAACCGAACCCGCAGTCCAATTCTCCGACGGCACAGGCACTTTCGTTCTCCACGGCACGGCTGTCCCAGACTGGGTCATCTGTGATCCTTCGGTCGGCCGCATCAGCACCGAACGCAACGCGGAGATCCGGCGCTGCGCCATCGAACGGATCGGCTGGGACACCTTCGTCCGCTCAGCCCGACTGCGTCTCGTCGATCGCGCCGACGATCCCGGCAACGTCGGACAGTCCCTGGAGCTCTATGCGACGCCTCGCGGCTGGACCGGTCGCGGACGAATCCTGCTGACCGCCAACGGATCACTCGAACGCGACGGCACTCGACGCCGCTACGGGCTGGCGGTGCCGAGTCACTTCACGTCGGCACTCGACGCCGCCGGCTGGACCTACGGCGTGGCCGGCCGGGACTATACGCGACTCGCGCGGCGCACGTAACTCGTTACTCACCAAGGAGATTCACATGAATGCCAACGCTCTCACCCTCGACGCACTGATCACCCGAACCGGCATCGAGATATTCGACTACCTCGAACGCAGCATCACCATCCCGGTCACCGACCAACCGCAGGCCCAAGGCGACCTGATCGTCGTGCCGAGCGAGATGCTCGCGCGCGAGGTGACCGAACGGCACCCCGAACCAGGCTCGATGGGCTACGCCCCTCCCGGGTGGTTTTCGACCACCCGCGATGTCGGCCCGACCGGTATCGAAGTCCTGCGCAGCGCTGCCGGCGGCAACCCGCACACGCTCGTCGCCGATCCAGGTACCTGCACCTGGACGACCGGGGTCGTCGACCTACGCGGCCTCGCCCTGGGCATTGTGGCGAACAGCGCCGCGGCCTATCTGATCCATCCCGAACACGGTGCAAGCGGGATCGCCCCGGGGCGCTACGTGATTCGACGCCAACGCGAGTTGGGATTCGCGGGAGGCGGAGTCATGCTCGTCGCAGACTGACCGACGCCTGGAGTCACCGATGTCGGCCATCTCGCTGATTGAGCCTGGATTCATCGCTCGATACGGCGTCGGCAGCGGTTCGGCGGTCAAACACACATTTTCCTGCCTTCGGCTCGGCCCCGTCAGCCTGCGTCGTCCCTACGCCACGCGTCGTCGCCGCACCTGGGGCCGGTAGATGATTCCGCCGAACAGCAACGTCTGCACGATCTCGTCGGCGAGATAGCTGTCGATGTCCAGCGGCGACGGTGTCGCGCCCGCGCCGAAGTGGGTGGCCGCCGCCGACGCGACATCGTCGAGAGACAGGGTGAACTGTTCACCGCCGAGATCGGTGATCGTCGTCGACGACGATCCGTCCCAAGATTCGACGGTGCACCAATGCGTGATGCCGCAGCCCTCGACGGCCTCGATCAGAATTCGCTCCGCGTGGTGAACGAATCGGGCTGCGACGGCCCGTTCAGCGCCGAGCGCGGCGAGCGCCTGTCGATACGAAAGGTGGTGCTCGCGCGCGTATCGGCGTGCGGCACGCTTCGCGGCGAAGTTCTCAGTCATGGCGCCATCCCAATCACTATGCGGTGCAACATGTCCCGCGTTCACGTCGCCCGACTTGGTGACCGGCCGGTAGGTGTCGCAGATCCAGTGGACCTTGCCCTCGGATGCCATTCGGGGACCTCGCGGGTGTCCGTACGGCTCGGGTGGCTATGCGAGTAGCGCTCCCGACAGACTAACTCACTGACGGCTGGGAGACACCCAGCAGCGCGATACACGCCGCCACCGCGGGCTCTTCGATCGTTCGCAGCGGCCGCCCGTGTTCGAGCGCCGACGCCGCGAGTTCGCGGATACCGGCCCACACGATCAATGCGATCTCGGCGGACATGGGCGAGATTCCGGCGTCGCGCATCTGCTGTGAACTCGTGAGTCGCGCGAGCAGTTCGGTGAACGATTCGATCGAGGCCACCTGCACCGCGCGCGCGGACTGACCGAGTGCGGGCAGCTCACGGATCCAGCTTCGCGTCGTCTCGGGATGACGTTCACACGAGTCGATGTAGGCGCGGACCGCCTGCCGCACCTGGGTCTGCCACCCGACGTCCGGGTCGACGCCGGCACCGATCGACGCGATCAACTCGTCGTTGGCATGCCTGAGCAACTCGACGAAGCATTCCTGCTTATCCGCGAATTCCTGGTAGAAGGATCGTCGCGAGGTTCGTGCGGTCCGCACCACGTCGGCGACCGTCGTCGCCGCGTAGCCGCGCTCGGTCAGACATTGCCCCATGGCGTCGAGCAGTCGCTCGCGCACGCCGACGGCGAGCGCCGGGGCGGAGGGGGCGTCGTCGGGCACACGGATACTGTACGGCCACGCCTCTTGGCAAACGTGGTACATCGTCGTACCGTCAGGTGGTACATACCCGTACCAGATCGCTGAAGGTGGCACCGAATGACCGCGACCAGCCTCGACGTCCCCGCTCCCATCGCACTCGGCGACTCCGGCGCCCTGTTGCCTCCCGCCACCCGGCTACCGACCGTCGTGCAGGGAATCGGATTCGTCGCCGATCGGCGACGCACACTCCAGTGGTTGTCGCACCGATACGGATCCGCGACCACGCTGCGCATCCCCGTCTTCGGCGACACGGTACTGATCAGCGATCCGGTCCTGGCCAAACAGCTCTGCCAGACCACGACCGACGTCGCGGCGAACGTCAAACCCAACCTGGGTCGCATCCTGGGTCGCGGGTCGATCTTCGCTCTGGAGGGCACCGACCACCGTCGACGCCGCAAACTACTCACTCCCCCGTTGCACGGCAAACGAATCAAGGGTTACGAGGCGATCGTCGAAGAAGAGTTCGCCGCCGAATCGGCCACCTGGCCGATGGGACGTGGATTCGCGACCCTCGACCCGATGATGCGGATCACGCTCAACGTGATCTTGCGTGTCGCCTTCGGCGTCGATGATCAGCAACTCGACGATCTGCGCCGGATTATGCCCGCGTTGGTCGAGAACGGTTCGCGCGCAACCAAATTCCCCGACCTGCCGAACCTCGGCGGGCGATTTAACCCTCACCTCCGGTTCAGTGCGAAGCGCGCCGAATACGACGCCGTGATCGGCCGGATCATCACTCACGCGCGCTCGGACTCCCACCTCGCCGAACGCGACGACATCCTCGCACTGATGCTGCAGAGCCGCTACGACGACGGAACGGCGATGACCGACTCCGAGATCGCCGACGAGCTGCTGACTCTGCTCGCCGCGGGGCACGAGACCACCGCGACCACACTGGCGTGGGCCGTCGAGCGGTTGAGCCGCCACCCGAAGATTCTCGCCGATCTGGTCGCCGAGGCGGACACCGACGAGAACACCCTGCGTACCGCGACCATTCAAGAGGTGCAGCGCAGCCGCCCGGTGATCGACCTGTTCGGCAGGCATGTCGTGGCCACCGAACTGGAACTCGGACCGTACCGAATTCCCAAGGGCTACAACGTCGTCGTGGCGATCTCGCTACTGCACGACGACTCCCGTCAGTTCACGCGACCCGAGCGCTTCGATCCGCAGCGGTTCGTCGGGTCGCCGCCGAGCCAAGCGTGGCTGCCGTTCGGCGGCGGAACCCGGCGGTGCATCGGCGCGGCGTTCGCACACATGGAGATGGACATCGTGCTGCGAGAGCTGTTCCGGCACTACACGATTCGCACCACTTCCGCGCGCGGCGAAGGCTGGCACTCGCGCGGCGTCGCCTATGCACCTCGCGCAGGTGGGCGCGTTGTCCTCTCGCCGCGCCGGCGTACTGTGTGAAGCGTGATCTCTGCCACAGCGTCCCCCCACATCGTCGTGATGGGTGTCAGCGGCTCCGGCAAGACGGTGGTCGGGCAGGCGCTCGCGCACCTGCTCGACGCCGAATTCGTCGACGCCGACGACCTTCACCCGGCGTCGAACATCGCGAAGATGACATCCGGGAAGGCCCTCACCGACGACGACCGGCGCCCGTGGCTGCAGATCGTCGGGGCGCAGTTCGCCTCCCATGACGGACCCGTCGTGATCGCGTGCTCAGCGCTCAAACGCATCTACCGGGACGTCATCCGGGCAGCAGCACCCGATGCAGCGTTCATTCACCTGTCGGTGCCCGCCCAGACGGTGACGACTCGCGTGACGCTGCGCGCCGAGCATTTCATGCCCGCCGCGCTGGTCGAATCGCAGTTCGAGGCCCTCGAAGAACTCCACGCCGATGAACGTGGACTGTCGGTCGAGTCTGTCGGCGGTCCCGACGTCGTCGCCGCGACTGTGCTTGCGGCGCTCAGCGCCGTCGCTGACGCCTGAGCTCGTGGCGGCTCAGCCGCGCAGCCGCTGTCCGTAGACGCGGTCGACCGACAGCTTCAGCAGCACTCGCCGGTCGGCCACCATCACCCGGCGGTAGTCAGCCCAGTCGGGATGCTCGCCCGCGGCCTTGCGGTAGTAGTCGACGAGCTCATCGACCTCGGGACCGTCGGGATCGGTTCCCGGTCCGATCAGGGTCGCCTCCCCCTCGGCGGTCGCCCAGGTGTAGCCGGTCGAGTCGGTGACCTCCAACGCCGCCCGCGGGTCGCGACGCAGATTCGTGGTCTTCGCACGGCCCTCGGCGATGGACACCAAGATCACGTCGGAGTCGCGATCGTAGAAGGGTGTCACCGGCGACAACTGGGGCATCCCCGAGGATTTGATCGTCGCCAGAATTCCGATGCGTGCCTGTGCGAGGAGGTCGCGAGGATCGAACGTCGAGGAAGTCATGTCAACACCAACCAGTGCCATCGCCCCGGTATTCCGACGCAACACACCCAATGAATCATCGACTTTCACTCACCGTGAATAAGTCTGTTTGCATCGCAAATATTTTCGGATAACCGCATGTCAATCGTGATTTCGAGGTTCAGACAGCGATCGCCGACAAACGCCGTCGAACTCATTTCGCGCACAATGTCGCGCCGAATCCCATTAGACTCCCTCCTGTCCGACAACTCACGTGAATCGCGGCGGTCCCAGATCTCGATTGCCCGGTCGGCTGCAGAGAGGGGCGCGAGTGCAACTGTTGACCTATGTCCAGGGGCATGCCGGCAACCTGACATTCTTGACGTATCAACACGCCTCGCTGGCATTTCAAACCGTACTCGTCGGCACGGTGGTCGCCGTCATCATCGCGGTCGCGGTCTATCGGCTTCCGCTGTTTTCCGCACTCACTCTGACCACGAGTCGGGTTGCCCTCACGATCCCGTCGCTAGCGCTTCTTGCGCTGCTCATCGTACCTTTCGGGCTCGGTGTGGTGCCGTCATTCCTGATGCTGGCGTTCTTCGCGGCGATGCCCGTCATCGGTAATGCGATCGTCGGATTGCGATCGGTTCCGGCGTCGACGATTGAAGCCGCACAGGGCATCGGACTGCCGCGCTGGCGCATTCTGCTGTCGGTGGAACTGCCGATCGCGTGGCCGGTCATTCTCACTGGAATCCGGGTGTCGACACAGATGATCGTGGGTGTTGCGGCAATTGTCGCCTACGTTCTGGGACCTGGTCTGGGGTCGCTGATATTCAACGGTCTATCCCGCCTCGGTGGCGCGAATGCACTGGAAATGGCGCTCACCGGAACGATTCTCATCGTGATCATCGCCCTCGTCTTCGACGGCCTGCTCGTCCTGCTCGGCCGCTTCACTATTTCCAAAGGACTCTCATGACAGATCGCACCAGCCTCGCCTCACCGGAATCGCAGGGTCGGACCGTCACCGGTGCGTCGATCCGGCTCGACGGCGTCGTCAAGCAGTATCGGGGTCAGTCCAAACCCGCGGTCGAACGGCTGGATCTGCAGATCGAAGCGGGGGACATCGTCGCTTTCGTCGGGCCGTCCGGGTGCGGCAAGACCACCACGCTGAAGATGATCAACCGGCTCATCGAGCCGAGCCAGGGACGGATCTACATCGGCGATCGCGACGTCACCAGCGAGAATCCCGACAATCTGCGGCAATCGATCGGCTATGTGATCCAGTCCGGCGGACTCTTTCCGCACTGGTCGGTGGCGAAGAACATCGGGGCCATCCCCCGGGTTCTGCGATGGGACAAGCGGCGTATCGCCGAGCGCACCGAGTATCTCCTCGACCTCGTCGGACTGGACCCGGGGACGTTCGCGGATCGGTTGCCCAAAGACATGTCCGGCGGACAGCAGCAGCGGGTCGGTGTGGCGCGGGCGCTGGCCGCCGACCCGCCGGTCCTGCTCATGGACGAGCCGTTCGGCGCGGTCGACCCGATCACGCGAGTTCGATTGCAAGACAGTCTCATCGCCATCCAACACGAACTCGGCAAGACGATCGTCATCGTGACCCACGACTTCGAGGAGGCGACCAAGCTCGGCGACAAGGTGCTCATCCTGTCCGAAGGCGGGCACGTCGAGCAGTACGCGAGCCCGGAGGAGATCCTCGCGAATCCGGCGACGCCGTTCGTCGAAGAGTTCGTCGGATCCGGAGCGACGCTCGCTCATCTGTCGCTGTCGCGGGTGCGCGACGTCGAGCACGACACCGTCACGACCGCACAGGTCGGCGAGGATTCAGCGGAAGTCGTTGCGCGAGCCCGCAGGGCGGGTCATCGATGGATCGTGGTCGTCGACGATCTCGGGCGTCCGCGCGCCTGGCCGACGCTCGAAGAGGCGGCGTCGAAACCGCAGATCTCCGATTTCGTCGATCGTCGGCTGCCGGTCGTCGCACGGTCGTCGACGCTCAACGACGCCCTCGACGCGATGCTCGCGACCAGCCAGGGAGGTGCCCTGATCTCCGACGGCCGCGGTGCTGTCGTGGGGGCGCTGACCATCAGATCGGTCATGGAGGTGATCCGCGGCCAGCTCGCCGAGGTCCGCGACGACGAGACCGATTCCTACATCGAGCATTCCGAGGGCACCTCGACCGACGAGATGCCGGTCATCGTGCTCGCCGACGACGAGGCGGAGCGCCCCGATGACTAGGCTGCGCCGACTGCCGATCGATGTGTGGTTCGAACCGCTGATCATCGTCGTACTGGGCGTCGGATACGTGATCTGGTATCAGTCGACGACGTTTACCGCCACCGAAGAGGCATCGCTGGCGTGGTCGACGTTGCGGACGACGATCTGGGCGCACATCGAGTTGACGCTGGTCGCGACGATCATCGTGGTGGTGATCGCGATTCCGCTCGGCATCCTCCTCACCCGACCGTCGATGAAGTGGCTCAACCCGATCGCGGTCAACATCGCCAACGTCGGGCAGGCGGCGCCGGCGGTCGGCTTGCTCGTGTTGTTCACGTTCTGGCTCGGCACCGGCTTCAACACCGCGGTCATCGGGCTGGTGGTGTACGCGATTCTGCCGATCCTGCAGAACACCATCGTCGGGCTCGCCCAGGTGGATCAGCGGGTCATCGAAGCCTCCCGCGGGATCGGCTTCTCCGGCGCGAGAACGCTTGTGCAAGTGGAACTTCCGCTCGCCGTGCCGGTGATCCTGAACGGGGTTCGCACAGCGTTGGTGATCCTGGTCGGAACAGCGACGCTGAGTACCTTCATCGGCGCGACCAGTCTCGGCACGCTGATCACCACCGGGGTGACCCTGTTCCTCCCCAAGCTGCTCGTCTCCGGCGCCATCTTGGTCGGATTGCTCGCGCTGACCATCGATTGGCTCGGCCGGCTCGTCGAACTCGCCGCTACCCCGCGAGGTCTGCTATGAAGCGTCTGAAGATTCTGGTCACCGTGTGCGCGGCCCTCACCGCCCTCGCCGGCTGCGGTCTGGTGAGTTCGTCGGGCACGTTCCACAGCGCCGAGCTGCCCGACGGGTCGCGTCCGCTCGACGGCGCGAAACTGGTTGTGACGTCGAAGAGTTTCACCGAGAGCGTGCTGCTCGGCAAGATCACCGCGACCTACCTCGCCGCGGCGGGCGCCGACGTCACCGACCTCACCGGGGCACCGGGGTCGGCTTCGTCACGCCAAGCACAACTCAACGGCGACGCCGACATTCTGTGGGAGTACACCGGCACCGCCTGGGTGACCTACCACAATGAGTCCGAGACGATCGCCGACCCGCATGACCTGTGGCAGCGAGTGCACGACATCGAGAAACAGCAGTATGACCTCGAGTGGCTCCCACCCGCGCGATTCAACGACACCTACGCGTTTGCCGCCGCGTCGGGGACGGCGAAACGCCTTGGCGTGCACACACTTTCCGACGTGGCCAGGTTGCCGGTCGCCGATCGGACCTTCTGCGTCGACGACGAGTTCTTCTCCCGTTCCGACGGCTTCCTGCCGATGCTCGACAAATACGGCATCCCCTACAACAAGCCCGACGGCGTGCCGAGCGGCAATGTGACCCGAATGGATTCCGGCGTGGTCTATACGTCGACCGCGAAGAGCTCACCGTGCAACTTCGGCATGGTCTACACGACCGACGGCCGCATCAAGAATCTTCACCTGGCCCTGCTCACCGACGACAAGAAGTACTTCCTGCCCTACAGCGGCACCACGGTCGTCCGGGGCAAGATCATCCGCAAGTATCCGCAACTGCGCGAGCTGATGGGCAACATCGCCAGCCGATTGACCGACGACCTGATGCAGAATCTCAACGGCCGCGTCGACATCAAGGGCGAGGACCCGTCGGACGTGGCGTATGACTGGCTGGTCAGCGCCGGACTGGTGAAGTAGTACCGCGCACATCCGACCGAAAGGCCCAGATCCGCCCCCCTCTCTCGGGGGTGGGATCTGGGCCTCTGTGTCGGAACTGCGGGTTGCAGCGTTCAGCGGTTAGTCGACGAACGACGCCAGCGCCTCGTTGAACGTCGCACTCGGACGCATCACGGCGTCGGTCTTGGCGGCGTCGGCCGCGTAATAGCCGCCGATGTCGACCGACTCGCCCTGCACGGCGTTGAGCTCGGCGACGATTTTCTCTTCCTGTTCGCCGAGGGTCTCGGCGAGCGGAGCGAATTTCGCGGCGAGCTCGGCGTCGTCGGTCTGCGCGGCGAGTTCCTGCGCCCAGTACAGGGCGAGATAGAACTGGCTGCCGCGGTTGTCGAGTTCACCGGTGCTGCGCGACGGGCTCTTGCGGTTGTCGAGCAGCTTGCCGGTGGCCGCGTCGAGCGTCTTGGCGAGGATCTTCGCCCGCTCGTTGTCGGCCTTGATGCCCAGGTCTTCCAAACTCACTGCGAGAGCGAGGAATTCGCCGAGCGAGTCCCACCGAAGGTGGTTCTCTTCGACGAGCTGCTTGACGTGCTTGGGCGCCGAGCCGCCCGCACCGGTCTCGTACAGACCGCCGCCCGCCATCAGCGGCACGATGGACAGCATCTTGGCGCTGGTGCCCAGCTCGAGGATCGGGAACAGGTCGGTGAGGTAGTCGCGTAGGATGTTGCCGGTGGCCGCGATGGTATCCAGGCCACGCATCGCACGCTCGAGCGTGTAGCGCATCGCACGCACCTGCGACATGATCTGGATGTCGAGGCCCTCGGTGTCGTGCTCGGGCAGGTACTCGCGCACCTTCTTGATGAGTTCGTTCTCATGGGGGCGGTACGGGTCGAGCCAGAACAGCACCGGCATCCCCGAGTTGCGGGCGCGGGTGACGGCCAGTTTCACCCAGTCGCGGATGGGAGCATCCTTGACGGTGCACATGCGCCAGATGTCGCCCTCTTCGACGTTCTGGGTGAGGATGATCTCGCCGGTCTCGTTGTCGACGAAGTTCGCCTCGCCGGCTTCGGGAATCTCGAAGGTCTTGTCGTGCGACCCGTACTCCTCGGCCTTCTGCGCCATCAGTCCGACGTTGGGCACCGTGCCCATGGTGCGCGGGTCGAAGGCGCCGTTGGTCTTACAGAAGTTGATGATCTCCTGGTAGATACGCGCGAAGGTCGACTCCGGCATGACCGCCTTGGTGTCCTTCTGGCGGCCGTCGGCGCCGTACATCGTGCCGCCGGCCCGGATCATGGCGGGCATCGATGCGTCGACGATGACGTCGGACGGCGAATGGAAGTTGGAGATGCCGCGAGCCGAATCGACCATCGCCAACTCGGGGCGGTACTCGTGACACTTGTGCAGGTCTTCGATGATCTCGTCGTGCTTCGACGCAGGGAGGGTCTCGATCTTGTCGTACAGGTCGACGAGGCCGTTGTTGACGTTGACACCCAGCTCGTCGAAGAGCTCCTGGTGCTTCTCGAACGCTTCCTTGTAGAACGTCCGCACCGCGTGGCCGAAGACGATCGGGTGCGAGACCTTCATCATCGTCGCCTTGACGTGCAGGGAGAACAGCACTCCGGTCTTGTGCGCGTCCTCGATCTGCTCTTCATAGAACTCGAGAAGAGCCTTGCGCGACATGAACATCGAATCCACGACGTCGCCCTTGCCGAGTTTCACACTGTCCTTGAGGACGATGGTCTTGCCGGAGGCCGTGACCAGTTCCATCCGCAGGTCGCGGGCCTGGTCGAGGGTCACCGACTTCTCGCCGTGATAGAAGTCGCCGTGGCGCATATGCGCGACGTGGCTGCGCGAGGCCATCGACCACTCGCCCATGCTGTGCGGGTTCTTGCGGGCGTACTCCTTGACCGCCTTCGGCGCGCGGCGATCCGAATTACCCTCGCGCAGAACGGGGTTGACGGCGCTGCCCAGACAGGTGGAGTACCGCTTGGCGATGTCACGCTCTTCGTCGGTCTTGGGATCGGACGGATAGTCGGGAAGCGCGTAGCCCTTGCTCTGCAGTTCCTTGATGGCG
Organism: Gordonia asplenii; assembly: GCF_012933505.1. GTDB lineage: Bacteria > Actinomycetota > Actinomycetes > Mycobacteriales > Mycobacteriaceae > Gordonia > Gordonia asplenii. Next base: position 114,775 of record NZ_JABBNB010000021.1, read on the forward strand.
GCCACCAGTTGCGGCACCGATGCGGAGATGTTGGGAAGCTTGATGATGTTGGTCGACGGGTCCTGCGTGAGGCGGCCCAGTTCGGCGAGGTTGTCGGGGACCTGCTGGTCTTCGGTGAGGAAGTCCGGGAAAGTCGCCAGGATGCGCGCGGCGACCGAGATGTCGCTGGTCTTGACGTCGATGCCGGCGGGCCCGGTAAATGCTCGGATGACCGGCAAGAATGCATGCGTCGCCAGCAGCGGCGCCTCATCGGTCAGGGTATAGATAATGCTTTGCTGCTCATTGGTCATGAGTTCTCCCGGCCTCAAGTGTGTGTACTCGGACGTATCGGTACCGCGTGTCACGGCGTGAACCTAGTATGCGTCGGCAGCAGTGTGGTGAGTCACACACCCCTGCCGAATGTGATGTAGCACCCGGTGGGGTGGCCACGCCCGACGGCATTAGATCCACGCCAACCTTATCCCTTGCGGCCACCGAGCGATCGGTCGGAGGGATGTGACGACGTCGCGGCCCGCTGCGCGATTCGGCGTTGCCCGACGCCGCGGCTCGGTAACGTCGAAGACGCACTCATCCGCCTCATCGACCGTCGGCCGACGAACAAGAATCGAGAAGTCATGAGCAGCAATGTCTACCGCGTCACCGAAATCGTCGGGTCATCGCCCACCAGCATCGACGACGCCATCAAGACCGCCATCGCACGAACGAGTCAGACGGTGCGCAATATCGACTGGTTCGAGGTCACCGACACCCGCGGACACGTCGTCGACGGCACGATCGCCCACTTCCAAGTCACGTTGAAAATCGGATTCAAAATCGAAGAACCCTAGACCGATGGGCTGGTTGAGCGGCCCACCCGCCGGTTGAGGGGCCCCACCCGCTGGTTGAGGGATCCCACCCGCCGGTTGAGCAGCCCACCCGCTGGTTGCGGGGCCCACCCGCTGGTTGAGT
>NZ_JABBNB010000022.1 GCF_012933505.1 Gordonia asplenii
ACTCGGCTAGCGCTACTTCGACTCGGCTAGCGCCTCGCTCAGCACGGCGCTCGGACCGGCTCAACCAGCAGAGGGGCGCTTCGGCCGGTGAAACCAGGCTCAACCAACGGTAAGTCCGGCTCAACCAGCGGTGATGCCGGCTCAACAGGGCGAGGGCCGGACCCCCTACGCCTTGCGCACGTCCGCGCTCACGCCGTCGCCGAGTTCGATGGCGCCGGGCGCACCGGTCTCGACGTCGAACGTGGTGGCCAGGACCTCACCGGCGATCAGCTGGGCGTGGGTGCGCGCCCAGTCGAGGCGGTCGTCGCCGACGACGAACCGCACCACGATCCGATCCGACACCTCGAGCCCGAGGTTGCGTCGTGCGTCCTGCAACTCACGCACTCGATCCTTGGCCCAGCCTTCGGCTTCTAGTTCCGGTGTGACCGTGGTGTCGAGCACCACCAGCCCGTTGCCGCCGGGCAGTTCGGCCGTCGAGTCCGGTTCGGCGGCGACGAGTTTGCGGGTGTACTCACCGTCGATCAGGTCGATGCCGCCGGCGGTGACCACCTCGTTACCGTCGGCGTCGGTGCGCACCGACCAGTCGCCCGACTTCACCGCCTTGATGACCTTCTGGACGTCCTTGCCCAGCCGCGGACCCGCCACCCGGGCGTTGACCGCGACCTCGACACGACCGAACTCGTCGGCGTCGGAACTCAGCGTCACCGACTTCACGTTCATCTCGTCGGCGATCAGATCGACGTAGGGCTTGAGCCGGTCAGCGGTCGACGACGCGATCGTCAAGCCGGCCAACGGAAGTCGGACCCGCAGCTTGTTCGCCTTGCGCACACTCGACGTCGTCGAGCAGACCGCCTGCACTTCGTCCATCGCGACCACGAGGTCGGCGTCGGCGGGCAGGATGTCTGCGGCGGGCCAGTCGGTCAGGTGCACCGACCGCTCACCGGTGAGCCCGCGCCACATCGCCTCGGTTGCCAGCGGCAGCAGCGGCGCGGCCAGCCGTGCCGAGACCTCCAGCACGGTGAACAGCGTGTCGAAGGCATCCGGGTCGGCGTCTTGACCGCCCCAGAACCGCGCACGTGACCGTCGGACATACCAATTCGTCAACGATTCGCAGAACTGCCGGAACGACTCGCACGCGCCCGCGATGTCGTAGGCGTCGAGCGCCTCGGTCATCTCGTCGCGGGTCACCGCCAACTTCGCCAGGATGTAGCGGTCGAGCACGTTGGTCGAGTCGGTCCGCCACGTCGCCGGGCGTTCCGCGTAGAGCTGCAGGAAGCTGTAGGCATTCCACAACGGCAACAACGCCTGCCGCACGCCCTCGCGGATGCCGCGCTCGGTCACCACCAGGTTCCCGCCGCGCAGGATCGGCGAGGCCATCAGGAACCAGCGCATCGCATCCGAGCCGTCGCGGTCGAACACCTCGTTGACGTCGGGGTAGTTGCGCTTGGACTTCGACATCTTCTGACCGTCGTCGCCCAGCACAATGCCGTGGGCCGCGACGTTCTTGAACGCCGGCCGGTCGAACAGTGCCGTCGCCATCACGTGCAGGTTGTAGAACCACCCGCGAGTCTGGCCGTTGTACTCCACGATGAAGTCGCCCGGATTGTGCGCGATCTGGCCGCCACCGCCGTTGAACCAGTCGGCGTTTTCGAACGGATAGTGCACCTGGGCGAACGGCATCGACCCCGATTCGAACCAACAGTCGAGCACCTCGGGGACGCGACGCATCGTCGACCGGCCACTCGGGTCGTCGGGATTCGGGCGCGTCAGCTCGTCGATGTGCGGGCGGTGCAGGTTCGTCGGGCGCACACCGAAGTCACGTTCGAGCTCGTCGAGCGACCCGTAGACGTCGACGCGCGGGAACTCGGGGTCGTCGGAGATCCACACCGGGATCGGCGCGCCCCAGTAGCGGTTGCGACTGATGTTCCAATCCCGCGCTCCCTCCAGCCACTTTCCGAACTGGCCGTCGCGGATGTGCGCTGGCACCCAGTTGATCTGCTGGTTGAGTTCGAGCATGCGCTCCTTGATGGGGGTCACCGCGACGAACCACGACGGGACCGCCATGTAGATCAGCGGCTGACCCGACCGCCACGAGTGCGGATAGGAGTGCTCGATCGTCTCGTGCCGCAGAACCCGGCCCGCGGCCTTGAGATCTTTGATGATCACCGGGTTGGCGTCGAAGACCATCAGGCCCTCGTACGGGGGCACCTGCGCGGTGAACCTTCCGCCCGGATCGAGCGGCTGCACCACCTCGATGCCGTTGGCCGTCGCAAGGTCCATGTCCTCTTCACCGAAGGCCGGCGCGAGGTGGACGACTCCGGTGCCGCTGTCGGTGGTCACGTAGTCGCCCAGCAGGATCTGATGGGCGTTCGGGTGTCCGACGAAGAAGTCGAACGGCGGTGTGTACCGCAGGCCGGCGAGCTGCGACCCTCGGTAGGTGCCGAGCACCTCCGGCTCGGCGATCTCCCTGGCGTAGGCGCCGAGCAGCGCCTGTGCCAGCAGATACTCCTGCCCGTCGGCGGCGCGCACATGCACGTAGTCGACGTCGGGGTTGACGGCGATCGCCAAGTTCGACGGCAGCGTCCACGGGGTGGTCGTCCAGATGAGCGCGTTGACTCCGTCGAGGACGGCGAGGTCGGAGTCGGTGGGGACGACGAGCGGCATCCGGACCGTCAACGCCGGATCCTGGCGCATCTTGTATGCGTCGTCGAGTTTGGATTCCTGATTGCTCAGCGGCGTCTGCTCGTACCAGCTGTACGGCAGCACGCGATAGCCCTGATAGATCAGGCCACGGTCGTGTAGAGATTTGAACGCCCACATCACCGACTCCATGAAGTCGATGTCGAGGGTCTTGTAGTCGTTGTCGAAGTCCACCCAGCGCGCCTGGCGGGTGACATAGGTGCGCCATTCGCCGGTGTAGCGCAACACCGAATCGCGGCAGTAGTCGTTGAACTTCGCGAGACCCATCTTCTCGATCTCAGCCTTGTCGGTGATGCCCAACTGGCGCTCGGCTTCGAGTTCGGCCGGCAGACCGTGAGTGTCCCAACCGAATCGGCGCTCGACGCGCTTGCCGCGCATCGTCTGGAAACGCGGCACGAGGTCTTTGACGTAACCGGTCAGCAGGTGACCGTAGTGCGGCAGACCGTTCGCGAAGGGCGGGCCGTCGTAGAAGACGAATTCCTCTGCGTCGCTGCGGTTCTCGATCGACGCCGCAAAGGTCTGATCGGTCTCCCAATAGTCGAGGACCGTGTTCTCGACGTCGGGGAACCGGGGCGCGCCGCGTCCGGTGCCCGCAGTCATGTCAACGACGGGATAGACGTGTCCGACGGCGGCGGGCGCCGCGGCGTCGGTGGTCTGCTCAGGTGAGGTAGTCATGTTTCCTCCGTGCCGAATCACCTCTGGCACGGGGACGCCGATCCGGGAACGTTCCCGGTGGACCAGCGCGGTACCACCCCGCTTGCATCAAGCGATGCCACTCTGCGACGCCGACGCGAACGTCGAGGTCGAGTGGCTGTGACGGGCCACGCCCGCTCGGGTCTACTGGGTCGGCGCGCATGAGCGCCGACGGTTCTTCCGAGTGCTCCCCGGTGATGGCCGGATCAATGCGATGAAAAACTCCGTGTCTAGTGTGCCACTACTCCGCGGGCGGATGCCAGTCGGGATCGAGCGGATCGAACTTCGGCATTCCCGACGACCCGCCGGTCACCGGCCCGCTGCTCGCATGACGCCGTGAGCGCGTCACCGACTCGCGCGGATGCGTAGTCGACGCACCGGTGGACGGCTCCGGCGTCGACGACGACGCCGTCACCGCCGGTGACGACGAATCGGGTGAGGAGTAGCTGGGCCACTGCGCGAAGTTCGACTCGCCGTCGCCGGGCGCGGGTTGAGTCACCGTCGGTTGAGCGGGGAAATTGCCCGACGTCGCGGCGACGTAGTCGGTGAACGTGCCTTCGGTGGATGCGGCTTCGGTGGCTGCGGCTCCCGTGCCTGCGGCTCCGGCCGGATCGACGGCTCGCGTCACCGCGGTGGCGCCGCGCTGCACCGGATGCTGACCGGTTGCCCAGTCCGGTCGGTCGGCGTCGGCACCGACCGCGGATGCACCTTGCGTCGCCGGCGACCACCGATCGTCGGACGGCGCCGCGGCCCGATCAGATGCCGGCGCGGTGCGGACCGACGGCCGCACCGACGCCGACGCCTGCTCGGCGTCGCCGAAAGCCGCCGAGTCGGTCGTGTCGGTCCGCGCCTTCGCGCGTCTCCCGGACCGGATGACGTCGGCCACCAAAAGACCGACACCGATCAGGCAGACCGCGATGCAGATGATCGCGAACCACACCTGACCGGTGATCAATCCCACTACCAGCAGCGCGAACCCGATGAGGGTCGTCGCAATGGCGAGCGACAACACGAGACGAGAACCTCTTAGTTCTTGGTGAAGTTCGTGAAGCCGCCGCCGTTGTTGCCCGCGTCCGAGCCGTAGGCTTCGTTGCGGTTACCCTCCACCGGAGCCGCGCTGCCACGCTGCTGCAACTCTTCGAGCTGCGACTCCAGGTAGGTCTTCAGACGCGTCCGGTATTCCCGCTCATAGGTCTTGAGCTGTTCGATCCGACCCTCGAGCACGCCGCGCTGCTGGTTGATCGTGCCCATGATCTCGCTGTGCTTGCGTTCGGCATCGGCCTGCAGAGCTTCCGAGCGCTCCTGTGCCTGACGCAGTTGCGCCTCCGAACGGGTCTGCGCGTCGGCGAGGATGGCCTCCGAGCGCTGACGTGCATCGGCCAGCAGTGCATCGGCCTTGGTCTGCGCGTCGCCGACCATCGAGTCGGCGCGGGTGCGGGCGTCGGCGAGCAGCGTGTCGGCCTCGGTGCGGGCGTTCGACGTGACGCGGTCGGCGGTGTCCTGGGCGAGGGCCAGCACGCGCGCGGCGCGGACGTTGGCGTCGTCGCCACTCGGCGGCTGCGGAGGGCCGGCGGCGAACTGCGGCTCGGCGGGTGCAGGCGCGGCCACCGGCGCGGCCGAGAAGACCTGGGTGCGCTCTTCGGGCGCGGGTGCGGCGGCGGGAGCACCGGACCGAGCGTTGGCGAGGTCGCCCTCGAGCTCGTCTACACGTGCCTTGAGATCAGTGTTCTCTTCAATCAGACGCGCAAGTTCCGCCTCGACGAAGTCGAGGAACTGATCGACCTCATCTTCGTTGTAACCGCGCTTGCCGATCGGCGGTTTACTGAACGCGACGTTGTGCACATCAGCTGGTGTCAGCCGCATGGTCGGTTCCCCTTAATCCTTGTCTTCGAGCGTTTCTACTTGTTGGTCGTGCCACTGAACTCGCACACACGTTGACGCGAGGCCGTTGCCAACATGTGACCTTTACTCTGTCACACGTCGACTTGAGACTCACCGTCGCAGTCACTTTGAGTTCAAATCCGTAACTAGCGTCTCATCCTGTCACACCATTACCACCTGTCGCACCCGGTCGATGCGCTCTCGCAACACAATGGTCGCCAAACAATGACATTCAACGTTACGTCATTGAGACCACCGAGACCACCCGGCCGGGTGATCGATCGGTCGATCAAGCATCGGAAAATATACTCTCACCTGCGCAAACACTTCTACCTCGAGTACTAATGACATTGATGTGACTATTGCGAATCACATTAATGTCATTTGACGGAGAAAGAAGCGGGTATCAAATGCGACTACCCGTGAGTTGCATGCCCACAATAGCCACGATCATCACAATCATGAGGGAAAGATCAAGGCGAACAGGGCCCAACGGCAACGGCGGAATCAGCCTGCGGAGCAGCTTGATCGGCGGGTCGGTAACGGTGAACACCGCCTCGATGATGATCACCGCGACGCCCTTGGGGCGCCAGTCACGGGCGAAGGAGCGCACCAACTCGACCACCAGGCGGCCCAACAGGAGCAGCCAGTAGACGAGGAACGCGTAGTAGAGGATGGCCCAGAAAATCGTCACAACACCACTGTGCCCGATTGTCGGCGAACAGCGCGCGCCGGGTGCCCGCCCCACCCCCGATCCGCCGTGCGGATTCGGCTGCGGAGCACTCGGCGCGCGCGGTCAGCTGTGGTTGTAGAAGCCGGTCTCGGCGATCTTGCGACGGTCCTCGGGCGACACGTCGATATCGGCGGGCGAGAGGAGGAACACCTTGGTCGCGACCTTGTCGAACGACCCGCGCAATGCGAACGCCAGGCCCGCGGCGAAGTCGACGAGACGCTTGGCGTCGTCGTTGCTCATATCGACGAGATCCATGATCACCGGGTTGCCGTCGCGGAACCGCTCGCCGATGGTCCGCGCCTCGCTGTAGTCCGACGGACGCAACGTGGTGATCTTGTGCAGTGGCCCGTCGGCGAAGATGCGATCGAGCTCACGCTGATCGGTGCCCGCCACCGACCGCGACACCGCCGCGGCCCGCATTCCCGCGGCCGACCGCGGCAGCGGCTCGAGCCGCGACACGCCGGGACGGTCCCGCTCGGCACGCACCGGCCCGGCATACGCATAGGCGTCGCCCGCGAGCCGGCGCTCCTCGTAGCGGTCTTCGGCGTAGCGGTCTTCGGCAGCGAACCGCTCACGCTCGTCAAGGTAGCGCTCCTCGGCCAACCGATCGGCGGCCAGCCGGTCCGCGGCGAAGCGGTCGCCTGCGAATCGCTCCTCACCGTAGCGGCCGTCGCGGAACGACCCCTGGCCGTAGTACTCATCGCGGTAGGCACGCTCGCGCGACGTCGGGCGTGCCGGCACGACATTCGAGTCTTCGAGGTAGTCGTCCTCGTAGTCGCTCGGAGGCACCATGCCGAAATATGCCTTGAACTTCTGCATCGTTGTCATCTCGGGCCTCTCGTTCTGACGATCGATGTTGCGGTTGTGGTTCATGTGAAACCTGTGAATCGTGGTACTTCTGTGACCAATGTGATTACGGTATCGGCCGAAGGCCCAGGATTGCAGTTCCGACACGCACACATGTAGATCCGAATTTCACCGCCACGTCCAGATCGCCCGACATTCCCGCCGACAAGACCGTCGCATCGGGAAACCGCCGCACGAAGTCGGCATGGACACCCGCCAGCTTCGCCATCCACATCTCCCGCTCCCCGTGCAGCGGTGCGATCGCCATCAATCCACGCAGATGCAGGTCCGACGCTCCCGCGACGACATCGCCCAGAGCCGGGAGTCCGTCGATCGAAACGCCGCCCCGCGCAGCGTCGCCATCCAGGCTGACCTGCAACAACACGCCCAGCGGCGCGGTGCGCTCCCCGGCGTCGAGCGCGGCGCGGGCACCTCGCTGCAGCGCTTCGACGAGCGGCGCGCTGTCGACGGAGTGGACCGTGCGCGCCCAGCGCGCCACCGACCTGGCCTTCTTGCGTTGCACGCTGCCGATCATGTCGAAAACCGGCTGCGCCGACGCGCCGGGCCCGAGCGCCGCGCGGACCTCCGCAATTTTTCGGCTCGCCTCCGGTTCACGAGACTCACCGAACTCGCCGCACCCGAGTTCGATCAACCGCAGGACGTCGGCTGCCGGAAAGTATTTAGTCACGACCAGCAGCGTCACCTCCCCCGACGACCGGCCGGCCGCTCGCTCCGCGTCGTCGACGCGCGTCCGCGCCGCGGCGAGATTGGCCGCCAGTTCAGCGCGCCGGGCGTCGTCGACGCCTCCGACGTTGCCCGACGACACCGGTCACCGCCCGGATTCGCGCCAGATCACCGACGCCAACCGACCGGTCGGCGCCCCACGTCGGTGACTGAACAGCGTCTTGTCGGCGATCGTGTCGCGCGGATCCACCGCGACCGCGGCGATCCCCGCTTCCAGCAGTTGTCTGCGCAGGCCGGCGCGCAGGTCGAGGCCGGTGGTCCCCTTGGCGGTTCGGCTCGCGCTGCCCGGCAGATGTGCCTCGACGTCGGCCTGCATGGCAGGAGGTACCTCGTAGTTGTCGCCCGACGCCGCGGGGCCCAGGAACGCGCCGATGCGCTCGATGCGGGCACCGAGTTCCACCATGACCGCCAACGTGGCGGGAATGATGCCTACCCGCGCCCCGACGCGTCCGGCGTGTACCCCCGCGATCACGCCCGCCTCGTCGTCGGAGAGCAGCACCGGCACGCAGTCCGCGGACAGCACAGCGAGGGCGAGGTCGGGGGCGGCGGTGACCAGTGCGTCGGTCGCGGGCACCACGTCGTCGGACGGGCCCTCCACGACGGTGACGTTGCGACTGTGGATCTGCTCCATCCAGATCACGTTCGACGACGGCAGACCGAGCTGCGCGGCGAGCCGCGCACGATTGGCGGCCACCGCGGCCGGGTCGTCGCCGACGTGATCGCCGAGATTGAAACTGTCGTAGGGAGCCGCGGACACACCACCGGCACGGGTGGTGGTCACGCGCCGCACGCGTGAGCCACCCGACACCTGCTGCGCGGTGCGCGAGTCAGTCGATTCGCTCATTCCTAACGTCGCATGAAGTCCGGAACGTCGACGTCGTCGTCGTCGAGGCGGACGCTGTTCTTGCGCGGTTCGTCGCGCGCGAACGGATCCGACGCCGGGGTCGGGGGCGTCTTGTCGAACAGCGGGTCAGGATTGGCCCGGGTGGTCCCGGCCTGGCCCGGCGTGACGTTCGCGCGTCCGACGTTGGCGATCGGCGGTTCCACCTTCTTGCGTGGCGTGCCGCCGTCGAAGCCCGCGGCGATGACGGTGATGCGAACCTCATCACCGAGGTTGTCGTCGATCACCGTGCCGAAGATGATGTTGGCGTCTTCATGCGCCGCTTCCTGCACGAGCGTCGCGGCGTTGTGGATCTCGAACAGGCCCAGGTCGCTGCCGCCCGCGATCGAGATCAGCACGCCGCGCGCGCCCTCCATCGACGCTTCGAGCAGCGGTGAGTTGATGGCCGACTCGGCCGCCTTGCGCGCACGCTCTTCACCACGTGCCGATCCGATGCCCATCAGCGCGCTCCCCGCGTCGCTCATGACGCCCTTGACGTCGGCGAAGTCGACGTTGATCAGGCCCGGAGTGGTGATCAGGTCGGTGATGCCCTGCACACCGTTGAGGAGCACCTCGTCGGCGCTGCGGAAGGCGTCCATCAGCGCGACTTCGGCGTTGCCCAGCTGCAGCAGGCGATCATTCGGGATGACGATGAGGGTGTCGCACGATTCACGCAGCGCGGCGATGCCCGCTTCGGCCTGTCCCCCGCGGCGTTTGCCTTCGAAGCTGAACGGGCGGGTCACCACGCCGACGGTGAGCGCACCGAGTTTGCGGGCGATCTGCGCGACGACGGGAGCGCCGCCGGTGCCGGTGCCGCCGCCTTCGCCCGCGGTGACGAAGACCATGTCGGCACCCTTGAGGAGCTCTTCGATCTCGTCACGCGCGTCCTCGGCGGCTTTGCGGCCCACCTCGGGATCGGCTCCGGCGCCGAGGCCGCGCGTCGAGTCGCGCCCGACGTCGAGCTTGACGTCGGCGTCGGACAGCAACAGCGCCTGTGCGTCGGTGTTGATCGCGATGAACTCGACACCTTTGAGGCCCTGTTCGATCATCCGGTTGACAGCGTTGACGCCACCACCGCCGATACCGACGACTTTGATGACGGCCAGGTAGTTGTGCGGTGGCGTCATGCCTCGCCCTCCTCGTGAGAAAACCCTAAACCTAAACCATAGATATAGAGTTATGTCAAGTACTTGATGTTGCCCATGACCGTATGCATCGCGGGGACTCCAAGCCAGCTTGTGCGCGGCGTGTCGGCAAAGTTGTCCTGATTTTGCTTGCGGGACACGCGAAATCCGGCGTGACGCAACGCAAATCACCGCACCGAGCGCTATGCATGCACTCTACTTCGTATCGATTTGCAACTTGTCGCTGCTTGTGAGCCGTACCTATTTGTACGCCGGCGACTCGGGACTTGACACGTTGTAACTCGACGCCCGCTGAGTCATGACGAGTCGCAATGCCTCGGCCTTGTCCGCGGTCCGGTCGCTGTCGCCCCAGACGACGGTCTTGTTGCCGCGCAGTACGAACTGAATATCCACCGGCGACGACGCATGGACCTCGAGGAGCTGGTCGGCGACGAACGCGGGCAGGTCGGCGATCACCGGGAGCACGGCCTTCGTCGTCGGGTCCGTCGGCCCCGGGTTCGGCGTCGAGAAGCTCGGCAGTTTCGAGATCTCCGGGGGCAGCGTGATCGACTTGTCGTAGTGGCGGTAGGCCACACCGGTCTTGTCGAGCACCTGTATCTGCGTGTCGGTGACCACCCGTACCACCGGTTCCCGCTCGGTCACCGTGATCACGATCTTCGACGGATACGACCGCTGGATGCGTACCTGCGCGACGTCGGCGATCGCCGCCACCCGTCGCGCCGCCGGCGCCGTGTCGACCTGCAGCAGCGGGGCGCCCTTGGGTATCGCCGCAGCGGACAGGATCTGGTCGGTCGACACTTCGCGGGTGCCGGTGACCTCGATGCTGCGCACCGACATCAGCGGGGTGAAGTAGGCGACGGCCGCCAGTCCCCCGACGATGACGACGACTGCGAGCGCCCAGAGCAGGCCGCGTTTGGACCTGGTCGATCTCCTCGACATGACGGCGCCCTCACGCCCCCGAAGCACTCGGTGCGCTCGGGGCACTCGGTGCGCTCGGGGAGGCACCCAGCACCGCGAGGATTTCCGGGCCCTGCATGGTGATGTCTCCGGCACCCAGGGTCAGCACGATGTCGCCGGGCGCGGCCAGTCCGGCCACGACGGCGGGCAACTCGGACAGGTTCGGTGCGAAAACCGCGGGCGCGGTGACCAATTCGCTGATGCTGCGGCCACTGATGCCGGGCAGCGGCTCCTCGCGCGCGCCGTAGACGTCGGCGACCACCACCTGGTCGGCGGCCGACAGCGAAGCGGCGAAGTCGGCGGCGAATTCCTTTGTGCGCGAATACAGATGCGGCTGGAACACGGCGACCACCCGCCCCGCACCGGCCATCGACCGGGCGGCCGCGAGTACCGCCGCGACCTCCGTCGGGTGGTGCGCGTAGTCGTCGAACACCCGGATACCGCGCGCGGTGCCGCGGAACTCGAAGCGGCGGTGCACGCCGCTGAACGCCTCGATGCCTGCGATCACCCCGGCGAGTTCGCCACCGGCGCGCACGCAGCCGAGGATGGCGCCGAGCGCGTTGAGCGCCATGTGCTCACCCGGCACGGTGACGGTGAACTCGTGGGTGACCTCGTCGGCGTCGGGCAGCGCGAATCGCGCTCGCACGCGACTGCCCTTCGACGTCGGCTCCCATGAAAGCAGTTGCGCCGCAGTCCCGTTGCGGCCGTAGGTGAGAACCGTCACGTCGCGCTCGGCCAGCGTCGACGCCGTGCGCCGCGTGAGCGCAGCCGCGCCGGGATCGTCGGCGCACACCACGACGGTGCCGCCCGGTACGACGCGATCACAGAATTTGTCGAATACCTCGACATAGGCCTGCTCGCTGCCGAAGAAGTCCAGGTGGTCGGCCTCGATATTGGTCACGACGATGACGTCGGGTCGATACTGCAGCAGCGAGCCGTCGCTCTCGTCCGCCTCGGCGACGAAGATGCCGCCCGTCCCGTGATGGGCGTTGGTGCCCGATTCGTTGAGCTCGCCGCCGACCGCGAACGAGGGGTCGAGACCGCAATGCTGAAGTGCCACGACGGCCATCGACGTCGTGGAGGTCTTACCGTGGGTGCCCGCCACCAGCAGCGTGGAGTAGCCCTCCATCAGCGTCGCGAGGACTGCGGGGCGCAGCAGGATCGGGATGCCGCGTTGACGTGCGGCCACCAGTTCGGGGTTGGTCTTGGGGATCGCCGCGTGGGTGGTCACCACCACCGTCGGGCCGCCGGGCAGCTGGTCCAGCGACGCCGGGTCGTGCCCGATCGCGATCTGTGCGCCGCGCGTGCGCAGGGCGAGGATTCCGCGGCCGTCCTTGGCGTCCGACCCGGACACCTGCCCGCCACGAGCGAGCAGGATGCGCGCGAGCCCGGACATTCCCGCACCGCCGATGCCAACCATGTGGACCCGCGCCAACGATTCGGGAAGTGTTGCGGTGGTTGAGGTTTCGTCCATGATCAATCCTTCTGCGCGGCGAAGTCGGCGGCGAGACCCAACGCGATCCGCGCCACCGCGTCCGCGGCGTCGCCGTGTCCGCCGGCGACCGCCGAGCGCGACATCGCGGCGAGCCGCTCCGGATCGGCGAGCAGCGCGGGCACCTCGCGCGCGATCCATTCCGGCGTCATGTCCGCGTCGTCGACGAGCAGTGCTCCCCCGGCCTCGACGACGGGCAGCGCGTTGAGCCGCTGCTCCCCGTTGCCGTGCGGCAGCGGTACATACACCGCGGGCAATCCGGTCGCCGACACCTCGGCCACCGTCATGGCGCCCGACCGGCAGATCACCAGATCGGCCGCGGCGTACGCGAGATCCATGCGCTTGAGGTAGGCGACCGCGACATACGGCGGCGAGTCGTCGGACAGTTGCGGGTCCACGGTGTTCTTGGGGCCGTAGGCGTGCAGCACGCCGATACCCGCCGCACCGAGGGCGCCGGCCGCCCCGACGACCGCGTCGTTGAGCCTCGCCGCGCCCTGCGATCCGCCGAAGACCAGCAGCGTGGGGGCGTCGGCATCGAGCCCGAAGTAGTGACGAGCCTTGTCCCGCAACGCTTTGCGGTCGAGCTGCGCCAGCGACCCGCGCACCGGCATGCCGACCACCTGCGCACCCGGCAGCCCCGACGAGTCGACCGCGGCGAGCACTTTGTCGGCATACCGCGCGCCGACCTTGTTGGCGACGCCCGCCGATGCGTTCGCCTCGTGGATGACCACCGGGATCCGACGCCGGCGGCGCAGATGGCCACGCGCCGCGAGATACGCGGGCATCGCGACATAGCCGCCGAAACCGACCAGCACGTCGGCGTCGACGTCGGCGAGCACCTTGCGAGCGGCCAGTACGGCGCGGCTCAACCGGAACGGCACCTTGAACAGATCCGCGGTGACCTTGCGCGGCATCGGCACGGGTGGGATCAGCTCGAGCGAGTAGCCGCGCTCGGGCACGATGCGCGTCTCCAGACCGCGGGCGGTCCCCAGTGCGGTGATCCGGGCACCGGGTGCCGTCGCGGCCACGGCATCGGCGACCGCGAGTGCCGGCTCGATATGCCCGGCCGTGCCGCCACCTGCCACCACGACCGACAGATCGTCGAATGCGTGATCGTCGAGTGCGTTGTCATCCGGTCCGGTCACGGACGCCACCACCGTTCTTGTTGCGTATCCGCCGCGCGCCGCGGATCGGCGCGCCCGGATCGATTGTCCTCGCCGGCGCGACGCGCTGCCCGCCGGACTCCGGTTGTGTCTCTCACATCGGCGCGACCGCTCCGTCGAGAACCGGCCGAGCCGCGCCGGGCACCCGAGGTGAGCAAGTCATACGACGACGCTCGACCCGCCCCCGGCCGCGGACGTCCCGTCGGCTGGCGTGTTCGGGACGAGCCGGATGCGCCGCGCTGCGGTTTGTCCCGGGGATGGCGCCACCCCGCTCGCGTCGACTGCTCGTCGCGCGGCCGCTGATCGAGGCGGTCGCGGAGCCGATCGGCGCGAGTCGGGTGATAGGCGACCGGGGTGGGCAGCCGGAGCAGCCGGCTGACCCGCGCGGGGCCGCTCGCGGTGAGCGCGGCGACGGCGTCGGGCTCGTGCCGAGCCGCATTGGCCATCAGACCGAGCATCGCCAGGACCGTCAGGGTCGACGTTCCGCCCGCCGACAACAGGGGCAACTGGATGCCGGTCACCGGCAACAGCCCCACCACGTAGCCGATGTTGATGAAGGCCTGCGCCGTGATCAGTACCGTGATCGTCGCGGTCATCAGCTTGAGGAACGGATCGACCGACCGTGCGGCGATGCGCAGGCCGAGGAAGGCGAGCAGCGCGAACAGCCCGACGACCAGCAGTCCGCCGATCAGGCCGAGCTCTTCTCCGATGATCGCGAAGATGAAGTCGTTGTGGGCGTTGGGCAGGTAGTTCCACTTTGCTCGGCTCTGCCCCAGCCCCACGCCGAAGATGCCGCCGTTGGCCAGTGCATACGTCGCCTGTCGCGCCTGGTAGCCCGCGCCCTGCGGATCGTTGATCGCGCCGAAGAAGCTGCGCACACGCTCGGACCGGTAGCCCTCGGCCAGCGCGAGCACGACGGCGATCGCGACGCCGGACGCGACGAAGCCGCCGAACACCCGCAGCGGCAGGCCGGCGAACCACAGCAGGGCGCCGACGATGATCGCGACGGTGATCGTCGTGGACAAGTTGGGTTCGAGCATGATGAACAGACAGATCAGGATCGCCATCGGCAGCAGCGGCACGAGCAGTTCACGCAGTGACGCGTTCTCCCGGCGACGCGAGGCGAGCAGGTGCGCGCCCCAGACGCACAACGCCACCTTGACCAGCTCCGACGGCTGGACGGACAGTCCGCCGATGACGAACCAGCGCCGCGCACCCTGGCTCAGCGTGCCGATCCCGGGGATCAGCACCAGACCGAGCAGGAACGTCGTGATCGCGATCATCGGCATCGCGACGCGGCGGATCAGCCGGATCGGCAGTCGCATCATCACGTAGAACCCGACGAGACCGAGCAGCGCGAAGGTCACCTGGGTGGTGAACAGCCCGTACGCGGACCCCTCTTTCGAATAGCCTTCCACCGACGACGCGGAGAGCACCATGACCAGGCCGAATACGGTCAGAAAGAAGGCCATCGCGAGGATCAGGTGAAACGACGCCAGTGGTCTGCCGAGGACGGTCCGCACGGCCGCGACGATGGCGGCCGGCCAACTCATGTCGTCGGCCGCCGCTCGCTTGGTTCCCGGCGCCTGCGGCTCGTCGCGGCCTGCGCCCGCGCTCATCGGTTCGCCCGGGCCGATTCCACCACGCTGCGGGCGGCGGTGGCGAAGGCATCGCCTCGGACGCCGTACCCGGCGAACATGTCCAGCGATGCCGCGGCGGGTGCGAGCAGCACCGCCGAGACCGGCTCGCTCGCGGCACCCGCATCCGACGCCGCGGCCAGCCGCCACGCCTGCTCGACGGCGGCGGTCATCACCGCCTGCGACGACGACGGATCGCGGACTGGATCGACCGGCTGATTTGGCGCCTCGACCGCGGGCTGCGCCAGAACTGTCCCTTCGACGACACTCACCCGCCCATCGTCCCCTGTGAATACTGTGACTGTTGGGACTTCTGGGGCGTGTCGCGCAATCGTGTCGACGATTACTCGCCGATCCCGGCCGATCGCGACCACCCCGGCGAGCCGATGTGCGTGCGCGGTCACCAGTTCGTCGACCGAGGCACCCTTGAGTAGGCCGCCTGCAATCAGGACGACACGATCATGGCCGGCCAACGCCGCCATCGCCGCGTGCGGATTCGTTGCCTTCGAGTCGTCGACGAATTTCACCGCCACCCCGCCGAGGTCGGCGGTGGCCACCACTTCCCCGCGATGTGCGGCAGGCGCGTAAGCGCGCAGTCCCTGTGCGACCTGCGCGGGCGTGACCCCGACGGCGCGGGCCAGCGCCGCGGCGGCCAGGGCGTCGGCGATCCCCGACGGTCCGGCCGGACGCACCGCACCCGCATCGATCAGTTCGACCTCGACGTCACCGAAGGCGGCGTCGACGAGCATCCCGCCGCGCACGCCGAGTTGTCCCGGCGCCGGCTCGTTCAGCGTGAAGCCGACCCGCCTGCTGTCCGGGCCGATCGGCAGGGTGGCGGCGACGGCGTCGTCGTCGCCGACGACGGCGACCCTCGCCTGCAGCGCGAGCGCCTTGTCAGCGGCGTACGCCGCAAACGATCCGTGCCAGTCGAGATGATCTTCGGCGACATTGAGGACTACCGCCGCATCGGCGTGGACCGAAGGCGCCCAATGCAATTGGAAGCTGGACAGCTCCACGCACAGCACGTCGACCCGGGCTCCGGCAGGTTCGCCGACCATCGCGTCGAGCACCGTCAGTCCGTAGTTGCCGCAGGCCGCTGCAGCGGCACCCGACGCCGACATGATCGCCTCGACCATTCCGGTGGTCGTCGTCTTACCGTTTGTCCCGGTCACCACCAGCCAGGTACGCGGCGCGCCGAGCAGTCCGGCGCGATCGAGTTGCCACGCCAGCTCCACTTCGCCCCACACCGCGACCGCGGCGGCCGCCGCGGTCACGGGCAGCGGGTGCGTCGGCGCGAACCCCGGCGACACGACCAGCAGCTCCACGTCGTCGAACCCGGCGTCGAGCGCGGTTTCGATGGACGACCCCGGCACCTGCACGCCGGCGAGGGTGACCGTGGCCGGCGTGGAGTAGCGGTCGTCGACGAGCCGTACACGTGTGCCGATGCCGGCGAGATAGGTCGCCGCCGAGATGCCCGCGGCGCCGGCACCGGCGACCAGCACCGTCGAGTCCGACAGGGCGGCCACCAATTGCGCGTTATCCACTGGCCGCGATGAATTCGCCGTAGAACAGGGACAGTCCCAGCGCACACGCGATGGCGGTGAGCAGCCAGAATCGGATGATCACCGTCGTCTCCGCCCAGCCGCCCAGCTCGAAGTGGTGATGGAACGGCGCCATCCGGAAGACGCGTCGCCCGGTCGTGCGGAAGAAGGCGATCTGAATGACCACCGACACGATCTCCGCGACGAACAGTGCGCCGAGCACGACGGCCAGCAGTTCGGTCCGCGTCGTGATCGACAGTCCCGCCAGCAGACCACCCAGTGCCAGCGAGCCGGTGTCGCCCATGAAGATCTTGGCCGGTGCGGCGTTCCACCAGAGGAATCCGAGGCAGGCGCCGCCGCCGGCGACCGCCAGCAGGGCGAGGTCGAGCGGGTCGCGGACGTGGTAACAGCCCGGATTGCCGACGGCGGCCGATCCGCCGACGCAGGCGTTGTCGTACTGCCACAGCGCCACCAGCACGTAGGTGCCCAGGACCATCGCCATCGACCCGGCGGCGAGACCGTCGAGGCCGTCGGTGAAGTTCACCGCATTCGACCAGGCGGCGACGACCAGCCAACAGAAGACGACGAACACGATCGAGCCCATCGAGATGGCGAGAATGTCGCGCACGTAGGACAGGTTGGTGCTCGCGGGCGCATCCCCGGCGTCGTTGCGGAACTGAATCACCAAGACGCCGAACAGGATTGCCGCGATGAACTGCCCGACCGACTTGGCGGTCTTGTTCAGTCCGAGATTGCGATGTTTGCGGATCTTGATGAAGTCGTCGAGAAAGCCGACGATCCCCAGTGCGACGGCGAGACCGAGGACCAACATGCCCGACGCGCGTGGGCCGGTGCCGTGCACGATGAAACCGACGAGATGCGCGCCGAAGTATCCGGCCACCAACGCGGTGATGATGGCCACGCCACCCATCGACGGGGTGCCGCGTTTAGTCTGGTGACTCTGCGGGCCCTCGACGCGGATCTCCTGGCCGAAGCCCTGCCGCGAAAACACCTTGATCAGAATCGGGGTCAACAGAATCGCGACCGTCAGCGAGATCGCGCCCGCAATCAGGATCTGCCACACAAGTAGGTCCCTTACCGTTTGTTGGTTCCGATGTCGTCTTGTTGGTTTCGATGACGACGTCTTGTTGGTTCCGATGACGTCTTGTCAGCCTTCTATCAAACCCTGTTCTCAGGTTGTCAAGACGACCAGCCCCGCCGCAGTCAGCTCGGCCGTGAGCCCGGTCACCGCGCCCGGTCCGGCCAGCGCGACCATGTCGCCGGTGGCGGGCTGCCAGTCCGGGTCTGAACGCAGCAGGTCACGTGCCTGTTCGGCGTCGAGCGCCAACACGGCCTCCTCGCCCCACGAGCCTTCCATGACCGCTCCCTGGTGCAACGCGCGCACCGCGCGCGAACTGCCGACGGCGAGGATCTTGTCGACGGCCAACCGGACCGCGAGACGCCCGAGGCGGTCGTGATCGACGACGGTCTGCTGCTCGTCGGCGCCGGCGTCGGGGGCCAATTCCCCCAGGATCAGCCAGGTCCGCGCGCCACGCTCGCGGTGAGCGCTGCCCACCCCGGCGTCGGCCGCATCGGCGACCAGACGCCGGACCAGCTTGCCCGCGTCGGCGACGGTGGCCACCTCGCCCGGTCTCGCCGCCGCGCGCAGTGCCTCGGCGACGACCAGGCGATCGTCGAACGGATGTTTGACGCCGTTGATCTCCTGCCCGGCCTCGTGTCCCTTGCCCGCGATCAGCACGACGTCGCCGGGTCGCGCCCAGGCGACCGCTTCGGTGATCGCGGCAGCCCGGTCCCCGACGTTGCGGATCGGCTCGGCCGACGCGGGACGGTCGCGCGCGGCGACGTCGACCGCGCCGCCGTAGACCGCCGCCCTGATCATCGCCGGGTCTTCGGTGCGCGGATTGTCGTCGGTGATGACTACCAGCTCCGCGCCGCGTGCAGCCGCGGCGCCCATCTTGGCGCGTTTGTCGGTGTCGCGATCGCCGCCCGCTCCGACGACGACGGCGATCCGCCCGGCGGTCTGCGCGCGCAGGGTCGCGATCACGGCCTCCAGGGCAGCCGGTTTGTGGGCGTAGTCGACGACGGCGAGAAACTGCTGCCCTTCGTCGATGCGCTGCAGCCGACCGGGCACCGACACCGCGGCCAGGCCGGCCGTGATCGCATCGAAGGCGACGCCGACCGAGCGTGTGATCGCAAGGGCGACAAGGGCGTTGGCGACGTTGAAGCGTCCCGGCACGGGCAGGGTGAGTGCTAGCTCATCGCCCTCGCGACTCGTCACGCGAACGGTCTGGGTGCCGTCGTCGGCGACCACCGACTCCCCGGCCGTCCACTGTGCGGGCGTGTCGCCGGTCGACACGGTGACCGGCGAGGACGCTATCTGCGCCATCCGGGCTCCCCACGCGTCGTCGACGCAGACGACGCTGCGTCGCGCGTGCAGTGGCGTGCCCCCGCCCGGCGTCGAATCCGGTTGGAACAGAAGCGCTTTAGCCGCGAAGTAGTCTTCCATCGTCGGGTGGAAGTCGAGGTGGTCCTGGGACAGATTGGTGAACGCCCCGACGTCGAACCGGGATCCGGCGACGCGACCGAGTGACAGTGCGTGGCTCGACACCTCCATCACCACGGTGTCGACTCCCTGCTCGACCATCGCGGCGAACAACGCCTGCAGATCGGGAGCCTCGGGAGTCGTCAGCGAACTCGGTTGTGCCACACCGTTGATTCGGGTCGCCACCGTGCCGAGCAGACCGACCGAGCGGCCCGCCGCGAGCAGAATCGACTCGACCATGAAGGCGGTGGTGGTCTTGCCCGACGTCCCGGTGATGCCGATGAGCGTCAGTGCGCCGCTCGGGTCACCGTAGATCGTGGAGCTCAGCTCGCCGAGCACCGACCTGGGGTCGGGATGGACCAGGATCGCGACGGTGTCGGGCAGATCCGTGGGCAGCAGCGCACGTCCCGCGGGGTCGGTGAAGATCGCGCGAGCGCCCGCGAGCACCGCGTCGGCGGCGAATCGCGCGCCGTGCACCCGCGTCCCGGGCAGTGCGGCGAACAGTTCACCGGGGACGATCGACTGCGCGCGCAGGTTGACTCCGGCCACCGTGGTGTCGGGGGAACCGATCACCTCGGCGTCGATCGACGACGCCAACTCCCCGACCCGCGTGGGAGTGACTCGCTGCGGGCGAATCGGCCCGGATTGTTGCGACTGCGACACGCGCCATCGCCTCCTAACTGTTCGCACCGACACGGCTTTCACCGCACATCAAGATACCGCCACCCACCGACAGCCCCGCCGAGCCGTCGGAGCGGGGCCGGACCCGAGACGCCTCAGTCGGTGGTCAACGTCAGCCGCGGGGTCGGCGCGGGTGACAGCGGCACCCGGTCACGCTGCAGCAACCACGACGCGATGGTGCCGAACAGCGGGGCGGCCGACTGGCCGCCGCTGCCGTCGGAGCTGCGCGGCGGGTTGTCCATCATGATGCCGATCACATAGCGCGGGTTGTCCGCGGGCGCGATTCCGGCGAAGGTGATGTTGTAGCTGGAGTTGGAGTAGCGCCCGGTGGCCGGATCGACCTGCTGCGCGGTACCCGTCTTGCCGGAGATCTGGTAGCCGGGGACGGCTGCCTTGTACCCGGTGCCGCTCTGCACGCCGGCCGGATCGTATTGGATCACCCCGCGGAACATGTCGCGGACCGTCTTGGCGGTCTGGGCGCTGACCACGCGCACCGGTTCGGGCCGCTCGGGCGTCGTCGGGTCGTGCCCGCTGCGCTGCTCCGATTTGAGGATGCGCGGCGGGATCCGCATGCCGTCGTTAGCGATCGTCTGGTAGATGCCGGTCATCTGCAGCAAGGTCATCAGCAGACCCTGACCGATCGGCAGGTTGGCGAAAGTCGAACCGGACCATTGGCTCAGCGCCGGCACATCGCCCGACGATTCCGCAGGCAGTTCGACGCCGGTGCGCTCACCCAGACCGAAGCGGGCCAACAGGTCCGCGTATCGCTTGTCGCCGATCTTCTGCGCGAGCATCAGGGTCCCGACGTTCGACGACTTGCTGAACACGCCGGTCGTCGTGAAGTGTTGCGGGCCGTGCACCCAAGCGTCCTTGACGGTCACGCCGCCCATCGAGATGCTGCCGGGCACAAGCATCACCGTGCCCGGCGTCGACACGCCGTATTCGATCGCGCCGGCGGCGGTGATCACCTTGTTCACCGACCCGGGCTCGAACGGCGAGGTGACCGACGGATTGCCGAGTTCGACGCCCTTCTGCTCGGACAGCGGCTTGGAAGCGTTGAAGGTCCCGGCGTTGGCCATCGCCAGCACCTCGCCGGTCTGCGAGTCGAGGACCACCGCGGAGACGCTCTTGGCACCCGACGCCGTCTTCGCCGCGGCCACCTGCGCCTGCACGAACCACTGGATGTCGGAGTCGATGGTCAGTGCCACGGTGGCGCCGTTGATCGCCGGGTGCACGTTACGGGTGCTGCCCGGGATGATCGCGCCGTCGGACCCGCGGTCGTAGGTGGTGGAACCGTTGGTACCGGCCAGAACCGAATCCATCGACGATTCCAGGCCGATCAGTCCGTTGCCGTCGTAGTTGACGTCGCCGACGACGTTGGCGGCCAGCGAGCCGCCGGGGTAGAGCCGGATGTTCTGCGGGTCGGCGCCCACTTCGGGGTAGTCGGCGAGGATCTTCGCGGCGACGTCGGAACTGACCGAACGGGCCAGGTAGACGAACTGGTCGTCGCTGGAGAGTTTGGCGAGCAGGTCGGCCTCACTGATCGAACCGCCGAGCGCACTGGAGATGCCCTTGGCGATCTGACTCAGCCGGGTCTTGACGTCGGGCAGTGAATTGTCCTGCTTGTGCGCCTCGTCGATCGACTTGCGCACCGCCTTGGGCAGGAAGGTCAGCGCCCGAGCCTCGTCGGTGTAGGCCAGCGGACGGCCGTTGCGGTCGACGATCGCGCCGCGCTTGGCCGTCAACACCTGGGTGTATTCCCGCTGCTGCGCCGCCTCCGCGGACAGCGAGCGCGCGTCGATGGCATGGACGAACACCATTTTCGCGGCGACGACGAGTACTGCGACGATGACGAACACCCCGGCCAACCGGCCGCGGAAGACGAACTTCTCCGGCGGCTGGCCGCCGCCGCGCCGCCTACGACCGGACGTCGACGTACGAGACGTCGACGGCCGACGAGCGGCCGGCCGATCGGTGCGCGGCGGGAACAAAGTGGCTCGCGTCATGATGAACGATTGTCCCCCGGCCTATTGGCTGCGCCCGGAATTTGCCGGAGTCGGCGTGCCGTTGCCGGGCAACACATTCGGCGATCCGCCCGACGGTGCCGCCGCGGACGCCGTCGGCGTGGGAGTCGCGGGCGCGGGAGTCGCGGGCGCGGCGGGTGACGTCGTCGTGGGCGCGGTAGCGGCATTGCTGCCGGGCAGTCCCTCCGAGTCGTCGACCTTGGATACGTCGATCTTCGCCGTCGGATCGTCGCTCTGTCGTGGATTGATCGACCTCGGCGCGTGTCCCGTCACCGCCTCGGGAGTGCCGTAGATACGCGGCTTGCCGTCGGCGCCCACCACCATCCGCGCCGGGTTGCGTGCCGGGACCATTCCGAGCTGCGCGGCTTTGTCGGACAGATCGGGCGCCGCGTCGGCGGACTCGAAGGTCTTCTTCAGCGCGTCCCGCTGGTCGGTGAGCGACTGGTTCTGGGCGCGTGCGACGCTGAGATCGTAGGAGTCCTGCGCCGACTTGGTGGACAGCCACAGCGTCAGGGCCATCCCCGCGACGATGAGCGCGACGACGGGAACGACGAAGGGCACGTTGGCGATTCGCTCACGCAGCGTCGGTGTGGGGAGGTGCGCGGCCGGTGCCGGGGCGTCGTCGGCGCGGCGTCGGCGCGACCATGACTGCTGCGGAGCCTGTTCGACGCCGGTGCCGCGCTTGGCGCGGCGGTCCATCGCGCGCTGCGCGGCCTTCGATCGAGTCGACCGAGAAGTGTCGGACGAGGGTGTCTGGGCCCGCGAGCGGGTGTCGAGCAACGTCACAGCGGTGCCTCCTCGGCGATACGTTCGATGGCGCGCACACGGACCGGCGCCGAACGCGGGTTGCGTTCGAGTTCGGCGTCGTCGGGGCGCTCGGCACCGCGCGTGATCAACGCGAACCGTGCCGCCGCGCCCGGCAGCTCCATCGGCAATCCGGGTGGAGTTCGCGACGTAATACGTTGCGCGAACTCCCTTTTCACAATCTTGTCTTCGAGCGACTGGTAACTCATCACGACCACCCGCCCACCGACGGACAGGCTGGCGAGCGCTGCGGGCAGCGCATGCCGCAGCGAGTCGAGTTCGTGGTTCACCTCGATGCGCAGTGCCTGAAAGGTGCGCTTGGCCGGGTGACCGCCGGTGCGCCGGGTGGCTGCCGGAATCGACGAGTAGAGCAGTTCGACGAGCCGTGCGCTGGTGGTGAACGGTTCGGTTTCGCGGGCGCGCAGGACCGCCGATGCGATCTTGCCCGCGAAGCGCTCCTCGCCGTATTCGCTGAGTACGCGGGCGAGCTCCCCGTGACTGTAGGTGTTGAGGATCTCCGCCGCGGTGAGCGTGTCGTCCGGGTTCATCCGCATGTCCAGCGGCGCATCCACCGAGTACGCGAATCCGCGATCGGCCTGATCGAGTTGCATCGACGAGACACCGAGATCGAACAGTGCGCCGTCGATACGGGCGCCGGGTCGGCCGGACTCGGCGAGGATGCCGGGCAACTCGTCGTAGCGCGCCCGGTGAAATTCAATCCGCTCACCGAATCGCGAAAGTCGTTGTCGGGCAATGGCTATGGCACTGTCGTCGCGGTCGATGCCGAGCACGCGAGCGCCGGGAAAGGTCTCCAGCAGCAACTCGCTGTGTCCACCCGCGCCCAGCGTCGCGTCGACGACCACCGCACCGGAACCGTCGTCGGACACGCGGGTCAGCGCGGGGGTGAGCAATTCGATGATCCGGGGCCCCATCACGGGCACATGCCCGAACTCACCCGAGCGACGCGAAGTGGTGGGTGCGGAATCGTCGTGATCGTTCTCGCCGTGATAGGTCATGCATCTACCCCCTCACCGAAGTCGAATGGCACACATGGCAAACGCAGGGACGGGTGAGACTCAGGTCCCAGCCCGAGCCGCACCTGGCGTTGGGGAAGTACGCCAGGGTCGGTTCGGACCAGGGCCTCAGCTCACCCGCCGGGGCCATCGGGTCATACCTGCTCTAAAGCACCGAATCCAACGCGGATGAACCACCCGCGGAGAAGTCGTCCTCGTGCTCGTCCTGGTACGCACGCCAGGTCTGCGCGTCCCAGATCTCCAAATGGGTAAAGCTGCCGATCACCACGCACTCTTTCGAGAGCCCGGCATATCGACGATGGTCGGCGGACAGGGTGATCCGGCCCTGACCGTCGGGGCGTTGCTCATCGGTGCCCGCGAAGAAGTACCGCTGGTAGGCGCGCGCTTCGGGGTCGTTGCGCGAGGCCGCCATGGTCTTCTCCGCGATGGCATCGAACTCTTCGAGCTGATACACCGCGAGGCTGCGGTCCTGGTTTCTGGTAACCATCACGCCTCCTGCCAGTGCATCGCGGAATTTGGCGGGCAGCGTGAGCCGCCCTTTGTCGTCCATCTTGGGCGTGTAGGTGCCGACAAATCGCACAGACATGTCGACCACCTCCTGCCCTCCGGGAGAGGTGTGCGATTCCGGCTGTCGCGCCCCTCACCCAGTGCTGCCACAGTACCCCACTTTCCACCACTTTCCACCCTCGATGCCCCACTTGCGTGTCGCGTTATCGTAAAGACGCAGTTCAGCAGCGGTAAACGGAGTGGGGGAAGAATTCGCGTTTTGAAATGAAATCACGGTGACAGAGTGTCTGAAGTGGCAAAAGAGCATCTCTGAGGCATGCTATTGGGCGCGCGAGGCCGATGGTGGAGCAAAGTGGGGGACGTGGGGCGAAGTGGGGCGCCGACGGTGGGGCGAGGTGGGGAGCGCCGCGTTAATCCTGGGGTGAATCCTTGGGGAATCCCTGGGCGGGGCCACGGCGGGGAAGGAAACGCAACGCTTGCGAAGACGGCAAAAAAGCCGCACATCATCGATGTGCGGCTTTACAACCGGTGAGTCACTGCTCTTGGTCGAACCTTCGGTTGAAGCGTTCTTCCATCCGTTCGGACAGTTTGCGGCGCGGACCGCCGGAACCGCCTGAGCGCCGTGAACCCGACGCACCGCTCGCGGACTTGGCCGCGGTGCTGCCTCCCCCACCACCCCACAGCGCCATCAGGCAGGCGCCGAACATCACAAGGAAGCCGATCAGGCTGATGATGGGGAATCCACCGAGCTTCACGTCAACGGCCACGCCGCCGACCAGCAACACCAAGCCGATGACGAATATCGCGACGGCTTGCAGACGCCGCCGCCCGCTGCCGGGACCGATGCGACGACGCTTGACGCTCGACGCAAACTTGGGGTCTTCGGCGTACAGAGCACTTTCGATCTGTTCGAGCATCCGCTGCTCGTGCTCAGAGAGTGGCACCGACCCTCCTTCAACCGCTTGTTGGCCCGATGCACCGCACGGGCGGAACATCATCGGACACGCAAGGCGTGCGTGTCCCACTGCTCATGATACGAGGTGAATCTCCGGGCGACCACCATTGGCTGACTTCCCCTGCTCGTAGGCCACGATAATGCCCTCGGCGTCATCGAGCAGTGCGACGACATATCGGCGCAGCGTGGCGGGCAACGCGGCGTCGACGGTACGGGTCTGACCGGTCTCTATTTTCATTCGAACATCGGACAGGGATGCGAGGTACTCCGCGGCCTGCGCCCACTCGGGAACCTCGATGCTCAACCTGCTCCAAGCACTGCGGCTGCCGCGACGACGGGCGGGCGGCGCAGGTGGCTCCAGCACGGCCAGGATGCTGCCCGCGGCGCGCAATGCGGCCAGATAGTACTGGCGGAACCGTTCGGCGGCGTCGCCGACACCGTCGGCGTTGGTGAGCAGGTTGTCGCCGCGGTCGAGCAGGTCACGGGCCCGGCGCACGACGATCGGATCGACGTCGGCGGTGGCTGGTGCGGTGCGTCGAGATGTTGCGGATTTCTTCAGTGCGCGGTGCATGACGTCGGTCCCTTCGGCTCGTAACTCCCGGTGTCCGTCACTTTGTACAACGACCCGGTGACAAGAACGCTTCCCTCGTGCTCGCCACCGGGCGTCGTACCCGTCTTACGAGTAGTCAGACGCAGCTTGCGGAGGCTGAGTACTCGAACACTCGTTCGACAGATTCAATATAGCTTGTGCACCGTCACCGTTCAAGGCCGAATGCGGCCACACCGACCTCCCCGCGGGCGGGCCGCCGATGACCGTGCGAGTGGTTCGCCTGACCGGTCAAGACGCTCACCTGTGGCTCGACCCGGCGCTCAACATCTACGTCACCGCGATGGGCTATCCGCGCGGTACGGAGGCTCATCGCGCACCGCTGTGGCGCGAACACATCAGCCGGCCGGGATGGCGGGCGTTCGGCGCGATCGCTCAGGTCGGCGATCTGAAGCCGGAGCCGCGCGGTCCGCTGGCCGGCCGCCTGGGCCGCACCGGCGGCGGCTCACTGGCCCGTCGTCGACTGCGCGCCCCGCTGGCCGCCTCCGACGACGAACTGCTCGTCGGCATCGCCTACGGCTACCGCGGAGCACCCGACCAATGGTGGAACCAGCAGCTGCGGACCGGCCTGCGTCGGACCGGGCTGTCGCCGGTGGCCGTCAACGATCTCGCCGCCGACTACTTCGAACTCACCGAATTGCACGTGCATCCGACGGCGCAGGGACTCGGCATCGGGCAATGGCTGCTGACCCGGCTGGTCGCCGACTGCACCGAGAGCCGCGTGCTGTTGTCCACCCCGGAGGTGTCGGGCGAAGACAACCGCGCGTGGTCGCTGTATCGGCGACTCGGCTTCACCGACGTCCTGCGTGACTTCACCTTCGCGGGCGATCCGCGCCCGTTCGCCTTCCTCGGGCGCCCCCTGCCGCTGCCGGTCAGTCCCCCGCCCGGCCCAGCCGCCGCGCCAGCGCCGACCGACAGCACCGACAGCACCGACAGCACCGATGATGCTGCCACCGATCCGGAACCGTCGTGACGTCCGGTGTCGACGGTGTCGATGGTTTCAACGGTTTCGACGGTGTCAACGGTGTCGACAACAGCGACAGCATCGACGACGTCGTCGTGATCGGCGGCGGTCACAACGGACTCGTCGCGGCCGCCTATCTCGCGCAAACCGGCTTGCGGGTCCGGGTCGTCGAACGCGACACCGTCCTCGGGGGCGCGGTGTCGACCGTCGAACGTTTCCCCGGCTACCGCGTCGACCGCGGGTCGTCGGCGCATCTGATGATCCGCCATACGCCGATTCCCGACGAGCTGGAACTGTCCCGCCACGGGCTGCACTACCTGGACTGTGATCCGTGGGCGTTCGCGCCCGACACCGACGGCGGCGACGCCCTGGTGTTCTCCGTCGACCTGATGCGCACCTGCGCGAATATCGAACGTGTCTGCGGCCCTGCCGACGCCGAGGCCTATCGGGAGTTCATCGGGGTGTGGACGCCGCGGGCGCAGGCGATGATGCGCGCATTCTGCGAACCGGCCACCGTCGGCCGATTCGGTCGGGCCTTCGGCGGCCTGTACCGCACCGGCACCACGGCACGCCGCGGGCCGATCGGCAGGCGAGCCGGGGCGATGAGCGCGATGGCGCAGGACATGATGCTCTCCGGCGACGCCCTGCTCGACCGATGGTTCGACTCTCCTCGACTCAAGGCGGCACTGTCGTGGTTCGGGGCGCAGTCGGGGCCGCCGATGACCGCACCGGGCACCGCGCCGATGATCGGGTTCGCGGCCCTGATGCACCAGATTCCACCCGGCCGCGCGGTCGGCGGCAGCGGCGCACTGACCACCGCGCTGCTCGCCCGCCTGGATGCCGACGGCGCCGTCGTCGAATCCGGTTGTGCGGTGACATCGCTGCGACGTCGTCGGGGCGGATGGCAGATCGTGCTCGCCGACGGCCGCAGCCGACGCGCCCGTCACGTCATCGCGGCCTGCCACATCACCGCGACTCTCGACCTGCTCGCCGACGCCGCGCCGCGCGACGTCGCACGGTGGCGTCGGTCCATCGATGTCGGCAACGGTATCGGCATGGCCGTGCGGCTGGGCACCACCGCACTACCCGACTATCCGGGGCTGCCCGCGGATCTCCCCGCCCACGGCGTACACAGCGGACTCGGGCTGCTCGCCGGCGATCGATCGGACCTCACCACCGCATACGCCGACGCCCGCGCGGGTCGGCTCCCCCGCCGGCCCGCAGTCGTCGCGATGTCGTTCTCGGCCCTCGACCCGACCCTGGCGCCGCCACATCGTCACCAGATCAACCTGTGGGCGCAGTGGCACCCCTACCGGCTGGCACGCGAGCTGACCGACGTCGGCCACTCGTGGGCCACCCTCGCCGACACCGCGGCCGACACCGTCCTCGCCGAGTTCGACCGCTTCGCACCGGGCATCGCAGCCGCCGTCGAACATCGTCACGTGCAGACTCCGGCAGATCTGGAATCCGAGTTGGCGCTGCCCGCGGGCAACATCATGCACGTGGAGATGAGCATCGATCAGATGTTCATGTGGCGTCCGCACCCCGACCTCGCCGGACACACCGTGCCCGGCGTCGAGGATCTGTTTCTGGCCGGAGCGTCGACGCATCCCGGCGGGGGTGTCACCGGGGCCAGCGGTCGGATCGCCGCGCACGCCGTCCTGGCCCGCGTAGGAGGCCCGCAACACCGTCTCAAGCAACTGCGACGCACCGGTCTGGCACGATGGTGACCGTGCCCGTTGCGTCTCGAAGAGCTTTTCCCAGATCAGTCGTGTCCCTGACATCGCTCGTCGTCCTGCTTGCCATGAGTTCGCTGCTGTCGGGCTGCATGACCCGCTCGACGACGGTCGGCGACCGGTTCGCCGGTGAGATCATCGTCGCGACCTCCCCGGACAACCCCCGCGGCGCACCGCACCTCGACATTCCGCAGTCGATGTCGAGCCACGTCACGGTCACCGACTACAAGGAGACCGATAAGACCGGCGATCAGACTCTGCGCATCGGCACCCGTGCGTACTACTCCGACCTCACCGCGGGTCAGTTCGGCCAGCTCGCCGACATCATCGCCGGAGCCTTCGACAACTCCAGCATGAGCATGGACATCAGCGGCAAACGCAGCGGCGACGTCGTCCGGATGCGCGGGACCGCGGACCTGTCCGACCTTGTGGCACAACGGGATCAGATCCGCTTCACGGTGTCCTTCAGCGGTCCGGTGGTCGCGACCAACGGTGAGCAGACGGGCCAGCAGACGGTTTCCTGGAACCTGCCGATCGGCAAGTCGAGCACACTCAACGCCGACGCCGAGTACCCCGACCCGGCAACCGCCGCCGTCAGCAGTTGGGCGTGGCTGCTCGCGGTCATCTGCATCGTGGTCGTCGCGCTCGTCCTGCTGGTCGCCTACCGCAACCGCGATCGCGCACCGCGGCCGGGAGCACCGGCGGCGAAAACCGGGAAGTCGGCGGAGACACCGAAGACGGCGGCACAAAAGGCGGCGGCGCAAGAGACGGCGGCGCAAGAGACGGAAAAGGCAGCGAAGGCCACGAAGGCCGCCAAGAGCTGAGCCCACCACCGTCGCGATGCGGACCGTTGGCTAGCCTGGTCGGGTGACTATCGACGCGGCCGCACCGACCCCGATCGAGGCCGTCCCGACGGTGATTCAGGCGCGATTGACCGAATTCTTCGACGCCGTGGCACCCACGGTCGCGGCGATCTCGCCGGTGGTCACCGCCGGAGCCGACCACCTGCGCGCCTTCGTCCTCAACGGCGGCAAACGCGTCCGCCCCACCTTCGCGTGGGCAGGTTGGCAGTGCGCGGTCCAGACCACAGATCCCCAGGTCAACCCCGATTCCACTGACGTCGTGACCCTCGGCGCGGCGTTGGAGTTGGTGCAGGCGTGTGCGTTGATCCACGACGACATCATCGATCGATCCGACACCCGCCGCGGTCGCGCCACCGTGCACCGCGTCTACGACGCCGAGCACGCGGAGTCGGGCTGGTCGGGTTCGTCGTCGCATTTCGGCGAATCGGCCGCGATTCTCGTCGGCGACCTCGCACTGGCGTGGGCCGACGACCTCGCCGGCACGCTGCCCCGCCACGTCGCGCCCATCTGGTCGGCGATGCGGACCGAGGTGCTCGGCGGTCAGCTCCTCGACATCGTGAACGAAGCATCCGGTGACGAATCGGTCGACGCGGCGATGGCCGTGATGCGATTCAAGACAGCCGCCTATACCGTCGCCCGACCACTGGAACTCGGTGCGGCGCTTGGTGATGCGTCCGCGGATCTCATCGCTGCCTTGGCCGGGATCGGCGCCGATCTCGGCCTCGCCTTCCAACTGCGCGACGATCTGCTCGGTGTGTTCGGCGATCCCGCGACCACCGGCAAGCCGTCCGGCGACGACCTCGTCGCGGGCAAGCGCACCGTCCTGATCGCCGATGGTCTGTCGCGTGCTCACGCGACCGCTCCCGAAGCGGCACAGGCGCTTCGGTCGTCGCTCGGACGGCAACTGTCCGACGCCGAGCTGACCGCGGCCCGCGACATCCTGCGTGACGTCGGAGCCGTCGGAGCCATCGAAGACCGCATCACCCATCATCTTCAGCAAGCCCTGCAGGCCATCGACGACCTGCCGACCGGCGCGCGTGCACGCACCGACCTCGCGAACGTGGCGACCGCGATCGCCTACCGGAACTCATGAGCACACAACGCATTCCAGGACCGACCGAACGGATCGTCATCGTCGGGGCGGGTCTGTCCGGTCTCACCGCGGGGCTGTATCTGCGCGCCGCGGGCCACCAGGTGACGATCATCGAACGCGATGGTCATGCCGGCGGCCTGGTCCGCACCGAACAGCTGACTGCCGCAGACGGCACCACGCACCGATTCGACACCGGCGCAACGATTCTCACCATGCCCGAGTTGATCCTCGACGCACTGGGCGCGGTCGGCGTCGACCGGGTGCGGGCCACGGCGCGCCTGGACCTGCGGCGCGTCGATCCGAGTTATGCGATGCGATTCGCCGACGGCTCCGCGCTCGACGTGCGCGCCGACCGGGCCGCATTGGTCAAAGAGGTCGACGTACGGTTCGGCGCCGAGCAAGCGCGCGGGGTCGCCGAGCTCGCGACGTGGCTCGACCGGCTCTACGACGTCGAGTACGACGCGTTCATCGACCGGAATTTCGACGGACTGACCGATTTCGTGGGACCCGAATTGCGCGGTCCGGTAACACAATTGGTTCGGCTGGGCACCATCCGCGGGCTCACCGGGGCGATCGCCCGCTTCGTGAGCGACGACCGCCTCCAGCGAGCGTTCACCTTTCAGGCGCTCTACGCCGGTGTGCCGCCGCAGCGAGCCGCGGCGATCTACGCGATCATCGCGCAGATGGATATCGGCCGCGGCGTGTCGTATCCGGTCGGTGGCATGGGCCGGGTGGGCGAGGTTCTCGCGCAGGCGTTCCGCGACGCGGGCGGGGTGATCGACTTCGGCACGCGGGCGACGGCGTTGCGGCATGTCGGTAGCCGCGTCGAAGTCGTTCACGGCGTCGACTCCGACGGTGCGTCGATCGACTATCCGGCCGACGCGGTGATCGCCGCTGTCGGCGTGCCAGTCATCGAGTCGTTGTTGGCCGCGGGGTCGTCGGGCGGAGGGCGCGGAACCCGGCGCCGGCGCCGCTCGGTGCGCTACTCCCCGAGTGCCGTTGTGGCACATGGCATCGTACCGACGTCGGCGACGCGGTCATGGCCGGGTGATCACCACAGCATCGACTTCGGACAGGCATGGAAGTCGACGTTCCGGCAGATCTCACCCGGACGCCGACGTCGGGGTGAATTGATGTCGGATCCGTCGCTGTTGCTCACCCGCCCGGCGATCAGCGACCCGGAGAACTTCTGCCGCAACGGATTCGAGTCGGTCTCGGTGCTGGCGCCCTGCCCCAACCTGGACACCGCCCCATTCGACTGGGCGCCGCTGGCGCGGCCCTACGTCGCCGAGTGCCTCGCGGTGCTCGAACAGCGCGGCTACTGCGGGATCACGGACATGGAGGTTCTACGGGTCGACGACCCCAGCAGTTGGGCCGCCGCGGGTTACGGCGCGGGCACCCCGTTCAGTGCGGCGCACACCGTCGCGCAGACCGGACCGTTCCGCACGCCGAATCGGTGGCCCGGCGTCGAGAATCTCATCGTGGCCGGTGCCGCGACCACACCGGGCGTCGGAATTCCGCCGGTGCTGATCTCCGGCCGGCTCGCGGCCGATCGAATCACGCCCACCGGAGCGCGACGGTGACTGACACCCCCGACACTGCTCGCGCGCCACGCGAATTGTGGTGGGGCGCGCTGGCTTCTGGCCCTGTGGCGATCGGAGCGTTCGGCGTGGCCGACATCCCCCGAGCAAGCCACGCGGCACAGTGGGGATTCCTCGCCACGATGACGTACGGCCACGGAAAGACGCTGTCGGCGATTCTGTTCTGGACGGGCGTCGCGACGATGGTGTTCTGCTGGATGCGGGTCGGGCGACGACTGCTCGCGGGCGATGACCAGTCGCGGTCCGCGGTCCCACCCACTCTGCGCCACATGCGACTTGCGGCGCTCGGCTGGGCGGCGCCACTGATGGTGACCGTCCCCATTTACAGCCGCGACGTCTACGCCTACCTCGCCCAGGCCGCGGTGTTCCGGGCCGGCTTCAACCCCTACACCGACGGACCCGTGCACTACCCGGGCCCGCTGCTGGACAGCATGGCGCAGGTGTGGGCGGCGACCACGGCCCCCTACGGCCCCGCGTTCGTCGCATTGATGCGCGGCGTCGTGCAGCTCACCGGCGACCACGTCATCCTCGGCGTGCTGGTCGTCCGGCTCGTGCTGTTGCCCGGATTGTTGTTGTCGCTGTGGGCGATTCCCCGTCTGGCCCGGCATTTCGGCGCGTCGCCGCAGACCGGTTTGTGGCTGGCGATACTCAATCCGCTGATTCTGATTCACGTCGTCGGCGGTCCGCACGTCGAACTGCTGATGATGGGAGTTCTGGTCGCCGGGGTGACCCTCGTCGTCACCCGGCGTCACCTGACCGGCCTCGTGGTCCTCGGGCTGGCGGTGTCGATCAAGATCACCGCGGGCGTGGCCATTCCGTTCGTGGTGTGGATCTGGCTCGCCCATCTTCGTGACGACCGCGCACAGTCTGATCCCGACGCGTCGGCAGTTGCGTTGTGGCGGTTGGGTTGGCGGCCGGTCGTCGGTGTGTTCGCGGCGACCGTGCTGATTCCGGTGGCGGTGTTCGCGTTCTGGACGACGGTGACCGGACTTGGCATGGGCTGGCTCAACGGGCTGAGCTGGGCGGATCGAATCATCAACTGGCTCACCGTCCCGACACTCGTCGGGCACGTCGTGACGTGGGTCGCCGCACCGTTCGTCGCCCTGAATCTGCAGCCGGTGCTGGGAGTCACCCGGCTCATCGGTGAGGCTGCGCTCGCGCTGATCCTGGTCTGGATGTGGTGGCGGGGCCGTGGTGGCGAGCGGATCGCGATGACCTCGTTGCTGTGGGCGATGTTCGCGGTGCTGCTGCTCGAGCCCTCGTCGCTGCCGTGGTATTACACCTGGGTGCTGGTGCTGGCCGCGGCGGTCACGCTGCCGAATTCGGCGCGGGCATGGATCATCGGCGCCGCTGTGGTGGGTCTCATCGTGTTCCAGCCCGACGATTCGATCGTGTTGTACAAGCCCGTCGAGTTGCTGTTGGCGTTCACGCTCGGAGCGCTGGCGGGTTGGTCGCTGCGCCACCCCGATCCGTTGCGATTGGGGTCGGCCGCACGCTGGGTCTGGTCGGATTCGGCATCGCGCCCGACTGACGTCGCCGACGCCGACGCGGCGCCGGTCCGATGACCGGTGCTCGCGTCCCGCAGATCGATCGCGGGTACCGATATTCGGCCGCGCTGATCGCCGACCACGGTCGGACGTATCACCTTGCCGCGCAATTGCTTCCGGCCGCCAATCGCCGAGGAGTGAGTGCGCTCTACGGATTCGCGCGAATCGTCGACGACATCGTCGATCACGCCGACGACGAGCCGCTGGCGACGTTGACGCATCTCGACGCGGTTCTCGCCGCATTCGACGCGACGGTGCGCGACGGTTCAACGGGTGATCTGGTCGCGACGGGGAAGCTGTCGCAGATGGAAGCCGACGTCGTGGCCGCGGCCGCCGACACCGCTCGACGCTGGACGATCCCGACGGAGTATTTCACCGCCTTCGGCCGGTCGATGCGGATGGACGTGCCGGGGGCGGAGGACTTCGTCAACCGCTACCGAACCTTGGAGCAGTTGCGTTGTTACACATACGGTTCCGCGTCGGTGATCGGCCTGCAGCTGTTGCCGTTGCTCGGCGTCGGCGATCAGGCACCCGACTCACCGACCGCCACCGCGGCGGCGCTGCTCGGTGAGGCGTTTCAGCTTACGAACTTTCTCCGCGACGTCCGCGAAGACCTCGACCGCGACCGGATCTACCTGCCGACCGACGAGCTGCTCACATTCGGCGTCGACGAGGCCCACCTCCGACGGTGCCGTGCGGCGCGCACGACGAGTCCGCAACTCCGCCGCGCCGTGGCGCACCTAATCGCGATCAACCGCGGTCTCTATCGTCGGGCGACGCCGGGAATCGCGTTGTTGCCCAGAAGAATCCGCCCGGCGATCGCCGCTGCGGCGGCCTCGTACGCGGAGATCCTGACGGTGATCGAGTCACCTGCCACCGACATCATGGCGACGCGAGCGGTGGTGAGCAGACGTCGTCGACTGCGGCACGCGGTCGAGGCGTTGAAGGGCTAGTGCACACGCTGACGCCGCCCTCCACTGGCTGAGCCCAGGCTGAGCCCGGATTCACCGCCGGCAGGCTCTCTCCGCTGGTTGAGCCGTGAGGAGCGTTAGCGACGAGCGTGTCGAAACCAAGGTGACACAACGGATTTCGCGAGTCACGGCTGACGGCAGACCAACACTGCGACATCAGCGCAACCGTCGATTGCACCCGCTGGGTGCGCGACGGGAGACGATCTCCACGGTCGGAGTCGAAGTTGAACTAGTGGATGCCGCGTCTAAACGGTGTGATGTGGCGGCCCTCCGGCCCCGAGCGGCCGATTGCATTCTACCCCGTCACCGGCGCCCGGGGAACATTCACCCCGCCACCGCTGAGCAGGCAGTTTCCAATCAGGGCCGCGGGTGAGTGGAAACGCGCGCGAACGGTTCACCTCATCTGCTCACAGACACCTCACCTTGACGGCGGGGTGTCTGCGAGGAAACGAGGTGGACGTGGCGGTCATCGACGACCGCCGTGACGGTTCGACTACCGCCGCGTGACCGCACTCCGTGGTGCGAACGCGGCCGTGGCGCAGTCCAGAACGCGAGTCGCCACCCGGGTGGGGTACAACGATTCGTTGATACCACTGATGCGCAATAGACGCGAGCCCCTCTCCAACCGCCGTGGCAACAGTGGCATCGGTGCCTTCGGTACGCAATCATGGTCGCGGCCGAATTCCCGCGGGATATTCCCGACCGCTTGGCCGCGACAATCTACGGTCGGAGTCGAAGTGGACGGGCTTCGGTGTGTCGGTGGCTGTCGGTGAGCGACGTCGGGGGTCGACCATCGTTGCGGCACAACGGAACTCGCAGATGCTCCAGTGCACGCACGTCCGGCCCGCTGTCACGACTGTGACGCGGGCTGATCCACTGTGTGTGGCGTGAGTTCAATGGGCGGTGTGTGACGCTGCCAGGCGTGCGCGACACGACTGGCTACCAGTGCGATGGTGCCGCGTTCTGGGCTGTGACGCGCTGCCACAAACGATTGTGTGCCGGTGGGGTGGCCCATCACGTTTGCAGGCGCACACTCTGCACGGTGATGTCGGCTCGGTGCAGCACCGTCATGTACCGGAGGAACCGTTCGACGGCCGACCCACCCGAGGACACCCGAGTAGTGTGCGGTCCCGGCATGGTTGCAGCGGTCGGCGCGGCAGCGGCGGGTCCAGTGGTCGGCGGATCGGCCACGGCGATCGGCTCGACCGGCAGGTCTATCCGGTGGACCGGATTGACCTGCCACGGCCCGTCACTACCGGCCGGTCGCCACCCCATCCGCCCGGAATGCGGGCCGGCGTCGAGAACCCGTGTCTCCCACTGCCCCGGCCGCGACCCGACCATTCTGTTATGCCGCCCACACGCCGCACCCAACTTGTCGATATCGGTGTGCCCGTTCTTCGCCCAGTCCGGGGCATGGTGGGCCTCGGTATGCGCGAACGGCACACTGCACAACGGCGCCGTGCAGCCACGGTCACGCCCGAACAACGCCAACCGCTGCGCCTTGGAGGCGAACCGGTTCGCCCGGCCGAGATACAGGACCTCCTGGGTGTGGTCGGCGAACACCTCCAACCAGACACCAGCCTGTGCAGCGATCTCGACGAGGTCCCCGACCGGGATGTCAGTACCGGTGGCGGTGTACCCGAACCCGGCAACGTTGGCCAACTCGGCCAGGCTCGTGGTGACCACCACCTCCGCCGGCAGTCGATCCGGCCGTCCCAGCGCCCCATGCCCCAGGACATACCGCAACATCGCCGCCAGGGCGTCATGATTGCGCTGCGCCTGCGTGCGGGTATCGCGGGCCCGAGCCTCGGCGAGCACCTGCGGGTCCAGCTGGGGATCGTCGCCGGGCCCGAACACCGGCTCCTCATCGTCGGGATTGTTCATTCCCGGCGCCGCCCACGCCGACAGGATCACCTCCAGCATGGCCCGGACCGTCGGGGTCAACAATCCCTTCAACGTCGACATCAACTGCTGATCCTGTGGGCACAGCGTCAGGCCGCGTTGACGTTGCCGATCCCTGTCATCGGTGAGCCTGCCGTCCGGATCCAGATGGGCCAGCAGCCGGTCTCCGATCTTCGCCAGATCAGTCGGATTGAACAGCCGCGCGTTGGCGGCGAGTTCTTTTTCCGCCTGCGCGATCCGGTCGACTCCGACCGCGGCTGGAATCTTCGTCATCACGGATTCGATGACAGTCACATGATCCTCGCCGATCGCGCCGTCGGCGATCGCCTCAGCCGTGCACGGTCGGTGCGGGGGCAGTGGTTGGCCGGTAACCGCGCGGCGTTGCGACACCGCGTTCGCCGCGGTGATCCGCCTGCTCGCCGGCCCGCCGCCCAACCGGATTCCGGTCGACAGAAACTGGCGCAACGTCGTGAACCCGACCGCGGTGAACGCGGCCCGGTCCTGGGCCTCCCGTACCCGCTGCAACCCCACGCAGGCCAGTTTGCGACCGATCCGCTCCTGCGTATACAGCAGCGCAGCGAGTTCCCGCTGCGATAACTCCGTCGTCGACGAGGCAGCCACGTGGTCCACGCTGACTTCGACCAACTCGTAGAGTTGGTCCACCGGCAGCTCACCCAAGCGAGCCTCGTCGACCACATCGCACATATCGGTCACCGAGTCCTCACCTCCCACCGAATCACTGGGTTGACCTGCCCCTCTCCGGGGTATGACCGAACACTACCCCGACCCACTGACAACAAATTGTGTGCCGACCGCCCGGCCCCCGACGCGCCACAGCCGTGGGCGCTTCGAGCAAGCCAACGCACGGCCACCCCAGTACACCGACGTTCGCGAGCTCGTCTCGGCTCTCGGCCTGGATCGACCGATGGCACCCCCTCCGCTGGTTGAGCCGGGTTTCACCGGTCGGGGCCACTGCATCTGCTGGTTGAGCCGCGAGGAGCGCTAGCGACGAGCGTGTCGAAACCCCTGTACCACAATGCATTTGATGGTCGAGCACGTGTCGGACTGCGATGGAATCGAACATCGAGGCATGGGCACCCGAAGGGGGCGCACGCGACACTTGCCGGGTGACATCGACGATATTGGCGCACATCATCGAAAGTCGTTGTGGCTGAGAGGTTTCGACACGTACTCGGCTAGCGCCTCGTCCGGCTCAACCAGCAGAGCGGCGCTTCGGCCGGTGGATTCAGGTGAGCCGGTCCGAGCGTCGTGCTGAGCGAGGCGCTAGCCGTGTCGAAACCATGGTGACACAACAGATTTCGCGCGACCGTTCATCTCACGTTCCGATCGTGGTGATCCTCTCCAGCCGTGCACCCACCAGGTGCATCCGACGATTCGCTGATGGTGCAGTCTTGGTCAGCCATGACTCACCGAAATCTGTTGCCTCACCGTAGTTTCGACACGCTCGTCACTTCGACTCGGCTAGCGCCTCGCTCAGTACGGCGCGCTAACGCAGCGCTAATCCTCCTCACGGCTCAACCAACGGACAGGACCCGCCGTCGGTGAATTCAGGCTCAACCAGCGGAGGAGCCTGCCGTCGGTGGATCCAGGCTCGGCGAACTGGATGGGCGGCGCACCGGGCCCGTTCAGCAATCGGCTGGTCGTCAGCTCGGCAGGTGGGCTCCCAACCACCACCCGGCCGATGCGAGTGACGCCGCTGCGAGCAGCACAAGGAAGATCCAGAACACCGCGACACCCGCGCGTCCCGGTTCCTCGATGAGGTCGTCGATGTCGTCGGGCAGATCTCGGGTGTGCTCCTGCGGCTCCGGCTCGTCGAGCAGCTGCTCGCTCCGAGGCATTGCGACGCTGTGGGTATGGTTCGGCGGCATGGTGTCGATGACACTCGGAATCGGTTGCGGGGCAACGGAATGCCCGCCTCTGGACCGGAACGCCGACACCGATTCACGTTCGGCGGATCGCACCGGAGCGGGGACGGTGAACTCGGGAAGGTCGAGTTCGTCGGCGACGTCGAGCAGGGCGTGGCGCAGGTCGAAGCCATCGAGGAAACGGTCGCGAGGGTCGCGTTCGGTGGCCCTCAGCACCAGCTCGTCGATCTCCGACGGTATTCCGGGGACCACCGCGCTGGGAGCGGGGACGTCGTAGGTGAGACGTTGGTAGGCGAGGCCGAGCGGCGTGTCACCGCGGAAAGGTGTTTTGCCCGTGAGTAATTCGAACATGACGATACCCGTCGAATACACGTCGGAGCGTGCGTCGGCATGCGTGCTCTCGACCTGCTCGGGCGACAGATACGCGGCGGTACCGAGGATGACGCTCGCCGACGTGACACCGGCTTCGGCGACGGCGCGTACGAGTCCGAAGTCAGCGATCTTCACTTCCCCGTCGTCGGAGATCAGGATGTTCTCCGGCTTGACGTCGCGGTGCACCAGCCCGGCACGGTGGGCCGTGCCCAGGGCACCGAGTACCGGGTCGAGGGCAGCGACCATGGCGTGTGGCGGCATCGGACCCCGTTCGCGCAGCAGCTCACGCAGGCTGCCCCCCTCGACGAGTTCCATGACGAGGAACGCGGTCTCGGCGTCCATGCCCTGGTCGTAGACGGCGACCAGCCCCGGATGTTTGAGCCCGGCGACGGCTCGCGCCTCGAAGTCGAAGCGCTGCAGGAAGATCGGATCGTGACTGTAGGCGGAATCCATTACTTTGACCGCGACCGACCGGCCCAGCCGGAAGTCGTGGGCGAGATAGACCGCACTCATGCCGCCGCGAGCGATAAGTGCGTCGAGCCGGTAGCGGCGTTCGAGGACGGCCCCGAGAAGGGGGTCGACGGCGTTGTTCACCTGCATGAATTTACCCGTCTACCCAATCGTGGCGGCTATGGCGTGGCGGGTGAATGACTCGGGTAGGGTCACAATGTGGCTTCTCTACCCCTGTCCGCCGATGATCTGCCCGGCGAGGTTGAAGTACTGACCGTTGACGAAGTATCGCAACGCTTGCGGGTATCCCCCGGCCGGGTGCGCACCCTCATTCGAGATCACCATCTGCTGGCCCTGTCGCGCGACGGGGTGCCGGGCATACCGGCCTTGTTCTTCGACGACGGCGGCATAGCGAAGCACGTCGACGGTATCGTCGACGTACTGCTCGACGGCGGCTTCAGCCGCGACGAAGCCCTACGGTGGCTGTTCACCGTGCAAGAAGACCTCGGCATGCACCCAGCCCAGGCCCTGCATTCCCATTCGGCGCGCGAGGTGATCCGACGAGCCCAGGCCGAGGCCTTCTAGCGCCCAGCACCGCACTGATCAACACCATCTCGAGCTGGTTGAGCCGACCACGAGCCGGTCGAGCCGACCCCACGAGCTGGTTGAGCCGACCACCAGCCGGTCGAGCCGACCCCACGAGCTGGTTGAGCCGGGCCGAAGCGCTAGCGGAGGCCCGTGTCGAAGCCGCCGTGAGTCGACGGTGTCAGAGCAACCAATCACCTTGTAACAGTTGAGAATTCGTCGCAGTGTGGTTTCGACTCGGCTGCGCCTCGCTCAACCAGCAGACGGGCTGCGCCTCGCTCAACCAGCAGACGGGCCGCGCCTCGCCCAACCACCAGAACGGCCGCACCTCGCCCAACCAGCAGAACAGCCGCACCTCGCCCAACCAACGGACGGACCGCACCTCACCCAACCAGCAGCCCAGCCGCACCTCACCAAACCAACAGACGGGCTCTACCCGCGTAGCATCTCCGCCACCAGGAACGCCAACTC
This sequence comes from Gordonia asplenii, assembly GCF_012933505.1. Classification (GTDB taxonomy): domain Bacteria; phylum Actinomycetota; class Actinomycetes; order Mycobacteriales; family Mycobacteriaceae; genus Gordonia; species Gordonia asplenii. Next base: position 40,029 of record NZ_JABBNB010000022.1, read on the forward strand.
GAGGGACTGCTGGGTGTTCAGCCGTGGGTCGCAGGCCGTTTCGTAGCGGCCGGCGAGGTCGACATCGGAGATCTCCTGGGCGCCGCCGAGGCATTCGGTGACGTTCTCACCGGTGAGTTCGATGTGGACGCCGCCGGGATGGCTCCCGAGGGCGCGGTGCACTTCGAAGAAACCTTGGACTTCGTCGACGATGCGATCGAAGTGGCGGGTCTTGTATCCGGTGCTGGCCTCGTGGGTGTTGCCGTGCATGGGGTCGCTCTGCCAGATCACCTTGTGCCCGGTCGCCTCGACTGCGGCGACGATGGGTGGCAGCACTTCACGGACTTTGCCGTTGCCCATCCGGGCCACCAGCGTCAGGCGGCCGGGCTGGTTGTGCGGATCGAGCAGCTTGACGTATTCGACAGCCTGCTCGGGCGTGGTCGTCGGCCCAATCTTGACACCGATCGGGTTGGTGATGAGCTCAGCGAAGGCGACATGCGCGCCGTCGAGGTCGCGGGTGCGTTCACCGATCCACAGAAAGTGTGCGGAGAGGTCGTAGAGGACTTTCTCGGCGTCGCCGCGCGGCGACTCGGCCAGCCGCAGCATCGCACGCTCGTAGTCGAGGACCAATGCCTCGTGCGAGGCGAAGATCGACGCCGTGTGCAGGCTCGAGTCCTTCACACCGCAGGCGTCCATGAAGCGCAGCCCGCGGTCGATCTCCGCGGCGAGGGCCTCGTAACGGGCACCGGCCGGGGAGATCCGTACGAACTCGCGGTTCCAGTCGTGCACCTTGTGCAGATCGGCGTCCGAACTCGTCAGTGCGCGAACGAGGTTCATCGCCGCCGACGCATTGGCGTAGGCGCGCACGAGTCGGGACGGATCGTGTTCGCGGACGCTTGCCTCCGGCGGGAAGCCGTTGACCATGTCCCCGCGGTAGGACGGCAGGCCGAGCGCATCGGTGTCCGACGACCGCGGTTTGGCGTACTGGCCCGCGATACGCGCGACCTTGACGACGGGCATACTCGCGCCATAGGTCAGGACGACTGCCATCTGCAACAGCGTGCGGATATTGCCCTTGATGTGGGGTTCGGTGTTGTCGGCGAAGGTCTCGGCGCAGTCGCCGCCCTGCAGCAGGAATGCCTTGCCGCATGCGACGTCGGCCAGCTGCGCCGACAGCGCCTCGACTTCGGCAGGCATGCAGATCGGCGGGACACTTTCGAGGACGGTGCGCATTTTGCGTGCTTCGTCGGCCGGCCAGCTCGGTTGTTGCTTGGCGGGACGCTCGAAGACAGCGTCGAACCGCTCCTGCAGGGCTCCGGGGAGCGGGGGCAGTTCGGGCAATTCGTCGATCGGTACGTCGACAGTCCAGTTCACCACGAGTAATAGCCTAGCGAGGCCCACCGACACGTCGCGCACGACCTCGGCGCAACCCGACTCCGCCGCCCCACCCGGCCCGACCGCTGCCCGACCGCACCCTCTACCGGTTGCGCGCCACTTCGATGGCCTTCCACTTGCGCAGGTTGTGCCGGGCGTCGGCGAGGGCGTCGTGTGCGTCCTGGGGTGCCGCAGGCAGCTGGGGACGTCCGGCGTCGTCCCAGTGTTGACGCAGCTCCCTGGTGAAACGCGGGATCTCTCGGGGCAGGGCCGTCATCGGTCCCCACAGCTGGCACAGCACGACGTGGTCGTAGGCGGCGACCCACGCCCACAGCTCGACGTCGGAACCGTCGGCGGTGAGGAACTCCAGGAGCTCGTCGCGGATGGCGCGACGCGACTTCCACGCCTTCGACGACGGTGAGGGAAGCTTGGGCAGCACGTGCGCGCGCACCCAGTCACCGGCGCGCGACTCGTCGAACTCGGCCGACACCGCGTAGAATTCACGACCGTCTTCGGCGACAACCCCGAGCGACACCAATTCAATGGTGTGGCCGTCCTCGATAAACTCCGAGTCGTAGAAGAAACGCATGACCGGTAGTATCCCCCGAGCCGTCGCCGGTTCAACCACGCCCTCCCGTCCCCGCCCCAGATTGCTCCCAGATGCCCTTGTTCCCCACCCGCGCCGATGCTTGGCTGTCTGCGTGGCGTCCGAGCCGGGTCGCGCGCGTTGCGATCGGGCTGATCTTCACGGCATCGGCGCTGATGCAGGTGATCGGCGTGCCGTTCACGTCGAGTTTCGGCACTCGTACCCGGATCGATCTCGACGTCTACCGACTCGGATCGCAGTTGTGGCAGCACGGCGTCTCGCTCTACGACGTCGGGTCGATGCCGTTCACCGACGACGGCATCTGGCTGCCGTTCACCTATCCTCCGTTCGCGGCGTTGTCGTTCGTCCCGCTCGGCGCGATGTCGTTGACGGTGGCCGGTTGGTTCGTGGCGCTCACGTCGATCGCGCTGGTGGTCGTGATCGTCAAGATCGTGTTGCGGGTACTCGACGTCGGGAGTAAGACCAACCGCTGGTGGCTCGCGGCAGCCACCACGGCGGCGGTCATCTGGCTCAATCCGGCGTGGATGACACTCGGCTTCGGTCAGGTGAACATCTACCTGCTGGCCCTGATTCTGATCGACCTGTTCGTGCTCGCACCGCGCAGCCGCGCACGCGGTTCGTTGATCGGTATCGCCTCGGCGATCAAACTGACACCGTTGGTGTTCGTCGCGGTGTTCCTGTCGGCCCGCCAGTGGCGGGCGGCCATCACCGTCGGAGTCTCGTTCGTCGCGGCCGCCGCTCTGGCCGCGGTGTGGATGCCCTCCGATTCGCTGCGCTACTGGACGCACACGCTGTTTCACACCACCCGCATCGGCGATCCGGCCGGACCGATCAATCAGAACTTGAACGCCCTGTGGATCCGGTTGGTAGACAGCCACTCCGCGCAGCAGATGCTGTGGATCGTCAGCGCGGCGGTCGCCACCGCACTGATGGTTCTCGCCGTCCGCTCGGCGCGACCGGTCGCCGCTTTCGCCTCGGACTCCCCGGCCCGCCGCGTCGACGCCATGTCGGTGACGCTGGCGATCGCGGTGTGGGGTCTGCTGATCTCCCCGACGACGTGGGGACACCACTGGGTGTGGGTGATTCCGGCGCTGGTGGTCTGCTCGGTCGTCGCCGCCCGCAGTCCACTGCGTCGCACTCAATGGATCTATGCCGCGCTCACCGTCTCGGGAGCGGTGATCTTCGCGGTCGGGCCGTATCAACTGTTGCCGCGGCGGGTCGACGACTGGGGACTGCTCGACCACATCGTCGGCAATTCCTACTGCCTGTGGGGGCTGTGCCTGTTGGTGGCCCTGTGGCTCGCGCCGGCTCGACTCGCCGACGCCTCCTCCGCGGTGGCGCTCGCCGGCGGAACGACCGACCGAGCCGCCACCGCGGGCTGACCGCCCCGCGCCCGTGGGCTTCACAAGCGCGGGCGCGACTCAAGCGCGGGCGAATTCTCAGGCCTGGGCGAATTCTCAGGCGGCAGGATTCTCCGGCCGGTCGTCCTCGTCCGACGCCGACGGCTTCTTGTCCTTCAGGCTCGCCGCGTACACGTCGACGTACTGCTGGCCCGACAGCTGCATCAGCTCGTACATGATCTCGTCGGTCACCGCGCGCTCGATGAATCGGTTGCCGGTCATGCCGTCGAAGCGTGAGAAGTCAAGCGGCTTACCGACTTTCACGGTGATGCGCGCCAGCCGCGGAATGGTGGTGCCGGGCGGGTTGAGGTCGTCGGTGCCGATCATCGCGACTGGAATCACGGGCACACCGGTCTCCATCGCGATCCGGGCCAGGCCGGTCTTGCCCTTGAACAGTCGACCGTCGGGCGAGCGGGTGCCCTCGGGATACATGCCCATCAACTCACCCTTGTCGAGCATGCGGCGCGCCGACAGCAGTGCACCCGCCGCGGCGTCGGCGCCGGATCGGTCGATCGGGATCTGGCCGGACGAGCTGAAGAACCAGCGCTGGAATCCCCCCTTGAGGCCGGTTCCGGTGAAGTACTCGCTCTTGGCGAGGAAGTAGATGCGGCGGGGCACCATCAGCGGAAGGTAGAAGCTGTCGACGACGGCGAGGTGATTGCTGGCGAGGATCGCCGGGCCGCTGGCGGGAATGTTTTCCAGCCCTTCGACTTTCGGTCGACCGATCAGTCGGAGGATCGGGCCCATCAGCACGAACTTGAACAGCCAATACCACATCGTGTACTCCGCACCGCCTCGAAAGAGATCCTCGGTGGCGGCCCGCGTACTCGCGCGGACCCACACCCGTCGAGGACTCAGATTACTCTGTGCGCGCCGTCACGACTCGGTGAAGGCCGCGACCCGACGCCGGGCTCGCCGAACCGCCGGTCACCCGAGCAGCGACGCCGCGGCGAGTTCCTGGCGTGCCACCTCGGCCGCGCCGATCACCCCCGCGGACTCACCGAGCTGGGTACCGCGGATGCGGGCGAGTTGACGATGCCCGGCGCCGGTGATCAACGCCGAATACTGCTCGCGCGCCTCGTCGAGGTACAGACCCGACGCCCGCCCCACACCCCCGGCGATCACGATGAGGTCGGGGTCGAAGATGTCGGCGATCATCGCCAGCCCCTGCGCGAGGGATCGGCTGAAGATCTCGAAAGCCTTGACCGCCACGGGATCTCCGTCGGTGGCGGCCGCCGCGACCCGACGCCCGGTCACCGACCCGGGGTCGGCCGCGAGATCCGCGGCGAGCTGACTGCGCCCCCAGTCGGAGTCGGCGACCAACTCGACCACGGTGTCAACCAAAGCCGTTCCGCTGCAATATCTTTCCCAACAGCCACGCTTGCCACAGGCGCACGGACGACCGTTCGGCACGACGACGATGTGCCCCAATTCCGGTGCGACGCCGAAGCTTCCACGATAGAGCCGACCGTCGAGCAGCAACCCCGCGCCGATACCGGTGCCGATCGTGACGACCAGCGAATTGTGGCCGCGCGCAGCCGCGCCGAAGCGATATTCGGCCACCGCGGCGGCGTTGGCGTCGTGCTCGGTGAAGACCGGCAGCCCGATGAGTTTGGTCATGTCGGCGGCCACCGCGGCCTCCCGCCACGGCAGGTGCGGCGCGAACCGCACGACGCTGCGGTCCGCGGTCAAGAAACCCGCGATGGCCAGGCCCACACCGGCGACCGACCATCGCGACGCCAACTCGCCAACCAACCGCTGAAGGCAGTGTTCGAGCGCCTCGGTGGTCGCCGGAGTCACCGCACGGAGGGTGTCGAGAAGCTCACCCCGCTCGTCGACGACGGCGGCGCGCACACTCGTACCGCCGATGTCGATGCCGACCGTCAACGCACTCATAACCTGACCTCTCCCATCCGACGTCGGGTCAGTCCCGCGCCGAGGTCGGAGCGATCCGCACGGCGATCGGCTGATACTGGCGTGGCACAGCGGCATCGGTGGCCGACGACGATCCGCGCAGTGCCTGGGCGAGCGCCTCCAGGACCGCGATGAGGGTGGCGATCAGCCGGGCCAGCAGTTCGCCGATCTCGCCGAGCAGTGCCGAGATGTCGCCGCTGAGGTCGGGCCCGACGAGGCCGTCGGCGCCCGCACCGGGCGTACCTACGAACATCGCAGCCAGGCTGTCGATCTGATTGGCCAGGCCGAGGAGCACTTCGCGCATCAGATCGGTCGGATCTGCGCCTGCGGTGGCGCCGTGGTCACGATCCTGCGTCATCGAGCATCTCCCGTACTGTCTACGCCGTTCCCCGGCCGGTCGGCGAGAACGTTCTGCTGCACCTGCGGTGCCCTTTTTCTTCTGCGCCTACTTCTTTTGCGGCCACACCGCCGGGTTCGGGGTGAACCTGATCCGCAACGTTCCGCTGTCCCACGCGGCGTCGATGACGTCGCAGCGGCGCAGCACAGACGGTAAGCGTACCGGGTAGCGAAACCCGCTCACCGTCACCAGCAGGTCGTCGTCGGATCGGCCGAGACCGAGACGATCGGGTTCGGGTAGCGGCTGCGGCCACGACATCTCGTAGATCGTGTCCAACCCACTACCCGACACCAGGCTCACCTGAGCCGACGCCGAACCGGCCGGACGTCCGCCCGGCGGGCTCAATCGAACACCCAGCTTCCGCAGCCGCGCGCTACGGTCAAGCGGCTCACCGACTCTCGGTATCGCGCGCACGGTGACGTCGGGACCGGTGAGCTCCGCAATCCGCGCGGCGTCGGCGTCGTCGCCGGAGTTGACAAGCACCGTGCGCACCGGCAACCCCATCAGTGCCGCCGAGGCCACCTGCGCGGTCAGCACCGACGTGCTGCGCGCGCCCGCCCCGACGACGAGATGCGCCGCGGTGGTGTGCGGATCGGCGAGCAGTGCGGCGATGTCGCGGCAGTCACCGTCGAGCTGGTCGATCGCCGCGGTCAGCCGCGCCATCAGCGGCCGCTCGCTGGCCGCAGCGAGACGTCGATGCCGGGGCCACAGCCGATTGAGCGCCTGACTGAGCACTGCGGGTGCGCGCAGCAACGCCAGCGGGTCACGCTGCCCAGAGCAGTCGACGATGACCGATGTCCACCGACCGCTCGTCGCCTCGTCACGAGCACGCCGCAACAACAGCAGATCTTCGACGCCGGGCAACGAGATCAGTTCGCCCGGTGCGACCGCGGCCAGCGTCGCGACGACGGGCAGGATCGGCCCGGAATGCGACTGCGCCATCGTCAGTGCGTCGGTGAACTCTGCCCAAGCTTGTTCGACGACGACCAGCGGGTCGAGTTCGAGAAGCGACAAGTTCGCCGAAACCTCAACCGGTACACCGGAATTACTGAAGACGCCGAGTCGCCCGGCGGTCTGCGAGTGGCGATCGCAGGTGATGAGCAGAGTGTGACCCGACGAGGATCGCCCACTGCTGCGCGGTCCCACCGCGGCGGCAGCGGCCACCACTGAAACCCCATCGCCGCCCGGTCCGAGAACCAAGTGGATGGGCGTGAGATCGATCAGCCTTCGACTCTTTTCTTGAGGTCGTTGAGCGCCGCGTCGGTGATGGCCTTCTCCGCGCGACGCTTCAACGCGCCGATCAGCGGCACCACCAGGTCCACCATCAAGTCGTAGGTGACCTTCGTCGATCCCGGAACCTGTTGTGCGAGTGTGTATTTACCGCGCTGGTCACGCTGCAGATCACTGCTCACCAAATGCCACGACACCGCACTGCCGTCGGCCGCCCACTCGTAGTCGAGGACGTAGGTGTCTTTGAGCACCCCGGCGTCGAGCACGAAGCGGACCCGCTTGGGCGCCCCGTCGTCGGACGTGGAGATCACCTCGACCGAGCGCGCCGCCGACACCCACTCCGGGTACTTCGGAAAGTCGGCGATCACCGCCATGACCTGTTCGGCGTCGGCGTTGATGATGATCGACTGCTGCGTCGAATCGCCGCTACTCGTGTCGGCTGCCACTAGTTCCGCTCCCCTGCCGAAGGTGCACTGACCGCCGGATCGCCCGGCTCACGACCCGCTTCAAGACGTTGCTTGACGTCGAACGACATCGCCTTGCCTGCCACTCGACGCACCCGATTGGCCTCGGCCAGCGCGTCGAAACGCGCGCGATCGTCGTCGGGCAGCGGCGTCGTGGGTTCCGCGTGAAGGTAGTAGTGCAGTACGAATCCGTCCATCATGGCCTCACACCACAGTTCCATCGTTCCGGTGACACCACCGTCGACGGTCCAGCGCATGCCCTCGTGGGCGCGGTCCTCGGTCACCGTCAACCGCAGGTCAGGCCACCAGTTGCGCCACAGGCCCCGGTCAGCGATCACGTCGGTCACCAGTTCCGGTGCTGCGGCGACGAAGATTTCATCAGCCACCTGGATGCTCGTCACCGAAATAGTGTCGCATGCGCCCGGATACGCGCAGTGCCCGACATATCGTTGCTCCGGCGCCCGGCGCATACGACGGGCACCAGCAGTCGATTCCGTGCCCGTCGGGGGCGGGATATATCCTGTTACCCGGCAGTATCCTCGCCCGACCAGTTGAAAGGCTCGAAGATGACCGAGTTCTCCGTCCCGGCCAAATTCACCATCGCCGAAGACGCGAACTGCACAGATGTCATCTTCGACATCGCCGCGCAGACCCCTGACAAGACCGTCTTCTCCGAGAAAGTCAACGGTCAGTGGACGCCGGTGAGCGCCAAGCGGGCGGCCGACACCATCACGTCCCTCGCCAAGGGGTTCATCGCGCAGGGCATCGAGCCCGGTGATCGCGTGGCGCTGCTGTCGCGGACCCGCCTGGAGTGGACTCTCATCGACTTCGCGATCTGGTCGGCGGGCGCCATTCCGGTGCCGATCTACGACTCGTCGTCGGGCCCGCAGATCGACTGGATTCTGCAGGATTCGCAGGCCGTCGCCATCGTCGTCGAGGATGACGGGCATCGCGAGATCGTCGAGTCGATCGGTTCGTTGTCGAACGTCAAGAAGGTCTATCAGATCGACAACGGCGACGAGGGCGTCATCGCCGTGCTCACCGAGGCCGGTGCCGAGGTTCCCGACGCCGACGTCGACGCGCGTCGGGGCGGAGTGAAGGCCGCCGACGCCGCCACGCTCATCTACACCTCCGGCACCACCGGCCGGCCCAAGGGCTGCATGCTGACCCACTCGAACATGCTCAGCGAGATCGACGCCGTGCTCGAAGGCAATCTGCGACTGCTGCTCGGCCCCGGCAAGCGGCTGCTGATGTTCCTGCCGCTAGCCCACGTGCTGGCCCGTGCGATCACCATCGTCGCCGTCAAGGCGGGCGTCGAGGTCGGCTTCTTCAGCGACACCCGCACCCTGCTCCCCGAATTCGCATCCTTCAAACCGTCGATGATCCTGTCGGTGCCGCGTGTCTTCGAGAAGGTGTTCAACACCGCACGTCAGGGCGCCCACAACGAGAGCCCCATCAAGGGAAGGATCTTCGACGCCGCAGCCGACACCGCGGTCGCCTATAGCGAGGCGCTCGACGCCGGCGGCGCCGGTCTGGTCCTCAAAATCACCCACACCGTGTTCGACAAGCTGGTCTACAGCAAACTGCGCGCCGCCCTCGGCGGACAGTGTGAGCTCGCCATCTCCGGCGGTGCGCCGCTCGGCGCGCGGCTGGGCCATTTCTTCCGCGGCGCGGGCGTGCCGGTGTACGAGGGCTACGGTCTGACCGAAACCACCGCAGCCTTCTCGGTCAACACCCCGGGCGAGCACAAGATCGGCAGCGTGGGTAAGCCGTTGGCGGGCAACGCGGTTCGCATCGCCGACGACGGTGAGGTGCTGCTGTCGGGTGGTGTCGTCTTCGACGATTACTGGCAGAACCCCGACGCCACGGCTTCGGCTCTGGAAGGCGGCTGGTTCCACACCGGCGACCTCGGCACCGTCGACTCGCAGGGCTTCCTGTCGATCACCGGCCGCAAGAAGGAACTCATCGTCACCGCCGGCGGCAAGAACGTCTCCCCCGCCGGCCTCGAAGACGTGATCCGGGCCAGCGCGCTGGTCTCGCAGGCGATGGTCGTCGGCGACCAGCAGCCGTTCATAGCGGCTCTCGTCACGATCGACCCCGAAGCCTTCCCGGGCTGGAAGGAACGCAACGGAAAGCCGGCATCGGCCACCGTCGAAGACCTGGCGAATGACGCTGACCTGCGCGCCGAGGTTCAGTCGGCCGTCGACGAAGCCAACAAGACCGTCTCGCACGCCGAGGCGATCAAGAAGTTCACCGTCCTGCCCAACGACTTCACCGAGGAAACCGGCGAGATGACGCCGACCCTGAAGGTCAAGCGCAACGTCGTGTCGGAGAAGTACGCCGACGCGATCGCCGGGCTGTACGCGAAGTAGCGTCGGCCGGGTCTCGGGGAGCGCCGCTCCCCGGGGCGGACGCGAGGCCCCGCTCCCCAAACCCACCCCGCTCCCCGAGTGCCGAAGCGAGCTTGCGAGCTTCGGTGTATCGAGGGGCCGGCGACCCGAAAACAATTGCGTCACCGTAGTTTCGACTCGGCTTCGCCCCGCTCAACCAGCAGGGCGGCGGGCGGCCGTCCGTATATCCAGGCCGAGTGCCAAACCCACCCCGCTCCCCGAGTGCCGAAGCGAGCTTGCCGTCCGTATATCCGGGCCAACTGCCAAACCCACCCCCGCTCCCCGAGTGCCGAAGCGAGCTTGCGAGCTTCGGTGTATCGAGGGGCCGGCGATCCGAAATCGATTGCGTCACCATGGTTTCGACTCGGCTTCGCCTCGCTCAACCAGCAAGGCGGCGGGCGGCCGTCGGCGTATCCGGGCCAACTGCCAAACCCAGCCGCTGCGCCTACAACAGTTCGCGCAACCTCGCCGCGATCTGCGCCCAACGCCACTGTCCCACGATCCATTCGCGGCCCGCGGCGCCCATGGCGCGCGCACGGTCGCGGTCGGACAGGATGTCCACCACGCCCGCTGCCACCGCGTTCGCCGAGCGGCCGTCTACCACCAGTCCGGTCTGCCCCTCGCGTACGGTTTCCGGTGCGCCGCCGGACATTCCGGCGACGACCGGCACACCAGACGCCGACGCCTCCAGGTACACGATCCCCAGTCCCTCGACGTCGAGTCCCTTTCCGCGGGTGCGCGATGGCATCGCGAAGACGTCGGCGACGTTGTGGTAAGCCGCCAACTCGTCGGCCGGCACCGACCCGGTGAAGACGATGTGTTCGCTGACCGGCGACGCCGCAGCCATCTCCCGCAGCGTGTCGCCGTACGGCCCGCCGCCGACGATGACCAGCGTCGCGTCGGCGATCTGCTCCCGGATGGCGGGCAGCGCCTCGATCAGCACGTCCTGCCCCTTGCGTGGCACCAACCGGGACAGGCAGAGCACCACCGGCTTGTCGCCGAGATCGTGGCGCTCCCGAAGCCGCTGCCGCGCAACGGGATCCGGGCTGAATCGGTCGGTGTCGACGCCGGGCGGCAAGTACTCCAGCGACGCGTCTGCGCCGAACGCGGCGGCGAATCGACCACGCGTGTACTTGCTGACGAAAGTCACGACGTCGGTGTGGTGGCCGATGACGCGTAACACCTGACGCGCGATCGGCAGCATCGACCACCCCACCTCATGACCGTGCGTCGAGGCGATGACTCGGCGGGCGCCGGCCCGCCGCACCGACGGCGCCAGCACGGCCAGTGGTGCCGCCGCGCCGAACCAGACGGTGTCGATGTCGTGCTCACGCACCAGTCGCGCAGCGCGGCGAGCCACGAACGGCGTCGGCAGCATCAGCGTGGTGCGGTGGCGCACAACGGTATACGGCGCGCGCGCGTCGAACTCATCGTGACTGGACCCGCGCCACCGCGGTGCGTACACCACGACGTTCTCCGGCGGCAGCAGGTCGACCAGATTCTCCAGATACGACTGGATGCCGCCGGGTCGGGGCGGAAAGTCGTTGGTAACCAACAACGTTCGGGGCATTCGATGCCCCGACGACACCGTCACCGCACTTGCTTTCGGAGCCAGTCCTGCCACTGCGCGACGAACTGAGCACGTGAGAGCTGCAATGTGGCGACGATCGCACTGTCCTGCGCCGCAGTCTTATCCGCGCCCGCGACACCGATGTAGAGCGACTTGAGCCGATCCTGGCCGAACTTCTCGGCGACGAACGCCGCCAACGACCATGCCGACTGATAGGCCACCAGCGCGGTCTGCTGATCGACGGCGAAGTCCCGGTCGTCGGGCAGTCGCACCGGTGTCTCCCCGGCGCGCAGCTCGGCTGCGAGGTTGGGAGCCGCATCTTCGAATCGTTGGTAGGTTCCCTTACGGCCCACGTATTCGGGCACGCCTTCGGTGATCCACAGCGGCGCGCCGGGGACGGTGACGCCGCGTACCGCGACGTGGGTCAGCTCGTGCCGCAGGACCACCGCGAGTGCCGGCGCGGGGAGCGCTCGCGCGTTGGGAGTCAATACGACGCGCTGCCCCGTCGCGCTCTTCGACGCGTTGTCGAGCGTCGCGTAGACGGTGGCCGCCGCGGCCGCACCGACCTGAGCGTTGGACGCGGTCAGTCCGCTGAACTCGTCGGTAGTGCCCGTCGCGACGACGGCTGCGCGCCGCGCCCAGGCCGACCCCCAGAAGTTCGTCACCGCCACGATGGCTTGCGGTAGCTCAGCGGCGATCGTCCCGACGAACGCTTCGGTCCCGGGGTAGGACACCACCACCGACGTGCCCCCGGGGGTGGGGACATTGCGGCCCTGCAGGCCCGGATAGTTCCACAGCTGCGGCGCGGGTGCCTGGACGTCTTGCAGCACGGTCGAGTCGCCGACGATCTTCCAGTCGTCGTCGTAGCGGGCGAGCGCGAACGGCGTGTCCACCACGACGTTCGGTTCCGCGAGCCCCGGCGCCGACTCGCCGCCGAGTGCGTAGTCGAGCTTGATCGGAGCGAACCAGCTGTCCGAACTGCCCTGGTCGTCGAGGCGGGCCTGCACGGTCGCCGGCACCACGAACTCGGCGTTCGCACTACCCAGCCGGTAGTTAAAGGTCTTGTAACGCAAGACATTTCCGCGCTTCGACGGAGCCGATCGCGCCCCAACGTCGGCTGCCTCGGTCTTCAGCGCCGCTCGAAACTGCGGTGATGCGGATGCGTCGAACAGGGCGTCGAGTTTGGTCTCATCGCCCGATCTGATCGCCGCGTTCAGGTTCGCCAGGAGACGGTTGACGCCGTCGATGCGGGTCGCCTCGAAGACGTTCGGCGGTGTCGTCGACGACGATGTGCCCGACGTCGGCGTCGCGTTGTCCGACGACGAACACGCCGTCACGGTGAGGGCGGGCACCACCACGGCGATCAGTGCGGCGCGGGTGAACAACGACGGGATCCGGCCGCGGCGAATTCTGCGGCCTGTCAGGGTACGAGTCATCAAGCGCTAAGCGTACCGGCGTGCCGATTGATACGGTCCCGCCTTGTCGATCGGCACCACCTTCACTGGAACCCCGAAGGTCGAGGCGTGGATGACGTACCCGTCCCCCACGTACATCCCGACGTGGTGGGCGTCGGAATAGTAGATGATCAGGTCGCCGGGCTGCAATTGGTCTCGGCTCACCGCTTTGCCACTGGCCTGCTGAGCCTCGCTGGACCGCGGGAGCGTCTGTCCCGCCTGCTTGTAGGCCCAGACCATCAGCCCGGAGCAGTCGAACGTGTTCGGGCCGGTGGCGCCCCAGACATATGCGTCGCCGATGCGCGTCAGTGCGGCCTGCACGGCGACCAGTGCCGCCGAGGTGCCCTTGGGCACCAGCCGGGGGTCGAAGTCGAACTTCGGTCCGCGCAGCTCGGCGAGCTGCTTGCCGGTCATCGACTCGTAGATGGCGCGGATCCGAACGGCTTGCAGGTTGAGATTCGCTCGTTCCACCTGAAGTTGTCCGCGGGTCTTCTCGACCGCCGCTATTGCCGTAGTCGCGGTGGCCGCGGAATCGTCGGCGGTCTTCTTGGCCGCCAGCGTGGTGCGTCGGCTCGCTTTCAGCTTGCGCAGGTCTGCCGCCGACTGACGCGACACCAATTCCAGTCCCGACATCTGGTCGAGCAGATTCTGCGGTGAATCACTCACCAGCACGGCGTAGAGGCGGTTGATACGGGCCCCGCGATAGCTCGCCCGGACCACCTTGTTGACCCGCGCTTGCACCGCGGCCAGATTCTTCTGCGAGACGTCGAGCGTCTGCTGCGCCTTCAGCGAGGCCGCGCGCGCGACGGTGAGCGCTTTGCGCTGCTTGTCGTATTCGAGTTCGGCGTTGTGCATCGCCTCCGCGGACGTCTCCGCGTCGAGGCTCAGCTTGTTGTACTTGACCATTAGTTGATCGGCGGTCTGTGTGGGTGCTGCGTTACTCGTCGCGGCCAGCCCACCAGACATGAGTGCGGCGACGGCCAGCATCGCCACCGCCACGATGGTTCTCAGCATGCGCACTGCGCGATACTCCTCTACCCATTCATAAGACGAGTCTGGGCGGACCGCCGAAGTCCGGCGTCCGCCCATGTCTCGTCAATATCGCATGTCGAGTGGTGGTGCTCAGTAGCGGCGCACGCCGGTCAGTGCCCATTCCTTGACGACGGCCTTGCGAACCGGCACACCTTCGGTCGAGGAGTGAACGAACATGCCGTTGCCCGCGTAGATGCCTGCGTGGCTACCGCCGTTGAAGATCAACACGTCACCCGGCTTCGCGTCCTTATAGGCCACCGGGCGGCCGCCGCCGAGCTGACCGTAGGAGTCGCGCGGGATGGTCTTGCCAGCCTGCTTGTACGAGTAGTAGACCAGGCCGGAGCAGTCGAAGGCGTTGGGGCCGGCGGCGCCGTAGACGTACGGCGAACCGATCTTCGACTCGGCCGCGGCCAGGGCGCGCACGCCGGTGTCCTGACGCAGGAACGGTGCGATCTGCGCACCCGGACGGAACTGCGCCGGAATCTGATTCTGACTCAGGCCCGGAACGTTGATGGAACCGATGCCGGGAATGGCGACCTCGGCAGAACCGGGTGCCTTCTTCGCGGCGTCGTGCTTCGCATTCGGCGTGAGCAGAGCCTTGCCCAAAGCTGGGAAGTCGATCGTGTTAGTGGGCGCCGGGGCTGCCAGCGCGGAGCCTGCGGATGCGGCGAGCGAGCCGACGGCGATCGATCCAGCGATCACTGCACCCTTGGCTACCTTCGCCCCACGGCCAGGCTGCTCCAAACGATGTTTGGCCACGAAGAATGTTCTCCTTTTGGTCTCCCTACCGCCTACCGAGTTAGCTGTCGGGTTCGGGCTGGAAGATCGCCCTACGCGGCACGACGACGCGTGGTCGTCGATTCGCGACTCACCCCAATCGGACTCGCGCCCGAACAAAGTGGTTCCCCGGCTCACCCTCGCGGATGACTAAGCGGTGAAATCTGTGGACCACTTCGAGTTCGGAGCGGGACGTTCCACAAAAGTCTCAGAAAGGTTACGAAACTTTCCGGGTGAAGTCCAACGAGACGACGCAACCGAATTTCGGCCGGTCCGCTAGCCCGCGCGCAGAATCCTCAAGTGCCGTGCAGCCGCAGCGCCCTGACGTGGGGCGATCGCATTCTTTGCGGATACTGCATCTTGAGTGTTCACCATCGAAGCAGCGCTGAACACGTCGATGGCCCCGCGCAGTTCATGATCGTCGAGCGGGCCGGTGCCCACCATCACAACCGGGCCGTCTGGGCCGCCCGACGGTTCATCCGCGCTGCTCACCGGCTCGAACAGCAGCTGCATCATGCAGCCGTCACAGGCGATCTGACGCGCCGGGCAGGTCTGGCAATCGATCCTCATGATGTGATCTCCATCTCATTGATCGTTCGATCTGTCGATTCCTGGCAATTCGCCGTTCACCACCGGGCGTGCGGCGTGATCGACGCACCTGCGCTGAACTTGACCGGAGCCTAGAACGGACCACTGACAAGTCGCCGATTCCCACACGCCACACTCATCCCACGGGCCCCGCCGCGGTCGGCGTCCGTCCGCACCCGCTCGCAGGCCGACGACGATGTCAGTGGGTCGAACTAGTGTTCGCGGCGTGGAACAGCTGACCTTCACCGACAGCGACCTCCCGGAGGTCGGTATGCCGACTCACGAGTCCGCCGCCGCACGGCGGCGCAGTCGCCGTACCTCCTCGCCGACCGAGGCCGAGCTGATCGCCGCGGTCTACGGCGGGATCGACCAGCCGCTGTTCGAGACACCCCTCGTCGTCGTGGACCTGGAGACCACCGGCGGCGCCGTCACCGACGCGATCACCGAGATCGGCGCGGTGCGCATCCAGCGCGGCGAGGTCGTCGGGGAGTTCGCGACCCTCGTCGACCCGGGCCGCGACATCCCACCGCAGATCGTGACGCTCACCGGCATCACGACGGCCATGGTCACCTCCGCGCCGACGATCGCGTCTGTGCTGCCCGCGTTCGTCGAATTCGCCCGGGGCGCGGTGCTCGTGGCGCACAACGCCCGCTTCGACACCGGCTTTCTGCGCCGCGGCCTGCAGTCGCTCGATCTCGACTGGCCGTTCGCCGCGACGCTGTGCACCGTCGCGATGGCCCGCCGGATCCTGAGCCGGGACGAGGCGCCGACCGTCAAACTCGCCGCGCTGGCCGATCTGTTCGACGTCGCCACCCGCCCCACACACCGAGCACTCGATGATGCCCGGGCGACCGTCGAGGTGTTCTACCGTCTCCTCGAGCGAGTCGGCAACCGCGGCGTGCACACCTACCGGGAGCTGTTGGAATACCTACCGCGCGCCACGCCCGCTCAACGTGCGAAGCGCCACCTGGCCGCCGCACTGCCCCGACGCCCCGGCGTCTACCTGTTCCGCGGCCCCGCCGACGAGGTGCTGTATGTAGGTACCGCGGTAGATCTTCGACGCCGCGTCTCGTCGTATTTCAGCGGCGCCGAGACGCGGCCGCGGATGTCGGAGATGGTGGCCCTCGCGACTCGCGTCGACCACGTCGAGTGCGCCCATGCCCTCGAAGCGGGCGTCCGCGAACTCCGGCTCCTGGCCGCCCACACCCCGGCCTACAACCGCAGATCCAAGCAGCCGCACAAGGGCTGGTGGATCGTGCTGACCAGCGAGCGCTTCCCCCGATTGCGCGTGAGTCGCAGCCCCGATGCCGACTGCATCGGCCCCGTCGCCAATCGTGTCACCGCGCAAGCGATCGCCGACCAACTGTCATCGGCGGCCCAGTTACGCACGTGCACAACGCATTTGGGGTCGAAGACAAAACATCACTGGTGCCCGGCCGAGTCGCCCGGTGCGCGGGCTGTCGGCGGGTGCCGAGCCGCCAGTGAGGTTCCCCAGACGCTTCCCGACTACCTGCCCCGGGTCAGCGCGGTCCACGCATTGCTCATCGGCACCTCCGACGACCTCCTGTGCACGCTGCGCGACCAGATGAACGGTTACGCGGCGGCCGAGATGTTCGAGACCGCCGCGCGCCACCGCGACCGCCTCTCGGCGACGATCGACGCCCTCGCACGCTGCCAGCGCCTGCACGCGATGTGCTCGATCGCCGAACTCGTCGTCGCACGTTCCGACGGCGCACACGGTTGGGAGTTCGCCGTCGTCCGCCACGGACGGCTGGCGAACGCGGGCGTCGCCAGACGCGGTACCGCGCCGATGGCCGTCGTCGACGCGCTGGTCAGTTCGGCTCAGACGGTGACCGCCGACGCCGGGCCGCTGCATGGTGCGCCGGCCGAGGAGGCGAGCCTCATCTATCGGTGGATCACCGAGCCCGGTGCGCGGATCGTCGCGACGTCCGACGCGCTGAGTCTTCCGGCACGGGCGGCGTGTCGGTGGGAGGGATGGCTCAGCGTCGCGCGCGGCGCCCGGGCGATACGCTGAGGACCATGATCACCGCCATCGTGCTCATTGCGGCCGACGTCCACAACATCCCCGAGACCGCCCAGGCAGTCGCCGACATTCCCGGCGTCACCGAGGTGTACTCCTGCGCGGGCGACGTCGACCTGATCGCCAAGATCCGGGTGCGTGACCACGAGCAGATCGCCGACGTGGTCACCGGCAAGATCAACCGACTCGCCGGCGTCACCCACACGACCACGCACATCGCCTTCCGCAGCTACTCCAGCGCCGACACCGAGGCCGCCTTCTCGATCGGCGAGTAGGCGGCGGAGCCGGCGAAACGAGGAGTACGGCGCTCAGGCGTTCGTCAGTGCAATCCAGTCGTCGAGCAGTCTGCTCGTCGCACCGGAGTCGATGGCCTCGGCCGCACGCTGCATGCCTGACCCCAGCGCCTCGACCAGATCGGGGCCTTCCAGCGGACCGGTCTGCTCGGCGGCGACGATCGCTCCTGCCGAGTTGAGCAGCACCGCGTCGCGTACCGGCCCGGTCGCCCCGGCGAACAGATCACGAGCGACCGCGGCGTTGCGATCGGCGTCGCCACCACGCAGGGCCGACAGCTCGACGATCTCGATACCCAGATCCGCGGGGTTCACCGTGGAGGTGGTGACGACGCCGTCGACCACCTGCCACACCGTCGACGTCCCCGTCGTCGTGAGCTCGTCGAGCCCGTCGTCGCCGCGCACCACGAGTACCGAGTTGCCGCGCTCGGCGAATGTGTCGGCCAGCACCGACGTGAGATCGCCGAAAGCGCAGCCGATCAGACCGGCCCGCGGCGACGCCGGGTTGGTCAGCGGACCGAGAACGTTGAACACGGTCGGGATGCCGATCTCTTTGCGCGGCGGCCCGACGAAGCGGAACGACGGATGAAACGCCGCCGCGAAGCAGAAGCCGATCCCGAGCTCGGCCACCGACCGTTCTACCTGTGCGGCGGACTGGTCGATCTTCACTCCCAGCGCCTCGAGCACGTCGGCGCCGCCGCTCTTCGACGACGATGCGCGGTTGCCGTGTTTGACCACCGCCAGACCGCTGGCCGCGACGACCAGGGACGACATCGTCGAGATGTTCACCGTGTGCGACCGGTCCCCACCGGTGCCGACGATGTCGAGCGCCGGGCGCGTCACCTTGACCAGCGTCGCGTGCGAGAGCATCGCCTCGGCCAGCCCGCGCAGTTCGGCGGGCGCCGCGCCTTTCATCTTCACGGCAACCGCGAATGCCGCGATCTGAGCGCTGGTCGCCGAATCCGTCATGATCTCGTTCATCGCCCAGCGAGCCTGATCGACGTCGAGATCATTGCCGTCGGCCACCGATCCGAGGATCTGTGGCCAGGTGAACTGTTCAGTTGCAGAGTCGGTCACCACACAGACAGTAGTCGGCATCCGATCACCTCCCCGGTGCAGGCGCACCGACGGGCCCGCGTGGCCCGTTCTCAGCGTCGTCTCACCTGTTTTTCAGTGTCGTGACACGCCGAACGGCACTCGGCGCAGGTCTCCTACCTGGGTCTCGTCAATTTCTTCGACCAATTTCTCGACCCCGGTGGTCACCGCTTACTACGAACCGTCATACTTTCATCTGTGACTAGCGCTGCAGGTACCCAAGGAACGGCCATCACGGCGCGGGTGCACTCGCTGAACCGTCCTAATATGGTCAGCGTCGGCACGATCGTGTGGCTCTCCAGTGAGTTGATGTTCTTCGCCGGACTATTCGCGATGTATTTCGTGGCCCGAGCGAATTCCAATATCGGATGGCCGCCAGAGCCGACCGAGCTGAACCTCGGTTTGGCGATCCCCGTCACGACAGTTCTGATCCTGTCGTCGGTGACCTGCCAGATGGGCGTCTTCGCCGCCGAGCGAGGCGACGTCTTCGGCTTGCGCCGTTGGTACATCCTGACCTTCCTGATGGGCGCATTCTTCGTCGCCGGCCAGGGCTACGAGTACTCACACCTCGTCGCCGAAGGCACCACCCTGTCGTCCAGCGCCTACGGCTCGACGTTCTACATGGCGACCGGCTTCCACGGCATGCACGTCATCGGTGGTCTGGTGGCGTTCGTCTTCCTGCTGATCCGCACCAAGCTTTCGAAGTTCACCCCGGCCCAGGCGACCGCGGCGATCGTCGTGTCCTACTACTGGCACTTCGTCGACATCGTCTGGATCGGCCTGTTCGTCACGATCTACTTCATCCGCTGACGAACCACCCCACGACTTTCAGCCCGATAGTTTTCAAAATCCGTCCGCATAGAGAGACACAGATGAGCTCATCTCCACCGCGACTGTCGGATGACGCGACCGACACCGACCGAGACACTCGGCCCGCTCGCAACGCTCCCGGCGCCGGTCAGGCTGCGCGCAGCGCCCGCTCGCGCCGCAAACTGCGTCGGCGAGCCAGCGGCGTGATGCTGTTGATGCTCGGCCTGGTGGCCGCAGGCGTCATCGCCTCGCTCCTGACTCCCAAGCCGCAGGTCGCCACTGCCGACCCGTCCAACGCGTCACTGATCTCCGATGGCAAGAAGCTGTACGACACCTCGTGCATCACCTGCCACGGCGCCAACCTGCAGGGCGTCACCGACCGCGGTCCGTCTCTCATCGGAGTCGGCGATGCCGCGGTCTACTTCCAGGTGTCCACCGGCCGCATGCCCGCAGCGCGTGGCGAGGCACAGGCGCAGCGCAAGCCGGAGAAGTTCACCGCGGCTCAGATCGAGCAGCTCGGCGCATACATCCAGTCGCAGGGCGGTGGCCCGAAGGTCTACCCCGAACGCAACCCCGACGGATCGGTCAAGCACGACAAGAACGGCGTCGTCGTTCTCGCACAGGAAAGCCTGCGCGGCGAGAACCTCGGTCGCGGCAGCGAGCTCTTCCGTCTCAACTGCGCGTCGTGCCACAACTTCACCGGTCGTGGCGGTGCGCTGTCGTCGGGCAAGTACGCTCCGCCGCTCGACGCACCGAACGAGCAACAGCTGTACACCGCGATGCTCACCGGCCCGCAGAACATGCCGAAGTTCTCCAACCGTCAGCTGTCGCTGGAGGAGAAGAAGGACATCATCGGCTTCGTCAAGTACGTCACCGAATCGCAGCCGCAGGGCGGTTTCGCACTCGGTGGTTTCGGACCTGTCTCTGAGGGCATGGTCATGTGGGTGGTCGGCGTCGGAGCGATCGTCGCCTTCGCAATGTGGATGGGATCACGTTCATGAGTGCAAACGACAAGGACACGCCGTCCAACGAAGAACTCGAGCAGATGTCGAACGACGAACTCGTCAAACTCGGCCTCAACCTCGACGGCGTCGAAGTTCTGCATCGCGAGCCGCGTTTCCCCGAGCCGGGTACCAAGGCAGAGAAGCGCGCCGAACGGACCGTCGCGTTCTGGTTCGCCCTGGCCGGTGTCTCGGCCATCGCCTGCTTCATCATCTTCATCTGGAACCACTGGCAGTTCGCACTGCCCGGCGATGACAACTACTGGCGCTACACGCTGAACACGCCGCTGCTGGGCATCACCTTCGGCTTGGCGATCCTGTCCATCGGTATCGGCGTGGTGCAGTTCACCAAGCGCTTCATTCCCGCAGAGATCGCGGTGCAGGATCGTCACGACGGCGGGTCCAAAGAGGTCGACAAGAAGACCACGGCCGCACTGCTGGGCAACTCGCTGGAGACCTCGACCCTCCCCCGCCGCAAGATGATCCTCGGATCGGCTGCGTTCGGCCTGGGTGCGTTCGCTCTCACCGGACTGGTCGCGGCCCTCGGCGGCATCATCAAGAACCCGTGGGCGCTGCGCGACAAGGCACCGCTGTGGCACACCGGCTGGTCGCCGATCTACAACCCGCCGGAGCTGCCCAACGAGACCGTGTTCCTTCGTCGCGACACCGGCAACCCCTACCAGGTTGCTCTCGTCCGTCCTGAGGATCTCGACGCGGGCGGCATGGAGACCGTCTTCCCGTGGCGCGTCTCCGACGGCAAGGGCGAGACCGAGGAATCGCGGGAGAAGCTGCTCTTCGGTCTGCGCTACGTGAGCAACCCGGTGATGCTGATTCGCCTGCGTCCCGAGGACGCGGCCCGCGCGGTCAAGCGCAAGAATCAGGAGAGCTTCAACTACGGCGACTACTTCGCCTACACCAAGGTCTGCAGTCACCTCGGCTGCCCGACCTCACTGTATGAGCAGCAGACCAATCGAATCCTGTGCCCGTGCCACCAGTCGCAGTTCGATGCTCTGCACTACGCCAAGCCGGTCTTCGGGCCCGCTGCGCGCGCGCTGGCCCAGCTGCCGATCACAGTGAATAATCAGGGGTATCTGGTCGCTGCCGGCGACTTCATCGAGCCCGTCGGACCGGCATTCTGGGAGCGCAAGTCATGAGCCGTATTGCCACTCAGGCAGAAGAAGTCGATTCGCGGTATCACCTCGCCGCCGGAATGCGGCGCCAGATCAACAAGGTCTTCCCGACGCACTGGTCGTTCCTGCTCGGTGAGGTCGCGCTCTACGCCTTTGTGATCCTGCTGCTCTCGGGTGTGTACCTCACCCTGTTCTTCGACCCGTCGATGAGCGAGGTCACCTACCACGGTGCCTATCAGCCGCTCAACGGCGTGATGATGACCAAGGCCTACGAGACCACCCTGAACATCTCGTTCGAGGTGCGTGGCGGCCTGTTCGTGCGCCAGATCCACCACTGGGCCGCGCTGCTGTTCGCCGCGGCGATCATCATTCACATGCTGCGCATCTTCTTCACCGGTGCGTTCCGACGTCCCCGCGAGGCCAACTGGATCATCGGCTGCCTGCTGCTGATCCTGGCGATGTTCGAAGGCTTCTTCGGCTACTCGCTGCCCGACGACCTGCTGTCCGGCACCGGCGTGCGCGCCGCGATGAGCGGCATCGTCCTCGGAATTCCGCTGATCGGTACCTGGATTCACTGGGCGCTGTTCGGTGGGCAGTTCCCCGGCGACATCATCATCCCGCGCATGTACGTGATCCACATCCTGCTGTTCCCGGGCATCATCCTGGCTCTGATCGGCGCGCACCTCGCGCTGGTCTGGTACCAGAAGCACACCCAGTTCCCCGGCCCCGGCCGCACCGAGAAGAACGTCGTCGGCGTGCGCATCATGCCGGTGTTCGCGACCAAGGCCGGCGCCTTCTTCGCGATCGTGTTCGGCATCCTGGCGATCATGGCGGGCATCTTCCAGATCAACCCCGTCTGGGTGCTCGGCCCGTACAACCCGGCGCACGTGTCGGCCGGTTCGCAGCCTGACATCTACATGATGTGGACCGACGGTCTGGCCCGTTTGATGCCGGCCTGGGAGCTCTACCTGGGCAACTACACGATTCCCGCGATCTTCTGGGTGGTCGTGATCATCACGATCATGTTCACGCTGATGTTCGCCTACCCGTGGATCGAGAAGCGCCTCACCGGTGACGACGCGCACCACAACCTGTTGCAGCGTCCGCGCGACGTTCCGGTCCGCACCGGCCTGGGCGCCATGGCCGTGTCGTTCTACGTGATCCTCACGCTCTCGTGCATGAACGACATCATCGCGCTGAAGTTCCACGTGTCCCTCAACGCGACCACTTGGATGGGCCGCATCGGCCTGATCGTGATCCCGCCGCTGGCGTACTTCATCGCCTACCGCTGGGCACTGTCGCTGCAGCGCAGCGACCGCGCGGTGCTGGAGCACGGCATCGAGACCGGCATCATCAAGCGGCTGCCGCAGGGTGAATACATCGAGATCCATCAGCCGCTGGGGCCGGTCGACAGCCACGGGCACCCGATTCCGCTCCCCTACGAGGGCGCGGCTCTGCCGAAGCGAATGAACAAGCTCGGCTCCGCCGGTTCGCCGGGTACCGGCTCGCTGATGGTCGCCGATCCTCCGGATCAGCAGGAGCTCAACTCCCATCACGTCGAGGAACATCGACGGGACGAGGCGAGGGTCCTGCGCGAGCTGCAGGCGATCGGTGGGAACCCGCTCGATCCGCAGACTCCGGCATCGGACGACGGGACGACCAGTCTGCAGAAGAACGACTGATCCGGCACTTCCACGGCAACGGGCCGCGGCGCGAACTGCGCCGCGGCCCGTTGCTTTCGTCTCTCCCCTACCCCGTGACGAACTTCGCGAGCTGCGCGAGCGACGACGCCATGCCCAGCGCGTGGTCGGAATCGTCGATGCCGGGCGGAACATCGCTCGCCACGATGTCCACTCGCGTGCCGCCCACGTCAGGTCTCAGGTTCCAGGTCATCGTCATCGCGCCCGCGAAGGCGGGGTCGTCGGAGACGAACACCGACCGCCACCCGATCCGGCGGTCGGGCACCAGCTCGACGACGTCAGAGCACACCTCATCGGAGTCGGGCGTCGACTTGCCCTGTCCCCCACCGGATTCGACGAAGGTCAGCGTGAGGCACAGCTGCCCGCCCAGTACGGCGTCGTAATGCGTTACCCGACAGGTCATTCCGCTCGGCGGCAGCCACACCTCAAGGGCGCCGGGATCGGTCAGTGCCGCGAAGATCTTCGACGCCGGGGCTGCGATGCTTCTCGACGCCCGATCCTCCCGCCCGGCCATCGTCGCCTCACCAGAGCGGGCCGGCGCGCCAATCACACGCCAGGCTGCCGCTGAGGTCGATTACGCCCGCACCCCACACCATGACCGACCCGACGTCGCCCGGCGTCGTACGGTAGCCCTCAGGCGCCAAGACACCGAGTTCGCCGGACCAGACACGCCAGCCCCGACGCCGGTACAGTCCCGCGCCCTGTTCCGAGGCGCTCAGCGCCCCGAGGTCGTAGGCTCCGGCGATCACAGTTTCGATCGCAGCCATCACCGCTCCCCCGATGCCGCGGCGTCCCTGATCGGGATGTACCGCAACGGCTTCGACATACCCGGCACGCAACGGCCGACCGTCGACGAGCAGCTGCCGCTGTACCACCGACGCATGCCCGACGACGCCGCGCGCGCCGTCGTCGACGATGACGTGGATTCCGCCGAGCGCATGGTCGAAGTCGGCATCGTCGAAGTCGCCGCGGAAGGCGATGTCCATCAATTCGCGGATCGCCCGGCGCTGCTCCGACGACAGCTCCCAGGTATGCCGAAGGATCGGGTCCAGACAACACAACAGCCGCTCCCCCGTCTGGGGAGCGGCTGTCGCGAATTGTTCTGACACGTCGGTCAGTGTGTCACGTCAGTGCTTCTCGGGACCCACGTGGTACTCGAAGACCAACCCACCCGCGGAGAAGATGACGAAGCAGGCGCCGGGGATCACGATGAACCAGTTGCCCATCGCGAAGCCGACCGCGAAGAACGCGGCGGACAGCGCGAGCAGCAGCGGCCACCAGCTACCGGGGCTGAAGAAGCCCAGTTCGCCTGCGCCGTCTTCGATTTCGGCCTCTTCGTAGTCTTCCGGGCGGATTTCGACGCGGCGCGCGACGAATCGGAAGTAGGTTCCGGAGATCAGCGTCAGACCGCCGGTGAAGAACAATGCGGTGACGCCTGCCCACTCGGTGCCCTTGCTGGCAAGGGTGGTGGCGACCGCGTAGATGATCCCGCAGAGGAAGAAGAATCCGGTCAGGAGCTCAAAGAGCCGCGCTTCGATTTTCATCGGTTACACCTCGGGTGTGCAGTTGGCGAGCTTGGTGTTGGAGGGATCGCCGATGTCCTTGGGCGTCTTCCCCGCTTCGGAGCGTCGCGTGTCGAACGGAACGGTCGTCACCGACACCGGCTGCTGGCAGATCGCCGCGAGTGCCTGAGCGTTGGTGGCGGTCTTGTGGCTCGCCCGATAGGCGATGTAGCGGTCGAAGTCCGCGGGGCTGACCGCGCGCACCTCGAAGTTCATCATCGAGTGGTACGTGCCGCACATCTCCGCACACCGCCCGACGAATGCGCCTTCCTTGTCGACCGAGCTGATCTGGAAGCTGGAGTCGCTGTGGTTCTGCTTGGGGAACGGCATCACGTCACGCTTGAACAGAAACTCGGGGACCCAGAACGAGTGGATGACGTCGGCGGAGGCGATGTCGAACTCGATGCGCTTGCCGGTCGGCAGCACCAGCACGGGGATCTCCGACGACGAGCCGACCGTTTCGATGGTGCTGAAGTGCAGGTAGTCGCGGATGTCGTCGGAACGACCGTCGGCGGGCAGCGGGATCTCCTTGCCGTCCTTCGATTCGACGGAGTTCTGCAGGTCGAACGGACTGCCGACGCCGCGGGAGTAGCTGACCTTCTGCCCGTCCGGGCCGACGACCTCGCGGTAGCCGAACTTCCAGTTCCACTGGAACGCCGAGACGTCGACGACGACCGACGGATTGTCCGTCTTGGCCTCGACGTTGTTCTGCACGATGACGGTGAAGTAGAACAGCACCGCGATGATGAGGAACGGCACAGCCGTCAGAGTGAGCTCGATCGGTACGTTGTAGGCGGTCTGACGGGGGAACGTCTCGCCACCTTCCTTGGCGCGGTGGAACGTGATGGTCCAGAAGATCGCCAGCCACACCAGCAGGCCGACGACGAGACAGGCGATAACCGACCATGTCCACAAATTGCCCATGTCTTTGGCCTGGGGAGTGATGCCTTCCGGCCACCCGAAACGCATGGCGTCACGAGCATCACATCCCGACATCAACAGGGCGCCGACACCAAGCGCGGCTACTGCCCCGATCCGCTTGACCGCGCGTGACCTGCTAGCGACGCCACGCACCGGTGCCATTCCACCGTGAGTCAATTTCATGCCTTCCTGCCTGCTCGGACGGTACTTTTGCGACTCGTCGTACCGACCGAATCCCACGCATAACGACTGCACGGGCTCGACCGAATCGAACCCATTACTACGCAGCGTAGACCAAACGCCCGCGCAATTCGTGATTGGGGTTGAAGTCGTGGCTGGCGAGTCCGGTACGGCATACTCGTCGGGGCAAGGTTTGCTGGGATTTCTTTCGAAACGAGGGTGTCAACGTGTGCGGATTGCTCGGTCTTCTGACTCCGGACGGCAGCGCGGCGGGCGTGGCCGAACGAGTTGCCGCGGCATCGGTGTGCATGCGCCACCGCGGCCCGGACGAGCCGGGCACCTGGCACGACGACGACGTCGTGTTCGGCTTCAACCGCCTGTCGATCATCGATATCGAGCATTCGCATCAACCGCTGCGGTGGGGGCCGCCGGAGTCGCCCGACCGCTACGCCATGGTCTTCAACGGCGAGATCTACAACTATCTGGAGATCCGCGAAGAACTGAAGACTTCCGTCGGTGCAGAGTTCCGCACCGAGGGCGACGGTGAGGCGATCGTCGCGTCGTTCCACCACTGGGGCCCCGACGCGGTACGCCGCCTGCGCGGAATGTTCGCATTCGCGATCTGGGACACCGCCGAATCGACGCTGTTCATCGCTCGCGACTCGTTCGGCATCAAGCCGCTGTTCATCGCGACCGGCCCCGGCGGTACGGCGTTCGGCAGTGAGAAGAAGAGCATCCTCGAACTGCTCGATGTACTGCAGCTCGGCGCGGGCCTCGACGCCCGGGCCACCGAGCACTACACCGTTCTGCAGTACGTTCCCGAGCCGGAGACGCTGCACGCGTCGATCCGTCGCCTGGAGTCGGGCTGCTACGCCACCTTGCGCCCCGGCGAGGCGCCCAAGGTCACTCGCTACTTCACTCCCAAGTTTCCGGTGGTCCCGTTCACCGACGCGACTAGGCAGAAGCGCTACGACGAGATCGCCGATGCTCTGCGGGATTCGGTCGCCAAGCACATGCGAGCTGACGTCACCGTCGCCTCATTCCTCTCCGGCGGCATCGATTCGACCGCTGTCGCGGCCCTCGCCAAGCAGATCAACCCGGACCTGATCACCATCACCACCGGTTTCGAGCGCGACGGTTACTCCGAGATCGACGTCGCAGCCGAGTCCGCCGAAGCCATCGGCGCGAAACACGTCATCAAGGTGGTCTCGCCGGAGGAGTTCATCAACGCGATCCCGGAGATCGTCTGGTACCTCGACGACCCGGTCGCCGACCCGGCGCTCGTGCCGCTGTACTTCCTCGCCAAGGAGGCACGCAAACACGTGAAGGTGGTGCTGTCCGGCGAGGGCGCCGACGAGTTGTTCGGCGGATACACCATCTACAAGGAACCGCTGTCCCTCGGCGCGTTCGACAAGATGCCGAAGTCGTTGCGTCGCATGGCCGGTCGCGTCTCCGACCGCATCCCCGAGGGCACCCGGGGCAAGAGCCTGCTGCACCGGGGGTCGCTGACGCTGGAGGAGCGCTACTACGGCAACGCCCGCAGCTTCGACGACGCGCGGTTGCGCGCGGTGCTGCGCGACTACCGCCCGGAGTGGACGCACACCGACGTCACCGCCCCGATCTACGCGCAGAGCGTCGGTTGGGATCCGGTCGCGCGGATGCAGCACATCGACCTGTTCACCTGGTTGCGCGGCGACATCCTCGTCAAGGCCGACAAGATCACGATGGCCAACTCGCTGGAACTGCGTGTTCCGTTCCTCGACGCCGAGGTGTTCAAGGTCGCCGAGCGGCTACCGGTCGACGAGAAGATCGCCCACGGCACAACGAAATACGCGCTGCGCAAGGCACTGGAGCAGATCGTGCCCGCGCACGTGCTGCATCGCCGCAAGTTGGGCTTCCCGGTGCCAATCCGCCACTGGCTCGCCGGCCCGGAGATGTTCGACTGGGCACACGAGACCATCGAGCATTCGCAGACCGACCACATCTTCGACAAAGATGCGGTGATCTCCATGCTCAACGAGCACCGCGAGGGCGTGGTCGACAACAGCCGACGACTGTGGACAATCCTGATCTACATGATCTGGCACGGAATCTTCGTGGAGAAGACCATCGTCCCGAACATCGAGGATCACCACTACCCGGTGCGGTTGTAGGGCCGCGGTTGTCGGCGCGCGGTTGTAGGGGCGCAGCCGACGGCCAGTCGCGCAGTACGGACGCGACGCAACGGCCCCCCGCGCAGTACGGACGCGACGCAACGGCCCCTCGCGGGCCCCGACACTCCCCCCGCTCACCGAGTGCCGAAGCGAGCTCGCGAGCTTCGGTGTAACGAGGTGCGGCGACCCGAAAGACCAACCGGGGAACGAGAATTCGAATCGCCGGCCGACGACGCTCGTTGACCGCGCCTAGGTCTCGAGGACAGGAGCGTCGACCGGCTTAGTCGGTCAGCTCACCGGACCCCTCGTTACACCGACGCTCGTTCCTCGCCTCGGCACTCGGGGATCAGGAGACCACGGACACACCAACCGCCTCGGCACTCGGGTTAGGTCATTACGCCGACGGCTCACAGCGCTGCGAAGATCTCCTGCGCCGCCTCGTCGCCGTATGCTGCGGCGATACGCTTCGACGCCGAGTCGCGATCCCACGACCAGTCCTGCGTCGACTCCGTTTCGAGCACCAGCACGGCCACCATCGACCCGAGTTGTGCTGCGCGCTCGAAGCTCAATCCCTTCGACAATGCGGTGAGGAATCCGGCACGGAATCCGTCGCCGACGCCCGTGGGGTCGACTTTCTCGGTTTCCGGTACCACGCCCACCTGGATACGAGCACCCTCGGCGTCGACGATCTCCACACCGGCGCCACCGAGGGTGGTGATGCGTGTCCCGACCATTCCGGCGACCTGCTCGGTCGACAGACCGGTCTTCTCCCGCAGCAGCCCCCACTCGTATTCGTTGGTGAACAGATACTTCGCCCCGTCGATGAGCGCGCGCGCCTGCTCGCCGTCGAGGCGAGCGAGTTGCTGCGACGGATCCGCTGCGAAATCGATTCCGGCGGAACGACATTCGTCAGTGTGCGCAATCATCGCAGCGGGGTCGTCGGCGCCGACGAGGACCAGCTCCGGAGTTCCGACGGTGGCGAACACGGATGCGAGCGAGATATCACGCGCTTCGCTCATCGCGCCGGGATAGAACATCGCCAACTGCGCCATCGCCTCGTCGGTCGCACAGGTGAATCGCGCCGTATGTGCGGTGGTCGACTCATGGACACCGCGGGTGTCGACCCCGTGGTCGTCGAGCCACGCACGGTATTCGCCGAAGTCGGGACCGGCCGCGCCGATCAACACCGGCGAGCCGCCGAGCTCACCCATCGCATAGGCGATGTTTCCACCCACTCCCCCACGTCGGACGACGAGGTCGTCGACGAGGAAGCTCAGCGACAAGTGCTCGAGATGATCCCCGAGCAGCTGCTCGGAGAACTTTCCGGGAAATTTCATCAAATGGTCGGTCGCAATGGACCCACATACCGCAATAGCCACGAGGACCACGCTACCGACCGGTCATCAGGGTGGGTGAGGGCACCCTGGGTAAACCCGGACAGCATTTCGGCCGCGCACGCGGTCTGCGTGCGCGGCCGAAGGACCAGCTGTATTCACGACGACGTAATCGGGCGACGCGTGGACGACCACGACACCACGCCGCTCGACCCGGGAGCGTCAGCGAATTGTCAATTCAGTTGAACGAATCTCCGCAGGCGCAGCTGCCCGTCGCGTTCGGGTTGTCGATGGTGAAGCCCTGCTTCTCGATGGTGTCGACGAAGTCGATGGTCGCGCCCTGAACGTACGGTGCGCTCATGCGATCGACGGCGAGCTTGACGCCGCCGAAGTCACTGGTGACGTCGCCGTCGAGCGAGCGATCATCGAAGAAGAGCTGGTAGCGCAGGCCCGCGCAGCCGCCGGGCTGGACTGCGATGCGCAGGGCGAGGTCGTCGCGGCCTTCTTGATCGAGAAGTGCCTTCGCCTTGGCAGCGGCGGAATCGGTCAGCAACACGCCGGTGTCGGTGGTCGCTCCGGTCTCATTCGAAACGGTCATGGGTGCTCCTCGGTTATTCCCCGATCGCCGCGGCGATCCGGCGTGGCGTCGGCTCGCAGCACGGGCCGACGACGTTGTGTTCTCACGTCTGCACGTACAACCGTACTCCATGGCGCCGTATTCCCCGGTTCTCCTGCATCGGTCCGCGGCCGCGCAGCACGAGGCCACGGTGGGCCGATCCGGTTCATCACCTAGTCTGAAGTACGTGAAGTTGCCATGGCAGAAGGACGCCGACGCGGCGTCGAACTCCTCAGCGGTCTCGCTGGACAAGGAGTCGACCGATTCCGACGATTCGGCCTCGGGGTCGGCTAAGGGATCCGCATACACCGCCGGGAAGGGCCGGCCGACGCCGAAGCGTCGTGATGCGCAGAACAAGCGTCCCGGTCCGGTGTCCCCGCCGCCGACGACCCGCGCGGAGGCTCGGGCGCGCCGCAAGGAGCTCAAGGCGACGCAGACGAAGGAACAGAAGCGCGAGGCCAACGCGGAGCGTCGGGCGCAGCGCCTCCAGCAGCGCGAGCGAATGATGGCGGGCGACGAGAAGTATCTGATGCCGCGCGACAAGGGACCGGTACGGAAGTTCACTCGTGACATCGTCGATTCCCGGCGCAATTTCGCCGGACTGTTCATGCCGTTCGCGATCTTCCTGATCCTGGTGATGTTCATTCCGTCGCTGGCCGGCTATTCGACCGTGGTGATGTTGGTGTTCGTCTTGTTCCTCGCCATCGACGGCGTGATTCTGGGCCGCTTGGTGAACAAGCGCGTGCGCGAGCGGTACCCGGACAGCACCGATACCGGCGTCAAGCTCGGTTGGTACGCGTTGACTCGGTCGATGCAGTTGCGTGCGATGCGTGCACCAAAGCCGCAGGTTTCTGCCGGCGACAAGGTTTAGGCGCGATGCGCTCACTGATCTTAGGCGGTGTGCGCTCGGGCAAATCGGCGCACGGCGAGTCGCTTCTGCGTGGATCGTCGCAGATTCGCTACATCGCAACGGGCCCGGTGCTGTCGTCGGACGCCGACTGGACGGCCCGCGTCGACGCACATCGGGCCCGACGCTCGGCGAAGTACCTGACCGTCGAGTCCATCGACGTCGCCGGGCTGCTGCGAACCGACTCCGCGACCGCGACTCTCGTCGATGACCTCGGCAATTGGCTTGCCGCGGCACTTGATTCGTGTGACGGGTGGACCGGCGATGTGGACCTGTCGCACATCTACGACGAATTGGCTTCCGCGATAGCGGCTTTCGACGGCGATCTGGTGATCATCAGTCCCGAGGTGGGTCTGTCGGTCGTTCCGCCGACGCCCGCCGGACGTCGCTTTCAGGACGAGCTCGGCAGACTCAACACCGCTGTCGCACGGGTGTGTGATCGCGTCGATCTCGTCGTCGCCGGGCGAGTGCTCTCTCTGCCGGCCGATTCGGCTGCGGCCGATTCGGCTGCGGCGGAGCCGGTTTCGGCACCGGCGTCCGTACCGGGCGCAGCACCGATCGTCGCGGCCGCCGCACCGGCCCCCCTACCGGCACCCGACGTCGCGCCGTTGCCCGCGCCGGGAATCGGAGTCCCCGACCCCACCGACGCGGAGAACTTCCCCCGGATCGACGCCCCCGACGTGGACGCCGCCGAGCGGGCTCGGCAGCGTCAACTGACCCTGACCAAGCCGCCGGGCTCCCTGGGTCGGCTCGAGGAGATCGGCAACTGGGTCGCCGCGTGTCAGGGCACCTGTCCGCCGCGACAGTTCTCGCAGCCGCGTGTGGTCGTCTTCGCCGGCGACCACGGCGTCGCGCGGACCGGCGTGTCGGCGTTCCCGCCGGAGGTGACGGCGCAGATGGTCGCCAACATCGCCTCGGGCGGAGCGGCCGTCAACGTACTCGCCCGACGCAGCGGTGCAAGCGTCCAGGTGTTCGACATGTCGGTCGACGCCGACACCTCACCCGACGTCGCGCGATTCAAGGTCCGGCGCAGCAGTGGGAATCTCGCGGTCGAGGACGCTCTCTCCATCGACGAAGCGCGCCGAGCACTCGCGGCGGGGCGGGCCATCGTCGACGAATTGGTCGACGCCGGCGCCGACCTGCTCATCGCGGGCGAGATGGGTATCGGAAACACCACTCCCGCAGCCGTGTTGATCGGTGCGCTGACGGGTAGGGAGCCAGTCGCCGTCGTCGGACGGGGCACCGGGGTCGACGACGCGGCGTGGAATCGCAAGACCGCCGCGATCCGCGACGGTATGTGGCGGGTGCGACGGTTGGTCGACGATCCGTTGGCTCTGCTTGCCGCCGTCGCCGGTGCCGACCTGACCGCGATGGCGGGTTTCCTGGCGCAGGCCGCCGTCCGGCGGACTCCGGTCATCGTCGACGGCGTGGTGGTCACCGCCGCGGCGCTGGTGGCCAATCTATTGGCTCCCGGTGCCGTCGACTGGTGGATCGCCGGACATAAGTCGACGGAGCCGGCGCACGCGTTCGCGCTCGATCTGCTGCGCCTGGAGCCCGTCGTCGAGCTGTCGATGCGCCTCGGCGAGGGCAGCGGAGCGTTGACAGCGTTGCCGATCGTCGCGGCGTCGGTGGACTTGTTGTCGTCGATGGCGACGTTCGACGAAGCCGGTGTCAGTGGCGGTTGACCCGCTGCGCGCGGTGGGGACCGCGTTCTCGTGGTTGACGGTATTTCCGGTGCCGTCGACTCACGAGGCGCCCGACCGTCGCGTCGGCGCGGCGGCGATCACAGCGGTGCCCGTCGTCGGTGCCGCATTGGGCGCCCTGGCAGCGTGCGCGGCACTCGGCCTGTCGTACACCCGCGCACCGACCCTGCTGATCGGACTGCTCGTCGTCGGGCTGCTGGCGCTGCTCACGCGGGGAATGCACGTCGACGGCCTCGCCGACACCGCCGACGGCCTGGGTTGCTACGGATCGCCGGAGCGGGTGCGCGAGGTGATGCGCGGCGGTAGCGCTGGACCGTTCGCCATCGCGACGCTGGTGCTGGTGCTCGGCATCGATGCCGTGTGCGTCGCCACCCTCGCGAACGACAGATGCTGGTACGCAATCGGTTTCGCAGTCATGCTCAGTCGGGTGGCAGCGGTCGTCGCATGCCGATGGACCCTGACGCCCAGCTCACCGGACGGATTCGGCGCACTGGTCGCCGGGTCGCAGCGCTGGTCGATCGTGGTGTGGACGGCAGTAGCCCTGGCCGTCGCCTATCCGGCGGGACTAGCCGCAATGGCGACGGTTCCCGTTGCGGCAGTGGCGATTTGGTGGTTCTCAGCCCATTGCGCGCGCCGAATGGGCGGAATCAACGGCGACGTACTGGGCGCGAGTATCGAACTCACGCTTGCGATTTCGCTGGCAGTGCTGGTATGCGCCGGGTGACACCGACCGCCGAATGCCCGATTAACCCTGCTGGTTGAGCAGGAATTAACGATCCAACCGCTGGTTGAACCGACCTCTCTGCTGGTTGAGCCGACCTCTCCGCTGGTTGAGCCGCGAGGGGCGCTAGCTAGCGACGAGCGTGTCGAAACCATCGCACCACCCCGCTGGTTGAGCCGTGAGGAGCGCTAGCGACGAGCGTGTCGAAACCATCGCGAGACGAATTGCCAACCGCCGCTACGCGATCGGCGCGCAGGCAACGCCGGCCTACGAGGTTTCGACACGGGCCTTCGCTAGCGCTCCGGCCCGGCTCAACCAGCGGAGTGTAAGGCCTTCACTAGCGCTCCGGCCCGGCTCAACCAGCAGAATGGACGGCTCAACCAGCAAGCGACGGTGCCCTACGGCATCAGTCAGCAACCGCCCAGCACGCTAGAACAGCCGGGTCATCCAGCCGTGCGTATCGGCGAACGTCCCGCGCTGGATACCCGTCAAGGTATCGCGCAGCGCTTGCGTCACCGGGCCGGTGGTGCCGTCGCCGACGGTGTAGTCCTCGCTGGCGCCCTTGACCCGACCGACCGGCGTGATCACCGCGGCGGTACCGCACGCGAACACCTCGGTGATGGCTCCATCGGTGACGCCCTTGCGCAGCTCCTCGGTCGTGATACGGCGTTCCTCGACGCCGAATCCCGCGTCAGTTGCCAACTGCAGCAATGAGTCTCGCGTGATACCGGGCAGCAGGGAGCCGGTCAGTTCGGGCGTGACGAGGCGGGCGTCGGAGCCGGACCCGAAGACGAAGAACAGATTCATCCCGCCCATCTCTTCGATGTAGCGCCGCTCTACAGCGTCGAGCCACACGACCTGATCACAACCCTGTTCGGTGGCCTGCGCCTGCGCGAGGAACGCCGCGGCGTAATTGCCGCCACACTTGGCGGCGCCGGTTCCACCGGGAGCGGCGCGCACGTATTCGGTGGACAGCCACACGCTCACCGGCTTGAGACCGCCGGAGAAGTAGGGTCCGGCCGGCGATGCGATGACGGCGTAGCGGTACTCGTTCGACGGCGCGTTGACTCCCAGTCCGGCCTGCGACGCGAACATGAACGGGCGCAGGTACAGCGCGGCCTCTCCCCCGGCCTCGGGCACCCACGCGTTGTCCGCGGCGAGCAGTTCGCGCAGCGACGCCAGGAAGTCGTCGACCGGCAGTGGCGCCATGGCCAACCGCTCGGCGGACCGCTGCAGTCGCAGGCCGTTGGCCTCGGGCCGGAACGCGGCGATGGAACCGTCGGGCTGACGGTAGGCCTTGAGTCCTTCGAAGATCTCCTGCCCGTAGTGCAGCACCATCGCTGATGGATCCAAAGCGATTGGGCCGTAAGGCTTTACCTGCGCGTTGTGCCAACCGCGGTTGCGGTCGAAGTCGACGATCACCATATTGTCGGTGAAGTACTTGCCGAAGCCCGGTGCGGCGAGAATCTCGGCGCGACGCGACTCCGACACCGGGTGGGGATGCTCGGTGCGACTGAACTGCAGGGTCATGGCCACATGGTACCGCCGGGCCGCAACCGGTTTAGCACTGACTCGGCGGCACGTAGGCTACACGTGCGATTCGACGAACGGCGGCAACACGACCTCACATTCGAGTGCGCGCCCCCGCACGTCGACGACCACACGGTCGCCCTTGCGAACGCCCGACGCGGTGTCGAGGAGCGCCAACGCGATACCGGTGGCCAAGGTCGGCGAGAAGGTGCCCGACGTCGTCGCGCCGATGCTCGCTCCCCCCGCCTCGGTCAGCACCGACAGTTCCGCGCGCGGCACTCCGCGGCCCAAGGCGCGCAGGCCGTAGAGCCGCCGAACCGGTCCGGCTTCCTTTTCGGCGAGCAGCGCGTCGCGGCCGAAGAACTCCGGTTTGTCCCAGCCGACCGCCCACGAGCTGCGAGCCTGAACCGGCGTGATCTCCGGGCTCAATTCGTGCCCGTGCAACGCATAGCCCATCTCGGTGCGCAGCGTGTCGCGGGCGCCGAGTCCCGCCGGAAGTCCGCCCGCCGCAATCACTTCCGCGAGCAGAGCGTCGAACACCGCCGCCGTGTCGGCCCAGCGGGGCAGAATCTCATAGCCCTTCTCGCCGGTGTATCCGGTCCGGCACACCCGTACCGGATACCACGCGTCGACGACGCTGAGGTCGGCGTCGGCGAAGGCCATGTACTCCATGTCGGTGGGCAGGCCCAGCGCCGCCAGGACGTCTTGCGCCTTCGGGCCCTGCACGGCCAGCACGCCGTAGTCGCGGTGCAGGTCGGTCACCTCGACACCGTCGGGCGCCACAGCCGACAGCGCCGCAACGACGTCGGCGGTGTTGGCCGCGTTCGGAACGAGGAATACCTCGTCGTCGGAGACGAGGTAGGTGATCAGATCGTCGACGACGCCGCCGGATTCGTTGCAGCACAACGTGTACTGTGCTTTGCCGGGCGCGATCCTACCCAGATCGTTGGTGAGCGTCGAGTTGATCAGCGCTGCCGCGCCGGGACCTTTCACCAGGGCTTTGCCGAGGTGGCTGACGTCGAAGATGCCGACGGATTCGCGTACCGCTTTGTGCTCGGCGACGGTTCCCGAGTACGACACCGGCATATTCCATCCACCGAATTCCGCGAACGTGGCCCCCAGTTCGGCGTGACGAGCAGCGATCGGACCATCCAGCAGTGCGTCAGTCATGCCGCACAGGGTATCGGGTGGCCGAGTGTGACGCGGGTCGGGCTACCTGCTCTCGACCACCCCGTACCCGACGATCCCGGTGACCGTCGCGGCGTCGTAGCTGTTGATGCTGATACTCGTCGGCGGTTCGTTGCCGCCGACGGTGGTGACGGTGTCGCCGTCGACCTTCAGCACGATGTTGGTGTGCTGTCTGAATCGATTGGGTGTCTCGTAGAGCACGACGTCGCCGGTGCGCGGTCGATACGACGGCGCGCGCAACCGCCCCACCGAGCGGTAGTAGTCGGTGAGCGTGGCGACCCCCGGGATCCGCCACGACCCGGAGTTCGGATTGTCCAGCGGCACACCGGCTTCGTGCATGGTCCAACTGACGAAGTCGGCGCACCACGGTTCGGTGGCGCCCTGCGCGTAGTACGTTCCCGACTGTTTGTGGTCGTACTCATGCCGAACGACGTCGACGATGCGTCGGCGGGCCGGTGTCAGGCCCGTCGTGTCGACGTCGGGGAACGCCTCGGTGAGACCGAGCGTCGCCGACACCCTGTCGGTGAGTCCATCGTCGCGGCCGACGAGCCGCCAGCCGACCACCGCGGCCGCCACGACTGCGACGACCACTGCCACGACGATCCACACTCCCCTACGGCCAACGCTCACCCGATCGAGCCTACCGATGCGCCCGGCGGCCGACGCGGGCCGTCAGACACGGCGCAGATGTTGTGGCAGAGTGTTTTCGGTGACCAACACCCTCTCAATCGACCGTGCCCGCGGCCCCGAATTCGACTTGTCCACCTCTTTCGGACGCGACGACGACGTCCTGGTGATCGGCCTCGTGCAGGGCGAGAAGTCGGATGACTCCACCGGCGATCCGACTCTCGTCATCGGTGACGGCATCCTCGACGACGCCGCGGCGTCGGCGATCTCCGATGCGCTGTCGGCGGTCGGCGCGACTGGTTCGCACGGCGAGGTCACCAAGCTGCCCGCCCCGGCGTCGTTGCCGGTGAAAACGGTCATCGCGGTGGGACTCGGCGGCGCCGACGATCTCGACGACGCCGACAAGCTGCGTCAGGCCGCGGGGATCGTGGCGCGCGAACTCGACGGCTTCAAGGCTGTCATCACCACGCTCGCGGCGACCGATCTGTCCGCGATCGCGGAGGGCTTGTTCCTCGGCAGTTACCGGTTCACGAGTTTCCGTTCGGACAAGACGGCCCCTAAGAAGTCGCCGCCGCAGCGCTTCACGCTGCTCGTCGAGCAGAAGCGCAAGGAGGCGAAAGCCGAACTGACACACGCCGTCACGGTCGCCGACGCCGTTGCGATCGCGCGCGACTTCGTCAACACGCCGCCGAGTCATCTCTATCCGGAGGCATTCGCCGACGCCGCAGCCGAGCTGGCCCGCAAGTCGGGTCTGTCGGTGGAGATACTCGACGACACCACCCTTGCGCGGGAGGGCTACGGCGGCATCGTCGGCGTCGGCAAGGGATCGTCGCGCCTGCCCCGCCTGGTTCGGCTGACGCACGCGAAGAAGGACACCAAGTCGGTCGGGCTGGTCGGCAAGGGCATCACCTTCGACACCGGCGGCATCTCCATCAAACCGGCTGCGGGCATGGATCACATGACGTCGGACATGGGCGGCGCAGCGGCGGTCATCGCTACGACAATCCTCGCCGCGCGTCTCGATCTCGACGTCAACGTCACCGCGACCGTGCCGATGGCGGAGAACATGCCGTCGGGCACCGCGCAACGCCCCGGCGATGTGCTGACGCAGTACGGCGGCATCACCGTCGAGGTGCTCAACACCGACGCCGAGGGACGCTTGATCCTGGCGGACGCGATTGTCCGCGCGGGGCAAGACAATCCGGACTACATCATCGATACCGCGACGCTCACCGGCGCGCAGATGGTCGCCTTGGGCACCCGCACACCCGGGGTGATGGGCACCGCTGAGTTCCGCGACCGGATCGCGGCGCTGTCGGCGGAGGTCGGCGAGAACGCCTGGGCCATGCCGCTGCCCGACGAACTGCGCGACGACCTCAAGTCGCGGGTCGCCGACCTCGCCAATGTCACCAACCATCGGTGGGGCGGCATGTTGTCGGCCGCGATCTTCCTGCGCGAGTTCGTCCCCGAGTCCGTTCAGTGGGCGCACGTCGACATCGCCGGACCGGCGTTCAACACCGGCGGCCCCTGGGGTTACACCCCGAAGGGCGGCACCGGGGTGCCGGTTCGGACGCTCATCCGCGTGCTGGAAGACATCGCCGCGAACGGCTGAGCGCCACCCGAAATCGCCCGCGCGAATCCCTACTTTCCAGTAGCTTCACCGTTGTTGGTACACAGCGGGTCGCCGACGCCGATGGCCTGTAGGGTTTAGCGCGGGCACGTGATCCATCCGTCACACGTCCACCAGTCTTGGCGACATCACGGCCGAGGCGACCACAACCGAGCATGTCGAGACCCGAGTTTGAGGAGTCAACAGAAATGGCCTTCTCCGTCCAGATGCCTGCACTGGGTGAAAGCGTCACCGAAGGAACCGTTACCCGGTGGCTGAAGGAGGAGGGGGACACCGTTGAAGTCGACGAGCCATTGCTCGAAGTATCGACCGACAAAGTCGACACCGAGATCCCTTCTCCCGCAGCAGGTGTGCTGACCCGGATCGTCGCCAAGGAAGACGATGTGGTCGAGGTCGGCGGCGAGCTCGCCGTCATCGGTGACGCCGGCGAGTCCGCGCCCGCCGCCCCGGCACCGGCAGCCGAACCCGAGCCGCAGGCCGCTCCCGAGCCCGAGCCCGAGGTGGCCGCCGAGGCGCCCGCACCTGCCGCCGATTCCGCCCCGGCCCCCTCTGCCGCGCCTGCCGCTGCCGCATCGGGCACCGACGTCGTCATGCCCGCACTCGGCGAGTCCGTCACCGAGGGCACCGTCACCAACTGGCTCAAGAGCGTCGGCGACACCGTCGCACTCGACGAACCGCTGCTCGAGGTCTCCACCGACAAGGTCGACACCGAAATCCCCTCGCCCGCCGAAGGCGTGCTGCTGGAGATCACCGCCAACACCGACGACGTCGTCGAGGTCGGCGGCAAGCTCGGCGTCATCGGCGCTCCGGGCGCCGCACCCGCGCCTGCCGCACCGGCTCCGACGCCTGCCCCGGAACCCGAGCCCACGCCGGAGCCCGAGCCCACCCCCGCACCTGCACCCACCCCGGCACCTGCTCCGGCCGCCGCCACACCACCTGCTGCGCCGGCACCAGCGCCTGCGCCGGCCGCGCCCGCTCCGGCCCCGACACCGGCTCCCGCCGCGTCCACCCCGGCCGTCGAAGCACCGCTGGAGTCCACTCCGTACGTGACGCCGCTGGTCCGCAAGCTGGCCACCGAGAACAACGTCGACCTGAATGCCGTCAAGGGCACCGGTG
Organism: Gordonia asplenii; assembly: GCF_012933505.1. Taxonomy (GTDB): domain Bacteria; phylum Actinomycetota; class Actinomycetes; order Mycobacteriales; family Mycobacteriaceae; genus Gordonia; species Gordonia asplenii. The sequence goes on from NZ_JABBNB010000022.1 coordinate 79,460, forward strand.
TCGGCGGCCGCATCCGCAAACAGGATGTGCTCGCCGCCGCTGCCGCAAACGCCGCTCCGCCGGCTGCACCCGCACCGGCGGCCGCGCCCGCCGCGCCCGCCGCGGCCGCCCCCGCAGCACCTGCGGCGGGCGGCTCGGAGATCAAGCCCGAGCTCGCGGCACTGCGCGGTACCACCCAGAAGATCAACCGCATCCGTCAGATCACGGCGTCGAAGACCCGCGAGTCGCTGCAGACGAGCGCGCAGCTCACGCAGGTGTTCGAAGTGGATCTCACCAAGATCGTCGCTCTGCGCGCACGGGCGAAGGCTTCGTTCAAGGCCAACGAGGGCGTCAACCTCACCTATCTGCCGTTCATCGCGAAAGCCGTCATCGAAGCGCTGAAGGTTCACCCGAACATCAACGCCAGCATCAACGAGGCGGCCAAGGAGATCACCTACCACGGTTCGGTCAACCTCGGCATCGCCGTCGACACCGAGCAGGGACTGCTGTCACCGGTCATCCACAACGCCGACGACCTGTCGATCGCCGGTCTGGCCCGCGCCATCGCCGACATCGCCAACCGGGCCCGCACCAACGGCCTCAAGCCGAACGAGATCTCCGGCGGTACGTTCACCATCACCAACATCGGCAGCCAGGGCGCCCTGTTCGACACCCCGATCCTGGTGCCGCCGCAGGCCGCGATGCTGGGTACCGGCGCCATCGTCAAGCGCCCGGTGGTCATCTCAGGCCCCGACGGCACCGAGTCGATCGCGGTGCGGTCGATGTCGTACCTGCCGCTCACCTACGATCACCGTCTGGTCGACGGTGCCGACGCCGGGCGATTCCTGACCACCGTCAAGAAGCGCCTGGAGGCAGCGGAGTTCGCTGCCGACCTCGGGCTGTAATTCCCGGTGCGAATCGTCGTCGCGGGTTCATCAGGTCTGATCGGTTCGGCCCTGGTGGACTCGCTTCGTTCCGGCGGCCACTCGGTCGCCCGGCTGGTGCGTCGCGAACCCTATAACGACGACGAATTCAGTTGGGACCCCGAGTCTTTCGGAGTCCCACCGGATTCGATCGCGGGCGCCGACGCAGTCGTCAACCTCGGTGGCGTGTCGGTCGGCGGCTGGCGCTGGACGGGCAGCTTCAAACAGGAGTTGCGTGACTCGCGCATCACACCGACCGAGGTGTTGGCCGAAGCGGTGGCGATGGCCGGTGTGCCGGTTCTGCTCAATGCCAGCGCGACCGGCTTCTACGGCAACACCGGCGATCACATCGCCACCGAAGCCGATCATGCGGGCGACGGCTTCCTCGCCGAACTCGTCACCGAGTGGGAGGCTGCGGCGACCGAGGCGACCAAGGGCTACGACACGCGCGTCGCCTTCCTGCGCACCGCGCCGGTGTTGTCGAGCCGTGGCGGCATCCTCGGCAAGCTGCGGCTGCCGTTCCAGTTGGGTCTGGGCGCGCAGTTCGGTGACGGCCGCCAATACTTCTCGTGGATTTCCCTCGCCGACGAGGTACGGGCCATCGAGTATCTCCTCACCAACGACATCGCCGGTCCGGTGAACCTGGCCGCCCCGGAACCGGTGCGGTTCAAGGAGTTTGCGCGTCAGTTCGCGCACTCGCTGCATCGGCCGGCACTGCTGCGGATCCCCGGCGCCGCGGCCACCATCGTCGGCGGCGAGATGGCCCGGGAAATGATTTTGTACTCCCAGCGCGTTGTACCTGCCGTGCTTTCCGATCATGGCTTCACATTCGAACATCCGACCCTCACCACCGCATTGGAGTACGCCCGTGGCTGAGCACCCGGACTCGACGCCCAGCGGCGCCCGCGCCGAGCGCTCCCCCTTCGAGGTCCGCTGGCTGGGCACTGCCGGCTACCGCGAGACCTACGACCTTCAGCACCGACTCGCCGGTGATCGCGCCGACGGCACCCTCGACCACGACGTCCTGCTGCTGCTCGAGCATCCCTCGACGTACACGGCAGGCAAGCGCACCGAGCAGACCGACCTGCCGACCAACGGCGCCGAAGTCATCGACGTCGACCGCGGCGGCCGCATCACCTGGCACGGCCCCGGGCAACTGGTGGGTTATCCGATCGTCAAGCTGTCCGAGCCGCTCGACGTCGTCGACTACGTCCGTCGCCTCGAGCAGGCGCTGATCACGGTCTGTGCAGGTGTGGGTGTCGTCACCGGCCGCGTCGAGGGGCGCTCGGGAATCTGGATCGATGACGCCGCGGGCGAACGCAAACTCGGCCAGATCGGCATCCGGGTGGCACGCGGTGTGACTCTGCACGGATTCGCGCTCAACATCGACCCCGACATGACCGCCTTCGACGCGATCGTCCCCTGTGGCATCGCCGACGCTGGAGTCACCTCGCTGACTCGCGAAGTCGGCCGCACCGTCAGCGTCGCCGAATTGCGCGACGCCGTCGCCGAACAGGTCCAGATCGCGCTCGACGCCCCGCGGTCGACGCCGAATGCGGCCCCAACCCCGTCCACCCCGCAAAGCGTAGGATCTGTTCAGTGACGTGCTCGCCCAATAACTCTGATTCGCCGTCGTCCGGTTCGTCGTGCGGCTCCGCACCGGCCGAGTCGGTCCCCAGTGGACGTAAGTTGCTGCGCCTGGAAGTGCGCAACGCGCAGACGCCGATCGAGCGCAAACCGAAGTGGATCAAGACGCGCGCCACGATGGGTCCCGAGTACACCGAACTCAAAGGGCTCGTGAAACGTGAAGGGCTGCACACGGTTTGCGAAGAGGCCGGCTGCCCCAACATCTATGAGTGCTGGGAGGACCGCGAGGCCACCTTCCTCATCGGCGGCAGCCAGTGCACACGACGCTGCGACTTCTGCCAGATCGACACCGGCAAACCCGAACCGCTCGATCGCGACGAGCCGCGCCGCGTCGCCGAGAGTGTCGCGGCGATGGGGCTGCGCTACTCCACCATCACCGGCGTAGCCCGCGACGATCTCCCCGACGAGGGCGCCTGGCTCTACGCCGAGACGGTCCGCAAGATCCACGAACTCAATCCGGGCACTGGCGTCGAGAACCTCATCCCCGACTTCCACGCCAAGCCGGATCTGCTCGCCGAGGTGTTCGACGCCCGGCCCGAGGTGCTCGCCCACAACCTTGAGACCGTCCCGCGGATCTTCAAGCGGATCCGTCCCGCATTCCGCTACGAACGTTCGCTCGACGTCATCACCCAGGCCCGCGACTTCGGATTGGTCACCAAGTCGAATCTCATCCTCGGCATGGGCGAGACCGTCGACGAAGTGCGCGAAGCTCTCGTCGACTTGTACGAGGCCGGTTGCGATATCGTGACCATCACGCAGTACCTGCGCCCGACGCCGCGGCACCATCCGGTGGAGCGCTGGGTCAAGCCGGAGGAGTTCGTCGATCATTCGGAGTTCGCCGACGAACTCGGCTTCGCGGGCGTGATGGCCGGGCCGCTGGTCCGGTCCTCCTACCGGGCGGGTCGACTGTACGCGCAGGCGATGGCCCGGCACGGCCGCGAGCTCCCCGCGGCGATGGCGCACCTCGCGCAGGAGAGCTCGGCGAACCAGGAGGCGTCGAGCCTGCTGGCGCGGTTGGGGTAGAAGGTATTTCCACCCACGCCTCGAAGTAGACTGAACACCATGGCAAAGGCGCAGTCCAACACGAGTAAAGAGGCGAAAGCCGCCGCAAAGTCGGCCCGCAGGCAGGCGTCGCGCGAGCGACGCTCCCAGCTGTGGCAGGCCTTCCAGATGCAGCGCAAGGAAGACAACCGCCTCATTCCGTACATGGCGGGGGTATTCCTGCTCGTCGTGGCGGTCTTCGTCGCGCTCGGCTTCGCGTTCGACCAGTTGCTCTTCCTGATTCCGATCGGCGTCATCCTCGGTGCGCTGGGCGCGTTCATCCTCTTCGGGCGTCGCGTGCAGAGCTCGGTGTTCAAGAAGGCCGAGGGGCAGAAGGGTGCCGCGGGCTGGGCCTTGGACAACATGCGCGGTCAGTGGCGCGTGAAGCAGGCCGTCGCCGGTACCACTCACCTCGACGCCGTGCATCGCGTCATCGGCAAACCGGGCGTGATTTTCGTAGGTGAGGGTTCACCCACCCGGGTGAAGGGTCTGCTCGAGCAGGAGAAGAAGAAGGCCGCCCGCGTCGTCGGCGACACGCCGATCTATCTGGTGATCGTAGGCAACGAAGACGGTCAGGTGCCGTTGCGCAAGCTGGAACGGCATCTCACCAAGTTGCCCGCCAACATCGACCGCAAGCGGATGGAAGCCCTCGAAGGCCGGCTGTCGGCGCTCGGCGGCCGCCAGCCCGGCCCGGGTATGCCGAAGGGGCCGATCCCGCAGGGCGCGAAGGTGCGCAACGTGCAGCGGGCGGCTCGCCGGAAGTCGTAGTCCCGCACACGAAATCGCGAAACCCGCCGGCGCGTTCCGGTCGGCGGGGTAGCCTCGGGTCACCGTTCACCTTGGGGGGAGACATCGGTGACAGCTACTCACGAATCGGTCGGCGCGCGCATCGGTCGCGCGCGAGGTTTCTTCGACGCCGGACTCTCGGCCCATTTGCAGACCGAACATGACGGCGACTACGCCGCTCGCGCGTTCCACCGGGCGACGGCACTGGCCCCCGAGATGGCCGACGCGTGGCTCGGACGTCTCGCCGCCGGCGACGACACCCCCGAGGTGTTCTTCAATCTCTACAAGTTCCGCGACAACATCTTCACCGAACAGCGCCGACTCGGGCTGACTCCGCGGACTCTGCACGGCCGCTTCGGAACCGGATTCTTCATCGACTATCCGGTGTCCGACCCCACCGAGGCCGTCGCGGCGTACGCGTGCACGATGCTCGGAGTCGACGACTACGACGGTGCCGAAGCCGCACTCGACTCGATCACCGATGGCGCTCCGATCGTCGCGTTCGCCCGCGGGCTGTTGCACTTCAAGACCAAACGGTGGCCCGATGTGCTTGCCGCCCTTGCCCATTCATCGGAGTGGACGGACGAGTACATGACTGCGGCGGCGAATCTGATGATCGGCACCGCCTGCGCACAGCTCGGGCTGTTCGGGGAGTCGATCCGGCGGCTCGAGGCCGCCGAGTCCGGTCCCATTCCGTCGATTGCTCCGTCGGCGATGTTCACCCGCGGTCTCTGCCTGCGCGAGATGGGCAACGAGGACGATGCGCGAGCACTGTTCGAGACGGTCTACGCGCGTCAGCCCGACTTCGGCGACAACGCGAAAGCCATGTCGGATCGTGGATTTCGGCTCGTCGTGGTCGCCAAGGAGACCATCGACGCGCGCACCGACCGGTGGGATCCGGAGTCGGTCCCGGCGTCGACGTCGACCGTTGACCGAACCGACTCGGACCAGCTCGCGCAAGCCCAGCATGAACTCGACGCGCAGATCGGTTTGGAGTCGGTGAAGGTGCAGATCGACAAGCTCAAATCGGCGGTGACGCTGGCCAAGATCCGCGCCGACAAGGGGTTGGCGAGCGCGTCACGCAGTCAGCATCTGGTATTCACCGGCCCACCCGGCACCGGCAAGACCACCATCGCACGCATCGTCGCCAAGATCTATTGCGGCCTGGGCATTTTGCGGACCGACACCGTCGTCGAGGCGAGCCGTCGCGACTTAGTCGGAGAGCATCTCGGGTCGACTGCCATCAAGACCGGATCACTGATCGACACTGCGCTCGACGGCGTTCTGTTCATCGACGAGGCCTACACGCTGGTGCAGTCGGGCCTGTCCGGCGGCGACGCGTTCGGCCGCGAAGCCGTCGACACTCTGTTGGCGCGGATGGAGAACGACCGTGATCGCCTCGTCGTGATCATCGCCGGATACGACGCCGAGATCGATCGGTTCATGGCGTCGAACGACGGCTTAGCGTCGCGCTTCGCCAAGCGGATCCGCTTCGACTCCTACTCCCCCACCGAGCTGGCGCGGATCGGCGAAGCGATTGCGCGCGAACGTGATTCGATCCTATCGGCCGACGCGGTGGACGTGCTGACGGATCGGTGCACCGCTCTCTGCGCGGCCGGCGGCCTCGACCGGCGCGGTATCGCCCGCCGCGCCATCGATCTCGCGGGCAACGGCCGCTTCATCCGCAATGTGATCGATGCGGCAGAAGAGGAGCGTGAGTACCGGCTCAGCACCGGCGACGTGGACGTGACGGCCCTCGACGAGCATGCGCTCATGCGCATCGAGGCGGCGGATGTCGTTGCGGCACTGGACAACGTGCTGGGCATGCTGCCGCATTAGGCTGTATCGGTCAGACGTTCGCAGTCACCGCGTTGCTCGTCGCAAACCTGCGCAGCCGGACAATGACCGACGACGTCGTCGATTGTCAACGCCGACTGGTCTGTTCTCGCGCTCCCTGTCGTCGGACCATCTCGGCGATCCAGGCCGGCGCGTACGGCGACGTACAATTCGGCGGCGTCGGATAGTCCTTAAACACTTCGAGGTGCTCGCCGATGGCGACGGCCCGGTCGCGATGTGCGGGATGATCGATGCCGATCTGCGCGAGGCAGTGGTTCATCGCCCACTGCAACCGCTCCGGCGCATCGCTCATCTGAGTCTCGATCTGATCGAGCAGTGCGGGCAGATCCAGACCGCCGGGTTTCTTGGCGACGCGCTCGATTGTCAGTGTCCACCCCGCGCTGGCGACGATCGCGTCGGCGTCGGCGAACCAGGTCTCCCGCAGCGCCTCAGCATGCGGACTCTTCTTCACGACGTAGTTGACCAACCAGTCCTGAACCTTGGGGGTGCGCGCATCACGGAGCATGGCGTCGAGTTCGTCGAATCCGAAAACCCTTGGACGACAAATTAATAGAGCGAGAAGTCGTGCAGAACCGTCGCCATGCGCCCACAGCGCCACGGCCAGTTCATGCTGGGTCTTGAGCCGCTTGGCCACCGCTCGCAGCTTGGTGAGATTCACGCCGTGATCGTCGCCGTGCTTTTCATTCACGGCACGGATCTTCGGGTCTTCGAGCGCCGCGAGTTCGGCGACCACGTCGTCGAGGACGCTGTCGGTCTGCGAAGCGGTGTCGGTCATATCTCTCCTCGCCGGTCGGCTGCCGCCCATCATCATCGACCTTTGTGACAGTGGCAAGTCTGTGCGTCGCATCGGGCGTACGTCAGCGGCGTCGCACCGATTGCAATCAAGCCACGTCCCGCCCGCTCAGTTTTAAGTCGTGCACTCCCTCACCGACTGTGCCACAACGGAACCAAACAATGCGGGCCGTCGTTTTGCACGATGAGATGCGCCGGGCTGGTCCCCGTTCCGCTGACGGCGATATCGGACATGCTCGACGACGGCGCTACGACCTAGACTGCGCAACATCGACAGTCGCGCCGCAGCCGGGTCCGGTCAGCGAGAAGTCCCCGACCTCGGGTGTCGTCAGCATGCGCCGCATCGTCGCACGGTCGAACGGCCACAGGTCCACAGTGCCGGCGTCGGTCAGGTACCACGAATTGCAGCCGGTGTTCCATACCGTCGGCTCCAGGGCCTCGGCGACTCGACGATTGAACTCGGCGGTGGCCTCCTCGGTCACTTCGACGGTGTCGACATCGCCCGCGGCGAATCGCTCGAGCCATTTCACGATGTATCCCGCGGTGAGTTCGGCTGAGTACTGCAGTGAGATCGATCCGGTCGGCGAGTTGGGGCCCAACACCGTGAAGAGGTTCGGGAAGCCCGGTATCGCCGTCATCCGATATGCGCGCGGGCCGTCGGCCCATGCGTCGTCGAGCGTCACTCCGCCCCGACCCTCGATCCGCATCGGCCGCATGTAATCGTGGGCGCGGAATCCAGTGGCCAGCACGATGACGTCGACCTCGTGCAGGGTCCCGTCGGCGGTGCGGATGCCGGTGGGTGTGATCTCTGTGATCGGATCGGTCACGAGTTCGGTCCGCGGCGATCGCAGCGCGCGGTAGTAGCTCCCGGAGATCACCTGCCGCTTGCACAACGGCTGGTAGTCGGGGGTCAGCTTCGCGCGCTCGTCGGCGTCGAATACCTGGCCGCGCAACGAGATCCGTGCATAGGCCTGCACCGCTCGCCGCCGCCACGACTGCCTGAGCACGACGTCGGCGAGGATTCCGGACGCCTCGAGCGACAACTGATACACGGCGTCCTGCAGGGTCCGGCTCGCACCGAGCAGGACCGACACGCCCGGAATCTGCGGCAGCCACATCGGGGCCCACAGAATCCACTGCGCGGACCGCACGAAGTGAGTGACCGACGCTGCCCCCTCGTGCAGCGCCGAGACCACTTGCACCCCGGTCGATCCGGTGCCGATGACCGCTACCCTGCGGCCGTCGGTGACGAGATCGTCGTCCCAGCGCGCGGTATGCACGACGTCGCCGGTGAAGTCACCGAGCCCGGGAATGTCGGGGACCGCGGGGTTGTGCAGAATGCCGGTGGCGCAGATGACGAAGTCGGCGACGAGCACCTCACCGGCCGCGGTAGCGACCGTCCACTCGGCGGTGTCGTCGTCGAATACCGCGGAGGCGACTTCGGTGTCGAAGCGGATCTGCTCGACGATCCCAAGTTCTTCGACGACGTCGCGGTGATAGCGCTGTATCTCCGGTCCGGTTGCCCAGATCCGCGACCAATCCGCTTTGGGAGCGAAGGAGAATTGGTAGATCTGCGACGGCACGTCACACGTCAGCCCCGGATAGTGATTCCAGTACCAGACGCCGCCGACGTCGGAGCCCTTCTCCAGGATGGTGAAGTCGTGAAAACCCGCCTGCTGCAACGCATGTGCGGTGGCGATGCCCGCGACGCCGGCGCCGATCACCACGATCCGCGGCTCGCGCACCCGAGTCATCGCGAAACACCGTTCGCGGCAAGGGTTTCCGACACGGTTGCGCCCACGGTACGACGCACCGCGTCGAACGCCGCCTGCCGACGGTCGCGATTCATGAAGTTGGCGCCGAGTCCGGCCATGTCGTCGGCCGACGGTGTGAGGACGACGACCTCGGTTCCGAGCGCCCGCACGGTGTTCACCTCGGCGCGCAGCACCGCCGACATCGGATTGCGCAGTGCCACTTGCTCGATGCGCCCGCCGACGCCCGGTGCGCGCACACCGTCCAGCGACGCCATCGGAGCGATGACATAGATGAGGTCGGCCTCGTGCGGGGCGATGAGGTCGACCGATGCGGTCGACGCCGCGCCGCCGTCGACGTAGGCGCGGCCGCCGATTTCTACCGGTGGCAGCCAAGCGGGGATCGCCCAAGATGCGCGCAATGCTTCCTCGGCGGTCGCGCTCGGAGACCCCGGCGCACCGAAAGCGACGCGCTCGCCGTCGTCTACCCGGTAGGCGACCAGCCGCGCACCGGGATGCGCAAGCCACGAATCACCTTCGGGCACAACGGATTGCGCGAGACGCGACAGCCACCCGGCATCGCCGCCGCCACGAGGAGCGATGCCGGTGAGCCGGGCATGGCCGCCCCCGCGGGTCCACAGCGTCGACGGTTGCAGTCGCGCCGGCCGCGGCAATCGCGGCAGGCTCGGCGGGGTGTCGTCGAGGTGACGACGCAGCACCTCGTCACCGGGGGCGCCGCTCTGCATGGCGACGAGGTCGTCGACGCCGTAGCCGCCCGATAGCATCGTGACCAACTCGGCCCCGGCCGAAGTGCCCTGCAGAATGTCGGCTTGCCTTGGGTCCCAACCGGTTTGATCGGCGAGCTCGGCCAGCACGGCGACGATCCAGGCGGCGCCGATGGTGCCGCCGCACCCGATGGCGACTGCGATTCGGGTCATTTCGCATCCCTCAGATCGTGGTGCGCGGCGTTCGCGGCCGCCTGCCGGTCGATTCGCGACAGATAGGACGTGCGCTCGACGGCGTCGAGCGCGAGGGCGCGGCCGTCGTCGATGATCTTCCGAGCAATCCGCTCGACAAACTCCGGAACGAAGGCATCCACCAGATCCCAAGCGGGAGCGACCCATTCGGGTACCGAGGTGCGCGCGGCGCGGGTTCGCAGGGTCTTGACGACGGCGCGCGCCACGTCGTCGGGATCGACCGTCGGGAGAGTCCCGCCGAGGTGGGCGCCGGAGGCGAGTTCGGTGCGCACGGCCGCGGGCAGGATCGCCGACACCGACACGCCGGTGCCGTCGTATTCACGGCGCGCGGCGAGCGAAGCACCAAGTGCCGCATACTTGCTCGCGTTGTAGGTCACCATTCCAGGAAGCGGGATCATGCCCGCCATCGACGCGACGTTGACGATGTGACCGCGCCCGGCGTCGAGCATTCCGGGCAACACAGCACGCATGCCGTTGAGGACGCCGGCGACGTTGACGTCGAGCATGAGGTCGGTGGTCGCCTGCGATTCCCGGTCGAAGGCCCCGACCGGCATGACGCCCGCGTTGTTGACCAGAACGTCTGGGCCGCCGTGGTTCTGCCGGACCGTCTCGATGAATTCCGTCCACGACGCCGGGTCGGTGACGTCAAGCGGGGCAGAGAACGTGTTGTCCAGGCACGCTGCCGTGGTGAGGGCGACTTCGGCGTCGACGTCGCCGATCCAGACCGTCGCGCCGAGCCGTGCGAATTCCGCAGCGGTGGCGGCGCCGATGCCGCGGGCACCTCCGCTGATCACGACGACGGCGTCGCTGACGTCGATGTGCGGTTTGCGATTGCCGAGCAGTCCCATGAGGCCTCCGAGTTACCGATACTGAGAGTGACAGACACCCAGCATTGTTCAAATACCGTCGGTATGTCAATACCCCGAGTATCTCGACATAGAATTACCCAGTGCCTCGACTCACCCGCGCCGAACAACAGGCTCGCACCCGGACCGAACTGCTCGCCACCGCACGCGAGCAATTTCTTCGGGCGGGCTACGCCGCGACCAGCCTGGACGGGATCGCCGCCGCCGCCGGCTACTCCAAGGGCGCGGTGTACTCGAATTTCCGCGACAAGCCGACGCTGTGCGGTGCGGTGCTCGAAGGCATCCACCAGGAGAAGCTCGGCGAACTCGCGGCACTGGCAGCCGACGCGGCCGGTTTCGACAACGCCGATGAACGTGCCGACGCATTCGGAGAGTGGATCGAACGGACTGCGGGCGATGTGGGGTGGACGATGCTCGAACTCGAATTCGTCGTGCTGTCCCGGCACGACGAAGAACTCAGCGCGATGATCGTCGGCCTGCGCGAACGCGCGAGCGAGATGGTCACCGACATGTTGCAACCGCTGTTCGGCGATGTGCTGCCGGATCCAGCCGACGACGCGGCGTCGCCGCTGCCGACCTCGGCCGACCTCGCCGACCTACTGCTTGGCGCCGGAATCGGCCTGGGGATTCAGCGCGCAGTGGACCCGCGAGTGTCGGTGAAGCCCGCGGTCGAGGCATTGCGGGCGGCCCTGCGATTGGTAGAGATGATGCGAGACTGAGTCGGGTTCCGAGGTGGCCCGCTCCCCGAGGCAAGTTCGCGAGCCTCCGATGCCCCCGCTCCCCGAGTCCCGAAGCGAGGAACCGGCGACGAGGTGACCATCCCGCTCCCCGAGTGCCGAAGCGAGGAACGAGCTTCGGTGTAACGAGGGGCTGGCGAGACAAAGAACCAGACGCGACCACCGAAGTTCCCGCTCGCAGAGGCAAGTTCGCGAGCCTCCGATGCCTCCGCTCCCCGAGTGCCGAAGCGAGGAACCGGCGGCGAGGTGACACCCCGCTCCCCGAGTGCCGAAGCGAGGAACGAGCTTCGGTGTAACGAGGGGCTGGCGAGACAAAGAACCCGACGCGACCACCGAAGTTCCCCGGCCGCCCACAGGCGAGCTCGCTCTCCTCTGCTGATTGAGCGAGGCTCCAGCCTAGTCGAAATCCTTGGTATTTGGCGCGGTGAATTCTCAACTGTTCCACGGTGTTCGGTTGCGCTGGCACCGTCGGCGTACGCGGTTTCGACACCGACTTCGCCACCACCCCAGCCGGCAAACCTAACGACTCTTAACGACGGCCGTGCCCGTGGCCCGATCGTGCAGTGCTCGACCGTTGTAGTCGTTCATCAGTGCCGGAACGATGAACACGATCAGCACCTGCCGACCGAGTGCGCGCACAAACCCGACCGCGACCGATTTCTTTCCCGACGCGATCGATTGGGTCAGCTCGGGGCCGTGGTCGACTCTGATGACCCGCAGTCCCAGAATGAATTGCCCCGGCGTGAATCCGAACAAACTGATCGTGAACACGCCGACGACGAACCACACGGCCAGTTCGGGAGTCGCCGCGCGCTGCATGTCACCGCCGACGATGAGCAGAGCGATGCCGTACGCCATCAGCCAGTCCAGCAGCAGACCGCCGCAGCGGGTCCAACCGGTTGCCAGCGATCCGGCGCCGCGCTGAGGCAAACCGAGGTCCTGACCTTGATACTCGTTCTCGGCCCCCGCACCCGGCTGGGTGCCCGACAGCCACGACCCGATCGACCGGCTCATCGCGCCACCCCCTGCGTCGACGCCGATGCGGCGCTGCGGGAACGCGGTGAGAGGCACACAGTCATACCGTCCATCGTAGGCACCGATGTAAATCGGACATATTCGGGCTGCGCGTGACGGTAAAGACACGATCGGGAATAGTTAAGGGGCACGACGACCAATTCCGAGGATCGCGTAACACAGGGGAAACATGGGCTTAGCGCCTGGGCAACCTCACCTCCATACGGTTTTCGCTGTGATCCGCTGCATCGCGATGCGTGGCGGGTGTGCGTGCCAGGACCACCTGGCTACCCGATAGTGAAGGAGTCACCGAACGGTGTACAGCAGCAAGGAAGAACTTCTCGAGGGCATCAAGAAAGAGGGTGTCGAGTACGTCGACATCCGGTTCTGCGACCTGCCCGGTGTGATGCAGCACTTCTCGATCCCCGCTGAGGCGTTCGACGAAAGCGTCTTCGAGGACGGCCTGGCCTTCGACGGTTCGTCGGTTCGCGGCTTCCAGTCGATCGACGAGTCGGACATGATGCTTCTGCCCGACCCGGCAACCGCGCGCATCGATCCGTTCCGCAAGGCCAAGACGATGAACGTGAGCTTCTTCGTCCACGACCCGTTCACCCGTGAGGCCTACAGCCGCGACCCGCGTAACGTCGCGCGCAAGGCCGAAGACTACCTGGCCTCGACCGGCATCGCCGACACCTGCTTCTTCGGAGCCGAGGCCGAGTTCTACATCTTCGACTCGGTGTCGTTCAGCTCCGAGATGAACGGTACGCACTACGAGGTCGAGTCCGAGAGCGGCTGGTGGAACACCGGCGCACCGACCGACCCCGACGGCACCCCCAACAAGGGCTACAAGGTCCGGCCTAAGGGCGGCTACTTCCCCGTCGCACCGTACGACCACTACGTCGACCTGCGCGACGAGATGTCGACCAACCTGACCTCCGCCGGATTCACCCTGGAGCGCGGTCACCACGAGGTCGGCACCGCGGGTCAGGCTGAGATCAACTACAAGTTCAACACCCTGCTGCACGCCGCGGACGACGTGATGCTGTTCAAGTACATCATCAAGAACACCGCGTGGCAGAACGGCAAGTCGGTCACCTTCATGCCGAAGCCGCTGTTCGGCGACAACGGTTCGGGCATGCACGCTCACCAGTCGCTGTGGAAAGACGGCAAACCGCTGTTCCACGACGAGGCCGGCTACGCCGGGCTGTCGGATCTGGCGCGCTACTACATCGGCGGCATCCTGCATCACGCACCGTCGCTGCTGGCGTTCACCAACCCGACCGTCAACTCCTACAAGCGTCTGGTCCCGGGCTACGAAGCCCCGATCAACCTGGTCTACAGCCAGCGCAACCGTTCGGCTTGTGTGCGTATCCCGATCACCGGCAACAACCCGAAGGCCAAGCGCCTCGAGTTCCGCTGCCCGGACAGCTCGGGCAACCCGTACCTGGCGTTCGCGGCGATGATGATGGCCGGCCTGGACGGCATCAAGAACAAGATCGAGCCGCACGAGCCCGTCGACAAGGACCTCTACGAGCTCCCGCCGGAGGAGGCCAAGAGCATTCCGCAGGCGCCGACGTCGCTGGCCGCAGTCATCGACAAGCTCGAAGAGGACCACGACTACCTCACCACCGGTGGCGTGTTCACCGAGGACCTCATCGAGACCTGGATCGCGCACAAGCGTGAGAACGAGATCGAGCCGGTGCAGATCCGTCCGCACCCCTACGAGTTCTCGCTGTACTACGACTGCTGACAGCTGAGTCCTACGCCAATCGACCCGCTCCGCGATCACGTTTCCGATCGCCGAGCGGGTCGATTTGTCTGCCGTCCGAACCTTTGCGGCGTTGCTGCGATTCTCCTGCGGCGTGTCGCCGCACAAACGTCGCGGAAGTTCGCCGCCCACCCACCTGTTAGGTTTGCAGCCATGACTGTCTCCCGTCGGCTCCCCCTGTTCCTCGTCGCCCCGATCGCCGCCTGCGCCCTGCTGGTCACCGCCTGCGGCTCCGACGACACCACCGCGGTCTCCACCACCGACAGCGCCGCTACCGAAGCGGGCGCCACCACCACCGATCAGGCACTCGCGACGTGCGCAAGCGGCGAACCGGCCGCCGACGCCAAGCCGCAGTGGACCTTCGACGGCACCACCGGCAAGGTTGCGGTGACCGCGTCGACCGACAACTCGGGACCCAAGATCACCCCGACGACGCCGTTCGCGGTGTCGTCGACGCAGGTACACACGCTGGTCCCCGGCACCGGCCCGGTGGTCTCGCAGACCGCCACCGTCAAAGTCTGCTACGAGGGGGTCAACGGCCGCGACGGCAAAGTGTTCGACAGCGCGTACAAGAACGGGCAACCGGCCGACTTCCCGCTCAACGGCGTGATCCCCGGATTCACCAAAGCCATTGCGGGACAGAAGGTCGGGTCGAATGTAGCTGTAGCAATCGCTCCCGCCGACGGCTACACCTCGGGGATGCCCGACGCCGGAATCCAGGCAGGAGACACATTGATCTTCGAGATCAAGATCCTGTCGGCCTCGTAGCTGATTGATTCCCGACGATGGGCAATCGTCGTTCAGCGGCCGGACGCGATGACACAGCCGGGGCGGTCCGGCGTCGGACCGCCTAGCGAATCTCGCTGTCCCGCAACACTCTTCGCAGAATCTTGCCCGACGACGTCTTGGGCAACGCACCGGTCAGCACGATTCGCCGCGGCCGCTTATAGGCGGCCAACTGCTCTCGTGCGTAGGCCATCAACGCGTCCGCATCCGCCCGACGCCCCGGCTCCAACGCGACGAACGCCGTAACCGACTCGCCGCGCACGTCGTCGGGCACACCGACGACGGCGGCCTCCGCGACGTCGGGATGGCGATACAGCACCTCTTCCACCTCACGCGGCCACACCTTGTAACCGGCCGAGGTGATCATGTCTTTCTTGCGGTCGATGAGGAACGTCCAACCGTCGGCGTCGACGAATCCGACGTCGCCGGTGCGCAATTCGGCGTCGGGGAACGATTCTCCGGTGGCCTCGGGCTGCTGCCAGTACCCGGCTGCCACTTGCGGGCCGGAGATCGCCAATTCACCGATCTCCCCTGCCCCGACGTCGGCTCCCAGCTCGTCGACGATCCGTACGACGGTGTCGTACACGGGAACTCCGATCGACAGCGCACCCGACTCGGAGTCGACCGGAATCGGCGTGCCGAGCGGCGTCGCCAACGCAGGCGAAGTGGTCTCGGTGAGCCCGTAGACGACAGTGAGCGGTTGCCCCACCGCCGCCTCGATCTTGCCGGCGAGCCTCGGCGAAATCGCCGCGCCGCCCGAGCCGAGTCGTCGAATCGAGGAGAAGTCGGCAGGCGACGACGCGTCGGCCAGCGCCACCAATGCGCTGATCGTCCCGATCACGAATGTCGGGCGCCGCAGTCGAATGGCGTCGAGCATCCCGTCGACGCTGAAACGATGCGTCAGAATCAGCGGAGCGCCGAGTCGCAACGAGAGGGCGACGTGCCCGATGAGGCCGGTGATGTGGAACAACGGCGTGAGTCCGAGCACCACGTCGTCGGCGTCGAGTTCCATCCAGCGTCGGTAGTACTCCGCTCCGGCAGTGAAGTTGGAATGCGTGTTGATGGTCGCCTTCGGCACACCGGTGGTACCCGAGGTGTACATCAGGACGGCCGGGTCGTGCGGCTTCAGCTTTCCGGTGCCGATCCGAGCCGCACCGGGAAGCTCGGTCAGTTGATACGCATCATGCTGTGCGGCAGTTGATTTCGCGGAGCCGCGCCAGTCGTCCGCGGAGGTGGTCACCACCACCTCGACGTCGGTCTCGCCGGATTCGACGACGCCGCGCGCGACGTCGTCGTAGAGGGAGTCGAGCACGACGAGTGCCCGGGCACCGGTGTCGATCAGTGAGAAGGTGAGCTCACGGGCGGTGTACATCGGATTGATCGGCACCCCGATGCCGCCGACCTTCCACGTCGCGATCAGACCGATCACGAAGGCCGGATTGTTCTGGGTGAAGATCGCCACCCGGTCTCCGAAGGCAATTCCGTTGTCCATCAACACCTTCGCCAGCGCATTGGCCCGTTCATCGACGTCGCGCATGGTGAGTACACCGTCGAAGTAGTAGATGAGCGGCCGCTCGGCGCCGTTGGCGAGGGCCGCCTCGAACATCGCCAGCGCGGTCGGGGGTCGGGTGTCGACGTCGGACGATGCGGCCATGGGGCGAGTGTAGTCGGCGTCACGTCGAGTTCGAGTGTCGGTGATCGTCCGCGCGGCGCATGCCCTAGCGTGGAACCATGCCACAGCCACCTGCTCGATCACAGACCCGAACCGGGTCCGGCGTCGAGCCGCGCCCCGACGGCGCGGTGGCACCGCAGACGATGATTCGCCCGGCCCGCGAACTCGCAGGTATCTCGTTGCGTGAGCTCGCCCGCCGGATCGGGGTGAGTGTCGGAACGATGAGCGCCATCGAGACGGGTAAGACGCCTGCTTCGGCGGAACGACTCGAGTCGATCGTCGCCGAGCTGGGCACCACCGTCGAATTGCTCTCCAGCACGGGACCGGCAGACGAGCCGCGCGAGGTGGCCGAATTCGACTGGCGCGTCTACCCGGACACGCACCTCGACCCCGTGCTCGACGCCGCCATCGCCTGCTTTGTCCGGACCGGTTACCACGGCGCGACGATGCGTACCATCGCCGCCGAAGCGGGGATCAGCGTTCCGGGCGTCTACCATCACTATGCGAGCAAGCAGAGTCTGCTGGTCGCCGGGTTCGATCTGGCCATCGCCGAACTGAGCGCACACCTGCACCCGGCCCGCGACGAAGGCACCGATCCCGTTACGCGACTGAACAATCTGTGCCAGGCGCTCGTCTTGTTCGCCACCGTACGCCGCAGCCTGGCCCGCATCATGGTCAACGAGGCACGTAACATCGACGCTCCCGACGCCGCCCGGATCGACGCGTTCACCGACGATCTGCTCACGTTGTTACGCGACGAGATCCGCGCCGGCGTACGTACAGGGGCATTGACGACCGACGACCCCGCGGCCGCCGCGCGCGCCATCCTGTCGTTGAGTTTGAGCGTGTGCCAATGGGATTCGCCCGCGGACGACCCCGCGGCCGTCGCCGCACAGTACGCGCGGTTCGCGATCAACATCGCGCGGAATTGAGCCACACCGGCTCGCCGCGACACGACTCGGCCACGGACCCGTGGTCCGTGGCCGAGTTGGTTGAGATGCGTTGGCGCGGTTGTTACTTCGCGACTTCCTGATCCCGCAGCGTACGCCGCAGGATCTTGCCGGTGGTCGTCTTCGGCAGAGCCTCGACGATCTCGATGGTGCGCGGATACTTGTAGGCCGCCATGCGTTCCCTGCAGAACTCGACGAGTTCGTCGGCGGTCGCCGTCTTACCCGGCTGCAGGGACACGAACGCCTTGACGGTCTCGCCGCGGTATTCGTCGGGCACGCCGATCACGGCGGCCTCGGCGATGGCGGGATGACCGTAGAGCACGTCCTCCACCTCACGCGGCCACACCTTGTAGCCGGACGCGTTGATCATGTCCTTCTTGCGGTCGACGAGATAGAACCAACCGTCGGCGTCCATGAAACCGACGTCGCCCGTACGCAATTCGCCGCCCGGAATCGATGTCGCGGTGGCTTCGGGCTTGTTCCAGTACCCCGGGACCACCTGCGGGCCCGACGTCGCGAACTCCCCGACGTCGCCGATCGGAACCTCGTTGCCCTCGTCGTCGATGACGCGGACGACCGTGTTGAACACCGGCACGCCGACCGATAGTGCACCCGACTCGGCGTCGACCGGCGCCCGTACTCCGAATGGCACGCCGTGCGATGGAGAGTTGGTCTCGGTGAGCCCGTAGATGTTGTGAATGTAGGCGCCGAAGATTCCTTCGAGGCGATCGGCCACTGCCGGTGCGATCGGTGCGCCGCCGGAGTACAGGGCGCGCAAGGACGTGAAGTCTCCGTCTTGAGCGCCACCGGAATCCGCCAGCGCGATGTACGCGGTGATCGCGCCGACGGTGAACGTCGGGCGATGCTCACGGATCGCCTCGACGAAGACCGCCGGATGGAAGCGGTGGGCGATCACCAGTGTCGCGTGCAGCAGCAACGAGATCATCACATGCGCGACGAGCCCGGTGATGTGGAACAGCGGCGCGATGCCGAGGACCACGTCGTCGCTGGTCAGGCCGATCCACTCACGGTAGGTCTGCGCGTTGAACGTCAGGTTGCGATGGGTGTTCATCGCCCCCTTCGGCTGTCCCGTGGTACCGGAGGTGTAGGTCAGTACGGCGACGTCGTCGGGCGACAGGTTGACCGCGGACGGCCTTGTGCCGTCGTGGTTTTCGATCACCTCGACCAGCGAGATGGTGCCGTCGGGGGTGAACCGCGTGACGCCGTCGAACAAGCGCGCATCATCACGCGACTGACCGTCGAGCGCCGACACGGTGAACGTCGTGCGTACCGACGAGCCCTCGGCCAAGACGCCGCGCGCCACCTCGTCGTACAACTCGTCGAGGGTGAGCAGCGCGACAGCGCCGGAGTCGTCGAGCAGATACTTGAGCTCGCGGGCCTTGTTCATCGGATTGATGAGGACCGACGCCCCGCCCGCCTTCCACGAGGCGATCAGTCCGACGAGGAAGGCGGGGTTGTTCTGCACATAGATCGCGAGCCGGTCCCCAGCGGAAAATCCCTCGGCCACAAGACGATTGGCCAGTGCGTCCGACGCCGCGTCGAGGCCTGCGAAGGTCAGCTCGCCGTCGAAGTACTTGATGGCCGGCTTGTCGGCGGCGGCGTCGACGGCGCTGCGGAACAGGTCGAGCGCGGTGTCGAACTCGGGGATCAGATCACTCGGCTGCCCTGGCGCATAGCGCGCCAGCCACGGCCGATCGGCATATGTCGTCACTTGATCGCCACCGGATTCACGGGCGCGCCGGTGGCCTCGCTGATCTTCAGTGGCGCGGCGACGTAGAAGCAGCTGTAGCGGCCGTCCGCGGCGCAGTCGGCAGCGAGTTTCTCCAGGTCGCAGATCTCGGTGAATGCGATGCCGAGGTTGCGCATCAGCGCATTGTGCAGGACCAGCGCGACGCCGTTGTGCGGGTCGAAGGTGACTTCGTTGGCGATGGTGTCGGTGACGAGGTTCGGGATCTCCATGTCCTGGAACCACTGGACCAACTCCGGCGAGTACACCAGGCCCGACTCGCAGAAGTCCTCGTAGAAGCCGTCACCCTTGTCGAAGAAGAGCTGCAGGTGGTTGGTGCGGATCAGCAGGATGTCGCGCTTCTGAATCGGCGTGCCCTGCTGCTCGGCGCACGCGATCAGGTCTTCGTGGGTGTAGGTCTCATACGGGTCGAGGTTGTTCTTGCCGCGGTAGCGGGCCATGTCCAGCAGCACCGCGCGACCCGCGACGCCGCGCTCGGCGATCGGTGCGACGCTCGCCTTCGACAGGCCGCCGATGGTGGTGCGGGCGTCGTAGCCGTTCCAGATCTTGCCGTCGTACCAGACGTGGCCGAGTGCGTCGTACTGCGTGGAGCCCTGCAGGAAGGCGTAGATCTTGTCGTCGGCGTAGTGCAGGCCACCGGGGAACGCCGGTCCGTCGCCGCCCTCGTCCCAGTGCGACTCGTCGAGGATCATCTCACGGGTGGCCGGACTGCGGCCGGGCCAGACCGGGTCACCGTTAGGATCGCCGATCAGGCGCTGCAGAGTGAACAGTTCACCCTTCTGAATTTGCGCGGCGCCCGCCAAAACCTGTTCGGCGGTGAGATAGTTGAGGCTGCCTACCTCGTCGTCGGGGCCCCACTTGCCCCAGTTCGTCGGGGAATCGGCGAGCAGCTCGGTCAACGGAGGTACGTCGGTCATCTGAACTTCCTTTCTAGCTGAACGCCTCGGAGCGATCGTTCAGTCTGTTCAACGTGACTAGGGTCACCCGTGGCACGCGATTTGTCAAGAACCACTGGTCAGCGCCGTCGAGATGATCTCCCAAAAGCTGCTGAACGCAGCGGGAAACGTCAGACTTCGACAACCTCGGGCAGCTCGACTCGCTGCTGACGCAGCGCCCATGCCGCCAGCACCGCGGTCGCCACCAACACGGCGGCACCGACCCAGGCCGCGGCCGACAACCCCGACACGAACGCCTCGCGTGCGGCGGCGATCAGCGCATCCGCACGATCGGCGGGAAGTCCGCGCGATGCTGCGAGCGCTCCGGAAAGACTTTGTCCCGCAGGTGTTCCCGAGAAGGTCGGGTCGTCGAACGACAACCGGAACACCACGTTGAGCACGCTGCCGAGGATGGCGATTCCCAGCGCTCCGCCCAGCTCGCTCGACGTCTCTAACAGACTCGACGTCGCTCCGGCGCGATCAGCGGGAGCCACCCCGACGACGTAGTCGGCGATCACCGACGCCAGTGCCACGGTTCCGGCCGCAAGGAATGTCGCGCCGATCAGGACCGTGATCAGCGAGTCAGTCGTGGTCAGCGCGCCCAGGATCACGAATCCCGCTGCGGCGCAGAGCAACCCGGCGACGACAACCTTGGGCCGGCCGAACTTCGACGCTGCTGCGGCAGCGGCGGGTGCGGCCGCTCCCACGAACACCGACGGCAGCAGACTCCACAGCGCCGCCACCAGCGGGGTGTAGCCGAGGACCGACTGCAGGTACTGGGTCATGATGATGGCGTTGCCGAGGATCGCGAACATACCGATCACGTTGATCCAGATCGATGTCGCGAACCGTCGGTCGCGGAAGAGTGTGATGTCCACCAGCGGCTGCGCGAGTCGACGCTGCCGCCACACGAAGATCGCGCCGACGACGAATCCGCCGAGGATCAGACCGATCCACGCCAACGACCATCCGTCGGCGGCGAGCTTCTTGATGCCCTCGATGATCGGCAGGACAGTTGCGAGTGCCAGCAGAGCGCTGAGTACGTCGACTCGCCGGGAAGGATCAGCTGTATTGCCCGGCAACAGCATCGGAGCCACCACCAACAATGCGACCATCACCGGCACGTTGATCAAGAAGACCGAACCCCACCAGAAGTGTTCCAGCAGAAGGCCGCTGATGATCGGGCCGACTGCGACGCCACCGGTGAGCACGGCACTCCAGATCGCGACGGCCTTGGCACGTGCGGTCGGGTCGTCGAAGGTGAACCGGATCAGCGCGAGCGTCGACGGCATGAGCGTCGCCCCGCCGATCGCCAGCAGTGCGCGCGCGGCGATCAACATCTCCGCCGATACTGCGAACGCCGCACCGATCGACGCGACACTGAACGCGACCGCGCCGATCATCAGCAGGCGCCGATGGCCGATCCGATCGGCCAGCGAGCCCATCGTGAGCAGCAGACCGGCGAGCACGAACCCGTACACGTCGAAGATCCACAACTGCTGCTCGGAGCTCGCGTGCAGGTCGGCGGCGATGAACGGAGCCGCGAAGAACAGCACGGACACATCCATCGAAACGATCAGCATCGGCAGGCATAGCGCAACCATCCCCAACCAGGGAGAACGCGACTGAGTCATGACATTCCAATCTGTTTATGTTGCATACTGTTTACTCTGAACACAGATACTAGGCCGGTACTGCGTACGACGCAAGCAGTAATTGCGATAGGGTTGGGCCATGACCTCCGAACCGCGTGATCTCCCCAGATACCTGCAGCTCATGTGGGGAATCGACGACGGAGCACGCCGTGGCCCGAAGCCCAAACTCACCATCCCCGACATCGGGCGGGCAGCCGTGGACGTCGCCGACGCCGAGGGATTCGACGCGGTATCGATGAAGGCGATCGCCGAGCGTCTCGGCGTCACGACGATGTCGCTGTATCGCTATGTCGAGTCGAAGGAAGACGTCTACGAGATCATGATCGACGAGGCGTACGGTCGGCCGCGGCCCGATCTGACCGCGCACGGCACCTGGCGTGAGCGTCTCACCGCCTGGGCAACGGCGGTCGCCGACGCGCTGCGTTCACATCCGTGGGTCACGAACATCCCGATGACCCATCCGCCGTCGGGGCCGAAGACTCTCCTGTGGACCGAAGCGGGCGTCCAAGCCTTCGACGAAACCCCCCTCACCAGCCAGGAGAAGCTCTCGTCCATGCTCGTCATCGACGGTTTCGTGCGAAATCACGTGCGCATGGCGTCGGAGCTGGGGTTGGTCGGCACCGATTCGCAAGGCGAAACCGACAGGTACTCAATCGTTTTGGGGCAGGTGATCGACGACGTCGACTATCCGCGACTGACCCGCGCCGTCCGGGAGGACGTACTCGACGACGACACCGACTTCTACACCGACGAACTGGCCTTCGGCCTGGACTTGATCCTCGACGGAATCGCTGCCCGAATCACGCGGGCCACCGCCTGAACCTGGATTCACCCACTGCAGGCCTTCTCCGCTGGTTGAGCCTGGATTCCGACTGCAGGCTTACTCTGCCGGTTGAGCCTTGGTTGAGCCTGGATTCACCGACGGTGACCCCTCCGCTGGTTGAGCCGGACGAGCGCCGTGCTGAGCGAGGCGCTAGCCGAGTCGAAGTAGCGCTAGCCGAGGTCCGTGTCGAAACCTCTCAGCCACAACGACTTTCGACGGTCCGCGCCAACATCGGCGATGACACCCGGCAAGTGACGCGTGTGCACCCTACGGGTGCACACGCCTCAATGTTCGATACCATCACAGTTCGACACGTGCGCCACCATCAAATGCATTGTGGTATAGGGGTTTCGACACGCTCGTCACTTCGACTCGGCTAGCGCCTCGCTCAGTACGGCGCGCTAACGCTCCTCACGGCTCAACCAGCGGATAGGGCATGCCATCGGTGGATCCAGGGTGAGCCGTGAGGAGCGCTAGCGGTAGCGCCTCGCTCAGCACGGCGCTTCGGCCCGGATCAACCAGCGAAATGGGTCTGCCGAGGAGCGCCAGCGACGAGGTGTATCGACACTCCGCGACCACCGAATACAACTGCACCACAACACTTTTCGGCCGACGGGGACTCGATACACCGGCTACTCGACCACCCAGAAGCAGCACGTCCGCAGTAGTCGCCAAAACAGCCCTCGGCGTTGCGGTTACGTCAGCTCTCCGAACAGCGCTGAATTGAATTCGAATGCTCGCACTGCCTCGACGGTGAGACGCTGCACCGCGGAATCGTCGATCCGCAGCGCGTCCAGGCGATCGCGATATGCATCCTTGTAGCGCTTGAGTTTGTCGATGCCGGCGAACCGGTAGAACGACAGTGCGTCGTCACCGAGTCGGTAGTGCTCACGCAGCCGATGCGCGACGATCTGCCCACCGGACAGGTCACCGAGATAGCGGGTGTAGTGGTGGGCCACATATCTCACCGGATCGGCGGCGCTCGCACGGATCGCCTCGACGTAGCCGCGGGTAGCCGCAAGCGGTGGCAGCGACTCGACGTCGACGCCGAGTGTAGCCAAGTCCGTGGAGAGCGACGGCAGCCGCCGCAACCTCTCGTCGTGGAAACCGCCGGCGACGGGATCGTCGGCCAGCGTGTCCCCGACCTCCTCCAGCGCCCGGTAGACGAAGAACAGCTGCCCGGCCAGGCGGCCGTACGCGTCGGCATCGAGGCTGCCCGACAGCAGGGCTTCGACGAACGCCGACCGCTCGGCGTTCTCATGTGCGATCGACGTCGCCGCGCGAAGCTTGTCGGAGACCGCGGTTCCGAGGGCGGTCATGCGCCGAACACCTTGGTCACGACGGCCTTCGCGCGCCGGGTCACGCGCAGGTAGTTCTCCAGAAATTCGGCCGCCTGGTCGTCGGGCCACCCAGCGGCGAAGGCAATGGGCCGCAACGTTTTTCCGGGACCGGGCAGTTCATCGACGGGTTTGCCGCGCACGAGCACCAGCGCATTGCGGGCCTCGGTCGCGGTGAGCCAGGCGTCCTTGAGCAAGGTGACGTCGTCGAGTGCGAGCAGCCCTTCCTCGGCGATCGCGTCGAGTGACTGCAGGGTCGAAGTATTGTGCAACGACTGATACTCGTGCGCATATCGCAACTGCATCAGCTGCACGGTCCATTCGACGTCGGCGAGCCCGCCACGCCCGAGCTTGGTGTGCAACGCGGGATCGGCGCCGCGCGGCAGACGTTCGGCGTCGACGCGGGCCTTGATCCGCCGGATCTCCTTGACGGCGTCGTTGGAGACGCCACCCTGCGGGTAGCGAATGCGGTCGGCCATCAGCAGGAATTCGATGCCGAGGTCGTTGTCGCCCGCCACCTGATGCGCGCGCAGCAGGGCTTGAATCTCCCACGGCTGCGCCCATTGGTCGTAGTAGGCGGCATAGGCGGCGAGGGTTCGCACGACCGGTCCGTTGCGGCCCTCCGGGCGCAGACCGGTGTCGACTTCCAGCGGCGGGTCGGCGCTGGGCGACCCGAGCATCGTGCGGACGCGCTCGGCGACCACTTGAGCCCACTTCACCGCGTCGGCCTCATCGGCACCCTCTACCGGGTTGCAGACGAAGAGCACGTCGGCGTCGGATCCGTAACCCAGTTCGCCGCCTCCCAGGCGGCCCATGCCGATGACGGCGATCCGCGCGGGCGCCACCTTGCCCCGTTCGCGTTCGGATTCGGTGATGACCACCGCGAGCGCCGCGTTGAGGACCGCCGCCCACACACTCGACAGTGCCGCACACACCTGCGGCACGTCCATCATGCCGAGCACGTCGGCCGACGCGATGCGCGCCAATTCGGCCCGACGATGTGAACGGGCAACTGCCACAGCCTGCTTCAAGTCCCGACGCCGGATCGTCGACGCGATCAATCCGCTGGCGACGTCGGCGGAGTCGACGCTGGTCAGCTTGGGGCCGTCGGAGCCGTCGGAGTACAGCTGGATCACCTCGGGTGAGCGGACCAGCAATTCCGCGATATAGGCCGATGTACCAAGCACTTTCATCAGTCGCTCGGCGACCACACCGTCGTCGCGCAACAGCCGCAGAAACCAGTCGTTGCCGACCATCTCGTCCGACAGCCGCCGATAGTTCAGCAGTCCGGCGTCGGGGTCGGGGGTGCGGCCGATCCACTCCAGCAGCGACGGCAGGATCAGCAGCTGCACCTGTCCCCGACGTCCCGGCGAGCTCGCCAAGGCTCGGATATGGCTCAGTGCCCGTTCGGGTTTGGAGTACCCCAGCGCCGAGAGCCGCCGTTCCGCCGACTCGTCGGACAGGGTCAGCTCATCGGCGTTGAAACGCGTGACTGCTTCCAGCAGCGGCCGATAGAACAGCTTCTCGTGCAGCTTGCGGACTCGGTGCGAGTGGCGGCGGATCTCGGCCAGCAACGCGCCCTGCGCGTCGAGGTCGCCGTCGAGCCGGATGTGCGCGGCACGGGCGAGCCACCGCATGCCCGCGGCGTCGTCGAAGGTGGGCAGCAGGTGCGTTCGCGACATTCGTTGCAGCTGCAGGCGATGTTCGAGGAGCCGCAGGAATTGATACGACGCGGAGAGGTTCGCGCCGTCGTCGCGTCCGACGTAGCCGCCCGCGGTGAGCGCGGCCAGGGCGTCCACGGTGGCCAGTACCCGCAGCGATTCGTCGACGCGTCCGTGCACCATCTGCAGCAGCTGCACGGCGAACTCGACGTCACGCAGACCGCCACTTCCGAGTTTCAGATTGCGTTCCTTGAGCCCTTCGGGGACAAGGGATTCCACGCGTCGGCGCATCGCCTGCACTTCGGGAACGAAGTCTTCGCGCTCGGCGGCGGTCCATACCATCGGGTTGACCGCGGCGATGTAGTCGCGGGCCAACCCCAGATCACCGGTCATCGGCCGCGCCTTGAGCAGCGCCTGGAACTCCCAGGTCTTGGCCCACCGCTTGTAGTAGGCGATATGCGACTCCAACGTGCGGGTCAGCGCCCCCGCTTTGCCCTCGGGCCGCAGCGCGGCGTCGACCTCGAAGAAGGCCAGCGAACCGATCCGCATCATCTCGCCCGCAATGCGCGACGACGTCGAGTCGGCAGGTTCGGCGACGAACACCACGTCGACGTCGGAAACGTAATTCAGTTCGCGCGCACCGCATTTGCCCATCGCGATGACCGCGAGGCGAGTGGTCAGCTCCTTGTCGCCGCATACCGTGGCGATGGCCACCGACAATGCCGCGGTCAGTGCGGCGTCGGCAAGGTCGGCCAGGTAAGCGCCCACCTCGTGCAGCCGCAGTACCGGCTCGTCCTCGACGGTGGCCGCCAGATCGTGAGCTGCCAACTGCAGCACCAGATTTCGGTACGCGAGACGCAGTTTGCCCACGGCCGCGGGACCGGTCTCGGTGGCCCGGAATAGCTTGTCACCCGACTCCAGGGTGCCCGGTTCAGGTTGCGCCCCAACCGATTCCAGCATCGTCGCGAAAGCAGCGTCGACGCTGGGCAGTTCGGCGGCGGTCAACAGGCGCCAGGCCGTGGGATCGGCGACGAGATGATCACCGAGAGCGTCGGAGGCGCCGAGGACCGCGAACAGCCGTCCCCGGAAGTGTTTGTCGGCCCGTAGCAGAGCGTCGACGTCGCGCCACTCGTCGCCCACCGACGACTGCAGTCGGACCAACGCGCGCAGTGCCAGGTCGGCGTCCGGCGAGCGGGACAACGACCACAGCAGGTCGACCGATGGCTCGTCGGTCCAGTCCAGCGCGTCGAGGTGTTCGCGCGCAGCGGCGTCGAGCAGACCTAGGCGACCGGGACTGGGCACACCCGACCGCGACCTCACCGCACACCTCCGAGTGCACGGACGGATTCGAGTGGCAGGGTCGACGCGGTCACAACAGCATTTCTACCGTGCGACCGCCTGCGATGGCAGGCGGGGGCACAAGTCGGGCAGCCTCGGGCAGCCCTAGAGCGGCAGGTAACTCTTCAGCTCGAACGGCGTCACCAGGCTGCGATAGTTGGTCCACTCGTCCCACTTGTTGCGCAGGAAGTAGTCGAAGACGTGTTCGCCGAGTGCCTCGGCGACGAGCTCGGACTTCTCCATCTCGCGCAACGCTTCGGCGAGGCTGCCGGGCAGTTCCTGGTATCCCATCGCCCGGCGTTCCGCCCCGGTCAACGCCCAGACGTCGTCCTCGGCCTCGTCGGGTAGGTCGTAGCCCTCGGAGATGCCTTTGAGTCCGGCGGCGAGCATGACCGCGAAGGTCAGGTACGGATTGCAGGCCGAGTCGGGGCTGCGGACCTCGATGCGCCGTGACGACGCCTTGTTCGGCGTGTATAACGGCAGCCGGACCAGCGCGGATCGGTTCGCACCGCCCCAGGTCGCGGCGGTCGGCGCCTCACCGCCGTGGATGAGCCGCTTGTAGCTGTTGACCCACTGGTTGGTGACGGCGCTGATTTCGCTGGCGTGATGCAGGATGCCGGCGATGAACTTCTTGCCGGTGTCCGACAACTGCTGCGGATCGTCGGGATTGTGGAAGGCGTTGGTGTCGCCCTCGAACAGGCTCATGTGGGTGTGCATCGCCGAGCCGGGATGGTCGCTGAACGGCTTGGGCATGAACGTCGCCCACACGCCCTCCCCGATCGCGACCTGCTTGACGACATAACGGAAGGTCATGACGTTGTCGGCCATCGACAGGGCGTCGGCGTAGCGCAGATCGATCTCCTGCTGGCCGGGCGCACCCTCGTGGTGGCTGAATTCGACGGAGATGCCCATCGACTCGAGTGCGTCGATGGCGTGCCGACGGAAGTTCGGCGCCGAATCGTGCACGGACTGGTCGAAGTAGCCGCCGGAGTCGGCGGGCGTCGGGACCGTGCCGTCCAGCGGCGCGTCCTTGAGCAGGAAGAACTCGATCTCCGGGTGAACATAACAACTGAATCCCTGATCGGCCGCCTTGTTCAGTTGGCGACGAAGGACGTGGCGCGAGTCGGCCCAGCTCGGCGTGCCGTCGGGCATCGCGATGTCGCAGAACATCCGGGCCGAGTGGTGGCGGCCGGCCGAGGTGGTCCACGGCAGCACCTGGAAGGTGGACGGATCGGGTTTGGCGACGGTATCCGCTTCGGAGACACGCGAGAATCCCTCGATCGCCGAACCGTCGAAACCAATGCCCTCGCTGAACGCACCCTCGAGTTCGGCGGGTGCGATCGCCACCGATTTGAGATAACCGAGAACGTCGGTGAACCAGAGTCGAACGAACCGGATGTCGCGCTCTTCGAGTGTCCGGAGCACGAATTCCTTTTGGCGATCCATGGTCGCTGACCCTAGGAGCAGCCTGTTAAATCCATGTTACAACGACGAGACGATCGCAATACCCTGCACGTTTGCCGACGGATTCTCAGCATGTGGGATCATTGCCCGTATTCGCGTCGACGACGCTGTGATCAACGGCACACGACCTCGGCCGCGCTACTCACTGGTAGGGGTGCAGAATGGTCGGTGTCCAACCCAGCCCGGGTACCCGCTCAGCGGGACCCGAGGAATGAAAAGAGACAACACAATGTCGGAAACCCGTGTATCCGAAGCTGCCGAGGCCTCACCCTACGGCGCAACTCCGACGCCGTCGGCAAAGCCACGTCGCACCACACGTGTCCACCATCTGGCGCAGATGAAGTCCGAAGGCGAGAAGTGGGCGATGCTCACCGCCTACGACTATTCTTCGGCGGCGATCTTCGACGAAGCGCAGATCCCGGTCCTGTTGGTCGGCGACTCCGCCGCGAACGTCGTCTACGGCTATGACACCACCATCCCGGTCAGCGTCGACGAGCTGATTCCGCTGGTCCGCGCAGTCGTGCGCGGTGCACCGCACGCACTCGTCGTCGCCGACCTGCCGTTCGGCAGTTACGAGGCCGGGCCGCAGCAGGCACTCGAATCGTCCATCCGCTTCTTCAAGGAGGGCGGCGCACACGCGGTGAAACTCGAGGGCGGTGAGCGTGTCGCGGACCAGATCGCGACGCTGACCTCCGCGGGCATCCCGGTGATGGCACACATCGGTTTCACCCCGCAGAGCGTCAACGGCCTCGGCGGTTTCCGCGTACAGGGTCGCGGCGACGCCGCCGATCAACTCATCGCCGACGCCATCGCCGTCCAGGAGGCAGGCGCGTTCTCCGTCGTCATGGAGATGGTTCCCGCCGACCTCGCCGGCCAGGTCACCCGCAAGCTCACCATTCCGACCGTCGGCATCGGCGCGGGACACGAGACCGACGCTCAGGTACTCGTCTGGCAGGACATGGCCGGACTCACCCACGGCAAGACCGCCAAGTTCGTCAAGCGCTTCGGAAACGTCGGAGACGAATTGCGCAAGGCCGCAACGCAATACGCGGACGAGGTGCGGCGCGGCATCTTCCCCGGCGACGAGCACAGCTACTGAGTTTCGACGCCCAGCGCGAGTCTATCGACGCTGCATTCGAGCGAGCGCGTCGTTGATAGCCGGATCGCCCAAGTTGCACAGCCAATTATGCAAGCCACGGTCCAGCACCGGATTCTCGATCAGGTAGGGGCGCAACTGCGGCGCATTGTTGGCCATGTGTAACAGGACACCGGGGTCGGTGCGCGGGTCGCGCGCGATCGCGACATCGCCCGGCAACGGCGCAATGGGCCCGGGCGGCTGAACCGCCGGAGGCTGCCCCATCTGGGGCTGAACCGCGGGAGGCTGGCCCATCTGGGGCTGAACTATGCCGAAGCCGTCGGGTCGCACAGGCACCCTGCCGTCGGGGAGTTGAGTCGCGCAAAACTCAGAGAGTGCGGGCTCGGGCCGAAACGGCTTGTACCTCCCCTTCCACAGGCGGTCGTAAATGGTGATCGCGCCACCGATTACGACGATGGCGAAGATCACCAAAGGGAAGAGGCTGTCCACCTAAGCCACCTCCTAGAATCCCGATTGAGTGGCCGGATCTTCGGTCCACAGCGCGCGGGTAAGTCGATCGAAATACTCGCGGTAGCCCTTGTAGCCCTCAAGTGACTTCCGGCCGGCCGGAATGAAACTCACCTTGGCGGCCCCCCGCCCCTTCGAAGCGCACTATGCTTCCCGAACAGCACGAATGCGCCAATTCAGCGACTCGGTACGGCGACAACCCGGTATCGAATCTCCCGAACGCATTCTGGTGCCGATGCGACGCGACCAAATCCGTGTCCTCTCCATACCAATTGTCCAATCAGATTTCGGGAGGCTATCAATGTCGAGAGCGCGGGAGTGAAGACTCGCGCCCGAATCCACCCGAACAGACGACACCGAGCCGCATCGGTATCGACACGCGCGCCCCTCGACGTCCACTACCGTTGGCCGGGTGCGCGACCTCTACCCCGCTATCGAACCGTACGACTCCGGACTCCTCGACGTCGGCGACGACCAACTCATCCACTGGGAATGCTCGGGCAACCCCGACGGCAAGCCGGCCGTCTTCGTGCACGGCGGCCCCGGCGGCGGGACGAGTGGCGATCAGCGTCGCTTCTTCGATCCCGACCGGTACCGGATCGTGTTGTTCGATCAGCGCGGCTGCGGTCAGTCCCGCCCGCACGTCCAGGACGGCGCCGATCTGTCGGTCAACACCACCGACCACCTCATCGCCGACATGGAGAGACTGCGTGAACATCTCGGCGTCGAACAGTGGCTGGTCTTCGGCGGCTCGTGGGGTTCGACGCTCGGATTGGCTTATGCGCAAACGCATCCCGAGCGCGTGACCGAACTGGTACTCCGCGGCATCTTCCTGTTACGCCGCGACGAGATCGACTGGTACTACAACGGCGGCGCCGCCCATCTGTACCCCGACGAGTGGGAGGGCTACCTCGCTCCCATCCCCGCCGACGACCTCGACGGCGACCTGGTGCAGGCATACCACCGGCTGCTCACCTCTACCGACCCCGACGTCGCCACCGCGGCGGCTCGCGCCTGGACCGGCTGGGAACAGGCCACCAGCTACCTGATCCCCAAATCCCTTGAACCAGAACACACTTCCGAACCCGAGGACCCACGGTTCGATCTCGCCTTCGCCTCGATCGAGAATCACTACTTCGTCAACAACGGATTCTTGCGGGAAGCCCAACTGCTGGAGAACATTTCGGCCATCGCGCACATCCCGGCGGTCATCGTGCACGGGCGCTACGACGTCGTCTGCCCCGTCGCCAACGCCTGGGATCTCCATCGGGCATGGACCGCTGCCTGCGGCGACGAACACTCCGGTCCGCAGCTGCATATCATTCCCGACGCCGGGCATGCGTCGTTCGAGCCGGGAATTCGCAATCAATTGATCCGCGCCACGGACGCGTTTGCCGCCAGGGAAACCCCCTCCGCCGACTAGACTGCCAACCACGCACACACCCCATCTCCGGCCTCGCGCCGGCGACGTCCCCTCTCGATGAAGCGGGGAGAAGGTCGAGGATCACCAGTGGCTGCTACCGAGCAGGTCGAGATCGAGTTGAAGTTCGACGTTTCGGCTAACCATCCCGCCCCCAGTTTCGCGGGACTCGACGGAGTGGATCAGGTGAGTGAACCGCAGACGGTCGCGCTGTACGCCACCTACTTCGACACTGAGAACCTCGACCTGGCGAGTAACCGAATGACGTTGCGGCGCAGGGTCGGTGGCGACGACGAAGGCTGGCATCTCAAGCAGCCCGCCCTGGTGAACTTCGGCGCGGTGAACACCCGGCGCGAGATTCAGGTGACATTCGACGACGCCCCGATGGACGCCGATGTCCCCGCCGAACTGATGCGGCCCATCCTGGCGATCACCCGGCGTCGACGCTTGATGCCGGTGGCCGCCATCTCGACGTCGCGGACCACCACCGAACTCCTCGACGACGAAGGACACGTCGTCGCCGTGTTCTGCGACGACCTGGTCACCGCGCAATCCCTGCTGCCCGACGGACAGTCGCAGTCGTGGTCGGAGTGGGAGTTCGAGCTCGTCGGCGGAACCGGCAGCCCGAAGGGCGACCGCAAACTGCTCAAGCAGGTACGCAAAATTCTGCTCGGCGCAGGGGCACAGGTGTCGTCGAGCCAGTCGAAACTGGCCCGCGCGATCGGGTCGACGCCGTTCGTCGGGCAGCCACATCTCGGCAGCAATCCGACCGCGCTGGAACTCGTGGTCACCGACATCGCGCTGCACCGTAACGCTCTGGTTGCGATGGATCCGCTGGTGCGTATCGACGCCTACGACGCCGTGCATCAGATGCGCGTCGCGACGCGCAAGTTGCGCAGTGTGCTGGCGAGCTTCCCCAGCGTGCTCGATCCCACGCGAACGGCCCACGTGAACAGTGAATTGCGTTTGCTCGCACAGATTCTGGGTACCGCGCGCGATTCCGAGGTACAGATCGCGCTGGCCACCGATCTACTCGCCGGCGAGGACGCGTCGGACACCTTGAAGGCCGCGCTCGTCGACGACGAGACGAAGATCCACGACAAGGCTCTCGCCGTCGCACATTCGGCGATGAACTCCAGGCGTTACTTCGCATTGCTCGATTCGATCGACCAATTGATCGCCGCGCCGCCCGCCGGCGTCAATGCCGAAGCACCCGCCCGCAAAGTCGTCGCAAGCGCACTTCGCAAGGTACGCAAGAAGATCGGCGACGATCAGGACACGCTGTCGCGGCTACCGGAACGGTCCTACGACTGGGAAGAGCACCTGCACACCATCCGCAAGCGCGCCAAGAAGCTGCGCTACACGGCCGAGGCGGCGGAAGCGTTGGGCCGCAAGGAGTTCGACGACGCCGCGCGCGCCGCGAAGAAGGTCCAGGCCGCCCTCGGCGACTACAACGACTCCCGCATCAACCGCGATCGCCTGGTCAAGATCGCCGAGCAGCCGCAATTGAGCGCGCGCGACCGATTCGTGCTGGGCCGCATCGACGCCCGGCAGCAGGTCAACGGCGAACGCGCGCTGCAGCTCTACTGGAAGGCCGCGAGCGAGCTGTAACGCGAGCCCGAGCGGCGCCGGCTCGCCCCGAGACGCCGTGCCCGCCAAGGGCTTCGGACGGGAACGCTCGTACGACGATCACCTCCGCTCCCCGAGTACCGAAGCGAGCAACGAGCCGCGTTACCTCCGCTCCCCGAGTACCGAAGCGAGGAACGAGCCGCGTTACCTCCGCTCCCCGAGTGCCGAAGCGAGGAACGAGCGACGCTACCTCCGCTCCCCGAGTACCGAAGCGAGCAACGAGCCGCGTTACCTCCGCTCCCCGAGTGCCGACGCGAGCAACGAGCCGCGTTACCTCCGCTCCCCGAGTACCGAAGCGAAGAACGAGCCGCGTTACCTCCGCTCCCCGAGTACCGAAGCGAGCAACGAGCCGCGTTACCTCCGCTCCCCGAGTGCCGAAGCGAGCTTGCGAGCTTCGGTGTAACGAGGGGTCTGGCGACACGAAGAATCCAACTTGACCGAGACTATGGTGGCGATGAAATTGTTCGCAGTCCGAGCTCCCGGTGCTGCACTGAATCTTCCAAGTATGTAATTGGCATTCAGGTGCTGAAAGCCGCACACCCGCAAGATGTTCCGGGTCGGTTTGGGTTCTTTA
>NZ_JABBNB010000023.1 GCF_012933505.1 Gordonia asplenii
ACCTGTTCGACACCCTCACCCACATCCGCTTCGCCGACCCACCCACCACACCCACCACCACCAGCAGCACCAGCACTGGCAGGAAGAAGCAGCGGCGGCGGTCGGCGTCGACCGTCGACAAACAACGCCGCCGCCAACAAGAACGCGACGCCAATCGAGCCGAACGCGAAACCGCCCAGGCCGCGCACGCAGCCGCCGCCGAACACGACCGCGGCACCGGTGACCCCGTCACATACTGGCGGATCCGCTCCCACCATCCGAGTCCCACCAGTCACACCCGTGACAACGAACCGTTACCGCAATACGACGACACCCCACCACCCTTCTAAACCATGCACATGCGGCGCTCAAACCGAACGCGACAACCCACCCGGAACTCCCGACCGCGGCCAAAAGTGCTGCGGCACAGTTCATCCCACACAGATGCGGCGGTCGGCGGCGACGGTCGACAAGCAACGCCGCCGTCAACGCGAACGCGAAACCACCGAAGCCGCGTACGCAGCAGCCGTCGAACGCGACCGCATCGCCGGCGAGCCCGTCACATACTGGCGTATCCGCCTCCCCGATACCACAAATCCCACCAGCAACATCCGTGACAACGAACCGTTACCGCAATACGACGACACCCCACCACCCTTCTAGAACCAGGCACCACACCGACGCTCAAACCGACCGCGACAGCGCATCTGTCTGTTCCGCACCCGCCCACCGCGAGCCTCCCGACCGCGGCCAAAAGCGCCGCAGCACAGTAAATCCCACAGGTGCGAGGGTCTCGACGCCCCCATCGAACACCCAGGCCCCAGTCGCCCCACCAGTTACAACGAATCGTTACATCGAACAACTCCCCCGAGCTCGCTTCGGTGGAACCGGCCGACTTTCGCTCACCGGTGGGAGGCAATGGGCTACAACACTGGTAGTGGCGTATCGCGGCTAAAGAGTTGTGTGATGTCGAAACCTCTCAACCACAACGACTTTCGACGGTCCGCGCCAATATCGGCGATGACACCCGGCAAGCGTCGCGTGTGCACCCTACGGATGCACACGCCTCGATGTTCGATACCATCACAGCTCGACGCGTGCGCTACCATCAAATGCATTGTGGTACAGGGGTTTCGACACGCTCGTCACTTCGACTCGGCTAGTACTACAGCCGTAGATCGGTGGTGGTGTGGTGTTGCGGCGTGTTTGCGCTGGTAGAGGCGACCGCCGGGGCATGATTTGAGGATTTGTGAAGAAACTAAATACGTCCGCGGCGGCCGCGGCTTTGAGGGTAGACCATGACCGGTGGACCGCACAGCTGGATGTGTTGATCGACGTGATCAGCCCGCGGTTCGCGCGCCGTGAGGCGGCTGGCAATGCGGCGGCGTTCATCGTGGGAGTGTTGTCGTCGTTGCAGTCGAAAAACTGTTGGACCATCGCGGAACTGTCGGGGCACAGATCACCGGACAGGTTGCAGCATGTGCTGTCCCGCGCGAAATGGGACGCCGACGACGTACGGCGGGATCTGCAGGCGTTGGTCGTTGATGCATTCGGATCCGGTGACGCGATCCTCGTCGTCGATGAGACCGGCGATCTGAAGAAGGGCACCAAAACTGTTGGGGTGCAACGCCAGTACACCGGTACGGCGGGTCGGATCGAGAACAGTCAGGTCGCGGTGTACCTCGCCTACGCCGGTAGCGGCGGGTATGGATTCCTTGACCGTGCCCTGTACCTGCCGCAGTCGTGGACCGACGATCCGACTCGGTGCGCACAGGCCGGGGTACCCGCCGATATCGAGTTCGCGACGAAACCCGCGTTGGCCGCGGGCATGATCGCCGACGCCCTCGATGCGGGCGTACCGGCCTGCTGGGTTGCCGGCGACGAAGTATACGGGGCAGACCCGACGCTGCGAACTATGCTGCCCGACAGGAAGATCGGCTATGTGCTTGGCGTGGCCGCCAACCGCACCGTCCCCACCGCCGGCGGTGACATCCGGGTCGACGAGTTGGCCGACGGGCTGCGTGCGCGGGCGTGGCGACGGCTGTCGGCCGGCGACGGAGCCACGGGCCGCCGCTGGTATTCGTGGGCCAGGGTCGCCACCACCGAGACACCCGACACCGGCACGTGCACGGTGCTGGTCGGTCGCAACGATCGCACCGGTGAGCTGGCGTACTACCGCTGCTACACCCCGCACCCGGTGGCACTGACCGCGCTGGTACGGGTAGCCGGGCGACGCTGGATTGTGGAGGAATCGTTTCAGTCGAGCAAGGGACTGACCGGGCTCGAGGAGCATCAGGTGCGAACCTGGACGTCGTGGCATCGCTGGACGATCCTGGTGATGCTCGCTCACGCATTCCTGGCCGTCGCCACCGCCGAGCAACGCACCCACGACACCGCCGACCGATCGCTGATCCGGTTGAGTGTCAACGAGTTCCGCCGACTATTCATCGCACTCTTACTGCCGCCAACCCAGTCAACCCGTCAACTCCTACGCTGGTCCCATTGGCGACGCAGGCACCAAAAACGCGCCCAACAATGCCACCAAAAACACAGAGCCACAACACAATAACCAAATCTACGACTGTAGTACTAGCGCTACTTCGACTCGGCTAGCGCCTCGCTCAGCACGGCGCTCGTCCGGCTCAACCAGCAGAGGGGCGCTTCGACCGGTGAAACCAGGTTGAGCGAGCGGAGCGAGTCGAAACCCGCCGGCCGGGTAATGACGCAACCCGCAGCGTCGCAGTGGTTTCGACTCGGCTTCGCCTCGCTCAACCAGCGGAATGCGGCGAAGCGGGGTGCGCGCAAAATATCAATACCATTAGCCTCGACACATTATTAGTCGCTTGAGGCCGCCTTTACGAGCAGCTCGAGAAGTGCGGTCCGCTCCGTGGTGTCCAATTTGCCGATGGTCTCCTCCAGTACAGACTCGACGACGCTGACACCGGCCTCAAAGGACTGCTCGCCCGACTTCGTCAGGCCGTGGCGAACGGCTCGGCCCGGGCCGTCGATGCGAACCAACAGGCCACGGTCGACCATGCGTCTGGCCAGCTCGCCCATCGATTGGTCGGTCTGGAAAGTCAGCACCGCGAGCGCGTGAAGAGTGGCGTCGGGCTGCTCATGCACGTGGCGCAGAACGTCCCACTGCACCAGTGAGAGTCCCACGTCGGCCAGACGACGGTTCGCCTCCCGATGGTGGATCCACTGGAGCCGCTTCACAGCCAAACCGATGTCCCGTAGACGAGTAGCCACGGAACGACTGTATCTCAGGTTCCTTGCATAGATCACGAAAGCTATATAAGGTTCCTTAGTATGAATCTGGATATCAATGGCACTCAGCTCACAGTCGCCGACCACGGCGACGGCTTCCCGATCCTGCTACTGCACGGCGGTGGTGGACCGCAAACCGTCGCCACCTGGGGCGAGGAGCTGGCCGAAACACGCGGCTTACGCGTGATCGTCCCGACGCATCCCGGATTCGCCGGGACGCCCCGACCAACCGAACTTCGCACCATCGGTCAACTCGCCGAACTCTACGTGCGGCTGCTTGACGCACTGGACGCGACGAATGTGCTGGTCGTCGGCAATTCCATCGGCGGCTGGATCACCGCGGAGATGGCGATCCTGGCCTCACCGCGCGTGCGCGGATATGTGATCGTCAACGGCACCGGAGTCGAGTCACCCGGAAACCCGGTCGCCGACTTCTTCAGTCTGACGCCCGACGAGATCGCACGGTACAGCTATGCAAACCCCGTCCGCTTCGGGCTCGACCCCACCAAGCTTGCGCCGGCCGCGCGGCAGATGATGACACAGAACCGAGCGACGCTAGAGATCTACGGGGGCACCACCATGACGGACCCGACCCTGGGCACGCGCCTTGCCACAGTCTCGACCCCGACGCTGGTGGTGTGGGGAGAAGCTGATCGAATCGCACCCCGCGCCATCGGCGACGCCTTCGTCGATTCGATTCCCGGGGCCGACTTCGAACTCATGCGCGATGCCGGTCACCTGCCCCAGATCGAACAGCCCACCGCCTTGGCCGACATCGTCGAACGCTTCGGTCTGCGGGTCCGTTAGTGAGATCCGGCCCTCACCGGACAGCGGCGACGATCTCCTCGACCGCGCCGCGCACCTTCGCCGCATCATCGGGCACCAGACCTATCCGCGTGCGACGTTCGACGACGTCGTCGAACGTCAGAGCGCCCTCGTGTGTCAGGGCGTACTCGATCTCCGCCCGCGTCACGTCGATTCTCTCAGCGATGGGCGATCCGGCGTCGGGAACTGTTGCGCTACTCAGGACCTTGGCCGACTCCGTCCCGAACCGCGCGACGAGCGATGCCGGCAACTCACCACGACTCGGACCGCCGGAAGCGCCGATCAGCGGCGTCGATGTGGTGATGCAGGGGCGCGAAACAAGTTGTGCCGCATCGACCGCGGCGTCGACGGCGTCCTGTGCCATCCGACGATAGGTGGTCAGCTTACCGCCGACGATGCTCACCAGCGTCGAATCATTCACCCGCACAGCATGTTTACGTGACACATCGGCGAGCGATCCGTCGCCGCCGCCGGAAGTGTCGATCAGTGGCCGCAGACCCGAATAGGTGCCGCGGATATCAGAGCGTGAAAGTGGTTGGCGCAGTGCGACGTTCACGGTGTAGAGCAGGAAATCGATCTCGTCGTCGTCGGGGGTGGGGACGTCGGGGATCTCTCCCGGTGCGTCGACGTCGGTCAGCCCCAAATAGACTCGCCCCAGCTGTTCGGGCATGGCGAAGACGAACCTGCTGATCGATCCGGCGACCGGAACCGTCAGTGCCGCAGTCGGATTGCCGAACGACTCGGCGTCGAAGACGAGATGCGTGCCGCGGCTCGGACGGATGCGCAACGTCGAGTCGACGTCGCCCGCCCACACCCCGGTGGCGTTGATGACACTTCGCGCCGCGACGTCGAAGCTCTCCCCAGTGCGACCGTCGGTGAGCGTCGCACCGGTTCCGGTGACGTTCGACGCCCGCGTGTAGGTGCAGACGGTGGCGCCGAAAACCGCTGCGGTGCGCGCGATTCCGACCACAAGCCGGGCATCGTCGATGAGCTGACCGTCGTAGGTACCCACGCCGCCGCGCAATCCGGCGCGCGCCACGGTCGGCGCCGCCTCGATCATCTGCGCGGCGCTGAGAGCTCCGGGACCGGGCAACACCGACGTCGGCGTCCGCGCGACCCGCCGCAGCACATCACCCGCACGAAAACCGGTGCGCACCAACTGCTTCGAGCGTCGGTCGCCGAAATCGGGGACCACCTGGTGCAGCGGCGAAATGAGGTGTGGCGCAATGGTCGTCATCAGGTGATGTCGTTCGATGGCGCTCTCATAGGCGATTGAGACGCTCGCCGACGCCAGGTACCGCAGACCGCCGTGGACCAGTTTGCTCGACCAGCGCGACGTCCCGAACGCGAGATCATTCGCTTCGACCAGCGCGACCGACAATCCCCGGGACGCGGCGTCAAGCGCTGTGCCGCAACCGGTTACGCCGCCACCGATGACGAGGACGTCGAGCGGTTCACGCCGCTCGGCGAGCTTCTGTAGGTCGGTGCGACGGCGCTGGGCGTTCAAAGCAGACATCAGGAGTTCTCCGGTTCGGGATAGCGTGGGCCGCGTAGCGGCCCCGACTGTGGGTTGTGCAGGTATGAGGCGAGGGCGTGATGCAGTTCGACGGTCCAGTCGTCGCCGAGGATCGGCTCGACGAGCGACCGCGACTGCACCGCGGACTGGGTGATCAACAGGACCATGGCGGCGAGTTTGTCGGGGTCGCCGGCGCGGACGTGACCGTCGCGCTGTGCGTCGGCGATGCCGTCGGCCAGCAGTCGCAGCAGGCCGCGTTGACTTTGGCCGAGCCGGTCGAACACGTACGGCGTCATGAAGTCGGAGCGCGCGGTCCACAGCACGGCGAACAGCTCGTCGTCGCGCATGGCGGCCGCGATGCGGACTACCTGATCGACGGTGGCGTCGAATCCGCGTCCGGTGCGTAGGGGCGTGGTCCCGGTGACGGCGTCGACGATCCGCCCGACTTCGCGCGTCATCAGGTCGCGCAGCAGGGCATCCATGTCGGCCCAGCGGCGGTACACCGTCGGGCGGCTGACGCCGGCTTCGCGAGCGACCTCGGCGAGGGTGACCCGACGACCCTGATGTCGCAGTACCGCGGCGCGGGTGGCGTCGAGAACGCGGTCGGCGATTTCGTCGCCCGCTGAGCTGGAAACACTCGAAGTGTCGTTACGGATTGACATAGTGTGTAACACTGTAGCTCATGACGAACTCATTCGCTGCCCGATTGCCACAACCGCCGATGAAATGGGATGCGTGGGGCGACCCCGAATCAGCCGCTCCGCTGTCCGACTCGATGTCGACACTGATCCGGGGGATGCTCGGCGTCGATGCCGAACCCGCCGCACCGCGAGAGCCCGCCGACGTCGAACTTTCACCATCGCGTCTCACCGCCGCCGACATCGATGCGTTGAGCGGGATCGTCGGGCCGGAGTGGGTCTCGGCCGACGATGCCGACCGACTGCCTCGCGCCGGCGGAAAATCAACGCTTGACCTGCTGCGGCGACGCCGGGCCGGGCAAGACGCGCCCGACGCCGTGGTGCTGCCGGCCGACACCGGCGAGGTGGCCGCGATCCTCGAGTGGTGCTCCGCCAACGGCGTCGCGGTGGTCCCGTTCGGCGGTGGAACGAGTGTCGTCGGCGGACTCGACCCGCTGGCCGGACCATTGCGTGCGGTGATCAGCGTCGACCTGCGTCGGCTCGATGCACTGATCGCGCTCGACGAGGTGTCGGGCATCGCGACGCTCGGCGCAGGCATGACCGGACCCGCGGCGGAGGCCGCCCTGGCCGAGCGCGGATTCTCGCTGGGCCACTTCCCGCAGAGCTTCCGTTTCGCGACGATCGGCGGTTTCGCGGTGACGCGGTCCTCGGGCCAGGCGTCGGCGGGTTACGGGCGCTTCGACGACATGGTCATCGACCTCACCCTCGTCTCCCCCGCCGGCGTGCTCACCGTCGGGCGCGCGCAGAAGTCGGCCGCCGGGCCCGACCTCCGGCAGCTGATCATGGGATCGGAGGGCACCTTCGGCATCGTGACCGCGGTTTCGGTTCGGGTCCACCGGCTGCCGGCGACGACCGGCTACGAGGCGTGGCGCTTCGACTCCTTCGCCGCGGCCGCGACGGCGTTCCGGACGCTTGCTCAGGAGGGCGTCATGCCGACGGTGCTGCGCGTCTCCGACGAGGCCGAGACCGCCCTCAACCTGGCGCGACCCAGTGAAATAGGCGAGGCCAACTCCGACGACGCGCTGCCCGCCGGCGGCTGCCTGGCCATCACCACCTTCGAAGGGTCGCCGACCGCAGTGGCCGCGCGGATGAGCGTGACACGCGAAATCTTCACTGCCGCAGGAGGATTGTCGGGCGGCGAGGGGCCGGCCCGCAGCTGGGAGCACGGCCGCTTCAACGCGCCCTATCTGCGCGACGCGCTGCTCGACATCGGCGTCGGCTGCGAGACCCTGGAAACTGCGACCGTATGGTCGAAGGTCGACGCTGTGAAGGCCGCCGTCACAACGGCTTTGACGTCGGCGCTGCCGGAGCCGACGGTCGTGATGTGCCACATCTCGCACACTTACGCGGCGGGTGCATCGTTGTACTTCACCGTCGTATACCGCCAGGAGGGCGATCCGATCGCCCAGTGGTCGGCGGCGAAAACCGCTGCGTCGCAGGCGATGAGCGACGCCGGGGCGTCGATCACCCACCACCACGCGGTCGGCGTCGACCACAAGCCGTGGCTGATCGCCGAGGACGGCGAGCTGGGCATCGCGGCACTCGCCGCGGTGAAACGCGTATTCGATCCCGCCGGCGTGTGCAATCCCGGCAAACTGATCTGATGAGTCACATCAAAAAGATTGCGCTGCTGGTCAATCCGCATTCGCGGCACGGCCTCGGGGTACGGGTCGCCGAGCACGCACAGCGCGGGTTCGCCAATCGCGGTGTCGCCGTCGAGGTGCTGACCGGATCCGACGCCGTCGACGCCGAGCGACTCGCCGTCGACGCCTGCAACTCCGACGACATCGACGCGGTGGTCGTGGTCGGGGGCGACGGCAGTATCCGGCTCGCGCTCGACGCTGCCGTCGCAGCGGGCGGCACGACGCCGATCGGTGTGATTCCGGCGGGCAGCGGGAACGACCTCGCGCGGGCCCTGCGCCTTCCGATCGACGACGTCAGCGCCGCCGTCGACGTGATCGTCGGAGGCGGCGTGACGCGCATCGACCTGGGGCGGGTGACGCTCGACGGCGGGGCCACGACCACCTTCGTGACCGTCGCCGCAACGGGATTCGACGCCGATGTCACGGCGCGCGCGGTGTCGATGCGGTGGCCGAAAGGACAGTCGCGCTACACGCTCGCCGCCGCGCGGGAGCTGATCGGGCTCGGTCCGCGGCGGTATCGGATCGTCGTCGACGGGGAACCGAAGGTCGACGCCGACGTCGTGTTCGCGGCCGTCGGCAACACCCGGTCGTACGGCGGTGGGATGCTGGTGACGCCGGATGCGTCGTTGACCGACGGGCAACTGGATGTCACGCTCGCCGCCTACCAGCGTCGGCTCGGGCGGATCACCATCGCACGGATCTTCCCGCGAGTGTTCACCGGAACCCACGTGGAGCACTCGCTGGTCCGCCAGTTGCGCGGAGCGCGTATCGAAATCAGTGCTGAGCCAACGGCTTTGGTATCCGTCGACGGCGACGTCGTCGGGTCGCTGCCCGCGGTCTTCGATGTGCTGCCGTCTGCGGTCGGGGTGCTGACGGCGGGGTAGGCCGCTACTCCGGAACTGCTTCCGCCGTCCGCTCGGCCCACCATTGTTTCAGCGCCGCCTCGGCTTCGTCGCGGTCCATGGGGCCG
Source organism: Gordonia asplenii (assembly GCF_012933505.1). Taxonomy (GTDB): domain Bacteria; phylum Actinomycetota; class Actinomycetes; order Mycobacteriales; family Mycobacteriaceae; genus Gordonia; species Gordonia asplenii. The sequence goes on from NZ_JABBNB010000023.1 coordinate 8,899, forward strand.
CGATCCAGCCGCAGCTCCTTGAGGTACCGCCACGCCTGCCCTACCTGCGGGCCCGGTGGCAGCCCGAGCAGCTGCATGATCGCGTTGCCGTCGAGGTCGGGCCGCACCCGGTCGAGGTCCTCGGCTTCCTTGAGCACCGCGATGCGCCGCTCGAGGTCGTCGTAGGTCTCCTGCAGCTTCCGGGCCCGGCGCTTGTTGCGGGTGGTGCAGTCGGCGCGAACCAGCTTGTGCAACCGGTCGAGCAGGTCACCGGCGTCGGTCACATAGCGGCGCACCGCCGAATCGGTCCAGCGGCCGTCGCCGTAGCCGTGAAACCGTAGGTGCAGAAAGACCAGCTGCGCGACGTCGTCGGTGACGGCTTTCGGGTACTTCAGTTCCCGGAGTCGTTTGCGCACCATCTTCGCCCCGACCACCTCGTGGTGGTGGAAGCTGACGCCGCCGTTGGGCTCGTGGCGTCGGGTGGCGGGTTTGCCGATGTCGTGCAACAGCGCAGCCCACCTCAGCACGAGGTCGGGGTCACCGGTTTCCAGGTCGATCGCCTGCTGGAGCACGGTCAGCGAATGCTGGTACACGTCTTTGTGCTGGTGATGCTCGTCGATGGTCAACTTCATGCCCGGGATCTCCGGCATGATGCGATCGGCAAGGCCCGTCGCGACCAGCGCGTCGACGCCCTCGATGGCGTGTTCACCGCAGATCATCTTGTCGAGCTCGACGGCGATGCGTTCGACGGTGATCCGGTCGATCTCCTCGACCATCGCACCGATGGCGTCGAATGTCCGCGGTGCCAGCCGGAAACCCAGCTGCGCGACGAAGCGCACCGCGCGCAGCATCCGCAGCGGGTCGTCGCCGAAGGACTGCTCCGGTGCAGCCGGGGTGTCGATGACACCGGCGAGGAGTGCGGTCATCCCGTCGAGCGGATCGATGAAATCCTGCGCGCCGTCGGCGGTGATCCGCACCGCCATCGCGTTGATGGTGAAGTCGCGGCGCACCAGATCGCCGTCGAGGTTGTCGCCGAAGGTCACCGTGGGGTTGCGTGACACCTGGTCGTAGGTGTCGGCGCGGTAGGTCGTCACCTCGACGATCGCGCGGCCCTTGCGCGCACTCACCGTGCCGTACTCGATGCCGGTGTCCCAGACGGTGTCGGCCCAGCCGTCGAGGAGTTCCTTGATGCGCTCCGGCCGGGCGTCGGTGGTGAAGTCGAGGTCCTCGCTGAGCCTGCCGAGCACGGCGTCGCGCACCGACCCGCCGACCAGGTACAGCTCGTGGCCGGCCGCGGTGAACAGCTCGCCGAGTGGATTGAGTACGTCGGATTCCGCGCGCAGCGCCACCGCGGCGGCAGCGAGCAGCCGAGTACGGCGTTGTGCGGGATCATTCACGGTCAGACAGCTTACCTGGGGACCCGCCTACCTCCCCAAACGTGCAAATGTGCAGGTCCGGCCGCCAAGAGTGGCGGTCAGACGCTGCCATCATCGAGCGCGACAGTCTCAGGTGCGACACTCACTAGCCCTTCCAGGCAAACGGAAGGTGTCCAACGACTAGCATTCAAAGCGTGTCCGCCGAACCGTCCAGCTCACATCGAGGCGTCGACGCCGACGCCGATGCGGGCCCGACCTCTGCGGGCAGGCCTCATCGGGGTCGACGTCGTCGTGGGCGTCGTCCTGCCCAGTCGGGGTCGTCGAATCCCGCGGTGATCAGCAGCGTTGACACGTCGCCCGACCAGAAGCCGCAGGTCAACGGCAATGCGCCGAAACCTGGGCCGCCACCCGGACGCGTCGCCGCCCGACCACCCAAGCCGTCGGATCTGACCGGACCGCGCAGCGTCGTCGAACCTGCGCCTGCGCCCAAACCGGGCCCGCCCAAGCCTGCTCCCGCGCAGTCGAAGCAGACCGTCGACCAACCGGCGCGGCCCAAGCCCGGCCCACGCGGCCCCCGCCCCGACAAGAATCGCCGCCGTCGGAACAGAAAGCCCGTCGACGTCGAACCGGCGACCGTGGAAGCGGATGTCGGCGAGCCGGTCAACGGCCGACCGCGCAACCCCAAACTGCGTACCGTCCGCGAGACATCCGCGGGCGGCCTCGTCATCTCGACCTTCGGCGAGCCGTTCACGGAGTTGTCCGCGGCGCTGATCGGCCGTGTCGACCGCCGCGGTCGGATGATGTGGTCGTTGCCCAAAGGGCATATCGAGACCGGCGAGACCGCCGAGCAGACCGCGATCCGGGAGATCGCGGAGGAAACCGGCATCACCGGGTCAGTCGTCGCGCCGCTGGGCAAGATCGACTACTGGTTCGTCAGCGAGGGTCGTCGCATCCACAAGACGGTCCACCACTACCTTTTGCGCAGCTTGGGCGGCGAACTGTCCGACGCAGACTACGAGGTGGCCGAGGTCGCCTGGGTCCCGTTGACGGAACTGCCCCGCCGACTCACGTATTCTGACGAACGTCGCTTGGCACGGATGGCCGAGGGAGTCATCGCCGACTTGACGGCCGATCCCACCCGATTGGCGCAGTCCGAAGCCGAGAGCATTCGTACCGAACCCAATGCCTATGAACGAGCCGCCGCCGCACGCAATGAGCGTCGCAACGATCCGCCGACACCGGCGCGATCGCGTCGACGCCGCCGTCGCGGACGTCGCAGCCCGTCATCGGATGACTGATCGGACGCGGGCGCGGGTCCGGCGCATCACCTCCACGACGTTTTCGCTCATCGCGGTCATCGTTCTCGCCGTGGCCGGACCGCTGTTGGCCGGGCTGAACTCGCAACTCGCGGCCACCGCGTCGGCGGCACCGAGCGGCGAAACCACCGCACGATTCGCCAAGGTGTCCATCGAATCGGTGACACCCAGCATGGTCACCACCACGAGCAGACCGGTCGTGACCATTGCGGGCGAGGTCACCAATACCAGCGACCGCGACCTCACCCAGCTCAGCATCCGGATGCAGCGCGGACAGCGAGTCGCCGACGCGGCCGGACTGCGCACCTCGTTGGCCGCCGACGCCGCGACGTTCGAACGGTCCGGCCCCTTCGTCAACGTCGCCGACAGACTGGCGCCCGGCAAGAGCACGGCCTTCACGCTGTCGATGCAGCTGTCCGGCGCAACCGGACTGGGCATCGAGTCGACGGGGGTCTATCCCCTGCTGGTGAACCTGAATGCGGTGCCCGCATACGGGGTCATGGCCCGCGTCGCCGACTCCCGGACCCTGCTGCCGGTACTGTCGCTCCCGCCCAACGCCCAGCGGGCACCCGCGGACAGCGACGTCGGGCAGGACTCGACGACCGGCGACGTCGGCACCGACGGTTCCGTCGCCGCGGATATGAGCGCACCGGCGTCGTTGACGATGCTATGGCCGCTGGCCGCGCCGCCGCAGATGGCGCCCGGCCGAGTCGGCGGCTCGCAGCCGCGCCTGATCAGCGAAGACCTCGCGCATTCGCTCGCCGCCGGCGGCCGGCTGCGGACCCTGCTCGACAGCGTCTCGACCGCGGCGGGACTGCCCGACCAGACGCCGGACACGTCCGACGGGCCGGGGTCGTCGGCGCCGCCGTCGTCGACCACGCCGAGTGTCGCGCCCACCCCGTCGAAGCTGCAGCAGGCGATCTGCCTCGCCGTCGACCCCGACCTACTGGTCACCGTCCGTGCCATGACCGGCGGTTACGTGGTCACCAGCAACCCCGCCGACCTCGACGCGCCGACGACCCCCGGCACCGGCTCCGACGACGCCGCCGACTGGCTGCACGACCTCACCCAGGTCGCGTCGCGGCTGTGCGTCGTCGCGCTGCCGTTCGCCGGCGCCGACCTCGATTCGCTGCATCAGGTCGGCAACGGCGCACTGTCGGAATCAGCGCTGACATCGCCCGCCGACATCGTCGACTCCATCCTGGGCGTCCGGAGCATCCGCGGCCTCGTCGTGCCCTCGATCGGCGCGATCACCACCGACGGTGCGACGGTGCTGGCGGCGAACAAACTGTCCAATGCCGTCACGTCGGCGTCGTCGCTGGCGGGCGGCGGGTCGTCGGCCGGTCAATACCGCGTCGGCAACCTGCGGCTGCAGAGCTACGACGCGCCGATCAGCGCCGCGCTCGGCGGCATCGGGACGCACCCACTCACCCCGGTCCTCACTCCGCACGACCAGAAGGTCGACCTGGCCGACGAGTCGGCGGTGAGTCGACGACAGTCGGCTCTCGCCGCGATCGCCTACCCGAGCATCGCCGTTCCGGTGTCGAAGCCGGCCGATCCGACGTCGGGCCAGGCGGCGAGCCCCGCCGACGCCGAGCCGACCGTCGGGCGATCGGCGCTGCTCATGCCACCGAACTTCTGGTCGCCGAGTACCGCCGACGCCGACGCGCTGCTGTCGTCGGCGACGCTGCTCCTCGAGGCGGGCGTGGCGAATCCGACTCCCCTGACGAAGGTCGTCCAGCAGTTGGAGGGGGAGGTTCCGCAGAACGCTCGCCTGGTCGAGCCGAGCGGGACGATGCTCGCCGCCAACCGCGGCTGGCTGCCGTCGGCGGGCACGTCGAGTGACATCTCGGCCGACGCCACGCTCAGCTGGCAGCTGCAGGCATCGTTCGTCAGCAGCACCGACGTCAACTCGTCGCCGGAGACCTACCTCGCGCCGATCCGCGCCGATCTGCTGCGTGGGCTGGGCAGTCCGTCGCAGGATACGTCGATGGACCGCATCTCCTTGCGCGCCGACCGCACCCTGCGCGTCGCGGCGGTCGGTGAGGCGCTGTCGCGGATGCGGTCGTCGGTCACCCTGCTCGACCCGGGCGGGCGCTACACGCTGGTCTCCGAACGCAGTCCGCTGCTGCTCGTCGCGCGCAACGACCTCGACCTTCCCATCCGCGTGCGGCTGGACACCATCGCACCGGCGGAGCTCAACATCGACGACGTCGGTGTGATCGAGATCCCGGCGCGTGGTACCCGCCAGGTTCAGCTGCCGACGCGTGCGCAAACATCGGAGTCGATGTCGGTGCAGATCGCGTTGGTGACGAGCACCGGAGTCGGTGTGGGAACCCCGATCAGCCTGTCGGTGAATTCCAACGCCTACGGAAAGCCGCTGTTCATCGTCACGCTGGTGGCCGGTGTCGCGCTGGTTCTGCTGGTGGTCCGTCGCCTCTGGCACCGCTTCCGCGGTCAACCGGACAAGGCCGACGCCGACCGTCCCGAAGCAGACGAGGCGACGAAGGCATTGGCCGCCACCGACTACGAACATCGACTTGCGCAGGAAGCCGAACGTGATGCACTGGAGAACGGCCATCAGGAAGGAGGGCACGAATGAGTGACCGGCAGCCACCCGGACGTCCCCTTCGTCCGCGCCCACCGCAACAGCCTGGACCGCAGCCGGGTCCCGGTTTCACGCCGTTGTCCGGACCGGTCGGCGATCGCCCGCCGCTGGCAGGCGGACGCGGCGATCCGCACGGCGCCCCGATGCGCGGCATGCCGGAGCGGATTCCGCCACGTCAGGCCGGCAATCCGGGACCCCGTCCCAATCCGCCGCGCCCGCCCGGCCCCCGATCGGCCCCGGCGCAGCGCGGTTCCGTCGCCGCGCAGATGACCCCGCAGACGCACGACGACGCCGCGCCGCCGACCGAGTCCACCCCGGATTCGTCGATCCTGAAGACCAGCGGCTCGATCGCCATCGCCACCCTGATGAGCCGGATCACCGGCTTCATCCGCACGGTGCTGGTGCTGGCGATGCTCGGCGCCGCGGTGTCCTCGGCGTTCCAGGCGGCCTACGTGCTGCCGAACATGGTCGCCGAGGTGGTTCTCGGTGCCGTCCTCACCGCGATCGTCATCCCGGTTCTGGTCCGCGCCGAAGCCGAAGACGCCGACGGCGGCGCGACGTTTATCAACCGCATCTTCACGCTGACGGTGACCCTGCTCGGCGCCGCGACGATCGTCGCCTTGATCGGTGCGCCGGTATTGACCTACCTCAACGTCGGAAACGGCGACGTCAATCGATCACTGGCTACCGCGCTGGCCTATCTGCTGCTGCCGGAGATCCTGTTCTACGGTCTGTCCGCCCTGTTCATGGCGATCCTCAACGTGAAGGGCTATTTCAAGCCGGGTGCGTGGGCACCGGTGCTGAACAACTTCGTGCAGATCGCGACGCTGGTCATCTACGCGGTGCTGCCGGGCGAGATCACTCTCAACCCGGTCCGGATGAGCAACCCGCAGATCCTGGTGCTGGGCATCGGCACCACCGTCGGTGTGATCGTGCAGGTCGCGGTGCTCATTCCGTACCTCAAGCAGGCCGGCGTGAAGCTGCGTTGGGTCTGGGGCATCGACGACCGGCTGCGTCGCTTCGGCAACATGGCCCTCGCGGTCATCGTGTACGTGGCGATCCTGCAGGTCGGCCTGATCATCACCTACCGCATCGCGGCGTCGGCCGCGGCGTCGGGCATCAGCGTGTACGCCACGCACTGGCAGCTGCTGCAGCTGCCCTACGGCGTGCTGGGCGTGACGATCCTGACCGCGATCATGCCGCGGCTCTCGCGCAACGCGGCGTCGAACGACACCAACTCGGTGATCGACGACCTGTCGCTGGCTACCCGGTTGACGATGGTCGCGCTGGTCCCGGTGGTGGCGTTCATGACCTTCTTCGGACCGGCCATCGGTCTGGCGGTGTTCAACTTCGGGCAGTTCGACGCCGCCGTCGCCTCCCAGCTCGGTTCGGTGCTCGCCTGGGGCGCCTTCACCCTGATCCCGTACGCGATGACGCTGGTCCAGTTGCGGGTGTTCTACGCCCGCGAGGACGCCTGGGCCCCGACGCTGATGGTCCTCGGCATCACCGCGATCAAGGTCGGCTTGTCGTATCTGGGGCCGGTGCTGTTCGACGACCCCGACCTCATCGTTCGCTGGCTGGCCCTGTCCAACGGCGGCGGCTACCTGATCGGCGCGATCGTCGGGCATTTCCTGCTCCGCAAACGGCTCGGCAACGTGGCGATGACGAATGTGACGCGCACCAGCGTGCTGTCGATCGTCGTCTCGGTGGCCGCCGCGGGCCTGACCTATCTGCTCGCCGACGTCTCCGGCCTGCATCGCCTGGCCGTCGACACCGGCAAGATCGGGGTGCTGGCGTACCTGATCCTCACCGCGATCGTCGCACTCGGACTGTCCTATGCGGGACTGGCCGTGCTCAAGGTGCCCGACGTCGTCGCGATTACCGTCAGCGTGCGCCGAATGCTGGGCCGATTCATTCCCGCGCTGGCCCCGGCAAGTGTTCCCGAGCCCGAGAACATCGCCGAGATGACGATTCAATTTCCGCGCATCAGTACCGAGGAATCGGTGCCGTACTCTGGTCAGGTACAAGTTTTGCGGCGCTTCGACCGCGGGACGTCGACCTGGCAGTCTTACTCCGTCCACAGTGGCGGCGCGGCGGGGACCGGCGCACTGCGTCTGGCGCCGCAGCAGGGGATGTCCAGCCCACCTGACATGAGGTATCGCAGGAGAGGAGTTCGGGGTATGAGCGACGGTGACGTCGAAACCGCGAACAAGACTGAAACCGTTAACTCTTCAAACGATGCCGTACCGCCCAGTCCGGCGCCGACGCCGGTGGGCAAACCCGCCCCCGCCACACCCGACGCCCCCCGTCCCCGCGGCCCGCGGCTGGTTCCCGGCGCGGCGGTCGCGGGCGGACGCTATCGGCTCCTCGACAATCACGGCGGCACACGCGGACTCCAGTTCTGGCGGGCCCTGGACATCAACCTCGACCGTGACGTCGCGCTGACCTTCGTCGACGCCGAGCAGCTCGCGGCTCCGCCGACGCCCGGCGCCAAGACCGACACCCGCGAAGAGGGGCCGCAGGCCGTCCTGTCGCGGACGCTGCGGCTCGGTCACGTCAACTCCTCGGGCGTCGCCCGGGTGCTCGACGTCGTGCGCGGATCGTCGGGCGGAATCGTCGTGACCGAGTGGGTGCCCGGTTCGTCGTTGCGCGAAGTCGCCGAATCGACGCCGTCGCCGGTCGGCGCGGCCCGTGCCGTGCGCGCGCTGGCCGCCGCCGCCGAGGCGGCCCACCGCAACGGCGGCGCACTGTCGATCGACCATCCCGACCGCATCCGCATCTCCACCGACGGCAACGCCGTGCTGGCTTTCCCCGGCACCCTCGTCGGTGACGACAAGGCATCTGACGTGCGAGGACTCGGCGCCGTCCTGTACGCGCTGTTGCTCGCGCGGTGGCCGCTCGACGGCGAGACCGGATCGAAGATCGTCACCACCAACGACAAGCTGGGTTCGGTCGGCGGTCTGCCGCCCGCCATCCCGGACAGCACCGGCAAGCCCGTCGAACCGCGCGAGGCGCGCTCCGACGTCCCGTTCGAGATCTCCGCCGTCGCCGCTCGTGCCCTCGACGGTGACCGTGGCATCCGCACCGCGGGCACCGTGCAGCATGTGCTCGACCAGGCGACCGTCGTCGACCTCAAGACCGACATGCTGCCCGCCGTCGACGGCGGACCCGAGCCGGTTGCGGTGACCCGCAGCGACCGGCTCTCGCCCGGGCGTGACACCGACGAACCCGAACGCAAACGCAACGTCGGGCTGATCGTCGGTTCGGCATTGCTGACGCTGATCGTGGTGGTCGCCCTGATCGTCTGGCTGTCGAACATGCTCGGCGGCAGCAGCGGTCCGACCAACATCGACACCATCATCACCACCTCGACGTCGGGTCAGGCGCAACAGCCGGCCGCGGGGCCGATCTCGCTGACCAACGTCAGTGTCGTCGACTTCTCCGATCAGACCCCCGATCCGTCGACCAATGTGTCCAATGTGATCAGTGGGCAGCAGCCGTCGTGGCGGACCGACAACTACCGCACGACGTCGGACTTCGGCGGGCTCAAGAAGGGCCTGGGGTTGATGTTCAACCTCGGTGGATCCAAGACCGTCAAGACGGTGACCATCAAGACCACCACCCCGGGATTCAACGTCCAGTTGCGGACCGCGCCGTCGCCGACGGCCACCCTCGATCAGACGAAGGTCGTCGGATCCGGCGACGTCATCAGCACCACCACCAACCTGCCGGTGCCCAACGCCGCGGCCAGTCCGTACTTCCTGGTGTGGATCACCGACCTGCCCAACGGCCCCGACGGCGGCTACCAGGCGGTCATCAGCCAGGTGTCGATGAGCGGCTAGGCCCGCGTTCGATGCCCGATACCGAACTGCCCGATACCGAACTGCCCGACGGTGCCGTCCGCGGTGACGACGGCCTGATCCGTGCCGCGTGGGGCGCGCAACCGGGCCCGCTGCGCGATTACTACGACACCGAGTGGGGCATACCCGTCGTCGGTGAGTCGGCACACTTCGAACGCCTTGCGCTGGAAGGGTTTCAGTCCGGCCTGTCCTGGGCGATCATCCTGCGCAAACGGCCCGCGTTCCGCGAGGTCTTCGCCGGATTCGACGCCGACGTCGTCGCGGCGATGACCCCCGACGACGTCGAACGACTCCTGGGTGACGCGCGAATCGTGCGTAACCGCAAGAAGATCGAGGCCGCGGTGAGCAACGCGCACGCGGTGATCGCGCTGCGCGACGAGGGCGGCCTGGAGAAGTTCCTCTGGTCGTTCAAGCCCGACGACACGCCGCGCCCGACGACGACGGCGGACGTCCCGACCACCTCCCCGGAGTCGGTAGCCTTGTCGAAAGCTTTGCGCAAGAAGGGGTTTCGATTCGTCGGCCCGACGACGATGTACGCCTTGATGGAGGCGATCGGTATCGTCGACACCCATCTGCTGGTGTCGCACCGCCGCGGGGCGTCGGGTGTCTGGGACTAAAGCGGTGCGGGAGTAGGGCTCACAGCTTCTCCCCCGCATCGGCCACCCCGTCGCCGTCGCGATCGATGAGGACGTAGTCGAAGCGGCCGTCGCCGTCGGTGTCCAGATAGACGCGGCCCGCGCTGCGCGCATCGCCGTCGCGGCGCACCTCGGTGGCCTTCGCGTCGACGGTGCCGTCGTCGTCGAGGTCGTAGGTGACGTCGGGTGCGTCGGCCGGTGGCGGCACTCGCGGCGCGGGCGACGTCGGCTTCTCCCACAGTCCCGACCCGCCGTCGGCGAAGAAGGCGTCGGGTACCCCGTCGTCGTCGAGATCGAGGGCGGCCACGTCGGCGACACCGTCGCCGTCGGAGTCCCACATGGCGTCGTCGACGCGGCCGTCACCGTCGAAGTCGAGGAGGACGGCGTCGGGCGTGCCGTCGTGGTCGAGGTCGGCGTCGGGCGCGGCGAACCAATGCGTGCTCGGCCCGGTGCCGGTGCCGAAGAAGTAGTCGATGACGTGGTCCACCTCATATTGGACGCAGCGCAGCGGCGTCGGGTTCCATCTGATTTCCGACTATTCTCATCACCATGTTCATCAGTGAGCTCGGCGAGCGGTGGCATGCCGCGCGCATCGACCCGACGATCACCCATCTCGACTCCGCCTCGGCAGGCCGGTCGTCGAATTCCGTCATCGAGACCATCACCGAACATCTGTGGCGTGAGTCCAAACGCGGCTCGTACGTCGCGCTCGACGACGTCTACAACGAACTGCTCGACGGCCGCAACGCGCTCGCCGCGCTGCTCGGCACCACCGGCGATCGGATCGTCTACCGGGACAGTGCGCGTGCGGCGTTGCGGTCGCTGCTGTCGGCCTGGAATCTGCCGATCGCGACGACGGTCTGGGTCGCGAAGAACGAGTTCGGCGCCAACCTGATCGAATTCGAGCGGCGCGGCTTCGCGGTGCGCACCCTGCCCGACGCCGACGTGTACGGACGTGTCGACGTCGATGCGCTGGAAAACATGCTGCAGTTCGAGCAGCCGCAGTTCATTCACGTCTGTTACATCGGATCGGCCAGCGGCGTGGTGCAGCCGGTGGCGAAGATCGTCGACGTCGCACACCACGCGGGTGTGCCCGTCGTCGTCGACATGGCCCAGGCCGTCGGCCACGTCCCGACCGTCACCGGCGCCGACTTCGCCTATGGCACCAGCCGCAAGTGGCTGACCGGCCCGCGCGGCGTGGGATTCGTTGCGGTACAAGAGAAATCGCTGCGACCGCTCGCCCTCGCGGACCTCGAGGTCGGCACCGACGCCGGGTATATCGCCGGCCGACTGGGCTTGGGACGCGCCGTCGCCGAACTGACGACGATCGGTGCGGCGAAGGTCTACGGCGAACTGGCCGACGTCGGGCGCGCGACCCGCGAGCGGATGCATGGCATCGGCAGCTGGGAGGTCGTCGAGCCGCTCGACGAGGCGTCGGCGCTGGTGACCCTCGCCCCGCCGCCGGGCTGGCAGGCCGGCGACGTCGCCGCGGCTGCCGCACATCTGCGCAACACCGGAGTGCTCGTCACCGCGGCACACGCCCAGCGTGCGCCGTTGGCGATGGAGAATTCCGTGTTGCGCTTGAGCCCGCATCTGGATGTCACGCGCGAGCAGTTGGATCGGGTGGCGAACGAATTGCGGACGATGGGGTACTGATTACAGCGTGGCCAGCGCCCGGTTGGCGGCGTGGTAGCCACACATGCCGTGGGCGCCCGCGCCCGGCGGGGTAGCCGCCGAGCACAGGTACACGCCGTCGATTCCGGTGTGGTACGGATCGACCGCTACTCGTGGTCGAAATACCAACTGCCGCAAATCATTTGATCCACTCACCACGTCACCGCCGACATAGTTGGCGTTGTAGCGAGACATTTCGGTGGTGCTGCGCACGTAGGTGGCTTCGATGGCGTCGGCGAACCCCGGCGCGAACTGCTCGATCCGCGCGATGATGGCCGCGGTCGCATCACCGGTGTAGCCGGCAGGTACGTGTGCATAGCTGTACAACGGATTGAGCCCGTCCCGCGAGCGACTCGGGTCGGCGAGATACTGCTGACCGACCAGCACGAACGGGCGCTCCGGCATCCGGCCCCGCACGACGTCGCGCTCGCTCGCCGCCATCTCGGCGAATGACCCGCCGAGGTGAATGGTGCCGGCCCGACGGGCCGGTCGATATGTCCACGGAACCTCACCGCGCACCGCGAAATCGACCTTGAAGACGCCGGGCGCGTGCCGATAGCGGCGGTAGGCGCGCTGGACGTTCGCGGGCATCGCCGCTGCGCAGATATCGGCCGCGGCCGCCGGAACCGTATCGAGCATCACGATGTCGGAGTGGCCGAGTTCGCCGAGTGCGGTTACCCGACGCCCGGTCTCGAAACGGACGCCCCGCTCGGTCGCGCGCGCCACGATCGCGTCGCGGATGGACTGGGAACCGCCCTGCGCGACCACCCAGCCGAATCGATGCGCAGCCGTGGTCAGCGCCACTCCGATCGCACTCGACGCGAGCGAGGTGAACGGCCGGAACGCGTGCGCGGCGACTCCACCGAACAATGCCCGCCCGGCCTCGGTGTCGAACCATCGGGCCACCACCGCGGCCGGCAGACCAGACGGAACGCCGAACCGCGCGAGATGAATCGGGTGCCGCGGCACGTGCAGCATCGGCTGCAGAAACTCCTCGGCGATGGTGTCGAACCGATCGGTCAGCGGACCGAACAGCGTCGCCCAGCGCGGGTCGCCGATCGTCGCGGCGGTGTCGGCGGGTGAGTGCAGCGCGACGGCGCCGTCGGAACCGTCGAGGGGATGCGCGAACTCGGCCGGCGCGGCCAACCAGCGAAGTCCGGCCCCGGTGAGGTCGAACCTCGCCGCGAACTCCGAGCCGAGCGCGAGCGGGTGAAAGCCGGCGCAGTCGTCGTGGATCAGACCGTCGACGGTGAGTTCGGAAGAGCGGATGCCGCCGCCGAGGGTGGCGGCGGCTTCGATCACCGTCACCTGCACGCCGGCGTCGGCGAGGGTGAGCGCGGCAGCGAGCCCGTTGGGCCCGCTGCCGACGACGACCGCTGTGGTCACTCGACGACCTCGGTGTTCGTCGCCCGCCACGTCACCTGATGCGGGATGGGTCCGTTGGGCAGCCAGGGCTGCTCGTCGATCAGATCCTTCACCTGCCAGGTGCCACGTTCGATGATGCCGAGTGCGGCGTCGATCACCTTGTACTCCTGATAGTTGCGGTGGATGGGCTGCGACTCGACCCACACTACGACCAGTTCGCCCGGAGCCAGATTCAGCCGTCGCTGGATCGCGGCGATGAGGCGCTCGTCATGCAGGTGGCCGTCGCCGAAGTTCCAGCCGACCAGCAGGTTCGCGGCGACCTCGCCCTCGCGGACCGTGTAGCGGTCGATGTCTTCACCGAGTTGCCTGCTGAGCACCGACAGCACGCCGCGCCCCTGACTGTGCATCGCCCGCCACGCGACGAACAGGGACATGGTGAGATCGGCGAGATCGTCGGTGTAGCCGAGTGCCTTGAGCTGACGGTCGTGCGACTGGACCGGGATCGGCAGTTCGTTCAGACGATCCTCGACGCCCGGAGCGAAGGCCCAGACCGCCGACGCCCAGTTGCCGGCGTACTGCCGCATCGACGGCAGGAACGACACCAGATCGGGACGAAGGTTGCCCAACACCGGGAAGAAGAACAATGCGATGACCACGACCGGCAGCATCCATGCCTGGGAGAAGTCGAAGACGCCGTAACCGTCACCGTTGGGGAAGCCGAGGAACAGGCAGATCGCGATATAGCTGAACAGCAGGTTCCACTCCAGGGGGACGGCGAGCGGGAAGGTGGAGATGATGAACAGGTGGAATCCGACGATGCCGACCAGGCAGACGACGGTCAACCACTTGTTGGTGCTGAACAGCAGTAGGAGCGGAAGAATCAATTCGACGGTGGTACCCATCACGTGAGCCATGAATCCGGCGAGCTTGGACGGCAACAGATCGTTCGGCGCATTCCGATAGTGCGCGAGGCGCGACCACTTCGGCATGAACGGCGCATTCGACACCATCGGCGGAATCACATTGGTGAAATGCACGCCGAATTTCGACACCGCGGCACCGACCCACACGATGACGATGATCAGTTTCCCGGCGATGATGAAATCACTGAATTCGAACAGGAACGGAAACACCGCGGAGATCACGAAGATCGGAATGTACTGTTCGCCGCGGGCCGCGAGGAAGATGACCTTGTCGCGCAGGCCGAGGAGAGTCAGCAGAACCGCCGGAATCGCCATCAGAATCGGATTGACCAGATGCTGGTTGGTGGCATCGCCGGCGATCTGCGCCAGCGAAGAGCAGTATTCTCCGGGCAGCACCAGGGCCACCGCCAGACTGATCAGCACCGCTGCGTACAGCACCGCGTCGCCGACGGTCCGCGTATCGCCCGCGGTTCCCGGAACCTTCGATCCCCACGGTGGCAGTCGCAGCGTGCCCGGTCGCAGCCAGTAGCGCGCGCCGCCGTAGAACGGCTTGAAATGGCCGGTCAGCGGTCCCCAGGCGCCGCCGACGCCGATCACCTCGAGCAAAGCCACCCACAGCACCAGCTTCTGGTACATGATCGGCTCGTTCCACCACTTCTGCACCTCCCACGGTGCGCCGACGTCGGACGTCAGGGTGGTGATCACAATTCCGACGATCAGGGTCAATCCGAAGAGTTTCACCAGGTAGATGGTGTGCAACATCTTCGCGCTGCCGAATCCGTTCTCGGCCCAGAATCCGGTGAGCACCTTGAGGCGTTCGAAGAACGGTCGGGTGCGGAACTCCGCGGGATCGACCTCCGGCAGGGTCGGCGTTTTGAACGGCATGATCAGGATCCTTTCTGGGTGCCGGCGAGCGTGCCGGTGAGTTCTTGTCGAGTGCGCAGGGTCGGTTTGTCGATCTTGCCGACCGGATTCTTCGGAATGACGTCGAGAACGTGGAAGGCCACCGGAACCTTGAACTTCGCAAGGTGGTCGTAGCAGGTGGCGCGCAATTCTTCGACGTCGATCTCGACGCCGGGATAGGGCGCGACGAAAGCCACCGGCACCTCGCCGAGTACGGCGTCGGGTGCCCCGACTACGGCGACTTCCAATACGCCGGCACAACCGGCCAGCACGTTCTCGATCTCTTTGGGATAGATGTTCTCGCCGCCCCGGATGATCATGTCTTTGATTCGGTCGACGATGCGCAGGTAACCGTCGGCGTCGAGGATGCCGATGTCACCGGTGTGCAGCCAGCCGTCGCGGACGGTGTCGGCGGTGGCCTCGGGTCGGCCCAGGTAGCCGGCCATCACGTTGCCGCCCTTGATGACCACCTCGCCGCGTTCGCCGTGGGGCAGGATCGCGCCGTCGGGGTCGACCACCTCAACGCGCGTCCCGGGTATCGCCGGCCCGACCGTTCCGACCTTGCGCTGACCGTTCATGGGGTTGGTGGTGGCGACGCAGGTGCACTCGGTGAGTCCGTAGCCCTCCAACAGGGGGAAGCCGAGTGTCGTCTCGGCGGCGACCAGTAGCTCTTGCGACGCCGGCGCGGCGCCGCAGTAGGCGTATTTCACCGAGCTGAGGTCGGCGTCGGCGGCATGTGCCACCAGCATCGCGTAGATCGCCGGCACCCCGGAGAAGAACGTCGGGCGCCATCGCGCCACGGCGTCGACGAATCCGTCGACGGTGAACTTGGGCAGAATCGACAGCTGAGCACCCGACCGGTAGGGCATGAGGAAGCTGACGAACAGTGCGTTCGCATGGAAGAGCGGCAGGAACAGCAGGCAGTGGTCGTCGACGCCGAGTTCGTTCAGCTCGATCAACGAACCGGTCAGCGATTCGATGTTGCGGTGCTCCAGCATGACGCCCTTGGGGCGTCCGGTGGACCCGCTGGTGTAGATGAGCATCGCGAGGTCGTCGGCGCCGGTCGTCGGTGCGGGCAGCGTGCGGGCCGGTTCGCGTCGCAGATCGGCGACGTCGATGGTTCGACGGCCGTCGAGGGAGATGCCGTCGACCACGACGACAGCGGCAGCGGCGTCGTCGAGCTGATAGCCCGCTTCGTTCGCGGTGAACGCCGGGTTGAGCGGCGTCGCGGCGGCCCGCAGCCGCCATGCCGCCACAATCGCGATCAACAGCTCGACGCGGTTGCGCATCATGATTCCCACGACGTCGCCGGACCGCACGCCTTCCTCGGCGAACTGCTCGGCGACCGCCTCCACCCGGTCGGCGAACTGCGCGTAGGTCAACTCCTGCGCACCGTCGCGGACCCACGGTCGGGCGGCGTAGTCGTCCGGCTGGAGCCACGGGAGGTAGTCGAGTGTCGGCATTGCTTCTCCTTCGCTGTGATCTGCGTCAACGCTATTGGCGAGCATGAAGAAGATCACTGTCTCCGCGGACCAATCCTCGTCGGCCCGACGCTGCCGATAACTGCGATACGGGTCGCCTGGCATTCGGTAGGTTGTGCTGATGGAACAGTCCGACGCCGTGCGAGCCGTGCTCGCCGCAGCCGCCGGCGCGCTGGTGGAACCCATCGACCGCATCGTCATCGAGATGACGGAGCTGCTGTTGGACGAGATCCCCGCGCTGCCCGGCGACGCCGAGATGGTCGCTTCGTTACGGTCGAGCGTGCGCAGCAACGTGCACACCGGAACGATCCTGCTCCGCGGCGACATCGGGCTCGCCGACGTCGTCATCCCCGACGGCGCGCGGGAGTACGCGCGGGCACTCGCCCAGCGCGGCGCGTCGGTGACCGCCCTGACCCGGGCCTATCGGTTGGGTCAGCAGATGTTCATCGATCGCACGATCGACGCGTTGGCCCGGCAGACGACGCGGCCCGCGCTGCTCACCGCAGCCACCCATCTGCTGATCGAGCTGAACTTCGGCTACATCGACCGGATCAGCGAGAGTGTGATCGACGTCTATCAGGCGGAGCGCGAAGTCTGGCTGTCGCACCGGCGCACCGAGCGGGCCGCGGTTCTCGAGCGCCTGCTCGGCGCCCACGCGCCCGACCTCGCCATGGCCGAGGCGACCATCGGCTACCGCCTACGGCGCCGACATCTCGGACTGGTCGCCTGGACCGACGAAACCAGGGCCGAGTCCTCCCGACTGGCCGAACTGGAGGCGGTGGTCGCGACGTTGGCCGACACCGCCAACGCCATCGACGAGCCACTCGTGTGGTTGCGTGACACCTCGACGTTATGGGCGTGGCTCCCGGTGCCGAGCGACACGACGATCGCGTTCGGCCGGTTCGACGACGCCCTGGCCGAGCTCGCGGAGGGAATCCATGTGGCACTCGGTGTGCCGGCGTCCGGACCGGCGGGGTTCCGCGATTCCCATCGCGACGCGGTCCGAGCCGCGCGGGTGGCCTCGACCGGCGAGCCGAAACCGCGGCTGACCTCGTACGCCGACACCGGCGTCCGCACCGCCGCACTGCTGGCCGCCGATCTCGACGAGGCCCGCAGACTGGTCGTCAGCACCCTCGGCGACCTCGCGGTCGACGACCCGGCGACGGCGGTTCTACGCGATACCCTTGCGGTCTACTACGAGGAGAACGGCAGTCACCTGGCGGCTGCGGCCCGCCTGCACGTCCACAAGAACACGGTGAAGTATCGGATCACCAAGGCCGCCGAATTGCGTGGCCGACCCGCCGACGTCGATCGCCTCGACGCGCAGTTGGCCTTGATCGCCACCCGATTCCTGGGGTCGGCGGTACTGCGGTAGCGAACGCACCGGGACAGTGCCGCTTACCTACCCATCGTCAGAACGTCGCTGACGAGCAATCGCGCGTACGCCTCGTCGATCGGCAGCCCGAACACCGCGTGGTGGTAGAGCGGGGCGATCACGTGGTCGAGGACTTGGCGGACCTGCGGCGTCGCTTCACCGCGCTGCTCGGCTCGATCGATCATCTCCGCGGCCTGGGTGGTCCGGATGGCCCAGCACGGACACCCTTCGACGATGCCGTCGCGGGCGGCGACCATCGCGCGCAGGTACGACCGCCGGTGCGGCTGGGTGATGTCGGCGGCGATGATGGCCGCCCATTCGGAGAGATCTCCGACGAGGGTCCCGGTGTCGGGGAGGGGTTCGTCGCGGGTCAGCGCGGCGACGGCGACCTCCTCGAGCAGTACGTCGATAGTGCCCCAGCGCCGATAGATACTGGTCGCGTTGACGCCCGCCGCCTCGGCGACCTGCGGGATCGTCATGGTCTCGCGGTGCCCCTCGCTCACCAGGGTGCCGACCGCTCGGTAGACGGTGTCGCGGACGCGAGCACTGCGGCCGCCGGGGCGCTTGCGTGGTGCTGTCGTCGTAGTCATGAGACCATTATTGCAAAGTAGTTGGCTTTTGTGCAGCGATTGGCTTACGCTTCTAATGCAACGATTACTGCTTTAGAGGAGAATCGATGGAAACCAGTCGTTCACCGCGTGGCACGCTCCCGTTCTGGTGCGTCTCGGCGGTCACTGCCCTCGTGCTCTTCGCGTCGGCGGCACCGTCCCCCATTTACCCTCTCTACCAACAACTTTGGGGATTCTCGTCCTTCACGCTGACGATCGTCTTCGCGGTCTACGTGATCGCCCTGTTGGCCATGTTGCTGACGGTGGGATCGATCTCCGACCACATCGGTCGCCGCCCCGTCCTCCTCTCCGGCATCGCGATGCTGATCGTCGCCATGGTTGCGTTTGCGCTCGCCGACGGTGTCGGCACGCTGATGGCTGCCCGAGTGCTGCAGGGCATCGCGACCGGTGCGATCCTCGGCGCGTTGAGCGCCACCATGCTCGACCTGCAGCCCGACGAACAGACCGGCGCGATGGCCAACGGCGCGGCACCCGGCGTCGGACTCGCACTCGGGGTCATCGTGTCCGGCGTGTTCGTCGAATACGTCCCCGACCCGCGCGTCGCCGTGTACGCCCTCACCGGAGTCGGGCTGCTCGGTGCACTCGCCGTGGTGTTCTGGCTGCCCGAGACGTCACCCCGCGTCGGTTTCGACGATCGTCGCCACCTCCTCGCGACCATCGCGCCGAGGGCGTCGGTGCCCTCGGCGGTCACCCCGGTGTTCGTCGCCGGCGTCCCGGTGATGCTCGCGACGTGGTCGCTCGGCGGTCTGCAACTGTCGCTGGGGTCCTCGGTGGTGGCGCGCATTCTGGGCATCACCAACCACGCGGCCGCGGGGGCCGCGCTGGCGGTCTTCTTCGTCGTCGCGGCCATCGCCGCGGTGGTCTTCACCTCGATCGACCCCGAATCGAAGCGCGCCATCGGCCTGGGCGCCCTGTTCGTCGGCGTGCTGGTGACCTTGGCCGGCGCACTGACGGCGTCGACGCCGGTCTACCTCATCGGATCGGGAATCGCCGGAATCGGCTTCGGCACAGCGTTCGTCGCGGTCGTCGCGCTGCTCGGTGCGGTCACTCCGCCGGCCGAACGCGGGCGGGTGTTCGCGGCGGTGTTCGTCGGCAGCTACCTGGGATTCTCGGTCCCGGCGGTGATCGCTGGAGCCGCGGCCGGCCACTTCGGTTTGCGCACGACCTATATCGGCTACTCGGTGTACGTCATCGTGCTGGTGGCTCTCGCCGGCGTCATCGCCCTGGTCGTCGCGCTCCGGCAGCGTCGGGCGGTGGCGACACCGCCGCGGATGTGCCCGCTACCCGACGAAGCCGCGGTCTAGTCCGGATTCCACTGCGCCACAACGCGAAACCCGCCGTCGTGCGGCCCGGCGTCGAGCGTTCCCCCGGTCGCGCTCACTCGCTCACGCATCCCGATCAGCCCCAGCCCGGTGCCGAGAGCGGCGGGCCGGGGTGACCGGCCACCGTCGTCGACGACGCTGACGGTCACCGTTCGCGGCCCCGCGACGACGATCCGCACACTAACCCGTACGCGCTCGCCGCCATGGCGCACGACGTTGCTCAGCCCTTCCTGGACAACGCGATACGACGCCGAGCTGATCGCGGGCAACGCTGCCGGCGGATCACCGTCGATGCGCACCGCGACGTCGAGGCCGTCCGCACGAAATCGGTCGATGAGCGAGTCGACGTCGGAAAGTCGTTGTGCCGGACTGAGATTCACACCCTCGCCGGGTTCCCGAAGAGCGGCCAGAATCGCCGACATCTCGTCGAGAACCTCGGCGCTGGCCTGCCGGATCGCATCGAGGGCCACGGCCGCTTGCGCGGGCTTGCGGTCGACGAGGGCTGCCGCGACGCCGGATTGCACGTTGATGGTGACCAGCGCGTGCGCGACGGAGTCGTGCAGATCGCGGGCGATGGCCAGTCGTTGCTCGGTCACCCGTTGCCGTTCGAGCATCGTGGTCCGCTCGTGCGCGGCGGCGCGGCGCTCATTGCGTTGTGCCAGCAGGTTCCCGCCGAGGGTGAACGCGAAAGCCCAAGCGGGACCGGCTATCGCGATGGTGCCCGGCAGTCCCGAACCGATCCATTGCCCCGCGACCACGGCGACCGACAACGCAACCGCCCCGCACAGCGCTACGGTGCGCGGGGCGAGCAGCCCGAGTGCGACAGCGGCGATCGGACCCGGCAGCAACGCCGGGCCGCCGGGAAATCCCGCGGCCAGATAGGCGAACAGCGTTGCCGCGACGACGACCACCGTCACCCACGGGCGGCGTCGGACGCAGAGCAGGGCCGCCGCCCCGACGACGCCGAGAATCGTTGCGGCCCAGGCTCGTCCGGCGTCGTCGAACATGACCGGCGTACGGATCGCGATGGGCGCGATGATCAGCGCGACCACCGCGAAGTCGTACCAACGTGCGACGGGCGCGGTAGTCGAGGGGGTGGACATACCCGTCGACACTAGGCCGCGGCGTACTCACCGCGCGTCATACCGATGTTGAGAAGTCAGTCGAACGTCAGCACCACTTTGCCGGTCGCCGATCGGCCTTCCAGAGACTGCAGCGCCTCGGTGGCCTTCTCCAACGGGAACGTCGGGCCGACGATCGGCTTGAGCGCGCCGCTGCTCAGGTGCTCCTCCATCGCCGCCCACTCCTTCGCGATGTGCCCCGGCCGCGACAGCGCATAGGCACCCCAGCCGACGCCGGTGACCGAGACGTTGTTCAGCAGAAGGCGGTTCACCTTGACGGTGGGAATGTCGCCCGCGGTGAACCCGATGACCAGCAGCCGGCCGTGTTCACGCAGGGTGCGCAGCGAATCGGTGAACCGGTCGCCGCCCACCGGGTCGACGACGATGTCTACCGAAGCATTGCCCACGGCCTCGCGGAACCCGTCGGCCAGCACGAACTCGTCGGCCCCGGCGGCCAGTGCGATCGCCCCCTTCTCGTCGGTGGACACCACCGCGATCACGCGGCCGGCGCCGAACGCTTTGGCTACCTGGGTGGCGCTGGTGCCGATGCCGCCCGCGGCACCGTGAATCAGGACGGTCTCGCCCGGCGCCAGGTGACCGCGTTCGATCAGCGCGAAATACGAAGTGCCGTAATTGAAGATATACGACGTCCCCTCTTCGAAGGAGACATTGTCGGGGAGTTTGAAGGTGAGGTCGGGGGCGGCGACGACGGTCTCAGCGAATCCGCCCTGCAGGGGCAGCGCCGCGACGCGATCACCGACGGCGACAGCCGCACCGTCGGGCGCGTAGGTCACGACACCGGAGACCTCGGAACCCGGAATGAACGGGAGTTCGGGCTTGATCTGGTAGAGCCCGCGCGTCTGCAGCAGCTCGGGAAACGACACCCCGGCCGCCTTGACGTCGATGGTGACGAGATCGGGATTCGACGGTGCGGGGACGTCGACGAGTTCGATTGCCGTCGGGCCGTCGAGGCTGCTGATGTGGATGGCGCGCATGGGTACTCCGTTTCGGGCGTCGGGGATCATCCTGAGCCTAGCTGAACTTGAATCCGGATTCGAGAGTTGGGCAGATCCCGACGGCAGTGGCCGATGGCCGAACACTGTGCGAAAGTCGAACCCGATGATCACCGTAGCCCTCGCCGACGACCAGCCGCTGGTGCGCTCGGGTTTCCGGGCGCTGCTCGACGCCGAGGACGACATCGAGGTGGTCGGCGAGGCCGGTCGCGGTGATGACGCGGTGAGTCTGGTGACTCGGACGGTCCCCGACGTCGTGGTGATGGACATCCGCATGCCGGGCCTCGACGGTCTCGAGGCGACGCGCCGGATCACCGCCGACCCGGCGCTGTCGTCGGTGCGGGTACTCATCCTCACCACCTTCGAACTCGACGAATACGTGTTCGACGCACTCGCGGCGGGTGCCAGTGGATTCGTCGTGAAGCACACCGAACCCGCCGAGCTGCTCCGTGCCGTGCGGGTGATCGCGGCCGGTGAGGCGCTGCTGTCACCCGGCGTGACCCGACGTCTGATCAGCCGGTTCACCCGGCGCAACCAGCCGGCGACCGCGCTCGACGTCCCGGTCGGCGCCGTCGACTTTCTGACCGAACGCGAGACCGACGTCGTGCGCCTGGTGGCGGTCGGGCTGTCCAATGAGGAGATCGCGCAGCGCTGGGTGGTCAGCAACGCGACGGTACGCACCCATGTGAGCCGGGCCATGTCCAAACTCGCGGCACGTGATCGCGCTCAGTTGGTGGTCCTCGCCTATCAAGTGGGGCTGGCGTCTCCACCGGTCTGAGGCCTCAACATCTGACGTATGCCGATCTCCACATCCGTCCGACGCCGAGCGCTGCGGAGAACGAGACCCTCAACGGCATGGACAACACATTCCTGCAACGACGCAAACGGCTGCGCAACGGCGTGCTGGTGGTACACGTCGTCGCGTCGGTGGCCTGGATCGGCGTCGACCTCGCACTGCTCGCACTGCTCTCGATGACGATCACCACGTCCGACGGCGCAGTCGCCGCGGCGGGTGTCCGAGCAGTGGCGGTGGTGATTCCCGCGACCGTTCCCGCACTGGCGCTGATGATGGTGACCAGCGGTGTGCTGCTCGGTCTGGGCACCAAATGGGGCCTGCTGAAGTACACCTGGGTCGCCTGGAAACTGTTCATCGGCGTCGTGCTCACCGTACTGGTCGGTGTCCTGCTGTTGCCGACCGCGCTGACCCTCGACGTCCCCGACGCCGCGCGGTCGGCGGATCAGGTACGTGCCGGGGTGACATTGCCGGATCTGCTCGCGCCGCCCATCGTGTCGGGGATCGCCCTGATCACCGCGGTGGTGCTGTCGGTGTACAAGCCGGGCGGGCGGGTGAGGCTACGTACCGCGCAGTCGGCTACGGCGCGACGCCGGGACCCGCGGCGACCGCGGGCTGACCGGCCGAGCGATGCTTCACGCCCCGATAGAACACACACATCACCGCCCCGCCCACCGCGTAGAGCGCCGCTCCCGAGATGATCAACCACGACGATCGGCCGTCGGCGGGGATGGTGAACGCGGCGATCGAGATCGCGAGGACGTAGGCGATGTTGAAGACCGCGTCTTGGACGGAGAACACCTGTCCGCGCACGGTGTCGGTGATGTCGAGCTGCATCGCGACGTCGCCGCACAGTTTGACGGTCTGGCCGACCAGGCCCAACACGGTCGCGGCGACGGCGACCGCGACGGGCTGCAGTCCGAGGAGCGCGAGCTGCGCGACCAAGCCCACCACCATCGCCGCCAGAATCGTGTTGCGCCTGCCGATGTTCGCTACCGACAGCGGTGTCGTCACGGCGGCGATGAACGCACCGATCGCCGTGCAGGTGGCGATCATGGCGATGTCGCCGAAGCCCCCACCGAGCTCGCGGTGCTTGATCAGCACCAACAGCATCAGCGTGTTCATGCCGAACACCAGCCGGTGCGCGCCGATCGCCGACAGCGCGGCGGCCACCGACCGACTCGCCGCGACGGCCCGCACGCCGTGCAGCAGACCGACCGACACCGCGTGGGTCGCCGAGTGCCCGGCGTCGTCGGGGATGTCGGGGCCGAGGGCCTTTCGCGGGAATCGATGCGCCAGCCACGCGGCGATCAACGCGAAGACGACTCCGGCCAGCGTCGTCTCGGCGCTACCCGAGTTGTTGTCTCCGAACAGCGCGCGCAACCCGACGGCGATGCCGGCTCCGACTGCCAGCATGCCTGCGCCGAGTGTCGTGAACAGCGAGTTCATCGCCACCAAGACGTCTTTGGTGACCACATGCGGAAGGCTGGCCGACAAGCCGGAATTCACGAACCGACTCGCACCCGTGACCACCAGGGCGCCGACGAGCACAGCGGTCTGCGGTGCACCCGACGCCACCGTCACCGCGACGACGCCGATCAGCACCGCCCGAATGATGTTCGCGTACACCAGAACCGATCGTCGGTCCCAGTGGTCGAGGAGCGCTCCGGCGAACGGCCCCAGGATCGAGTACGGCAGCAGCAACACCGCGAAGCCGCCCGCGACGGCGAGCGGATCGGCATGTCGTTCGGGGTTGAACAGGATCGCGGTGAACAGCGCGGCCTGAAACACGCCGTCGGTGATCTGACTCGTCAGACGCACCGCGAGCAACCGGCCCAGCCCGGGCGAGTGAGTCAATTGCGATAGAAAGATCCCCGTCGTCGACTGCTGCTTCGGGGATCGAGATGACACTGTTCAAGACTACCGACCTCGATGCCGTGCGCGTGCCATGATTGACCCGTGAACGGCGGTGATGAATTCGTGGCATCGCAACCTCGAGTGCGAGCAGGGACATTGCTGATCGCGTCGACGACGCTGACCGAGTCCATCTTTACGCGCTCGGTGATTTACATGATCGAGCACAACGAGGACGGCAGCCTCGGCGTGATCCTCAACCAGATGAGCCAGACCGCGGTGCACAATCTGCTGCCGCGATGGACCGATCTCGCGGCCAGCCCGCGCGCCCTGTTCATCGGCGGGCCGGTCAAACAGGACTCCGCGCTGTGCCTCGGCGTGCTCAAGCCCGGCGTCGATCCCGCGCCGATCGAAGGTATCCGACACGTGGACGGGCGCGTGGTACTCGTCGACCTCGACGCCGATCCCGAGCAGCTCGTCGAAGCGATCGAGGCGGTCCGGCTGTTCGCCGGATACGCGGGCTGGAGTAGCGGTCAGCTCGACGGCGAGCTCGGTCAAGACAGTTGGCTGCTGGCCTCCGGGCTGCCCCGCGACATCACCGCACCGGCGACCGTCGATGTGTGGTCGTCGGTCCTGCGCCGACAGCCGTGGCCGCTGCCGCTGCTGTCGACGTTCCCGCAAGACGTGATGCAGAACTGATCCGACCCGCCGGTAACATCCGCTCCCGCCCAGGGTTAGGCTGTTGCGCAGCTCACAACTCTCAGCTCGCGCTCAGGCTGCACTCAGCTCGCGAGCTCGGTGGAACGGGGATGGAATGCGGATTCCGAGGTTGTTGTCGAAGGCCGGGTCGACGGCGGGCGTCGTCGCGACGTCGGCGTTGCTGCTCGTAGCGCCCGGGACCGCGGGCGCGGCCACCGCGGTGGGTCCGAGCGGCGGCGCGGCGGGTGCGGCCTGGACGCGCAACCACGACGGCCCGCACACCTACGCGGGCGTGCACACCGACTGGGACGTGCCGATCCGGATGAGTGACGGAACCATCCTCAAGGCCAACGTCTATCGCCCGGCCGACGCCGCGCAACGCCCGGCGTCGACCAAGACCCCGGTCATCGTCAACATGACGCCGTACACCAAGCTGGTGAGCGCGGTGACCGCGGCGGCACTGCAGAATCCGGTGCTCGAACCGTTCGTCATGCAGATCGCGTCGATGATCAATCTCAGCGGCACCCCGATCGACGGCGTCACCGAACTCGCCAAAGCCGCGAAGGGCGGTGGCATCCGGTCGTTCTCGGTCGATTTCGACTTGGTCCGCAGCGGCTACACGCAGGTCGTCGTCGACGTGCGCGGTACCGGCTTCTCGCAGGGCGTGTGGAATGTCTTTCAGCAGCGCGAGCAGCAGGACACCGTCGAGGTGATCGATTGGGCGTCGCGGCAGCGGTGGTCGGACGGCAAGGTCGGGATGAGCGGGGTCTCATACTCGGCGATCAATCAGATCCAGGCCGCGAACAAGAATCCGGCTGCGCTCAAGGCGATCATGCCGGTGGAGCCGGGCGGCGACCTCATCCGCGACATCGTCGCGCCCGGCGGCGCGCTCGGCTTCGGCTTCCTGCCGAACTGGCTGCTGGCGGTCAACGGGTTGAAGATGGTGCCCGACGTGAAGTCGATGTTCAACGGCACCTTCGACTGGAAGTGGTTGGCCAGCCGGATCTCCGACCCGCTGGTGTTCTTCCCGCAACTGTTCCAGGCCCTGTTCGCACCGGATATCCGGTCGATCCCGCCGGAGCTCAAGCGGCTGCTGGTGAACAATTCGCAGGAGCGTCGCAGCTGGCAGGATCACGCCGAACGCATCACGACGCCGACGATGATCTACGGCGGCTGGTTCGACCTGTTCACCAATTCCGAAGTGCGGATGTACAACAAGATCCCGCTGCCACCCGGACGCAAGCAGCTCATCATGGGCGAGACCTACCACATGACACCGGGCATGGACTTCGGGGAAAACGGCAACCCACCGCGGCTCGACGTCCTCGCCAAGGCCTGGTATGACAAGTGGCTCAAGGGAATCGACAACGGCATCGACACCTACGGTCCGGCCACGCTCTATCAGATGGGTAACCGCTGGATCACCGCGAAGCAGTTCCCGCGGGCGGGCATGACCCGTCAGCGGCTGTATCTGTCCGACCGACCGTCGGGGACCGCGCCCTATGCGGTACGGGACGGAAGTCTGACCGTCGGCGCGCCGAATACCCATGGGCGACTGACCATTTCGCCCGGAGTGCTGACGGTGTGCTCGCGTGACTCGGCCCAGCAGACGGCGGGCATCATGGCGGTGTTCTCGTTCTGCGGCAAGGACAATCGGCTGGCCGAACACAATGCGCTGACCTTCACGACGCAGCCGGTCGGTAAGACGCGCACGCTGTCGGGATATGTGAACCTGCATCTGAACGCGGTGATGGACGCCACCGACGGATACTGGACGGCGATGCTCACCGACGTCGCGCCGGACGGATCGTCGAGGCCCATCAGTTCCGGTCAGGTGATGGCGTCGCTTCGCGCAATCGACAAGGCGCAGAGCACTTTTGCCGGCAACGGTGACGTCATCGATCCGTTCTACAAGCTGACGTTGGCGTCGCGGCAGCCAGTCACGCCCGGGCACGCGGTGTCGCTCGACATCGGCCTACTGCCCACCGAGGCGATGCTGAAGGTCGGGCACCGGCTGCGCATCGACGTCTACGCGATGAACTTCCCCCGCGGACTTCCGTTGCGTCCCCTGCTGAATGAGACCGGCCTCAAGCCGGAGCACATTCAGCTCGATCCGAATCGGCCGAGTTTCGTGAACATCCCGGTGTCGGAGGCGCTGCGGTAGCTGGGTTACTCGCCCGCGGTCAGCGCGTCGGCTTCCCGACCGTACCGCGCGGCGAGCCACGCGCAGATGATCAGCTGAATCTGGTGGAAGATCATCAGCGGCAACACGATCAGGCCGACGGTCGAGCCGGCGAACAGCACCGTCGCCATCGGCAGGCCCGTCGCCAGTGACTTCTTGGTGCCGCAGAACTGGATGGCGATCACGTCGCCGCGGTCGAAGCCCAACCGCTGCGGCACCCAGCGGGTCACGCCGAGCATCACGACGACCAACACCAGCGCCAGCACGATCATCGCGATGACCTGCCAGGCGTCGACCTTGGACCAGATGCCGTTGACGACGCCCTCACTGAACGCCGCGTAGACCACCAGGACGATCGAGCTGCGATCGACCAGTTTGGTCGGTTCGGCATGCCGCTTGAGCCAGTCGCCGATGAACGGCCGCGCCAACTGGCCGACGATGAAGGGAACCAGGATCTCGGCGACGATCTTCGCGATCGACGACGCATCGATCTGCAGCCCCGACGTCGACGGGCTCATCAGCCACACGACCAGGAGCGGAGTCAGCACGACGCCGAGCAGATTCGACGCCGATGCGCTCACGATCGCGCCCGCGACGTTGCCTTTCGCGATCGACGTGAACGCGATGGACGACTGGACCGTCGACGGAACCAGACAGAGGAACAGCACGCCCGAGTAGAGATCGGCGCCGATGACCGGGGTCAACACCGGTTTCAGCGCCAGCCCGATCAGCGGAAACGCGACGAAGGTGAACGCGAGGATCGTCACGTGCAGCCGCCAGTGCGTCAGGCCGGCGAGTGCCTCACGCGGATGCAGCCGCGCACCGTAGAGGAAGAACAGCAGCGCGATCGCCGCGATCACGACCCAGTTCAGAATGTCGGCGTAGACACCGCGCGCCGGGATCGCCGCGGCCACGAGCACCGCGGTGAAGATCGACAGCACAAAGCCGTCGATCGGCGAACGTTTGAGGAGTCCGGCGCCGGGAAGCCGCAGAGGCATCCCCTACGCCTGAGCTGTTTCGTTCGTGCACATCCCCGACAGCGCGCAGGAGCCGCACGACGACTGGCCGCAGTCCGACGCCGGGTCGTCGGCCTGCGCGGCGTGGTCGTCAGCGCACGACGACGCCTCATCCCCGCCCGAGCAGCATCCCACGCCGCAGCCGGTGTCGTCGTCCTCGGGCGGAACGACCGCTGCCGCACGGATCCCGATCCCACTGACGATGCCGATGACCAGCATCGATACGACGATCGCCGCCACTACGAAGATGGTGCCCCAGAGCCCGCCGATCGCGAGGCCCAGCCCGGCGCCGACCGCGGTCATCACCGCGGCGGCCACCATTCCGGGACCGGCGGCCCTGTTCGCCACGGTGAACGCCTTCGCCGAGCGCATGGTGTCGTCGTTGCGCACACCGAGCCACTTGTTGCGCTGCAGCCGCCCGGCCAGGCCGGCTATGCCGACGCCGCCCCACACCGTCGCGAGAGCGAAACCGATGATGGCGACCACAACAGACACAACACTCACCCGACCACCATACTTCGTCAGACTGCGCACGATTTACGCTGGTGGGGTGACTGGATCGAATCCCGCCGACGCCGCGCCGAGCGCGCCCCACCGCTACACCGCCGAACTGGCCGGTGCGCTTGAGCAGCGATGGCAGCAGAACTGGACCGATCGTAAGGCGTTCGAAGCACCCAATCCGGTCGGCCCGTTGGCAGGCGATCTCGAAGCGTTCGGCGGCGAGGCCGCCTCGGGCGAGCGCAAGCTCTTCGTCCAGGACATGTTCCCGTATCCGTCGGGCGCCGGCCTGCACGTGGGGCACCCGTTGGGCTTCATCGCCAGTGACGTCTTCGCGCGGTTCGCCCGAATGGACGGACGTAATGTTCTGCACACCATGGGCTTCGATTCGTTCGGCCTGCCCGCGGAGCAGTACGCCGTGCAGACCGGCACGCATCCGCGCACCACGACCGAGGCGAACATCGAGCGCTATCTCGCCCAGATCCGCCGGCTGGGCCTGGGCCACGATGAACGACGCCGCGTCGCGACCACCGACGTCGACTTCTACCGCTGGACCCAGTGGATCTTCCTGCAGATCTACAACGCCTGGTACGACGAGTCCGCCGGCCGCGCGCGTCGCATCGATGAGCTGATCGCCGAATTGGATTCCGGCGCGCGCACGCTCGACGACGGCCGGGTCTGGGCTGATCTGGACGCCGCCGCGCGGGCCGCAGTTGTCGACTCGTATCGCCTTGTTTACGAAAGTGATTCGCTGGTCAACTGGTGCCCCGGTCTGGGTACCGTCCTGGCCAACGAAGAGGTCACCGCCGACGGACGCAGCGAGCGCGGCAACTTCCCGGTCTTCCGCAAGCGCCTGCGCCAGTGGATGATGCGGATCACCGCCTACTCCGATCGCCTGCTCGACGACCTGGATCGGCTGGACTGGCCGGAGAAGGTCAAGACCATGCAGCGCAACTGGATTGGGCGCTCGCGTGGTGCACGGGTGCATTTCCCGGTGCCCGGGACCGAGTCGTCGATCGAGGTGTTCACGACGCGTCCCGACACGCTGTTCGGCGCCACCTACATGGTGCTGGCGCCGGAGCATCCGCTGGTCGACGAGTTGGTCGCGGCCGACTACCCGGCCGATGTTAACCCCAAATGGACTGGCGGACAAGCAGATCCGGCATCCGCGGTGGCGGCGTACCGGGCCGCCATCGCAGCGAAGTCCGACCTGGAGCGGCAGGAGAACAAAGAGAAGACCGGCGTCTTCACCGGTGGCTATGCGACGAATCCCGTTAACGGGCAACAGGTTCCGGTCTTCATCGCCGACTACGTACTGATCGGCTACGGCACCGGCGCCATCATGGCGGTGCCCGCCCACGACGGCCGCGACCATGAGTTCGCGTCCGAGTTCGGGCTGCCGATCGTCGAGGTGATCGGCTCCGACGTCGACGTGCAGACCGAGGCCTTCGTCGGCGACGGCCCGCTGGTGAACTCCGACTTCTTGACCGGACTCGACGTCGAGGCGGCCAAGTCGGCGATGATCGATCGCCTGGAATCGGATGGAAGCGGTTCGGGCACAGTCGCTTTCAAGCTGCGCGACTGGCTGTTCGCCCGTCAGCGGTATTGGGGCGAGCCGTTCCCCATCGTCTACGACGCCGATGGTCGCGCGCATGCGCTGCCGGAGTCGATGCTGCCGATCGAGCTGCCCGAGGTCGAGGACTACGCACCGGTCGCCTTCGATCCCGACGACGCCGACAGCGAACCTTCTCCCCCGCTGGCCAAGGCCACCGAGTGGATGACCGTCGAACTGGATCTGGGCGACGGGCGCAAGACGTACACCCGGGACGCCAATGTGATGCCGCAATGGGCCGGAAGTTCGTGGTACCAGCTGCGCTACATCGATCCCACCAACGAGACCGAGTTCTGCGCCAAGGAGAACGAGGCCTATTGGATGGGACCGCGGCCGGGCGAACACGGTGAGAACGACCCCGGCGGGCTGGACCTGTACATCGGCGGCGTCGAGCATGCGGTGCTGCACCTGCTGTATTCGCGGTTCTGGCACAAGGTGCTGTTCGATCTCGGCTACGTGACAAGCGCCGAACCGTACCGAAAGCTGTTCAACCAGGGCATGATTCAGGCCTTCGCGTACACCGATGAGCGCGGCGTGTACGTGCCCGCCGAAGACGTCGTCGTCGAGGGCGGCAAGTACTTCTACGATGGCAAGCCGGTCACGCAGGAGTACGGCAAGATGGGTAAGTCCCTGAAGAACTCGGTGGCGCCCGACGACATCGCGCGGGACTACGGCGCCGACACGCTGCGCGTCTACGAGATGTTCATGGGACCGTTGGACCAGTCGCGCCCGTGGGCGACGAAGGATGTCGTCGGCGCACAACGATTCCTGCAACGCGTGTGGCGACTCGTCGTCGACGAGGAGTCCGGGGCGACGGTCGTCGTCGACGCCGAATTGTCGCAGGACACCGACAAGCTGCTGCACAAGACGATCGCCGGTGTGCGCGAAGACTATGCGGCACTGCGCAATAACACCGCGGTGGCGAAGCTGATCGAGTTCACCAACCACCTGACCAAGCAGTACCCGGGTGGCGCGCCCCGCGCGGCGGTGGAGCCGCTGGTGACGATGCTCGCACCGCTGGCGCCGCACATCGCCGAAGAACTGTGGCTGCGGTTGGGCCACGACGGCATGTTGGTGCGTGGTCCGTTCCCCGTCGCCGACGAGTCACTGCTGGTGGAGGCCACCATCGAGATCCCCATCCAAGTGAAAGGCAAAGTGCGCAGCCGGATCACGGTGGCGGCCGACGCCGACGAGACGACGGTCCGCGCCGCGGCCCTGGCGGACGAGAAGATCGCCCCGCTGCTCGACGGCGAGCCCCGCAAGGTGATCTACGTACCAGGCCGAATGGTGAACGTGGTCCCGTAGTCGGGAGCCGCCGCTGCCCCCAGTGCCGAAGCGAGGAACGGGATTTCGGGCCGCGACCCCCTCGCTCCCCGAGTGCCGAAGCGAGGAACGAGCTTCGGTGTAACGAGGGGTTGGTGAGCCGAAAGACCAACTGGGGAAAGGGATTTCGGTCCGCGACCCCCTCGCTCCCCGAGTGCCGAAGCGAGGAACGAGCTTCGGTGTAGCCGCCGTGCTGAGTGACCGCGAGGAACGAGCGGTTGTATCGAAGTAGAGGGGTTGGCGAGCCGAAAGATCAACTGGGGAACGGGATTTCGGGCCGCAACCCTACCCTCCTCGAGCCTGGTTTCACCGGTCCGGGCACTGCATCTGCTGGTTGAGCCGTGAGGAGCGTTGGCGACGAGCGTGTCGAAACCCCTGTACCACAATGCATTTGATGGTAGCGCACGTGTCGAACTGTGACGGAATCGAACATCGAGGCGCGTGCATCCGAAGGGTGCACACGCGATACTTGCCGGGTGAGAGTCGCCGATATTGGCGCGGACCGTCGAAAGTCGTTGTGTCACCGTGGTTTCGACACGGACTCGGCTAGCGCTACTTCGACTCGGCTAGCGCCTCGCTCAGCACGGCGCTCGGACCGGCTCAACCAGCGGAGAGAGCCACCATCGGTGGATCCGGGCCCGAGTGCCGAAGCGTGGAACGAGCGGTTGCGCGCCGGCCCACGACCTCCATGGTGGCACCCCCGGTTGTTCGATGACAGCATTCGACCACACGCCACCGACAAACTCGCTACTTCGGATCCAGCCCACTCGTGTACGACGTGCACCGCTGCATCCACGTCCGCAGCTGACGCTTCGTAGCGAGACCCTCGGCGTCGACGCGGAACCAGCCACGCATCTCCTTGCCGCGCATGACCATCGGCCCAGTGTGTGCCTTCTTGAGGATCGCCTCGGTGTCGTCGACGGCGCACCGCCCGAGGATCCCGCCCTCCCGGCTGACCGCCACCGTCATGTGCCCGTTGACCATGAAGCCGAGTCCGCCGAACATGGCCTTCTCGGTGATCGACGACCCCGTGACGGCGACGTCGTCGCGGGCGCAGAATTCGGCGAACAACTCACGGACGCGGTTGGCCAGATCGGCGTCGTATGCCATGGCCACGAGCCTACTCAGCGGTGGCGCAGCTCACTGGCCTTTTATCTTACCGCGGAGTAAGGTAGCGCCCATGGCAATCAACCTTGAGCTGCCGGAGAAGCTGAATTCGACGGTCGAGCGCACGCACCTCGCAGCCGAACACATCTTCCGGCCCATCTCCCGCAAGTACGACAAGGCCGAGCACGAATATCCCAAAGAGCTCGACGACCTGGCGAAACTCGCCAAGCAGGCGGCGTCGGCCGAGAAGAAGTCCGACGGCGACGCCACCGGACCCAAACCGGACACGGTCAACGGCGCCAACATGCGCGCGGTGCTCTCGGCCCGCGAGATGAGCTGGGGCGACGTCGGCCTGATGCTGTCCATTCCGGGCCGCGGACTCGGCAACGCCGCCATCGCGGCGGTCGCCAACGAAGAGCAGCTCGAGCGCTTCGGCGACGTATGGGCCGCGATGGCGATCACCGAACCCAGCTTCGGCTCGGACTCCGCCGCCGTCTCGACGACGGCCACCCGCGACCGGGGTGAGCGCAGCGACGGGGAAAGTTACGACGACTACCTGATCAACGGCGAGAAGATCTTCGTCACCGCCGGCTCACGCGCCGACCACGTCGTCGTCTGGGCGACGATCGACAAGACCGCCGGCCGCGCCGCGATCAAGAGCTTCGTCGTACCGATGAGCACCGACGGTGTGACGGTCGCCCGCCTCGAACACAAACTCGGCATCAAATCCTCCGATACCGCCGTCGTCCGTTTCGAGAATGCCCGCGTACCCGCCGAGAACCTGCTCGGTTCGCCGGAGATCGACACCAAGAAGGCCTTCGGCGGGGTCATGCAGACCTTCGACAACACCCGGCCCGTCGTCGCCGCGATGGCCGTCGGTCTGGCCCAGGCGGCGTTGGAGTCCTACGCGAAGATCCTCGAAGACGCCGGCCACGACATCGACTACGACCGTCCCGCCGCTGCGCAGCACGCGGCCGTCGCCGAGTACATCCGCCTGGAATCCGACCTCGAAGCAGCCTGGCTGCTGACTCTGCGCGCCGCGTGGATGAGCGACAACAAGGATGCGAACTCGGTCGAGGCATCGATGTCGAAGGCCAAAGCCGGCCGGATGGTCAACGACCTCACCAACAAAGTCGTTGAAATCGCTGCTACCGCAGGCTATTCCGAGCGCGACCTGGTCGAGAAGTGGGCTCGCGACGCGAAGATCCTCGATATCTTCGAAGGCACCCAGCAGATTCAGCAGCTGGTCATCGCGCGCCGCATCCTCGGACTGAGCTCGGGTCAGCTGAAGTAGGAGTCCTGACGCCGCGCTATCCCGCGACGCGCTCGCGCAGCCGCTGATCACGCGCGATGCGAGCGGCATCGCGGGTCCGTCGCTCGGCGAGTATCGCGGCGATGACCATTTCCGGTGGCGCCGCGGCCGGTGGCGGCGGTGCGACGAAGCGAGCCATCTGACCCGCCAGTTGACCGCCGAGTTGTGCGCGCGCAGGAGGAGTCATGGTGTCGGCGCGAGCGAAGAATGAGCGCGCGGCGATCGTGAGGGGCACTGGCAGGGGTGCCAGATCGGCGGTCGACGCCCACCCGGCCAACTCCGGCGGCATAGGCGCCGGCTGCGGAAGGTTCAGCGAAAAGCGGTCGCGCACAACATAAGTGCCGGCCAGCAAGTCGCCGAAGCGCTTGCCTTTGCGGCTGACCGCCGAGCACAACAGCGCGGGAAGTCCACCGCAACTGTAGATTTCGACGAAGCCGAGCATGGCGCGGGTCAACGCCTGCCGGAAAGTGATCGGCCCGGCGTCGTCGCGCACGGTGCGCAAGCCGACCACCAGATGCCCCAGAGTCTTTCCGCGCGTGAGGGTTTCGCAGACGGTCGGGATGCCCACCAGGGATGCGATGATCACGCAGGTGTGCAGCGACAGCAGCATGGCGACGCTGGTGTTGTCGAAGAAATGGTTGCTGATGAAGACCTGCAACAGCAGAAACACCAGGCCGATGTACACCGCGACGTCGACCACCACGTCGATCAGCCCGGACAGAATCCGCAATCCGACGCCGGCCGGCGGCAGGTCGAGGGCGACGGCTTCACCGGAGACGAAATCGTCGCGCCCGACGCCGGTGGTGGCGCTCGTCGACACCGACACCGGTGGCGGCAGCGGGCGAAACGTCATGGCTGCCACAATACTGGCCGGTCGACCCGGCGTCGGCCGTCTGACCGAGGGCGCAACCCGCACCGATGCGGCTAGGCTCAATGCCGGGTAGTTAAGGGTGTGGCTGGTGTGTCAAGTATGACGCGCGGGGTTTGTGGTGTGTCGTGTGGCGTGGGCATCGGAACTCGCGGTATCGATGGATAGTCGACCAAAACCGTCCACGATCGCGGGAGTTCCGATGCCTTCACAGTGTGCCACGACTGTCCTGCCCGACGACGATGATGGTGGCCCGTTCACCGCTGCTCACCTGGGGGATCTGACGAGTGTGATCCCGCCGGACATGGTTGATCAGGTGTTGCGCGACACCCACCGCACCCAGCGTCGGATCCGCGCGTTGCCCGCCCGCGCGGTGGTCTACCTGTTGCTGGCCGCGGCACTGTTCGCCGATATGGGCTATGAACAGGTGTGGGAACGCCTGACCGCGGGCACTCGCGCGCACCGCGTGCCGAGCAGTTCAGCGTTGACCCAGGCGCGGCGGCGAGTCGGGGTGGCACCATTGCGGGCGCTATTCGGGTTGCTGGCCGGCGCCGGCGCCGGCGCACCGGTGGCACGGGTTGGTCGTCTGCGCGATAGACGGCACGTTCCTGTCGGTGCCCGACACGCCCGCCAACCGCACCTGCTACCGGCATGTCAAAGGCACCCACGGTGGTGCCAGCTATCCGATCATGCGGGTGGTCGCGTTGGTGGCCTGCTCGACCCGCACCCTGCTCGACATCGCATTCGGACCCGACAGTGACGGCGAAATCCGGTATGCGACACAACTTTTCCGGTCCCTGCGGTCGGGAATGCTCGTGTTGGGTGACCGTGCCTACGACTCGCAGGAGGTGTACCAGGCGATCATCCTCGGCAGCCACGCCGATCTGCTGATCCGCGCCAGCAGCACCCGCAAACCCGTCCTGATCGAACGGTGCGCCGACGGGACCTGGCTCACCCGCATCGGCGCGGTCACCCTACGCGTCATCGACGCCACCATCGACGTCTACGACGCGCAGGACCACACTCTGGTCAAGACCGGCCACTACCGGCTGCTGACCTCCCTGCTCGACCCGGACCGGTACCCGGCGGCCGACCTCGTCGAGCTCTACCACCAGCGCTGGGAAATTGAGACGACCTACCTGGAACTGAAATCGACGCTCCTGCACGGTCGGGTGCTGCGCGCCCGCACCCCCGACGGGATCGAACAGGAACTCTACGCCCTGCTGAGCACCTACCAGGCGCTGCGACTGGCCATCGCCGACGCCGCCATCCCCGCGGCCGTCGCCCCGGACCGCGCCAGCTTCAGCATCGCCGTACACGCCGCCGCAGATCGAATCATCCAATGCCGCAACGCAAACGAAGCCATCTCCGCCACCATCAGACACATCGCAGAAGCGATCCTGGCCCGACTCCTACCCCAACGACGATCCCGATCCTGCCCCCGCGTGGTCAAACGCGCCATCTCCAAACACCGCGCCAAAGGCCCCATCGACCGCACCAACCACCGCACAACCATCACCGTCAACACACCAACAACACCCACACCCTTGACAACCACCCACGGACCTTAACTACCCGGCATTGCGGCTAGGCTTGGACGTCGTGGACCTCGACGCATACGTTGCTGCACATCAAGGCAGCTGGCAGCGGCTCGATGAGCTGTCCCGACGACGCTCCCTCAGCGGGGCCGAAGCCGACGAGATCCTCGACCTCTACCAGCGCGTCGCGACTCACCTGTCGGTCATTCGCTCGACGGCCCCCGACGCAGGCGTCATCGGATACCTGTCGGCGCTGCTGGCCCGCGCCCGCGCCAAGGCGAGCGGAACCCGGGCGATGTCATTGCGCGACATCGCAACCTATTTCACCCGAACACTGCCGGCCGGCCTCTACCGGCTGCGCTGGTGGTGGATCATCACCATGCTCTCGTCGTTCGCGGCGATCGGTGTGGTCATGTGGTGGATGGTGTCGCATCCGCGGATCGAGTCCTCGCTCGCCTCGCCCAGCGAAATCGACCAGCTCGTCAACAACGACTTCGAGAGCTACTACTCCGAAAGTGCCGCGGGCGCTTTCGCTTTCCATGTATGGACCAACAACTTCTGGCTGGCTGCCGTCTGCATCGCATTCGGCGTGTTCTGTATCCCGGTCGTCTACATCCTCATCGACAATGTCATCAACGTCGGCGTCGTCGGGTCGATGATGATCAGCCACGACCGCGGCTCGTTGTTCTTCGGCCTGATCCTCCCGCACGGCCTGCTGGAGATGACGTGCCTGTTCGTGTCGGCGGCGGTCGGGCTGAAACTCTTCTGGACGTGGGTCTCACCCGGCGCCCGAACCCGGGTGCAGGCACTGGCCGAGGAGGGTCGCACGGCGTTGGCCATCGCACTCGGACTGGTGGTGCTGTTGCTCATCACCGGTGTCATCGAGGCGTTCGTGACGCCGTCGGCCCTGCCCACCTGGGCACGCATCGGGGTGGGCGTAGCCGCCGAGATCGGCTTCCTCGCCTACGTTTTCACGTTGGGGCGCAACGCCTATCTCGACGGCGCGACCGGCGATCTGGAGTCGGAGAGCGACCGCGGATACATCGCGCCGGTAGCGGCCTAGTGGGTTGTCGCGCCTAATGGTATTGATATCTTGCGCGCCCCATGCTTCGCCGCATCCTGGTGGTTGAGCGAGGCGAAGCCGAGTCGAAGCCACGGTGACGCTGCGGGTTTCGTCACTGTCCGCCGGCGGGCTTTCGACTCGCTTCGGCCCGGCTCAACTCATCTCGCTGGTTGAGCCGGACGAGCGCCGTGCTGAGCGAGGCGCTAGCCGAGTCGAAGTAGCGCTAGCCGAGTCCGTGTCGAAACCTCTCAACCACAACGACTTTCGACGGTCCGCGCCAATATCGCGATGTCACCCGGCAAGTGAGGCGTGTGCACCCTTTGGGTGCAGACGCCTCGATGTTCGATTCCATCACAGTTCGACACGTGCGCTACCATCAAATGCATTGTTGTACAGGGGTTTCGACACACTCGTCGCTAGCGCTCCTCGCGGCTCAACCAGCGGGCCCGGCTCAACCAGCGGGCGGAGCGGCGGGCCCGGCTCAACCAGCGGGCGGAGCGGCGGGCCCGGCTCGGCCGG
The DNA here is from genome assembly GCF_012933505.1 of Gordonia asplenii. Taxonomy (GTDB): domain Bacteria; phylum Actinomycetota; class Actinomycetes; order Mycobacteriales; family Mycobacteriaceae; genus Gordonia; species Gordonia asplenii. Next base: position 46,863 of record NZ_JABBNB010000023.1, read on the forward strand.
CGTGTGTGGTGGTTTCGACACGCTCGTCGCTAGCGCTCCTCGCGGCTCAACCGGCGGGTGGAGTGCCCCGGCCGGTGGGGTTTGGACTCGCTCCGCTCGCTCAACCGGCAGAGGAACGCAACGTCATACAACTCGTCAAGTGCGACACACCACTGGGCCCTACAGCAGTCCTCGCGACTTCAGCGTCAGATAGTGGTCGGCCAGCGCGGGCGGGAGCTTGTCGGGAACCGCGTCGATCACGTCGACGCCGAGCCGGCCGACCGCCGACGCCATCCGCTCACGCTGCTCGATGGCTCGCGCCGCGGCCGCTGCGTCGAACGTCGACTCGGTGTCGCCGCGGTCGGCGAGCATCGCGGGCAGGGCGGGGTCGGCGACCGATCCGATGACCACCCGATAACGCTGCGCCAAGACGGCGAGGGTCGGGAGAAGCGACTCCTCGATGGCGGCCGGTTCCAGCGGCGTCAGCAGGACCAGCAGGGCCCGCTGCCTGCTCAGCCGCGCTACCTCGGCGCCGAGCAACGGCCAATCTGCTTCCAGCAGAGCAGGTTCCAGTGGTGCCATCGCGTTGACCAGATTGCTCAGCAGGTCGATACCCTTCGTCGAGGTGACCCGGCGATGAATCTTTCGGTCACCGGCGATCAGGTCGACCCGGTCACCGGCGTGTGCGGCCAACGCGGCCAACAGCAGCGCGGCGTCCATCGCCGAATCCAGCCGGGGCATGTCTTCCACGCGCCCGGCCGACGTCCGCGACGTGTCGAGCACGATCACGATGTGCCGGTCCTTCTCCGGCTGCCACGTCCGCACCACCGTCGAGCGGCGTCGAGCGGTCGCGCGCCAGTCGATGCTTCGGACGTCGTCGCCTTCGACGTAGTCGCGCAGCGAGTCGAATTCCGTTCCCTGGCCCCGAATCCGCACCGCGGACCGGCCGTCGAGCTGCCGCAGCCGGGCCAACCGGGACGGTAGGTGCTTGCGGGAATCGAAGGGCGGCAACGCCCGCACCTGCCCGGGCACGAACTGCGACTTCTGCCGCCCGGCGATGCCCAGCGGCCCCCGACGTCGCAGCGTCACCCGAATGGCCAGCCGATCGCCGCGCCGCGTCGGCCGCAGAACCGTTGTCACAAAACGACGTTCGCCGCCGGGGATGTCGATGCGATGCGGCGTCGACGACGCCCCCGCCGACGGCTGCCACGCGTCACGGATCTCACCGTGAAAGGCACGCTTGTCCATGTTCGTGAGAAACAGCGTCGACGACGATGCGTCGCCGAGGCGAATCGGATCCGACGCCGAGCGGGCGATCAGCAGTGTCGAGGTACGTCCCGCGACCAGGTAGTCTCCGACGGCTACGAAGGCGCACAACAGAAACCAGACGAAGACGACCCAGTACTCGGGGTGCACGATCGTCGGAATCGCGCCCACCGCGACGAGTCCGAGCAGTCGGCCGGTGACGTACATCAGCGTGGAACGGGAACGGAATTGATGGCGGCATCGAGCACGGTCGACACCGCGACTCCCTCCAGCTCGGCCTCCGGTCGTAGGGAAAGACGGTGTGCGAGAGTCGATTGCGCGAGCGCCTTGACGTCGTCGGGGGTGACGAACGTCCGTCCGTTGAGCCACGCCCACGCTCGGCTGGTGCTCATCAGCGCCGTCGCGCCGCGTGGGCTCACGCCGAGTGCCAACGACGGCGACACCCGGGTGGCTCGCGCGATGTCGACGATGTAGGCGAGTACCGCCGGCGCGATCGCGACCTGCCGGACCGCTGCTGCGCCCGCCTCGATGTCGACGCCCGAGGCGACCGGCGCAACACCGGCGCCCGCCAGATTGCGCGGATCGAAACCGGCTGCGTGCCTTGCCAATACGGTGATCTCGTCATCGCGTGGCGGCAACGGGAGGGTCACTTTCAACAGGAATCGGTCCAGCTGGGCCTCGGGAAGCGGATAGGTGCCCTCGTACTCGACGGGGTTCTGCGTGGCGGCGACGAGGAAGGGTGCGGGCAGTGGCCGCGGCACGCCGTCGACCGAGACCTGCCGCTCCTCCATCGCCTCGAGCAGGGACGCCTGCGTCTTCGGCGGCGTGCGGTTGATCTCGTCGGCGAGCAGCAGATTGGTGAACACCGGCCCGGGCCGGAAGGTGAACTCCGACGTCGCGTTGTCGTAGACGAGTGAGCCGGTCACGTCGCCCGGCATCAGGTCCGGGGTGAACTGAACACGCTTGGTGTCGACGGCCAGTGCCGCGGCCATGGTGCGCACCAGCAGTGTCTTGGCGACGCCGGGCACGCCTTCGAGCAGGATATGCCCGCGGCACAGCAGGGAGATGAGAATTCCGGCGACTGCGGCATCCTGTCCCACAACGGTTTTCGCCACTTCTGCGCGGACCCGGGTCAGCGCGTCGCGGGCGCGTTCGGGGTGCGCGGCGCTCATCGGCGTGGACGCGGGCGCAGCTTTGGACAGATCAGCCATAGCGTCGGTGAACTTCCTCTTCGATACGTGACAGGTCGTTGGCGTAGGAGAGCAATTGGTCCTCGGTGCCCGGCAGCGGTCCGGCGAGCAGGTGCGCCAGCCACGCCCTCTCTGCGCCGGAAGCCGTTGCGGCGGTGTCGATCACGATGGTGACGTCGGTCCGGGTGGGCAGTCCGAGCGACTTCGTGAGTCGGCGAATCGTGTGATCCCGCAACTGTTTGCCGGCACGCGGCACATCGCCCGCACGATGGTAGAGCCGCCCGCGTGCCTGTGTGGTCTCGATGGCCTTCACCACCGCGGGCAGCGGCTCGACGACGAGCCGACCGAACCGGCGTCCGCGCCACACCATGGCGGCGAGCAGCGCGACGAACGCCAACGCGATGAGCGGGCCGATCGCCCGCGGGATGTCCGACGGTCCGCCGGCGGTCTGGCTCGGCGGAACATCCTTCACCGAGGGGATGTACCAGAGCAGGCGGTCGTGGCCGCCGAGCATGCGTACCGCGACTCCGGCGTTGTCGAACATGTCGATGGAACCGTTGGTGAACTGCAGACCGCTCGCGACCACGACCTGTGGCCGCGAGCCGTTAGCGGGCAGCACAACGACATTCGAGCCGCCGGTGGTCGACGACGTCCGGAGGGTGAAGCAGCTGGTCGCCGAACTCCCGGGGGCCACGACGTAGGTCGCCGAACTCGCCGAGATGACGTCGGACGGCGCGATGCCCGGCGTCGAACAGTCGGCCCGGACCGACGAGATGCTGATGTCGTAGCCGTATCCGGTCGATGCCGGCGGTGCGAGTTCGGTCAGCGTCGACTGCCGCGGATTCAGTAGCACCAAACGTGCTGCGCCGCCGACCCTTTCGCGTAGCTTGCCGGCCGTGTAGGAATTCAGCGCACTGTCGCCGGTGACGACCACCGTCGTGTTCGCATCGGGTCGGCCCGCGGCGAACAGCTGCTTCTGATTGCGGACGACGTCCACGTGCACGCCGTGTGCGTCGATCACGCGCGCCAATGCGCGTGTGCCCGACGTTCCCGGGTTGTCGGGGTCGAGAGGGTCCGACGTGGTGCCGAGCTTGTTCGACGCCGCCGAGACGGCTAGGGCCGCAATGCCGCCGACGACGATCAGCGCCACGGCGCCGAGCACCGCGAACAGGATCCAGCGCCGGGGCCGGGGAGCCTTCGGTGCCCTGGCGGGCACCGGTGGAGCGGCCTGAGCGGGTGCACTCATCGGGCCGCCTCCCGAATCGGTGGGAGGCTGGGCGGGGGCGCCTCGACGTCGTCGACGAGACGCGGTTTGGTGCTCTTCAGCTTGGTGTCGAGAGCCTGGATGGTCAGTGCGTGCTCGTGGGTCGCGGGCCGACCACCATAGGCGACGTCGTCGAAAAGATCTGCCCCGCTGAGTAACTCGTTCACCAAGGTCGGGAACGGAGCAGTCAAGCGATACGCGATTTCGTGAGCGGTCAACGACGCCGCGCGAGTCAACAGCGTCCGTTCGACCGCCTCCTGGGCGATCGCGCGCATGCTGCACACGATGCTGCGCAGATAGTCACCCGCCTGCAACGCTTCGGTGGCGAGCTCACGATGCTGTGCCGCAGTCAATTTCGACGATCCCAGCACCGCGCGATCCCCCGTCGCGGTGTCCTCGGCCCGCCGATTGCGGCGCAGTCGGGCGAGCAGATACACGGCCCCGGCGAGGATCGCCAGCGCGATGACGATGGAGATGATCAGCGGCGTCGAACCGGAGTCGGAGCCGAAGACGTTCTGGAAGAAGTCCGAGAACCACCGGCCGATCGCGTCGCTGATCCGGTCCCACCAACTCGGTTGCGGGTGATAGTCGTTCTTGCGCAACTCGTCTTCGAGCCAGCGTCGGGCTTCGTCATTGCTCGGATCGAGCCCGGCGGCGAGGGTGCGGGTGGCGCTCACGGCGACCCCGTCGGCGCCGCGTCGCCCGAACCCGCGATCAGTGTGATGTCGAAGCCCTCCAACCGAATTCGTGCGTCCGTGTAGAGCACGGTGATGGCGGTGCCGAGGAACGGCAGCGTGACGAAGTCGGCGAGCGCGGTCAGTGCCGTGGACGCGATCAGTTTCGTCGTGGACGCGACGATCCCGCCGGACACTCCGTCGGCGACGTCGGCGATGTCACCGGTCGGCGAGGTGATGACCGACTGTGCGATCGCGATGATCAGCGCCACCAGCAGCAGGCAGCCCAGCACCCGCCAGCAGACCGGCCGGACCAGCGCCACCGAACGACGAAGAGCCGCAATGGGAGTCAGTCCTTCCAGGACGGTGATCGGCATGGCGAACACGATGAACGTCGTCACCGCGACGAGCGCGACGGCGGACACGATGCCGAGCAGTGCCCCCAGCACCGCCAGTCCCGCCGACGATGCCGCACCCGCTGCGGAGAAGATGGCGGTCACTGCGATCAACGGCACCGCGATGATCACGAATGCGATCGCGGCGATCGCCAGGACGGCCGGAAGCCGCGGGGCGAGGCGTTCCCAACAACGCTTCAGCGGAGGGTATCGACCTTCGACGGCCCGGCTCGTCGGGTAGGCGAGGGCGCCGGTCAGGACCGCGGTCAAGAACACCGCTGCGGCGGTGCTCAGTGCCGCCAGGCCGCCGAATGCGCTCAATGCGGTGCCGTCGGCGACGTCGATCGAGTCGGCCAGTGCCGACACGAGCAACCCGATCAGTGCGCTGATCACGGCGATCACCGCTGAAATCGGCGCCACCGCACGAAGATTGGTGGTGATGGCCGCGAGCGATCCGGTCACGACGTCGCCGATGCCGAGGGGCCGCAACGGAATGATTCCCGGCTTGTGCGCGGCCAGCGTGTTGGCGTACGTCGGGGGCGGTTGGTAGCCGTAGATCTCGCTGGGGTGAGCGACGGGGTCGTCGAAGCCCGCCTGGGGGCCGGGAGCCGCGAAATCAGCGGGCGCCCAGCCGGGCGGAAGGTCGGATTGCGGTGTTGGCACAGCGGGTTGGGTGCTCGGCGCGATCCAGTGCGCCGACTCGCCGGATGCGGCGGCGTCGTCGGTCATCTCGGGTGCGCCCCCTTGTTCGGTCGAAAGGTTCATTTGTTGCCTGCGAACCTACCAAAATTGCTGCTAGGGTCGGACTAGAACACGTTCTAGATTGGTGCGCGAGTGCACCTCGAAAGACAAGGAAACCGCAGATGACAGTGGAACAGGCCACCCTGGCAGGCAAGATCGCCGACACCGTCGAGCAGTACATCGAACGACTGACCGCGGGTGACGCCGAACGCATCGTCGAACTGTTCGCCGACGGCGCCACCGTCGAAGACCCCATCGGCACCGACGTCCGCACCACCCGCGAACAGTTGATCGAGTTCTACACGATCATCCAGAACCTCGACGACCGCCAGGCGACCCTCAAGTGGAAGAAGGTCGCGGGTGACACCGCGGTCTTCGAATTCACCCTGGTCACCCACACCGCGGGCATGGCCTTCGAGATCACCCCCGTCGACATCATGGTCTTCGACGCCGACGGAAAGATCACGTCGATGCGAGCCGTGTGGGCGCAGGAGGATTTGAAGGTGTTGTAGTTCAGTCTGCTTGGTCGCCTGGGTGGCGCCCGCCGGAGAGCGGCCGTTTGGGCGTAGGACACCCGGGGGGGCGTGGCCGATTGCAAACTGTAAGTTGACCTTGGCCGAGGGAGCATTCACCTCGGTGACGCTGAGGTCGCATTTTGCAATCAGGCTCCCGATTGAACTCTGCCCCGTCACCTTGGCCGAGGGAGCATTCACCTCGGCTCACGTGAGATGGCCGTTTCCAATCCGACCTAGCGCCCCGTCGGGCGCAGCACGATCTCCTCTGGGCTCGCGTCCGCCGGCGTCAACACCGCGTGCGCCACGGCTGCCGCCACCGTCGAGGGCTTCAGGAAGTTCTCCGGGCGGTATTCGCGGCCTTCGATGGCGACGATGTCCTGCTGCATCTCGGTGTCGATGCGGCCCGGGAAGATCGACGTCACGCGCAGCGTCGGTTCCTCCAGGCGCAGGGCGTCGGCGAGCGCTTTCAAGCCGAATTTGCTTGCGGCATAAGGGGCCCAGCCCGCGTTGGCCCGACGCCCCGCGCCCGAATTGATGAACACCAGATGCCCCGACGCCGCACGCAGTGCGGGCAGCAGTACCCGCGTGAGTTCGGCTGCCGCGATGAGATTCACTTCCAGGAGACGCCGCCACTCGTCCACCGGCGTCATCTCGACCGTCTCCAGGCTGCTGGCGATCCCGGCGTTGTGCACCAGTACGTCGAGCGAGCTGATCGCCTCGGCGGCGGCCTCGACCTCGTCGTAGTCGGTCAGCTCGACGGCGAATGTGCTGGCGCCCTCCAATTCGATTGCGAGAGCGTCTAATTCGGCCGACGGCCGCCCGCCGAGGAGCAGGTCGTGGGTAGGGGCGAGGGCCCGGGCGATGTGTTCGCCCAGGCCCCTGCTGGCTCCGGTGATCAGTGCGGTCGGCATGCGTAGCAGCCTACCGTCGGACTCTAGAACTCTTCGGCTCCGACCAGTACGGCTTGCGGCTCGACGTCGTGCGACACCGCTGCCCTGGACCGGACCAGGCTGACGGCTGCGACGGCCACGACACAGTAGGCGGCGGCGAACCAGAACGGCGCGGCGCTCGAACCGAACCATTCGGCGAGGTAGGAGACCAGCACCGCGGCCACGGCCGCACCCATCCACCGCAGGAAGCTGTAGCCGGCGCTGGCCACCGACCGCGGGGTGTCCCCCGTCGACATCGCGACGCTGGTGAACAGCGTGTTGAGCACACCCGACGGCAGACCCGACGCGATGACGGCGAAACCGATCAGCGGGACAGATCCCTCCAGGGTGCCGATCGCGGCGATGGCCATGATCACGCCGTATGCGGTGATGGCGGCCATCACACCGCCCTTCTGACCGAGTCGTGCCGCAATGCGCGGCGCGATGAACACGCCCGAGAGTGCGGTCAGCAGGCCCCAGCCGAAGAAGATCATGCCGGCGTAGATGGGCCGCAGGTTCATTGCGAACGGTGACCACGCGATGACGGTGAACAGGGCGCCGGTGTAGAACGCCGAGCCGATGGAGGTGACCAACAGCGTGTGGTTACGCAGGGCCCGCACCGGGTCGAGGAGCTTGACCGGAGTACGCGTCGACCGTGGTGCATCCTTGGGAAGCAGTGCCGCACAAAGGATTGCGCCGATCAGCATCAGGATCGCGGTGCCGGCGAACGGGGCCCGCCAGGTCCACTCGCCCAGGATGGCGCCCAGCAGCGGGCCGATGGCCAAACCGGCGCCCAGGGCCGCTTCGTAGAGCAGGATGGCGCCCGACTGACTGCCCTTGGCGGCACCGACGATGAACGCCAGAGCCGTCGCCATGAACAGTGCGTTGCCCAGGCCCCACAGCACGCGCAGCGCGATGAGGGTGTTGATGTCGCCGGCGAGTGCGCTCACCCCCGCGGCGACGACGATCAGGACCAGTCCCGTGGTCAGGGTGCGTTTGGGGCCGAATCGAGCGGCCGCCCAGCCGGTGATCAGCATGGCGACCACCTGCACGCCCATGTAGACGCCGAACAGCAGGGTCAGCTTGCTCGCCGGAGCGTGCAGCGCCTCGGCGATCGACTTGAGGATCGGATCCACCAGGCCGATGCCCATGAACGCGATGACTGCGGCGAAGGCCGTGATCCACACGGTCCGGGGCTGCTGGCGCATGGTTTCCAACAATCCGGGGTGGGTGTCGGGCTGGGTCTGTTCATCGGTTTCGAACACGACAAATCTTCTTTCAAACCTAACGGGGAGAGCCACTTCAGAGGTTCTCGACCTGCTTGTGTAATTCCTTGAGGGCCTCGGTCGCGGCAGCGAGAGCGGCTCGGTGTTCATCACTGAGTCCGGCCAATGCGGCGGTCACGGCGTCGTCGCGTTCGGCGCGCACCCGGCGGAGCACGACGCGTCCGTGTTCGGTGAGCTCGATGACGACGGCTCGACGGTCGGTCGGATCGGCGTGGCGGGTGGCGAGATCGCTTTTGATCAGGCCGTCCACCAGGCTGGTCGCCGTCGGCATGCGGATCGATTCGCGCTCGGCGAGTTCGCCCATGCGCATCGGCCCGTGGTCGAACAGTGTGGCCAGCGCCGACGCCTGAGCGGCCGTGTACTCGGTGATGGGGGTATGTCTGCGCAATGAGAGGTACAGGCGAGTGAGCGTCGGACGTAGCTCGCTTGCCAGTTTCGCATTGTCGATGGACATATAGATAACCTAATACTTAGGTACTCGAAGTATCAAGCTGATGTGAGCGACCTAACGGGCACCCGGGGGTGTGCCCCGCCTAGAAACGTCCGCCGACGCCGATGCGGCCGGCGGTCCCGGTGCCGCCGAACGACCCCGGGGACCGACCACCGCTGCTGAATCCGCCCCCGAAACCTCCGTCGAATCCGCCCGGACGGCCTGCTGCTCCGCGCAGGAAGCTGTCGACCAGCACGCCTGCCAGGACTGCCCCGGCCGTCGACGAATCCGACGTCAAGTTGGTCGACTCGGCGTTCTGCCAGGACACGACGTCGGCCTGCGCGGCCATCAACGCCTGATCGGCGAGGCTGCCCGCACGTCGGGCCAGGTCGGTCATCGTCGCGATGTCCTCGGGCGTGCCGCCGGTCGACCGTTGCGCCTGATCGAGCAACCGCTGCGCTTCGGCCAGCCGCGTGCGTGCCGTCGCCTGCACGGCGCCGCGCCGGGTCTCGATGAAGTCGACGGCCGCCGACACCTTGGCCGATGCCGCGGTCATCGACGCCGTGAGCAGCTCGCTGCGTCGCACGCGCTCCGACGATCGCTGTCGTGCGCCGGCCAGCGCAGCGTCGAGTGCGGCGTCCGCCTGTACCAGCTCGGTGAACGAGCCGAGCAGGTCGTTGACGGCTCCGGTCCGGGCCGACGTGAGCGACGTCTGGGCCGCGGCGATCGCGGTCGTCAGGTCGGCTGCGCCGTCGCCGCGCGCGGCAAGTGCCTGAGCTTCCGCGATCTCGCCCTCGACCTCGGTGATGAGTGCGGGCAGCTGTGTGCGCGCCGCGCGCAGGTTGGCCTCGGCGTTGCTGATGGCATCGAGCAGGCGATTGGCCTGGGTGAGCGCGCCTTCCGCGGAGCGGATCGCCGCCACCGCGGGACCCTGCTTGCCGACCGGCGCGGCGATCGCCTCGCGGCCCTGGTCGGCGGAATCGTCGGCGAAGGTGATCTGCTCGGCTGCCAATTCGATGTTGTGCGCGATCGACGTCAGGGCGTCGGCACCATATTTGCTGGTCAGGTCGGCGAGCAGTGGTCCGGCGGCAGCCACGCGTGCTTGTGCGGCGACCAGTTCGCGGGTCAACTCGTCGAACCGGGTGTCGGCGTTGATCAGCAGATTGCGCATCTCGTCGAAGTTCGAGGCCTGTTCGTCGAGTGCGGCGTCGAGGTCGGTGCAGGTGGTGATGATCTGCACCAGCATCGACCGGCGTTCGTCGTCGGTCTCCGGAATGGCGTCGTCGAGCCGTTGCCGCAGCGCATAACTGGTCGCCAGCCCGGCGCGGGCCGCTTCGACGGCGTGCCGGAACGGCGCGGTTTCGACGGTGCCGAACTCGCTTTCGGCGAGCGCGAGCTCGTCGGCGCTGGTGGCGACGGCGTTGTCGGTGTCGGTGAGCACCTCCGAGGCCCACGGGTCGAGCACCGACAGCGGCTGTGCGGAGAGCTGGTCGGCGGTCAGCTCCTCTTCACTGTCGCGCAGCGCCTCGATGGCCTCCTCGTTCTTGCGACGCCGAGTGCGTCGCGTGTAGAGGTAGGCGCCACCGCCGCCGACGACCAGCAGGCCGCCCAGTGCGGACCCGACGATCAACCCGGTGTGCGAGGGCTGCAACTGGTCGGTGATTCCATTCGCTGCCTCGATGCCCGCTTGCGCCCAATTTCCTTGGTGCAGTTGCGGTTCCACGAACTTACTGGCGACGGTGGTAAGTTTCGCCGAGCTGAGCCCGTCGATGCTCCCGGATGCGTTGAGGTAGTACGAGCGCGAATCCGTGGCGACGGCGAGCAGGACGTCGCCGGTGCCGAGGTCGCTCATCGACGCGGTCCGCGCAGCCCAGTCCTGGGCGCTGAGGTTGCCGAAGTCGTGGACGTAGACCACCCAGAGTTGAACCTGGTTGTCGGCGTACAGCTTGTCGATCGTGCTCTGCAGGTTCGCGTGTTGCTGATTGGTGAGTGCGTTGGCGGTGTCGAGAACCGACTGTTGCAGGCGAGTCGGTTCGTCGGCACGCGCGGGCGCGGCGCCGACCGTTGCCATCGCCAGGGCCATCGCCGCAAGTCCGACGGTCAACACGGCGAGAACCGACGCCGCGAGCAGTCGCTGTAGTGCGGCGAGCAAAGGCAGACCGGTGCGCAAACCCATGAAGCCAATCTAGCCGGTCACCGCTGGGCTTCTCCTGTGCGCCGCGCCAAGTTACCCATCCGAAGTATCGCCCGCGCCGCGTTGTAGCCGCTCATTCCGTGTGCCCCGCCGCCCGGCGGCGTCGCCGACGAACACAGGTAGACGCCGTCGACGGGTGTTGCGTACGGGTTCGCCGACATCACCGGCCGAGCCAGCAGTTGGCGGAGACTGCTTGCGCCGCAACCGATGTCTCCACCGACGAGGTTGGGGTTGTAGCGGCTGTAATCGGCGGCGGTGATGACCCGGGAGGCGAGGATCACGTCTCGGAACCCGGGTGCGCATCGTTCGATCTCCGCGGTCATCGCCTCGCTCATGTCGACGTCGGAACCGTGCGGGACGTGGCAGTAGCTCCAGGCGACATGCCTGTTCGACGCCGCGCGGGACGGATCGATCCGGGTCGGTTCGCCGCCGAGCAGCCACGGGCGGAGCGGATGGCGACCGGCGGCGACGTCGGCTTCGACCGTGCGGATGACATCGTAGGACGTCGCGAGGTGGAAGGTCGCGGTGCGCGCCAGGTCGCGACCCCGCCACGGGATCGGTTCGGACAGCAGGTAGTCGACCTTGCACACGCCCGGACCGTATCGATACCCGGCCAGGCGGCGTCGGTACCCCGCGGGCAGGCGGTCACCGAGAATCGCCGCCAGCGCCGTCGGGGAAGTATCGAAGAGGACGGCGCGCGCTCGCGGGATCTCGTCGAAAGCCGTTATCTGCCAACCTGTTTCTACTCGTCCGCTGAAGCCGTGCAGCACGCCGGCCAGGGCGTCGGCGATCGCCTGCGAACCGCCGCGGGCGATCGGCCAACCGGTCGTCGACGCGGCGGCGGTCAACAGCAGCCCGGCCGCGGCCGACGCGGGAGCCGACGTCGGGCGGATGCCGTGTGCGGCGACGGCCGCGAACGCCGTCTTGGCGTCGTCGGTGGTGAACGCCGCGGTCAACAGGTCCGTGGAGCAGAGTGCGCGCGGACCGAACGACAGCCACGGCCGCGGATCGTCGGGAAACGACAGGGGCGACAACACTTGTCGCGCCAGGCGCGCGGGGTCACCGCTGAGCGGGCCGAGGACGCGACGCCACCGCGCGGCGTCGACGCCGAGATTGCGCAGCGTCTGCTCCCAGGACCGTTCGACGCTGAGCGTGCGCGCGGCGTCGAAGACGTGGGTGAAGGAGACGTCGGGGGTGAGCCATCGCAGCCCGTGCTCGTCGAGCGGCCACCGCATCCATGCCGGTGAGATGAACCCGAGCGGATGCACCGCGGCGCAGACGTCGTGGCGGTTGCCGGCCTCGAACAGCTCGCTCGAGCGCAGCCCGCCCCCGATGGTGTCGGCTCCCTCGATCACCAGCACCGACCACCCCGCCTCGGCAAAGGTGATCGCGGCAGTCAGTCCGTTGGGCCCGGACCCGACGACCACGGCGTCGTAACTCATGCGAGCTACCGGGACAAGTGCCTACCCGTTGCGCCCGTCGCGCCACTTGCACAGTGCCGCAAGGGGACTCAGATCGTAGTCGGGGCCGCCGACGCCGACGGTGAGCAGCGAGACCCCCTCGTCGGCGAGGGCGTCGGCGCGGCGCAGGATGTCGTCGATGCTGTCGGCGGGGTTGCCGGCCGCCGTCGAGCGTTCGATGGTCTGCGGGTCGCGGCCGACGGCGGCGCAGTGCTCGGCGAGAATCGCCGACTTGGCCCGGTATTCCTCGACCTGGAGGAACGAATGCCAGATATCACCGTGCTGCGCAACGTATTTGAGCGTCTTCTTCTCACCGGAGCCGCCGATCAGAACGGGGATGTCGCGCGTCGGAGCCGGGTTGAGCTTGGCCCATCGAGCCTCGATCCGCGGCAGCGCCTCGCCCAGATCGTTCAATCGTGAACCGGCGGTGCCGAAGTCGTAGCCGTATTCGTCGTAGTCCTTCTTGAACCACCCCGAGCCGATGCCGAGGATCAGGCGGCCGGCACTGATGTGGTCGACGGTGCGTGCCATGTCGGCGAGCAACTCCGGGTTGCGGTAGGAGTTGCAGGTGACCAGCGCGCCGATCTGCACGCGCGTGGTCTGCTCGGCCCACGCTCCCAGCATGGTCCAGCACTCGAAGTGGGCGCCGTCGGGATCGCCGTAGAGCGGATAGAAGTGGTCCCAGTTGAAAGCGACGTCGATGCCGATGTCCTCGGCGCGTCGAACCGCGTCGCGGATCAGCGCGTACTCCGGAGCGTGTTGTGGTTGAAGCTGGACACCGATACGAATGGGGAAGGCCATGACTGCCAGTGTGCCGGGTGAAGATGAACAATGCAGGTGATCTCCGCGACCGAGCAGACGAGACGAGGATCCGATGACCCGACCCCATGCTCCCGACCTCGACGTTCTCCGGCGTCGCACCAGCGAGAAATGGTCGTTGTACCCCGACGATGTGCTGCCGCTGTTCGTCGCCGAGATGGACTACCAGGTCGCGCCGTTCATCGCCGACGCGCTGATCGAGCAGATCCGTTGCGACGACTTGGGATACGTCGCGGGCGCCGGCGACGTCGGTGAGGCGTTCGCGGGTTTCGCCGCCCGACGCTGGGGATGGAGTGTCGATCCGTCGGGGGTTTCGGTCACCACCGACGTCAGCGTGGTGATCGCCGAGGCGCTGCGGGTGATGATCTCGCCGGGCGACACGGTGGTGATCACCTCGCCGGTGTACCCGCCGTTCTTCGACCTCGTCGTCGAGGCCGGTGGGCGAGTGGCTGATGTGCCGCTGGCGCACGGACGGCTGGATCTGGCCGAGATCGCCGCCGCGCTGGCCGACGGTGCCCGCGCCGTTCTGTTGTGCCATCCGCATAATCCATTGGGACACAGTCATTCTCGCGAAGAGCTGGTCGAACTCGCCGCACTGGCGCAGCGGCACGGCGCGCTCGTGCTGTCCGACGAGATCCACGCGCCGCTCGTCTACGACCCGGGCTTCGTCCCATTCCTCTCCTGCGGTGCCGCGGCCCGCTCGATCGGTGTCGCCGCGCACTCGGCGAGCAAGGCGTTCAACCTCGCGGGCGTGAAATGCGCGCTGACGGTCACGGCGTCGGAGCCGATGCGGGCGATGATCGCGCGCCAACCCGAGGAGGTGACGTTCCGGACGAGCATCCTCGGGCGGACGGCGACGTCGGCCGCGTATCGGCTCGGCGACGACTGGCTGGACGCGACGGTCGAGGAGATCCGGGCCGGTCGGGATCTGTTGGGGCGGTTGCTCGACGAGCGACTGCCGCTCGTTCGGTGGACGCCGCCCGCGGCGTCGTATCTGGCGTGGCTCGACTTTCGGGGTTACCCGCAACTCGGCGACGACCCGGCGTCGACGCTGCTCGAGACGGCCGGCGTCGCGCTGCAGGCCGGTCCGCCGTTCGGGCCGTCGGGGGTGGGGTTCGCGCGCCTCAACTTCGCCTGCTCACCGCAGGTGCTGACCGAGGCCGTGGAGCGGATCGCGGCTACCGCGACGGTCGAGTAGGGACCAGCCGCGAAGCGGTGGTCCCGTCATCGAGACCATGCCGCGTCCACTTGTCGTACCCCGATGCGAACATATGTTCGTGCGGATACCTCAGACCGAACGCAGCGACGCGTCGATCCTGCATGCCGACCTGGACTCGTTCTACGCGTCGGTCGAGCAGCGGGACAACCCCGAGCTGCGGGGGCGCCCGGTGCTGGTCGGAGGCGGTGTCGTGGTAGCCGCGAGCTATGAGGCGAAGGCATTCGGGGTGCGTTGCCCGATGTCGGGGCGCGAGGCGATGGCGATGTGCCCCGGTGCGGTCATGGCCCGCCCGCGGTTCGACGCGTACATGGAGGCGAGCAATGCCGTCTTCGAGATCTTCCGGGACACCACACCTCTCGTCGAGGGCATCTCCGTCGACGAGGCGTTCCTCGATGTCGGGGGACTGCGGCGGATCTCCGGTACGCCGATGGAGATCGCCACGGCGCTGCGGGCGCGGGTCCGGGCCGACGTCGGGCTGCCGATCACCGTCGGCGTCGCACGCAGCAAGTTCCTCGCCAAGGTGGCCAGCGCCGTCGGGAAACCCGATGGGCTGCTTGAGGTTCCGCCCGACGCCGAGCTGGAATTCCTGCATCCGCTGCCGGTCCGCCGCCTCTGGGGCGTCGGGGCGATCACCGAGGCCAAGCTCGCCGACGCCGGGGTGCGGACCGTCGGTGAGCTGGCCGCACTCGGCGAGACGCGACTGTCCGGAGTTCTGGGCCGGGCGTCCGGGCGGCATCTGTATTCCCTTGCGATGGCGCAAGATCCGCGTCGAGTCGAAACGGGACGTCGGCGCGGATCGATCGGATCGCAGCGAGCGCTGGGACGTCGGCCCAAGACGCCCGACGACCTGGAAGCGACGCTGATCGCCATCGTCGAGCGGTTGGCGAAACGGTTGCGCAAGGCGGAGCGGCTGACCCGAACCGTGGTGTTGCGCTTACGGTTCGACGATTTCGGGCGGGCGACGCGGTCGAAGTCGATACTGACGCCCACCGATCGGACCGACGTCATCATGGCGTTGGCGCGCGACTTGTTCCACGACGCGCTGCCGCTGATCGCCGAACGTGGTTGCACGCTGATCGGATTGTCGTTGACCAACCTCGACGACGCCGATTCCGCCCAGCTGACCCTGCCGTTCGACGACGATCACCAGGAAAGCCTCGACAAGACCATGGATGATCTGCGGTCGAGATTCGGCGTCGACGCCGTGACCCGGGCCGTGTTGGTGGGCAGACACCACGGCGCGGACGCGCCGATGTTGCCGGATTAGGCGCCGTCGGGAGTCTGTGGCGCGGGCTCGCCGATCCCGCCCCGTCGAGTCACGACTCGACGGTCTTCTCGAAGAACACTCGATCGAAGCCGTCGACATGTCGTCGATCCACTTCGACGTAGCCCAGATGCCGATACAGCTCCAGGTTCTCGGTCATCGCCGCGTTCGTGTACAGCCGCACCCCACCCAGACCCGCGTCTGCGGCGTGGGACTGGGCATGAGCCAGCAACGACCGCCCGTATCCCCGGCCACGCGCGGACGGTGCAATAGCCACGTTCTCGACGAACAGATGCGCCCGATCGACGCGACTGACCAGCACACCGACCACCTCGTCGCCGACGACGAGTACCTCCACATCGTCCGACGTCGCGATCAGGGCGCTGGTCGACGTCCATCGGCGCTGGTCGACGGCCCATTCGCGGCTCGTATCCGGAGAAGGCGGCGGCGACTATCGATGCCACCCGCCCGACGTCGCCGGGCTCGGCGGGCCGGATCGTCGTCGGGTCGGCATCCATGCCCGCGACCGTATCAGCGCGGTGAGCAAAACGATCAAAACGCGACTAACGCTCACAAGCGTGACTGTGACCGCCACCACCTCGACACTCATTCACAACCGAAGTCACCGCCGGGTGGCCGGAATCCCTTCCACGAATGAATTGAGAAAGCGATGTTGGTAGCGCTGGGCCTCGCGATGGTGGCCACGTTCATGTTCCTCATCATGACGAAACGTGCGACCCCGGTGGTCGCACTGATCCTGGTGCCCACCGCCTTCGGCTTGTTCGCCGGCGCCGGACTCGGCATCAGCGACATGATCTCCGACGGCATCAAAGACCTCGCCCCGACGGCGGCGATGCTGTTCTTCGCCATCATCTTCTTCGGCATCATGATCGACGTCGGGCTGTTCGACCCGATCGTCCGCGGCGTGGTGCGCCTGGTCCGCAACGATCCGGCGCGGCTCGTCGTCGGCACCGCGGTGCTCGCGGCGATCGTGTCACTCGACGGAGACGGCTCGACGACCTTCATCATCGTGACCTCGGCGCTCCTGCCGCTCTACCTGAAGCTCGGCGTCAGCCCCGTCGTCCTCACTGTCACCGCGGGCCTGGCCAACGGAACGATGAACATCCTGCCGTGGGGCGGTCCGACGGCCCGCGCGGCGTCGGCCCTCAAAATCGACACCTCCGACGTCTTCCTTCCGATGATCCCCTCGTTGATCGCCGCGATGGTCGTCGTGCTCGCGTTCTCCTACCACCTGGGTGTTCTCGAGCGGCGTCGGATCGGCCGGATCGAGATCCGTGAGTCGATCCTCGCATCGGTCGCAACCCGCAAGTCCCCGGCTCTGGCTGGCGGATCCGCCGACGCCACCGTCGACGCCGTGGAGACCACGTCGACGGGTACGGCATCGACCGGCACCGCAAACACCGGCGACGACAACGCCTTCACCGGAGTTCTCGATCCCAACCGCTCTACCCTCCGACCGAAACTGCTGTGGGCCAACGCCGCGCTGACCATCGCGTTGCTCGCCGTCCTGGGCGCCGACGTCGTCGCGATCCCGGTCCTGTTCATGATCGCCACCGGGCTGGCGCTGATCATCAACTTCCCGCACGTCAAGGATCAGCAGGCCGCGATCACCCGCCACTCGTCGTCGATCGTGTCCGTCGTCGCGATGGTGCTGGCCGCCGCCGTCCTCACCGGTGTGTTCACCGGGACCGGAATGGTCGAGGCACTCGCGCACTGGCTGACCGGCGCGATCCCGGACTGGATGGGCCCGCACATGGCCATCGTCGCCGGCGTGCTCTCCATCCCGCTGACCTTCCTGATGAGCAACGACGCCTTCTACTACGGGGTGCTGCCGGTCCTGAGCGAGACGGCGTCGAAATACGGCATCGATCCCACCGAGATGGCCCGCGCATCCATCACCGGACAGCCGGTCCACATGCAGAGCCCGCTGGTCCCCGCGATTCTGCTGCTCGTGGCGCTGGCCGCCGTTCCGCTGGCCGACCACCACAAGAAGGTGCTGTGGCGTGCCGCCGTCGTCTCGGTGGTGATGCTGACCGTCGGTTGCCTTGTCGGAGCGATCCCGTTCTGACCCGCGCCCAATTACGCTCACCTCATGGCGCCTGACACACGACCGGTCCCGCGGGCCGGTCGTGTGTCATTGGTGGGGCAGGTGCTGATCTTGCAGGTGGTGGTGATCGCGCTGAGCCTCATCGTCGGATTCGGTTGGCGCATCAGCAATGTCGACGACGACATGCGCGACGAGTACGCGCAGCGGGCCGTCGCCGTCGCACATGCGGTAGCGGGCGACCCCGACGTCGCGCGTCTCGTCGCGGCCAACCAGGGCACCAGCCTCGACGCCGCGGCGCTCGCCGATGGCGAGCTGCAGCGTGAGGCGGTCGATGTCGCTCGACGCACCGGCGTCCTCTTCGTCGTCATCGCCAATCGCGACGGGATCCGCATCGCCCACCCGGATCCCGACGAACTGGGCCGGCGCGTCTCGACCGACCCCGACTACGTCCTCGCCGGCCACGACGTCGCGGAAACCGACCGGGGCACCCTCGGCGAATCGGTGCGCGGCAAGGTCCCGGTCCGCGATGCATCGGGCGCCGTCATCGGGTTCGTCAGCGTCGGGATATCGACCGAGAAGGTCGCCGAGGCCACCCGCCGCGACATTCTTCTCACCGTCGGGCTCGCGTCGGTGGCGTTGGCCGTCGGCATCGCCGGTGCGGTGCTGCTGGCACGACGCTGGCGTCGGCTCACCCTCGGCCTGCAACCCGACGAGCTGGTCGCTCTGGTCACCGAGCAACGCGCCGTGTTGCACGCGCTCGCCGACGGTGTGCTCGCCGTCGACCGCGATGGGCGGATGCGAGTGATCAATGACAAAGCGCGACAATTGCTTTCGATCTCGGCTCCGGTCGGGACCGCCCGCGCGGACCTCGGCCTCACCACGCGCCTGCAGCAGTTGCTCGACGTCCCACAGACCGTCCCGATCGCTGCGACCGTCGGTGACCGCATCGTGCTGGTCAGCTCCCATCGGGTGACCGTCGACGGCCGCGACCTCGGCATCGTGATGTCCGTCATCGACCGCACCGACGTCGAGAATCTGACCCGTGAGCTCGACGCCATCCGATCGATGAGCGAAGCGCTGCGTGCCCAGCGGCACGAGACCGCCAACCGGCTGCACGTGCTCGCCGGGCTGCTGCGCCACGACCACGTGGCCGAGGCCGTCGACTATCTCGACGAGATCACCGGGTCGGGTTCGCGCGGAACGCGATTGACCGGACTCGACAACGTCGACGAACCGCACCTGTCGGCCTTCCTCGACGCCAAGGCCGCGTTGGCCCGCGAACGCGGCGTGGTGTTGAGTCTCGGCGCGCAGACCTGGGTCACCGGGGTGCTCGACGACGCGGTCGCGGTCACCACGGTCGTCGGCAATCTCATCGACAATGCGCTCGACGCCGCCGCCGACCCGGCGTCGAAGAACGGGAGGGTCGACGTGGAGCTGCTCACCGACGCCGACACGCTGTGGGTCACCGTCGCCGACTCCGGTCCGGGAGTCGTGTTCGACGATCCCGATCGGGTGTTCACCGAGGGGGTCACGTCGAAGGACGGGCACGCGGTGCCGGGCGGCCGAGGTATGGGACTGGCGCTGGTTCGGCAGATCTGCCGCCGCGCGGGCGGTGACGCGTGGGTGGCCCAGGCCAGCGAATCAGAGCTCGGCGGTGCGGTCTTCGTGGCGAAACTACCTGGGGCGCTGGATGCTGAGTGACTCACCTCGCCGGTTGAGCCGGGACGAAGCGTTAGCGGAGTCCCGTGTCGAAACCTCGCGGTCAACCAGCGGAGCGAGGATCGGACCGACGTCAGTGGAGACAGGAGTGGCGCATGAGTGAGCTCGGAGTATTGATCTGCGACGATGACTTTCGGGTCGCACGCCTGCACGCGGCGATCGTTTCCGCGGTGCGTGGCTTCCGGATCAGCGCCCAGGTGGGGTCGGTCGGTGCGGCGCGGGCCGCGTTCACCGACCCCGACGTCGGGCATATCGACCTCGCGCTGCTCGACGTCTACCTGCCCGACGGTTCCGGCATCGACCTGGCGGGTGAACTACCGTGCGACTGTTTCATCGTCGGTGCCGAATCGAGCGCCGACGCCATCCGCGCGGCGACGCGGTCGGGAGCGTTGACGTATTTGATCAAACCGTTCGACGACGCCGAGCTGGCGCGTCGGCTCGCCGGGTACGCCCACTACCGCCGTTTGCTGTCCAGCGGCAACGTCGATCAGCGGCAGGTGGATGAAGCGTTGTCGGCGATGCGGTTCGGAACCCGTGGCCGCGACAGCGCGCCGGCGTCGCCGACGGAGGAGAAGATCCTGGCGCTCTTCGAGGGGCCGGAGACGGGGCTGTTCGCCGACGACGTTTCCGATCGGGTGGGCATCTCGGCGCCGACGGCTCGACGCCACCTGGCCAATCTGGTGGCCGCGGGCCGCTTGCGGATGAGTCTGCAGTACGGCGGGACAGGCAGGCCGCGGCAGGAGTATCACCTGATGTGAGGTGGCCGGTGTCGCTCTGCGCGCACCCCGCCGCGGCCGGACGTTCGAGGTGGTCCCAATCGGCCGATTGCACGACGAACGTCGCAATTGCGAAGGATACTGGCATCGTCGTCGACGAAACGGAGCGAGATGATGAACCGGAGAAGACTTCTGTTCACGTCGGCGATCGCGGCGCTGGCATTGGTGGGTTCGGGTTGCGGCGATGCGGGCACGTCGTCGGGCGTCTCGACGGTCACGGTCACGGCGTCGACCATGACTTCGTCGAGTGCTGTGCCCGCGACGACCGCGCCCACCGATCAGTCCGGCCCCACCGATCAGACCGGCACCGTCGACGCAGCTCGATACCAGCAGGAGGGCGGCTACTTCTTCGTGTCGCCGAGCGGAAAGTTCCACTGCGGCATCATCTCCAATCGTGACGGTCGCAGGGCTGCAGCGGGATGCCACGGCAAGACGCAGCCGGTCCCGCCGCGTCCGGCGTCGTGTCCGCAGTCTGTCGGCTGGGGCCGGGGTCTGCAGGTCTACTCCGACGGCGAGGTGTCGTTCGTGTGTACCGGCGGGGTGATCTACGGTCCGGGAACCGGTGTGGAACCGCCGGCATTGGACTACGGTCGACGTCTGTCGGCGACCGGATTCACGTGTACGACGGCGACGTCGGGCGTCACGTGCAAGAGCGACGCGTCGGGTCACGGCTTCACCATCGCCGACAACACGAATACGACATTCTGATCTGCGGGCGTTTCGGCGTCCCCAAAGCCGGGGCAGCGGGCTGTGATCTACATCTCCTACAGTTGTTCCCATGACGACTGAAATCGCACCCACCGTCGAAGCGATCAACCCCGAGCTGGTCACCGCGGGCGTTCCGACGCATTGGTACAACCTGGCCGCCGACCTGCCCGAGCCGATTCCGCCGCACCTGCATCCGGGCACCAAGGAGCCGGTCGGCCCGGATGACCTGGCGCCGCTCTTCCCGGCCGGACTGATCGCCCAGGAGGTGACCCCGGAACGCTACATCGAGATCCCCGAGCCCGTCCGCGAGATCTACCAGATGTGGCGACCGTCGCCGCTGTTCCGCGCCCGCAAATTCGAGCAGGCGCTCAACACCAAGGCCCGGATCTACGTCAAGTACGAGGGCGTCAGCCCGGTCGGTAGCCACAAGACCAATTCGGCTGTGGCACAGGCCTATTACAACTCGGTCGACGGCGTCACGAAGCTGACGACGGAGACCGGCGCGGGGCAGTGGGGCAGTGCGCTGTCGTTCGCGGGCGCGCAGTTCGGCATCGACGTCGAGGTATGGCAGGTCAGGGCGTCGTACGACTCCAAGCCGTACCGCGGCTACCTGATGAAGACCTACGGCGGCACCGTTCACCCGAGTCCGTCGGATCTGACCGAGTCCGGCCGCGCGATGCTCGCCAAAGACCCCCACACCACCGGCAGCCTGGGCATGGCGGTCAGTGAGGCCGTCGAGGTGGCGGCGAACGATCCCGACGCGCGCTATGCACTCGGCTCGGTGCTCAACCATGTCGTGCTGCACCAGAGTGTGATCGGACAGGAGGCCGTAGCGCAGCTCAACGCCGTCGAGGCCGACGGCGCCGACGTCGTATTCGGTTGTGCGGGTGGTGGTTCCAATCTGGCGGGGCTGTCGTTCCCATTTCTGCGGGAGAAGCTCGCCGGACGGTCGAACCCGCGGATCGTCGCGGCCGAGCCGTCGGCGTGCCCGTCGATCACGCAGGGCGAGTACCGCTACGACCACGGCGACGTCGCCGGGCTGACCCCGCTGCTGAAGATGCACACCCTCGGGATGGACTTCGTGCCCGACCCCATTCACGCCGGCGGCCTGCGCTACCACGGCATGGCGCCCGCCCTCAGTCACACCGTCGAGCTGGGACTCGTTGAGGGACAGGCTATTTCGCAGCACGATGCGTTCGCCGCCGGAGTCACCTTCGCGCGCACCCAGGGCATCGTGCCCGCGCCGGAATCGACGCACGCCATCGCCGCATGCGCCGCCTACGTAGCCGACAGCGATCGCGAGGAAGTCGTGGTGATCGGATTGTCCGGGCACGGGCAACTCGACCTGCCCGCCTACGCGGAATACCTCGACGGCGGATTCTAAAAGCCATGACTACTCCCGCTCAGCGCAGCCGACTCTGGCCGGCTGCGCTGGCGGGTGTCATCGCGGTGGGGTCGGGGCTTGCGATCGGCGAACTGGTCGCCACGATGGTTTCACCCGACGCCGCGCCCTTTGTGGCGGTGGGCTCCGCGGTGGTCGATCGCACGCCGACGTTGGTGCGCGAGTGGGTCATCACGACCTTCGGCACCTCCGACAAGCTGGCGCTGTTCGTGGGGATGGGTGTCGTCATCGCGTTGCTCGCCGCAGAGTGCGGTGTCGCGGAACGTCGTCGACCGCCCGCGGGCGTCATGATCGTGGTGCTGTTCGGGGTGCTCGGCGTCGGTGCCGCGCTGGACCGGCCGACCGCCGTCTGGACGTACGCCATTCCGTCGGCCGCCGCGGCGGTGGTCGCCCTGATCGTGTTGCGGGTGCTGGTCGGGATGTTGCGCGGATCGTCGGTATCGGGGGAGGCCGAGGGCGTCACCCGTCGATTCGTTCTCACCGCGGGCGGAATCATCGCGCTGGCAGTCGTCGCGGGTGGGGTGGGTCGGCGGATGCTCGCCGACACGACGCGGACCGTGGCAGATCGGCTCGCCGTCCGGCTGCCGGCTCCCCGGTCGGCGTCGAAGCCGATTCCCGCCGGTGTCGAGGTCGCCGACGCTACGTCGTTCGTCACCTCCAACAGCGACTTCTACCGGATCGACACGGCGCTGCGCCTGCCGAGTCTGACGACGGCCGATTGGGAGCTGCGGATCCACGGGATGGTTGATCGGGAACTGCGCGTGCGGTGGACGGACCTGTTGTCCATGGACCTGATCGAGCGGTACGTGACGCTGACATGCGTGTCGAACGAGGTCGGCGGCGACCTCATCGGCAACGCGCGCTGGCTGGGTGTACCGATGAAGACACTGCTCGACCGGGTCGGCGTGCATGCGGGCGCCGACATGTTGTTGTCGACGAGCTCAGACGGATGGACCTGTGGCACACCGGTTTCCGTCGTCGCCGACGGTCGCGATGCGATGCTGGCGATCGGAATGAACGGGGTCGCGCTGCCGGTGGAGCACGGCTACCCCGTGCGCCAGGTGGTGCCCGGGCTGTACGGCTACGTGTCCGCGACGAAATGGGTGGTGGACTGGGAGCTGACCCGATTCGCCGACGCCACCGCCTATTGGACCGACCGCGGCTGGTCGGCGATCGGGCCGATCAAGCTGGCATCGCGCATCGACCGGCCGAGGTCCAGTGCGTCGTTCGCGCCCGGCGACGTCGTCGTGGCCGGGACCGCATGGTCGCAGCACGTCGGCGTACGCGAAGTGCAAGTCCGTATCGACGACGGGCCATGGCGTACTGCCGACGTCGCCACCGAGTACTCCCGCGACACCTGGCGGCAATGGCACTACACCTGGGCCGCGACGCCGGGCAAGCACACGGTGACCTGCCGCGCGATCGACGCCGACGGTCGGGCGCAGATCGAGACCCCGTCGTCGCCGATACCGAACGGGGCGACGGGGTTGGATATGAGGCGGTTCACCGTCGAGTAGGTACGGCCGCCGGTGAGGCCGGGTCCGAGCACCCGCTGGTTGAGCCCGGTCCCGCGAACGCGTCGACACCCGGTAGGTGTCGCTCCTAATGGTATTGATATCTTGCGTGCACCCTGCTGCGCCGCATCCTGCTGGTCCCCTCCGCTGGTTGAGCCGGTCCGAGCGCCGCTCTGCTGGTTGAGCCGGTCCGAGCGCCGTGCTGAGCGAGGCGCTAGCCGAGTCGAAGTAGCGCTAGCCGAGTCCGTGTCGAAACTTCTCAGCCACAACGACTTTCGACGGTCCGCGCCAATATCGCGATGTCACCCGGCAAGTGTCGCGTGTGCACCCTATGGGTGCACACGCCTCGATGTTCGATTCCATAACAGTTCGACAAGTGCGCTGCAATCAAATGCATTGTGGTACAGAGGTTTCGACACGCTCGTCACTTCGACTCGGCTAGCGCCTCGCTCAGTACGGCGCGCTTGCGCTCCTCGCGGCTCAACCAGCAGATGGGGCCTACCGTCGGTGAATTCAGGCTCAACCGGCAGAGAAACGCAACGTCATACAACTCTTAAGTGCGACACACCCGCTGTCGCTCCCTCCCGGCTGATCAGAGGTCGGCCCTCCGACTCCTCTCAGTGGGGGCGACCCGACATGAAGCGCTACCGCCCCAGGAACTGTCCGAGGTGCGGCACGGCTTTGCCCGGGGTCTTCGCGTTGAGGCCCTCGCCGATCGCGTGCAGCTTCCACTCGCCGCCCGCGCGCACGATGGTCGCCATCACCATCGCGGTGAACGGCATACCACCCTTGAGCGTGTAGCGGGCGAGCTCGGCGTCGGACGTCGAGTCGATCAGGCGGCAGAAGGCGTTGTCGATCTGCTCGAAGGTCTGCCCGCGGTAAGAGGTGACGATGAAGAGCAGCGTGTCGACGTGTGGCGGGATACGCGTCAGGTCGACGTTGATCACCTCGTCGTCGCCTTCACCTTCGCCGGTGAGGTTGTCGCCGGTGTGCACGATCGAGCCATCCGGGGTGCGCAGATTGCCGAAGTAGATGATGTCGAAGGGCGTGTGACCGGCGAACATGACCACTGACGCGTCGAGGTCGATGTTGGCGCTGCGGCTGCCGAATCGCCCGGTCTTGCGGATCGGATCCCACCCCAGACCCATCCGGATCTGGGTGAGCGCGACGCCGCCGTCTTTGCGCAGCGTGACCTTCTGCCCCTTCGTCAAGCTGACCGGGCGAGCCTTCGTCAGGCTGACTTCACCGCCGGCGGGGGCGGGAGCCGGCTGCTGGGGAACCGGCGCCGGATAGGTCGGGGCCTGCGGCGGCTGCGGGGCCTGCGCCGGCTGCTGGGCGTATCCCGGATACGGGGTCGCGGGGGTGCCGTAGCCGTAGTTCGGCGCCGGATAGTCGAGGGTCGGCGGGGCCGTGGGAGCAGGGGGAGTCGGAGCAGCTGCCGGCACCGGCACCGGTGCCGGTGCGGGAGCGCTGGGTGGCGGAGTCGGGGCGTCGTCGACGCTGACGCCGTGGTCGCGGACCAGGTCTGCGAAGCCGCCGGCGTACCCCTGGCCGATGGCTCGGACCTTCCAATTACCTTGGCGCCGATACACTTCCAGCGCGATGACCACCGACTCGGTGTTCAGGCCGTTGACGACATAGCGAAAGAGCTCGGTGCCGTTGGCGTCTGCGACGTGTGCGGTGGGAGCGGGGAAGCGGCCGAAGTTGCTCGACGCGTCGTCGAGCGTGATGACCGCGCGGATCTGATCGATGTCCGACGGCACGTTGTCGGTGTTGATCTGCAGCGTCGCGCCGCTCGGTCCGCTGCTGAGGGTGACGCCGGGGCCGGTCGGCTGGTTGTAGAACACGAAGTCGGCGTCGGAGCGCACCTTGCCCGCGGCGGTGACCAGCAGCGCCGACAGATCGGCGGGCGCGGTCAGCGTCATCGACACCGACAAATTGGACGTGGACAGCGGACCGTTCTGCCCCTTGGCGAGATCACTCATGCCCGCAGGGTATAGCATCCGGCCGACATGTGAGTCGGGTGAATGATTTCCGTATTGTCGGGATTGGGCTCCTCGTCGGACAATCCCGTCGGACAACCGAGGAAGATGGTGACATGCACGGAGGTTCCATGAGCGCTCGGCGCATCTTCGACGCCCACCTGCACATCGTCGACCCGCGATTTCCCTTGACACCCAACTACGGTTACCTGCCACCGATGTTCACCGCCGCCGACTACGCGGTGCGCGTCGGGCGGCTGGGTGTCGCCGGCGGGGCGGTGGTGTCGGGATCGTTCCAGGCATTCGATCAGTCGTATCTGCTCGACGCACTGCAGACGCTGCGGGGCGCGTTCGTCGGGGTGACGCAGATTCCGGCGGACACGTCGGACGAACGGATAGTCGAGCTCGACGCCGCCGGGGTGCGCGCGGTGCGATTCAACGTTCGACGCGGTGGGTCGGCGTCGCTGGACGATCTGGACCGGCTCGCGCGTCGCGTCCACGATCTCGCCGGCTGGCATACCGAGTTGTACATCGACTCGACGGATCTCCCGGACCTGGCGCCGATGCTGACTCGACTGCCCGCGGTGAGCATCGACCATTTGGGACTCAGTGCCGCCGGGCTGCCCGAACTCCTGCGACTGGTCGAGAGCGGAGCACGAGTCAAGGCGACCGGCTTCGGCAGAGGCGACGTCGATGTCCGTGCCGCCATGCGCCGGATCGTCGAAATCGATCCGCACGCTTTGGTTTTCGGCACCGATCTACCGTCGACGCGGGCGCCCAGGGCGTTCGACGACGGCGACGTCGAGGTGGTTCACGAGGCCGTCGGCGATGAGCTGATCGACGATGTGCTGTGGGGGAACGCGGTGCGCCTGTATCGGGTGTGAGGGTGGCTCGACATGGCTCGGGTCGAGTTGGGTTCTTCGTCTCGCCGGCCCCTCTACTTCGATACAACCGCTCGTTCCTCGCGGTCACTCAGCACGGCGGTTACACCGAACTCGCGAGCTCGTTCGGCACTCGGGGGGCGAAGGAGGCGTTCGGCACTCGGGGAGCGAGGGGGCTCGTTCGTCGCGTCGGCGCTCGGGGAGCGAAAGAGGCGTTTGGCATTCGGGGAGCGAGGGGTTCGTTCGTCGCGTCGGCGCTCGGGGGAGCGAAAGAGGCGTTCGGCGCTCGGGGAGCGGTGGGTTGCGTTTCGGCACGTGGGGAAGGGAGCTATACCGGATCAGGTTCCTCTGTGCGGTACTCGCGTTGCAGCACTTCGGTATTCATCCACTCCAGGATCTCTAGGCCCGCCAGTGCGCCCGACTGGGCGGTCACCGTCAGGTTCGGCGCCTGCCAGCCGAGCGATTCCAATTCGCCGTGGCAGGGACGGATGGCCTTGTCGGCGCAGAGCAGCAGGTCGTTGTCGAGCCAGCCGTCGCCTGCCGCGAGCATGATGTGGTCCGCGGGCAGCGTGCCGTCGGCGACCAGGCGGCGTCGAACTTCGTCCACCGCAGCGCTTTTCGTCACCGCCAGCGGCACCGCGTATATCTTGCGGCCCTGCTGCGACGCACTCCAACCATGCGCGGCGCAGTACTCCTGCCAGTCGGGGAGAAAGTCCGCGGGCTGCTCGTCGGGCTCGACGACGAGATAGCAGAACAGATCGTCGGCGATGCGCATCTTACGCACCCAACCATCGGTCGGGATGCGGGCGCGCAGAGCCGAGGTGACCTCCGCCAACGACGCCCCGTCCGCCGCGGTCCGTGCCGCGATGTGACTGTCCCACTGCGGATCTCGCACGCCGTCAGCCAGGATCGCGCCACCGTTGCTGGTCACCACGAAGCGAAAAGGGCCGCCCGGCAGGTTGATTCGAGTGAACTGCGCCGGCGTGCGCGTGGTGGTGGGCACGACGGACACCTGCTGCGCCAACGACGTCAACCGCGTGAGCGCGGCCCGCGCCATGTACGACAGCGGGGCGTCGTCGTAGATCTCGACACAGACCGGGTCGACGTTCGCGAACTGCTTCTCGCCCATGGCATTTCGTGAATAGATCATTGTGCGATCGAGGTCGGTCGCGATCAGAGTGCTCACTGGGCGTCGCCGTCGACCGGTGCGATCAAGCCCATGCACGAGTAGGCGAGGTCGTCGACGACCTCCACCGGCACACCGCGATCCGCGGCGAGCAGCCGGATGTGCGCGTGTTCGGGAGCATCGGCATCGCGGACCAGGACCTTCCACGGGACGCGGCGCAACAGTACGCGGGTGGTCTCCCCGACGCCGGGCTTCACGAAATTGACCGACGAGATGCCGTACCGGTCCCGGACTGCCTCGACCGATGCCCAGCCCGACCAGGTCGGTGCCCGGTCGCCGGCGGCGATGTCGGCGGCACGGGTGGCCGCAGCTTCGGCGACGGCGTCGAAATGGCCGGAAACGGTGTCCAGCAACGTATTCGACACATCGTACGGAGCGAGCTCCCGATAGAACTTCGCGCCGTGGAATTCGCCCGCACCGATCAGCGCGTCGTTCAGCACCGTCCGTGACACCAAGCCGGACACCGTCGAATTGAGACACGCGGATGCGATGAGGAAGTCACTGCGGGTGCCGAAGGTACGGACGCAGGAGCCGGGGTCGGCGAGCACGGCGAGGTCGTCGTTGAGCTGCGGGCCACCGGCAGATGCGTACTGGCGCAACGCCTCCGAGAGTTCCTTGGCGATCGCGCCCTTTCCGGTCCAACCGTCGACGAAGACGATCGACGCGGGATCATGATGTGCGACAAGGTAATCGAGAGCGACAGCGTCGATGCCGCGGTCGCGCACGATCGACACCGCATAGTGCGGCAGCGAGACACCGTGCCGATGCGCGGCCCAGCGTCGCATCAACACCCCGACCGGTGTGCCCGCCCGGGCCAACGAGACGAGCGTCAGATCCGGTCCACGGTCGGCGAGCAACAGGTCGGTGACCGTCCCGACCGCTTCGGCCAGGCGCGGCGCCGACGCCGACAGAGTCTCGTCGAAGAGCCGTCGATACGACTCGGTCGGCTGATACTCCACCGGCAACGACTCGGCGTAGTGCGCCGTCCCGGCCTGGATCTTGGCCTCACGGATCGCCACATCGGCTTCCAACTCGACGCCGGACAGATCCTTGAGCAGCCAGGTGACCTCGTCGGGTGCGTACGAGCCGAACGTCGGGCCGGTGAGTGGCGGAGTGACGAGAGTGTCGATCAACGGACTTCCTGACGTCGGGCGCGGGCGTCGCGCAGTCCCGCTTGCGTGGGAGCCGCCACGACGACGACGAGGACATCGTGACCGGCCCGCGTGAGCACATCGAGAACTCCTCCGGGACAACGCAATTCGGCGGTGTCGGCGGGAGTGTCGACGACCAGGACGAGCTGGCTGGGCTGCGCCGCGTCGAGGGTGGCGTTGTAGAGGTAGCGCCGGGCCGTCGAATCAGGTTCCGGCGCAACGAATTCGAAGCCTCGACGGAGTGGATAGCCGGGCTCGTCGAGCACGACGGCGGGCGACCGAGTGGTCGTCTGGTAACCGACCCGGTGCCCGTCGGCGGCCAGGGCCTGCGCGATTCGCTGCGGCAGATACATCAACTCCTCGTGCCCGACGACGACTACGCCGCCCTCTCGCAGCCGGGCGCGGATCAGCGTCGCCGCGTCGGAGACCGCAGCGGTGAATCCCGCGGCGTCGTCGGCGTGAAAGCCGAAACGTCCGCCGTCGGGGACGTCGGCAGGCCAGTCGACGGAGAGGAAATCGACCGCACCGGACTGTGCGGCAACGGGATTGAACGGCTCGGGGGTAAGGTCCGAGACCGCGTCGGGCAGGGCGTCGGGCAGTGTCACCGATCCGTTGGCGAGCGCGACGAATTCGATGTCGACGCCGAGATCTCGTGCGGCCGCGGTGTTGGCGCGACAATCGGCGTCCGAGCGCATGTCGACGAGCGAGGCGACGACGTAGGCGGGGTGCGCCGAGATGGCGTGCAGAGACCGAATGGCATCGATTGCCGTTGCGCCGGTGGATATTTCGTCGTCGACGAGGATGAGGGGGGCGCGCTGGGCGGGGGTGTCGACGCGTCTCGATACACCGAAGCTCGCAAGCTCGCTTGGGCGCTCGGCGAACGGGGGCGGAAAGCGCCCTTGAATCAGGTGCAGCGTGGCATGCGAGTGGCCCTCGGTGAACTCGCCGTAGACGGTGGCGTCGGGGGCTGACCGCCGCGTCGACTGCAGATAGCATCGACTTCCCAGACGAACCGCGACACCATGACCCAAACCCGTTGCCGTTTCCGCGAATCCGAAGACGGTGGCCTCGGCCGGGGCCACCGTCGGTGCGAGCCGACGGACGGCCTCGGCGGCATGATCGGCGAGCGCGTCGGCCGCCTCGCGCACCCGATTCGGGTCGGTCGGAATGTGTTTGCCGAGCACCGTGGAGACCAGCAGATGGGCGCGGCGAGGGTTGCGGCGGAGGCCGGGAATCACCAGATCGGTTGTGCGCCAGGAGGTTTTGGTAACGGTCAGCCCGAGGTGCTGCGAGGTCCACTGCGGCTGCGGAGAGGGTGTCGGGGATCCGATCATCAGCTCGGCGTCACCAGCTCGGTGAGTAGGTCGACGAAGGTGATGCCCGGATTGGTCACACCGAACACCGATGCTCTGATCAGCACCTGTTCGGCCCAATTGCGGTGGGGTTTGGCCTCATTCATCTTGTTCCCGTACGTGGAGGCGCGCACGCCGCCGGTCTTGGCCTCGGTGATGTCGAGGGCGTCGAGATACTCTTCGTGGGTGACCGCAGACAGCGCGTTCACCGGCGAGACGTGCGAAGGATGGATGACGGTCTTGCCGTGGATGCCGTTGGCGCGGTCGAGGGCGATCTCGCGCAGCAGACCGTCGAGGTCGCGGGAGACCAACTGCTGACGGAACCGCACGGCGTCGTGCTCGGCGAACGGGGTGGTGCGCAGCATCGGCCGGAACATGCGCTCGTGATCGGCGAAGTACTCCCAGACCGGTCCGGTGATGACGAAACCCGAATCATCGCGGCGGCCGAGGTAATTGACTATCCCGCTGATCGCGTCGGCGATCACGGCGACGTCGTAGATGGTGAGGTCGCGGTCGCGGCGGATGCCGTACACGCCGCACATGTCGGTGGCGCCGATGCGGGCGGCGAGCACGTGGGTCCGGTAGCGGTTGAGCAGTTCGGCGATCGCCCGCAGCTGGATGTCGCGGGTCTGACCGTGGACGAGTTCGGGGGACTCCAGGACCGGCATCACATAGAGGTGCTTGCCGACGCGGGAGCTGGCGTCGACGACGGCGGCCAACGACGGCTCGGAGTCGGCGGTGAACTTCGGCACGACGAATCCGGTCAGTGCGTCGACGCCGGGACCGAGCTGGTCGATGAGACGACCGATGTCGCGGGCCGTACGCGTGCGAACGAACAACAGCATCCCGCCCGCTGAGGTTCCGGCGAGGGCGTCGAGCGCGGACACGGTTTGCGCCAGACCCGCCTCCAACTCGTCGTCGGCGACGGCGTCTTCGAGGTCGATGACCATTGAACGCACGCCGTCGGAGCAACGGCGGGCGATGGTGGCGGCGAGGTCGGGCCGGGTGCCGGGAACATACAGCGTGGCGCCCAGGGCGTAGGCGAGGCGTTCGCGCGGATCGGAATCGGAGAACGGTGCCGGCCGGTTGAGGAAGAGTCGCTCGATACCGGCCGCGGCGAGGTGATCGAAGTATCGCAGGGACTTGTGGACGGGCTCCACGGAGATGGTCATCGGCAACTCCTTTCTCTGACAGGGGGCGAGAGCTGCCCCCGGTGATCGACACCCGCGATGGTACCGGCCGAACCGGACATCCGTGAGTTACGTAAATGACCCATCTGCGCAAATGCTGTGCGAGGCTGTCTGAAGGTCACCGCGTGGCGCTATTGTCTAGTTCGTCCGGGCCGGATCCCGCGTGAACGGCCGCTCGCCCGCTAATCACTCCGACGAAGGATTCCAGCGCATGCAACTCGTTTCGAAGACGAAGCGGGTCGTCGAGGCTCATCTCAACAACAGTTCCATCAGGGCGTTGAGCGGCTCGATGATCGCTTTCGAGGGTCAGGTGTCATTCAAGTCCGCAGGCTTCGGCGGCGGCGACGGACTGCTGGCGGGGATCAAGCAGCGCGCCACCGGCGAGGGGTTGTCGTTGATGGAGTGTTCCGGAACCGGCATCGTCTACCTGGCCCAAGACGCCGCCAACGTCACCGTCGTGGACCTCGCCGGTGAGCAACTACAGGTCGAGTCGCAGCAGTTGCTGGCGCTGACGCCCAACCTGCAGACCAACATCACCTTTGCCGGCGTCCGCGGCGGAATGTCGGGGCAGGGCCTGTTCACGACCACGGTGACCGGGCAGGGGCAGGTGGCGCTGCTGTCGCGCGGCGGCCCGCTGATTCACCTTCAGGTGACGCCGCAGTACCCGCTCATCGTCGACCCGGATGCCTTCGTGTGCGCGCGCGGCCAGATGTCGCAGTCGTTCCTCACCGACGTCTCCTGGCGATCGGCGATGGGGCAGGGCGGCGGCGAGGCGTTCTCACTGCGGTGGGACGGCAACGGCGTCGTATCCATTCAACCGGCCGAACGATAGGAGATGAGGAGATGTTCACCAAGGTCAACGGCAAAGTCGTGTCGGTCAATCTGGCCCAGGCCGGACAGATCACCGCGCGGCGTGGCGCGATGTTGTTCTACACCGGCCAGGTGTGGTTCGAGCCGCATCAGATCCCCGGCGGGATGGGCGGCGGAATGGGTGGCCTGGGCGGGCTGGCCGGAATGGCCGGCCGGATGATGTCGGGCGAACACGAGGCGACGATGATCGCGCAGGGCAACGGAACCGTGCACTACGGCTACCGCGGGCTCGACGTCGCGGTGGTCGAGCTGGGTGCCGGGGGCGGGGCGAATCAATTCGGTCCGGGCGGTGAGATGCGCGTCGAGGCGTCGCGGCTGCTGGCGTATTCGCAGGGGCTGCAGGCGACGATCGTGTCGACGACGTCGTCGGGCGTCGGAGTGGGCGGCGGCGGTCGGGGCGGCGGGCTGATGGGTGCCCTGCGGTCGGCCGCGGGCAGCATGGCCACCGGCCAGGGAATGTTCACCACGCAACTGACCGGCGCCGGATCGGCGGTGATCCTCGGCCACGGCGGCTTCATCGAACTGCCGGTGTCGCCCAACCGGCCGCTGACCGTCGACCCGCAGGCGTTCGCCGCGTCGGTGGGGCAGATTCAGACGAGCCTGCGCTCGACGGTGAGCTTGCGCAACATGGGCCGCACCGGCGGCGAAGGATTCCAACTCGACTGCACCGGACAGGGTGTGGTGTACGTCCAAGCATCGGAGCATCGACTGTGAGCCAATTGAACACCGTCTGGAACCCGCAGAATCTGCCGTCCGACGACAACATCCCCGACAACACCTACGCGTTCTGCATCGACCTCACCCGTCCGTGGTTCATGTCCAAGGGCGCCATGATCGCCTACTACGGGCAGATGAATTTCACCGCGCTCACCCACGGCCTGCAGGGGCAGCTGCTGCACATGGTCGCACAGCAGTTCTCCGCGCCGCTCTATCTCAGCGACTACGTGGTCGTCGAGGGCAGTGGCAAGCTGATCATCGGCGACCGCGGTTACGACATCAACTCCTACGACCTCGAGGACAACGGCAACCTCACCATCCGCGCGGCGAACCTTCTCGCGTTCGAACCGAATCTGTCGCTGAACCAGTCGATCGTCCCGGGCTTCGTCACGCTCGTCGGCACCGGGAAGTTCCTGGCGTCGTCGAACGGTCCGGTGATGTTCGTCGAGCCGCCGGTGCGCGTCGACCCGGAGGCGATGGTCGGCTGGGCCGACTGCCCGTCGCCGAGTCATCACTACGACCAGGCGTGGGTGTCGAGCTTCATCGCCGCGGCCGGACATCGCTTCGGTATCCGCTCCGGGGAGGAGCGCCAGTTCGATTTCACCGGCGCCGGAACCGTACTGGTGCAGTCGAGCGAGAAGGTGATCAACGATCAGAACATCGTCCGCGAGATCAGTGGCCAGTTGCCCGGACTGTCGACCGGCGGCTTGCAGCAGATCAACGCCGAGATTCAGCAACAGTTGGGTCAGAACCAGATGTGACGCGGCGTAAACCCCGCACAACAGGTCATCCCCAGCACCTCATGGGTGCTGGGGATGACCCGTTGTGCAGGGTTTGCGATCAGACGGTCGCAGCCTCCTCGCGTCGGCGGCGAATGATGCTCGACACCAGCGCAGCGGCGATCAGCACCACCCCGACCAGGCCGGTGACCACCTCGGGGATGTGCACCCCGCTCAGCGAGTAGAGCAGGATGAACGCGAGCGCGCCGATCGCCCAGTGGGCGCCGTGCTCGAGGTACACGTATTCGCTCAGGGTGCCCTTGCGTACCAGGTAGACGGTCAGCGACCGGACGAACATCGCGCCGATGAAGCCAAGGCCCAGGGCGATGATGATGGGGTCGGCGGTGATGGCGAACGCGCCGATCACGCCGTCGAACGAGAACGAGGCGTCGAGCACTTCGAGGTAGAGGAACAGGAAGAAGCCAGCCTTGCCGGTGGCCTTGGCCAGCTCCGACGGCCCGCCGGTGCGCTTCGCGGCCGCCGCCTGCTCGTCGAGCTCGTGCTCGACGTTCTCCTCTTCGACGTTGAACAGCTCACCGAGGCCGTTGACCAGCATGTAGGTGATCATGCCGAGCGCACCGGCGATCATGACCGTCGCGCGATGCTCGTCGTCGACCAGGAACGACGCCGTGCCGACGAGCAGCGCGGTGGCGATGACGACTTCGAGGGATTCCAGCTTGCCGATCCGCTCCAGCGGGCGTTCGATCCACGACAGCCAGGTCAGTTCCTTCTCCTCGAAGAGGAAGCCGAGGAACAGCATCAGCAGGAACATGCCGCCGAAGGACGCGATCTGCGGATGCGCGGCGGTGATCAGCGATTCGTAGCTGTCGGCGTTGGGATCCGACGGCGGGTTGAGCGCGAGGTCGAGGGCGTCGACGGGATTGAGACCCGCGGTGATCCACACGATCGCCAGGGGGAACACCAGTCGCATGCCGAACACGGCGATCACGATGCCGATGGTGAGGAAGATCTTCTGCCAGAAGTCGCTCATCCGGCGCAGCACCGTCGCGTTGATGACGGCGTTGTCGAAGGACAGTGATACTTCCAGGATGCCGAGGATGGCGGTCAGTGCGACGGCCTCCCAGCCGCCGTAGACGAGTGCCACCACCAGCGAGATCGCGGTGACGACGAAGGACAAGCCGAATATTCGGAGAACCACGATGGCCTTTCGAGCACGGTCAAGGGGTGTGTCGGTCCGAACTATCCTACATAACTGGCAAATCGGGCGATATTCGTCGGGGCGGCGGGCGCCGATGAGACGAGCCGCCGACGTCGGGAGTGTTCCCGGCGTCGGCGGCGTGTGTCTGAAAAGTGTTGCGGCGGTTACACGTTCACGCCGAAGTCCTTGGCGATGCCCTGCAGGCCGGACGCATAGCCCTGGCCGACGGCCCGGAACTTCCAGTCGGCGCCGTTGCGGTAGAGCTCGCCGAAGACCATCGCGGTCTCGGTGGAGGCGTCCTCGGAGAGGTCGTAGCGGGCGATCTCGGTGCCGCCGGCCTGGTTGACGACGCGGATATAGGCGTTGCGGACCTGGCCGAACGACTGACTGCGACCTTCACCGTCGTAGATGGAGACCGGGAAGACGATCGAATCGACCTCGGCGGGCACGGCGGCCAGGTTGACCTTGATGACCTCGTCGTCGCCCTCGCCCTCGCCGGTCAGGTTGTCGCCGGTGTGCTCGATGGAGCCCTCCGGCGACTTGAGGTTGTTGAAGAAGACGAAGAAGCCGTCGTTGACGACCTTCTTGCCGGTGTTGAGCCCGATCGCGCTCGCGTCGAGGTCGAAGTCGGTGCCGGTCGTGGTGCGGACATCCCAACCCAGGCCGACCGCGACGGCGGTCAAACCGGGGGCTTCCTTGGTCAGCGAGACATTGCCGCCCTTGCTCAGGCTAACGCCCATGAGTGTTCCTCCAAATGTGGTTGTCGATCGACGTGGCGGATCAGGTTGCGAAGTCCCCTCACCCTAGGTGAAAGGCGTGACACGAGCCCATCGTACAAGTGAATGGTGTGCGTTCACTCAGAGCGGAAGAACACGGCAAAAGCGGTACGCGAGGCGCTCACGCGACGTTGCTGCGGCCCGGGATCACCCACCCGTCGGCGACCATCTCGACGAGCAGCTGCGTCTTGTTGGTGACCGGCCGCCCGGCCTCTCCGTAGCGCTCGGCGACCCGCCGATAGTGCGTCTTGACGGTGCTCACCGCGATGTGATGAGCGGCGGCCGTCACTTCCACGGTCGCGCCGAGAACATAGGACGAGAGCACCTCGCGCTCACGGAAACTGATGTGCACGCGGTCCGACAGGTCGGTCGCGGCGCCGACGTAATCGTGCAGGATGCGTCCGAGCGCACTGTCCGCGTGCGGCCCGCGCAGCCAGATGACCGGGCGTACTCCGGCGTTCGTGCGCGACATCGGCGATGGCGCCAGCCCGACCAGAGTGACTCGCCCGGCGCCGTCGAGCGCCGCGATCACGCGCCGCAACTGAGCGTCGGTGCGGAAGATCGCCACGCGCGGCGTCGTGACGCGCAGCGCCTCGGGTTCGACGACCTCGGCGAGGTAGCCGCACTTCTCGACCAGGGCGACGACTGCGTAGTCGAGGGCGGTTCCGTCCCCGACGACGAGGATGTCGGGTGTCTGAGTGCGGGCATGGTCGGGCATGTCAGGTTCCTTCGATGACGTCGCGCCACTCAACGGAGTGTTTCTGGTGCGCGGGTTTGGTGTGCAGCCAGCCGTCGTCGACCAGCGCGAGGAGTAGTTGAGCCTTGTTTCCGACGGGCCGCCCGGCGTCCTCATACCGCTGCTTCACGCGGCGATAGTGTTCGCGGACAGTGCTTTCGCTGATGGTGTGTGCACGCGCGGTCGCGCCGATGGTCTTGCCGAACACGTAGGTGCCGAGCACCTCCAGCTCGCGGCTGGTGAGATGGACGCGGCCTTCGGGCGGCGATGGGTCGGGATCGGCGCGCGGCGTTCGCATCTGCGGGTGATGACGACAGGCTTCGGACAGGACGGCGGACAGCTTCGTCGTGGCCGCCGCGGTGGCGACTGCGCCCACGGAGGCCGGCTGACCGTCACTGACACCGATGCCGACTATGGTCGCGAGTCGATAGGCGGGGCTCGCGGCAAGCGGTTCGTAGCGGTGCGGGGAACGGGTGATCACGACGACCGCGTACCCGGGCCGGCGTGCGTCCGGCGATTCGACGTCGTGGACGACTGCGACGAAACCAAGCTTCTCCACCAGGGCGACCACGGCGTCGTCGAGGATGTCGTGCTCGGCGATCACCGCGACGACCGGTGTCGTCGGGGTGATCGCGGGGCACGGAACGGAAACGTCGTACATTGCGGAAACCTCGGTTCAAAGACTGGGCCGCAGCACAAAATGACTGGGCCTAACAAGATTCCGGCGAATGGGACCGAGAGTCAGCACTTCTTGCGACACGAATCGCGCGATAATGGGTTCGTGGGCACCCAAAGTCTCGAGCACCGTGCGCAATTACGCATGATTCATGAGAGTCGGGCATGATCATGCCTGTGACGGGAATGCGAATCTTGTTGGCATCGCCGCTCGGCCGAGTGGTAGCCGGCCCCTTCGAAGCGGCTTTCGCCGATTCGACGGTGGTCGTCGCCACCACCGAAGCCGAGTACATCGCGAGCGTGGCGGGGCACGTGCGGTTCGACGTCGTGGCCGCCGACCTGATCTGGAACCGCCCGGAGATGGAATGGGTCTTCGACGGCCTCGACGCGATCGACGTCCTGCGTACCGCGAATCGATTGGCGCCGGTGCTGCTTGCGTGCCAAGGGCACAGCATGGAGCAAGACCACTTCGAGGAGGCGCGGATGCGTCCGGAAGTGTCCGGGGTGATCTCCAAGTCCGACGGTCTGCCCGCGCTGATGGACGCGGTGCGTACGCTCGCCCTCGGCCGCACGCTGCCCCCGCCGCCGACCGCACGGTCGAAGCCGCCGCTCTACGAGCTGTTCGTCGGCCAGCGCGGGCACACCGCCGGGCGTCTGGCCGGAGCCATCGCGTCAGGGGCGGCGTCGGACAACGCCTCGCTGGCGAGGGTTGCGAAGGTCTCACCGAACACCGCGAACAAAGTGGCCACCACCTACCTCGGGCCGATCATCACGCGCCGCGGCGAACACGACGAATCCCTGCCGCTGACCCAGTCGGCGGTGTACCGATGGTGCGGTCTGCACGCCCGCTACCTCACCAGCTGGTGCCGCAGGCACGGCCATTCCGACGTCCTGGGGCCGCTGCCGATGTAGGCCGCGACATGGAGGCCGCGCCGCGAAGGCCGCGAAACGCCGATAGCGGTCGTCACTGGTCAACGGGTAATTCGAGTAGCCGATCACGCATGCCGTCGCGCGTTTCGTGCGGCACAATTATCGAGGTGAGCGACAACACCGGCTTCACCGGACATGTTTCAGATCTGTCGAATCAGAACGGCTTCCAGTGGGAATTCCACTGCGGTCGTTGCAGCACCGAGTTCCGCAGCGACTTCGCCGCGGACAACGTGTCCCGATTCCGCGGTCTGGTCCGCGGCGTCAGCGACCTCATCGGCGGGCAGGCGTACCGCGTCTCGAGCGCGGCGGACAGCTTCGGTGGAATGTTCAGCAACTACGGCGGAGCATCGAGTGCTAAGGACAAGGCGTACGCGCGGGCCGTCGAAGCCGTCAAGCAGCAGTTCAAACACTGCGGCGGATGCGGATCGTGGGTGTGCTCGTCGTGCTGGAACGGGCGCGTCGGCATGTGCCAGAACTGCTCGCCGCTGGCCGAGCACGACCTTGCCCGGGCACAGGCGTCGGCGCGTGGCTACCAGATGAGAGATGCTGCGGCAGAACAGGATTGGATGCGGGGTCAGCAGGTCAATGTGCCGGTGACGGTGAACTGTCCCAGCTGTGGCTCACATACCACCGGCGGCAAGTTCTGCGGAGCGTGCGGATCCTCGCTGCAGGCGACGGCGAACTGTCGATCCTGCGGGAGCCCGATGCAGCCCGGCGCGGTGTTCTGTACCAATTGCGGGCACACCGGATAGCTCCACCCAAGACCATATTGAAAAGGCTCAGGCTCGACGCCGTACGGTGTCGGGTCTGAGTCGCCTGCCGGGACCCGGTCGCGCAGACGACTCGAACCCAGCACCTCGTAAGGTGCTGGGTTCGAGTGGTATCGCCGGATGCGGTCGACGCCGCCAGCTAGCTAGGAGGGTGCTGATCAATCCAACGGGCGGCGCCCACCCGCTGGTTGAGCCGGGCCCGACGAGCGAAGCGAGACGCGCCCGCGTCGAAACCAAGGTGAGTCGAATTGACAACTGTCACAAGGCGTTTGGATTCGTTGGCATCGTCGTCTTGCGAGGTTTCGACACGGGACTCCGCTTGCGCTCCGTCCCGGCTCAACCAGCGGGTGAGGGACGTTTCGGCGTTAATCAGCACCGTCCTAGCTAGAGTGTGTCTCCCTAGTCCGCCCCGATGATGAAGGCTTCGAGCTGCTCGCGAGCGAGATCGTCGGCGACCTGCACCGGCGGGGACTTCATCAGGTACGCCGAGGCCGGAAGGATCGGGCCGCCGAGGCCGCGGTCGAGGGCGATCTTCGCCGCACGCACGGCGTCGATGATGATGCCGGCCGAGTTGGGGGAGTCCCAGACCTCGAGCTTGTATTCCAGGTTCAGCGGCACGTCGCCGAAGGCACGGCCTTCGAGGCGGACGTAGGCCCACTTGCGGTCGTCGAGCCACTCGACGTGGTCCGACGGACCGATGTGCACATTCTTGTCGGAGATCTTGTTGGCCAGCTGACCCTTCAGGTTCGAGGTCACGGCCTGCGTCTTCGAGACCTTCTTGGACTCCAGCCGCTCACGCTCGAGCATGTTCTTGAAGTCCATGTTGCCGCCGACGTTGAGCTGGTAGGTGCGGTCCAGAGCGACGCCGCGATCCTCGAACAGCTTGGCCATCACGCGGTGGGTGATGGTGGCGCCGACCTGGCTCTTGATGTCGTCGCCGACGATCGGCACGCCGGCGTCGACGAACTTCTGCGCCCACTCGGGGTCGGAGGCGATGAAGACGGGCAGCGCGTTGACGAAGGCGACCTTCGCGTCGATCGCGCACTGCGCGTAGAACTTGTCCGCGTCGTCGGAGCCGACGGGGAGGTAGGAGACCAGGACGTCGACCTTGGCGTCCTTGAGCGCCTGTACCACGTCGACGCCTTCGCCGTCGGCTTCGGTGATGGTCTCGCGGTAGTACTTGCCGAGGCCGTCGAGGGTGTGGCCGCGCTGCACGGTGACGCCGGTCGGCGGGACGTCGGCGATCTTGATGGTGTTGTTCTCGCTGGCGACGATCGCGTCGGAGAGGTCGAAGCCGACCTTCTTGGCGTCGACGTCGAACGCGGCGACGAACTCCACGTCGCGGACGTGGTATTCGCCGAACGTGACGTGCATCAGACCGGGAACGGTCGCGGTCTCGTCGGCGTCCTTGTAGTACTCGACGCCCTGTACCAAGGATGAAGCGCAGTTACCTACGCCCACAATGGCAACACGCACCTTTTTGGGCTCACCCATGGTCGGGTTCTCCTTTTCTAGGAGGCGTCGTGGCCGATTGCCGCGACACCGGGGTTTTCTCACTGGGAGCGTCGGACGGAACCGTCGGTTCGTCGGCGCCCAAATCTTGGTCGAGCGTGGTTTCGTTGCGATGGGGCTCGCGTCCCAACGGCATCGGGGCGGTCGGTTCCCCGTTGGCCTCCTCGGCGATCAGCTCGTTGAGCCAGCGCACCTCGCGTTCGCTCGATTCGAGGCTGAGCTCGTGGAGTTGGCGGGTGTAGCGATCCGACGATCCGCGGGAACGTCCGACCATCTCGCGCAGACCTTCGCGCCGCTCCTCGACCTGGCGTCGACGACCCTCCAGGATGCGCATGCGCGCGACGGCGGGGGTGCGGCTGAAGAAGGCCAGGTGCACGCCGAACCCGTCGTCGGTGTAGTTCTGCGGACCGGTGTCGGCGACGAGTTCGGCGAAGCGGGCGCGGCCGGTGTCGGTCAGTTGGTAAACGCGGCGTCCTCGGCGCACTTTGACGCCCTGCGGGCCGTCGTCCTCGACGATGAGGCCGTCGGTCTGCATCCGACGCAGCGTCGGATAGAGGGAGCCGTAGGAGAACGCCCGGAACGCGCCGAGCAGGCCGGTGAGACGTTTGCGGAGCTCGTAGCCGTGCATGGGGGACTCGAGAAGGAGTCCGAGCACAGCAAGTTCGAGCATGTGTCGCCTCCTTGCAATCGATTGCCCTATCACCGGAATCGGTGGTTTCGATAGTACACCCAATGTATCGCGCCGATATAACCGTGGGTAACTGCGTGGGTTTGCCGCAGGCGCCAACGCGCCCGACGACCACCCGGCTAGGCTGAACGAGTGCAACAGCAACGGCAGCCCGCGACGCGACGGGAGTTGATCGATTACGCGCTCACGCGCAAGTCGGTGCTGTCCGACGTGTATGCCGGGCGCACCGCTGTCAGCGAGGTCTGCGACGCCAACCCGTATCTGCTGCGGGCGGCGAAATTCCACGGCGCGACCAGCGACGTCACCTGCCCCATCTGCCGCAAGGAGAAGGTCACGATGGTGTCGTGGATCTTCGGCGACAAACTGGGTCAGGCGTCGGGCTCGGCGCGTTCGGCGGCTGAACTCGACCGGATGGCCGAGGTTCTCGAGGAGTTCTCGGTGCACGTCGTCGAGGTGTGTCGCACATGTCACTGGAACCATTTGGTCCAGTCGTTCGTTTTAGGTCTGCGACCCACTCGAACGCGTACGCGTCGAGTCGCGAAATAACCCCTCGTCGACGCCGGGCTCTCGCCTGCGCGCTCGACGTTTAGTTTCGTCAAGCGACCGGGACATCAGTACCCTGTTCGTCAGACCGTGCAGCAAAACGAAGGGCACTTGAATGTCAGCCGGAAATGGTTCGCCCAGCAGGACCGGGCAAGAGCCGACCAAGACTGAGTCGGTGCGGAAGAGGCAGAAGATCATCTCGTGGGTGGTCGGACTCGTCGGCATCGGCGTTCCCGCCGTCGCGCTGATCGCGATCATCGCGTTCATGGCCGTCTACGTGAGCGCCGATGTGCCCCGCCCCGGCGACATCAAGCAGAACCAGGTGGCGCTGATCCTCAACACGAACGGCAAGACCATCGCCAAGGTGGTCCCGCCGGAGGGCAACCGCACCGACGTCAAGATCTCCGACATCCCCAAGTCGGTGCAGAACGCGGTGATCGCCGCCGAGGATCGCGAGTTCCAGACCAACTCGGGCTTCTCGGTACGCGGACTCTCGCGCGCGGTGCTCGGCAAGTTCACCGGCCGCGACGACGCGGGCGGCGGCTCGACCATCACCCAGCAGTACGTGAAGAACGCGCTGGTCGGCGACGAGCACTCGTACACCCGCAAGTTCAAGGAACTCGCGATCGCGACCAAGATGTCGACCAAGTGGTCCAAAGACGACATCATGGCCGCCTATCTCAACACCATCTACTTCGGCCGCGGCGCCTACGGCGTGTCCGCCGCCGCGCAGGCCTATTTCCGTAAAGACATCAGCAAGGTGACCACCGCCGAGGCCGCGGTGCTCGCGTCGTCGATTCGCTCGCCGTCGTACTACGACCCGGAGACCAACCCGGAAGCCGCGCTCAACCGCTGGAATTACGTGCTCGACGGCATGGTGTCGATCGGCGCCCTGGACAAGACCGAACGCGCGGCGATGAAGTACCCGAAGGTGCCCGCCTATCGGGAGGATTCGACGACGGCCGACCCCGGGCCCAACGGGCTGATCAAGCGGCAGGTGCTCGCCGAGCTCGAATCGCTCAACATCTCCGAACAGCAGGTACGCACCGAGGGTCTGAAGATCACCACGACCATCGATCCGAAGGTGCAGGCCGCCGTCGTCAGTGCGGCCAAGAACAAGCTGCAGGGTGAGCAGAAGACCACTCGCACGGCCATCGTGTCCATCGACCCGGCCACCGGCGGCGTGCGCGGCTACTACGGCGGCAGCGACGGCCTCGGCTGGGATCATGCGCAGGCCGGCCTGCAGACCGGGTCGTCGTTCAAGGTGTTCGCGCTGATCGCCGCCCTCGAGCAGGACATCCCGCTGTCGAAGACGTACAGTTCGTCGCCCTATCAGGCCACCGGCGGCCTCACCGTCACCAACTC
Organism: Gordonia asplenii; assembly: GCF_012933505.1. Lineage (GTDB taxonomy): Bacteria > Actinomycetota > Actinomycetes > Mycobacteriales > Mycobacteriaceae > Gordonia > Gordonia asplenii. Next base: position 89,937 of record NZ_JABBNB010000023.1, read on the forward strand.
CGACGGTGAGAGCTGCGGCACCTGCAACCTCGCCACCGCGATGAAGATGTCGCTCAACACCGTGTACTACCGACTGATGATGGACCTCAACGGTCAGGCGCAGGCTGTCGCCGACGCCGCGCACAAGGCGGGCGTCGCGGAGACCTTCGGCGATATCCCGCACACCCTGCAGGACAAGAACGGCGGAGTCGAGGGCGGCGTGGTGCTCGGCCAGTACCCGTCGCGGGTGATCGACATGGCTTCGGCGTACGCGACTCTCGCGGCGTCGGGCATCTACCGTGCCCCGCACTTCGTGCAGAAGGTGGAGACGTCGAAGGGCGAGGTGCTCTTCGACCGGGCCAAGGATCCGGGCAAGCGGGTGTTCGAGGCGAAGGTCGCCGACAACGTGACCGCGGCACTGGAGCCGATCGCCTCGTACTCCAACGGCAACGGCCTGTCGGATGACACCTACGGTTCCCGTCCGTCGGCGTCGAAGACCGGTACCGCGCAGCTCGGCGACACCGGCCAGAACAAGGACGCGTGGATGGTCGGCTACACGCCGCAGCTGTCGACGGCCGTGTGGGTCGGCACGGATCAGGGCATCGCGCTGAAGAATGCCTGGGGCGGCCCGATGTACGGCAGCGGGCTGTCGGCGCAGATCTGGAAGGCGTCGATGGACGGCGCCCTGCAGGGCCAGCCGATCAAGCAGTTCCCCGAGCCGGCCGCGGTCGGCGGTCAGGCGGGCGTGCCCTACGAGCCGCCGCCGGTGACCTACACCCCGCCGCGGACCAGGAGCAACAACAGCGGTCGCAACAACGGCGGCGGTGACGGCAACCTCACCCTGGCACCCGGCGTGACCATTCCGCTGCCGGGCGGCAGTCCGCGCCACGGCAGAGGCAATTCCGGTAACTACGGCGGCGACAACTCCGGCGGAGGCGACACCACCGGTGGCGACACGACCGGCGGAGGCGACGGCACCGGTGGCGATACCACCGGGAACGGCGGGTAACGGTCGGTGACCGTCACCGACTCGCAGCGCCCATCCGACGACGTCGAGTCGCCGGAACCGCTGGCAGGCGACTCTCGCGTCGACGCGCAGCGGGAGTCGCCGTCGCTGTCGGACCCGGTCGTGGCACCGGCGAGTTCGGTGATCGGCGGGCCGGTGGGGCGCCACGCCGTCGTCGGGCGGCAGAAGTATCTGACGCCGATCCGGGTTCTGTTCGGACTCGCACTCATCGGCCTGGCGCTCGGCTGGTTCGGCAAGGCGGGGTGCCTGCAACAGCGGCCCGTCGACCCGGCGTCGTCGAGCGCGTCGCGGACCGCACAGGGCGGACTGGACCTCGACTGGCGCAACCAGCGGCAGTTCTTCGCGCTGTGCTATTCCGACGTCATCGCTCTCTACGGCAACGAGCATCTGGATACCGCGTCGTTTCCGTATCGCACCTACTGGTTCGAGAAGGATTCCAGCGGGGTGCAAGTGAAGCGCTACATGGAGTATCCGGTGCTCACCGGCATGTTCATGTACGGCGCCGCGAAGGTCACCGACTGGTGGCAGACCGGGCACGAGAAGTGGGGGCTGCCCTCGGCGCTGTCGGCGGTGATGTTCTTCAACTTCGTCGCCCTGGGATTGGCGCTGTTCTGGCTGGTCACCATCTGGGCGACCGGGCGCACCGCGCGAACCCGGGTCTGGGCACCGTGGCTGGCGGCGTTGTCGCCGCTGGTGATCGTGCACGTGTTCACCAACTTCGACGCCATTCCCATCGCGATGGTCGCGCTCGCGATGCTGGCGTGGACGCGTTTCGAGGACTCCGACGACGCGCGGCCCGGCTGGACGCCGGTACTCGCCGGTGTCGCGATCGGACTCGGGGCGTCGTCGAGCTGGTATCCGCTGCTGTTCTTCGTGGCGATCGGCGTGCTGTGTGCGCGCAACGGTCGGATCGCCGGATTCGTCGCGGCGGCGGTCGGGGCGGTGCTGGCCTGGGCGGCGGTCAATGTGGCGGTGCTCCTCGCCTATCCGACGGGATGGTCGGAGTTCATCCGGTACGGGCTGGCCCGATCCGCCGAGTCGGATTCGTTGTTCGGCGTGGTGCGCGACCTCGGTGGTTTCACGTGGAACACTGCGGTTTTGAACGGTCTCTCGCTATTTCTGCTGGTCCTCGCGGTCGTTGGGGTGGTGGCTGTCGCGATCCTCGCGCCGAAGCCGCCGTCGCTGGCCCAGCTGATGTTCCTGCTGGTCGCCGCGTATCTGCTCACCAACAAGGTGTGGAGCCCGCAGTATTCGCTGTGGCTGGTGCCGCTGGCGGTCCTCGCGATTCCCCGGACCAGGCTGCTGATCAGCTGGATGGTCATCGATGCGCTCATCTGGATTCCGCGGATGTCGCAGTACCTCGACACCGACCGCATGTGGCTGACGCCGCAGTGGTTCACCCTCGCGGTCTTGATCCGTACCGGCATGGTGATCGCGCTGTGCGTCGTGGTCGTCTGGGATGTTCTCGGGCTCGACGCCCGGCGCCTGAGACAGTGGGTGCCCGACGGCGGGCAGTTGAGCTTACGGCGAGGGTGAGGCGATGGTTCGGCTGTCGTCTGATCAGGGGAATGGCGCCCGTCGATGCCGGGAATGCGCGGTTCGGCGGCTAGCGTGGTTCCGTGGCGAGTGGAAACGGCGTTTCAGGCAATCGGGTCAACAAGAAGGTGCTGGCGATCATCGGCGGGGTCGCCGTCTTGATTCTTGTCATGTGCGGTTCGTGCGTCGCCATCTCAGGTGGCTCCGACGATGCGAAGAAGGCGACGCCCAGCACGGTGACGATGACCACGACGGTCACCTCGACGGAGGTAAGTACGGAGGTAAGTACAGTGACCGCCACGCCCTCGGCGACACGGGGTGCGCGAACGTCATCAGCCCCAGACGGGGACGACGACCCCACGACGACGCCGCGGGGGACGACGACACCGCGCGGGCTGGTTCCGACTCGGACGACTACCGCCGAGAACCCGACGACGACCGACAGCGGGTCCGTCTACTACTCGAGCTGTGCTCAGGCGCGTGCCGCGGGAGCTGCACCACTACGCCGGGGCGAGCCAGGCTACCGGTCCGGACTCGATCGCGATGGCGACGGCGTCGCCTGCGACAGCTGACGACGATCATCCCCGACCGTCGTACGGCATGCCCGACGCGGTGATGGTCAGCGAACCGATCGTCGCGCTCGGTGGCAGCAGTGCCATCGTCAAGACCGCACGCGCGGCCTCTTCGACGGGGAAGGTCGGCTCGACGATGCGCCGACCGTCCGGCTGTTCGGCGCCTTCGCCGACGCCGATGTGGTCGGTGATGTCGGTGTGGGTGTTGCCGATGTCGATCTGGCCGCAGGTGATTCCGTAGCGTCGCCCGTCCAGGGCGGTCGCCCGGGTGAGCCCGGTCAGCGCGTGCTTGCTCACCGCGTAGGCGACCGAGCGCGGCCGTGGTCGGTGAGCCGAGATCGATCCGTTGTTGATGATCCGACCACCTTGTGGCACTTGGCTTTTCATAACGCGGACCGCGGCCGCGGTGCACAGCATCGCGCCGGTGACGTTGATGTCGAGCGTCCGCGTCCAATCGTCGAGCGAGATCTCGTCGACCGCGCCGGCCGGTCCGAAGATGCCCGCGTTGTTGAACAGCAGGTCGACGCGCCCCCAGCGGTCGACGGTCCGCTCGAACAGTGCGTCCACGTCGGCGGCGCGGCTGACATCGGCGACCACCGTCATGGCCTGCCGATGATCGCCGGCGGTCTGCACCAGCGGCTCGGGCCGGCGTCCGGCCAGCGCGACGCGGAACCCGGCGTCGAGCAAGGCGTGAGCCACCGCCCGACCGATACCCGATCCGGCGCCGGTGACGATGGCTACCGGCGCGTTTGTGACGGCGTTCATCACCGGCCTGCCATCCGCGCCAGCAATCTCGCCTTCGCCGCCGGCCAATCGTCGTCGATCATCGCGAACTGCGCCGTGGTGCGCCAGCCGTCGCCGAAGCGCAGTTGCTTGCGCAGCAGGCCCTCGAACGTCGCGCCGAGCTTGCTGATCGCGGCGCGTGAGCGGGCGTTGTTCTCATGCGTGTGCCACACGACGCGCACCGCTGCGCAGGTCTCGAAAGCATGGTGCAGCAGAAGGTATTTCGACGACGGATTCACCACGGTGCCCTGCGCCGCATCGGTGTAGAAGGTGTATCCGATTGCGGCGCTGAGGTTTACCGGGTCGATGTCGTAGAAGCTCGTCGACCCGACGACGGCGCCGGTCGCGTCGTCGACCACGGCGAACGCCTCGCGGCGATCAGCTGCCTGGGCGGCCTCGATGTAGGTCAGGGCCGACGCCGTGTCGTGCGGAATGCCGGGCGACCACCGGAAGACCTCGGGATCGCCGATCAGCGAGCCGATCGCCTCGGCGTCGTCGATCATCAAGGGCCGCAACGTGACCGCGCCGGTGGACAGCGTCGGCGCGCCGAGCCAGGTCATGCCGGCGCCAGCTCGGCGTCGTCGGACGGATCGGCGTCGACCGGCTCGATTACCTTGCGGCGCAACCCCATCGACGCGAGCGGCTCGCGCAGGGAAGCGTGGACGAAGGCATAGATCAAGTACACCAACAGGATCGACTGCACCCACACCCCGAAGTTGACTCCACCGATGACCCACCACTTCATCGGCGCACCGGAGTTCATGATGCCGAACAGTCGGAAGATGGTCATGTCCAAGACGAGGTTGGCGACGATGTAGACACCGATCACCTGCCATCGGATCTGCAGCAGCACGAAGAACGGCAGCACCCACAACATGTACTGCGGCGAGTTGACCTTGTGGAACACCATGAATCCGGCCAGCATCGCCGCGGCGACTCCGATCCACGGGAACGCGCCCCGACGCTGATAGACCTTCCAGCCCAGATACATCGCGACGCACCACGCGCTGAGGATCAGCAGTGGGGACAGGATGCCCACCAGCGTGTTGTAGGTGTCCATGTGGCTGCGCCCGACGATGAACCGAAAACCCCAGTGCCAGATGGAGTTCGTGTCCACGTCGGCCCGACGCTTGCCCTGGAAGGTCATCGCGGCCTTCCACCCTTCGAAGCCGCCGATCATGAACGGCAGCTGCACCACGATCACGGTGATCGCCGCGGCCGCGGCCACCCAGATCGCTCCGGCCCAGTCCAGCGCCCGGCGCGCCGAGGACGCGTCGACTCCCTTCGCGGCGGCGAAGCCGCCGCCGGTCAACACGTAGGCGGCCAGCGGCAGCACGAAGAAGCCCGGATAGAGCTTGAGGCAGAAACCGATGGCCAGCAGGATCGACGCCAGGATCGCGCTATTGCGCAACGTCATTCGACGTTCGCCGGTGCTCGGCGACGTCGAGGCGCCCCACGCCATCACGGCCACCGCCGCCACCGAGGTGAACACCACCGGCAGTTCCCAGTTGTGGAATGCGTAGAACACGAGTGGTCCGCTGGCCGCCCACAGGAGCACCCACCAGCGGGTCAACAAGGCGAGCAGCACGGTGATCGCCAGGGCGAACGGGACGAGCAGCCATACCGTGTGGGTGAAGAAGCCGGTGTCGGTGTGGGCGCCGATCGCGCCGAGCCACATCATCATGCCGGACAGCACCGGGTACTCGACGGAGCCGCCGAAGAGGTGCCCGCTCGCGTCGATGCCACCGTTGATGTAGGGGAAGACGTGGTTGTTGATGTCGCGGCCGACCCACAGGAACATGATGTCGGAGTAGCAGGGGATCGCGGCGTCGGGATTGCCGACCGGCCACACGTGACTGCGGCCGTCGGGGAAGTACGGCGCCCCGCCGCAGACGGCCTTCGAGTAGTAACTCCAGACCAGCGCGTAGCACGTGATGATCAGCGAGTTCAGCAGGACGAGCGCCTCGGTTCCGCGGCCGGCGAGGTATCGGCGCCAGCGGTCCGGCGGTCTGGTCGTGGCCGGTTCTGGGCGCAAGTCAGACATGAGCTACACGTTAGGTGGTAGCGGGTGCCGGGAGCCAATCGCCGCACTGCGATCCTTGGGGCATGACTTCCGACGAGTCGACGCCGGGCGCGGTCCTCGCATTGACGCCGCTGCGGCAGTGCGGCGGGTTCATGATCGGGTCGGCGCTGTTCGCCGTCGGGTCGGCGCCGTACTTCGCGAGCTGGGCCGGCGCCGACGTCGTGAACATCTGCTACTTCGTCGGCGCGATCTTCTTCACCGCAGCCGGACTGATCCAGCTGCTGGTCAGCGGGCCCGCGACGGTGCCCGCAGCGGGGTCGGGGGTGATGGTGCGCGCCGACTGGCTCTCGGCGTCGACTCAGTTCGCCGGGACCATACTGTTCAACGCCAGCACGACGGCGGCGTTGATGGCGAGCGGCGTCGTCGCGCAGCGACAGAATGTGTGGAGCCCCGACGCCGCGGGGTCGGTGGCCTTCCTCGTCAGCGGTGCGCTGGGGCTCTACGCGCTGCGTGCCGGCACGAGTCCGGCGCCGCGCGACGCGCAGTGGTGGTCGGCGCAGATCAACTTCGTCGGGTGCGTGGCGTTCGGGGTGTCGGCGGTCGGGTCGTTCGTGACGAGAGCCGGCGGAACGCTCGACGCCTCGGTGGCATCGATCGGCACCTTCATCGGCGCACTGTGCTTCTTCGCCGCGTCCGCGGTCCTGGTGCCCAGCGCGCGTTGAGCTGGACGGTTCCGATGGTTTCGACTCGCTCGTCGCTTGCGCTCCTCGCGGCTCAACCGGCGGTGGGGTCGTCGCTTGCGCTCCTCGCGGCTCAGCCGGCGGTGGGTTCTCAGCCTGCGGCCGTAATGCGAGCGCGCCCCCTTCCGCTGGTTGAGCGAGCGCAGCGAGTCGAAACCTGCCCGACGTCCACGATTTCGCAGGTCAGCACCGCGTCGTGTATCTTGGAGCGGTTGCCGACGCAGGCGACCCTCCTGCCGTGGACAGTCCACGGCCGACCTAGCCCATAGGAGGTGATGTGGTCTTATGCGTCACTACGAATTGATGGTCATCCTCGATCCAAGCCTGGACGAACGTACCGTCGCACCCTCTCTCGATACCTTCCTCAATGTTGTTCGCACCGATGGCGGCAAAATTGAAGGAGTCGACATCTGGGGCAAGCGCCGTCTCGCTTACGAAATTGCCAAGAACAGCGAAGGCATCTACGCGGTCATCGACCTGAATGCGGAACCCGCCACGGTCAGCGAGCTCGATCGTCAGTTGAAGCTGAACGAGTCGGTGCTGCGCACCAAGGTCCTGCGTAAGTGAATCTCACATCCGATGGAACCGAACGACGCCCCGCTGCGTCCTAGTTCTGACGGATGTCGGTACCGGTGAATAGGCTGGGGCACGACTCCAACTCAATCCGGTGCAGTCGATTCATCGAGTGCCCACTTCACAGCTTCTAGAGCGAGGGGAAACACATGGCAGGCGAAACAGTCATCACCGTCGTTGGCAACTTGACCGCCGACCCGGAACTGCGGTTCACACCGTCCGGGGCAGCAGTCGCCAACTTCACGGTTGCATCGACGCCGCGCACCTTCGATCGTCAATCCAACGAATGGAAAGACGGCGAAGCACTGTTCATGCGTTGCAACATCTGGCGCGACGCCGCGGAGAACGTCACCGAGAGCCTCACCAAGGGTTCGCGTGTGATCGTCACCGGCCGGCTGCGTCAGCGCTCGTTCGAAACCCGCGAGGGTGAGAAGCGCACGGTCGTGGAACTCGAAGTCGACGAGATCGGTCCCTCGTTGCGCTACGCCACCGCGAAGGTCAATCGGGCCTCGCGCGGGAACAGCGGCGGCGGCGGATTCGGTGCGTCCAGCGGCGGTGGATACGGCGGCCCTTCGGGCGGCGGTACTAACCGCGGCGGCGGATCGAGCCAGCCGACGCAAGCCGACGATCCGTGGGGCAGTGCCCCCGCGTCGTCGGGCTCGTTCGGCGGAAACGACGACGAACCACCCTTCTGAGAAAGATTTCCGACGCCCCTCGTGGCGTCGGGCCCTAACTGGAGCAATACATGGCAAAGCAAAAAGGACGGAAGGTCCGCGTCGAAAAGGTCACCAAGACCAAGGCGTGCACCTTCTGCAAGGACAAGAAGACTGTCATCGACTACAAGGACACCGCGCTGCTGCGTCGTTTCCTGTCCGACCGCGGCAAGATCCGCTCGCGTCGCGTGACTGGTAACTGCGTGCAGCACCAGCGCGACATCGCGGTCGCCGTCAAGAACTCGCGTGAGGTGGCATTGCTGCCCTTCACCTCGACCGGCCGATAAGCGGAAGGGATAAGAACATGAAACTCATCCTCACCGCTGCCATCGACAAGCTCGGTGTCGCAGGCGACACCGTCGAGGTCAAGGACGGCTACGGCCGCAACTACCTGCTGCCCCGCGGTCTGGCCATCAAGGCCACCCGTGGCGCAGAGAAGCAGGTCGAAGGCATCCGCCGCGCGCAGGAAGCCCGCGAGGTCCGCGGCGTCGAGCACGCCAACGAACTCAAGCAGGCTCTCGAAGGCCTGGAGAACGTGTCGCTGGGCGTCAAGACCCACGACTCGGGCAAGCTGTTCGGTTCGGTCACCGCGGCCGACGTCACCGCCGCCATCAAGAAGGCAGGCGGCCCGTCCGTCGACAAGCGTTCGATCGATCTGCCCAAGGGCCACATCAAGGCAACCGGTACCTACCCGGTCGTCGTCGCCCTGCACACCGGTGTGTCGGCCAAGCTGAACCTGGCCGTCGTCGCCGAGTAATTCGCGCTTCGACGCAAACCCCGCACTAAACGACGAACCCCGCACCTTCGAGGTGCGGGGTTCGTCGTCTGTTGTGGGGTCTGGGTCAGAACGCCGAGTGCGGCGCCCCGATCCCCGGATCGATACGCGTGGGGCCGTCCTTGCCCGGGGTGACGTCGAAGTCGAAGATCGACGTCGGAATGTACACCGTCGCACAGGAATTCGGGACGTCGACGACTCCGGACAACCGGCCCTCGATCGGGGCCGCCCCGAGGAGCAGGTAAGCCTGCTCGGGTGCGTAGCCGAACTTCGTCAGGTAGTCGATCGCATGCAGGCAGGCGCGCTGGTAGGCCAGATGCGAATCCAGGTACCGCTGCTCGTCGTCGAGGGTGACCGAGGTACCGGAGAAGGCCAGGAACTGCTCGTATCGCGGCCCGACGTCGCCGCCGGGCAGGAAGATCGCATTCTCCGCGACCCCGTAGGTCTCCATTCCACCGGGGATGATGTCGACGTGCAGGTCGATGAACCCGCCCATCTCGATCGCACCGCAGAAGGTGATCTCGCCGTCGCCCTGGCTGAAATGCAGGTCGCCGACCGAGAGGTTGGCACCGTCGACGAACACCGGATAGAAGACGCGGGTGCCGCGGGTGAGGTTCTTGATGTCCTGATTGCCGCCGTTCTCGCGCGGCGGTGCGGTGCGCGCGGCTTCGGCTGCGGCAGAAGCGAATTCATCGCCGGACAGCGAGCCGAGGATGGCGTCGTCGGCCAGCGGTGGCAGCGCCAGCGGTGGAACGCGATCGGGGTCGGTGGCGATCAGCGCGCCTTCGCGTGTATTCCAGCGGGCGAGCAGGTCCTTCGACGGCGCCGTTCCCATCAGTCCCGGGTGGATGATTCCGGTGAATTCGACGTGCGGCACATGCCGTGAGGTGGTGGTGTGACCGTGGAAGTCCCACACCGCCTTGTACGCGTCGGGGAACTGCTCGGTGAGGAATCCGCCGCCGTTGAGTTTGGCGAAGATGCCGGTGTAGCCCCAGCCCTGACCGGCCAGCGGTCCGCTGTCCTCCTGCGGGATCGGCCCGACGTCGACGATGTCGACGATCAGCAGGTCACCCGGCTTGGCGCCTTCGACCGCGATCGGGCCGGACAACGTGTGCACGGTGTTCAGCGGCGCGTTGAGGATGTCGTCGGCGGAGTCGTCGTTGTGGATCGCGCCGTCGAACCATTCCCGGCAGTGCACCCGGAACGTGTCGCCGGGCTTGACGGTTACCGCAGGCGGAATCGCGTAGTGCCATCGGTTGTGGCCGACCTTCTCCTGGTCGGTGAAGCTGCGCGACGAATCGAGTGGAAAGACGACTTCGGGCATGGGACTTCCTTTCATCCGTGCGTCATTGCAAGGTCCTCAGGGCCGAGGAAGCTTGGCGTGCAAGGGATTCGACGACGATGCCGATTCGCGCCGAGCATCTGGCACGGCATTCACCACGCCGGGCCGCTCCGCGGTGGCCTTGGTCGCGTCGAGGAGTCGCATCCCGCGTCCCCCGCGTGCGAGGCGCGGTGCGGTGATCCGACGCCGGGCCGGTTCACCGCACCGACAGTCGAGGGTGTCGGGCACGTCGGCCATCGCGAAGCCTGCGTCGAAGGTGCCGCATGAAGGGCACTCGAATCGGTACAGGGGCATGGCCCTCCCGTCTGCGGGGTCGTCACTCTTGCTTCGCAGCGTAGGTGCCGCAGCGCCTACTCGTGCCGGGTTCACCCGTATTCGATATGCACCGAACGGCATTCCAGATAACCGAAGCCTGTTCAGTTCAGCGAACTCCGGTTGTAGGTCCGCATCGACCACGCGTAGCCGACGCCGCTGAGGACGACGCACCAGATGATGCTGATCAGCAGATTATGACCCATCGGCGTACCCAGCAGCAGTGCGCGCACGGTCTCGATGAACGGGGTGAACGGCTGATGCTTCGCAAACCAGGCGATCACCGTCGGCATCGAGTCAGCCGGCACGAAGCCGCTGCTCAGGAACGGCAGCAGCATCAGGATCATCGGTGTATTGCTCGCCGACTCAACGGATTTGGCTGCGATACCCATGCCGACGGAGATCCAGGTCAACGCGACGGCGATGAGTGCGATGACGCCGAACGCCGCGAGAACGCTGCCCACGCCGGTCGACGTGCGAAAGCCCAGCGCCACGGCGACGGCGAACACGACGACCACCGCCAGCATCGTCTGGATCACCGCACCGACGACGTGCCCGGTCAGCACCGACGCCCGCGAGATGGCCATCGTGCGAAACCGCGCGACGATCCCTTCGCGCATGTCCATCGCCACCGTGATCGCGGTTCCCTGCGCGCCCATCACGATGGCGATCAGCATAATGCCCGGAACCACGTAGCGCAGGTAGGCCGCCGTTCCGCCGCCGATGGGTGCGGAACCCGTTGCGCCACTGGGCAATCCGTTGCCGAGAGTTCCGCCGAACACGTAGACGAAGATCAGCAGCAAGATCACCGGCGTGCCGATGGTGAGTCCGGTCAGCACCGGATAGCGGAGCATGTGGCGCATGTTGCGCCGCAGCATCGTATTCGAGTCGGTGACGGCGTGGGTGAGCGTACTCATCGGGAAACCTCCTGTGCAACAGTGGAATTCGAGTCAGTGAGAGCGAAGAACACGTCGTCGAGGTTGGGGGTGGCGATACTGATGTCGTCGACGCGGGCGGCGGCGTCGAGCCGGTCGACGATGGAGCGGACCGACCCGAAGCTGCCGTCGCTGGCGACAGTGAGCGTGAGGTCGGCGGAGCCGGCGCGCAGGTCGTGACCGGACAGCGCGCGTCGAGCGTCGGCGAGCGCGTCGGTATCGGAAAACCTCAGTCGCACTTGGCCGCCCGGCACGAGCCGCTTGAGTTCGGTTGGCGTGCCCTGCGCGACGATGCGCCCGCCGTCGAGGACGGCGATCCGGTCGGCGAGCTGATCGGCCTCTTCCAGGTACTGGGTAGTGAGGAAGATGGTCATGCCGTCGTCGACCAGTCGGCGCACGATGTCCCACATGGTGGCGCGGCTGCGCGGGTCGAGGCCGGTCGTCGGCTCATCGAGAAAGATGACGGAAGTTCCGGCGGCAGTGGATGTTTCGCCGGTACCAGGGGTTCCGCCGACGAGGGTCATCGCGAGGTCGAGCCGACGGCGCATGCCGCCGGAGTAACTCGACAGCGGCTTGGCCGCGGCGTCGAGGAGGTCGAACTGCTCGAGGAGTTCCTCGACGCGTGCGCGGCCGGCTTTGCGTGGCAGGTGACGTAGATCGGCCATCAGTTGGAGGTTCTCCCGCCCGGTGAGCAGACCGTCGACCGCGGCGAACTGGCCGGTCAGGCCGATCGCGCCGCGCACCGAATCTGCTTGGGACACAACGTCGTAGCCGTTGATGCGGACGGTGCCGGCGTCGGGGCGCAACAGTGTCGAGCAGATGTGGACGGCGGTGGTCTTGCCCGCGCCGTTGGGCCCGAGGAGTGCGCAGACCGAGCCGGCGGGGACGGTGAGATCGATGTCGTTCAGAACCTGCTTGTGGCCGAACGACTTTCGTAGGCCGGAGATCTCGATGGCGTTCATGACAGATCCTTCTCCAGGTTGGGGGTTGCGGTCAGAGTGCGGGTGACGAAGATGTCGCCGTAGCTGGTGCGGGCGCGGACGGCGACGGTGTCGTCGTCGGAACCGGGGACGGTCGACGGCGTCAGTTCGTTGTGGAAGCGGCCGTGCGCGGATTCGACGTCGAGGTAGGCGGCGGTGCCGTCGTGGATGCCGATCTCGATCTCGCCGAACGAACTGTCGGCGCTGACGGTGCCGCGCCGCACGTCGCGGACCGACGCCTTGCCGTGCGCGGTCTTGATCGACACCGAATCCAGGGCGCGTTCGATGTCGATTGAGCCGTATGCGCCGCGGATCTGCGCCGGACCCGCCGCCGTGCCGACCGAGATGTTGCCGTAGGAGTTCTTGATCGACGTCGAGCCGCCGACGTCGCCGAGGCGGACCGCACCGTAGGAGGCGTTGATGGTGACGTCGGTGTCGACGTGGCGCGCGGAGATCGCCCCGGTCGACGACTTGAGGTTCAACGACGCCGTGGACTCGACGATGACGTCGGCGTAGGAGACGTCGAGGTCGACGGGGCCGAGCGCGCCGTCAGCGCGGATGCTGCCGGCGGACACCGAACCGGTGACCGCGGTGCCGGCCGGGACATCGATGACGATGTCGACGGAGTCGGGTGCGCCGAGCCGGGGGAGCAGCCGCCACTTGGTGGAGTTGTGCACCCGCAGTCGGTCGCCGAGCAGCGTCGACGTGGTCTGTTCGGCGGCGCGGACCGACGACGCGCGGTCGGGATATTGCGGGGTGATGGTGACGTCGGGTGTGGTGCGGTCGGAGGCGATGATGTGGACGTCGCCGACGGCGAGGTCGAGGTCGAGGGTGAAAACGGGCATGTCGGGGACTCCTCAGCGGACCCAGCCGGTGAACTGCGCACCGGTTGTGGGGGTGGATCGGGGGGCGGGGGCGGATGCGGCGTCGAGCGTGGTGGCGACGGCACGGACGAGCCAGTTGTTGACCGAGATGCCGTCGCGCGCGGCGGCGGCCTCGATGCGCTGTTTGAGGTGGTCGGGCAGGCGCAGGGTGACGCGGGCGGTGGTGCCGTCGTCGGCGGGCTCCACTGACGGCGGTGGTGGGGCGCTCGGTGGTTCCGGGGTGCTCGGTGGCGTCGTCGGGGGTGGTGTCACGACGAATTCCGGGTCGCGGCCGCGCAGGCGGACCTCGACGGACCCGGGGGCCAGTTCGCTGGTGATCTCACCCGCCGCGGTGGACAGGGCGTCGAGCAGGATCAGTCGGGTTGCGGCGTCGAGCGGCGCGGTGAGGCGTTCGGCGAGGCTGCGGGCGTCGTCACCGCCGGCAGCTGCGGCGACGGCCAATTGGTGTCGGAGATTGTCGACGTATGCGTTGAGTTCCATGACGTCAATTTGACGCCGTAGTGACGTCATTGTCAATAGGGTGACGTCGTGGATGACGTCAGGGTGACGCATCATCCGCTGGTTGTGCCGGAGCGTTGGCGAAGGCGGTCTACTCTGCTGGTTGAGCCAGAGCGTTAGCGAAGGCGGTCTACTCTGCTGGTTGAGCCGGGTCGGAGCGTTAGCGAAGACCCGTGTCGAAACCACGCAAGCCGACGCTGCCAGCGCACCAATCACAGAGCGGCAGTTGATAACTCGTCTCACCATGGTTTCGACGCGGGCGCGTCTCGCTGCGTTTACTTCGACTCGCTGCGCTCGCTCAGCACGGCGCGTCGGGCCCCGGCTCAACCAGCGGGGGAGTCGCGTCGGGCCCCGGCTCAACCAGCGGACTGGCGCCACGACCCGCCTCAACCGGCGGAGAAAGCGTTGACTACTTCGGCGGTGAGAACCACAGCGGCAGTTGATTCCAGCGCTGCAGGCGGGGCGGGAGGTACTGCGGTGCGGGATTCGCGTTGTGTGCGATGTCGCCTGCCGGGTAGAAGAACTTGTGCCACGCCGCGGTGAGGATCATCGCGCGGGAGCCGGTGGTGCATGCGACGACGTCGGGCCGGGGCGCGGTGCACGTGCTGCCGTTGACGGTGAGCCGGTTGCCTACGCTCAGGGTCGGGGGCCGGAAGCCCGACGTCGGGGTGAGTTGGGTGTTGGGCCCGAAGATGCCGGCCGGTGTGACCCACCACGGACCCTGCTGATCGCCGGAGATCAGTGCTCCTTGCGTTCGGGGCGGTGCGGTGGCCGGTGCGCCCTTGCAGCTCACGTACCGGTACGACGGCCCGAACGCGCACAGCCAGCGGCCCGCGACGAAGAAGCTGCGGCCGTTGTCGGCAAAGGCGAGCGACTGATATTTCGCCGGATTGACCGGGTGATACTTGGCGAGGTCGAACTCGACGGGCAACGGCGGCCCGACCGGTGTCGCGGTTGCGGCGTGAACGCCGAAAGTCGCCAACGACGCCGCGGCGACCGTCGCGACGACGGCCCGTTGGATCACGCTCATCAAGCGGGTTCTCATCACAGGTCCTCTCCCCGGTCCGCCCCGACGGCACACGCCGACCATTCCACCACGTCGGCGTCGACGACGTGCGTGAAGGTCGCAATCGTGTCCTGATCGTCCGACCCCGATCCACTGGCAACGTGCCGTTCACGCTCGGGTCAGACGCCCGTCGGCAGTGCGTCGGAGCCAACACGCCCGACATTCACATCGGTGTGACACGCCGAAATCCGCGAAAAATCTTGCCTGTGAATAAATTTCTGGGCGCTGACCTGCAGTTTTCGGACAACTCTCCACAGAAATCCCCAAGTTACCCACAGGCGGTCAACAAGCAGTCCTGCGCGGTCGGCAAACCGTCCACAGTTTGTTCACAGAGTTGTCCACACGCCGGTTTGAGCCTGGTGCATCCGGGCTTTACTGTTCCCGGAGCGGTAGGTGCCGGCGTCGCACGCTCGACTTGTCAGACCTCGACGGTAAGACAAGAGGGTCCGACGCGTGCGCGTCATCGGGTGGACATTTCGTTTGAGAGGTATGACGGACTTGGCAGTAGTCGACGATCGGGGCCATGAAGAGGCTCCCGAGGAGCTGCCCGCCGAGGAGTTCGGCCGGCAACCACCGCAAGACATGGCGGCCGAGCAGTCGGTGCTCGGCGGCATGATGCTGTCCAAAGACGCGATCGCCGACGTCTTGGAGAAGTTGCGTCCCGGTGACTTCTACCGGCCGGCCCATCAGGCGGTCTACGACGCGATCCTGGAGCTCTACGGCAAGGGTGAACCTGCCGACGCCGTGACCGTCGCTGCGGAGTTGGAGCGTGCCGGAGAGCTCAAACGCGTCGGCGGAGCGCCGTATCTGCACACCCTGATCTCGACGGTGCCGACGGCGGCCAACGCGGGGTACTACGCGGAGATCGTCGCGGAGAAGTCGATCCTGCGGCGCCTCGTGGAGGCCGGCACGCGCATCGTGCAGTTCGGCTACGCCGGTGGTGAGGGGCAAGACGTCGCCGAGGTGGTCGATCGCGCCCAGGCCGAGGTGTACGAGGTCACCGAGCGGCGAACCGCCGAAGACTACGTGCTGCTCGAAGAACTGCTGCAGCCGACGATGGACGAGATCGACTCGATCGCCTCGCGCGGCGGTATCTCGCTCGGCGTGCCCACCGGCTTCGCCGACCTGGACCGGCTGACCAACGGCCTGCACCCCGGACAGATGATCATCGTCGCCGCGCGCCCCGGTGTCGGGAAGGCGCTGGCACTCGACACGCCGCTGCCCACGCCCACCGGCTGGACCACGATGGGCAACGTGAGCGTGGGGCAGCAGCTGCTCGACGCCCACGGTCGGCCCACCACCGTCGTCGCGGCGACCGAGGTGATGACCGAGCGGCCCTGCTACGAGGTGGAGTTCTCCGACGGCTCGCTCCTCGTCGCCGACGAGGAGCATCAGTGGGCGGCAGAGGTCGACGGTGTGCGCGACGTGATGACCACCGGAGTGCTGCGCGGCCACGTCGGCAAGGCCGTCGTACGCAACACCGCGCCCCTGGAGTTGCCGCATCGCCACTACGTGTACGGGCCGTATACCGTTGCGGCGCTTGCCGGAATGGCGTTCGACGACCCCGAGATCGGGATGCGGATCGACGCCGAGGGGCCCGTCGACGTGATGACGCTGATGGCCGACCTCGGTGGGCGTATCCCCTTCGAGTACCTGCGTGGATCGATCGCGCAGCGTCGGGCATTGCTCGCGGGACTGCTCGACGCACGGGCCATCGTCGAGGACGACGGGTGGATCACCGTGCCCGCGGCCACTCGGCATATGACTGCCGTCGTCGCGGATCTTGTTGCGGGACTTGGCTATACCTACCGGGTGTCGGCCACCGGATGGGTGCGCGTCGACGCCGACGACGACGTGTTCACGTTGCACCACAAGGCGATTCGGCACAAGGAACTGCGCCGGGCGTCGGGCGTGCGGCGCATCGTGGCGATCCGTCCCGTCGATTCGGTGCCGGTGCGGTGTGTACAGGTCGACAACCCGGAGGCGATGTACCTCGCGGGCGAATCGATGGTCCCGACGCACAATTCGACACTGGCGATGGACTTCCTGCGGTCGTGCTCGATTCACCACGGCAAGACCAGCGCCATGTTCTCGCTGGAAATGAGCAAGACCGAGATCGTCATGCGACTGCTCTCGGCCGAGGCGAAGATCAAACTGGCCGACATGAGGTCGGGATCGATGACCGACGACGACTGGTCGCGGTTGGCGCGGCGTATGGGCGAGATCTCCGAGGCGCCACTGTTCATCGACGACTCGCCGAACCTGACGATGATGGAAATTCGCGCCAAGGCGCGGCGACTCAAACAGCGCCACGATCTGTCGTTGGTGGTCATCGACTACATGCAGCTGATGACGTCGGGTAAGAAAGTCGAATCGCGTCAGCAGGAAGTGTCGGAGTTCTCGCGCTCGATCAAGTTGTTGGCTAAAGAACTCGAAGTCCCCGTAGTCGCGATTTCCCAGCTCAACCGTGGACCGGAACAGCGAACGGATAAGCGGCCGCAGGTGTCGGATCTTCGCGAGTCGGGATCGCTCGAGCAGGATGCGGATATGGTTATCCTATTGCATCGACCGGATTCTATTGAGCGAGACGATCCGCGAGCCGGTGAGGCGGATATTATTGTCGGTAAGCATCGAAATGGGCCGACGGCGACTATTACTGTGGCACATCAATTGCATTTGTCGCGATTTGTGGATATGGCTCGGGGATAGGGGATTTTGTAGGCTCTCATCAAACGTGGTGGAATCTCACGCGTGATGGCGGAGTGATGGAGGATCCGCCAAGTTTATGAGACACGCGGGTTGTTGGATCCTAAGGATGCGCCGACAGCCATGTGATGATCAGGTCACCAAAGCAGTGCGATCCGATGGCAGGCCGAGGTGATCGCCATGGGCCGCAGTGGAGACAAGGCGCTAACTGCCTCTATACTCATACCGACGTGCAGACGACCTGAGTGAAATTTCACGAGCGTGGACTGGTCGGGGCTCGACGAACTCACCAATGCGGCGCCTTGGCGGGCCTTTCGATGGCACTGCGGGCAGAAACACTACTCGGGCAACTTCTGGTCGAGCATCGTTGGTCGCTATGCTATCTATGAGTCACGACTTGAGTTGGCGCGCTTGCTGTTTGCTTATTTCAGCGCGGTTGTACGAAAAGACGCGGTTGTACGACAAGTTGTCGTAAAATCTTCTCTGTTCCGGGCATTGGTCGACCGCGAGCCGCGCAAGCATATCCCTGACTATCTGCTGGTCACGGATACGGTCCCTGTGGTTGTGGATGTGAAGCCGGACCGGGTGTCAACGATACCAAGGTTGCCTTCACATTCGAGTGGACTCGTGATCTCGTCGAGGCTCGAAGCTGGCGCTATGAGATTAGCGGTCGAGCCTATCGGAGTGGAACTTGGTGAATGTCCGCATTCTCGCAGGATACCGGCGCGAATGGCTGTTCCGGCCGGAGCTCCTGGCGCACGTACGGGAGAAAGAACTGGACGGTTCGCTCGCGGACGCGTTCAGGTGCTTTCCAGGTGAACCGATCACGACGTCAAATCAGCTCTGGTGCACCTTCTCTGGCGCCAGGAACTGTTGATTGATCTGGGCGAGCCACTGAGTGGACGAACTCAATTGAGAAGGCCGGCATGAACTTCAGCTGGGGTACGAATCGGCGTGGGCACCCGGCTGGTGCACGCCGGGAGTTGGTGGAGATTGT
>NZ_JABBNB010000024.1 GCF_012933505.1 Gordonia asplenii
GGCTGACCTCCGACAACGCATTGGAGACCAGATGCAGGAGCTCGTCGGGCGACTCACCGCCCTGGACCCGGTGGCCAGTGAAACCCTCAAGGTCGTCGCCTATTTCGACGCCCTGGTGGCGTCCGGGGTGGGGCTCGACGGGCTGTTGCGCGCGGCGGCGGCGATGTCGGGGACGGTCGCCGGCGCGCAGCGTCGCGGACGAGTCAGCAGGTTCAGCGCCGGCGGTCGACGCCTCGACGCGGAGGTCACGGCACGACACCCCGAACGCGTCCAACCAGGCTTCGACATCTGGCTGGAGCGCGACGGTGAACTGCATGCCAACGACGAGATGGTGGTCGAGCGGCTCGCATTGGCCGTCGAACTGCTCGACGCCCGACGCGGTTCGGGCAATGGGCTCGACACCGTCGTCGACGAGTCGACGCCCATCGGCGAGCGGGCAGCTGTGCTGGCACGGCTTCGGGTCGACGCGGGGGCGCGGATTCGGCTGATCGCGACGGCGATTGGTGACGCGATCCCCGGCGCGACGTCGACGATCGTCTCCACCCGCTACGGGATGCTGCGAGCGACTCTCGACACAACGGGAGTCGCGCCCGATGTCGTTGCTGGGCTCGGCCGGTGGGTACGGGCTGATCACGCCCCGACGTCGTGGAACGGTGCGATTGTCGCATACCGTCTGGCCGACACCGCCGATCCGGTCATCGACGCGACCTCTCTGGGAGCGATTCTCCAGCTCGCACAGGTCTACGACCCAGACGTTCCGCACGACGACGTGACCGCGATCGGTCGCCTCAGCGCCCTCGAATTCGAGGTTCTGCGTGCGCTCGTCGAATCCGACAGCATTCGCGCGGCGGCAGCCCGGCTCGGGATGCACCATTCATCGGTGCAGGCCCGCCACGAGGCGCTGACGAGGGAACTCGGCTACGACCCGCGAAGTCCGATCGGCCGGATGAGGTGCGGCGCGGCGACGATTCTCTGGCGATTGACGACGCCGGACGCGCAGTAGGTCCCCTGATCGGTGGACAGCGGAATCCTCCGCCCGATCAACCGGTCGGCGGAGTTCGCATCGGTCGCTTCAACGGCAGAGTAAGTGTCATCGCCGGAAGCGACCAACGCCCCCGACACCGACAGAAGGAGACATCATGAAGACCTCGCAGCGGATCACCGCAGGTGTGGCCGGACTCGCCGCCACCGTTGGAATCGCACTGGGCGCCGCCGGCGTCGCCAATGCCGGAACGATGCCCGTGACACACCCCGGCGAGCCCACCACCACGATGACCATCACCAACCGCTCGGCACAGCCGGAGTTCCTGATGGGCTCGTCCACCGGCGGCACCGGACACTGGATCAACGGTCCCCGCGGCTACCTCGCACCCGGCGCCACCGAAACGGTCACCGCCGTGGCCCCCACCGGCGACTACCTCACCGTCAACGTCGTCTACCGGGTGGGCATGGTCGGCCCCAAGGCCAACTACGAGGTGGAGAACATGAAGGGCAACGTCAACACCGCGATGAGCGGAGTCAGCGGCGGACACCACTTCCTCAACGCTCACGTGTCCAGCGGCTACCCCAACGTCAACGCCGACTTCACCCAGTGGTGACCGACTGATCCCGCATCTGCCGCAGAGCCCCGGCGCTCAGCCTGCGCCGGGGCTCGACCGCGCCGATCTGCAGGGCGGTCCACAGTCACCGCCCGAGCCTAGAACGACGTCGCGTTGTACTTCGTCAGCACCGCCTTGAGCCGCTCATCGTCGCGATCTGCCGCGGGCACAAGTACCTCGGCGACGATGTCGGTGAGTTCGGCGACGCGTTGATGCAGACGCTGCGTCTCCTGCACCTCGCGTTCCAATTCTCGCAAGCGCGTGGGCAATCGACGCAGCCTGGCCACCGCGTCCGTCGCCCGGGTGAACCGTTCGCCCGACGATGTGAGTATGGATTTCAAAGTCGCCATGTCGCCACCAATCTGCATACGTGAGGGTCTTCTTGCTTGTAGACGGCGAAACCATGACCGGCTTCGCAGTATTCGACGCGGCCGCCGGCCTCTTCGATTTCGGCCACCACGGCGTCGGGTTCGAGGTAGCGGCGGAAGTGTTCGCCGAACTCGTGCTCGGCGTCGGCGTCGAGCCCGGTCCGGAACTCGAGGTAGAACCGGCCGCCGCGCCGCAACGCCATTCTGGCGATTCGCCACAGATTCTTTCGTCCGGCGTCCTGCAGAGCATGAATGAGGAAGCGGCCGTATAGAACTGGCGCCTCGTCCCGGTGTGCGAGTTCGCCGCCGATGCCGAGCACCTGCCGGGCGTCGTAGAGGTTCAGTGTCTTGAATCGTGCCGGCAGACCTTCCTCGTCGGCGAGGATCCCGGCGCGCTCGGTTGCCGCCGGCACGTAGTCGAGGCCCAGCACCTGATGGCCTTGCCGTGCGAACCACAAGGCGTCCCGCCCGGTGCCGGTGCCGATGTCGACGATCTGGGTGTCCGGCGACTCCCGGCCGTCGACCCATCGTGCAAAGGCCGACGGCTCGGTCGGCACGGACTTCTGCGACTGCCCGAAGTAGAACGGCCACCAGTGGTCGTGGTTGCCGTCGTTGCCCCGGAACCAGCCGTCGAGTCGATGCCGCGCCCAGCGCGGGACGTCGAACTTGAACGACGGGTCGGGTACCCGCCAGCCCGGGCCGTAGGTGATCTCCAGCAGTGCCTCGGGGTTGTTCGGTGCGACGATCGACCGGCCATGCAGTTCGACTTTCCCAAGCGGCAGAACGACTTCGGGGCGGAACGTCGTCGATGCCACTTCCGGCAACAGGTAGAAGACATCCTCGACGACGAACCCGGCGAACACGTCGATCGCGCGTCCGCCCTCGGCGTCGGGCACGATCACCTTGAAGTCACCCGCGGAGAATCGCCAGGTCCAGTAGCTGGCCTCGATCATCAGGCGTTCGAGAGCGAATGACTCGCGCATCACCTCGACCGGGGTCCGGTGTCGGCTGAGGTAGGCGACGTCGGCGTCGGAGTCATGCGCGATGAACCTCCCCTCGCGGACCGCGCCGAGCAGAGCCCCGTAGGCGAGAAAGGCGTCGACGCCGGCGTCGGTCAGCCGTCCCAATACGTCTTCGACGGCATCGAGCAGGGTGTCGATGGTGGCCTGACCGCGCTCGGCGAAGGCGCACTGCAGGTCGCCCGCCTTGTCGACCGTCAGCGGGCGTCCCGCACGATCGACGATGCTGACGCGGCCACCCGAATCATCGAACGCGTAGTCGTCGTCGAAGAGTGTTCGTGCTGAAGTACGTTCTCGCACAGTCACATGCGCGGTTCCCCGCAGGTATGGACGTAGGCTCTGCGGCCACGTCGCGAGATGGTTCGGCGAACCGACTCGCCACACTCGACGCGTGTCGCGGCCCGATTGGAAGGACCACACCCACGTGTCGTCGAAGAGTACGTCGACGACGGTTGGTGCCGCCGAGCCGACGGACACGCCGTCGCCGTCGACCGTCGCCAGTCGATGCTCCGCCACGAAGGGCCGCCGTAACGCAAGGTGAACTACAGGCGTCTTGGAGGTGGACATAGGAAGGGGACGCTATCGCGGGTACCCGCCCGAGGTGATAGATGAAATCACGGTGAACTGAAGTTGACGCGACATCGCGTTGGGAGGGTCGGCCCATCCGCTGGTTGCCGCCGTTCATCCGCTGGTTGAGCCGGGCCATCCGCTGGTTGAGCCGGGCCGGAGCGTTAGCGTAGGCCCGTGTCGTAACCACCTGAGCACAACACGCCACCGCAACCGAACTCCTTGGGACAGTTGGGAATTTGTCTCGCCGGGTTTCGACACGAGCGCGGCTCGCTAGCGCTCGTCGAGCTCGGCTCAACCAGCGGGGAGGGGAGAGCTCGGCTCAACCAGCGCGGGGGAGGGGCGAGCTCGGCTCAACCAGCGGGGAGGAACGACCTCAGCGTCAACCAGCGGGGGAGGGGCGAGCACGACCCCGGCTCAACCAGCGGGGGAAGTAACGAGCACGACCTCGGCTCAGCCAGCAGACAGGAACGAGCGCTGCTCGACCTGCGGCTCCCCGACGTCGACCCGGCTGCCTTTCCGTGCGTTGCGTCGGCTCCCGTTGATCAGGTCGTTGAAGCGATCGACCAGCCAGATCGTCCGCAGTCCCAGTGGGCCCATCATCATCGGCGGGGCGAATTTCGGCTCGGCCTGCCATACGGCGTCGAGGTCGTCGTGCCGGGTGCCGTCGACGATCAGGTCGGCGATGAGTGACCCGAGATAGGGAGCTTGGGCCAGCCCGTGCCCATTGCACGCGACCGAGTAGTAGACGTGCTCGCCGAGCTGGCCGGCCAGCGGCAACCACGACGAGGTGATCGCGATCCAACCGCCCCAGGCACGTTGCACGCGCACGTCTGCCAACGTCGGGAACCGGGTTGCGAACCCGCGCGCCAGTTCGGCGACGAGTTTCGGATCGGGCGCTCGGTCGGGCAGCGGATAGCTCGTCGCGCGCTCGATCCGGCGGACCCCGAACACGATGGTGTTTCGCGAGGTCAGCCGGTAGTTCTCCATGATGTTGTGCTGGGTCACCAACCCGGACCGGCTGGTCCAGCCCAGTGCCGCGAGTCGTTGCGGATCGATCGGTTCGGTCTCCGCCTCGGTGACCCACATCGGTGAGGACAGCCGCCTCGGTGTGACGTCCCATTCTCCGGCGAACGCATTCGTCGCAAGCACGACCTTGTCGGCGCGAACTACTCCGCCCGGCGTCGACACCACCACGCCGCCCGCGCTGCGCGTCAAGTCGGTGACCTTCGACTGCTCGAACACTCGTACCGGCGACGCCAGCACGGCGTCGCGGACTCCGCGGGTGAACTTACCGGGGTTCATGATGCCGCCGTTCACCTCGCGCATGCCCCCGACGAATCCGCGCGGGATGCCGAGCTCTTCGCTGGTGCCGAGTTCGGTCTCGATGCCCGCGCCGCGCAGGATCTTCGCGACCCGCCGCACCCGACCGAACTGGCCGCGCGACACCGCGGCGAACACGTTGCCCGTCTGTTCGTAGTCGCAGTCGATGTCGAATGTCGCCATCAGCTGCTCGACGTAGGCGGCGGCGTGCTCGGTCAACCGCGCCATCGCCGGCATCCGCTTGCCGAAGAACAGATTGAGCAGCTGGATGTCGCCGCCGGGCGCGCTGGCCAGTTGGCCGGCGTTGCGGGAACTCGACCCGTGCCCGCAGAACCGCGCTTCCAGCAGCACCACGTCGACGCCCCGCTGGGCGAGTCGCAGTGCTGTCGACATCCCGGCCAGACCGCCGCCGATCACGGCGACCTGGCAGGTGAGGTTGTCGGTCAAGGCGTCGCGCACATCGGTCGGCGGGTCTACCCAGCCGGTGAACGTGCTGTACTGGACGTTATCGGTAGTCATCGAGATCATCTCCATTCGGTTGTTCAGGTCAGGCGGCGCTCGGTGCGCCGCGTCGCGATCGACGTGCTCGGGAGATCCCGACGGTGAGCAGGACACCCGCCGCGAGTGCGGCGGACAGCCAGTAGCCGACGCCGTACAGGCCCTTGGCCGCCACCTCGGTATGGGTCCCCGGTACCGGAATCAGTGCCGCGCTCAGATCGCCGCTGATCAGGGCGGTGCCCAAGGCGAATCCCACCGCCATGAAGGTGCCCGCGACGCCCGACGCCATCCCGGCCGCGGCCTCCGGCACGGCCCGCTGCACGGTGGCGAATCCGGCGGCGTAGCCGATGCTGCAGCCCAGACCCATCACCGCCGCTCCGACGAGGTACTGCCATCGTGCGTCGTGGAAGTCGGCGAGCCAGGCGAGACCCGCCACGCTGATGACGGCGCCGACCAGGAAGACCGGAATCACCCGGCCCGCCGCGACCGGCCGGTCGACGACGATGCCGCCGATCAGGAAGGTCACCGCGAACGGGACCATCAGCCACCCGGTCTGCAGCGCGGATAGACCGAGGCCGTAGGCGTCGGCCGGTCGCAGGGCCGTCGGGATGATCTGGGTGTAGGTGCTCACCAGCAGCAGGAAGGCCGCGTTCACGGCCGCGAACAGGGCGATGCACAGGCACGACGCGGCGACCAGTGGGGATTTCATCAGCGCGACGTCGAAGACCGCGGCCGATGTACGACGCTGATGACGCACCCAGGTGATACCGCCGACGATCCCGACCGACAGCGGAATCAACGCGGCGGCGCCCCAGACGAGTCCCTGCGTCAGCGTCAACAGGATCGCCGCGACCCAGCCGATCATCCACAGGGTGCCGACGACGCCGATACGTGCGGTGGGCTCGGCGGGCGGAGTGTGCGGAATGACGGCGAGCGCCGCCACGATCATCGCGGCGCACAGCACGGCGAGGATCACATAGAAGGCCCGCAGCGACAGATTCTCCACGACGTACCCGCCGCCGATCATGCCGACGACGATGCCCACCCCGGTCGCGACGACGAGCACTGCGACACCGATCGCGGTACCGCTCTCGCCCAGACCACGGCGCAGGAATCCCAACGGCAGCAGCTGGGCGGCGCCGCCGACACCCATGATCGCGCAGCCGACCAGCAGCGTCGGATACGAATCGCCGACTGCCGGGATGGCCGCGCCGGCGGCCATCAGCGCCGAGGCGAGGACTGCTGCGTTGCGGTCGCCGTGAACGTCGGCAAGCCGGGGTAGAAGGATGAATCCCGCTCCGCCACCGAGCGTGAGCGCGGTGTAGATCCAGGTGGTCTGGGCGATCGTCTCCAGGCCGTAGCTGGCTTGGATGACGGTCAGCAGTGGTGGCAGGACGAAGATCACCGCGTTGGTAATGGTGACCATGAATGCGCCCATCGCGATGAGCGCCCATCGTCGTGACGGGCCGGCGAGCACAGTGTTCTCGGGCACAAGGCCGATATCGGTCATTGTTCTTTCCTCGTGATAATCGTGGTGTCGATCACCGAAGTGCCGAGCGTTCACGGTCGGCCGCGGCGGAATCCAAGGCGTCGACGCGCTTGTTGTGAGCGTCGAATGCCGTGTAGCCGTAGTAGACGACCATCATCGCCAGACCCCATGTGAACAGGGCGAATGTGTAGAAGATGGTGTGATTGGCGTCGTCGCCGGGGATGTGCCAGAAGTCGTAGATCGAGGCGATCACGATATTGAGTACCGTGGCGACGCCGATCCAGATCGAGTGAGTGCGCTCGCCGATCGCCCACAGGCGCGCCGCGAAATAGAACAGGAATCCCGACACCGCCAATGCGGTGAACAGCATGAACGCTTTTCCTGCCGTACCGAGCTGAACCGAATATTCCGACAACACGAATCCCAACACCGCGGCCAGGGCGAACAGTGCGATATCGACCGACTTCGGCGGATGGAACCGGTGGGTGACTTTCATCAGCCCCAACGCGAGGATCAAGGTAAACCCGATCGATCGGGAGAATGCGTCGAAGAAGAATGCGAGGTGATAGATCGGCGTACCCGGGCCGGCTTTGATCAGACCGTAGATCAGGAAATTCGTTCCCGAGGTCGCCATGACGAGCCATTCCAGGCCGATGAGATAGTTCCGATGATTTCGGATGAATCGGATTCCGAAGACGGCTCCGATGATGATCATCCAGATATCCGAGACGGATATCAGTAATTCCCAGACGGCCATGACCTGCTCCCTGTGTGATGTGGGTCTCTTTCTCGATGCAGTAAGCGTCGCGCGAGCCGAGCGCCGCTCGCTACGGCGTCGTGCACCTCGAATCGCGAGCAACACGACATGGTGCAACATCGAGTGCCACATGGCAGGACAATTCGGGCACGATGGTGCATCCTGCAACATGCAGTCCATCGAGTTGGGGCACGACGGTGTGGTAGATCACATCGCGGGGCGGGCATTGTGTTGGACATACCGCAATCGCACCGACCGAAGGGAATCGCGATGAGCACATCGGCACCGAGTACCGACAAGCACCCCATCACCGAGGAATACGACCTCGTCGTCATCGGTGCCGGAATCTCCGGCATCGGTGCCGTGCAGTATTTCCGGGAGGCATTCCCGAATAGGCGCATCATCGTCTTGGAGGGGCGCTCCAATATCGGTGGGACATGGGACCTGTTCCGCTACCCGGGAATCCGGTCCGATTCGGATCTGCACACGTTCGGCTACGAATTCAAGCCGTGGGAGGATCGTTCCGCGATCGCCGACGCACCGCTGATTCGAAACTACCTCCGCGACACCGTCGACGAGTTCGACCTGACCGGCCTGATCGCCCTCCGACACCGGGTCGCGCGGGCGAGCTGGTCGAGCACCGACGCGCGCTGGACGCTGCATGTCGAGGTCGTCGACGCCGACGGCGCAGTCGTGGCCACCAAGTGCATCAGCACCAACTGGATCTTCGCGGGGACCGGCTACTACCGCTACGACGAGGGCTTCACCCCGCACTTCGACGGCCGGGAGGATTTCGCCGGCGACATCATTCACCCGCAGCATTGGCCCGAAGACTACGACTACAGCGGCAAGAAGGTCGTGGTGATCGGCAGCGGCGCCACCGCGATCACGCTGGTGCCCGCGATGCTGAACGGACCCGGCGCAGCCGCCCACGTGACGATGCTCCAGCGCACCCCGACCTATGTGCTGCCCTTCCCGCGCGTCGACACGCTCGCGCTGAAACTGACCAAGGTCTTCGGCGTACGCCGTGGCTACGCGCTCACCAGGTTCAAGAACGTCTGGATGGACCGCGGCATCGTCAAGGGACTGCGGACCTTTCCCCGTGCCGGCCGGAGACTGATCCGCTCGGTCAACAAGAAGGCGCTGCCCGCCGGCTACGACGTCGACACGCACTTCAACCCGCCCTATGATCCGTGGGATCAGCGGCTGTGCATGGCGCCCGACGGCGACTTCTTCGACGTACTCGGCACCGGTGCCGCCTCGGTCGTCACCGACCGTATCGTCCGCTTCACCGAGACCGGGATCCTGCTGGAATCCGGTGAGCACCTCGACGCCGACGTCATCGTGACCGCGACCGGGCTGGTGATGCGGATGCTCGGCGGCATCGACATCGTCGTCGACGACGAGCCGGTCGACATCACCAAGTCGGTGGTCTACCGCGGCACGCTGCTGTCCGGGGTCCCGAACCTCGCGATGGCCGTCGGCTACACGACGTCGTCGTGGACGCTGAAGATCGGCATGCTGTGCCGGTACGTGGTCGGACTGGTCAAGCACATGGACGAACACGGCTACGACACCGCCCGCGTCGAGCCTGACCCGGCCATGGCGCTTCGCCCGATCATGGACTTGAGCTCGGGCTACGCGCTACGCGCCCGCGCCACCATCCCCAAGCAGGGCGAGGGGCCGTGGAAGATGTCGATGTCGTACCCGGAGGACGCCAAGCGGCTGCGCGGGCCGCTGCTCGACGCCGCCAACTTGAAGCTGAGCTCCAGCGCGGTTCGGGCGAGCGAGGTGGCACATGTCTGACCACATCCCCGCCGACCACGTCCCGTCCGACTATGTCACTGACGAGTTCGCGACACTGCGCAGCGGCGTGCGTGTGTGCTACCGGGTCGACGGTGCACCCGATGCGCCGCCGATCCTGCTGATCGCGGGTCTCGCCGAAGATCTCACCACCTGGTCGCCGCGTTTCGTCACCTCCCTGGTGACCGTCGGCTACCGGGTGATCCGGCTCGACAACCGTGACTGCGGACGGTCGACCTTCATCGACGCCGCGCCGCCGAACACCCTGCGACAGCTGTTCGCCCGCCCCCGACGCGACGCCTACACCCTCGCCGACATGGCGGCCGACGCCGTCGCCCTACTCGACCACCTCGACATCGGGGCTGCGCACGTGGTCGGCCGGTCGATGGGCGGCATGATCGCGCAGACGATCGCGGCCCGGTATCCGGAGCGTGTCGCGACCTTGACGTCGCTGTATTCCACAACGGGCGACAAGAAGGTCGGGCAGCCGGCGACGTCGACGATGTTGATGCTGGTCAGTCCACCGCCGAAGAACCGCGTCCAGTTCGTCCGGGAACACCTGCGGATGACCGCGCACCTGGCCGGCGTCGGCTATCCGCTCGACGAGGTGGAGGAGACCGCGCATGCCGTGACCACCTGGAATCGCACCGACGGTGATTCTGCCGCCGGAACCGCCCGCCAGATCCAGGCGATTCAGGCCTCCGGTGACCGCACCGCCGAGGTGGCGACGATCACCGCCCCGACGCTGATCGTCAACGGCGACCGCGATCTCATCGTCGCACCGTCGGGCGGGGAGGCCACCGCGGCCGCGATCGGCGACAGCAGGCACATCGTCGTACCGGGGATGGGACATCACCTGCCCGACGCGCTGGCGCTCACCATCGCCGATCACGTCGTCGCACACGTCGGAGCCACCACCGGACAGGAGATCGGGAAATGAGCACGGCACGGCGCAGCGCCGACTACGTGATCGTCGGCGCGGGGGTGTCCGGCCTCACCGCGGCACGACGACTCGCCGGCGCCGGAAAATCTGTGGTCGTCGTCGAAGCGAGTGATCGAGTGGGTGGTCGTACCGTCAACCTCGACGTCGGTGACGGCGTGATCACCGAGGGCGGTGGGCAGTGGGTCGGACCCGGTCAGGACAGCGTGCTCGCATTGATCGACGAACTCCGGCTCGACACGTTCAAGACATTCGTCGACGGCAAGTCGATCTACCTGCGCAACGGAAAGACGAAGAAGTACGACGGCACGGTCCCGCCGCTGAGCCCGCTGGTACTCGCCGACTTCGCCCAGCTGCAGATCCGGCTGGAGCGGATGGCCAGGTCCGTGCCGATCGACGAGCCCTGGCGGGCCCGCAAGGCGCGTGCGTGGGACAGCCGGACCTTCGGACACTGGCTCGACGCCAACGCGTGGACCGACGAGGCGAAGCTGATCCTCACCGTCGCGCTCACCGTGACCAACGCCGAAGACCTGCACAGCACCTCGATGCTGGTGCAGCTGCAGCGCATCGCCGCGAGCGGCGGACTCAACCACATGATCGAGATCACCGACGGTGCTCAGGAGTCGCGGGTCGTCGGCGGCTCCGCGCTGATCGCGCAGCGGATGGCCGACGCTCTGGGGCCCGACGTCGTCCTCGACTCTCCGGTCACCGAGATCCGCCAGGACGCCGACGGTGTACTCGTCCGGTCCGCCCGGGTCGACGTCGACGCAAAGCGGGTCATCGTCGCGATGTCGCCCGCCGACGTCGGGCGGATCGCCATCGCCGATCTACCGGCGCGACGGCGGATGCTGCAACGCCGCCTGTCCGGCGGGTCGGAGAGCAAACTCTTCGCCGTCTACGACACGCCGTTCTGGCGAGAGCAGGGCCTCAACGGCCAGGCGCTCACCGACCTGCCGATGGCCGGCTACGTCGTCGACAATTCCCCGCCCGACGGCAGTGTCGGAATCCTGCTGACCTTCGTCGGGACCGCCGGAGCCGGGTACGGGCTGCACTGGCCCGACGCCGTCCTCGACGACCCCGACGCTCGACGCGATGCCTTCCTGCAGGCGCTGACCACGTTGTTCGGGCCGCAGGCCGCGCATCCGATCGCCTACTTGGAGAAGGATTGGACGCATGAGCCGTGGATCTCGGGCTGCGTCGCGTCACGCCCGCCCGGGTTGCTGACGCAGTACACCGACGCCGACCGAACGCCGGTCGGCCGGATTCACTGGGCCGGCACCGAGACGGCCGTGCTGAATCAGGGCTATCTCGACGGCGCGGTCAGTGCGGGTGAGCGAGCCGCCCGGGAAGTACTCGCGGGCGAATCAGCGCCGTCTCAGGGCGAATCGCGAAGCGCGACCAGTGACAGAGCGGCGACGACGCTGGCCGCATCGTCGGCCAACGGCTGAGGCAACAGCTGGTCGGCGCGGGTCAAGCGTCGTTCGATGGTGTTGCGATGGGTGAACATCCGCTCGGCGGTGCTCGACCCGTTGAATCGTTCGCGGACATAGGTCAGCACCGTTTCCCGCAGCACCCGATCGGCGGTCGCGAGGTCACCCAGGGTGTCGGCGACGAACTGATCGGCCTGCGCCATGTCGGTGGTGAGTACCGCCACCAGGGCGACGTCCTCGTAGCGGACCACCCGGCGGGCGGATCCCACCCGCGCGAGGACGCGCTGCGCCGAGGCGGCGTCGAGGTGGCTGCGCCGGAATCCGTCCAGGTCGCGTGCGGGGCGGCCGAACGCGACGTGCACGCCGGGAAGCTCGGCCAGCGCCGCCTCGCACCGCTGTACCTGCGGTGCGACACCGGCGGGCAGCCACAGCCAGAGCGTCGCGGTGCTGGCGTTCAGCGTCAGTCGGCGGGGAGCGTCGCACAGTCGAAGGACCACCTCGGCGGCGGCGTCGAGGCGGGTGGCGTCGTCGTCGTTCGAGTCGAGCCAGATGATCGCGGCGAGGTGGCTTCCCGCGAGTGAGTAGCCGAGCTGGGTCTCCGCGAGGGTCCGGCCGATCGGTGCACCTTCGAGCAGCAACTGGACGGTGGCCTGCCGCTGTGCGTTCACGCCGCGCACGAGTTCCGTGCGCTCCTGATCGACGTACGCGTTGAGTTCCAGGATCGAATCGTCGATGAAAGTCGAAACGGACCGTTCGGACACCTTGATCAACGCGCGGAGTTCGGTGAGATCACTGGTCGCCGCAAAGCACCCGTCCACCCAGCGGTCCCACATGGTGTGCTGGGCGCCGCGCCAGGACCCCAGGTCGTTCATATCCATCCCGCGCCGCACCGCGTCGCGGGCGTACTGCCGGACTCCGGAGTCGACGCACGGCGGCACACGCAGGCCGGGGTCCTGCAGGTTCGACGACAGCCAGTGGAACAGATATGTCTTGCCCATCTGTCGATCGGCCTGGACGAACTCGGGGTCGTCGACGATCGCGGGGTAGCGGGTGCCCTGTTGGGACGCGAGCTGCAGTTCGTCGATGATCTCGTCGGACGACGCCAGCATGCCCTCGGTGACCACCCTGATCAGCTCGCAGATCCGGTCGCTCGGCCGTGTCCAGAGTGGATCCACAGTCCGCACCTTACCGTTCACGCCAGACCGGGCGAGTGACTTCGCCCGGCTCCCAGTCGGCGCGCGGGATGTCGGCCGGGGCGAACAGCGGGACCTCGTCGAGCGTCGTTTCCCGACCGTCGCGCCGCGCGCGGACGGCGGCGAGTCCGATGCCGACCAGTTCACGCGAGATGGACGCGACGTCGTCGGCACCGTCGGGCCGATACCACTCGCTCGCACCTGAGCACATGGTGAGCAGAGCGAGCCGGGTCAGCCGTTGGTTTCCGACGCGGAAGACCCCGTCGTCGACGCCGTCGCGGATCGCGTCGCGCCAGAGGCTCTCATAGTCGTCGCGCATCGCGATGATCTCGGTGTGGGCGCCGCTGCCGGGCGTCAGGGCACGGATCTCGGTGTCGGCCACCAGGCCGGTCTTGGGGCTGGTGAGGTGTACCCCGGCCAAACCGCTGATGAGGATCGACAACCGCGCTTCGGGACGGCTGACGCCGACGAGCGCCCTGCGCGTCGCGTCGGTGAGCTTGCGCTGCATCTCCCGCATGACGTCGACGAGCAGGGCCTCCTTGTTGTCGACGAAATGGTAGATCCCCGCGTTCGAGACGCCCGCCTCCTTCGCTATCTCACGGATGCTGCTCGCGGCGTAACCACGACTGGCGAACAGGCCGACGGCGGCTGCCCTGATCCGCGTCTCGGTTTCCATCACACACCTCTCAATTGTTGTCTCGCGACGATATGCACCGATCTTCCGTCACAGTGTTGCACTGACACAAACAGGAGGGTGCAAGATGCACCTGGTTCCTTGCCGAACGATCGGTAAGCTCAAGTTACCTCGATCACATCGATTTCGGGTAATCACCCGGCCCTCCATCGAACGAAAAGACGAAAGAAGCCGCTATGACTCAACAGCGTGCGGATCAGCCGGCGCGTGTCGGCTCGGATCTGGACCGGACTCTCGGAGTGCCCCAGATCGTATTCATGGTGGTCGCCATGGCGGCACCGCTCACCGTCTTCGCCGGGCTGATTCCACTGATGCTCGGTACCGGCAACGGCATCGGCACACCCGTCGACTTCGTCATCGTCGGCGTGGTGCTCGGATTGTTCACGGTGGGCTACTCGGCGATGACACCCGAGGTCCGCAACGCGGGAGCGTTCTACTCCTACATCCAGCGCGGGCTCGGTACCACGGTCGGGCTCGGTGCGGCCGCGCTCGCCGTCGTGACCTACACGCTGCTGATGGTGGCCGTCTCGGCCTATCTCGGAGCCGCGGCGAGCAACGTCGTCCAGACGTTCGCGGGTGCGTCGGTGCCGTGGTGGATACCCGCGGCGATCGGCCTGGCCGCCATCGGCTTCCTCGGTTACCGCAACGTCGAACTGAGCGCGCGAGTGCTCGGGGTGCTGCTCGTCGCCGAGATAGCCATCGTCCTCGTCGTCGATCTGGCCATCGTGCTGCGTGGCGGCGCCGACGGACTGACTGCAAAGCCGCTGACCGTCGACGCTTTCACCGGCGGCGCCACCGGCACCGGCATCATGTTCGCTGTCTTCGGTTTCGTCGGGTTCGAGGCCACCGCCGTGTTCCGGTCCGAGGCGAAGGATCCCGATCGAACGATCCCGCGGGCCACCTACATCGCCGTCGCGCTCATCGCCGTCATCTACGCGTTCTCGTCGTGGGCGATGATCGTCGGACTCGGCGTCGACCATGCCGTCCAAGCGGCGGCCGACGATCCCGAAGGGCTGGCTTCCGGATTGGCCGCCCAGTTCGTGGGGAAGGCCGCCCACGACGTCGTGCAGGTGCTGCTGGTCACCAGCTTCTTCGCCTGCGTGCTCACCGCGCACAACGTCGTGTCTCGCTACCTCTTCTCGCTCGGTCGTCAGCGCGCATTGCCCCGCGTGCTCGGCGAGGTGCATCCCGTCCATCGGTCGCCGTCGGCGGCATCGCTGGTGACCTCCGCGGTCGTCACGGTGGTGTTGGCCGCGATGGCGATCGTCGGACTCGATCCCGTCGTCGAGATCTACGGCTGGTTCGGCGGTGCCGGCACCCTCGGGCTCATCGTCCTCCTGACACTCGCCTCGCTCGCCGTCGTCGTACATTTCCGCGGTGCATCCCGGCGGCCGGCGTCGATTGGCCCCGCTCGCCAGCGCTCCCGGCGGCCGGCGTCGATTGGCGCCGCTCGCGGGCGCTCCCGGCGGCCGGTGTCGCTCTGGGCCGGAACCATCGCGCCGACCATCGCCTTCGCTTGTCTCGCAACGATTCTCGCGCTCGTCGTCGGAAACTTCGAGCTGCTGATCGGCTCACGATGGGGAGCCGACGTGTTCCTCGCGATCATCGCGCTGGCCTTCGTCGGCGGACTCGGTTGGGCGCTCGCACTGCGTCGCACGCGCCCCGACGTCTTTCAGGCCATCGAATAGTCCGACCCGTTACCACTCCCGCTTTCTGAGAGGAACCACCAATGACTGAAACCGCCACACTTCCGAACCGACCGCCGACGACGGTCTCGATCGTCATCGACGACGACGCCACTCCGATCGTCCGACTGATCGGCCGCACGCTCGACGCCGCCGCCCGTACCGGCCACGCGTCCGACGTGTTCGACCGCTCGTCCGGCACCGTCGTCGTACGCTCCCACAACACTCCCCAATGCGCGACCATCGTATTCGACGACGGTCGGGTCACGGTCGCCGGCGGCGTGTCCGGCGAACCCGACGCGACCCTTGTCGTCGACGTCGACAATCGTTTCGCCCCGCGCACCGAACCGGCAGCCGACTCCGAACTCGCCGACGACGTGCAGCGCGCGCTGCGGCCCGCACCGCCGGCGTGGCGGGACGCGGCAGCCCGGTTCTGGGCACTCACCCGCGATATCCACGGCATCCCCGACGTCTTGATCGTCACCGTCGACGGCCCGGACGGCCCCGAGCAGGCGCAGTTCGGTGCCGGTCCCGATCGGTATCGGATGTCGGGCCGCGCCGACGTCTTGGCCGGGGTGTTCAGCGGTGCCGACTACCTCATCGACGCACTGTCGGCCGGATTGGCCGTGCAGGGCACGTTATCGCAGCTGTCGGTGATGACCGCTGCCTCCTGGAAGGTTCGATTCGATGTCTGAACTCACCACCGCCCCCACCGGGGCGTATCGCCTGGAAGCCACCAACCACGACGGCAGCTACCTGGGCAAGAACGTCTCGGCCGACAAGTTCGCGTCCGGTAAGGACTCCGGCTTCGCGTTCGCCGACATCCTGTTCGCCATCGACCTCGGTACCGAGATCGTGCTGGGCGATGCGTTCCCGGAGTGGCGGGGCAACCTCTACGACATCGCGTTGCTCCCCGACATGTCGACGCTGGTGCAGTGGAAGCCGGGCGTCGACTCGGTGATCGGTGACTTCTGGCTCAAGGACGGCACACCGGTCCCGATCTGTCCGCGCAACATGGTCCGCCGGCTCGTGGATCGGCTGGCCGGGCTGGGGTACACGGCGACCGTCGCCGTCGAGATCGAGACGACGCTGTTCGAGGAATCGATCCAGGAGGCCCGGGCCCGCGGCTATCGCGACCTGACTCCGCTCGGTGGCGACACCGGGTCCACCTACAACCTGGCCCGCTCGCAGGACTGGATCGACTACATGGAAGCCGTCGTCGCACGGCTCGACGAACTCGGTATCAGTTGGGAGGCGTGGACCGACGAGGCCGCTCCCGGTCAGACCGAACTCAACCTCGCGCCCGCCGATCCGCTCGGCGTCGGCGACGCCTGGATTCGAACCAAGCAGGTCATGCGCGAGATCGCCTGTGCCCGTGGCCATTCGGTCACCTTCATGGCCAAGCCGACGGCGGGCTTCGGCCAGGGCGCGCACGTCAATCTGTCCCTGCAGCGTGACGGTGTCAACCAGTTCTACACACCGGACGGGCCGTCGGAGCTGATGCTCAGCGCGATCGGCGGGTTGTTGACGACGATGGCCGGCGCGACGGCAGTGGCGATGCCGCAGATCACCTCGTACCGACGCCTCGTCGACCTCTCCGGACCGCCCACGATGATCAGTTGGGGAATCAACAACAAGACGGCGGCGGTGCGCGCCATCACCGGACACCCGAAATACTCGCGACTCGAATACCGCCTACCGGGATCCGACGTCAATCCCTATTACGCGCTGGCGGTCGTGCTGGCCGGCGTCATCGCCGGCATCGAACGGCAGCTCCCCGCGCCCGACGAGGTCACCGACATGGCGTGGTGCCTGCCCGACGACGCCGGAGTACGCCGCATCCCCGACACCATGTCGAAGGCGATCGCCGCGCTCGACGCCGACGAGATCCTCCGGGAGTACCTCGGCGACGAGTTCGTCGACTTCTGGGTGGCCTCGCGACGCTGGGAGTGGATGGAGTTCCACACCAAGGGCGGCGACCCGTACACCGAACTCTCGCAGTGGGAGTCCAAACGCTATTTCGAGTTCTCATGAGCCGCAAACCGCTGGTCGGGATCACCGGCCGCCGCTTTCGACTGAGTCTCGTCGCGGGCGCCGACGCGAGATACGGCGCCGCCTGCATGGACACCTACATGTCCGACTTCGCCACGCGGATCGCGCGCGTCGGCGCAGTTCCGGTCGAACTTTCCTACGACGCCGATCCGGCCGACGTCTGCGAGTGGCTCTCCGGGGTGGTGATCACCGGCGGCCAGGATGTACACCCCGCGCGTTGGGGCGGCGACGTCTCGGTGGTCGGCGGCATCGATCCGCGGACCGACCCGAATGCGCACGACCCCGAGCGCGACGACTACGAACTCGCGCTGGTCACAGCGGCGATGGCCCGTGGCATCCCGGTGCTCGGCGTCTGCCGCGGCATGCAGGTGCTCAACGTCGCCCTCGGCGGGACGCTCGTCACCGACCTGCCCGCCGGTCCGATTGCGCATCTGTCGGCGCTGGCCGCACCCTCCAACGGCGACGTCGAGCACGTCGTGACATTCGAGCCGGGCTCGACTGCCGCGGCGGTGTTCGGCGACAGCGCGACCACCAACTCGTGGCACCACCAGGCGGTGGATCGCTGCGGCGACGGAATCGTCGTCAGTGGCCGCACGCCCGACGGCGTCGTCGAGGCGATCGAGGTGCCGGGGGCACCGATCCTCGGGGTGCAGTGGCATCCCGAGTGGATGCGCGACGACGACCCGGCACTGGCCT
Source organism: Gordonia asplenii (assembly GCF_012933505.1). GTDB lineage: Bacteria > Actinomycetota > Actinomycetes > Mycobacteriales > Mycobacteriaceae > Gordonia > Gordonia asplenii. Next base: position 18,113 of record NZ_JABBNB010000024.1, read on the forward strand.
GGGTGGTCACCGAATCGGCACGTCAGGAGGCGAGTCATGTGTGTTGACGAGAAGTTGTGGCGGCCGGCGGTCGCCGCGGATCAGATCGGGGAGTCGCCGACCGTGCCGACCGTGGTGGCGCTGTTGGCGGCCGGAGCAGCCGCGCGGCCCGACGCCGAGTTGTTCCGATTCGACGACGAGTCGTGGTCGTATCGGCGGATCGACGAGCAGACGTCGAGGTTGGCGCACCGGCTGATCGAGGTCGACGGCGTGGCACCCGGCGATCGGGTCGCGATCATGCTGCCCAACGTCGTGCAATGGCCGGTGGTGTGGCTCGCGGTGCTCAAGGCGGGCGCCGTCGCGGTGCCGATCAATTCGGCCTACCGCGCGGCCGACCTCGGGTTCGTGCTGCGGGATTCCGGTGCGCTGCTGGTCCTCACCGACGCCGGGCACGTCGAGCTGGTCCGCGACACCGTCGCCGCCGACGTCGGGCTGAGCGGCGTCGGCATCGTCGACGTCGCCGACGACGCTTCCGACCGGTTTTCCACGACTGCCCCCGACGTCGCCGTCGACGCGCAAACGCTGGCGAATCTGCAGTACACCTCGGGTACCACGGGTTTCCCCAAAGCGTGCATGCTGACCCACGACTACTGGGTGCGGATCGCGTGGACGTGTGCCGGCGCAACCGGACTCGGCCCCGACGACGTCCTGCTGACCGCCCAGCCGTTCTCCTACATGGACCCGCAGTGGAACACCGTGCTGGCGCTGACCACCGGCGCACCGCTCGTCGTGTTGCCGCGGTTCTCGGCGTCGGGATTCATGGCCGACGTGCGACGCCACCGCGTGACCTTCTTCTATGTGCTCGGATCCATGCCGACACTGCTGTTCAAGCAGCCGCCGAGCGACGACGATCGCGACAACGACCTGCGGATGGTCTTGTGCTCGGCGATCCCGACCGCGCTGCACGGTGCGCTGGAGCAGCGCTGGGGTGCGCCGTGGCGCGAGGTCTACGGAATGACCGAGTCGGGCATCGATCTGATCAGCCCGTTCGACGATCTCACCGCGGTCGGCGGCGGCAGCATCGGACACCCGGTGCCGAGCAAACGGGTCGACGTCGTCGGCCCCGACGGTGCCGCCGTCGCCGACGGCGAACCCGGCGAACTGGTGGTGTCGGGGCGTCCGATGATGCTCGGCTACTGGAATCGGCCGGAGGAGACCGAGCGCACCCTGCGCGACGGCTGGTTGCACACCGGTGACGTCGTCGTCCGCGACGCGGGCGGCGCGATCCGGCTGGTCGGGCGCATCAAAGACATGGTTCGACGCGGCGGGGAGAACATCGCCAGCGTCGAGGTGGAGGCGGCACTCGAGCGCGACGACGTGATCGTCGCGTCCGCCGTCGTCGCCGTGCCCGACGACGTCTTCGGCGAGGAGGTCAAGGCGTTCATCCAGCTCGCCGACGCCGTGGTCGCCGATCGGGCGACCGCGGAGGCGATCGTCGCGCGTGTCCGTGGCCAACTCGCCCGCTTCAAAGTTCCGCGATACATCGAATTCGTCACCGACCTTCCGCGCACCCCCTCCGAGCGGGTCGCCAAGTCGGTGCTCAAGGAAAGGACAACGGCAATGCCGGGTACGACATATGACATGGCGCCGCAGATCGCGTCGTCGACGGGCGAATCGGGGCACAACGAACTAGTCCGGTGGGAGGTGATTCGAAACGTCGGAGTGATCACCCTGAATCGGCCCGACAAGCTGAACGCCTTGAGCGTCGCGATGCGGCTCCGCCTCGCCGCGCTGATCCGCGAACACGGGACCGGCGAGCGGCTGCGTGGAATCGTGCTGACCGGCGCCGGCCGGGCCTTTTCGGCGGGTGAGGATCTGGCTGCGCCGCCGACCGACTTCGACGGGCTGCGACGCACCTTCGAGAGTTTCCACGACATCACCCGGGCCATCGTCGACACCCGGGTCCCGGTGATCGCCGCGGTCAACGGAATCGCGGTCGGCGGGGCATCGGAGATCACCCTGTGCTGCGACGCCCGCATCGGGACGTCGAACACCGTGTACTACCAGCCGGAGAACGCGCGGGGACTGACCATCTCGAACGCGACCAGCCTGCTGCTCACCCGATTGGTTCGCAATCACGCGATGCGCATGGTGCTGGCCTCGCCCCGCATCGACGCAGACGCGGCCGTGCGCATCGGGTTGGTCGACGAACTGGTCGAGCCGCGCGAGCTCGTGGCGCATGCGATCGATCTGATCCATGCCTGGACGCCGGACGGCAACACCACCGCACTCCATCTGGCGTTGCTCCGCCCGACGTCGGAGGAGATCGAACGGGCGTTCGCGCGCGAAGACGCCGCCGCCGACGAGTCGTGGCACAGCGGGGCACTGGCCGCGGGCATCGAAGGCTTCTGGCGAACCAAAGACGGGCGAATCAACGAAGCAGGAGTGAACAAATGATCGCGACCCGCGCCGCCGTCCTCACCACCGTCGGCGAACCCCTCGAACTGATGACGATCCACGTCGACGACCCCGAGCCGAACGAAGTCCGGGTCGCGGTCAGCCACGTGGGCCTGTGCCACAGCGACCTGCACTACATGACCGGAACCGTCCCGACCGACGTACCCGTCGTCGTCGGCCACGAGGTGGCGGGCATCGTCGAATCGGTCGGTTCGGCGGTCACCGACCTTCAGCCGGGGGATCGCGTGACCGGTGCGCTCACCCCGTCCTGCGGCGGCTGCGCCAACTGCGACGCCGGCTATTCCACCCAGTGCCGGCGGATCGACGAGGTGCGCCGACGCCCCCGTCCGGCGTTCACGATGCCCGACGGCCGCCCGATCGCGCGTCTCGGCGACGTCGGCGCGTTCTCACAGCACATCTTGCTTCGGCAGAACTCCCTGGTGAAACTGCCCGACGACGTGCCGCTGCAGGTGGGCTGCCTGCTCTCGTGCTGCATCGTCACCGGCGTGGGCGCGGTGTTCCGCGGCGCACGGGTACGTCCTGGGTCGACCGTCGCGGTAATCGGCTGCGGCGGCGTCGGCTCGGCGATCATCCAGGGCGCGAAACTCGCCGGAGCGTCGGCGATCGTCGCCGTCGACCTCGACGACGACCGGCTCAAAGCCGCCCGCGGCTACGGCGCGACCGACGTCGTCAACGGCGGCGGCGACGTCGTCGGGCAGGTGCGCGAGTTACTCGGTGACGGCGTCGACTACGCCTTCGAAGCGGTCGGTTCGGCCCGTACCGCGGCAACCGCGCTCGCCGTCGTGCGCCCGACTGGTACCGCGTGTCTGGTCGGCATCGCGCCCGGCGGCACCGAATTGAGCGTCCCGGCGTCGGACTTCTTCTTCAGCGAGAAGAAGCTGATCGGCTCGTACATGGGATCCGGGCAGGCGCGCGAAGACATCGCACAGTTCGCCCGGATGTATCAGCAGGGACGGCTGATGCTCGACGAAATGGTCACCGACGTCATCGATTTCGATCGAATCAACAGCGGCTTCGAGCGGATGACGTCGGGCGACGTCACGCGCATCGTCGTTCAACTACAAGACTCAGCTCGAACGGAGGCAGCGCAATGACCACCATCGCCCGACCGATCAACTACATCGCCGACGAGTGGGTCGAGGGCGACCCGCTCGACAGCGCGAACCTCGACCCGAACACTCGCGAGCCGATTCACCGCGCGGTGACCACCTGCTCGACCGACGTCGAACGGGCGGTACGGCATGCGCAGCGGACCTACGACGCCGCGCGATGGGACGACGACTTTCGCCGTGAACGCGCCGACCTGCTCGACCGTGTCGCCGCCAACGTCGAGGGTCGACTGGAAGAGATCGCCCGGACCGACTCGATGACCAGCGGCACGGCGATCAGCGCCACCAGGAAGGTCGCGGCGTTCCTGCCGGCCCGCATTCGGGCCGCGGCAGCCGAAGCCAGGAACATTCCCCGGGTCACCGCGTTGGCCGCCGGGGGACGCGACGTTCGGCTGTATCGCGTGCCGTGGGGGCCCGCGGCGATCCTGACACCGTGGAACGGACCCAGCTTCATTCCGGCGGCGAAGGTCGCCAGTGCGGTCGCGGCCGGATGCCCGGTGCTGCTGAAGCCGTCCGAGCATGCGCCCAGCAGTGCGCAGATCATCGTCGAATGCTTCGTCGACGCTGGATTGCCCAGTGGCGCACTGCAACTCGTGCATGGCGGTGGCGACGTCGGGGCGGCGCTCACCGGTGACCACCGGATCGCGGTCGTATCGTTCACGGGCGGACCGGGAGCGGGCCGCGCGATCGCACGGGCGGGCGCCGACGACTTCAAGGTGCTGCAACTCGAACTGGGTGGCAACAACCCGGTGCTGGTGCTCGCCGACGCCGACATCGACGTCACGGCGGCCGGCATCGTCGAGGGCATGACGAAGCTCAACGGGCAGTGGTGCGAGGGTCCGGGAAAGATTCTGGCGCATCGCAGTGTCGTAGAGCCACTGCGCGATGCTGTGGTCGCGCGGATCGCCGAGCTGCGCATCGGGCACTCGCTCGACGAGCAGGTCGACGTCGGGCCGATCTCGAACGCCCCGCACTTCGCGACGTTGACCGAGCGCATCGAGGGCCTGCGGGGCCTGGGCGCGCAGATCGATCAGCCCGCCGCCCTACCAGATCTACCCGGCTACTTCTTGTCGCCGACGGTGGCGTTCGGCTCGGATCCGGACAAGACGACGGCGGAGCTGTTCGGGCCGGTCGTGTCGTTGCACGGGGTCGACTCCGACGAGGACGCGTTGCGAGTAGCGAACGCGCATCCGTCCGGACTCGACGCCTATGTCTTCGCCACCGACACCGAACGAGCCATCGAGATCGGTTCGCGCGTCCGATCCGGCGAAGTGCGGGTCAACGGAGCCAAAGTCGCCGACCTCGGCGACGACTCGGCCCAAAGCTTCTGGGGCCCATCGGGTATCGGCGGCCACGGCCCCGCCGAGTCGGTGCGAGTATTCTGCGGCGACCGAGTAGTAGGAGTGGACTCACCGGACCTGCCGATGTAGGGGACCGCTCCCGCTTCCCGAGTGCCGAAGCGAGGAACGAGCTTCGGTGCCGACCCCGCTCCCCGAGTGCCGTCCCCGCTCCCCGAGTGCCGAAGCGAGGAACGAGCTTCGGTGTAACGAGGGGTCGGTGACCTGAAAGACCAAACCGGGGAACGACTTTCGGTACGCAGCCAGATCCCGAAGGATCACGGCACAGTGACCAGAGCTTCAGCGCCGCACCGACCCGCTCCCGAGTGCCGACGGGGGACACCACTTCCGCTGGTTGAGCCGGTCTTACAGCTAGCCGAGGTCCGTGTCGAAACCATAGTGACGCAAGGGCTTTGGGTGAGTGTGCGCTGGCATGGGCGTGCACTCTCAGTTGAAATCGATTGTTTTCGAAGAGGTTTCGACTCGGCTTCGCCTCGCTCAACCAGCGGATGGGGCGCCGTCGCCGCATCGGAACTGAGCGCCGAAGCGAGGTGCCGTGCTGAGTGAGGGCGAGCCGAAGTAGACGGGCTTCGGTGCCGACCCCCCCGCTCCCCGAGTGCCGAAGCGAGGCGCCGTGCTGAGCGAGGGACGAGTCGAAGTAAACGAGCTTCGGTGTAACGAGGGGTCGGTGACCCGAAGAACCAAACCGGGGAACGACTTTCGGTACGCACCCCGGACCCGAAGCATCACGGCACCGTGACCAGAGCTTCAGCGCCGCACCGACCCGCTCCCGAGTGCCGACGGGGGACACCACCGCCGCTGGTTGAGCCGGTCCGAGGCGCTAGCCGAGGTCCGTGTCGAAACCATAGTGACGCAAGGGCTTTGGGTGAGTGAGCGCTGGCATGGCGTGCACTGTCAGTTGAAATCGATTGTTTTCGAAGAGGTTTCGACTCGGCTTCGCCTCGCTCAACCAGAGGATAGCGGCGCCGTCGCCGCATCGGAACCGAGCGCCGAAGCGAGGTGCCGTGCTGAGCGAGGGCGAGCCGAAGCAGACGAGCTTAGGTGCCTTCCCCGCTCCCCGAGTGCCGAAGCGAGGAACGAGCTTCGGTGTAACCGCTGTGCTGAGTGACCGCGAGGGACGAGCGGTTGTACCGAAGTGGAGGGGTCGGTGACCCGAAAGACCAAACCGGGGAACGACCTTCGGTACACACCCCTACGCAAAGCATCACCGCACCGTCACCAGAGCCTCAGCGCCGCACCCGGTACTCCAGATGCGTCACCCGCTCCGACGCTTCCGTTGACACCATTTCCAGCCCCACACGTTCGACGTCGATCCCGTCGAATAGTCGCACCCCGGCTCCGAACAACACCGGCGACAACGCGATGGAGAACTCGTCCACTGATCCGGCGTTGAGGTACTGCAGGATGATCTCGCCACCGCCGGCGATCCGCACATCGCGATCGCCGGCGGCGTCGCGGGCCTGCTCGAGCGCGGATTCGATGCCGCTGTTGACGAAGTGAAATGTAGTGCCGCCCAATCGTTCCCAGGGATCGCGCCGCTCATGCGTCACCACGTACACCGGCGTGTGGAAGGGGGCGTCTTCGGGCCAGGCGGACTCCCCGGCGTCGAACATGCGTTTGCCCATGACGCTGGCGCCGGTCCGTTCGAAGGTCTCGCGAAGGATGTCGTTGTCCCGGCCTTCCTCGCCGCCGTCGCCGAGGCCGACGTTTCCCCGGAAGAAGCGTTGCGGAAAAACCCACTGCTGCAATGCCATCCACTGCTTGCCCATGAGTTCGTCGGAGGTTCTGGGTGCGATGAACCCGTCCAACGACATCGACACACTGAAAAACACTTTGCCCGCCATCAGCTCTGTCCTCCGGTTCGAATCGACGCGACGTAGGTCGCGAGGTTGTCCAAGGTCTGTCGTCCGCCCTCGATGGCGTGATACTTTTCGACGGCCTCGTCGTGTAATCGTTTGGTGGGGAACACTGTTCGCATCTGGATGCTGGTCGCGGTGCCAGCGGCGTCGAAGGTGAGAACCGAGTCGAAGGCGTTCGGATCGTCACAGAATTCGCCGTGGCGCAACGTGATTCGTTCAGGTGGAGTGATCTCGACGAATGTGATCCACTCGGGATAGTCGGTGCCGTCGGGGCCGTGCATCGTGAAGTTCCACACGCCGCCGGCGCGGAACTGGAACGACGCGGTAGTGGTCGTGAACCCCGACGGTCCCCACCACTGCGACAGATGTCGCACCTCGGTGAACGCCTCGAAGACCAGCTCGCGCGGGGCGTCGATCATGCGGGAGACGACTATCGTGCGGTCGGCCGTCGTCGACGTCATGAACGCTCCTTCTTCAATTCCTGCACGTAGGCGTCGAGGCGATCGAAGCTCGCATTCCAGAACTGCTCGAACCCGCCCGTCCATTCGTGGACGGTGCGCAGACCGTCGGCGTCGAGCTCGTACAGCCGCTGTTTGCCCGACTGACGGTCACGCACCAGTCCGACTTCCCGCAACACCCGCAGGTGCTTCGACGTCGCCGGCTGCGGTAGGCCGAGTTCCTCGGCGACTTGGGCGACCGGTCGTTCGCCGGACCGCAGCAGAACCAGGATGTCCCGACGCCGGGGTTCGGCGATCGCGTTGAAGACGTCCGACGTCGTCGATGCTCGTGCCATGACTGCCATCATATTCCCATATAGGAATTCGTCAAGCGGTGATCAGTGACCCATCATTCACAGTGCCAATCCGTCACAGCCCGGCTTTGTCCAGCCGTTCGATGAGACTGGGCTTCCGTCGGTTCGCGGTTCGCAGGTCAATTACCAGCGGTCTGAACGTATCGAGCCGATTCTCCCGCTGGGCAATCATTCGTAGGTCGAGCAGCAGGCTGACCGCGGCGTCGTACTCAGCGACCTTGGTAAGCGCGATATGTTCGTTGACGCGTTGCCAGGCGACGGGTTCGTCCGCGGCGACCCGACGCAGACGTGCTTCGACTGCGAGTCGTTGTTTCTTCCGTCGCTCCTCCTCGCGGGCCGCGTCTTCAGCTGCTTGTTTCCGCTCGGCGGCGGAGCGGATCTCGGCCGCCCGACCTGTGAGTTCGTGCACTGACACGGCATTGCCCGCCTCCGTGGCTGTGTTGAGTTTGCGAAACTGCCCGAGCATCTCGGTGCGCACAGCTCCGCCCTCACCGGTGAGTACGCGGAAGAGCAACCGGTCCTTGTCGATCGCGGGAAGGGTCGCAATCCACTCGCCGAGGTCATCGGGATCGTCGCCGACCTTCGTCAGCGGCGCCGACTCCGACTCGGCAGCAGCGAGCACCGCCGGATCGACGCGGAGGAAGTCCGCGAGCGCCTCTTGGCTGGCTGTCAGTGATTTGAGCCCGGGCGGCACGGGAGGCGCCGTCAGCCCGCTATCGTCGAGGTCGTCGATCCACGGACCCAGCCCAGCCAGCCATGCGATGTAGAGCGGCCGTAGATCGCCTGCCGCCAACTCGGCTCGCGTGCCGATCAACGATGACAGTATTCCGCGTGTATCCACGAAGTCGTCGTAGCCCTCATCGTCCTCGGAGCAGAAGTCGAGGACGATCGAATCGCCTTTCGTGCGGGTGAATACCGTCTCGTCATTGCAGTACAGCTCTACGTCGGCGTCGAGCAGTGCTAGTGGCAGCCGCAGCATGAAACGTCTTGTGCCCCAATTCGCCAAGTAGAGATGGGCGTCATAGAACCGCTCCATCAACACGTTCGGGTCGCCGTGGTAGGAGCCCCATTCGTACTCGTTGACGAAGCTCGTCGAACTGATAGACGCTCGCGTCGACGTCGAGCGCACGGCGGCGATCTCGTCGGCCGTCAGTGGGCGGTCGATCGCGAGGAATTCGTAGTATTGGTACTCGCTCATGGGCCGAGGGTACGGCGGGGGTGTGACAAGTCACCGAGAACCGGGAACGGCTCGGCCCGAAACGTCGAATCGTCGCCTGGTGAAAATAGATGTGGCCCGCCACGATCCACTCCTCGGTGAGCGTCGCCCATCCACGGCCACTGACCTCGTCACCTTCGTCGAAGCCCGCGAATGTGAACTCGACGTCGCGCCCGGGCGCGTCGGACGGTTGACGGGCTATCTGAGCTTCGACAGCGATGAACTTGAGTTGCCATCCCCGCCGTCAGCGAACTCAATCAGCCCTGGGCCGACCAAGTCGATGGAGTCGACGTCCCACAAGCTCATATCGACGATGCGCCAACGGCCGAAGATCGGGTGCTCCGATGCCGACTGGGGAGTGTCGCACTAAAAGAGTTGTATGACGTTGCGTTCCTCTGCCGGTTGAGCGAGCGGAGCGAGTCGAAACCCCGCCAGCCGGGCAATGACGAAACCTGCAGCGTCACAGTGGTTTCGACTCGGCTTCGCCTCGCTCAACCAGCGGGGTGCGGCGAAGCAGGGTGCGCAAGCTATCAATACCATTAGCCGCGGCACGCCAGTGGATTGTCGCGGCTGAACGGTCGGAGATGCCCGGCGGGTGTTCGACCGGGGCCGTGGTTGCGTATCGGAGGTACCGTTGCCAGTGTTGCCGCAGTTCAGATGGAACGCGCGTCTCTTGCGCACCAGTGGTATCAACGAATCGTTCGGCCCCCGGCTACCGGGGTGTCGACTCGCGTCTGGTTCGCGCGACGGCCGCGTTCGCGCTGCGGTAGTCGAGCTGCCGCGGCGGCGACTCGTTCCCGCGGACGTAGCCACCGCCGCGGGAAGAAGTCACCGTGGCGCGAATCCGGTTGCCGCAGTGCGAACATTGGCTACCGCAGTGCGAACGATTAGCGCACGAAGAACTGCTGCGCTGCCCAGCAGCATCACGACAGCAGTGTCCGACGCAAGCCGGGCCGCCGAGGCCTCCATCACCCCGGTTCCAGGGTCTTTACGACTGGCACCGACGCCCACGCCGAATACTCACCTGACACCTCGACTGCGGCAGCCACACAACCCTCATCCGCCCCAGCAGTGACAACGAATCGATTCACCCCTGCGACCGCCCCAGCACCGATACCGGAAATCAGACGCGACACTCCACGATGTTGACCGGCATGGCACAAAGTCATGAGTGCGGTCCTGACTCAGCTCTTGCGGGCGAGTCGGCCTCGGCCTTCGCCCCCTCCGAGTCGGAGGAGCGTCGGCGCACAGTACCGAGCGAGCCGCTGGCCGAAGGGGTCCGAGCCGGTCAGCCGTCAGGTGTCGGCAGAGATGTTCAGAGCGGTTGCGGCAGTGGATGACCCGCTGCTCGGACCGTCTCCGTATCCCAGCGTTGGGTGACGTGGCCGCCAAGCGTGCGGTGTGTATCAGCGCGCCGCCGTTTGACTTCTGACGTGGTGTTTGTCGAGGGTGCTCATCCGATAAGTCCGGCTCGACGACACAGCGCACGCGCCTGTCGCCCTCTCGGAGGTAACGTGCACGGATCAGCCCATCTGAGCCCGTCCGCGTTCGATCACCGACTGTGCGTCGATCGCCCCGACGTCGCGGCTCAACCAGGTGGCGGCCGTCGCCGCTTCGATCTCGACCTGTGGGGTCAGCACCTGATTCTGTACGCGCCGATACGAGCCGAGCAGTGACTGCACCGCGTCGCGATTGTTCGACGCGATGTCGAGGGCGAGGCGTCGAGCGGCCGGTATCAGGTCGTCGTGTGCCACCACCTCGGTGACAAGTCCGTGCGCGAGTGCGGTTGCCGCGTCGATGAAGTTGCCGGACAAGCTCATTCGGCGCGCGAATCCGAATCCGACGGCCTCGGGCAATCGCGCGGTCAAGCCCCACAGCGGCATCAGTCCGACGCGTGCGTGTGTGTCGGCGAACCGGGCCCGCTCGGAGGCGATCAGCAGGTCGCAGCCGAGGGCGAGCTCCAGACCGCCGGTCACCGCAGCGCCGTTGATCGCTCCGATGATCGGCTTGCCGATGGGCGTCCAGGGGTGCCCTGTCTCGACGTCGTCGGCCTCGGTGCCCATGTTCGCCCACCCGCCTTCTGCACCGATGACGCGCAGGTCGACGCCGGCGCAGAACGCGGGATCCGTTCCGGTCAAGATGACGACGGCGACCTCGGGATCGGCGTCGGCCGCCGATATCTGCGCACGAATCTCTGCTATCAGGCTGGGGGACAGGGCATTTCGTGATTCCGGGCGATTGAGTGTGAGGGTGCGGACGGAGTCGGCGTCGTCGATGAGGAGCATGACTGGATGCTATCCCGGCGCGACGAGCATGTACAGATCGATCTAGTGGGTTCGATTGGCGGCCGACAATTGGCGGGTCGTCGCTGATGGAAGAGTCGTGTTGGCGGGTCTCGGTGCGGACCGCCGAGGACCAGACTTGTGCTGACACCATGACCCGCACTGGAAGGCTGATTCGATGACCCCACAACGCACCATCTGCCCGCCGATCGATGCGGAGATCGCGCCGGTACTGCCGCAGATCCGCCAGATCGTGCCCCGCACCGACCAGGCGAATCTCGCGAAGGTCCGCACGGTGGTCGCCGACGGAATTCCCGGCATATCCAAGCCCGACCTCACCGCGGGTGGCTTAGTCGACGTCGAGCGTCGGACGGTGCCGGGGTTGAACGGGGCGCCCGACGTCGGCATGGTCGTGCTGCGACCGACCACCGGCAGCGGGCCGTGGCCGGCGATCTACCACATCCACGGCGGCGGAATGGTGGCCGGAACTCCCGAAACCGCGTTGGACGTGTTCGTGCCCTATGTACACGAGGTCGGTGCGGTCGTCACCTCCGTCGACTACCGCCTGGCCCCCGAACACCCGCATCCCGCGCCGATCGAAGACTGCTACGCGGGCCTGCTGTGGTTGTTCGAGAATTGCGAAACCTACGGCGTCGATCCCGATCGTGTGATGATCGCGGGCACCAGCGCGGGCGGCGGGCTCGCGGCAGCTGTCGCGCTCCTCGCACGTGATCGACGCGGGCCCGCGCTGACCCACCAGATTCTGCTCGCTCCGATGCTCGACGACCGGCTCACGACGCCGAGTTCACAGATGCTCGTCGACGAAGGGGTGTGGGACCGAGACGAGAACGCATTCGGGTGGACCGCGCTGCTCGGCGAGCATCGCGGCGGCGCCGACGTCTCCGCCTACGCCGCGCCCGCCCGCGCCGATGACCTCAGCGGGCTGCCCAGGACATACCTGGAGGTCGGATCGGTGGAGACGTTCCGTGACGAAGTAGTCGACTACGCGATGCGATTGTCCCAAGCAGGAGTGTCGGTCGACCTGCACATGTGGGGCGGCGGAGTCCACGGCTTCGATCTGCAGAATCCGCAGGCCGCGATCAGCCAGGCGGCGAGTGCGACGAGGGACCGCTTCGTTCGCCAAGCGCTCGAACCGTGAGGCAGTGCGTCGAGCGAGTAGTACTCCTGCTCCCCGAGCCGAGTGCCGAAACGAGCTGGCGGTGAAATGACTGCCCGCATCCCCCGCTCGCCGAGTGCCGAAACGAGTTCGCGGTGAAATGGCTGCCCGCATCCCCCGCTCGCCGAGTGCCGAAACGAGCTCGCGGTGAAATGGCTGCCCGCAACCCCCGCTCGCCGAGTGCCGAAACGAGCTCGCGGTGAAATGGCTGCCCGCAACCCCCGCTCCCCGAGTGCCGAAACGAGCTCGCGAGTTTCGGTGTAACGAGGGGTTCGTGAGACGAACGACCCAACGCGACCACATGCATTGCCAGACAAGCCACGCAGCCTCAACACCAAATCTCACGCTCAACACCGGAAAACCGGTGTTGAGCGTGAGATTTTCGGTTGACGACTCCGGTCGGAATCCCAGCAGACCCACCAGCAACAACGAACCGATCAACCGAGGCCGCCAGGTCGCATAAGCGCTGATACTTCCAAGACTTCGCCGTATTGCCCCCGAGCGGGGAACATCTCAGCGCCGCTCGACACTTCCCGGCGGACGACCGCCCCGATCAGACACACCAATGCCGTCGCAACACCCGGCTCACTCCTCGCAACCGACGCGGCGGAATCGGTGCAACTGCCCGCGCAACCGCCCCCGCCACCGCCACACCCGCGACGAGCAAACGAAACAATCCCCCGCCGCGCGCGACGAGGGATCGTTGAACTCGAGGTCAGTGGTTCGCGTTGGCGGCGTGCTCGGCTGCGCGATCGAGGCGGGGCACGGGTGTGGGAACGGTGTCCGCCAAGCGGGACACTCCGGGGATGTCGCCGAAATCGGGGCCGAGGATGTCGGTCATCGCCTTGGCGAAAGAGGTGTCCATGTACATCCGCTCACCGAGGATCTTGTCGCCCTCGAAGGCCATCACCGCGAAGTACTGGCCGGTGGTCCGACCCTCCGGAGTATCGAAGTACACGTAGGCCTCGCGGCACAGTTCGTTCTCGGAGATCGCGTGAACTCGCCTGTCGGCCCACACATTTCGGACCTCGCTGCCCGGCAGCATGCGGCGGTAGGTCTCCAGGACCGCATCGCGGCCCTCGATGTGCCACCCGATCGACGGGAGTTCGTAGACGGGATTGTCGACCAGCGTCGCCATCGTCGCCTCGAGATCCATTTCGAATTCGGCCTTCTCGTGAAGTGCGAGAAGATCTTCCATCTGTTGTTGGGTGAACTCGGACATTTCTTTCCTCTTTCATTGCGGGGTGGCCGGGCTTACGCGCCCGGCCGACGGTTTACTGCTGTTCGACGCCGATCATGCCGTTGCGAGTCGGCGAAATCGGCTGCCGTGGAACACAAGTGGTGCGGTCTGGGCTTCGACTCGCATGCCGTGGATCTCCAGTAGCGCGATGGTGTGGTCGCCCGCGGGAACCTCGGTGTACAGCGAACACTCCAGCCACGCGGTGGCGCCCTGGACGAACACGCCGCCGTGCGCCGCCCGATCCCACGAGATACCGGAGAACCGGTCGATCTTCTTGCGCGACAAGCTCATACAGATGTCGTCGTGCCCCTCGGCCAGGACACTGATACCCAATCGGGGCTTGTCGCGCAGCCTCGGCCACGTCGTCGACGAGCGCTGAAAGCACACCGACACCAGTGGGGGAGCGACCGACACCGAGGTGAACGAGCTCGCAGCCATCCCGACCGGTTGCCCGTCGACGAGAGCGCACACGGTGGTCACACCGCTGGGAAAGCAGCCGAATGCCTGGCGAAGCGGGCCGGGGTCGGCGGTCATCGGATCGAACGTGATCATTGGACGGACTTCCTCGTTGATCTCGGGTGGTGGGGCGCCGACGTTCAGCCGGCCGCGACGGGCAGTCCGACGCCGCTGGGTGCGGAGTCGAGAACCAACTGTGCGATTCGCTCGCGATGCTCCTCGGCGCTGCCCAGCAGCACCGCGTCGCTGAACGCACGTTTGAAGTACAGATGTGTCGGGTGCTCCCAGGTGAACCCGATCCCGCCGTGTACCTGGACGGTGTCGGCCGCGATACCGGTGAACGCCGACGAACACACCGCCTGGGCGGTCGACGCCGCGAGAGCGGGATCCTCGACACCGTCACGCAGCGCCCACGCGCCGTAGTACGCCGCGGAACGAGCGTGCTCCAGTTCGACGAGCATGTCGGCGAGCCGATGCTTGACCGCCTGGAAGGAGCCGATCGGGCGCCCGAACTGCAGACGGGTCTTTGCGTAGTCGACGCTGCGGTCCAGCAGGTACTGGGCGCCGCCGGCCTGTTCGGCAGCCAACAGCACCGACCCGGCGTGCACGGCATCTCGAACGACGCGAGCAGCGACGTCTGGCCCGGCAAGCAGGCTCGCCGGCGCCTCGGCGAAGCGGACCGAAGCCTGTGGCCGAGTCTGGTCCATCGTCTTGAGCGACACACGCTCGACGCCGGGCGCCGCTGCGTCGACGACGAACAGCGCGACACCGTCGGGGCCGTCGGCTGCGACGAGCAGATCATCTGCCGCACCACCGTCGATGACTTGCGCGACGCTGCCGGTCACGGTCCACGTGTCGCCGGTTCGCGTCGCACGGACGTTCACCGCGTCGACGGCGATCCCGTCGACGATGACCGGCACGGCGAAGGCAGCGGTACGCGTCCCGGCTACCAGCGGGGCGAGGGTCGCTGTCCGCGCCGGCGAGTCGGGAGCTGCGACGAGCGCCGGGATCGACGTCATGACCGTGCCGACGACGGGTCCGCAGAACAGTGCGGCGCCCAACTCCTCCACGACGATCGCGGCGTCGACGAGGTCTCCGCCGGAGCCGCCGAGTTCCTCGGGTACGCCGAGTCCGAGCACGCCGAGTTCAGAACCCAATCGCTCCCAGGCCTCGGCGGAGAAGGCGGGTGTCGATTCCATCAGCAGGCGAACGGTTGCCTCGTCGCAATGTTCGGTGCAGAAGCGTCGGACTGCCGCCCGCAGGTCGTGGTGTTCCGGGGTGAACGCGAATTGTCCACTGTCCATTGATATCTCAGCCACGGGGCACCTCTCGCCACGGTCCGGAATCGACGCGCGGGTCGCCGGGCAGACCCAGCACCCGTTCGCCGAGAATGTTGCGGAGCACCTCGGAGGTGCCGCCCTCGATGGTGTTGGCGCGGGAGCGGAGGAACCTTTCCTGCACGGTGGCGCCCGTATTCGAGTCGGCCGGGCCGATGTGGCGCATCGTGTAGTCGTCGTAGAGCGTGCCGTCGGGGCCCAGGAGGTCGAGACAGAACTCGTAGACCCGCTGATTCAGTTCGGCACCGACGAGCTTGCCGATGGATCCTTCCGGACCGGGTCCCTGCGCGGTCGCGGTTGCGTGCGCACGTTGAGCGGTGAGCCGCTGTGCCTCCGACCGCAGCCAGAGTTGAGTCAGTCGGTCACGACGGACTGGGCTGCGACGATCCGGCCGCTGCGCCCATAGTGCGACGGCGTCGGAGATCGTGCCGTCACCACGCCGCGAGCCGCTCGCGCCGATCGAGCTACGTTCGTTCATCAACGTCGTCATCGCGACACGCCAGCCCGCGCCGACGGCACCGAGCCGGTGCGCGTCGGGGATACGGACGTCGCTGAGGAAGACCTCGTTGAACTCGGCCTGGCCGGTCATCTGCCGGAGCGGCCGCGTCTGCACACCGGACGCATGCATGTCGACGACGAAGTACGTGAGCCCCTTGTGTTTCGGCGCGTCGGGGTCGGTGCGCGCCAGCAGCAGGGCCCAGCGCGCGCAGTGTGCCAGGGTGGTCCACACCTTCTGCCCGTTCACCACCCATTCGTCACCGTCGCGCACCGCCGATGTGGCGAGCCCGGCGAGGTCGGAGCCGGCGCCCGGCTCGGAGAACAACTGGCACCAGATGTCCTGTGCGGTGGCGAGCGGATGCAGCCACCGACGCTTCTGTTCGTCGGACTGCGCGTGTTCGCACAGCGTCGGCGCGGCCATGCCGGTCCCGATGGGATTGAGCGACACCAGTGAAGGCGCGCCGGCTTCGGCGAAGATCGCGTCGACGACCGGCTGCAGGCCCCGGGCGATGCCCCGGCCGCCGAGGCCGGCCGGAAAGTGGACCCAGGTGAGGCCGGCGTCGAAGGCGGCTTCGAGGAACTCGTCTGCGGAGACCGCGTGGGGATCATGGCTGCGCACGAGAGCGCGCGCGGCCGCGGCCACCTCGGTGGCGGCGTCGGTGATCACCGCGGTTCCGCCGTCAGCTGGCGGCACGGGTCGGATCGATGGTCTTGCCCGCCGCCTCGGCATATTTGTAGGCGTCGTGCTTGGCGATGGTCGGCGCGCTCGCGTCGATTCGGGAGACGCCGGGCAGGCTCTCGAAGTCGGGGCCGAGCTGTTCGGACATCATCTTGCCGAAGTTCGGGTCCATGTACATCCGCTCCCCGGAGATGAGTTTGAGGGCGGGATCGAACGCCATCACCACCAGGTACAGGCCGTTGACCCGCTCACCGTCGAGGTTGTTGAACGACATGTGTGCCTCCCGCAGGAGTGTGTTGCTGGCGACCGCGTGCACTCGCTTCTCAGCGGCGACGTCGCGGCTCTGGTTCGGCAGAATGCGGCGATATGTTTCTCGAACGGCGTCGATGCCGTCGATGGCCAGGCCGAGCGAGGCGAGTTCGTAATGCGGGTTGGGCGCGAGTGTCGCCAGTGTGGCCTCCACGTCCATTTCCAGCTCGGCGATCTCGTGCACGAGCAAGATCTCTTCCATTTCCTTCTTACTGAGTTCGGTCATGACCGTTCCTTCTGACTTGCTGGTGGGCTGTGCTGTATCGCGATTTTGACTATTGCTGATATGGCGGAAGTGAACTGACCGAGTGTGTCTCGGCAAGCGTCGCCCGGTCGCGGAAAGTAGATTGTGCTAGTACGGCAATGAGTGCCGCAACGATTTTGTTGAAGGCTGCAATTATTGATCGTTCACGTCGGAACGTAGGGGACTGGTGGTCGAATCCACTCTAGATAGAACAATCTAGAAAGAAGATACGATTGCGAAATCATGGTGTCAACCCATGGTGCGGGACGGGCCCGCGGCGGCGCGACCGCCGATTGTCGGTGGTTCGCGCCGGGCTGCGCCGGTTTGTCGGCTGCAGGAGTGATCGTGCTCACGCTTGACTGGGGACAGCGACTGCGCTCCCGTCGACCGGCGGCGGCGTCCCTAGCGCGGCGGTCTTGTAGAAATACTATGTGCCATAGGAGATTTCGATGCAATTCGGGCACAGAGCAGAGGCGAACCGAAGTGTCGGAGCCCAAGGGTTGACGTGACGGGGGCCACATGCTTAGTCTGGGCTAGATAGATCAATCTATCGCCCCCGACGTGCGGCTCGCGGACACAGAACCCCCGGCCCTGGCGCGATCAGCTACTCGAAGTCGGCGGGCTCGATGAAAGCGGAGGCAGAGATGGGAATTCAACGAGTTGGCCACGTGGTCGTGAAAATGCGCGACTTGGAGGAGGCGAAGCGATTCTACGGCGGAATCCTGGGTATGACGATCTCGTCGGAATCGCCGATCGCGATCTTCTTCCGGTTCGGCGACTATCACCACGATATCGGCGTGTTCAAAGTCGACGAGAATGCTGAATCGCCGAGTGAGGGGTCGGTGGGCCTGCTGCATTTCGCGCTGGTCGTCGACAGTGAAGCGGCACTCTTGGAGACGTATGAGCATCTCAAGGCGCAGGGCGTCACCATCGAGGCGACTTTCGATCACGGAATGACGCACAGCCTGTATGTATATGACCCGGATGGCAATGCGATCGAAATCTATTGCGAGGTGCCGGAATACGACTGGCGCGCCAATGACGATTTCGTCGGGCATCTGTTGCCGCTGGATCTCGAAGCAGCAGTCGGCGCCTGATCTCACCGAAAATACGACACTGGAGAAATGACGTGAATCTACTTGCGAACGACGTTGACAGCCACGAGATGATTCCCGGGCACCTGCTCGGCGACGTCCTGGGCAAACCCGGCCGGATCATGGGCCGGATATTCGAGGTCGCCGACGAACTGCGACCGGATCCGACGGCCACCAACATGCATCAGCCGGCCATCGTCGGGGACGTGAAAGAGGTTGATCCAGAGGATATTTGGAAGGTGAAGGGACCGTCGGCCCCCAGCGCCATCGATCTCGACCGACGCGTCGAGGTGCTCGACGTGATGGGCATCGAGAACCAGCTCGTATTCCCGACCACCGCGATCGCCGCGATGATGGTCGGAGGGATGAACGACATGGCATTCGAACAGCGCTTCGGTGGCGACGTCTCCATGTTCGAAGGCATGTCGCGATGGGACTTTCGCACCAGTTTCCTGAGCGCGTACAACGACTGGGTCATCGGTGCCCCGGTGCAGGGTGACGGGCGGATCCGGATGGTCGGCATCGTGCCCACCAGTGACAGCCTCGACGAGATGATGGCGACGGCGAAAAGGCTCGTCGATGCCGGTGTCCGCGCGGTCTACCTGCAGGCCGACCAGCCGCCCGGCGGTGTGTCGCCGGCGCATTCGTCGATGGATCCGTTCTGGCGACTGCTGGAAGAGGCCGACGTCGCCGTCACGCTGCACATCGGCACCGAGTTCGCTTTCCTCGACCCCCGATGGTCGTTCGCCGAGACCTTCCTGGATCTGTTCCAGTCCCCGGAGATTCCGAACACGACCATTCACATGTTTGCCACGGTGCACATGGCGGTGGACAACTACCTGTCCACGATGGTGCTCGGCGGCGTCTTCGAGCGCTTCCCCCGGCTACGACTGGGGCTGCTCGAAGTCGGCGCACACTGGGTCGGCAATGCGGCGCGACGGATGGACATGTACCTCGACGTGTTCCCCGGAGCCGCCGCCGCGAAGTTCTCGCTCAAGCCGTCGGAGTTCATGGCCCGCAACGTGCGGGTGTCGCCGTTCAACTTCGAGCCGGTCGACAGGTACATCCTCGACGACCCGAACCTCACCGACGTGTTCTGTTACTCCACCGACTACCCGCACGTCGAGGGCACCAAGGATTCGCTGAACAACATGCTCGCAAAGGTCGAGCCGCTCGGCGACGACGTCACCGCCAAGTTCTTCCGCACCAACGCGGAGTGGCTGCTGCCGTGACAGATCACGCGGGAACGACCAGACTCCCGGCGCCGCTCGGCGTCTGGTCGTTCCAGCTCGACGTCGCGCCCATGGCGCTCGCTCGCGACGCTGCCGCACAGCTGGAGAGTCTCGGGTTCGGGGCGCTGTGGCTGCCCGAAGCCGTTGCGCGCGAACCGTTTGCGAACGCCGCGCTGCTGTTGTCGGCAACCAGTCGGATGGTCGTGGCCACCGGCGTCGCGAATATGCACGCGCGGACGGCGATGACGATGAACGCCGGGTGGCAGACACTGAGTGAGGCGTTCGACGGCCGTTTCCTGCTCGGCCTCGGGGTGAGTCACCAGCCGCTCGTCGAGCAGAACCATCGCGGAACGTACAGCGGCAAACCGTACAGTGCCATGGTCGACTATCTCGACGCGATGGACGCCAGCGCCTACTGGGGTGCACCGGCTGGCGCGCCGCGC
This sequence comes from Gordonia asplenii, assembly GCF_012933505.1. Lineage (GTDB taxonomy): Bacteria > Actinomycetota > Actinomycetes > Mycobacteriales > Mycobacteriaceae > Gordonia > Gordonia asplenii. The sequence continues at coordinate 37,914 of NZ_JABBNB010000024.1, forward strand.
CGCGTGCTCGCCGCACTCGGCCCGCGGATGCTGAGTCTGGCCGCGCAGCGCGGTGCGGGTGCGCACACCTACTTCGTGCCCGTCGAGCACACCGAGTCGGCCCGCGCCACGCTCGGCCCGGATGCGTTTCTCGCGCCGGCACAGACGGTCGTCTTCGACACCGACCCGACGTCGGCGCGCGCGAGCGCCCGCGCGTTCATGCGCCGCTACCTCGCCCTGCCCAACTACACCAACAACCTGCGCCGTCTCGGCTGGAGCGACGCTGACCTAAGCGGCGATGGCAGCGACCGGCTGGTAGATGCGATCGTCGCCTGGGGGTCGCTGGATCAGATCGCCGCACGCGTGCAAGACCATCTCGACGCCGGCGCCGACCACGTCTGTGTGCAGGTCCACACCCCCGACCTGCACACACTGCCCCTCGCCCAGTGGCGCGAGCTGGCGTCGATAATTCCGTCGCTGCACTGACCCGAGCCGGTCCGCGTGGCCATCCCGCGATCCCCGAGTGCCGAAGCGAGGTACGGGCGGCGCCACCCCCGCTCCCCGAGTGCCGAAGCGAGGTACGAAGCGTCGCCACCTCGCTCCCCGAGTGCCGAAGCGAGGTACGAGCTTCGGTGTAACGAGGGGTTTGGTGAGACGATGTACCCGGGCCGGGGCGGAACATCTTGGGGGAGCGAGGTTTTCGGTTCCGAGTTCGGGTCACCCCATCTCGTTACACCGACGACTCGCTGCGCTCGCGTCGGTACTCGATGAGCGGAGAGGGGCGAACGGCAAGTTTGATCGCGCCATCCCGATCCCCGAGTGCCGTAGCGAGGTACGAGCTTCGGTGTAACGAGGGGTGTGGTGAGACGACGTGCCCGGGCTGCGACGGAACATCGTGGGGGAGCGAGGTTTTCGGTTCTGAGTTCGGCGCGCCGCATCTCGTTACACCGACGGCTCGCTGCGCTCGCGTCGGTACTCGATGAGCAGAGAGGGGTGAACGGCAAGTTTGATCGCGCCACCCCGATCCCCGAGTGCCGTAGCGAGGTACGAGCTTCGGTGTAACGAGGGGTCTGGTGAGACGACGTGCCCAGGCCGCCGCGACGGAACATCGTGGGGGAGCGAGGTTTTCGGTTCCGAGTTCGGCTCACCCCATCTCGTCACACCGACGGCTCGCTGCGCTCGCGTCGGCACTCGATGAGCGGAGAAGTCCTTCCTCCTACACAAGAATCGTCCCCACTGCGCTGCCCTGAGAGCCGCTGCGGTAACCCCGACATGCTGCGGAGAGGGAATCACCCCAGCGGGAAGGCGACGCGACCAAAAGCACTCGCGCCGCCGCGCACCCTAGCTCACACGCAGCAGAACTTTCGATCCCGTCCCGGTGCGCAGTTGATGCAGCGCGTCGACGATGTCGTCGAGGTCACGCTCCTGCACCCAGCCGGTGGTGTCGTAGAGGCCGTCGGACATGGCGGCGATCACGGCGTCGAACTCGTCGTGTCCGTAGCCGACGGCCCCGACGATCTCCTTCTGCGTCATCATCAGCTCGGTCGGGTTGAGGTGCGTCGGATGTTCATGCAGGGATACGACGACGACCCGCCCATTCGGCGCCAGGCTGGATATGCCGGACTCCAGGGCGGCTCCGGCGCCCGCCGCCTCGATGACGACGTCGAGGCCGCCGCCGTCGGTGAGGGCGGCCACGGCCGCGGAGAGGTCGCCACCTACCGGATCGACGACCGTGGCGCCCAGCGAGGCCATCACCTCGCGTCGCTGGGCACTCGGTTCGGAGACGAGGACCTTGTCGACGCCCCGCGCCTTGAGCGCGAACCACGCACCGATCCCGATGGGGCCCGCACCGGCGACCAATGCGGTTCCACCCGGCTGGACACCGCTACGCGCCACACCGTGCCAGGCCACCGACATCGGCTCTACCAGTGCGCCGGTGAGCAGGTCGACGTCGTCGGGCAGTTTGTGAAACTGCTCTGCGTTCGCGACGACGTATTCCGACAGACCCCCGCCGATGGCGGTCGCGCCGAGGGCGCCCATGAGCGGGCAGGTCATGGGAACGCCGCGCAGGCAGGCGGGGCATTTGCCGCAGGTGGCGAACGTGGGATGGACGGCGCCGCGGTCGCCGACCGACAAGCCGTTGACGCCCTCGCCGACTTCGACGATGGTGCCGGAGAATTCGTGGCCCAGGATCTGTGGCAGCCGGGCGCCGGTCAGCGGGTGCGGCGTGGTCAGGTCGTAGGGGACGCTGTCGAGCGCGAAGTAGAAGTGCAGGTCAGAGCCGCAGATGCCGGCATAGGCGTTGCGGATCTTGACCTGCCCGGGGCCCGGTGTCGGCTCGGGTACGTCCTCGATGCGTACGTCCTGCTGGCCGTGGAGTCGTGCTGCCTTCATGAGTTCCATCCTTCGTTTTGCCGACGCTGTGTCGCGGGTCTGTGCTGATTGTCGGCGGGTCCGGTCGGAGGGATAACCCGACGATCGGAGGGCATTTCGGCACCGCGGACCGCCAGTCGGTCAGGTGCGCTGTGCGACGTCCGACTGGCGGGTCGGCGAGTCGAATGCCCCGACGCCTGGCGGCTGCGGTTGGGTGCCGGCCGGACCAGACTTATGACCACAGCAGCCGCGGCGATCGGGTTGACGTGATGTGCGTCATACGCTTAACTGAGTCTACTAGATCAATCTATCTAGAGCTGGCATTGCACAACTCAGCTCCTTCCAGGCAGTCGCCAACCAGTCCACACACACGGCGATTACTAACTCCCACAACGTTTTCGACCGACACCACAGAGAAGGTTTGACATGGCCCACACCGCAGCCTCCCGGTACCTCACCGCTCTCGCCGAGCGCGGCATCGAGTCGCTCTTCGTCAACGCGGGCACCGACTTCGCGCCGATCGTCGAGGCATACGCCGCCAATCTGGAATCCGGCGGCCCGACGTTGCCGACGCCGATCATCTGCGCCCATGAGAATCTCGCCGGCGGCATGGCGCACGGGGCGGCTCTGCTCACCGGCAAACCGCAGGCGCTGATGGTGCACGTCAACGTGGGCACCGCGAACGTCGCGTGCTCGGTCGCGAACGCCTCGCGCGACCGCATCCCGCTGTTGGTCACCGCGGGCCGATCGCCGATCATCGAGTCCGGCGCCGTCGGCGACCGCGATCTGCCCATTCACTGGTCGCAGGAGATGTACGACCAGGCGAGCATCGTCCGCGAATTCGTCAAGTGGGACTACGAACTTCGTGACCCGCGGCAGGTCGACGCCGTCGTCGACCGCGCGCTGAGTATGGCCACCGCGCAGCCGCAGGGTCCGATCTACCTGTCGCTGCCCCGCGAAGTGCTCGCCGAGTCGGCCGACGAACCGCAACCGCAGCGGCTGGCAACTCCGGTCCCGACGACCATCGAGCCCGACCCGGCAGCCGTCGCGCAGATCGCCGATCGCATCGCAGCGGCCCGCTTCCCGGTCATCGTCGCAACCGGCGCCGGCCAGGACCCAGCCGCCGTAGCGCTCCTCGAAGAGGCCGCGAGCCGATTCGGCATCGGCGTCGCCGACCCGTGGGCGCGCTACCTCAACATCGCCTCCGACCATCCGCGCCGGATCGGCAGCCAGATCGCCGAGGTCTTCCGGCATGCCGACGTCGTGGTCTTCCTCGAGTCCGACGTCCCTTGGATCCCCAAACGTGAGGCGCCCGCGCCCGACACCTTTATCGCGCAGGTCGGCGTCGACCCGCTGTTCTCCGCATATCCGATCCGCTCGCACCGGTCCGATCTGAATGTGAGCGCGACGTCGGCGGCGTTCCTGACCGAGCTGATCGCGGCCCTCGACGCCCGCGCCGACGACATCGACCTGTCCCGGTCCGGCGCGATCGAAGCCGTCGCGACGCAGTACCGGGCCGGGGTGGCCGCACTCCGCGCACAAGAAGCAGCGGTCGACGACGAAACCATCAGCGCCGCAGCGATTTCCGCGGTCCTCGGTGAGCTGCTCGACGACGACGACATCGTCTTCAACGAGTACGTGTCGTACCCGGATCTGTTGGCCCGCACCAAGCCCGGCACCTACTACTTCCTGCCGGCGTCGGGCGGTCTGGGCTGGGGCCTGCCCGCCGCGCTCGGCGCGAAATTCGCCGCGCCCGAGCGCACCGTCGTCGCGACGCTGGGCGACGGCGCGTACATGTTCGCCAACCCGGCGGCCTGCCATCACGCCGCGGCCAAACACGACCTCCCGGTGCTCACCATCATCGCCAACAACAGCAACTGGGGAGCCGTCGACGGCGCGACCGAGCTGGCTTACCCGGCGGGCGTCGCAGTCGCCAACGCCGAGCGCCGCTTCTCCGACCTCTCGCCGTCACCCGACCTCGCCGCCTACTGCACCGCGTCGGGCGGTTTCGGCGTGACCGTCCGCAACCGAAGTGAACTCGCCGATGCCCTCAAGGCCGCGTTGCACGCGGTCCGCGTCGACAAACGTCAAGCGCTCGTCGACGTGCGCACGGCATGACCACCCAGTCCAGTCGCAGGTCCGGATTGCGTTCCCCGTCCGGGCCTGCGGCCCCTCACCTGTTCCCACGATCGGAGTTCTGATGAGATACAACCACGCCGCGTTGTTCGCCGGCGTCGCCGCAGCGACCCCCGACCGCACCGCCATCGTCTTCCGGGACCGCCGACTGAGCTACCGCGACGTCGCCGGACGGGTCAATCGGCTCGCGAATCTTCTTCTTTCCCAGGGGATTACGATCCATCGATCACGCGATCAGCTGCGGCCGTGGGAAGCGGGACAAGATCTCGTCGCGCTGTACCTGCACAACGGCAACGAATACCTCGAAGGCATGCTCGGCGCCGACGCCGCCCGCGCGGCGTCGTTCAATGTCAACTACCGCTACGTCGAAGCCGAACTCGCCTACCTGCTCGACGACGCCGCGCCCCGCGCGGTGATCTATCACGCGCGCTTCGCCCCGACGCTGAGTGCGGTCCTCGATTCGCTCGGCCGACGGCCCGATCTGCTGCTGCAGGTCGCCGACGAGTCCGGCAACGCACTGCTGCCCGGCGCGCTCGACTACGAGCGGGCGCTGGCCGCGTCGAGCCCCGACGTCCCGCCGACGTCGCCCGACGCCGACGACCTGTACGTCGTCTACACCGGCGGCACCACCGGAATGCCCAAGGGCGTGCTGTGGACGCAGGCGGAAATCCTGGAGAGTTCGCTGCTCGCCTTCCTGCCGGCCGGACTGTTCGAGGCCGAAACGCTCGACGACGGACTCGCGCTCATCGCCGCCGCCGAGCCGCGAGTCATGCTGCCGCTGCCACCGTTGATGCACGCGGCGGCGCAGTGGATCGCGCTCGCGGGTGTGCTGTCGGGTGGGACCGTCGTGTTCCCGGCCGTCGTCGACCGTCTCGACGCCGCGTCGGTGTGGGAGGTCATCGACGCCGAGGGCGTGATGTTGATGAACATGGTCGGCAACTCGTTCGCGACACCGCTGCTCGACGAGTTCGAACGCGGCGGCCACAGCGGCGCGACCCTGCAGATGATGGGTTCCGGCGGCGCGGTGTTGAGTGCCGCGGTGAAGAATCGCCTGCTCGACCTTCTGCCGCATGTCGTGGTCGCCGACGTCGCGGGGTCGTCGGAGACCGGATCGCAACTGACCAATGTCAGTTCCATTGCAGCGCAGGCGATTTCAGGCATCTTTACCGCGGCGCCGGGCAGCTGCGTCGTCGACGACGAGCACCGGCGGACCCTGCCGCCGGGCGACCCCGCGACCGGCTGGCTCGGCCGATCCGGAGCCATCCCGCTCGGCTACCTCGGCGACGCCGCGAAGACCGCCCGTACCTTCCCGATCGTCGACGGCCGTCGCGTCGCGATCCCCGGCGATCGGGCCCGACATCTGCCCGACGGCACCATCGAACTGCTCGGCCGCGACTCGGTCACCATCAACTCCGGCGGCGAGAAGATCTACGCCGAGGAGGTCGAGGACGCCTTCATCGTGCAGCCCGCCGTCGCCGACGTCGTCGTAGTGGGGCGCCCGAGTGCGCGGTGGGGCTCCGAAGTGGTGGCCGTCGTCGAGATGACACCCGGCCACGCGTCGACCGACGCGGAACTGATCACCGCGGCCGCCGAGCGGCTCGCGCGTTACAAACTGCCGAAAAGCATTGTCCGCGTGGACAAACTGCTCCGCAGCCCGGCCGGCAAGGCCGACTACCGCTGGGCCCGTGACATCGCAGCTCATCAACCGATCGAAGAGAAGGAACTCGTCCGATGACCGTAACCGCCGACATCACCACCGACCTCACGCCGGCCGAACTGCAACGGCTGCTCGACGCCCAGCGCGCGGCGCAGGCCAACGATCCCATTCCCGACGCCGCCACGCGCCGCGACCGCATCGATCGCCTTGTCGCGGGCGTGCTCGAACACCGAGTGGAACTGGCCGCGGCTCTCGACGCCGACTTCGGGGGCCGGCCGTCGACGACGTCGATGGAGATCGACATCCTCGGTGCACTGCAATCGATCGCGTTCACCCGCGACCACCTGGAGGAGTGGATGGCGCCGACCGAGGTGCCCGCCGGCCTCGACGGACTGATCCCGACCGTCGTCCAGCACCGGCCCAAAGGTGTGGTCGGCGTCATCGGCCCGTGGAACTTCCCGGTCGTCCTCGTCTTCGCGCCCGCCGTCGAAGCCCTCGCCGCGGGAAATCGCGTCATGATCAAGTTCTCCGACATGGCGCCGCGCACCGCCGAAGTGTTCGCCCGCGCCGTCGCGTCCCGGATGAGCCCCGACGAGGTCGTCGTCGTGGGCGGCGGTCTGGCCACCGCGACGGCCTTCAGCGACCTGCGATTCGATCACCTCTTCTTCACCGGCTCACCGAAGGTCGGGCGGATCGTGGCGGCCGCCGCCGGCAAGAATCTAGTTCCCGTCACGCTCGAACTCGGCGGGAAGAACCCCGCAATCGTCGCGCCCGACGCCGACATCGCAGGCGCCGCTCTGCGGATCGCGGGCGGCCGGATGCTCAACAACGGTCAGGTCTGCCTCTCGCCCGACTACGCCTTCGTACCGGAGGCGAAGAAGCAGGAGTTCATCGACGCCTATCGGCAGGCGATCACCACCTACTTCCCGACGTTCGTCGACAACCCCGACGTTGTATCGATCATCGACGACGCGAACTACGGTCGCGTCACCGGACTGATCGACGACGCAAAAGCCAAGGGCGCCACCGAGATCACCGTCGTGTCCGAGGACGAACGCGACCGGCTACCGGTGTCGGAGAGCCGACGTATTCCGCCGACGCTGCTGGTCGACGTCCCCGCCGACGCGGTCATCCACGGCGAGGAGATCTTCGGGCCCGTGCTGGTGCTGCACACTTACTCCGACGTGCGCGACGCCATCGACTACGTCGCGGCGGGGGAGCATCCGCTGTCGTCGTACTGGTTCGGCGGCGACACCCCGGATTTCGAGCGCTTCGTCGTCACGACGTCGTCGGGAGCGGTGTCGCGCAACGACTTCGCCCTGGCGTACAGCAACGACGAGGTGCCGTTCGGTGGAGCCGGAATGAGCGGCTCGGGGGCCTATCACGGCAAGGCCGGGTTCGACACCTTCTCCAATCACCGGCCGATCGCGCAGAGCGACCTGCCGGTGGCGCTGGTGCCCAACCTGCTGCCACCGCTCACCGCGGACCGCGCGGCGGGCGTCGAGGCGATGGCGGCAGGCGCCGTCGGCGCGATTCTCGAGCGCCTGCAGGGGTAGGAGGGCCGCCATGACTGACGTCGACGTGCAGCGGTTCGAGACCATCGTCTACGAGCGACCCGCTGACAAGGTCGCGCGGATCGTGCTGAACCGGGCCCACGCCCGCAACGCGCAGAGTATCCGGCTGCTGTATGAGCTCAATGACGCGTTCAACGTTGCGGCACAGGATGATTCGGTGAGCGTGATCATTCTCGCCGCCGACGGGCCGCACTTCTCGGCAGGCCACGACCTGCGCGACGAGGAGGGGCCGGAGTACTTCGCGGCGCACGATCGCGTCGGAACCTGGTGCGGCTTCGGGTGTGCGGGCGCACAGTCGCAGATGGCGGTCGAGAAGGAGGTCTACCTCGGCTTCTCCGAGCGGTGGCGCAACCTGCCCAAACCGACCATCGCGGCGGTGCAGGGCAAAGTCATCGCCGGCGGTCTGATGCTGGTGTGGCCGTGCGACATCGTCGTCGCGGCCGAGGACGCCCAGTTCCAGGACAACACCGTCGCCATGGGCGTCGCCGGTGCGGAATTCTTCAACCACCCCTTCGAAGTCGGGGTCCGCAAGGCCAAGGAGATGCTGTTCACCGCCGATTCGTTGTCCGCCGTCGAGGCCCGTCAACTCGGCATGGTCAACCACGTCGTCGAGCGAGAAGCCTTGGCGGACTTCACACTTGGTCTGGCATCCCGCATCGCCGAGATGCCCTTGTTCGCGCTGCGGTTGGCCAAGGAGTCGGTGAACGTCGCCCAGGACAATCAGGGGCGGGCCACCGCGATGCAGACGTCGTTCGCCTACCACCAGCTGTGCCACAGTCACAACCAGCAGGTGCATGGCATGCTGATCGACCCGTCATTTCTGCGAGCGACGTTCGGCGACAAGGTATCTCGTGACGTCACGGCTCGTGTGACGACGTCTCAAGTCAGCGCGGCCGGAGCGCAGTCATGAGCGGGGGTGTGGTGCTGGTCGACGCCGGCCGCTCAGCCGTGGTGCCCGACGGTGCGGAATCGACGCAGGCGCCGTCGCAGATCCTGGAAGGCGTCATCGGCGCGCTGCTGGACCGATCCGGGATCCGGCTCGACGACGTCGACGAACTGTTCCTGGCCGATCCGCGCTTCCTGCCGACGGAATCCGCTGTGGCAGAGGAAGGTTGGCAGTTCGCCCGGCCGCCCTTCGGCCTGCGGACTCGAGTCGACGCCACCAGCGCAGCGAGTCTGGAACGGGCGATCAACGCCGTCCGCGGCGATCCGGACCTCGTCGTGGTGGTCGCCGCGTGTGACGTGGGTGCCGCCGAGACCGGCTGCGCCGATGAGCGATGGCTCGGACGGGCCGTCCGGGCCGCGGCCGCTGCTCGGTGGGATGTGTGCGCCGACGACATGCGCGGCTGGATTCAGTCGTCGTATGCGCGCTCGTCGGAGTGTTCTCGCGCAGGCGATTTCGTGCGGGAGATCGTTTCGACGTCGCCCGGCTATCTGGCCGACCGGTTCCGGTCGAAGGGGACCGTGGTGGCCCTGCCGGCATGTGGTGCCAGCGCCGTGGTGCTCACCAGCCCACGCCGCGCGGGCGAATTGGGCGTGCGGTATCGGGCCGGACTGCACACGGCGTGCTGCGCGCCGACGACGACGGGCCCCGGCATCGAACCGCTCGACCCGCAGGCATTCGACGATCTGCTTGCGCCGTGCGGCGTCGACGCGGCGCACCTCGACCAGCTCGAAGTGCCCGAATACGACGCCGTGACCCCGCTCGCCTGGATCAAGGCGACCGGCATCAGCAGGTATCTGGTCAATCCGCGCGGCGGCGACCTGGGATTCGGCAGGCTGCTGCGTTCGGGTCCGCTGCGGTCGCTGGTCAGCATGGTCAACTCGCTGGAGGCGACCGGCGGCCGAGCGGGCGCGCTGCTGGCGACCGACGCCTGCCGGACGGTGGCTGTGGTGCTCACCGTCGGCCATCACGAGTTGGTGTGACGCGAGACCTCACCCCAAACAACATCCAAAATCGCTGTAGTCCAACAAGATCCACGAACCTAACAGGAGTAGTCAATGTCGAAGTCGTTCAAGGCTTTCGTCCTCAACAAGACCGACGGTCAATTCACCGCGGGTGTCCAGAGCCTCACGTTCGACGACCTTCCCGCCGGGGACGTCACGGTGCGCGTCGAGTATTCGAGCATCAATTACAAAGACGGGCTGGCGTGCCTGCCGGAGAGCCCGGTCGTCGCGTCGTATCCGATGGTGCCGGGCATCGACCTCGCCGGCGTCGTCGCCGAGTCGAACGATCCGCGATTCGAGGTCGGTCAGGAAGTGATCGCGATCGGCCGGGATCTCGGCATCGCCCATTTCGGCGGCTACGCCGAGTACACCAGGCTGCCCGCGGCGTGGCTCGAACCGTTGCCCGCGGGCCTGACCTTGAAGCAGGCGATGATGCTTGGGACGGCCGGTTTCACCGCGGGGCTGTCGATCCAGCGACTCGAGGAAAACGGCCTGGTACCCGGCGACGGCCGGGTCCTCGTCACCGGTGCCACCGGCGGCGTCGGCAGCACCGCGGTGAACATGCTCGCGGGCCTGGGCTACGACGTGTCGGCCAGCACCGGCAAGGCCGACGAGCACGACTACCTACGGTCGTTGGGCGCCACCGAAATCCTCGGGCGCGACGAGGTGTCCGCGGCGACCGGTGCACCACTGGAAGGCGAGCGATGGGCGGCCGGCATCGACCCGGTAGGCGGCGACACGCTCGCCTACCTCCTGCGCACCACCCGCTACCGCGGCTCGGTCGCGAACTGCGGGCTCACCGGTGGGCCCGCGCTGACCACGACGGTGCTGCCGTTCATCCTGCGCGGGGTGAACCTGCTCGGCATCGATTCGGTTCAGTGCCCACCGGATGTGCGGGCTCGGGTATGGCAGCGATTGGCCTCGGACCTCAAGCCCGCGGGGCTCGCGGACGCCATCGCCACCGAGGTCACCCTCGACGAGATCCCGGCGACCGCCGGAAGCATCCTGGCCGGAGCGGTGCGGGGCCGGACACTCGTGAGCCTGTAGCCCGTACTGTACGACGCCGGGGCGTCGCCTGCGCAGATGCGCGAGCGACGCCCCGGCGTCATGTGCAGGTCAGCTCTGCACGAGAGCCGCGGTGATGAGCGCGGTGGCGGCGCGGCCCGCGATGTGCAGCGGATCCGGCGACCGCGACGTGCGGGAGAGGAGTACCGCACCTTCCATGAGGCACAGGCACTGCACGGCGAGGTCGTGTGCGAGGCCTGGCGCGATACCGCCTTCGACGTAGCGCGTCTCGAGAACGTCGAGCCAGGAGTCGAACGCCGCGGCGGCCGCTTGCCGAAGTGGCTCGTGCGTGCTCGACGCTTCGAGCGCCGTCGTTGCAACCGGGCAGGTATGCGTGTAGTCGGAGCTGACCATGATCTCCGCGGCGTGCTCGAACGACGTTCGGGTGGCTTCGACCGGATCGGATCCCGGCGGGTGGAATACCTCGATCTGGGCGCGATATTCGGCTGCGCCGTAGGTGAGTGCGGCGGCACCGAGCTCGACCTTGCCGCCGGGGAAGAAGTGATACAGCGATCCGTACGGGGCTTCGGCGTCGGCGAGCACTGTCTTGATGCCGGTACCGCCGTAACCCTGTCGGCTGAACAGTGCGGCTGCGGATTCGATCAGCCGGGTGCGGGTCTGGCGCCGGTCTTCGGGTGCTTCGGCTGCAGTTGTCATGCCTCGACTATACGCTCTAGATCGATCTGTTCAATTCCAGATCGACTTGATAGATTGATCTAATGACAACTAACACACGCACCTTCGAACTCCGCACCTATGTCGCCATGCCTGGCAAGGTCGACGCCCTCGTCCAGCGCTTTCGCGACCACGCCGTCGGGCTGTTCGAGAAGCACGGGATGACCAGCATCGGATACTGGGTCGAATCCGACGACGACGGGAATCCCACCGACAACCTCGTCTACATCGTCGCCCACGACAGCAAAGACGCCGCCAAGGCGTCGTGGGCCGCGTTCTGGGCCGACCCGGAGTGGGCCGAACTGCAGGCGACCGGTGAGCGAGTCACGGCGAGCGCCAATGCCGTCTTCCTCGATCCGACCAGCTTCTCGCCGATCAGCTGATCGAGATGAACCCACTGTTCGATCTGACCGGTCACGTGGCGGTCGTGTCCGGCGGAAACTCCGGAATCGGTCTCGCGATGGCCCGCGGGCTGGCTGGGTCGGGGGCTGACGTATGCATCTGGGGGACCAACACCGCCCGCAACGACGATGCCGTCACCGCCCTCGCCGAGTTCGGCACCCGAGTGCACGGCATCCGCTGCGACGTCAGCGACGAGGCGTCGGTCGTCGGTGCCTTCGCCGAAGCGGTTGAGCATTTCGGCCGCGTCGATTCCTGTTTCGCGAACGCGGGCCGGCATTCCACCACGACCGCGTTCGTCGACACCGACCTCGCGGCGTTCCGCTCGGTGACCGCGGTCAACCTCGACGGTGCCTTCCTGACCCTGCGCGAGGCGGCCAAGCACATGGTGAGTCGGGCAGGCGGCGGCGTCCTGGTTGGAACGTCGAGCGTGTCCGCTCTGCACGGAACTCCGCGCGGACAGGCGTACGCCGCGAGCAAGGCGGGATTGTCGGCGATGATCCGGTCGTGCGCGATCGAGTTGGCACGCCACGGAATCAATGCGCACTCGCTGATCGTCGGTTGGACGCAGACGCCGCTGATCAGCGAAGAGCTGAGCGATCCGGCATTCGAGCGAAATGTCATGAAACGAATGCCGCAGCGACGCTGGGGGACACCCGCGGATTTCGAGCGACTCGCGGTCTATCTCGCCGGCGGGATCGGCGGATTCCACACCGGCGACGAAATCGTCGTCGACGGCGGCTATTCGGTGTTCTGAGATGACTGTCTCCGAGATCGACGCCCTCGAGTGTCAGCGACCGGCCGCCAAGGTGGCGCGCCTGGTGCTCGGCGATGCTCGCGTGCTCTATGACTTCGACGACGCCCTCGACCGCATCGGCCACGACGACGCCGTCAGCGTGATCATCGTGGCGACGCCGGCCGGATGTGCCGCACCCGATGCCCCGTCCGCCATCGGTGACGAGATGTATGCGCGCATCGGCGAGCGATGTCGCCGACTGCGCAAGCCGGTAATCGCCGAGGTGCACGGCAGCTGCCCGCCCGCCGTCGTGCGGGGGTGTGACCTCGCCGTGTTCGCCCGGGGCGCGGCGACCCTCGACGACGTCGATCTGTTCGACGCCGGTGCCCGCCGAGCCCGTCGATTGTTGTTCTCGGCGGGATTCGACGACGCTTCCGCGCTCGACGCCCTCGGCCACGTCGTCCCCGACGTCGACGTCGAATCGTCGACGCTGCGCCTGGCGTCGCGAATCGCTGCGCAACCGCTCTTCGTGCTCACGCTCCTCAAAGAAGCGTTCACCGCGGTCGTCGACAGCCGGGGAAGTCGGGCCGGATTATCCAGTCGTGCAACGGATTTCGATTCTCCACCGCATATACCACGGCGATAGACATCGACCCGCCTCGTCGACGCGATCCCGCTCGACGGGCCCGGACCGGGCTGATCTCTGGAGGATGAGTCCGCATTGTGACCAAACCAAACGGTTTGGTTTGGTATGGTGTGATGATGGTCACCGCTTCGGAAGCTACGCGCGATCGCATCATTGCTGCTGCCACCGACGAGTTCGCTCAATTCGGTGTCGCAGGTGCGCGCATCGACCGAATCGCGCGGCGCGCCAAGTCGAGCAAGGAGCGGGTTTACGCGCACTTTCGCAGCAAAGACACGCTCTATCGGTTCGTCGCGGAGCGTGAACTGGTCGAGATGTCGCAAGCCACTCGCCTCGATGCGACCGATCTGCCCGGCTACGCCGGCCGCGTGCACGACTATTTTCTGGCGCATCCCGACCATTTGCGACTCATGCAGTGGGGTCGCCTCGATGTCACCGCGGTCGACGACCCCGACGATCCGTTCCAGGACACGGTGCGCGAGACGATCCGACGCGGCGTCGAGCAGGTCCGTCGGGCTCAGGATGCGGGTCGGTTGGACGCCGCCTGGGATCCGATCGACGTCGTCGTCCTCGTCAATCAGATCGCCCTGTCGTGGGCGTGGCAGGTGGATCTGGTCGAGCTCGCCGGTCCCGACGTGCGCGATCGGTCGATCGCGGCCCGACGCGCGGCGATCGTCGCGGCGGTGTCCGCAATCTTTCCAGCGACCGTCGCCGTGCCGGTCGAAACATCGGGTGTCCGCGCAGAACAAGGAGTCGGCTGATGCGTGAACTGATTATCAAACTCAACACGCTCGACGGCGGCGCGGCGGATGCGCTGCGGGTCATCGAGCACTTCGACGCCCTGGTCGACAGCCGGTCGTCGGCGCTGGCGATGCTCCGGGCCGCAGCAGTACTGGCGGAGTGTCCGATCGGCCTGGAGGATCCCGACCGCGGACTGCGAGTCGGCGTGGACGCCGCGGGACGGACCGTCGCCGACCCGGGCGAGTCCACGGCGTCACGCGAGGTCGCGCGATTCGAGGAGATCACCGTGTGGCTCGATCGGGATGGGCCGTCGTGGCCGCTGGATCATCTGATTCTCGAGCGTTTCGCCCGCAGCTTGCACGCGGTGAAGAAGACGCGAGACGTCTCCCCGGCGGTTGCCGCTACCCGCACGCTGTGCGAACGCGACGCGACCCCCGCCGACCGCGCCGCCGCGCTGTGTCAGTTAGGGCTGGGATCAACCGTCACCGTCGTCGTAACCCACGTCGCCGATGCCCCGAAGATGCCGCCCGGGCTGATCGTCGACGAGTACCAGATCACCCTGTTTCCGGCGTCGGCCGCCGGCGCGCCCGTTCCGCGGGCGATCGCCGCCGGTCTGCATACCTGCGCCGGGGTGGATGTTCATCACGAATGGCGACACGCCTGCACCGCCCTGCGCATTGCGATCGACCTCGTCACCGGCAAACCCACCCACGTGAATTACGACGAGTTGGGCAGCATCGCCACCGTCGTCGACAGTGTCGACGCCGACCTCGCGTCGAGTGCGCCCGACGTGTGCCGGGTGGTCGAGCTGCAGGCCGAGCGGTCGTGGGTGGTCCCGACAATGGAGGCGCTGTTGAGTCATTGCAGCATCCGGGAAGTCGCGCGGACCCAGAACCTGCACCATTCGACGATGCGCCAGCGCATCGACTGGCTCGAACGCAAGCTGGGCTACACCTTCCTGAGCACCGACGGGTACGCCCGCGCCAGTACTACGCTGACTCTCTGGCGGATCGCGATGGCCGCCGAGAACGCGCAGCAGCCCTATGCCGCAAGCGCGCTCCTGCCCATACCCTGACCGCGCTGGACACACCTCCCTCTGCTGGTTGAGCCGGGCCCGACGAGCGCAGCGAAAGCGCCTCCCCCCGCTGGTTGAGCCGGGCCCGTCGAGCGCGGCGAAGGCGCCTCCCTCTGCTGGTTGAGCCGTGAGGAGCGTTAGCGACGAGCGTGTCGAAACCGTCGTGGCGCGAGTTACCAACTGTAGCTGTGTATTTGGTGCGCCGACATCGTCGGCGTGCGTGGTTTCGACACGGGCCTTCGCTAACGCTCCGGTCCGGCTCAACCGGCGGCAAGGACCGGCTCAACCGACGGTAGGCTCCTCCGCTGGTTGAGCCGGGCCCGACGAGCGGAGCGAAAGCGCCTTACTCCGCTGGTTGAGCCGTGAGGAGCGTTAGCGACGAGCGTGTCGAAACCATCGTGACGCGAGTTACCAACTGTAGCTGAGCATTTGGTGCGCCGACATCGTCGGCGTGCGTGGTTTCGACACGGGCCCTCGCTAACGCTCCGGCCCGGCTCAACCGGCCGAAGAGGCCTGCCGGCGGAAACCCCGGCTCAACCAGCCGAAGAGGCCTGCCGTCGATGAATCCAGTGTCAGCGACCGAACCGCTGATCCTCCAGCAGGGCGGTCTCGGCCAGAATCGCTTCCTCTTCGACAACGGGAATCTGGCTTACGGCGTCCTCGGCGTCTTGCCGCTCATGCGAAACCGGTTGGTGCTCTTCGGCATCGGCGTCGACGAGAGCCTGATGCACAGTCCTGAGCACAAGGGCGGCCACGACGGCGGTCACCGCGCCGACGATGAATGGGACATGCACGCTGTAGTGCTCGACGAGCTTGCCCGCGGCGAACGGAGCCAGGCCGCCGCCGATGAAGCGGACGAATCCGTAGGTCGCCGACGCCACCGGCCGCGGTACCGGAGCGATACTCATGACCGCGGTCGTCACCAGTGTGTTGTTCAGTCCGACGACGACGCCCGACGCGATCACCGCCCCGATCACCACCCACCGGTTCTCGGCCCACACGCCGATCACCGCCGACAGGATCGCCATCGTCGTCAAAGCGCCGTAGAGCGTTCGGGGAGTGCCGAATCGGGCTTTCAGCATCGGTGCGCCGAACACCGCGAACAGTGCGACGAGAATGCCCCAGCCGAAGAACACGAACCCGAGCTGGATTGCCGAAAGTCCCATCAGGAACGGCGCATAGCCGAGGATCGTGAAGAACGCCCAGTTGTACAGCAGGCCGGTGACGCTGGTCGTCGCGAGGCTCCGATGGCGAAGTGCGGCAAGGGGTTCGATGATCGACGACGTCTTCTCGGGTTTCGGCGTCGGATCGACGAACACCACGGTGGCGACGAGTGCGATCAACATCAGTACGGCGACACCGAAGAACGGTCCCCGCCAGCTGATCGTGCCGAGCAATCCGCCGACGAGTGGTCCGGCGGCGATGCCGACCCCCAATGCGGTCTCGTACAGCACGATGGCGCCCGCGAAACCGCCCGTCGCCGATCCGACGATCACCGCCAGCGACGTCGCGATGAACAGCGCGTTGCCCAATCCCCAACCCGCGCGGAAGCCGACGATGCCGGCGATCGAGTCGCTGCTGCCGGCCGCCGCGGCGAAGACGATGATCAGCATCAGTCCGGCGATCAGTGTGCGCTTGGCACCCAAAATGCTTGACACCCAACCGGTTACGAGCATAGCCACCGCTGTCACGACCAGATAACTCGTGAACAGCAGGGTCACTTGCGACGGCGACGCCCCCAGTTCCTTCGACAAGGCGGGCAGGATCGGATCGACCAGCCCGATGCCCATGAACGAAACGACGCACGCGAAGGCTACCGCCCACACGGCGCGCGGCTGTCGGAACGCGGTGGATACAGAAGACGCTGACATAGATACATAGCTACTCTATATAGAGTAGCTATGCAATTATCGGACTCGAATACACTGAGGGGATGAGTGAGTTGCCGACGCCAGTCGAGATCGAATCGCTGCCCGCCGTCGTCGACGCCGCTGACTCGCTGTACACGCTGTTGACTCTGCTGATCGTGAGGCAGCCCCGTGACATCAGCATGACGACGGCGTCGACGCTGGCCACCCTTCGTCGGGAGGGTCCCACGCGGATCACCGCGCTCGCGACGGCGCAGGGCGTCACCCAGCCGTCGATGACTGCGCTCATCGCATCGCTGGAGAAGTCGGGAATGGTCGTACGCCGCACCGACCCCGACGATCGTCGGGCGTCGCTCATCGAGCTGACCGACGCCGGCCTGGAACGTTCCATCGCGCGACGCCGCGACGCGACGGACCGGATCGCCGGCTACTTGGCGCAACTGCCCAACGATCAGCGCGAAGTCCTTCTGGCGGCGATCCCTGCCCTGCGCCGCCTGGAACAGATCGTGCGCGGGTGATGGCGGAAATCTGTAGATAATTGCCGGAGTAGGGGCCGATGATCACCCACACTCTGAAATACCCACTGCCGCAAATCTTTACACTCGGTGTTGCGGGGATCACTTGAACTTGCCCTCTCGCCGATCACCTTATCTGCGGTTTTCTGCGACCCCGACGCTGCGCCCGCCGCCTCCGAGAGGCAACCGTCGTCCCGGTCGACCTCCCGTCGGGGCATTTCCGACCGTTCAGCCGCGACAACCCCCCAGCGGAACGTCGTATCTAGATCATTGGGTGCAGTTGCCGAGGTTTGGGTGCCGTGGTTGTCGATGGCCGCCACGTCCACCTCGTTTCCTCCCACACACCCGCCGTCAACGGCGAGGTGACTGCGAGTAGACGAGGTGAACCGTTTGCGAGCGTCAACACGCACTCCCGGCACAGCGGTCGGGCACTCGACTCACACCCCGTGTACATCACCTGCCCCACCGGTAACAACGGATCGATGTTGCATGCACCTCGGGGGCGCGGACGCACGCTGGTGTTGAAGGTTGCGGCGAGTGTGATCGGCCGGCAGAGTGCACTGGCCGTGATTGGAAACTGCCTGCTCAGTGGTGGCGGGGTGAATGTTCCCCCGGCGTCGGTGACGGGGCAGAGTGCAATTGGCCGCTCGGGACCAGAGGGCCGCAAGACCGCACTGTTTACAGCGACACTCCATTGGTGACGTGTCGCGTCTAATCTCCGGTATTGATGCGACGGCGGTTGCGGTGCGGTCGCAGGGTGAATCGATCCGTTGTCACTGCTGGGGCGGGTGAGGGTTGTGTGGCTGCTGCAGCGCAGGGTTTTTCGTGCGCTAGTCGATGCCGCTGCAGTAGCCAATGTTGTACTGCGGTAACCGAATTCGCGCCACCGTAACCTCTTCCCGCTGCGGTAACTACGTCCGCGGGAACGGGCTACCGCAGTGGCAGTCCGACTACCGCCGCGTAAACGCACAACCGCAGTGCGAACGCGGCCGACGCGCGAACCAGACGCGAATCGACACCCCGGCGGCCAGGGGTAGAACTATTTGTTGATACCCATGGCGGGCAAGAGAGACGCGAGTCCCTCTCCAACCGTGCCGCGGCAAGGATGGCGTCCCGATCGAACACCCGTGGAGCACTCCCGAGCGTTTGCCGCGACAATCCGCTAGTGGCGTGTCGCGCCTAATAGTATTGATATCTTGCGCGCAACCTGCCACGCCGCATCCTGCTGGTTGAGCGAGGCGAAGCCGAGTCGAAACCACTGTGACGCTGCAGGTTTCGTCATTGCCTGGCCGGTGGGGTTTCGACTCGCTCCGCTCGCTCAACCGGCAGAGGAACGCAACGGGCATGCAACTCTTTAGCCGCGACAATCCGCTAGACAGATCGTTCATCCGCCTCACGCGTCGACCTCGCCGGTCGACTGCGGGCGTGGTGGGCTGCGACTTTGCTGCGGTTGCCGCAGAGTTCCATGCTGCACCAGCGTCGGGTGCGACTTCGTGACGTGTCGACGAACATCAGCACGCAGGTGTCGTGGTTGGCGCATCGGCGCAGGCGCCGACGCAGGTCGCTGCCGAGGAGTTTCGCGGCGGCGTCGGCGAGGATCCACGAGGTCCATCGGTCGTCGTGGGCCAGGTCGACGCGAGGGACCTCGACGATGTCGCCCTCTGCGGTCGACCGCAGTTCGGTGCCGGGGGAGTCGGTGAGCACCGCGTTGATGCCGGCGAGCGCCGCGTCGGGCACCGGGCGGCCCTCGGCGAGCGAACTGAAGGCGTCGCGCATCGCCGAGCGCAGGCCGATCGCCTGTTCGTGAACCGACTCGTCGACCTTCGTCGGCGCACCGAACTCGGCCGCGATCGGCGACGACCTGAGCCATGCGCCGAGGTCGGCGGGAGTCGCGATGAGGTCGGCGGGACGACCGCCGACGACCATCACCGTGTTGACGAAGTCGAGCGCCACGTCGCCGCCCAGGAAGAGAAAGTCCGGTTTCTGCTGCTGTTCCATACCTAACCTGCTATTGATGATTAAGACAGTTAGTCACAATCCGCTCGCACCAGGAGTCATCATGCCACTGCAGACCGGTCACATCGGCCTCAACGTCACCGACCTCGCCCGATCGATAGCGTTCTACCAGCAGATCTTCGGACTGGAGGTCCTCGGGCAGTCCGACGCGGACGGTCAGCGTTTCGCGTTTCTGGGCAATCCCGACGTCGCGTCGGAGGTCTTCCTCGATAAACTCGCCATCACGCTGTGGGAGCAGAGCGCGGGAGCATTCTCGACCCGCACGCCCGGCCTGCATCATCTGGCGTTCCACGTCGATTCGGTCGACGAGGTCGAGCGCCTGCGGACCGCGGTGACGCAGGCAGGCGCGGAGGTGCTGTACGACGGGGAGATCATTCCGCACAGCGACGCATTCTCTTCCGGTGGATTCTTCTTCCTCGATCCCGACGGCGTGCGCCTGGAGGTCTGCGCCCCCGACGGCGTGCCGACCGAGGCCGCCGTCGCCGGTGCCACCCCGTCCTGCGGCTTCTTCGATTGAGATGGGCCCGTTCCACGACGGCGAATGCCTCGTCCAGCAGCGGGCGGGAGTCGTCGACGACGCCGCGCGGTACGCGGGCATGCTCCGGCGGGACGCCTTCACGTCCGCGATGGCCGGGTTCGTCGCGGACCGACGCACGGTGTTCATCACCGCCCGCGATTCGACAGGCACCCTGTGGACGTCGCCGATCTCGGGTGCGCCCGGCTTCTGCGACGCGGCCGGCTCCGCGCTGCGGATCCGGGAAGTCGGCCGGGTAGGTGATCCGTTGCATGGCGTCGCCCGCGGACAGCGGGCCGGTTTCCTGTTGATCGATTTCGCGAAGCGCCGACGACTGCGGGTGAACGGCATGCTCGTCGGAGCGGACGACGGTGGGCTCGAGGTCGCGGTCGAGCAGGTCTACGGCAACTGTCCGAAATACATCAATCCCCACGTCCACGAAGCACCGGTCGGACCCGCGGGACTGACGTCCGCATCGTCGAGTCTCGGCGCCGCGGCGCGGGAGGTGGTGGCACGTGCCAACACTTTCATCCTGGGTACGACGCACCCGACGTGCGGCCCGGACACCTCGCATCGCGGCGGTTCGCCAGGATTCGTGGGTATCGACGGAAATGAACTGTGGTGGCCGGACTATGCGGGCAACAACCTCTTCAACAGCCTGGGCAATCTCGTGGTGGATCCAGAGGCGTCGATGCTGATCGTCGACGACGCCGCGACCGTGCAGATCTCGGGGACCGCGAGGATCGAGTGGAGTTGCCCCCAACTGCGCGACGACGAGCCCGGCACCGGCAAATGCGTGCGACTCGACGTGGCCTCGGTGGTGGAGACCACCGCGATCAGTTGAGCAGAACCCGACCGGTATCGGAGCCCTACTTCCTCCCCAAGCGCAACACCGAGATCAGCTCCGCGTACGGCCCGATCACATAGGCCACATCCCCGGAATGAAACCGACTGTGCCGCCGCGGATTCCGTTCCAACTGCCCGGTCTCCGCGTGGGCGATCGCAACCACTCGCGTCGCCGGCGAGAGATCTCGCATCGCGATCCCATCCAGTCCGCCGCCCGGCTCGATGGTCACCGCCCCGACCATGAACGATTCCTCCCACACGCTGAACGTACCGAGCACCCGCAGCCCCAGCGCTGCCGAGATGAACCACGGGGCAGCCAGTTCGACGGTCGAGCGCACGTTGCGAAAACCGAAGCGCGCAGCCACAACTCGGCCGAGGGGCAGGTCGAAGACGCGCAATACCACCGGCACCGACGGGTGGTGCAGGCCGTCGTCCCAGCGTTCCCCGAGCAACTCCTTGACCACCAACCCGACCTCGATGTTGGCCATCTCGTTCGACGTCAGGATCGCCACCGCCGACGCCCGGGTCAGTCCCGCCGCGAGCAGCGTTTCGCGTTGTGTCCCGTCGCCGAAAACGACTGCGACGCCGAGCTTCTCCGCGGCGGGCAGATTGCGGTGCTGGCGGTCGAGTTCGATGGCGACCACTGAATGTCCTTGTGCGATAAGGTCCGCGGCCACCCGGATACCTACCTCACCGAGTCCGACGAGCAGTACGTGCCCGCTCATCATCCGCGCACTGCGCCGCCCGGCCGACTGCGTCAGTCGACGACTCACCAGCATCTCCGATACGAACGCCACCAGGATCGCGGTGTTCGTCACGCCGCACACCATCAGGAAGATCGCATAGAACCGCAGCATCGGCGGCTGTCCCAGAAAACTGAAGTCGCCGTACCCGACCGTCGCGATCGTCTCCGCCGAAAAATACAGGGCGTCAAGGAAACTCATTCCAGGCCGACTGTAGGTGTAGCGCAGGAGGAACATCGATGTCACCACCAGCACCGTCATCACACCGAGGGCGCGGAAGAAGTTGGGGTCGATGTCTTCGCGTAGATCCGACGCCGCGAGGCGCAGCCGCACGAGCGGATTACGACGTCGGGCCCGACGTTCCTCTGGAGCCGTGGTACCGCCCAATCCGTGGGCCGCGAGCTCCGACGACGTTCCGATCAGCGCCGCCCAGTCACCCGCGGCCACCGGGGTGTCTCGCGGCGGGCACGGCGTCGGCGCGGCGGCATAGGGATTGTCGACGCCGCGTACGACGGCGATCGGTCCGAGGTCGCCGTAGAGCGATCGAAGCGTTCCGTCGTGGTCGATCGCATCGATCGCGACGGTCAGGTCGACGCCGGCGACGTCGAGATGATGCGTCGTTCGTTGCAGACAGTCTTCGACGACGGACGGAGCAGCCAGATCGGCGACGGCGAGTACCGCGCCGGGACCGTTGTCGGCGACCATCGCGTCACGCACCACGACGTTGGCGATCCGCACCACCACCCGGACGTCGGCGCGCAATCTCCGTGCCAGAAGCGCGGTTTCGAGGTTGACCACGTCGGCCGGGTCGGTGCATACGACGGCGTCGGCGGATTCGATGCCCGCTTCTCGCAGCGCCTGGGCGCCACTCGCTCCGCGTACGAGGTAGGGGATGTCCCAGCCTTCGAGCACCGCTTCGACTCGCGGTTCGTGCGCGTAGAGCACGACGGCGACCGGTTCGTCGAAAGCGTGCAGCTGCTCGACGATCCTGATCCCGAGTAGCTCCAGCCCGCACACAATCGTGTGTCCTTGCAGGGGAATTGCCGAGGCCATGTGCACATCGTCGCACCCGGGGCGGCATGTCGCCGTGTCTACACTCGAACCTATGGGTGTGTTGTCACGCGAGGGGCCGTTCTGGGACGCCATGGCGGGGCGCACGCCGCAGCCGCCCGCCGCGCGGACGCTGGGTTTGCAATTCGTCGACGCCGACCCCGGCGCGGGCACCATCGACCTCGCTTTCACAGCTCGCGAGGAGTGGACCAACCCGTTCGGCAACGTGCTCGGGGCATTCATCGCCGCCATGCTTTACGACACCGTGGGACCGGCGCTGCTGGCGACGCTGGAACCCGACCAGTTCCAGTCGACCGAGGACATCGCCGTCGAATTCATCAGGCCGTTGCGGCCCGGTCGGGTCACCGCGCGTGGACGCGTCGTCGAACGAGTCGATGACACGGCGAAACTCGAAGCAACCCTGTTCGACGCCGACGGGCCGATTGCGACGTGCACGGCGTCGGCGCGAGTGGTCGGGATCGCGGCGGCGCAGCGCTCGGTTTAGTGGCGTGTCGCGGCTAATGGTATTGATGTCGTGCGCGCACCCTGCTTCGCCGCATCCTGCTGGTGAGCGAGGCGAAGCCGAGTCGAAACCACTGTGACGCTGCGGGTTTCGTGATTATCCGGCCGGTGGGGGTTTCGACTCGCTCCGCTCGCTCAACCGGCAGCGGAACGCAACGGTCATACAACTCTTCAAACGCGACACTCCCACCAATTCTCACTCGTGCACGTGCAGACCCTTCCCAGCGAGCGCCAGCATCGCTTCGCCGAGTGCTTCGTTCTGGGTCGGGTGCGCATGAACGAACGGTGCGACGTCCGACGGCAAGGCCTCCCACGCGACAGTCAGCTGTGCTTCGCCGATCAGTTCGCCCACCCGGTCCCCGACCATGTGCACGCCGAGAACCGGCCCGCCCACCGCGCGCACGACCTTGACCCCGCCGCTCGTCCCGAGAATCCTGCTGCGTCCATTTCCGGCGAGATCGTAGACGATCGATTCGACGTCGCCGAAACGTTCCCGAGCCGATTCTTCGGAATATCCCACCGAAGCGACCTCCGGATGCGAATAGGTGATTCGGGGAATCAGATGATCAGCGACAGGTATCGGTGATAATCCGGCAATATGCTCGGCGATGAAGATGCCGTGCGCGAAACCCCGATGCGCCAATTGCGGACCTGCCACAATATCGCCGGCCGCATATACATCGGAAAGATTCGTGCGCAAATGATCGTCCGTCACCACGAACCCGCGGTCCAGCACGATTCCGTTCTCGGCGTAGCCGGATTCGTCGGTCCGCGGCTCCCGGCCGACGGCGACCAGAAGCACATCGGCGGAGAGGAACGACCCGTCGGACAACGTGATCCGGACACCGTCATCGGTCTCCGCCGCCGCCGACACCGGCGTCGATGTCCGTACCGAGATTCCCCGACGCCGCAGGGCGCGTTCGAGCTGCGTCGACGCCCAGTTGTCTTCGCCGGCGACCAACCGGGGCAACGCTTCGACGATAGTCACCTGGGCGTCGAAAGATCGCCAGGCGCTGGCGAATTCGACGCCGATCACGCCGCCGCCCAACACAATCACGGAGTCTGGGATGTGGTTCAGAGTCAGCGCCTCGGCACTGGTCAGAATGCGCGGCCCGGCGTCGAATCCCGGCAGCGTACGTGACCGCGACCCGCTGGCGAGTACCACCGAATCACCGGTGTATCGCCGCCCGTCGACGACAATGGTCCGGTCGCCGACGAATGTCCCGAAACCCTCGACCGTCCGCACCCCGCGCTGCGCCAGCAGTCCGCGCAATCCGGTGTACAGCTTGTCGATGGTGCCGTCTCGGTACTCGTGCAGCGACTCGATATCGACGCCGTCGAATACCGATCGAACCCCGAATCGGGTCCCGGCACGCGTCATGTCGGCGATCTCCGCCGCGTGGAGAATGGCTTTGGTCGGAATGCAGCCGTTGTGCAGACACGTCCCGCCGACTTTCCGTGCTTCGATCAGCGTCACCGACTTGTCGAGCTGAGCCGCGCGCAGCGCGCACGCATAGCCGGCGGATCCGCCACCCAGAATCAGCACATCACTCTGGTCGGTCTCCACCTAAAGCCTCCCCAGCGCGATCACCGGATTCTCCAGGTAATCTGCGACCGCGCGCAGGAAACCGCCTGCGATGCCGCCGTCGCACACCCGATGGTCGAAGGTGAGCGATATCTGCGTGACCTTCCGGACGGTGAGTTGCCCGTCGACCACCCACGGGCGGTCGATGATCCGCCCCACTCCGAGAATCGCCGCCTCGGGATGATTGATGATCGGTGTCGAGCCGTCGACGCCGAACACCCCGTAGTTGTTGAGCGTGAATGTGCCGCCGGAAAGCTCTGTGGGAGAGAGTTTTCCGTCCCGCGCCGACGCGGTGACCGCCGCCAGCCGCGCCGACAGTTCGACGGCGGAGAGGTCCTCGGCCCGGTCGATGACCGGTACCACCAGCCCGCGCGGTGTCTGCGCGGCGATGCCCAGATGTAGATGCCCATGTTGGGTGATTTCGCCGCGCGCTGTGTCGACTGTGGCGTTGAGCTCGGGAAAGCGGCTCAGCGCCGCGACTGTCAGCCGTGCGATCAGCGCCAGCAGCGACACACGCTCCGACTCGGGCAGCGCGGCATTGATCGTCCGGCGGGCATCCACCAGCGCCGTCGCGTCGACGTCGACCCACGTGGTGGCGTCGGGGATTTCCCGGCGGCTCGTCGACAACTTGTCGGCGATCGTCTTCCGGAGGCCCCGCAGGGGGATCACCTGATCAACGTGGTCAACCGATGAAACCGAAACCGGCACAACCGATCCCGGAGTAGCACTTTCCATACCGACAGAACCGGCGGCCCGCTCGACGTCGGCGCGCCGGATCACCCCACCCGCTCCGGTCGGCGTCACCTGATGCAGGTCAACGCCGGAGCGCCGAGCCAGGTCACGGACGATCGGGGAGATCACTCGGGGACTGGCAGTGGAGGCAACCGCGGCGAGTGGCGCAACCGACGCGACCCGACGACGGCGTCGCCGCGTGTCCTCGCTGGTGCCGTAGCCGATGAGCACATTGCCCGAACCGGCCCGTTCCTCCTCCCGATACCGTTGCGCCGCAGGGGAATCAGATGTCTCGACGGTTCTGACCGTGATCAGCGGCGCCTCGACCGCGAGCACCTCGCCCGGTGCGCCGTGCAGTTCGGCGACCACGCCGGCGAATGGGATGGGTACTTCCACGGCGGCTTTGGCCGTCTCCACCTCGACGACGAGCTGATCGATCGTCACCGTGTCTCCGACGGCCACCTTCCACTCCAGGATGGTCGCCTCGGTCAACCCCTCGCCCAGATCGGGGAGGCGGAATACGTTGTCGCTCATGCTGACACGTCCCAACGGGTATCCGGGGTGTCATTCCACTGCAGGCGCTCGACGGTATCGAGGATACGGTCGACGCCGGGCAGGTACGTGCGCTCGAGTTTCGGCGCGGGATAGGGGATGTCGAAGCCGCTGACTCGCAGTACCGGCGCCTGCAGGTGGTGAAAGCAACGTTCCTGTACCCGTGCGGCGATCTCGGCACCGACGCCCGCGAAGCCCTGTGCTTCTTGAATCACGATGCAGCGACCGGTCTTTCGCACCGACGCGGTGACCGTCTCGTCGTCGAACGGCACGATGGTGCGCAGATCGATCACCTCGATGTCGTGACCATCAGCCGAAGCGGCATCGGCGGCGGTCAGCGCCACCGAAACCGACGGCCCATAGGCGACCAGTGTGGCGTCGCGGCCCGGCCGTGCGACGGCGGCGCGTCCGGCGGGTTCGCCGATCGTCAACTCGGTGTCCGAGCGCGCGAAGTACATTCGCTTGGGCTCCAGGAATATCACCGGATCGGGGTCGGCGATCGCTTGGCGCAGAAGGGAATAGGCGTCGGCGACGGTCGCCGGGGCAAACACCTTGAGCCCGGGGGTGTGCGCGTAATAGGCCTCGCTGGAATCGCAGTGATGTTCGACGCCGCCGATGCCGCCCGCGAAGGGAACGCGTATCACCATCGGCACCGACAACGCACCTTTCGTACGATTGCGGATCTTCGCCACGTGCGACACGATCTGCTCGAACGCTGGGTAGGCGAAGGCGTCGAACTGCATCTCGACGACGGGTCGAAAACCGGTGAGCGCCATACCGATCGCGAAGCCGACGATGCCGGACTCGGCCAGCGGGGTGTCGAAGCACCGGTCGGCGCCGAAATCACGGGTGAGTCCGTCGGTCACTCGAAACACGCCGCCGAGCGGGCCGACGTCTTCGCCGAAGACGACCACGTCGGGGTCGTCGGTCATCGCGTCCCGCAGCGCGGTATTCAGTGCCTGAGCCATGGTGATTGCCATGTCAGTTCTCCTCGGCGTCGGCGCGCAGCTCGGCCTCGACCAGAGCTTGCTGTTCCCGCAGTTGTGTTGTGGGATTTGCGAATACATACCGGAACAGGTCCAGCGGATCGCTCGGCCGATCGACGTTCATGCCGGCCCGCAAGTCGGCGGCGCGCTGCTCGCCTTCCTCGTGCAGGGCATCGAGGAACGCATCGTCGACGGCTCCGACCTCGCGCAGGTACTTCTCCAGCCGATCGAGTGGATCTTTGGCGGTCCATTCCTGGACTTCGGCGTCGTCGCGGTATCGCGTGGCGTCGTCGGCGTTGGTGTGGGCTTCGAGCCGGTAGGTGTGCGCTTCGACGATGACCGGGCCGTTACCCTCCCGGACGAATTCGGCGGCCGCGTCCATGACGGCGAGCATGGCCACCGGATCGTTGCCGTCGACCTGCTCGGATCCGATGCCGTATCCGACGCCCTTGTGCGCGAGGCTCGGTGCGACGCTCTGCCGCGAGAACGGAACGCTGATCGCGAATCCGTTGTTCTGCACCAGGAAAACCACGGGTGCTCGGAAGACCGCGGCGAAATTGAGGGCTTCGTGGAAGTCGCCCTCGCTGGTGGCGCCGTCGCCGCAGAACGCGAGGGCGATGGCGTCCGAACCGCGCCGGTGTTCGCCGTATGCGGCGCCGGTGGCGTGCAGCAACTGCGTGGCCAGCGGCGTGCTCTGGGGAGCCGTGCGATGAGCCGTCGGGTCGTATCCGCAATGCCAGTCACCGGCGAGCATGGCGAGAATCTCCACCGGCTCGATGCCGCGGGCAGCCAGCGCCATCGAGTCCCGGTAGGTCGGGAACATCCAGTCCCGGGGGCGCAGGCTCATCGCCGCCGAGATCTGGCACGCCTCTTGACCGTGCGATGACGGGTACACCGCGAGGCGGCCCTGCTTGGTCAGCGCGGTGGCCTGCAGATCGAAACGCCGGCCGAGGTACATCCCGCGAAACATCTCGACGAGCCGGTCGTCGCTGGGGTGGGCGTAGCGTGCTTCGCTCGCCGTGGGAACGCCGTCCGGGGTCAGGTACTGCACAGGTGAGTCGGCTGGCAGAAACTTCCGGTACGACGCCGTGTCGGGTGCTGTCACAGTGGACACCGTCGCCTCCTGAGTAGTGAAAGTATGGTATTCCCAGTGTGTGACCGGGGCGACAAAGAGAAAACAGCGAGCGATGATGTCAAGACAAAATGATCTCAACCCAAGGAACGTGCGGTGATATGTCCACTGTCGATCCGGCTGGCGAGGGCTGGGCAGACAGATGGCAGCTGACGGAACGGCGGAGTCGCGCTACGTCCTCGACGACGTCGATCGGCGGATACTCGACGAGCTGACCAGAGACGCGCGAATATCGGTGCGGGCACTGGCCGAACGGACCCACATCTCCCGCGCGCACGCCTATGTGCGCATCGATCGGCTCCTCGCCGAGGGAATCATCCGGGGTTTCACCGCGCGCATCGACCATGAGAAGGCGGGGCTGACGACGTCGGCGTTGGTTGCGATGTCGATCAGGCAGGACTCGTGGCGTGGCATCGCCGAGGCTCTGCGCGAACTCCCGTTCGTCGATCACTTCGCGCTGCTCGGTGGGGCGTTCGACGTCCTGGTGACGGTGCGCGTGCCGGACAACCGAACGCTCCGACATCTTGTTCTCGAACGGCTGCAGGGCATCGACGGTGTGCGCTCGACGACGACCTGGATGGTGTTCGAAGAGGAGCACGGCCAAGGGGCGCAATGGGTCTGACCGGTGTGCCGACGAACGTCGACGCCGACGTGGCAGCGCGGCTGCGCGCAATGTATACGTTGACCGATGGACTCGCGTAACAGTCGAACCGCCGGCCGCCCGGGTATACAGAACAACGCCGAGGTGGCCTATCGGCGTCTGCGCGAGAAGCTCGTCGCCGGCGACTATGAGGCGGGGCAACGCCTCACCGAGCTGGGTTTGTGCGACGACCTCGGAATGAGCCGAACCCCGGTGCGCGAGGCGCTGCGCAGGTTGCAGAGCGACGGTCTGGTCGCGGCGACCGGGCGGGGGGTGGTGGTCAACTCACTCTCGGCCGACGACATTCGCTACGCACTGGAGCTGCACGGAGCGTTGGACATGCTCGCCGCGCGGTTGAGCGCACAGGCTCAGCACGACGGTCGTCTCGCCCCCGCACAACTGGCGGAACTTCAGACGGCCGCCGAGCAGGTCGCGGTCAGCGCCGAGCGCGGGGACCCGGCTGCGGTCTGGGCGGCCAACCTGGAATTCCACCGCTGCCTCACCCGGCTCTCGGGAAATCCGCTGCTTGAAGAGGCGAGTGACCGGATCTGGGACCGGTTCGCGATCGTCAGCAAATCCAACATCTCCCATCGTGGTGACCTGACGCCCCGGGCGCATTCCGGAATCGTCGAAGCGATCGTCGCCGGCGACGTCGTCGCCGCGGAGCGTGCGGCAGCGGAGCACGTCCGTGAGGCAGCCGCTCGGTACGCGACGGAGTAGTCCGGACACCGAGATCTATTGCCTCTTGCCAACTCGTCGTCCGCAACGCATACTTTGTATACATTGCATGCGAGTGACGCGGCACACATAGTGGTCGGCACTCACGTCGTCGCTCAGATCCCGCACTCGAAGTCACCAGGAGCACCATGGAGCACACCGAATTGTTGGTCGTCGGCGGTGGGCCGGTCGGGCTCAGCGCGGCGCTGTGGGCGGCGAAGTACGGACTGAAGTGCGTGCTCGTCGAGCGACACGAGAACCCCTACCACCATCCCAAGGCCCGCGGGGTACGGACCCGTGCGATGGAACTGTTCGGTCTGCTCGGCGTCGGTGAGGAGCTGCGCGCGCTGGCCCCGGCCGACCCGGAATACGGATTCGTCTACTGCGAGACTCTGGCCGGCGCAGAATACGGGCGCACTCCCGCGGGCGGCGCGAGCTTCGATCAGAGCCCGACGAGTGACACGCGGATCGCCCAAGATCAGCTCGAAACCGTTCTGCGCCGGACCGTCGCCGAACGCGGCGGCGTCGTTACGCGATATGGCACAGCGGTCGAGGACATCGAGCAGGACGACTCGGGTGTGAGCGTCACCGTCGTCGACACGTCGACCGGCGCGCGGAACGTGATCACGGCCGATTACGTCATCGCTGCCGACGGCGCGAACAGCGCCACCCGAAAGGCGCTGGGCATCGACTGCGACGGTGTCGACATCGGCTTCTGGCAGAGCGTCTACTGGCATGGCGATCTCGCCGGCGCGATCGACGGACGTGCGGCGATTCAATACCTCACCGCCGATCCGGAGGGCGGATTCGTGACGGTGGCACCCGTCGACGGTCATTCCCGCTGGGTCACCTTCCGGATGCGTGGCCGCGATGGACACCATCCCGGGCAGTTGACGCCCGAGGAGTCCCGAGCGCTCATCGCCCGGGCGGTCGGTCGTGATGTGAACCCTGAAATCATCAGTACCGCAACATATCTCGTGTCGGCGACGGTCGCTCGGCAGTATCGCAGCGGCCGCGTCTTCCTCGCCGGCGACGCGGCCCACACGTTCCCGCCGACCGGGGGATTCGGCCTGAACACCGGCGTCGGGGATGTCCACAACCTCCTGTGGAAGATCGCTCTGACAGCGTCGGGCGCGGCGAGTGATGCGCTGCTCGACACCTACGAGGCCGAACGTCGCCCCATTGCCCAATCGAACGCGTCGTGGAGTGCGGACAACGCCGCGCGGTTCGACGCGGTGTGGGAGAACATCGCCTCCGGCGAATCGCCCGGCGATCCGATCACCCGGCAGAAGGCCCACCTGCTGGCAATCCAACGCGACCTCGGATTCCGCTACGGTGTCGCCGACGATTACCGCGAGTTGGATCTGACCGCGAAGGTCGGGCGGCGGGCGCCGTACCTGCGGGTCACGAGCTATGGCGAACCGACGTCGAGCCTGCACCTCTTCGACGGACGAATCACCTTGTTGCACAGACGCGACGGCGGCGCCTGGACCGACGCCGCGCGACTGCTCAACGAACGCCTCAAATTCCCGATAGAGGTAGTCGAGGTCGGGGCCCGCGAATTCGAGGTCGATGAGCAGGCCTTTGCCGATTCGTACTCGCTGGCGAATGAGTCGGCGCTCCTCATCCGACCCGACGGTCACATCGCATGGCGCAGCGACGACCAGGCAGGCGTCGAACTCAACGACGCGGTCGCGGCACTCCTCGTGCTGTAGCGAGCAATCGAAGGAAATCATGTCTCAAGAAGGAATCGTCCGCAGCGGTGGTGAACTGTTCGCCGACCGCGGCCCGGACGGCCTCATCACCCGCGGATTTCTGCGCGGCGCCGGGAGATCATCCGCCGCCGTCGGCGCCGCACCGGTCATCGGCATCGCCAACACCTGGAGCGAACTCAACCCGTGCAACGGTGGACTGCGCGAACTCGCCGAACAGGTTAAGCGCGGCGTCATCGCCGCGGGCGGGCTGCCGCTGGAGTTCCCGACCATATCGCTCGCCGAGGCCTTTGTGCGGCCGTCGAGCATGTATCTGCGCAACCTGCTGGCCATGGACACCGAGGAGATGATCGTCGGCAGTCCGATCGACGGCGTGGTCTTGCTCGGCGGATGCGACAAGACCATCCCCGCACAGCTCATGGGCGCGCTGAGCGCGGGCAAACCCGCACTCGCATTGGCGGCCGGGCCGCGTCCGCTGTCCCGCTGGCGTGGCGAGGAGATGGCCGTGGAACAACTGTGGCCGCTCATCGACGAGCGCCGCGCCGGACGGCTCTCCGACGACGACTGGTCGGCCCTGGAAGCATGCCTCAGCTGCGGCGTCGGAACCTGCAATGTGATGGGCACCGCGACGACGATGGCCGTCGTCGCAGAAGTCCTCGGCATGGCGCTGCCGGGCACCGCGCTGCTGCCGGCCTCGTCGGCGGCCCGCGCCGCAGCCGCGGAGGAGACCGGTAGGGCAATCGTCGAGCGCGCCCGCGCCGGTCTCGTCCCCGCCGACGTCGTGACCGAGAGCGCGCTCCACAACGCGTTCCGGGCGATCTGTGCGGTCGGCGGCTCCACGAACGCCGTGCTCCACCTCACCGCGATGGCCGGTCGGCTCGGACTCTCGCTTCCCGCCGAGCGGCTGCAAAACCTCAGTGACACAACGCCATTGGTCGCCGACGTGAAACCGTCCGGCACCAGATTCCTGCACGATTTCCAGTCCGACGGCGCCGTCCCCGCACTTATGGGCGCACTGGCCGGCCTCGCCGACCTCGATCAGCTCAGCGGCGCGGACCGGCCGTGGCGAGATGACGTCGTCGCCCGACCCGACACCGCTCGATGCCTGCGCTCACCCGACGACCCCGCCGGCCCGGCGTCGTCGCTGACGATGCTGCGCGGCTCTCTGGCCCCGTCCGGGGCGCTCCTCAAACGCTCCGCCGCGTCGAAACATCTTCTGGCGCACCGCGGCCCGGCCGTCGTGTTCGACGGTGTCGAGGACCTGCATCGCCGGATCGACGACCCGACGCTGGGAATCGGCGAGAGCTCGGTCCTGGTGCTGCGGGGCGTCGGTCCCGTCGGCGGACCGGGGATGCCGGAGGTGGGGCATCTGCCGATTCCGACTGCGTTGCTCAACCGTGGAGTCACCGACATGGTCCGGGTCTCGGATGCGCGGATGAGCGGAACGGCAACCGGCACAGTCGTTCTGCATGTCGCCCCGGAGTCGGCGGTCGGCGGGCCGCTCGGCGTGGTCCGCGACGGCGATCTGATCGAGCTCGACGTTGCCGCCAACCGGATCGACCTGTTGGTTGATGCTCGCGAGCTGCATTCTCGTACAACAACTTTCACCGCGAAGGCAGCGGCGCGCGGATACGAGCGGCTGTATCTGGCGCACGTCGGGCAGGCCGATACCGGCTGCGACTTCGACTTCTTGAGAGGAGTACCGCAATGACCGCAACCGTGGGCTTCGTCGGTACCGGAGCGATGGGGACGGCGATGGTCGAGCGCCTCATCGATCAGGGCTACGACGTCGTCGTGCACAACCGAACTCGCGATCACGCTCAACGGGTCCTCGACGCCGGCGCGCACTGGTCCGCGACGCCTGCCGGTGTCGCCGAAGCGGAAATCGTATTGACTTGTCTCCGTGACACTTCCGCGGTTCGGACGACCTACCTCGGGCCGGTCGGTCTGCTCCGGAGCGGTCGTCCCGGCCAGATCTTCGTCGAACACGGGACCTTCGCGCCTGCGGCAGCAGCGGAGATCGCCGCGCAGGCGCAGCGCGGCGGAGCGCATTTCCTTGCGGCGCCGGTCAGCGGCGGCGTCGAGGGCGCCCGATCGGGATCCCTCGCGATCATGGTGGGCGGCAGCCGGGAGGGTTACAACACCGCGCGAAACATATTGGCGGCGTTGTCGAGTGAACCGACACTAGTCGGCGGGCCGACGGCCGGATTGGGACTCAAGTTGGTGAACCAGCTACTCACGAGCGCACACATGGCGGTCGCCGCCGAGGCCGCCGCACTGGTCGAAGACCTCGACATCGAGCTCGACCTAGCGAGCGGAATCCTTCGCCGCAGCTGGGGATCCAGCGCGATGATGGAGCGAACCTTCGGGCTGCTCGACGCCGGACGGACCGAAGACACCGGCGCCACCGTTCGGGGCATGCGTGAAGTCCTCGACCTCGTCGCGGACCTGGTGCGGGACAAGGGAATCGATGCCGCCGTCTTCGACGCCGGCCGATCCAGGTTCGCCGCCGCCGACGCCGACGGGCTCGGCGCGGCCGATCCGGCCGCGCTCGTCCGACTCGCCCGGGCAGTTCGGTGAGCCCGACCATCGGCGGCGTGCGGGTCGGCAACGCCGCCGCCAATCTCTCCATCCTCTACCCGGACCGTCCGATCGGCGAGCGGATATCTGCTGCTGCCGCAGCCGGATTCGAGTTCGTCGAAATGTGGTGGCCGTTCGACAATCCCGTCGCGACGACGCGACAGATCAATGACCTCGTCGGGCATCTCCGCAGGGCGGGAGTCACGCTGACCGCTATCAACCTCGACGCGGGCGACGTCGCCGCCGGTGATCGCGGACTGCTCTCCATCCCCGCTCGTCAAGACCGAGTTCGCCGCAATCTCAACTCGGTCATCGAGATCGTCGACCGCACCGGGTGCGCGGTCGTCAACGCCCTCTACGGCAATCGGATCACCGGACTCGACGCAACGATTCAGGACGAGACCGCCCGCCGCAACCTGATTCTCGTCGCGGACTCGCTCGCCGACGTCGGGGCGAGCGTCGTGGTCGAGACTCTCAACAATGTTGACAGCCCCGACTTCCCATTCGTCGATATCGCGCGCACGGCGGAATTCGTGACTGAGGCAGCGTCGCTCACCCGACACGGGAACATACGTCTGCTGATCGATGTCTATCACCTCGCGGTGATGGGAATAGGCCCGATCGCCGCGATCAATTCCTATTCCGACTTACTCGGACATGTTCAATTCGCCGACCATCCGGGCCGCGGAATGCCCGGTACCGGGCAGATCGATTTCTCCGCGATCATCGCAACTCTCGACGCTGTCGGCTACCGCGGTCACATCGGCTTCGAATACCACCCCGACTATCGAAAAGAGTCACTATGAAAATCGTCAGCTTCGGACCGAAACGGTCCGAACGGCCCGGCGTCTACGTTCCGGGCAAGGGCGTCGCGCCGCTGGACACCCTGCTCCGATCCGCGGGTCTCGTCGCCCTGGACACCAACGCCGTCCTCGCCCTACTCGACCAACTCGTTCCAATCATCGAGGCAGGCCTGCAAGCTCCCGACGTCGACTGGATCAACCCGGCGACCACACGGCTCGGACCACCGGTTCCCTTCCCGGAGAAGATCATTGTGGCGGGCGGCAACTATCAGTCGCACGTCGATGAGGCCGCGGGTATGAAGAACGCGCCGTCGCCGTCGGAGCCGATCATCATCTTCAAACCATCGAATACCGTGATCGGCCCGACCGATGATCTCGTCGTACCGCGCCAGACCGAGCAGTTCGACTACGAGACCGAGATCGGTGTGGTCATCGGCCGGGGCGGTCGCTACATATCGGTCGACGACGCCTACGATCACGTCGCCGGATATGTCATCGCCAATGATGTGACCGCCCGCGATCTCGCATTCAAAGACGTCCATCTCAATGCGATGTTCGCCCAGATGACCCGCGCAAAGGGAATTCCGACCGGTGCGCCACTCGGACCGTGGTTGGTGACCAAAGACGAGATCCCCGATCCGCATGATCTGACTCTGCGATGCTGGGTCAACGGTGAACTCCGACAGGAGGGAAACAGCGACGAAATGATCGTCGACATTCCGCATCTGATCGAAGATTTCAGCAAAGTCATCGAACTATCGCCCGGCGACGTCATCATGACGGGAACCACGACCGGCTGCGGTGCCTTCCAGAGTCCGCCCGTCTACCTGCGTGGCGGAGACGTCGTTCGAATGGAGATCAGCGGACTCGGCGTCATGGAGACGCCGGTGGTGGAGGAACTCCGATGACCATGAGTGACTCCACGCGAGCATCGGTCGACGACCTCGTCGGAGCCGTCGCGGGGGCGGACATCCGGTGGACCCCCGACGACGATGGCCGGATCGCCAACACCGAAGTCGTCGACGCCGCGGCGGGCACGGTGACCTGCGCCGACACGAGCAACTGGCCGCGGATCGTCGGCGGCCTGTACGAACGCGGGGTTCGGTTGGCAGTACGTGGCGGCGGTTGGTCGCCGGGTGGCCGGTCAACACGGGCAGGCGCCGTCGTGCTGTCGACGTCGGCGAACCGCGACACGACCATCACGGATACCGGCGATCTGCGGGTAGAGGCGGGAACGCTGACCGGCGCCGCCAGCGCTCGCTTGGACGCCGCATCGCGGGCGATGACGCTGCCGGTGCCCAGCGAGCCCGGACTGATCGGAGCGAGCCTCGCCGGAGGCGTCGGATTCACCTTCCGCCGAGACGGATTCATCTGCGACGCACTGCAATCGATCACCATGGTGACCGCTGCCGGCGATGTGATCGACGCCGACGACACCACCCACCCCGAACTCATGCGGGCGGTGCGCGGCGCTGGGTACGCGCCCGGTCTCATCACCTCGGCCGTCTTCACCACCCGGCCGTTGTCCGCGATCCGTGTGCAGCAGCAGATCATCGACATCGACCACGCCGTGGACGCACTGATGTTCTACGACGCCTGGACGCGCGACCTGAGCGCCGACGTCACCTCGGTCGTGATGATCCGGCATGCTCCGCCGGTGCCGGGGATCGACACCGCCGCGGTCGGCCGTCCGGCGCTAGTACTGACGACGGTCCACTCCGGCGACCTGAGTGCCGCCGACGCCGACCTCGTGCCGCTCGACTCGTTGGCCGGAGTGCTGTTCGCCCGACGTTTCGACACCACGCTGCACCAACTGCGCGCCGTCACCGACGCCGGCTTCACGCGGCAGCGGTTCGGTATTCGCACCGCGTCGGGATGGTCGGCGGGACTCTCCGCCGCCGACGTCGAAGCCGTTGTCGCGTTGAGTGATTCGATCCCGACGTCGGACACGGTGATCGAGGTGGCCGCGCTCGGCGGCGCGATTGCCGGCCCCGCGCGGCCCAGTTGCGCGGCCGGTCGCGACCAGCGCCACCTGCTCAACGTGATGACGATCTGGAACGAGAACACCGACCGCGAGCGTGCGCTGGAGTTCCTCGCCACCTCTCGTGAGGTCATTCGACGGATCCGGGTCGGCACCGACGTCGCCGCCAGTTTCGCCGACGTCGAGGACCTGTCGACGATGAAGCCCGATGAGCAGACCTTCGACATTTTCCGCCAGTTCGACCCCGATCACCTCTTCACCTCAGCCCTGACAGTCAAGGAGAACGTCCATGTCCGTTGAATCGACCCACGAAGTAGTCATCGTCGGAGCGGGACCGGTGGGCTTGAGTGCCGCTCTGCTGCTTGCCAGGCAGGGAGTCGACGTCGAAGTGCTCGAGCGCCGCACCACGCCGTCGGATCAACCGCGTGCCCACGTCATCAACGCCCGGACGATGGAACTCTTCGACCAGTGGGGCATTGCGGATCGCATCCGCGAGGCGGCCCTGCCCGCCGAGTTGGCCACCGCGTTCGTGTGGGCCGACGCGATCAACGGGACCGAGTACGCGACGCTCGACTACCTCGATGAGCAAAGCGCGGAACAGAATTCACCGCAGAGACTGTGTTCCTGCGCGCAAGACTTGATCGAACGGGAACTTCTCGCGGCGGTCGGCGCCGAGGCGACGGCGACTGTCACCTTCGGATCTGAGGTCACCGGCTACACGGCGAGCGAAGACGGCGCGGTGCTGACCGTCGTCCGCGGCGGGGCGAGCCGCGAGATCGCCGCGAGATACGTCATCGGGGCCGACGGTGCTCGCAGCACGATGCGGGAGCTCGGTGCGATCGACGTCGAACGCTCCCTGCCACTCGGGCGTCGGGCCAATATCTACTTCCACGCCGACCTGCGGGAGCAGACCAGGCAGCGGCCGTACATTCTGTGGACCATCATGTCGTCGTCGACGCAGGGGATCTTCATCGCACTCGACGGTGGAACCCGCTGGGTGTACAGCGTCGAACTGGCCCCCGACGAGACTGTCGACGACTATTCGTCGGAACGCATCCTGACGCACCTGCGCGACGCCACCGGGGTAGCGGATCTGGATCCCGATGTTCGGTCGGTTCTGCAGTGGAATATCGACATGGCCATCGCGGACCGGTTCGCGGCGGCGCCGCTGTTCCTGGTCGGCGATGCTGCTCACCAGTTTCCGCCGATGGGTGGCTTCGGCATGAACAGCGGTATCCAGGACGCGCACAATCTCGCGTGGAAACTTGCCGCGGTGTTGCGCGGGCAGGCGGGTGCGCGGCTGCTCGACACCTACGAAAGCGAGCGTCGCCCGGTCGCGGTTTACAACGCGGATCAGTGCATGGCGAACGCCGCGGCGCAGCAGGAAGCCGCCAAGCTGATGTCGGATCCGCAGGTCCTCGCGATGATGGCCGCCGAGTCGGGCGGCGAGATGCGTGCCCAGTTCGCGGCGGGAGTGGACTTACAGAAGCCCGAATTCCATTCGCAGGGACAGCAATTCGGATACGTCTACCGAAGCGAGGCCATTGTGCCCGACGGTGCCGAGGTACCGGAGTCGACGATCGCGATCTACCGCCCCACTGCGGCGCCCGGCGCGCGGCTGCCACATCTGCGGCTGCGTCGCCTCGACGGATCCACTCCGTCGACGGTCGAACTCGCCGGCGGCACATGGTCACTGCTCGTGGCGAGTCAAGGCGGCAAATGGGTCGACGCGGCGGGTCTACTCGGTGAGTCGGGCCCGACGATCGCGACGCACGTCGTCGGGTCCGTCGAACTCGCGGAGGCGGTTGCGGGCTCGTTCACCGACGTCTACGGGCTGACCGACACCGGCGCGGTGCTCGTTCGTCCGGACGGGCATGTCGCCGCACGGTGGCCCGCCTTCGTCGACGATCCCGAGCGGGCGCTGAGTGACGCCGCGGCGGCGATATTGCAGCGGTAGCCGTACCGACGGATGAATGACACCCCTTGGCCTACTCGGGCGAGGGGTGGCACGCTCGACACATGCCGTCGCCAATCCTGTTTCGCCGCACGCTGATCGTAGCGGCTTTGCTCGCCTCAGCCGCGCTGCCGACCGCGGCTACCGCGTCGGCCCAGCCGGGCGACTCCTACTTCTTCACGACACCGTCGGGCCAATGGCATTGCGGGATAGTCGTTTCCGACGGTCCGGCGTGGGCCGGCTGTCGGGGACCGGTCCCGGCGTCGGCTCCGAATGTCCAAGGTGGTGGTGTTGCGTCCATACACCCCAACGGCGTAGCCGTGACGTCAGGACAGCACGCGGTACTTCGGTTCTACAGCGACGTCAGCGTCGATCCGCCCGGCGCGCACGTCCTGCCCTACGGCCGCACGGTGTCCGCGGCCGGAATCGACTGTCGAGTAGACCCGACGTCGGGTGTGACCTGCAGAGTTGGTGACCACGGCTTCACGATCTCGGCAGCGTCGTACCAGCTGCGGTAGCCCACAGGGCTCCCCGAGTGCCGAAGCGAGGAACGAGCTTCGCAACCTCCCGCTCCCCGAGTGCCGAAGCGAGGAACGAGCTTCGGTGTAACGAGGGGCTGGTGAGACGACGTACCCAGGCCGTTACGGAACATCGTGGGGGAGCGAGCTTTTCGGTTCCGTCCCTGACGTCGGCTTACGACATCTCGTTACACCGACGCTCGCTGCGCTCGCGTCGGCACTCGATGAGCGGAGGGGCCGGGCTTCGACCGTAGCTTCGGTCATCCACGCCCAGCCCCCCGAACGTCGCAACCCCTCCGGTCCCCGAGTGCCGAAGCGAGGAACGAGCTTCGGTGTAACGAGGGGTTTGGTGAGATGACGTACCCAGGCCATTGCGGAACATCGTGCGAGAGCGAGCTTTTCGGTTCTGTCTCTGACGTCGGCTTGCGGCATCTCGTTACACCGCGGCTCGCTGCGCTCGCGTCGGCACTCGATGAGCGGGGGTCGGGCTTCGGCTGTAGCTTCGGTCATCCACGCCCAGCCCCCCGAGTGGCGCAACCCCTCCGCTCCCCCGAGTGCCGAAGCGAGGAACGAGCTTCGGTGTAACGAGGGGTTTGGTGAGACGACGTACCCAGGCCGCTATGGAACATCTTGCGAGAGCGAGCTTTTCGGTTCTGTCTCTCACGTCGGCTCGCCGCATCTCGATACACCGACGCTCGCTGCGCTCGCGTCGGCACTCGATGAGCGGGAGGTGGCGTCGTTTTGGTATCCGCTGCGCTCGCGTCGGCACTCGACGAGCGGGGCGCCGACTTACTAGCAGCCCTGATCGTTCGAACGTCTCCCCTCATACCAACGCGGCGGCCCGCAACTCCCGCTTGAGGATCTTGCCTGCCCCCGACATCGGCAGTGCCGCAACGAATTCGAAGGTTCGCGGCACCTTGTACGGAGCGATCATCGCCCGACAATGCGCGTCGAGTAGTTCGGTGAAGTCAGCCGGAACGTCGCCAGCGGCGACAACCACCGCGTGCACGCGCTCACCCCATGTCTCGTCGGGCAGCCCGACGACGGCCACCGACGCGACGCCGGGGTGGGCGGCCAGCGCATTCTCCACCTCGACGGAGTACACGTTCTCCCCACCGGTGATGATCATGTCCTTGAGCCGATCGACGACGTACACGTAGCCGTCGGAGTCCATCGACCCGAGATCGCCGGTGTGCATCCACCCGCGCCGCACAGCGTCGGCCGTCGCGTCTGAGCGATTCCAGTAGCCCGCCATCACATGGTCGCCGCGGGCCACGATCTCGCCGACGTCACCGCGCGGCACCTCGTCTCCGTCGGCGTCGACGATCCGTACCTCGGCGTGCGGCGCCGCCCGGCCGGCGGACCGACTGCGGATCGGATCATCGTGGTCGGCCGGCGTGAGGATGGTTGTGATCGGGGAGAGCTCGGTCATCCCGTACAGCTGCGCGAACTGAGCCGACGGAAACAGTGAACGTGCTTGGGCCAGAAGGGTTGACGAGATTGGCGACGCGCCATATTGCGAAGTGCGCCATCGACGACAGATCGGCGTCGACGCCAGACGCGTACTCGACGAGCATCGCGATCATCGTCGGGACGAGCAACGCGTCGGTGACACTGTGCGAGACTATCGCGTCGACGACGCCGGCCGGCGTGAACGACGGAATCATCACATGCATTGCGCCGGTGAGGTTTGCGGTAGCCCACATCGCGATGTCGGCCATGTGGAACATCGGTGCGGCGTGCAACAGAATCCCGCCGTGCGACGCCACCGCGCCGCTGGCCAGTGCGCCGGTCCCCGACGTGACCAGGTTGGTATGGGTGATCATCACGCCCTTCGGGCGTCCCGTGGTGCCGCCGGTATAGAAGAGCCCGAATAGGGAAGAACCGCCAGTTCGACTGTCCGGCACAGCATTCGACGCAGTAAGCATCTCCTCGTAGTCGATGACGCCCGGCGGTGCCTCGACGTCGCCGCTGTAGACCACCGCGCGCAGGTCGGGGCAGTCCGCGAGCAAATGGGGCACCATCGACACGAAAGCGTCGTCGACGAACAGTACGACGCTGCCAGAGTCGTTGAGCGAGAACGTGATTTCGTTGACGCTCCACCGCGTGTTGACCGGATTGACGACCGCCCCGATCCACGCGCAACCGAACAGATACTCGTGATACCGGTCGGAATTGAGACCCAGATAGGCGATCCGGTCGCCGGCCCGGATTCCGGCGTCGATCAGCGCGCCGCCGAGCCGTGCGATGCGGTCGACGGACTCGGCGTAGGTGCGGACGCGATCACCGCAGATCGTCGCGATGCGGTCGGGGTGCGCCTGGACGGCACGATGCAGAGACTGAGTGAGGTACATGAGGATTCTCCAAAGGTGTTGACGGTCAGGCGATTCCGCACCAGTCGGCGGCGAGGAGAGCAAACGACTTCGCG
This sequence comes from Gordonia asplenii, assembly GCF_012933505.1. GTDB lineage: Bacteria > Actinomycetota > Actinomycetes > Mycobacteriales > Mycobacteriaceae > Gordonia > Gordonia asplenii. The sequence goes on from NZ_JABBNB010000024.1 coordinate 79,308, forward strand.
GCGGTGACGACCTCGTCGATGGCGCAGAACTCGTCGTCTGCGTGCGCGACCCGAAGATCGCCAGGCCCATAGCTGATAGCCGGGATGCCGCTGTTGGTGAAGAACGAGCAGTCTTCGACGGCGCAGAATCCGGCGACTGTCGGCGGACCCGCGTACGGAGTCTGTCCCGCGGCGGCGGTGTGCGCCTTCGACATCGCCGCGGTGATCGGATCGGCGGCCAGCCCGGGATCGTTGGCCGGCCACGCCAGCTTCCACTCGACGACGGGGCGGTGCTCGCGCAGCCAGCTGTCGGCGTCGGCGATCAACCCGATGTGCCTCTCGATCTCGGCCTGCACATCCTCCGGCCGTTCCTGCGGCGGATACCAGACGCAGTACTCGATGGTCGTGTACTCCGACAGCATGAACGGCACCAAGACGCCGTGCGGTCCGCCGGTAATCACCCCGGGATGGATGCTGAAGTGGCCGGGCGCGAACAGCGGGTGACGCTTGGAGAACGCCCACTCCTCTTCGAGACGTCGCAGTCCCTCATAGACGAGCATGCCCTTGTCGATGGCGTTCACCCCGACCGTGGCGCCCCCGCCGCCGGCGCGAATGGTCTGGCCGCGCATCGACGAATGTGTCGTCTTACCGGTCACGGTCACCGAGAACCAAAGCAGGCCGGGCGACACCGGAATCACGCCCAGCGTCGTCGGACCGCTCGGTTCGGCGACGACAGCGGCGTCGGCACGGTAGCCGCGGTCGATCGCCGACGTCACGCCGCACTCGTGGTCCATCACCTCCTCGCCGACGACGGCCTGGATGATCAGATCGCCGCCGAGCCGAATTCCCGCGCGCTGCAACGCCTTCACGGCGAACGCCTGGGCTACCAGTCCCGCCTTCATGTCGCTGGCGCCGCGTCCCCAGACGCGGTCGTCGTCGATTCGCCCGGAGAACGCCCCGCCGGTCAGCCAGCGCGCCTCGTTGCCCGGCGGTACCACGTCGACGTGTCCGTTGAAGATCAGCGACCGGCCGCCACCCGAACCGGCGATTGTCCCGACCGCGTTGGTGCGCTTGCTTTCGACCGCCCAACGATCGAGTTCCGCGCCGGCGTCGACATAGATCTCACCGAGGATGTCGCTGACTCGACCTTCGTGCCCGACGACGGCGTCGTAGGTCTGCCCCGGATACTTCGGGTTCACGCTGGGTACCGAGATCAGCTCCGACAAGGTCTGGATCATGTCGGTCTGCAGTGCATCGACGGCGCCGATGATGACGGCTGCGTCGACATCGGACACGGCTGGCGGATTGGGGGCGGACTGAATCGTCATGGCGGCTCCTCACAGTCGACGACTCTGCTCAGCGTCGTCGGACATGATCGCGAGCACATCCGTCAAAGAGCGGAGATGTTGACGGATTCGCCACTACGCCATTTTCGTGTGCGTGTCGGCTTACTGAAACCAGCGGAAGGGACCGCTCGCTCACTGAAACCAGCGGAAAGGACCGCTCGCTTACTGAAACCAGCGGAAGGGACAGCTCGCTTACTGAAACCAGCGGAAGGGACCGCTCGCTCAACCGAGGTACCTACGCCTGCCCGGCGTTCAAAGATCCGTATGTGTACCGATGCGGTGTACCTCGGGAGTCTGCGAGATTTCAATGACCAACCCATACCGAGTCCAGGAGGCCCGAGATGCAGCAACTTCACCGGCCGTTCGATCAACGATCACTGCGATCGTTCTACGGTCAGATGCCCAGCAGCGTGCTTGCGCTGGGAGCGCTCGTCGACGGTGCGCCGGTCGGCATGGCGGTCAGCTCGTTCACCAACGTGTCACTGGAACCGCCACTGGTCGTCGTATCCATCCGCCGCGACTCGGCCACCTGGCCGCAGCTGGCGTCGGCCGACGTCATCGGCGCCTCGATGCTCGCCGAACCGCAGCGCGACCACGGCAAGGCGCTGTCCGCGGGCGACGCCGACCGTCGCTTCGACGACGTCTCGCACACGGTCACCGAGTCCGGAGCCGTCGTCGTCGACGGCGCGGCCGCCTGGTTCGAGGCGATCCCCGGCGAGCCGATCGATGCGGGCGACCACTATCTGATCCTGCTCGAACTACGCAGTATCAGCGACCACGCCGACGTCGCGCCGCTGGTGTTCCACCGGAGCCGGTTCGCCGGGGTGCGTCATGACTGAGCTGTTCCCGGCGGTGACCGTCACCCTTGCCGACTACGACGCAACCTTCGTCCCGACCTTCCCGCGCACATCGGTCCGCCCGGTAGCTCTCGACGCCGACAATCTCTCCGACGCCCAGCGGCACAGCCTGCGGCTGCGGGTCGACGCCGATCACGGCCGTCCCCTCCCGCTGCTGCGCATCGACGTCGCGCCGGATGCCGATTTCGGCACCGACGCCATCCCGTTCGCTCAGCCCGCGCGTCGGGTCGCCGGACTGATCGCCGACGCCGCGCGCATCGGAATCGCTTTCGGCGCAGTGATTGTCGGGGCCGAGGCGGGCTTCGACGCCGACGTCGCCGAGCACCTGCGGGAATCGGGCTTTCGCGTCCAGCACGACGTTCCCGGCTGGTCTCTCGACGCTTGCCTTTTGGCCGCGACCAGTTGATGTGCCGCAACGGCTCTCGCGTCGTGACACGATGGTTTGCGCGGGCCGTCTGACACGGTCGGCCGAGTGGGTCAGCGGAAGGAGACCGCGATAGCCGCGCAGCCACGACACAATCTCACCGCCGAGGTCACCAGCCTCGTCGGCCGCATCGACGATCAAGCACAGGTGCGCGCCCGACTCGGCCAGGCGCGGCTGGTCACGCTGCTCGGTCCGGGCGGCGTCGGTAAGAGCCGGCTCGCGCGGGCCGTCGGCATGCGACTGGCGCGGGCATTCGACGACGGCGTGTGGCTCGTCGATCTGGCCTCGGTGCCCGCTCCCGAATTCGTCGCCCGCGCGATCGCCGACGCCGTGCCCGAGCCCGGCGGCGCGCTGTCGTTGGTCGAACAACTCGCCGGCCGTCGTGCGCTGCTCATCCTCGACAACTGTGATCACCTGCATGAGGCCGTCGGCGACGTCGCCGCGGACCTGCTTGCCGGTTGTCCGTCGATCGTGCTGCTCGCGACCTCGCGCGTACCGCTCGACATCAGCGCCGAACACATCTACAGCGTCGAGCCGCTACCCGTCGTCGCTGACGTCGACGCCGTGCCCGACGCCGTTGTATTGTTCCGTAATCGGGCCCTGGCGGCCAGCGGATGGGACTGCTCCGACGTCCCGGTCGCCGAAATCGCCGCTCTCTGTGCGCATCTGGACGGTCTGCCACTCGCCATCGAACTCGCGGCGCTGCACACGAGGACACTGACGATCGCGGAAATCGAAGCGCGCCTTGACCATCCGTTCGATCTGCTGCGCGACGGGCCGCGTGATCTTCACCCGCGTCATCGCAGTCTGTGGACGCTGCTGGAATGGACCTGGCTGGCCTGCTCGCCCGACGAACGGTCGTTGTGGACGCAACTGTCGGTGTTCGCGGGCCCGGCGACGGCCGCCACGATCCGTTCGGTATGCGCACTCGGCTCCTCGCGCAGCGTGGACGACGCGCTCAATGGCCTTGTCGCACAGTCAGTTCTGAGTCGACGCCGCGCCGGATCGGCGCCGCGCTTCGCGATGCTGGTCAGTTTCCGCGAGTTCGGTCGGGTCAAGCTCGACGCCGAGGGAGCGTCGCTGCCCGGCGGACCCACCTACGAGGCCGTGCGCGCGGCTCACCTCGACCACTATCTGCGGCTCGCCGTCGACTCCGAAGCTCGCTGGTTCGGGCCGACGCAGGTACCGGCGAGTCAGGCCGTCGCGGCCGAGATCGCTGATCTGCGTGCGGCTTTCGAATACGCGCTCGACGCCGACGTGACCGTCGGGTCGGCCGAGCGGATGTTCGCGACGCTGTGGTTTCGCTGGCTCGGCTGCGGGCGCCTGAGCGAGGGACTGCAATGGGCGGCGCTGCTCACGCGGCGGTCCGTCGTAGACGATCCCGCCGCGCTCTGGACCCTCGGCTGGCTTAATTTGATCACCGGCGACCTCGACCGAGCTGAACTGTACCTGCGCGCGTGCGTGGAACGCGCCGAGATCGTCGACGCCGGGCGGGCCGGCGGGTTCGGTCAGGCGCTGCTGGGTGCGGTCGCGATCTTCCGGGGCGAGTTCGACGCCGGGCAGGAACAGTATCGTGACGCGATCGCCGGCGCGCGCGTGCGCGGCGACGACCTCTCTGAAGCGATGTTCCTCTACCAGCTCGCAGAGGCACATTGTCTGAGTCGCGACCTCGACATCACGCTTGAGCTGTGCGCTCAAGGGCTTGTGCTGTGTGAACGCAACGGAGACCGTTGGTGCGCTTCATATCTGCAGTGGGTACAGGGGTTGGCCGCGTATCAGGCGGGCGATGATGATCATGCGCGAGAATTGATCGCCGTCGCGGTCGGCCCGATGCGTGAGCTCGGCGATCATCTCGGGCTGGCACTGGTCAACGAACTCGGCGCATGGATCGCGGCGCGAACGGGGATGCCGCGGGAGGCGATGACCGTCCTGGGTGCGACGGCCAAGTACTGGACGATCAGCGGCAGCATGATGATGGGCGTCGGCGAACTGCGCGGCCTGCGCGCCGGTGCGGAGCGGGAGATCGCGCGACAGTTGTCGGCGTCGGACATCAGCGCGGCGAGCGGGGCCGGCGGCCAGCTGAGCCTGGAACGCGTCTCGGAGCGAGTGCCGCTGCAGCCGGGGGAGCCGACATCGTCTCCCGCGGCGAAGGGTATCCCGGGCATCGACTTGACGCGGCGCGAAGAAGAGATAGCGGCACTGGTGGCAGAGGGCCTGACGAACCGCGAGATAGCCGAGCGCCTGGTCATAGGGAAGCGAACCGTAGACACCCATGTGGCGCACATTCTGGCGAAGTGGGGCCTGCGTCGGCGATCGGAAATCGTTGCGTTGATCGCAGGGCGAGCGGAGAAGTAGTCTGCGGCAGCAGTTTTCGGCTCGTACCCATCCGCTCGCCGAGTGCCCGACCGCACTGTCGTGACGCACCCCACCGCTCCCCGAGTGCCGACGCCAGCTTGGTGCGAGTTAATCCCGCTCCCCGAGTGCGGCAACCCCGCAGTCTTCGCGACGCACCCCACCCGCTCCCCGAGTGAGGCAACCCCGCCGTTGCAGCGACGCACCCCACCCGCTCCCCGAGTGTGGCAACCCCGCAGTCTTGGTGACGCACGCCACCCGCTCCCCGAGTGAGGCAACCCCGCCGTTGCAGCGACGCACCCCACCGTTCCCCGAGTGTGGCAACCCCTGCAGTTGCAGCGACGCACCCCACCCGCTCCCCGAGTGCCGAAGCGAGGAACGAGCTTCGGTGTAACGAGGGGTTTGGTGAGTCGAAGTACCCAGGCCGGTGCGAAAGGTGTCGGGAGTGTTCGTCGTTGGCTGTGGTCGTCTTGCGAGTTCGGCTTGCGGCATCTCTACTTCGTTACAACCGCTCGTTCCTCGCGGTCACTCAGCACGGCGGCTACACCGACGGCTCGCTGCGCTCGCTTCAGCACTCGATGAGCGGAGGGTCGCGTCCTACGCCTACCGGTTTTCCCAATAAGAGCAGCACACAAAGAACCGGCGCGATCGTCGTTGCGCCGGGTCTTCGACCACGCCTACCGACTCATACTCCAGCGGTCTCCCGCACGCTCACGTGTAGAGCGGGCCGGCGTTCCGACCACGGGTGCGCCTGCTCCCACTGCGCCGCGAGCGCCAGCAGCACATCTTCGCCGAACTGGTCCGCGCCGAACTGCAGTCCGATCGGCAGCCCGTCCGACGACAGACCGACCGGCACGCTCATCGCCGGTGCACCGGTCACGTTGTACAGCGCGCAGGTCGGGTGGGGCGCGATCACCTTGTGCACCCACTCCGACGCCGACAGTGACTCGTCGTCGGAGTTGAAATGCCCCAGGCCGACCGGGGGATGCAGTGACGTCGGCGTCACCAAGACGTCGTAGTCGGCCATGAACGCCGCGACCGTCCTCGACACCTTGTTGTTGATGGCGACGGCCTGTGCGAGGTCCATCGGCGTCATCGACGCCCCGGCCAGCGCGACCGCGACGGTCGTCGCTTCGAAATGCTCGCGATCGACCTCGATGCCCAATGCCGCGGCCAGCGGCAGCACATCGGCCGCGGTGCCCGCGCAGAAGGTCGTGGTCATCGCAACCATGAACTCTTCCCAGTCGTACATCGGTGCGACGATTTCGATGTGATGTCCCAACCCCGACAACGCGTCGGCGGTGAACCGCAACGCTGCGGCGACATCGGCGTGCAGTCCCTGCCCGGACCAGTCGTCGAGGCAGACCGCGATGCGCAGTGGCCGGTCGGGGCCGGCCAGTGCGTCGACGTACGGCCGCGCCGGCGTCGGAGCCGCATACCGTTCGCCGGGCATCGGACCGTGCACGGCGTCGAGTAGCGCAGCGGCGTCGCGCACCGAGCGGGTGATCGCGAACTCGACGACGTTGCCGTAGAAGGCTTCTGCGAAGTCGGGGCCGAACGGCACCCGACCGCGGCTCGGCTTGAGACCGAATGTTCCGGTGTGGCAGGCGGGAATCCGGATGGATCCGGCGCCGTCGTTTGCGTGGGCGATCGGTACGGCGCCCGCGGCGACCAGTGCGGCCGAGCCGCCGCTCGACCCGCCCGGGCTCTTCGTCGGATCCCATGGGTTGAGCGTCGGCCCGCCCAGCAGCGGCTCGGTGGTCGCGTTGAGCGCGAATTCCGGGATCTTCACCGATCCGTAGGTCGCCAACCCCGCACGTCGGAACCGAGCCATCAACTCGGAGTCGTGATCCTTGGTGATGCCCGCGGCGAGCGCGCGGCTGCCCAGATACTGCGGGACGCCTGCGGCGTTGCAGGCGAGATCCTTGAGGACGAACGGCACACCGGCGAACGGTCCGTCGGGCGCGGCGTCGAGCGGTTCGTCGAACGGTCCGGCCGCGAACGGGTCGAGCCGCTGCGCCGCGATGCCGAGGGCCGTGCGGGCGGCGTCGTCGACCTCGGCCCGACTTACCTGCCCGGACCGGATCAGCTCGGCGAGCCCGGTCGCGTCTTGAGCGGCGTATTCCTCGACGTTCACGACGCCTTCTCTTCCTTGGCGTCGTCCTTGAGGTAGCTGGGGCGCTGACGGGGATCGCCGGGGAGCATGCCGACCGGTCCGCTGCGCACCACGCCGGCCGGGTTGGTGAAATACGGGAAGACGTAGCGGCCGAGGTTCTCGATGGTCTCCATCCGCTCGTTGTGCGTGCCGCCCTCGATACGCAGCACCATTTCGTCGGCGCCGATGTCCTGGGTGCGCTGGATCTGCTCGATGCAGTAGTCGGGATCGCCGACGAGGATGGTCGGGCCGCAGTTGCGCAGCCACTCGGCGTCGTCGACGTGCTTGCGGAGTTGCCCGATTCGGGAGAATTCGCCGTACTGTTCCGGCGACCGCTCGGCGAGCTGCACGTAGACGTCGTTGATGATCATTCCGGCGAAACGCAGCAGGTCTTCCTGGGCGAGTTCGAGGGCCTTGTCATTGGTCGACGCGCAACGCACCGACATCACGCTGCTAGCCGCGGACTTCACCGCGTACCGGCCGACGGGCCGCACTTCGGATTCGTCGACGTCGAGGTAGGCGGCGATGTTGGCTTCGAGGACCTCCCAGCCCAGGTAGGCGTCGGAGGTGATCATGCCCAGGCCGTTGCGTCGGGCGTCGGCCGACGATTCGGCGCTCTGCACGATCTTGTACAGCGGCGGGTGCGGTGCCTGCAACGACTTGGGGCTGAGCCGGCGCTCGGGGATCTGGCCCCACCATTTGCCGTCGTGGCTGAAGGTGTCGTCGGAGAGGGCACGGACGATCAAGTCGAGTGCTTCTTCAGACCGTTCACGGGTGTCTTCGAGCGAGACGCCGAACGCGTCGAGCTGCAGCAGAGTGTTTCCGCGCGCGGTGGTCAGTTCGACGCGGCCGTCCGACAGCAGGTCGACGGTGGCGAGTTGCTCGGCGACCAGGATCGGGTGGATGACCGAGGTCAGTCGGCTCATGTGGCGCAGCCGAAGATTGTTGGTACGCATCGCGACCGCGGTGAAGAGGCATTCCGGCGAGGGCGTGACGCAGAGATCGTTGAAGAAGTGGTGCTCGGAGGTGCCCCATCCGTAGAAGCCCATCTCCTCGGCGAAGACGGCCTCTTCGATCATGTCCTTGTACCGGCGGTGCTGGGTGGTGCCGGGGTTGGTGGCTGCCTCGCTCATCAGGATGAATCGCATTGTGGGTCCTTCGCTTGAGGTGTGATCGGGCTGCATCACACTCTGCTGCGACGCCGCCGCCGGGAAATCCGTCGTTGTACGGAGGACGAATGCGGATCTTTGCCGGGTCGGTATGGTCCTCAGCGCACACTCAGATGGCCGGGGGCACGATGGGGCGATGGGGTTCACACGCGTCACCGTCGCGCCGCAGTCGAAGTTGTGGTCCGCGTTCGGAGTCGCTTTCGGACTGGCGGTGGCATCGTTGGGGCTGGTGGCCGTCGGATTCGGCGCGCCGAAGACGGTGGCGTGGTTGTTCATCGGGGTGGCCGGCGTCGGCATCATCTCGGCGCTGCCGGGCCGTCCGCGGTTCGACGACGTCCCCGGCGGCGTCCGCCTTCGTCGAATCTGGCGCCGAACGCTGATCCCGCTCGCGATGCTGGCCGGATTCGCCGTATCGACCGCATGGGACGCCATCACCTACGACAAGTCATGGCTGTTCGTCGTGTCCGGTGCTGTGGTTCTGTTCACCGGCTGGGCAGGCATACGGATGATGCGCAACGAGTTGTCGGTGACGTTCTCACCCGAATCGCTTCGTCTGGCCAATGCCCGTTTCGACTGCGAGCTCCCGTGGGCTCACCTCTCCGACGTCGCCGCCACGCGCAGCGGACGTGTCCGCCAGATCACCTTCACCTGCCCGCCCGACGGCGCCGTGATGCATCGCGGTGCCCCGCACGCACCGCGGTGGGTCCTTGTCCCGCAGACGTGGAATCTCAATTCCGATGCACTGGCCGCGACGATGTCGTATCTCAGCGCCGCAGAACGGACTTCGGTTGTGCCGCAGGAGTTTCCCGCGATGCTGACGGTCGAGACAGGACCCGAGGAACTGAGCCCGACAACTTCGATCGCCGGGTGGATCGCGCGCGGCGTCGGTGCTCTGGCACTGCTCGGGTTCAGCGCCGACGTCGCCGTCGACCGGCTCGTCGCGACGCTGGCCGCATCGGGTCTGATCGGCCTACCCGCGCGCTTCGTCGTCACCGGATGCGACGTCGTAGGCCGTGGTCGCAGTCAACACATCAGCTGCGCCGGAACGATCGTGCCCGTCGAAAATCCTGCTGCCGCACATCAGATTTCGATCGACGACGCCGTGTGGCATCGACCCTTCACGACGCTTCCGGCCCGGCTCTGGGATGGATCGGCGGTGCTGACCGGCGTTGCACATGTGGCGTCGGGCATCGCGTTTCTGGGCTTCGCGGCAGTAGTCGCGGCCGGTGGGTTCGGCGTCCTGGTGGCAGGTCTGCGGGCTGGGCGGATCAGGAGGATTGCGCGAAATATCTTGTTACTTCTCGCAATTGCGGGTCTGTCCGTTTTCGCCATCGGAGTAGCGGTCGCCGCGCTGTGGAACCGTGCGGGCTGACACGATGGATGTCATGACCTCTTCCACGATCGATGTCTCCACCGCTGACGGCACCGCCGATTGCTACCTGACCAGGCCCGACGACGCCGCGCCGCACCCCGGCGTGCTGCTGTTCATGGACGCGATCGGGATGCGCCCGCAGATCCACCGGATGGCCGACCGGATCGCTGAGCAGGGGTACGTCGTGCTCGCGCCGAACGTCTTCTACCGGGCCGGGCGCGCGCCGATATGGCCGACCCCGGCGCTTCACGACCCGGCCGCCCGCGCCGAATTCTTCGCGACGATCGCGCCGCTGATGGGCGAGATCTCCGCAGACGGATGCCGACTCGCTGTCCGCGACGCGGATGCCTACCTTGCCGAACTGGGCAAACACACCGACGGGCTGATCGGTATCAGCGGCTACTGTCTGGGTGGCCGACTCGGCTGGGCGAGTGCCGCGGCATACCCCACTCGTGTTGCGGCACTGGGAGGTTTCCACACCGGTCGGATGGTGACCGACGCCCCCGACTCGCCGCACCTGCTTGCGCCGCAAGTCGCGGCGGAGATCTACTGGGGCCACGCAGGCGTCGACGACAGCATGACGCCGAACAACGTCGCCGACCTGAATGCCGCAATGGACGCTGCCGGTCTCACCTACACCACCGAGGTGTATCAAGGCGCGCATCACGGCTACACGATGGCCGACATGGGTGCCTACAACGAGCAGGCCGCCGAGCGACACTATGCGGCATTGTTCGAGCTATTGGCGCGGACGCTTTCCTAGCGGGGCCGAAGCGAGGAACGTGTGGCCTCTGCTCGCCGAGCCTGGATCCACCGATGGTGGACTCATTTCGCTGGTTGAGCCGTGAGGAGCGTTAGCGACGAGCGTGTCGAAACCACGGTGAGACAACGAATTTCGGTGAGTCGATGCAAACTAGGACAGCCCAACCGTCGAATGCACCTGTTGGGTGCACGACTGGAGATGATCACCACGGTCGGAACGCGAGATGAGCCGTCGCGCGTAATCTGTTGTGTCACCGTGGTTTCGACACGGACCTCGGCTAGCGCCTCGGACCGGCTCAACCAGCGGAGGGGGTGTCTTCGGTGGATCCAGGCCGAGTGCCGAAGCGAGGAACGAGCTTCGGTGTAACGAGGGGGCTGGTGAGACGAAGAATCCAACTGTCCGAAACACGTTGGTGGCGTTCTGGCTTCGCGATCTGGGCGAGGCCCGCTGGTTGAGCGGTGACCAGCGTGTCGAACCCGTCCCCGCGGAGCTTTCGAGACACGCAAACCCCACCCGACACCGCAGCCGAAATCATTGCGGCACAGTCGGGTACAGATGCGTTGAGCCCGACGCACCCGAGAGCCGAGCCATCGATGCCGGCGCTCGATCAGCCGGTCGTCGCAGCCGCCAATGGCACCGCCGTAAACATCTCCGGCTCGTCCTGGGGATCCACGGCGGTGACGCTGTAGAGCCAGTCGACGAACGAATAGTCGTAGACGTCGCGTACCCGCAGCAGCGCGTTGCGCTGCTCCCGCGGCTCGCCGCCGAGGTGCCACAATTCACCCCAAGCACGAGACGTCGTCAACACTCGTCGGCAGTGCGCCGGCCGGACGGCGTTGTAGCCGGCGAGCGCACCGTCCCAGTCGACGCCGCCGTCGCCCCGACGTCGGGCGACATGCTCGCCGAGCACCCATCCGTCTTCGATCGCCATGATCGCGCCCTGTGCGATGTACTGCAGCGGCGGGTGCGCGGCGTCGCCGAGCAGAGCGATCCGACCATGGATCCAATTGTCGAGCGGCTCACGGTCGAACATGCGCCACCATTTGTCGCGCCACATGTGGGGGAGTCCGTCGCGGACGAACTCGGTGGTGCCGGCGAATGCCGCATCGAGCTCGTCGGGTGTGCCCCAATCATCCTCACCCGCAAGCGCTTTCGGTGATTCGAAGACGTATACCTGGTTGAGCATCTCGCCGCCGCGTAGTCCATAGTGCACAAAATGGCAGCCCGGGCCCACATGAACGGTCACCTCCGACAGGTCGACGTCGCACGCCCGCGGATGATCGGCGGGCACGGTACCGCGATACGCGACATACGCCGAGCTCACCGGATTGTCATCGACAAGCAGCTTGCGCGCCACCGAATGCAGACCATCGGCCGCGATCACGACCCCCGCGTCTTCGGTCCGCCCATCGGAAAGTTCCACGCGCGCAGCAGTTTCCGTCGTCGAATATCCGACGACGTGCTGTTCGGTGAGAAGTTCGACGCCGACGCGCCGACAGGCGCGCAGGAACATCGCGTGCAGGTCGGAGCGATGAATCACCAGGTACGGGTAACCGTAGCGGCGTCGCATGTCGAGTAGATCGAGCGAGCTCAACTCGGCGCCGTCGGTGGCGTCGCGCATCACCATGCGAGTCGGTTCGACGCCGAGCGAGCGTGCTTCGTCGAGCAGGCCGTAGTCGTCGAGGATGCGAGTGCAGTTGGGCGCCAACTGAATTCCGGCACCCACCTCGCCGAACTCCGACGCCCGCTCCAGGACGCGCACCCGCAGGCCCTGCCGGGCGAGTGAGTAGGCGGTGGACAATCCGCCGATGCCGCCGCCGACGATCAGCGCATCCGGGCGAATCTCGTTGGAAGTCATGTCTTTCCCTTCGTTCGTATGTACTGATCGTCCGGTCGGATGCACAATAAAGAAAAGCTCATTCTGTACAGCAGAACTCGATGAACGGAACCCCGCTATGGCGCCGACGTACAAGGCTCCGCCGGCCTATGCCATCACCAGCGTCGACAACGCACTGCGGATCGCGGCGATGCTGCAGCTCGAAGGTGCGCTGACGGTGTCGGAGGTCAGTTCTCGCTTGGGTGTCGCGACGTCGACCGCGCACCGGCTGCTGCAGATGCTGGTGTATCGCGACTTCGCCGTGCAGGACCCGGACCGCTCGTATCGAGCCGGACCGGTGCTGGAACTGGCCGCGCACTCGCAATCGGCGGCGGCGAAACTGCGTGCGGCCGCGCTGCCCTACCTGCACAGGCTGGTCGGCATTCTGCAGGAGTCGGCCAATCTCACCGTCCGCACCGGTTCGACGGTGCGATTCGTCGCCAGCGTCGAATCGGCGCAGGCGCTGCGCGTCGGCAACCGGGAAGGGATGGTCTTTCCGGCGCACCGGACGTCGGGCGGGCTGGTGCTACTGGCCGATCTGAGCCCCGACGACTTCACCGCGCTCTACGCCCCGAATCGGTTCGCCGAGCATCCCGACGATCGCCCCGACGTCGACGCACTCGTTGCAGCGCTTGCTCGTGCCCGACGCGCCGGTTTCGCGGTGAACAACGGGCAGTCGGAGAAGGGGGTCATCGCCGTCGGAGTTCCGGTGCGCGACGGCGGCGGGACCGCGGTCGCGGCGTTGTCGGTGTCGATGCCGAGCGTGCGCTACGAGAAGGAATCATTGCCGAGCTATGTCGGGCACCTGCGCGCGGTGGCGGCGGAATTGGAGCGGGAGTTGCGGTGAGACGGGCGAGGTGTCAGTGTGCCATCGCCTCGCCCAGGGCTCCGATCGCCGTGCTCGCGTGAGTCATCAACTCACTGATCGGGCGCGACGAATCCGCTTGCACCGCAACGAATGATCCGTCGAAGCAAGCGATCGCGAAGTATTCCAGCGCGTCGGCGATCTCCCGCGCCCGCGATGCGCCGGCGCTCGGTGTGAATGCGATCGTGATCATCTCGTTCATGTAGGCGCGGCCGTCGTCGCGGACCGTCTTGATCTGTGCGTCCACCTCGGCGTCGTGCGCCTCCGAACTCATCAGCAACAGCAGGTGCAAGCGCAGGAATTCGGGGTTGGCGGTGAACACTTCGCCGGTGCGCTGCAGGAACCAGTCGATCCGTTGTGCGGGTGTGCCCGACGGCGGTCCCTCGCGGTGCGCGTGTTTCATCGCCGCGAAGAAGCGGTACGCGCCGCGCGCCATGACCTCCGACAGCAGGCCGCCTTTGGAGTGGAAATGATAGGTCACCGCGCTCTTCGGAAATCCGGCTTCGCGCCCGACAACTGCCAAAGAGGTTGCTGCATAACCACGTTCGGCCATCACGCGGGACGCGACGTCGAGCAGCTCCTCTCGGGATTGGAGCCCGCGCCGATTGCTGGTCCGTCCTGCTGACGTCATCTGCCGAATCTTAGGCGGTCTTCTGCACAGCAGAAAACGGTGGACCACACGCCGGTCGGGTGTGATCGTCGTTACATCAAAGAATTTGAACGATCGGCCTAATAGTTGCCGGAAAGTGAGGGATGGCGATGGCGAACACCGCGCAAACCCAAGCCGACGTCGTGATCGTGGGATACGGCCCCACCGGCGTCACCGCCGCACTGACGCTCGCTCGACGTGGGGCGCGGGTGGTCGTGCTCGAACGCGACCGCGACCTCTACCAGCGCGCCCGCGCCGTCACCGTCAACGACTGGACGATGCGCATCTTCCAGGACCTCGGCCTCGACGATCGCGTCACCCGCGTCGTCGAAGCGCAACGCGCGTTGCGCTGGGTCACCTACTCCGGTGAAGAGCTCATGCGAGTTGAACATCCGGAGTCGACGCTGGGCGTGCGTCCCCGCTTCTTCAACATTTACCAGCCGACGATGGAAGCCGAAATCCGTTCGTACGCAGCTGAATTCCCTGACATCGATGTTCGCTTCGGTGTCGAGTTCGACGGCCTCACCCAAGACGACGCCGGGGTCACCGTAGCGGCGCGGGACGTCGAGACCGGTGCGGCGTCGACCATCTGGGCCCACTACGTCATCGGCGCCGACGGTGGAAGCAGCCCCACCCGGCACGCCATCGGCACCGCACTGCTCGGCGACACCCTCGATGTCGAGTGGATCGTCATCGATTGTCGCGTGAAGCGCTGGTGGCCCGACCGCGACTTCCTCACCTTCTGGTCCGATCGTCGGCGTCCCGTCGTCGACATCGCGCTCTCTGCCGGAAACCATCGCTGGGAACTGCCGCTCAACCCAGGTGAGACCCCCGCCGACTTCGACACTCCGGAGAAGGTCTGGCCGCTGCTCAACGCACTCGGCGTCACCGACGACGATGTCGATATCCATCAGTGGGCCTTCTACCGTCACCACACGCGGATGGCACAGACGTGGCGAGCGGGTCGCGTCTTCCTCGCCGGCGATGCCGCGCACCTCATGCCGCCGTGGGCCGGTGCCGGGATGCAGACCGGCATCCGCGACGCCCACAACCTGGGATGGAAGCTCGCCCGCGTGCTCGACGGCAGCGTCGACGACGCGTGGCTCGACTCCTACGAGGCCGAACGTCGGCCCAACGCGGAGTTCTACACGCAGCTCGCAATCGGGCTGGGGCGAGTCATCAAACAGGAGGCGACGCCGGAGGAGATCGAAGCGATGAACCGCGTTCCGGAGGGGTTGGTCACGCCGTTCGAACCGCCGCTGATCGCGCCGCCCTCGATCACCGCCGGCTGGTTGCGTGGCCCGGTGGGGGACGCGAGCATCGTCGGGCGGATGATTCCGCAGCCCGTCGTCGGCGACGCCCGCGGAGCGATGGCCCGCCTCGACGACCTGCTCGGCCACGGCTTCGTTCTGCTCGGCGCCGATGTCGATCCGGCGTCGTTGCTCAGCGTCGACGAGAAGGCGCAGTGGGACCGACTCGGCGCACGTTACGTCGCGGTCCGGCCGCAGAGCGCGTACACCCAGGGGCCGGACGAACTGGTCGATCTCGACCGAGCGCTACTCCCGTGGTTCGCACGCTACGGCGTCAAAGCTGTCGCCGTCCGACCCGATCGCTTCATCGCCGCCGCCGACGTATCCGGATTGGAAGTACCAGCATGACCACCGCAGTCACCCAGGAGAACATCATGATCACCAAGGACAGCGCAGCGCGCTCCGTCACCACCGACAAGTGGACTCTTCGCTATTACGAAGCAGGGCAAGGGAATCCGCTGGTCTTGCTACACGGCAGCGGGCCCGGCGCGACCGGCTGGAGCAACTTCTCGACCAACATCGGACACCTCGCACAGCATTTCCGGGTCCTCGCCGTCGACATGCCCGGGTGGGGTGAGTCCGACGCCGCGACCGTCGATCAGCTCGACCACGTCGACGCCGCGATCGGCTTCCTCGACGCGCTGGGCATCGCGAAGGCGGCATTCGTCGGAAACTCGATGGGCGGCCAGACCGCGATTCGCCTGGCGATCACCCATCCCGACCGGATCACGCACCTCGTCACGATGGGCTCGCCGATCGGCCCGCATCCGATGCTCTTCGCGCCCGCCGACGGGCCGTCGGAGGGACTCAAGGTCCTCATCGAGGCCTACCGGGATCCGAGCGCGGAGAACATGCGACGGCTTGTCGAGATCATGTGCTTCGACAAGAAACGTTGGGCCACAACCGAACTCGCGCAGGCGCGGTCCGACGCCGCGCTGGGCAGGCCGGAGCATCTGCGCAACTACGTCGACGGCCTGCCGCAGGGCGCGCCGTTGCCGATCTGGGCGGACACGTCGAAGCTGCGCGACATCGCGGTCCCGACGATGGCGATCCACGGCCGCGACGACCGCGTCGTTCCCTTCGAGACCTCGCTGGCGATGTTCGCCCAGATTCCCGACAGTCGTTTGGTCCTGCTCAACCACTGCGGCCACTGGGCCATGATCGAGCATCCTGACGAATTCAACAGGCTCGTAACGGATTTCGTCGCCAACGCGTGACGATCACAGCTATCGGAGAACAATCATGACACACGTAACCGAACTCGCCTATGTCGTATACGAGGTCTCCGACCTCGACGACTGGACCCACTTCGGCGTCGACCTGCTCGGCATGATGAAGGTCGAAGCCACGGCCGACGGGTTCAATCTGCGCACCGACGAGCGGTCGTTCCGCTGGCAGATCGAGCAGGGGGCGGCCGACGATCTCGTCGCGTCAGGCTTCCTCGTGGAATCTCTTGAGGCGCTGGCCGAACTCTCCGCGGGGCTGGCCGAGGCCGGCTTCGCGGTAACCGACGGCGACGCCGAGATCTGCGCGAAACGGCAGGTCGAGACGATGCGGATCGTGCACGATCCGATCGGCAACCGTGTCGAGCTGGTGACCGGTCACTGCGACGCGCAAACGCCTTGGGCCAGTGCATCATTGCACGGGCACTTCGTCACCGGCCAGGGCGGTGCGGGCCACGAGGTGCTGATCGCCAAGGGGGAGTCGCGCGACGAGTACCTCGCGTTCTACCTCGACCTGCTGGGCTTCAAGGTGTCTGATCAGATCGTCGAAGAGTTGGCGCCGGGCATCGTCGCCGACCTCATCTTCCTGCATTGCAACCCGCGCCACCACTCTGTCGCGCTCGGCGACATACCGCATCCAAAACGCATACACCACTTCATGATCGAGGTCTCCGACATCCGTGACGTCGGGCTGGCGTGGGATCGATGCCTCGCCGCGGCGCAGCCGGTCGAGATGACGATCGGTATGCACCCGAACGATCACATGCTGTCCTTCTATGTGTTCACACCGTCGGGCTTCTCCATCGAATACGGTTGGGGCGGCTTGCTCATCGACGACGCGACGTGGGAGCCGAAGACCCTAGAGCATCTGCACTGGTGGGGCCACCAGCCTGCCGGCGCGGTAGCCGGCCAACTCGCGGAATCCGCTGCGCGAGTGCCGGTTCCGACGTGACCGGCTCGCTCCCCGAGTGTCGAAGCGAGGTAGGGTTTTGCGACGTCATCGGCTCGCTCCTCGAATGCCGAAGCGAGGTAGGGTTTCGCGACGTTATCCGCTCGCTCCCCGAGTGCCGAAGCGAGGTAGGGTTTCGCGACGTCGTCCGCTCGCTCCCCGAGTGCCGAAGCGAGGTAGGGTTTCGCGACGTCATCCGTCCGCTCCCCGAGTGTCGAAGCGAGGAACGAGCTTCGGTGTAACGAGGGGTCGGTGACCCGAGAGACCTGGCCGCGTCGAAACCTGCGCAGCCATGCAAACCCGACAACGATGTCGCAACCCGAACGGAAATTCCGTTCGGGTTGACATCCTTCGTTCGGGTTTAGCCGACTTCGGGTACCTTACCCAGAACCCACCCCACGTCCGCTCGCGCATTGATCGCCCGTACGACCTCTGCCGTAATCGAATGTCCGTCCAGCACGCGAGCCACAGCCCCGACGTCCACCTGCATCCCGTAGTAGTCGCCGAGGCTCTCCGCCACCTCGCCGGCGGTGAACTCCACGACGTCACGGAACAGATATTCGACGCCCTCGATGTCCTCGTCCTCGTTCTCCGGTGGCTGGTAGTCGGCACATTGCCAGCTCGAATCCGACGGTAACCGCCACGCACACAACGTAATCGCCGCGACGGTGTCCGCCGCGCCGTCGGCATGTCGAAACGTTTCGTCGACGTCGGGATCAGTCACGTATCCGGAAAACTCACGCGGCAACCCGTCCAACAGTCCATCCCACACCTTATTGCGTTGCCAGTGAAGGGAATTCATAGGTGAGTCGTGATAGAACCCGCGCAGGTAACAACCGTCGGCGGAGAATACCGCCGACCATTCGTGTCCCTCACCGTCCGCCCATTTCGCCAGGTCGACGCCGGGCCGCCATGATTCGGCGAAGGTCAGGTGCATGTACTGTGAGCTCGCCTCGTCTCCGGCGCAGATCAGCTCCACGACAGCGCGCTGTCGGCACCGACGTCGAAACTCCGCAGGGGCGCTCAAGTCCAGATACGGGTGCGTACGCATAGCGAGTTCATTTCTCCTGTCGCTCAACCAGATTCACGGACGGACGTCAATCCACTCGACGTACCCGCTTCCGTCCACCGCCGCGCCCCGGAACTCCCCGACGTACGAGTACGCCCCGACGTACCCGCGTCCATGCCCATACCGCCACGGCGCGTCGACAGTGGCGTCGAGCATGAGCAGCACCGCCCCACGATCGCGCACGGTCCACCGAAACCTCAACGGCATCGACATTCGACGTCCCCGCACATCGACCGACTCCGCCCCGGATTCGAGGACCTCGAACCGCACATCGTCGAATACCTGCGCCGCGCCGCCGACGGTGCGCAGGTGCGCGAGTCGGCACGCCACCCGTCCTCTGGCCTGCACGTCGGTCAGCAGAACCTGAGTGCGGTCGTCGAGGTCGATGATCTGGTAGGTGAAGAAGTCGGCCGGAAGCTTCAACGCCGAAGGAATCGTTCGCGACGCCAACGACTGATGCGTCGTCATCCGTGCATACTCGAACGTCCCCAGACCCTCGACCTCGATACCGTCGACGACGCCCCGGTACGGCGCCATGAGACTGAAATGGTCGTAGATGGGCGTCTTCACGAAATACGACGCCTGGTCGGTCACTTCCAACTGCAGATCGACGTCGAAGCCGGGATAACGCCCGACGACGCTGACGCGCGGCAGCGCGACGTCGATCTGAAGGTCGTCTCCCCATTTCAAGACTGAACCATCCAGAGCGAAAGAACAGTCGTTCGACGAGTCGTACGCACGGTAGAAATGCTGATCGGCGTGCGCCGTCGACGACAACACCGTCGCAGTGTCACGCGCGTCCTCGACGGCGAGGTAGTCGTTGTCGAAGATCTCCGCACCCGAGGCTCCGATCAGCGTCATCGTGTTCACGTAGCGATGAGGGGCCGGGAGGTCGGGGACGAAGATGCCGTAGTGCACCGCCGACCAACGCCGCGACCGCGTGTTCGGCCGCAACACATCGGCCTGTGCGAACGGGGCACTCGACGCCGGGATGCGCGAGTCGACGATCGGCAGTGCGGCGTCGACGATCAGTCGCGACAACGCAGTCGAGATGACATGGCTCATGGGTGCGAAGGCTACTACATCTCTTTACAGGTATATACCTGAAGAGGTATATATAGAGTGTGTCCCCAACTACCTGGACGGCCCTCGGTGACCCCACCCGGCGGGCCATCCTCGACCGGATTCGACGGCGCCCCTGTGCGGTCGGCGAGTTGTCGGCGCACCTGGGACTCGGGCAGCCGCAGACGTCGAAACACCTCAAGGTGCTGCGCGAGGCGCACCTGGTCACCGTCCGCGTCGACGCGCAGCGGCGGGTCTACTCGCTCGATCCGCGTGGCTTTGCCGACGTCGACGACTGGCTGACGCCCTACCGCAGTCTGTGGAACGACAGCCTCGACGCATTGGAGCGGCATCTGGATGCAGCACAACATGATTCACGAACGGAGACCTGACATGGATCGCGGCACCTACCTCACCGTCGACGACGGCCGGCCGGCGGTGCGATTCCGCCGACGCTACGCGCACTCGCCGCAACGAGTCTGGACCGCCGTCACCGATCCGGCGCAACTCTCCGTCTGGTTTCCAGCGACGGTGACCTTCGAACCGCGCGTCGGTGGCACGATCACCTTCACCGGCGACGACTATGCCGAGGACATGACCGGCACCGTCTTGACCTTCGAACCGCCCACACGCTTCGCCTTCACCTGGGGCGCCGACGAGGTACACCTCCACGTCACCCCCGACGCCGACGGGGCGATCCTCACTTTGCTCAACGTGCTCGAGCGGCGCGACGCCGCGGCCCGCAATGCCGCCGGCTGGGATGTCTGCCTACGTGAGCTCGACAACGTCGTCGACGGCATCGAAACCGCTGGTCCACACAGTGATTCGGCTCAGCCGTGGCAGCCGCTGTACGACGAGTACGTCGCCGCGGGATTGCCCGCGGGTGCGCCCGTGCCGGGCGTCGGCGACTGACCTATTTCGCGATCCGCTCCGCGTACCCGGCCCGCGCCTGGGCGTCGAAGTCGAGGAACGCGTTGTACGCGCCCAGCCGGCGACTCACTTCGTCGCGCACGGTGCGGCCCATCAGGGGCTGCGTCCGCAGAATGACGCCGATCGCCTTCGGTACGAATACGTCCGCGCGGGGGCGATCGATCGCAGCCGCGATGGCATCGGCCACATCCGACGGCTCGACGACGGGCACCAGCTTCGTCGCGGTCGTGCCTGCGATCAACTCGGTGTTGGTGAAATGCGGCATGACGCAAGTGAATTCGACACCGGAGTCGGCGAACTCGACGCGGGCCGTCTCGGTCATCGCGACCACTGCCGACTTCGAGGCGCAGTAGGCGAGGCCACCCGGAACAGGAGTCTTGCCCGCCGTCGACGCCACGTTGATGATGTGCCCGCTGCCCGCCGCGATCATATCCGGCAGCGCGATATGCATGCCGTTCATCGCGCCGAGAACATTCACGTTGATCGCCTTCAGGTAGGTATCGGGCCGTTGGTCGAGGAAGCTACCGATCGGCATGATCCCGGCGTTGTTGATCAATACATCGATCGGCCCCGACTCGGTTGCCGTTGAGTAGAAGGCGGCAAACGATTCTCGATCGGCGACGTCGACGGTAAAACCTGTTGCCGCTGAACCGATTCGCACGACCGCGGCATCGATGGCCTGCTGATCCAGATCGCCGATGACCACGGTCGCGCCGTGCTGCGCGACGGCGGTTGCGGTGGCCAGTCCGATACCGCGAGCACCGCCGGTGATGATGATGCGCTTGCCGTGAAGGGTCGTGGATTTCATGGTCTCTCCTGGGATTCGACTGTCGGTGGCGCGGCCACCTCAGATATAACCTAATTTATGTTTGGATCGCGATCAACCCCTTGACCTCAGGGAATCCATATGTAACATAACTTATAGTTGAACACCGACGGAGGTACGATGTCATCCACCACGCAAGCCCCAGCCACTGCCGACAGTGAACTCCTGCTGCGCGATCTTCGAGCAACCCACGACACGGGCGTCACCCGATCGCTGGACTGGCGCCGTGAGCAGCTCCTCGGCATCGAGCGTCTTTGCGATGAGCGTGAGGAGGAGATCGCCGGTGCACTCGCTGCCGACCTGGGCCGTCCCGCTGCCGACGCATGGCTCGGCGACATCGCATCGACCAAGGGGGAGGCGGCATACGCGCGCAAGCATCTGCGTACGTGGATGCGGCGTAAGCGGGTGTCCCTGCCCCTCGCGCAGCAGCCGGCGCGCGGTTGGGTTCAATACGATCCGCTCGGTGTGGTCCTGATCATCGGTCCGTGGAACTACCCGGTGTACCTCAGCCTCGGACCACTCGTCGCCGCCGTCGCCGCGGGCAACTGCGCGGTTCTCAAGCCGTCCGAGCTCGCGCCGGCGACATCGGCGTTGCTCGCCGACCTTGTTCCGCGTTATCTCGATCCGAGGGCGGTTCGCGTAGTCGAGGGCGACGCGGTGGTCACCCAGGAACTTCTGGCCGCGGGCTTCGACCATGCACTGTTCACCGGAGGTACCGAGGTCGGCCGCAAGATCATGGCCGCGGCAGCACCCACGCTCACCCCGGTGACTCTCGAACTAGGCGGCAAGAGTCCGGTCATCGTCACCGCCGATGCCGACCTCGACGTGACCGCCCGACGCATCGCGTGGGTCAAACTCCTCAACTCGGGGCAGACCTGCATCGCCCCCGACTATGTCCTCGCCGACGAGTCCATCGCCGACGAACTGATCACCAAGATCATCGCGAACGTCGCCGAATTCCGTTCCGGTGAAACCGATCCCGCCGTGCCGATCGTCAACCGCCGGCAGTACGACCGACTGGCCGAACTTATTCGGTCGACCGGTGGAGCCATCGCCGCCGGCGGGCGTCTCGACGATGCGCAGCTGCGCATCGAGCCCACCGTCGTCGTCGACCCGGCATGGTCGGACCCGGTGATGCGCGAGGAGATCTTCGGTCCCGTCCTTCCCATCCTGCGGATCCAATCCATGGACGCTGCAGTCGAGTTCGTGAACTCAGCACCAAAGCCGTTGGCGCTCTACGTATTCGGAAGTCAGCGTGCCGCGCAGCGGATCATCGACCGTGTTCCGTCCGGCGGCGCGGTGATCAATCACGTCGCAATGCACTGTCTCGTACCGCAACTGCCGTTCGGCGGCGTCGGCGCCAGCGGTACCGGCGCCTACCACGGACGGTGGGGTTTCGAGACGATGAGTCACCGGCGCGCGGTCCTGGCGAAGTCCACCCGACCCGACCCGCGCATGTTCTATCCGCCCTATTCCGCCCGTGCCCTCAAACTCATGCGAAAGGTCTTCTGATGCGTGCCCTGTCCAGCCTCGACGCGCAGTTTCTTCTTGCCGAACGCGGCAACTTCGGCGCCCAGTATTGCGGGTTGATGTTCTTCCGCACCGACACCGGCCGGCCGATCACCGCGGCGTCGATGACCGAGCGAATCTCTCAGCGGCTCCACCAGACCCCGCCGCTGAACTGGAAAGTCGTCAACGTCCCGCTGCGGCTCGGCTATCCGGTCTTCATCGACGCCGAGGTCGACCTCTCGCAGCACGTCGTCGAATCTACCTTGGCGACACCGGATCTCGAGGCTCTGCGCGCTGAAGTCGCGAAGATCCAAGGCGCTCGGCTCTCCCGGGACATCCCGATGTGGCGCATCCACATCTTCCATGGGCTGCCGGATACGACGGCGTTGGTCATGACGCTTCACCATTCGGTCGCCGACGGGATCGCCGCGACGGAGATCCTCGCCGCGATCGTCGACACGCCGGTCGAATTCGTGATCGCACCACCGGTGCCCGCTGAGCCCGAACCCAGTCGCGCGGCGCTGGTGACCGCAGCGATGTCGGCGCAGTGGGAGCGGATGCGCAGGGGAGTGGGCGCATTGCCCGTGACGCTGGCCAACCTCGACCAGGTCCCCGCGCTGCGTGGACTGCCGGGCGTCGAACGGCTGGCGCGCGCGATTCGCGGTGACCGTGACGCGCCACTGCTGCCTGCGCCTCGGACCCGCTTCAACGCGCGGTTGTCCCCGAACCGCAGCGTCGCTTACGGCAGTGTCCCGCTCGACGACGTGAAAGCGATCAAAGACGAATTCGGCATCACCGTCAACGATGTCGTGATCGCGCTCTGTGCCGGAGCTCTGCGGCGACGACTCGCCGCCACCGGCGGACCGCCCGC
Organism: Gordonia asplenii; assembly: GCF_012933505.1. Taxonomy (GTDB): domain Bacteria; phylum Actinomycetota; class Actinomycetes; order Mycobacteriales; family Mycobacteriaceae; genus Gordonia; species Gordonia asplenii. The sequence goes on from NZ_JABBNB010000024.1 coordinate 102,864, forward strand.
CGCCCCACTCGTCGCATATCTTCCGGTGTCGACCCGAATCCCTTATGCCGCTGATCGTTTCGGCAACGCGATCACCTCGATCATCGCGCCGATTCCCACGCACCTCGACGACGCCGCGGCCCGACTCGACTTCGCCCACCACACCCTCGCAGCAGCGAAGAACCGTACTCAGGCCGCACCGCCCTCGTTGCTCAGCGATGTCAACGATCCGATTCCCGCGCCGATCTTCGGCCTGGCGGCGCGGGGGCTGGTCAGTGCGATGTCGTCGAAGCACACCCGGCCGCCGGTCAATCTCATCATCTCCAATGTCGCCGGTCCGCGAACCGGGCTGAGCTGCCACGGCGCGCCGCTGCTCGTCAACTATCCGCTCAGCGTCATCTTCGACGGGTTCGCGCTGAACATCACCGTGGTCAGCTATCGGGACTCGCTCGACATCGGGATCGTCGGCGACGCCGTCGCAGTCCCCGACACCGCCGAACTCATCGACGACATGAAAGCCGAACTCGCCGAACTCAACGCCCAATTGCGAAGGAGCGCAACGCTATGACCACCACACTCGCCGCACAGAAGGCACCGGAGGTCGGAGAGTGCGCAGCAGAACTCAGCATCGTCGGGCGCTCTGTCGCCGCCGACGGCGTCGTAACGCTCACCCTCGCCGACCCGAATGGTTCGTCGTTGCCGCGCTGGCAACCGGCGCGCATATCGACCTGATGCTCGACAACGGTCTCGTCCGGCAGTACTCACTGTGCGGCGACCCGACCGACCTCAAGACGTGGACCGTTGGAATCCTGCGGGATCCGAACAGCCGTGGCGGCTCCGAATTCGTTCACGACAACCTCGACGCCGGACGAGCCGTCCGGGTTCGCGGACCGCGAAATCACTTCGCGCTCATCGATTCTCCGCGCTATCTCTTCGTCGCGGGCGGTATCGGCATCACTCCGATCAAAGCGATGGCACAAGCGGCCCAACGGTCCGGCGCGCAGTGGACGCTGATCTACCTCGGCCGGTCGCGCTCGACGATGGCGTTCGCCGACGAACTCGTCGAACGGTACGGCGCCCGGGTCATACTGTGGCCCGACGCCGAATCGGGCGGCACCTACGATCTCGCGGCGACCCTCGGCACACCGCTCGACGACACGCTCGTCTACTGTTGCGGACCGGAGGGATTGCTGACCGCAGTCGAAAACCTCTGCGCCGCATGGCCGGTGGGTTCGGTCAACGTCGAACGCTTCGCCGCGCGAACGTCGACGCCGAGCGCCCGCGAAGAGGGCGGTGAGACGCTCGACACCTTCGAGGTGATCTGCATGCGATCGGGCGTCACCGTCGAGGTCGACGCGGACACTCCGATGCTCGACGCGCTCGAAGACGCCGACATCCCGATCATGTCCTCCTGCGGTGAGGGAGTCTGCGGCACGTGCCGTGCGACCGTCCTCGAAGGTATTCCCGATCACCGCGACTCCCTGCTCACTGAGGCCGAACGTGCCTCTGGCACAACGATTCTGCCGTGTGTGTCACGCTCGAAGACGGCGAAGCTGGTGTTGGACCTATGATCCCGCGCTGCCCGGCGAATCCAGGCCGAGCATCGAAGCGGGGTACGAGCGTCGGTGTGGTTCCCCGTTCCCCGAGTGCCGCCGGTGTAGTTCCCCGCTCCCCGAGTGCCGAATCGAGGTACGAGCGTCGGCGTAAGTCTCCGCTCCCCGAGTGCCGAAGCGAGGCAGGAGCGTCGGCGTAAGTCTCCGCTCCCCGAGTGCCGAAGCGAGGCAGGAGCGTCGGCGTAAGTCTCCGCTCCCCGAGTGCCGCCGGTGTAGTTCCCCGCTCCCCGAGTGCCGAAGCGAGGTACGAGCTTCGGTGTAACGAGGGGCCGGCGAGACACAAAACCCAAGCCGACCCGAAGCACCCCGCCTGAGTGCACCTCCCACCGTCAGGCAGAGATGCCCGCCGACACGAGCCCTCATCTACAGCCCCCAATCCCGCACCATCGAAGGAGAATCCGATGACCACCACCAACCCGTCCTCGACGGTCGATCTGTCCACCGTCGACCTCACCGACCTGTCGTACTTCGACGACGGCCCGCCGCACGAACTGTTCGCCCGGATGCGCCGGGAGGCGAGCCCGCACTGGAACGCACTCACCGACAGCGATGAGCCGGGATTCTGGTCGTTCACGAAATTCGCTGATATCCAAGCGATTTCGGCCAACCCCGCAGTCTTCTCGTCGGCGCGCGGCGGCGTCTTCACAACCACCCGCGGCGCTGCGCCGGTGGAGGTGCTGCGCGAGGTGATCCTGGGCATGGATCCGCCTCGCCATACTCAGCAGCGCAACATCGTGCAGGCCGTCTTCACGCCGCGCATGATCCGCCAGAAACAAGCCGACATCCGCGCGACCGTCAACACCTTGATCAACGAGGTCATCGAACGCGGCGAGTGCGACTTCGTCACCGACATCGCCGTCGAACTGCCGCTACGGGTGATCGCCGACATGCTCGGTGTGCCGCGCGAGGAGCGGGGGCAGTTGTTCGAGTGGACCAACCGACTCTCCCTCGCCGCCGCGACGTCGGACCCCGACATGGGGCTAGGCGCGTTGATGGAGATCGCCGGCTACCTCACCGAACTCACCGCGGCCCGCAAGGCGAATCCGCAGGATGATCTGATCTCGCGGCTGGTGCAGGCCGAGGTGGATGGCGAGAGTCTCACCGAAATGGAGGTGACCTTCTTCTTCGGCATCCTCATGTTCGCGGGCAACGACACCACCCGCAACACGTCGTCGGGCGCCATGCGCGCGCTGATCGAGAACCCGGACCAGCGCAAGATCCTCGTCGCCGACACCAGTCTCGTCGGCAACGCGGTCGAGGAGTTCCTCCGCTGGGTCACGCCCGTCCAGTACTTCACCCGGGTGGCCCAGGAGGACACCGTCGTCGGCGGGCACGCCATCGCCGAGGGGGAGCGCGTCGCCATGTGGTACTCGGCCGGTTCGCGCGACCCGGAGGTGATTGACGACCCGGAGACGTTCGACATCACTCGCGACAAGCCCCCGCACCAGGCGTTCGGTGGTGGCGGACCGCACTTCTGCCTCGGCAACCAGCTGGCCCGCCTGCAGCTGCGGATCCTGTTCGAAGAGCTGATGCGCCGCATGCCCGACATGGAATTCGCCGGCCCGGTCACCCGTCTGACGTCGAACTTCTCCAATGAGCTGACGTCGATGCCGGTCACCTTCACACCGGGCGCGGTCGAGAGCGTCGAGGAGGCGTGATGTATCCCGGAACTCACGCGGCGTCGACGCCGAACAAACCTGCGGTCATTGTCGCCGATACGGGAAAGTCGTTGTCGTACAAGGAACTCGACGATGCATCGCGCCAGCTGGCGGTCGCTCTGCATGATTTGGGCCTGCGTCGCGGCGACGTCGTCGCGATGCTCAGCGACAATGCGCTGGAATGCTTCGTGCTGTACTGGGCGGCGCTGCGATCGGGGTTGTACCTGACCGCGATCAACTTCCATCTCACCGCCGACGAGGCCGCCTACATCGTCGCCGACAGCGACGCCAAGGTGCTCATCAGCGCCGCCGACGTCGGCGAACTCGCGGCCGACGTCCGTGAGCTCAATCCGCAAGTGGCGCACGCCTTCAGCTTCGGCGGCCACGTTCAGGGGCATGGTTCGTTCGACGACCTGCTCGCGTCGGCAGGGGACCGCCGCCTCGATGCCCAACCGCGCGGCTCGGACATGCTGTATTCGTCGGGTACCACCGGCCGGCCGAAGGGCATCAAGCCGCCGCTGCCGACGATCGACGTCGATCAACCCGGTGACCCGCTCACCGGCATGGCCGGAAAACTGTTCGGTATCAACGACTCTGACATATATCTGTCGCCCGCGCCGATCTATCACGCGGCGCCTCTGCGGTGGTGCGGAGTGGTGCACGCGTACGGCGGCACCGTGGTGCTCCTCAATCGCTTCAAAGCTGAAGCGGCACTTGCGGCGATCGAGAAGTACCGGATCACCATCGTCCAGATGGTCCCGACGATGTTCGTCCGCATGCTGCAGCTCGACGCCGGGGTGCGAGAGTCGTTCGACGTGTCCAGCGTGCGGTTGGCCATTCACGCGGCCGCACCATGCCCGCCCGACGTCAAGCAGGCGATGATCGACTGGTGGGGCCCAATTCTCGTCGAGTACTACTCGTCGACGGAGAGCAACGGTATCACCGTCATCAGTACGCAGGAGTGGCTGACCAAACGCGGATCGGTGGGCCGTAGCATGTTGGGACCGGTGCACATCTGCGACGACGATGGCACTGAATTGCCGCCCAGTGCAACGGGTTTGGTGTACTTCGAGCGCGAGCAGCTTCCGTTCACCTATCACAAGGCGCCGGAGAAGACCCGGGAGTCGCAGCACCCGGCACACCCGACGTGGACTACGGTCGGCGACATCGGCTATGTCGACGACGACGGCTATCTGTTCCTGACCGATCGGCAGTCGTTCATGATCATTTCCGGTGGCGTGAACATCTACCCGCGAGAGGTCGAGGACGCACTGACGCTGCATCCGGCGGTCTTCGACGTCGCGGTGATCGGCGTACCCGACCCGGCCCTCGGCCAGGAGGTCAAGGCCGTCGTGAAGGTGCGAGACGGCGTCGACGAGACCGACGATCTGGCGCAGGAACTCATCGCGCATGCGCTGACGAAGGTTGCGAAGTTCAAGGCGCCGAAGTCGGTCGACTTCGTCTCCGAGCTGCCCCGGACGCCGACCGGGAAGCTGGTCAAGCGGCTGTTAACCGAGCAGTACGGATAGTGAGCACGGTTCTGACGCGGGAGGATCTGGACGTGCCCTTTCCCTTCTCGCCGCCGGTCGGGGCACTCCATCTGCTGGTTGAGCCTGGCCCTGCGCTGGTTGAGCCTGGTTTCACCGGTCGGGGCCGCTCCATCTGCTGGTTGAGCCGCGAGGAGCGCTAGCGACGAGCATGTCGAAACCCCTGTACCACAATGCATTTGATGGTGGCGCACTTGTCGAACTGTGATGGTATCGAACATCGAGGCGTGGGCACCCGGAGGGCGCACACGCGACACTTGTCGGGTGTCATCGCCGATATTGGCGCACATCATCGAAAGGCGTTGTGGCTCAAAGGTTTCGACACGTTGCGCTCGCTCAATCCAGGGGTTTTGACACGGACTTCGGCTAGTAGCGTGTCGCACTCAAGAGTTTGTACGACGTTGCGTCCCTCTGCCGGTTGAGTCTGGATCCACCGATGGTGGACTCATTTCGCTGGTTGAGCCGTGAGGAGCGTTAGCGACGAGCGTGTCGAAACCACGGTGAGACAACGAATTTCGTTGAGTCGATGCAAACCAGGACAGCCCAACCGTCGAATGCGCCTGTTGGGTGCACGACTGGAGATGATCACCACGGTCGGAACGCGAGATGAACCGTCGCGCGTAATCTGTTGTGTCACCGTGGTTTCGACACGGGCCTACGCTTGCGCTCCGGCCCGGCTCAG
>NZ_JABBNB010000025.1 GCF_012933505.1 Gordonia asplenii
GCGGCACAAACACGGCAAAACACACAAACCGAAAATGAAACAGCCCGAGATTGTCCTCAGCGGCGGGATTGTTTACAGGTTTCGGCGGCAGAGACCACCGGGGCGCGGAGCTACTCGAGCATCTCCACACTCTCCTTGGCCGGCTTGGCCTGCCGCAGCGGCAGTTCCTTCCACGTCACGGTGCCCAGCACAGCCAGCAGCGACGTGATCGACACGATCAGGAACACATAGTCCATCGAGTCGGCGAAGCCCTCCTTGATCGGGGTGGCGATGGCGTGCGGCAGCTTCTCGATGATCGACGTGTCGTTCATGACGCTGCCGGTGTCGCCGCCGCCTCCGCTGTGGCTCTGCGCCACCAGCGCCTTGCCGAAGGCCTGGACCTGCGGATCGTGACTCTGCACGGCCTCGACGACGGCGGAACGGAACTCCGGCGTCTTGGCCGCGGACTCCATCGACGTCGAGATGTTGGTACCCATCGTCGAGAACAGCAGCGAGAAGAACACGGCCACACCCAGGGTGCCGCCCATCTGGCGGAAGAACGTCGCGGTGCCGGTCGACATACCCATGTCCTTGGGCGGCAGGATGTTCTGCATGGCCAGGGTGATCGGCTGCATCAGGTTGCCCAGCCCGAAGCCCAGGCCGAAGGCGGCAAGCATGACCAGCCACATCGCCGAGGTGTTCGTCACGAGGTGCAGCAGGAAGGTCATCAGCGTGATCATCAACGACCCGACGATGGTGAAGACCTTGTAGCGGCCGGTCCGCGAGATCATCTGGCCCGACGCCACCGATCCGATCATCAGACCCAACACCATCGGCAGCATCTGCAGACCCGCCACCATCGGCGACGAACCGCGCAGCACCTGGAAGTACTGCGGCAGCATCGAGATGCCACCGAACATCACCATGCCGATGATCACCGACACGACGATGCCCTGCGCGAAGACGCGGTTGCGGAACACGCGCAGCGGAATCAGCGCGTCGTCGCCCATCTTGTTCTCGATGAAGATGAACGCGGCGATCCCGACGACGCCGATGACGTAGCAGATCCACGACTTGCCCGACGTCCAGCCCCAGTTGTAGCCCTGCTCGGCGACGATCAGGAGCGGAGCCACGGCGACGGCCAAAGCCGTTGCGCCCCAATAGTCGACGCGTTGGCCCTTGTTCTTCTGCTGACTGTAGTTGAGCACCCGGAACACGACGAACAGCGCGGCGATGCCGATCGGCACGTTCACCAGGAACACCCAGCGCCAGCCGGAGATCCACAGGATCGACGCCTGGCCGGCGAACAGGCCGCCGAGCACCGGACCGAGCACGCTCGACGTGCCGAACACGGCGAGGAAATAGCCCTGGTACTTCGCACGTTCGCGCGGCGGCACGATGTCGCCGATCGTCGTCAACGCCAGCGTGAACAGACCGCCCGCGCCGAGGCCCTGCAGCGCACGGAACGCGGCGAGCTCGTACATCGACGTCGCCAAGCTGCACAGCAACGACCCGACGATGAAGATCGTGATCGCGACCATGAAGAACGGCTTGCGTCCGTAGATATCGGACAGTTTGCCGTAGAGCGGGGTCACGATGGTCGACGTCACCAGATAGGCGGTGGTGACCCACGCCTGCATCGAATAGCCCTGCAGGTCGTCGGCGATGGTGCGGATCGCGGTGGACACGATCGTCTGGTCCAGCGCGGCGAGGAACATGCCCATCATCAGGCCGCCCAGGATGGTGAGGATCTGACGATGCGTCAGTCCCGCCCCCGCCTGGCCGGCCACGGTCGCCGTGTCATTTGTCATGTGGCACTTCCCTTTTCACTACTTTCGCGGAGTGTATTCTGCGGGTTTTCGTCGTCCGGTTTCGCGCCGCCGGGCTGAGCGCACGCCGCCGGAACGAGGACGTCTTCTGCGGCGTCGACGAATCGGGTCAGCAACCCGACGAGCGTGCTCAGTTCGCCTGCCGACCATCCGTCGAGCAGACGGTGCAGCCGTTCTCGACGATGGCTGCGGATCACGTCCGCGCGGGCCAGCCCGTCGTCGGTGGCGACGAGCAGCGTCGCACGGCCGTCGTCGGGGTCGGCCTCGCGCCGGACGTAACCGAGTTTGACCAGGGCCGCGACATGCCGACTGATGGTCGACGGGTCGGCGCTCATGAGCTCGGCGAGCTTGCTGCTGCGCATCGGTCGCTCGGCGAGCTGGAACAGGCACTTGTAGGCCGCGGTCTCGATGACGCCGTCGTCGGTGCGCATCGTGACCTGACTGGCGCGCTCACGCATCCGGACGTATCTGGTGAGCACACCGAACAATTCGTCGACGGTGGCGTCGTCGATGTCGGCCATCACGCCTCCTTACGAACAGTTCCGCAGATACTTGCGGGCCCCAACTAGTTGACGCCTGCAAGTATGCGCCGACGTTGTGATGGACACAACTCCGACATCTGCCCCGAACACGTCAAAATCCCCCGGATCGAGACGATCCGGGGGATTTCGTGTCTTCGGTCAGGCCGCGAACGCCTCCGCGAACAGCGGCAGCACCTGTTCACGCACGCGCGCGGCGGTCGGCGATCCGTCGATCGGGGTGATGATCACAGCGTCGGCCACTTCGGCCGCGTAGATGTCGCGGATCAGAGTCGACAGACCGTGTGCGGTCCCGACATAGCGGACCGTCTGTTCGTCGCCGGTCGCCGCGCCCGCCGAGGCGCGTGCCGAATCGGCGACGGGTGCGATGGCCGCCTGTATCTCCAGGGCGACCACGTAGTTGGCCTGGTCGCGCACACCGGCACGCAGAACCGCGCGTGAGCGCTGAGCGTCACGCAGATTCGCCTGCCGCACGACGATGCCGAAGGTGTTGGCGACGTCGTCGCCGGCCAGCGCCACCTGCAGCTTCGGCCGCCCGACGGTGACCAGCGCATTCGTCGACGCCGGGGAGGTGAGTGTCGCGGTCATGAGCGTGGTCCTTTCACGTCGTCGAGGCCGGTGAGCCAGTCGGCACGGCCGATGAGGATTGCGCCGCCCCGGGTGTCCGGCAGCGGACCAGCGTCGCAGATCACGTAGTCGATGCCATGCGACACGATCGAGAATGGTTGACGCGCAATGATTTCCGTAGCATCGACGGCAACTCGGGCGCCGTACCGATGCACATGATTGGTCAGGGCGACGATCGACGGTACGTCGGTGGCGCCGGTGATCAGCACCGTCGAGACGCCGCCCGCTCGCAGGTCCGACGTCAAATCGTCGACGCTGCCCAAGTTGTTGACCGCACAATGCGCGATCCGCCCGAACTCCGACCCGACCAGTGCGATGGCAGCATGCGCGTCGTCTCGACTGCCCGCGGTGAGCACGACGTCGTCGATGCGACCACGCACCGCCGCGCGAATCCGATCACGCTCGACGCCGTGCAGCGTCGTGACTTCGGGTGCCCGGACCTGCGGGCCTGCCAAGACTGCGGTGTCACTCATCGCACATTCCTCCAGGATTGCCGTGCGAATGAAGGGGATCGATCCCCTAGCGGCATCCGCTCGGCCAGGTCGTCACCCGGAGCACCCCGCCGCTGCGACGATGTACGTCGCGCCGTTCGCCTTGGAGGGTTGCCGACCAGCAAGCCGGGGCTGTTCCATCGCCAGATGGATGCTGGTACTCGTGACCTTGCCAGCCACTATGCCCCGCGATTGCCTCGTGCGCGAGGTTTGCGATCACGGTGAATGTAAGGACACCCAAAGATCCGCGCCCGAAGTGTCGCGGACAACCTCTGTACGGTTGATGCGTGCCCGACGTGCCTTCACCGACGACATTCGTCCTGTCCCGCTCCGATCGCAGCATCACCGCGCTCGGCGTCGACCGCGCCTTCCCGAAGGCATCCGACGCCGCCGCCGCGGCCCGAGCGGGACGCATGATCGTCGGAGCGATCGGCTTCGATCCCGATTCGCCTGCCGCACTGTTCTCCCCCCGCTCGGTCGTCCGATCCGACCGGCCTGTTCCGTCGTCGACGCCGCGGGCGCGCGGCATCAGCAGCGTTGCCACCATCCCCGCCCCGGCGACGCATCGGGACCGGGTCGCCGCCGTCATCGACATGATCGACGCGGGCGACGCCGAGAAGGTCGTCCTGGCTCGGTCGCTGACGCTTCGCGCCGACGTCCCGCTCGATCCCGCGGAACTACTGGGCAACTTCGCGGCGGGCAACCCGGCGGGCAACACCTTCGGCGTGGACCTGTCACCGTGCGGCGACCCCGACTACACCGACAACTGGTTTCTCGGTTCGACGCCGGAGTTGTTGATACGCAAGGCCGGTCGAACGGTGACGTGCCACCCGTACGCGGGATCTGCTGCGCGCCAAGCAGATCCGGCCGACGATGCGGCGGCGGGCCAGGCCTTGCTCGACTCGGCCAAAGATCGCGCCGAGCACGCCTTCGTCGTCGACTATCTGCGCGCGTCGCTGGCCGCGTTCTGCTCCGAACTCGACGCGCCCACCACCCCGAAACTGTTGTCCACCAACGAAATCTGGCATCTCGCCACGCCCATCACGGGCACCTTGCGCGACGACGCCACCACCGCCCTCGACCTCGCTCTGGCGCTCACGCCGACACCCGCCGTCGGCGGAACACCGAAGGACGCCGCGACCGCGATCATCGCGAAAGTCGAAGAGCCACGCGGGTTCTACGCCGGCGCCGTCGGCTGGTGCGACGAGAACGGCGACGGCGAGTGGATGGTGTCGATCCGGTGCCTGCAGCTCGCCGCCGACCGCGTCACCATCCAGACGTGGGCCGGCGGCGGAATCGTCGCGGCGTCGGATCCGCAGGCCGAACTCGACGAGACCACGGCGAAATTCCGCACGGTGTTGCGAGCGTTAGGTGCGACGAAAGCCCTGTGAACGAGCCTCGGTGTGAATCCTGTGCTTTCGGACCTGGATTCACCGGCGGCGGCGCTGTTCAGCTCGTTGAGCCTGGAGCCGCCGACGGCTGCATCTTCCGTTCGCCCAACCTCGATCCACCGATGGTGAGCTCATTTCGCTGGTTGAGCCGGGCCGAAGCGCAAGCGTAGGCCCGTGTCGAAACCACGCGAGCCGACGATGCCAACGCACCAAACACCTTGAAACAGTTGATCATTCAGATGACGAGTGTTCGGGTCGGCTTGCGATCGTCGGCTCACCAGACCCCTCGTTACACCGAAGCTCGTTCCTCGCTTCGGCACTCGGGGAGCGGGCGGTCACCCTCGTTCCTCGCTCCGGCACTCGGGGAGCGGGAAGGTCGCGTCGGCACTCGGCCTGGATCCACCGATGGTGAGCTCATTTCGCTGGTTGAGCCGGGCCGAAGCGCAAGCGCAGGCCCGTGTCGAAACCACGCGAGCCGACGATGCCAACGCACCAAACACCTTGAAACAGTTGATGATTCGGATGACGATTGTTCGGGTCGGCTTGGGATCGTCGGCTCACCAGACCCCTCGTTACACCGAATCTCGTTCCTCGCTTCGGCACTCGGGGAGCGGGCGGTCACCCTCGTTCCTCGCTTCGGCACTCGGGGAGCGGGGTGGTCGCTTCGGCACTCGGCCTGGATCCACCGATGGTGAGCTCATTTCGCTGGTTAGCCGGGCCGAAGCGCTAACGCAGGCCCGTGTCGAAACCCCGCAACCAACACACGTTGAAACAGTCGCGAATTCACCCGGTGGGTGGTTTCGACTCGCTGCGCTCGCTCAACCGGCAGATGCAAGTGCCCGGACCGGTGAAACCAAGACCAGCGGAGGGGACCTGCTCAACCAGCGCGCCCGCCCAACCAACAGAAGCGCGCCCGCTCAACCAGCAGCAGGGGTTAAGCATCCTGCCGCTTCCCCGACCACCGGCGTCGATCAGCCCAGGGCGCGATCCAGATCGGCGAGCAGGTCCTCGACGCCTTCGAGCCCGACCGACAGGCGAACCGCGGCGTCGGTCAGACCGATCGACGCCCGACCCTCCGGGCCCATCGCGCGGTGCGTGGTGGTCGCCGGGTGCGTGATCAACGACTTCGAGTCACCGAGGTTGTTGGAGATGTCGATCACGCGCAGGCTGTTGAGCACCTCGAAGGCACGTTCCTTGCCACCGACCCCGGCGCGGTCGTTGAGCTCGAAGGTGACGACTGTGCCGCCGCCCGACATCTGCTGCCGTGCCAGCTCGTACTGCGGATGTGATTGCAGGAAGGGGTATTTCACCCAGCGAACGCGTTCATCGTGCTCGAGGAACTCAGCGATGCGCAACGCCGACGCGACCGAGGCCTCGACGCGCAGCCGCATCGTCTCCAGACCCTTGACCATCGTCCAGGCGTTGAACGGGCTCAACGCGGGTCCGGTGTGGCGCATCAGCTGCTGCACCGGCCCGTCGATGTACTCCTGCTCACCGAGGACCGCTCCGCCCATCACACGACCCTGACCGTCGATGTGCTTGGTGCCCGAGTAGACGATGACATCGGCACCCAGATCGAGCCCCCGCTGGAGCAACGGCGTCGCAAAGACGTTGTCCAGCACCACTTTTGCGCCGGCCGCATGAGCGAGCTCGCTGACCGCGGCGACGTCGACGAGCGTCTGCATGGGATTCGACGGCGTCTCGAAGAACACCGCCGTGGTCGGTACCGACAGCGCCTGCTCCCACTGCTGCAGGTCCTCGCCGTCTACGAAGACCGTTTCGACGCCCCACCGCGGAAGGATCTCGTTGCACACGACGAAGCACGACCCGAACAGGCTGCGTGCGGCGACCAACCGGTCCCCCGTCTTGAGCAGCGCACCGAGCGCGACGAACACCGCGGCCATACCGCTCGCCGTCGCGAAACATGCCTCAGCGCCGTCGAGCAGGCGCAGCCGCTCCTGGAACATCGCCACCGTCGGGTTGCCGTAGCGGGAGTAGACGAATCGCTCATCCTCACCGGTGAAGGCACGCTCGGCGGCTTCGGCCGACTCGTAGACGTAACCGCTGTTGAGGAACAGCGCCTCCGACGTCTCGAAGAAGTTCGACCGAGCCAGGCCACCCCGCACTCCGATGGTGTCCGGGGAGACGCCGTCGGGCAACTCACTGAAGATAGAACTCACGCCTGCCACTCCAACTTGATAGCGGAGGCACTGCTCACGACTGCCTCCAGGGAAGATTCGACGCCCGCCACCCGGCCGCGCCGCGGTGATCGTTCTCGTCGAGGCCGCCTTCGAACCCGTCAACGACGTTGTACGCGTTGGTGATTCCCGCGGCGGTCGCGGCTTCGGCGGCGCCGATCGACCGGTGTCCCGACCGACAGATGAACAGCACTTCGTTGTGCTCGGTGATGCCCGCCTCACGCAACTCGTCGACGAAACTCGTGTTCAGGCTGCCATCGGGGAAGCGCACCCATTCGATGAATTGCGCTTTCTTGCCGAGGATTTCGAGGTCGGGCACACCGACGTAGTTCCACTCCGCCTGGGTACGACAGTCGACCAGCACGGCGTCGGGGTTGGTCTCCAGGCGCAGCCACGCCTGCTCGGGGGACACATCGCCTGCATAGGTCATTTGCATACCTTCCACTCGTCACCCTCGCGAACCACCACGGTGGGTGTCACGGTCGGGGTGTCCGAACCCTTCTTCTCGAAATGCCAGTGAACCTGAGCGGTCGCCCGACCGCCGTCGACGACGACGTCGGAGATCTCCGGGATCAGAATCTTGCCGAACGTGTCGCGCGAGCGCTGGTTGTCGGCAACGAACACCTGTTCGGTCGGAAAGTCCGCGGCGTTGACGACCTGCGCGCACATCGCCGAGCGATACTTGCCGTAGTCGAGGCTGTTGCGCGCGGTGTAGCTGTCGTTGATGGCGTACTGAACCTGGGCCGAATCGCTGACTCGATTGTCGCTCGGACGCAGGACGTTCGACAGGACCACGCCACCGACCGCGAGCACCACGACGATCACTGCGGCGGCGAAGGGCCACAGGCTGCCCTTGCGTGGAGACTGATCGTCAGCGGTTTCGGCCATGGACCCAAGCTTAACGAGCGGCCGCGCCGATGCTGTAGTCGGCGGCGTCGAAGCCGCCTTTAGGTGAGGTAAGCCTCACAGTCAATTTTATCTGCGGGTCCCGAACGCTTAACGTAGAGATGTTCGCGAAACAAATCGCAGGATAACGACCCGAAGGTAAACCCACTCTCATGAGCGACTCCAGCCGCCCGCTGCGCGTGGCGATCGTCGGTGCCGGCCCCGCCGGAATCTACGCCGCCGACGCGTTGATGAAACACGATTCGTTGACCGACCGTGGTGTGAGCATCGATCTCTACGAGCGCATGCCCGCCCCGTTCGGCCTGATCCGGTACGGCGTCGCCCCTGATCACCCGCGTATCAAGGGCATTATCACCGCTCTGCACAAGGTTCTCGACAAGCCGCAGGTTCGGCTGCTCGGCAACGTCGACTACGGAACCGACATCACGCTCGCCGAACTGCAGAGCCACTACGACGCCGTGATCTTCTCGACCGGCGCGACCGACGATCGCGGCCTGGACATCCCCGGCGTCGAACTCGACGGCAGCTACGGCGCGGCGCAATTCGTCGCCTGGTACGACGGTCACCCCGACTTCCCGCGCACCTGGCCGCTGGAGCAGGAAAAAGTTGCAGTCATCGGGGTTGGAAATGTTGCCCTCGACGTCGCTCGTGTGCTAGCCAAGACCGGCGATGAGCTCCTGCCCACCGAGATTCCGGCCAATGTGTACGAAGGTTTGAAGGCCAACAAGGCCGTCGAGGTGCACGTGTTCGGCCGGCGGGGACCGGCGCAGGCGAAGTTCACGCCCCTCGAACTCAAGGAGCTCGACCACTCGCCGACCATCGAGGTCATCGTCAATCCCGAGGACATCGACTACGACGAGGGCTCAGCCGTCGCGCGACGCAGCAGCAAGATCACCGACCAGGTCGCGACGATCATCGAGAACTACGCGATCCGCGAACCGAAGCAGGGTGCGATCCACAAGCTGTTCCTGCACTTCTTCGAGAACCCCACCGAGATCCTCGGTGCGGACGGCAAGGTGGTCGGTCTGCGCACCGAACGCACCGAACTCGACGGCACCGGCAACGTCCGCGCCACCGGCAAGACCACCGATTGGGAGATCGGCGCGGTCTACCGCGCCGTCGGCTACCTGTCGGACAATCTGCCGCAGATCCCCTTCGACCAGCAGGCTGGCGTGATCCCCAACGAGGCCGGCCGCGTGTTCGACGAAGGCGCCCACCTCACCGGCATGTACACCACCGGCTGGGTCAAGCGCGGTCCGGTCGGCCTGATCGGTCACACCAAGGGCGACGCCAACGAGACCGTCGAGTGCATCGTCGAGGACATGACCAACGATGCGCTGCTGTCGCCCGCCACACCGGGCGACGACGCGATCATCGCGCTGCTCGAAGGCAAGGGTGTTCCGTTCACCACCTGGGACGGCTGGTACCGCCTCGACGAGCACGAGCGCAAGCTCGGTGAAGCCGAAGGCCGTGAGCGCGTGAAAGTCGTTGAGCGCGAAGAGATGTTGGCGGCGTCGGAGCCGCACAAGGTGCCCAAGGCGTAAGTCTCGGGTCTGTCAGCGCGAAAACAGCTCGGCCCCGACACATTCGGTGTCGGGGCCGAGCTGTTCGACGGCCAGAGCGGTCCGGTTACGGCATGCTCGGAATCAGCTGCTGAGTGCCGGGCATCTGACGCGAATTCGACCAGTAGCCGTAGTTGTTGAAGACGTTCTCGACCTGCGCTCCGATGGTGTAGCCGGAGATCGACGCCGGCCAGCAACCGTTCCACGTGGTGTCGACCGAGATGAAGGTCTGGCCCGGGCGCAGCTCGCCCCACGCCTGGTTCGGCAGCTTGACCTGCCGGGTGCCGCCGTTGATCTCGGTGACGTTGACGCCGGTCATCGTCGAACCGCCGATGTTCTTGACCCCCATCCAGCGATGCATGCGCCAGCCGGGAGCCTTGTCCCAGGTGGGTCCCCAGCCCTTGAAGTAGCAGTCGACGCCGCCGACGAGCCACAGGTCACCCGGTCCAGCTGCCTGTGCCGGCGCCGCGGTGATCGCGGTCGATCCGGCTGCGATGCCGATGGCCATCGCGAGACTCGCAACCGTACGCTTCATCGTCTGGTTCATCTTCGAAGACTCCCTCTTGTCGACTGAGACCCGCAGGTCATTGTTCGTCCGATTTCCCGGGTATCGGGCGCGTTGCCATTCCGTATATCGAACGGTCGACGCGGCTCGTTACCGGCATTCACTATCCACAACCGCACCTACGTCAGAAGTAGAAGGCGGCCGCGAGCCAAATTCCCGATGCCACGAGCGCGCCCAGCAATTCGATCAGCATGCTGGTGCCCACCGCCTTCAATGCCGCAACCGCACCCTGCCAGGCATGACTGAACGTGCGGTGACGTACGAGTTCCGACGCGTAGGCACCCAGCACGAATCCGAGGAACAACCCGACGACCGGCACCACGAAGAACCCCACGATGCCGGTGACTCCGCCGACGATGATCGTCGTGCTCGGGACTCCGGCCGACTTCAGTCCTCGGCCGGCGACGAGATACTTCACCACCTCGCCGGCGGCCAGTACCACGGCTGCCGCCGCGAACACGGCCCACGCCCAACCGCCGACGACGACGGCCCACACCAAGATGGCAACGGCGACGAGCAAAGTGCCGGGAAGAACCGGCAGCACAATACCGACAAGTCCGACACAGATAGTCAGTGCGACGAGGAGTTCGCCGTAGAAAGGCATGCGCGAGTGGCGGTTTCGCTATCGCGAACCGGCGCTCGGCGGCACCGGGCGACGCGGACCCGACGGCCCCGGGCCCGCCTGCGCCGCTCCGTTCGGTCCGCGACCGGCGGCACCCGCGGGCGGTCCGGGGCGGTGGGGCTGAACCATCGGGGTGCGACCGTTCGGCAGCGGCGAATTCGGCGGGCCCGCGTTCGGCCCGGCGTTGGGCCCTTGCGGCGGGCGCTGCCGACTCGGCTGCACCGACGGCGGTTGCCCCACGCCGGGAGCGACGGGGCGCGGCGCACCGGGGGGCGGACCTTGCGGATTGGGCCCCGCGCCTTGCGGATTCACCGGTGCGGGACCAGCCGGCGCCGGTCCAGCTGGCGTCGGTCCTGTCGGCCGCGGCTGATGAGACGGAGACGGGTGGGCCTGCGTGGCCTGCATCACCGGGTACGGTTCGGTCGGCTCGTCCGGCGACGGCGCCTCCTGCCCCGCCGGAGGTTTCACCAGCGACTGCTTCGCGGTGGGCGACGGCGGGGCCACGACGGTGGCGACCGCGGTGGCTTCGGCGGCGTCCTTGCCGTCCGCGGTGCTCACCGGATTGACCAGTGACGCCGCCGCGACAGCGCGTTTGCGGGCGGTCGCGACGTCGTCGGCAGTGGCCGTCACCACGCCCATCCGACGCCGGTGGAAGCTCTCCGGCTTGCCGAACAACCGGATGTCGGTCTCTGGAATCGCCAGTGCGGCAGCGACATTCGTGAAACCGATGCCCTTCTCGTCGAGCTGGCCGTAAATCACCGCCGACGCCCCCGGGGACGCGAGCGTCACGTCGACGGGCAACCCGAGAATCGCGCGGGCATGCATCTCGAATTCCGAAAGCCGTTGCGTGGCAAGGGTGACGAGGCCGGTGTCATGTGGACGCGGGCTGACCTCGGAGAAGTACACGTCGTCGCCCTTGACGAACAGTTCGACGCCGAAGATGCCGCGGCCGCCCAGCTTTCCGTCTCCGAGTGCCGTCGCGATACGGGCGGCGATCGACGTCGCCGAGCCCAGAGCGAACGAATTCATCTCGTGCGGCTGCCAGCTCTCCACGTAGTCGCCGTTGACCTGGAAGTGACCGATCGGCGCGCAGAAATGCGTCGAGAGTCTGCCGGTTGCCGGATCGATTGCCCGTACGGTGAGCAGCGTGATCTCGTAGTCGAATTCGATGTAGCCCTCGACGATCAACCGGGTCGACGCGACGCGGGCGCCGGTGGTGGCGGTCTCCCACGCGGCGGGCACCTCGTCGGCGCTGCGGACGATGCTCTGCCCCTTGCCCGACGACGACATCACCGGCTTGACGACGCACGGGAAACCGATCTCACCCGCGGCTTCGGTGAGCTCGTCGAGGGAGTCGACGAACAGATACGGCGAGACCGGCAGTCCGAGCTGCTCGTCGGCGAGGCGTCGAATGCCTTCCCGATTCATCGTGGTGACCACCGCGTGCGCGGTGGGAATCACCTCCGCCAGGCCGCGCCGCTCCACCTCGACGAGAGCGTCGGTCGCGATCGCTTCGATCTCCGGCACGACGAAGTCGGGCTGGAACTTCTCGACGACGTCGATCACCTGGTCGGGGTCGGTCATGTCGATCACCGCGCTGTGATGGGCGACATGCTGGGCCGGGGCGTCGGCGTAGCGGTCCACCGCGATGACTTCCACGCCGAGGCGCTGGAAGGCGATGGCCACCTCTTTGCCGAGCTCGCCCGACCCCAACAGCAGCACCTTCGTCGCTGCGTCGGTCAGTGGAGTTCCAAGCACGGCGGGCGGCGTGGCGTCGCGGCGGGGTGCAGTCATTCCTCGATCCTACTGGCCGAAGCTACCAAGGTAGGAGGGTCCGGTGCGTGCGATCTATCCGGTAGCCGTGTCGACGTAGCACCAGCGCCAGCTCTCGCCGGGTTCCGCTGAGCGCATCACCGGGTGCCCGGACTCCTCGAAGTGGGCCGTCGCATGACGTCGGGGACTGGAATCACAGCATCCGACGTACCCGCATGACAGGCATCGCCGCAGGTGCGCCCAGTGATGCTCGCCCAGCGCGATGCATCCGACGCACTCCAGCGACCCCACGATGGGATCGTCGGTGGGATCGAGACCGATCGACGCGAGATGCTCGCAGGGGGCGTCGGACTCCGGCGTCGAAGACTCCGGCGCTGCGCTGTCGGCTGAGGAACGTTTGAAGAAGGCCACCACTCGATCTTTCCACCTCGGTCCGATCTGCGGCGACTCCGGTTCTACCCCGCGCCATGCCATAGCATTGCCGCGTGGAATACGGGATTCTGATCGCCGCCGTGATCGCCTTGTCGGTGGCCGCAATCGCACGGCGGTACAGCTGGCCGGCCCCGCTGGTCCTGGTCGCCGTCGGACTGGGCCTGGGCTGGATTCCCGGCCTGCCCGACGTCGAGCTACACCCCGAAGCCGTGCTCTTTCTGATCCTGCCGCCGCTGCTGTACTCGGCCTCGATCGACAGTTCCTATCACGCCATCAGGGACAGCAAACGCGGCATCCTGATGCTCGCGCTGGGGTTGCCGGTGTTCAGCACCGTCGCCGTCGGCGTCGCCGCACACCTGCTGCTGCCCCAGCTGCCGTTGGCGGCGGCACTCGTGCTCGGCGCGGTCGTCGCACCGCCCGACGCGGTGTCCGCGCAGGCGATCGGCCGCCAGGTCGGGCTGCCGCGGCGGGTGATGACGCTGCTCGGCGGGGAAAGTCTGCTCAACGACGCCACCGCACTGACGCTGCTGCGGGTGGCGCTGGCCGCCGCGGTCGGTGAGACGACGTCGGTCGGGCGCGGCGTCACGATGTTCCTGGTGGCCGCCGTCGGCGGCACCGCGCTGGGCATGATCGTCGGATACTTCGTCAGTTGGGTACGCACCAAGCTCACCGATCCGCCGCTGGAATCCGCGGTCGGCTTCGTCGTACCGTTCGCCACCTACTACATCGCCGAGGAACTGCACTCGTCGGGCGTGATCGCGGTGGTCGTCGCCGGCCTGTTCCTCGGCCAACGGTCGGCGCGCGACAGCTATACGACTCGATTGCAGGACAACGGAATTCGCAAGTCGCTCGACGTGCTGCTGGAATCGTTCGTGTTCTTGCTGATCGGTCTGCAGCTGCCCGCCCTGATCGACGGCCTGTCCGGCGAGTCGCCGGTGCGAGTGGGGATCGACGCGGCGGTGATCCTCGCGATCGTCATCGTCTCCCGGTTCGTGTGGGTATACCCCGCGACGTACTTCTCCCGCATCTTCAGACGGGTTCGCGAGTCGGAGCCGGAACCGAATCCGCGAGCCATGTTCATCATCAGCTGGGCAGGCATGCGCGGCGTCGTGAGCCTCGCGGCCGCCTTCACCATCCCGTTGACGTTGAACAACGGCTCCCCGTTCCCGGCACGCGGCGAGATCCTGTTCCTGACCTTCGTCGTGGTGGTGGGCACGCTGCTGATTCAAGGGACCACGCTGGGCTGGTTCGCGAAGAAGCTCGGCGTCGTCGGCGACGAGGATGCGCAGGACCGGCTGGCATTCGCGACCGCGCAGGACAAGGCCAGCCGGGCGTCGGAGAAGCTGCTCGACGAGCTCGCCGCCGAACTCTCCCTCGACGACCCCTATCGGCACAAGATCGCGATGCAGCGCAAATGGGTTATGTCCCAACGCAATACGGCCTGGGAGTCATTGGGGCGCGGCGTCGAGGAGATCGGCGAGTCACCGACCGCGGCCGCCGACCGGATGCGTGGCGAGATCCTACGGGTACAGCGCGCGGTCTTCATCGAGGAGCGCGACGCCGGACGCCTCGACGACGAGGTCTTGCGAATGGCCTTGCGCCGCTTGGACTTCGCCGAAGGCGCGATCGACCGAGAAGGCGACTAGTGGCGTACTCGCGGGGGTTGGCGTTGTTGCGTCGGCCGGGAGAAAATCGTCCGAATAGCAGGTCACCGAGGGCACGCTGCCCTTGCTCACCAGCTATTTTCCGGATTTTCCGGACTCGTGTTCTCCTCAGACGACCGCCGCGTAGACCGTCGTTCCTTCGGTGCGCCCGCGTAGCGTGATCGTGTCCTGCTGCTCCCAGTGGACCGTCTCGCTCGACGACGCCGCGTCGATCGTCCGCGCCGATGCGACGGGGCGTCGAGGATCGCGCTTGGCCAATTCCGACAACCGGGCCGACTCGTTGACCGGGTCGCCGATCACGGTGTACTCGAACCGCTCGATGGCCCCGACGTTGCCCGCGACGACCGGGCCGTAACCCACACCGATGCCCGCGGAGATCTCCGGCACCTCCACGGCGAGGCGAACCGCGATCTGGCGGGCCGCGGCCAGCGCGCTGCCCGCGGGGTCGTCGAGGCTGATGGGCGCGCCGAAGATGGCGAGCACGGCGTCGCCCTCGAACTTGTTGACCAGTCCGCGTTGCTGCTCCACCTCGTGCACGATCACCGCGAAGAACCGGTTGAGGATGGTGACGACCTCGGTCGGCGGATGTTCCGCCGCCAGCGTCGTCGAACCGATGACGTCGACGAAGATGGTGGCCACGACGCGTTCGGCGCCGCCCAGTTCGGGGTTGGAGGCGAGGGCCGCCTCGGCGACGTCGTGCCCGACGTGGCGGCCGAACAGGTCGCGTATCCGTTCCCGTTCCCGCAGGCCGCGCACCATCGTGTTGAAGCCGACCTGTAGGTCGCCGAGTTCGGTGCCGTCGTAGACCACGACGTCGACGTCGGTGTCGCCGCCACGGACTCGGTTCATCCCGTGTTGCACGCTGCGGACCGGACCGGTGATGCCGATCGTGTTGAGGTAGGTGAGCAACATCCCGGTCGCAATCGCGATGGAGGCGATCACCGTCACCGCGATCACGTAACTCCACCTGTCGACGGCGTCGAAGAGCACCATGAACAGGCTGACGAGCAGGATGCCGGTCAGCGGTATCCCCGATCCCACCAGCCACGACATGAACGCACGTGTGCGCAGACCGGCCCGCTTGCGTCCCGAGTACCCGGCCTTGATCACATCGGCCAGGACCGGCCGCATCGCGAAATCGACCAGCAGATACGAGATTCCGACGACAACCGCGCCGCTGAACAACACGACCAGCATTATCTTCGGGATCAACCGCGGGTCGTAGACGCCGTAGGCCACCGAGCCCAGAACCGCGGCGCCCGACCAGAGAATGCCCTGGATCACGATCAGCTTCCACGGCGCCCGACGAGTCTTGCGGACGTCGCGCGGGGTCGGCTTCGTATCGCGGATCGACCATTTCAAGTCGCGCACCACGACGATCGTGCCCCACAGCACGCCCACGGACAGCGCGAAAGTCACGTACAGCGGCACCGCGATGAAGTTGATCCACCACAGACGTGCCTGGAAGACGCTGGGTTCGGGGATGCCGACCCACGCCAGGACCACCGCGATCACCGCGCCGATCGAACTGGCCAGAAAGATCAGGCTGGTGATCAACACCTGAATGCGGATCCGTTGTTTGACCCCGCGATCCGACGCCGATCCGAGCAGCACCGACCCGTAGTCCCAGCTCAACCGCGCCATGTTGGTTCCTGTCGCTCCGCTTGCCCGGTCGTTCGGTCTGGCTTCACCCGCCCGTCGGCCTACAGGAAATCGCGCCGCACAATCGTCTGATCACGTCCCGGTCCGACCCCGATGCACGACACGAACGCACCGGAGAGTTCCTCCAGCCGCAGGACGTAGTCCTGCGCATTCTTGGGCAGGTCGTCGAACGTCCGTGCGGCGGAGATGTCCTCCCACCAGCCCGGCATCTCTTCGTAGATCGGCTTGGCGTGATGGAACCCGGTCTGGGTCATCGGCATGTCTTCGACGCGCTCGCCGTCGACCTCGTAGGCGACGCAGATCGGCACGGTGTCCAGGCTCGACAGGACGTCGAGCTTGGTGAGGAAGTAGTCGGTGATGCCGTTGACGCGGGTGGCGTAGCGGGCGATCACGGCGTCGAACCAGCCGGTGCGCCGCGCGCGGCCGGTGGTCACCCCCACCTCGCCGCCGGTCTTCGCGAGGTATGCGCCGGAGTCGTCGAACAGCTCGGTGGGGAACGGCCCCGATCCGACGCGGGTGGTGTAGGCCTTCAGAATGCCGAGCACCGTGGTGATCTGGGTGGGTCCGATGCCGGACCCCACCGCGGCGCCGCCGGCCGTCGGATTCGACGACGTCACGTACGGGTAGGTGCCGTGGTCGACGTCGAGCAGGGTGCCCTGCGAGCCTTCCAGCAACACGGTCTCACCGCGTTCGAGAGCCTGGTTGAGCAGCAGCCGGGTGTCGGAGATCCGATGCTTGAAGCCCTCGGCCTGCGTCAACACCTCGTCGACGACGGCGGCGGGGTCCAGTGCGCGGCGGTTGTAGATCTTGGTCAGGATCTGGTTCTTGACCTCGAGTGCCGCGTCGACCTTCTGAGTGAGGATCTTCTCGTCGAGGACGTCGGCGACCCGCACGCCGACGCGTGCGATCTTGTCCTGATAACAGGGTCCGATACCGCGGCCGGTGGTGCCGATCTTCTTGTTCCCCAGGAAGCGTTCGGTGACTTTGTCGATCGCCACGTGGTACGGCATCAGCAGGTGCGCATCGGCGGAGATGAGCAGCCCGGTGGTGTCCACGTCGCGGGCTTCGAGTCCGGCGAGTTCTTTGAGCAGCACGCCCGGATCTACGACGACCCCGTTGCCGATGACATTGTGGACTCCCGGGGTGAGAATGCCCGACGGAATCAGGTGCAGCGCGAAAGTCTCACCGTTGGGGAGGACGACGGTGTGCCCGGCGTTGTTGCCACCCTGGTAACGAACAACCCACTGGAGCCGTCCGCCAAGCAGGTCGGTCGCCTTGCCTTTGCCCTCGTCGCCCCACTGAGCGCCGATCAGCACAATCGCAGCCATGTTGTCCAAACTCCTGTTCGGTCGGTGGTCAACCTCGATAACAGTACTTGGTACCAACACAGTTCTGACGGGCCACAGCCGTAATTCACCGGTGCAATACTCTTGCGCGGTGTCTTTCGCGGTGATTGAGCAACCAGAAATCGAAGCCGACGTCGCCGTCGTGACGGCCGCGGCGAAACGATTGGTCACCGACGTGGTCGGCTCCGAATCGTCCCGCATCGTCGTCGTCGGGCGGGGTGACGTGTGCAGTGACTTCTTCCTGAGCGCCGTCGTCGCGCGGTTGATGATCGCCGAACGGCTCGACGTCGAGGTGGGCTACGCCTCACCGGTGTCGTCGCCGGTGACCAAGCGCTACCGGCTGCCGATCGGCCCGGACGGGCGTCGAACCGCTGAAATCGGTACGGCACAACGACTTACGCTGATCCGCGACGACGCCGCGACGGTCCTGCTCGCCCGCGCACGCCACCTCGGAGCCGACGGCGAGCTGTTCGGCGAGGGGATCGTCGACGACGCGCGGCTGTTCCACGGCACGGTGGGCGCGGTGGAGATCGAGGTGTCCCCCGACCTCGCCGACGTCCGCGGTCGCGTAGCGCGCCGACTGCCCGGCGGCTGGCGCTACGGGCGCGCGGTACAGACCGGCGGGCCGGCGATCGTCGTCGAACGCGAAGGCGTGTCGACGTCGCGCCCGGTGAAACGGTCCACGTTCTACAAACATCACGAACCGTGGTTGTTGGTACGTCCGTAGCATTGTTGATCCGTTCGGACGATTGATCTGCGCCACAGCCGTGCCATTGGATTGAACAATGTCTGTCCCTGGATCCCCCGACGACGAATCCACCACTCCGACCGACGACACCACAGTCATCGATGATGCTGCGGCACATACGATTTCACTCACCAAGACAGAGGATTCCGAGCCGACGCCGACGAAGGTGTCGCTGACCAAGCCGATCGTCGTCGACGATGCGCCGGGCGAGGTCACCGTTGAGCGGGCCGGCATCGAGGCGGCGACCGTCGACGTCGAGCAGGAGGATCCGCGGTACGCGGTGACCGGGACGGCGCCGACGGGTCCGCAGTACGCGGTGACCGCAATCGCGCCGACCGGACCGCAGTACATGCCGACTCAGGAGGCGTCGACCGCCGACTTCGGCGCATATCAGCCTCACGGCTACACCCCCAGCGGCCCGATCCCGCTGGGCGGCCGGCAATTCGACGGCCCGCCCAGCTACCCGGGCTATCCGCAGTCCGGCTACCCGCAGTCGGGCTATCCGCAGTCGGGGCGGCCGCCGCGTAATCCGGTCAAACTCATGCTGATCGGCGTGATCGTGCTGTGCGTCGTCGCACTCGTGATCGGCGGCGTGCTCTGGTGGAAGACAAGCAGATCCGACGCCGGGCAACCACCGCTTGCCGGCCAACTCACCAAAGAGTTCCCAACCGCGCCGGGAGCGGCGTGGACGTATGGGATCGGGTCGGCGACGTCGTTCGTATCGACGGACTCATATCTGAGCATGTACATGGTGCCGGGCGCGATCCATGACGACACCTCGCTCGTCACCATGGCTCAAAACAACGGCACGGGCGCTCGAAACGTCGTGGGCGTCACCGCATCGGGCGGCCACTGGGAGTACACGAACGGAATGAAGGGTTGTGCAAACGCAGTCCTCAAGCACCGAGTGGCGTGCTATGGAGACAATCGAATTGTCATCCTCGATGCCACTAATGGCCAAGAGGTGCAGTCGTTCGCGACGCAAGTCTCCATCGGTGGCCTTGCGTTCGACGGCGAGAGCGTATACGTCCGGTCGAATACTCCGACGTTGACCGTGACGAAGTATTCCCAGAGCGGTGACGTGAAGTGGTCGAAGTCTTACAGTGAGTCGGCCGACCCAGCGTCGACCTCGGGCGACAGCGCGACATTCTTTGCGACGCCCGCGTTTGTGGTCGCCATTTACACCGGCAGCATGATCGTCGCATCGACCGCTGATGGCCACGAATTCTTGAATCGAGGCGGATCGACGTCGACAAGCTTGCTGTCTGACGGGTCTGTCGTGCTCCAAGCGTCAAGTCGAGCGTCGCAGACTGATGGCCCAGTGATCGTGGTGAGGCCTGATGGTTCGGTGGTTCAATTGGCCGGACATATGGGGATTTCCGCCGACGTCTCTTCGCCGCATTTCGGCGACAGCGTATTCGTCGACGGCAAGCCGATGACGGTCTCGACCCGATCGTCGTCCTGGTCGACAACCCCGTCCGCCAAGCCCTCAACGGTGCCGCTGGCTACCGACAGCACAGTGGTCGTCGGAGCAGACGACAAGCTCACCGCGGTAGACCCGGCTACGGGCGCATCGCGCTGGTCGGTCGACGCGAACAGTCGAACCAGTACGGCGGTCACCGACGGAAAGAACCTCATCTTCTCGAAAGCGGACGGCAGTGTCAGCGCAGTCGCTCTGATGAGCGGTCAGCAGGCTTGGTCGATTCCATCTGCGACGGTCGGCATGACGGGATCTGACTACGCCACGTCCACGTCCGTCTATGCGCTCGGCGACACCCTCGTCACCATGACCGGAACCCAGATCACCGGTTTCGCTCCGACCGGCGGCACGGCCTTCGCGCCCGGCGCGACCACCAGGAACAACGGGTCCGGCGACTCCTACGTCACCCGCTGCGGCAGCGCACCGACCTTCACTCCCGAGCAATTCACCAGCGCCACAGGCGGACTCATCATCCGCATGAAAGTCACCGCGACCTGCCCGGACGGCGACGTGCTGTCCGGCGCGCAGACACGGATCACCGTCAAGGATGGCAGCAACCTCGTCGCGTCGGGCTATTTCAACTTCTCCGGGACCCCACTAGCATTGCCGAGGTCCGACAGTTCGTCGGGCGGGTCGCGCAGCGTCGACCTCACGTTCGGTCCCGGGTCGTTCTACCGGCTTCCCGATACTCTCGGGTCGACGTCAAGCAACGGAACGTCGACCGCGGGCGGGACCACCTACCTCGTCGAATGCGAGCGCGGCACCGAGGCGGCCACTCAGGCGCCGGCACCCGACGCGTCCATCGGGGCCGCGGCGTCGGCGACCGGACCTGCCCCAGCCCCCGGCGTCGACACCGACGTCAGCACCGATGACGCCCTGCGACGTCAGGCGAACGCCGACCGTAGTTTCATCCTGAGCAATCTGAACAATCGATGGGTCGCGCAGCTGTCGTCGAAGCGCCCCGGACTCGTCGCCGAAGGCAAGACGTGGACCAACGCCGACATCCTCAACGAATTCCTCGCCTTGCGCCTGCGGTTCAACGACGTTCGGCTGCTGTGGAGCGACGAGTGGCCGGTCTTCAGCTACCAGGGCTGGTGGGTGACGGTCGCGGCGGCGACGTTCCCCGGCCCCGACGCCGCCAACAGCTGGTGCCCGCAGCAGGGATTCGACCCGGCCCACTGCTTCGCAAAGTTCATCAGCAGCACGGCAGGTCCGGACAATTCGACGCGATACTGGCACTGAACGGAGCGGTCCGCCCGGCTCCGCGCCGGCGCGCACGCGCCGAAAGTCGTTGTGTCACCGTGGTTTCGGCACATCGGCGTTAGCCGGGGCCCCGGCGGTAGCCGCGACCCCGGCGGTCAGGCCCCCACCCGACCAGAGCACGGCTCGCGCCGCGCCGATCACGCGTGCGGACTGCCGCTCGTCGCCGCTGCCGATCCGGCGGAACAGCGGTGACTGCAGGGTGAAGATCGCGGCGTACACCAGCACACGGACGGCGGTGTCGTCGACCTCGGAGCGCAGTTCGCCCGGCAGCCGTACCCATTCGTCCAGGTACCGCCGCCGTCACACTTGCTCCTCCGGCCGGGCACCGGCCGCGGCGAGCAGATGTCGCTGCAGCTTGCCGGTGGTGCTGCGCGGAAGTGACTCGGCCGCCATGAATTCGACGTAGCGCGGTCGTTTGAAGCTCGCAATCCGATCCCTGGACCACCGCGCGAGATCCTCCTTGGTCGCGGTGGCACCGGGAGCGACGACCACGACCACCTTCACCACCTCTCCCCATCTCGGGTCGGGGACGCCGAAGGCGCAGGCCTCCACCACCTCGGGATGCAGCGTGAGCACCTGCTCGACCTCCGCCGGAAAGACATTCTCGCCGCCCGACTTGATCAGATACTTCGCGCGATCGACGTAGGTGTAGGTGGCGTCTTCGTTCTCCACCAACACATCCCCGGTGTGCAACCAGCCGTCGGCGAAGACCTCCTCGGTGGCGGCCGGATCGTCGAGATAGCCCGACATCAGGCTTGGGCCGCGCACCAGACACTGCCCGGGTGTGCCGGGCCGCACGCGGCGGCCGGCGTCGTCGACGAGCCTCATCTCGATTTGTGGGCACCACGTCTTGCGCCCCGAGGGCAGCTCGCCCGGAATGGACCGGCCGTGTGCCACGAGATAACTGGCCTCGGTCTGGCAGAAGGCGTCACTGAACTCGATGCCGAACTCAGCGGTCAATCTCTGCACCACGTGCGGCATCATGTTCGCGTACCCTCCGGCCAGGCGGAAGGTGCGTAGGTCGAAGTCACGACGCGCGGGTTCTCCAGGAAGACGGTGATCACGCCGGGGAGCAGTAGCGTCCAAGTGAGCCGCTCGCTCTCGATCCGTCGGTACATCGCCACCACATCGGCCTTCCCGAAGGCCGCGAACCTACCACCGCTGGCAAGTGTGGCGTACAGCGATTCGTCTCCGCCGCAATGAAAGAGCGGAAGCCATCCGACGAACCCATCGTTCTCGGTGAGCCCGAACCACTGCACTATCCGGTGTGCGCGGGTGGCCGCGGCTGCCTGACTGATCATCGCCCCTTTGGGACGCCCGGTAGTTCCACTGGTGAACAGAATGTTGTGAATGTCGTCCGCGGTGGGGAACTCAGCATCGAGTGGGCCGTCGACGAGAATTTCCGCATACGGCGTCGAATCCTGAGTCGTGCCGTCGAGGCAAATCCATTCGCCGACCGTCGGACAACGCTGCCGCAGGTCGGCGATGGTCGCCGCGAATGCCCCGTCGGCGATGACGACGGACGGGCGGGCCCTGCCGATGCACCACACCAACTCGTCGGGGTGTGCACGTGTGTTCAGTCCGACGACGGTGACGCCGAGGCGCGCCATCGCGGCGTAGCACTCCACGTACTCAGCCCGCGGCGGAGCGAGCATCGCCACCCGACCGCCACGCCGTACGCCGACTCCGATCAGACCGACGGCCAACCCGAGCCCGCTCGCCCAGCTCGGCGTAGGTGAACGCGCCGCGCTCGTCGGTGACCGCCACGCGGTCTGCGAACACCGAGTACGACCGCTCGAGGACCGCTGCAAGCGTGATGGACCGTGCGTTCGAGTGTGACATCCGCACCTCCTCCCGGTTAGTGAATCACCGACAACTACAGCCTCAGACTAACTGCACGCTAGCGCGGAAACAAGAACCGATTTCCTAGCCGCGATTCACCTACATCGCCACCACCTGCATAGAAGATGTTGTGCGCTTGACCTGAGTAGTGTATCGGTGTTCACTAATGATTGGATGAAAGGCAAGGCAATGCCAGTACTCAAGCCAGACGTCGCGCCCCAGTCCGCGACCTACCTCGAGTGGTTCATCACCGCGACCCAGCGTCGTAACCTCGCCGACCTCGACCTCGCTGTCACCGGGCCGGTCGCGTCGGAGTGGATGGACATCGCGCAGATCTACGCGGGCGAGCCCGGGCCGGGCCGCGCACCGTCGAACGCCCGAGGAGACCAGTCATGACCGAGCCCCGCCGCCCCGTACGCATCGGCAACGCGTCGGGCTTCTACGGCGACCGTCCCGCATTGATGCGCGAGCTCGTGGAGAACGGCGACGTCGACGTGGTGACCGGCGACTACCTCGCCGAACTGACCATGCTGATCCTGTGGAAGGCCCGGCAGAAGGATCCCGACGCCGGCTACGCGCGGACCTTCCTGACCCAGTTCCGGCAGGTGGCCGATACCTGCGCCGAACGCGGCATCAAGGTGGTCGTCAACGCGGGCGGCCTCGCCCCCGCGACTCTCGCGACCAACGTGCGCGCGGTGCTCGCCGAAGCCGGCCTGGACCTTACCGTGGCGCATTTCGAGGGCGACGACCTCTCGACCCGCCTAGACGGACTGCAGCAGTCGGGCGTGCCGCTGCGCAACCTCGGCACCGGCATCGCGCTCGCAGATTCCGGTGCCGAGCCGGTGACCGCCAACGCCTATCTCGGCGGCTTCGGGATCGCGGCGGCGTTGCGCGCGGGCGTCGACGTGGTGATCGCGCCCCGCGTGACCGACGCCGCGTTGGTGGTCGGCGTGGGCGCCTGGTGGCACGGCTGGGAACGCACCGACTTCAACGCCCTCGCCGGCGCCGTCGCCGCGGGCCACATCATCGAGTGCGGACCGCAGGCCACCGGCGGCAACTACTCGCAGATCCGTGAGGTGCTCGACCGACGCTACCCGGGCTCGCCGATCGCCGAGCTCGCGCACGACGGCTCCTTCGTGATCACCAAGGTGGCCGATACGGGCGGCCTGGTGA
This sequence comes from Gordonia asplenii, assembly GCF_012933505.1. Taxonomy (GTDB): domain Bacteria; phylum Actinomycetota; class Actinomycetes; order Mycobacteriales; family Mycobacteriaceae; genus Gordonia; species Gordonia asplenii. Next base: position 24,093 of record NZ_JABBNB010000025.1, read on the forward strand.
ACGTGGGTACCGTCACCGCGCAGCTGCTGTACGAGGTGGACTCCCCCGCCTACCTCAGCCCAGATGTGGTGGCGCACTTCGATGCGCTACGTCTGCAGCAGGACGGCCCGGACCGGGTGCGGGTGAGCGGCACCGTCGGCTCCGCCCCACCCAGCACACTCAAAGTGGCGATGAACTACATCGGCGGCTACCGCAACACCATGACGCTCGTCCTCACCGGGCTCGACATCGAGGAGAAGGCCCGGTGGGCGACCGAATCGCTGTTCGCTCTGCTCGGCGGCCGGGAACGATTCGACGAGGTCGATGTGCAGTTGCTGCGCTACGACTCGCCGGAGCCCACACATATGGCGCAGGCCACCGCGCACCTGCGGGTCACCGTCAAATCCTCCGACCGCACCCGCGTGGACCGTGCCTTCTCCGGCGCCGTCACCGAGTTGGCTCTGGCCAACTTCGCAGGCTTCCACACGACCACTCCCCCGTCGTCGGCGTCAGAGTTCGGGGTGTACTGGCCGACGACGGTGCCCGCGGAGGTGGTGACGCACGAGGTGGTGTTCGCCGACGGTGCACGCGAGGTCGTTCCACATGCGCCCGTCGTCGACGATACCCAGGTCAACGCCCGATTCGACCGTTCCACACCCATATCCGACGGTGCCGTCGCCGACGTCGGCCCGACGCACCGTATGCCCCTCGGATCGGTGGTCGCCGCACGGTCGGGCGACAAGGGTGGCAACGCGAACGTGGGTGTGTGGACCGACACCGACGATCGGTGGGCGTGGCTGCGCGATCACCTGACCGCGGAGCGGTTCGCGGAGCTCGTGCCCGACGCCGAGGGCTTCGAGGTGCGCCGCTACGAGTATCCGAACCTGCGGGCGCTGAACTTCGTGGTCGTGGGCTGGCTCGGTGCCGGCGTCGCTTCCTGCACGCGTACCGATGCACAGGCCAAGGGCTTCGGTGAGTTCCTGCGCGCCACCATGACAGACATCCCCGACTCGCTGCTGGAAGGCGACTGATGCCCGACGAGATCCTGATCGACGATGCGGGCGCGGTTCGCACCGTCACACTGAACCGGCCGCACGCCCGCAACAGCTTCACCACCGACACCGCGGCCGAGTTGGAGTTCGCGCTGCGCAACGCGGGCAACGACCCGGACATCCACGTGGTGGTACTCACCGGTGCGGGCGGATCGTTTTCCGCGGGAGGCGATGCACACACGATCCTGCACCGGATCGCCTCCCCCGACGACACCGCGCGGCTCGAATTGATGCGCTCGTGCCACCGCCTCATCGAGGAGATCTGGAACTGCCGAGTACCGGTGATTTCCGCCGTCGACGGACCGGCGGTGGGCGGCGGCTTCAGCATCGCACTCGCCAGCGACCTGGTGGTGTGCTCGCCACGTGCGACGTTCAGCCAGATGTTCCTGCACCGCGGCATCGCCCCCGACCTAGGGTCGGCGTGGTTGTTGCCTCGTGCGGTCGGCCGCAAACGCGCCAACGAGATCGTCCTGACGGCGTCGGTCATCGACGCGGAACGGGCCGTGGAGCTCGGGATAGCGAACCGCGTGGCCGACGACGCGCTCGTCGACGCGCAGGAACTGGCGGAAACGATCGCTTCCGCGCCCAAGCTCGCCACCACTCTGAGCAAACGACTCCTCAACGGCACCGCCGACGGCGACCTGCACTCCGCACTCGAGCTCGAAGCGGTGACACAGTCACTCGCCTTGCTCGGCTCGTCCGCACAAGCCGCCTTCGACGGCTTCCTGCGCAAGGGAAAGGCATGACGATGACCGACCTACAGGCTTTCGACGTCGAGACCGATGATCACGGCGTCACGACGGTGACCCTCATCGGGCCCGGGCGAGGAAACGCCATGGGACCGGAGTTCTGGACCGAACTCCCCGCGCTGTTCGCCCGCCTCGGCACAGATCCTGGTACCCGTGCCATCGTTCTCACCGGGACCGGGAGCTGTTTCTCCGTAGGCCTCGACCTCAAGCGCGTCGCCGAACCCGAATTCCTACCCGCTGTCCGGGATCGGGCTATGGCAGCCGATCGCCTCACCCTGCTGCAACGTCTGCGACAGCTGCAGGCGGCGATGACGGCGGTGGCCGACTGCCGCAAGCCCGTGCTCGCCGCGATCCACGGTTGGTGCCTGGGCGGCGGTGTCGACCTCGCCGCATGCGTCGACGTCCGGTACTGCAGCGCGGACGCGGTCTTCAGCATCCGCGAGGCTCGGGTGGCGATCGTCGCCGACGCCGGCTCACTGCAGCGCCTGCCCGCGATCATCGGCGACGGCGCTCTACGCGAACTCGCCCTCACGGGCAAGGACATCGACGCAGCGCGTGCCCTGCAGATCGGCCTGGTCAACGAGGTACTCCCGGACCGCGACGCCGTGCTGCGACGCGCCGTGGACACCGCCCGCGAGATGGCCGCGAACCCCCAGTTCGTGCTTCACGGGATCAAGGACGTACTGGCCCAACAGAGCGCGTCCGCGGTCGCCGGGGGCTTGAACTACGTCACCGCGTGGAACGCGGCCTTCCTTCCCTCCCACGACCTCGCCGAGGCCGTCGTCGCACTCGGCGAGCGACGACCGCCGGTCTTCTCCGACAACTGATCCACGAAAGGTATCCCATGAGCCTCCCCGAATCGGTCCGCGACCGACTCCGCCTCCCTGTTCTCGCCTCGCCCATGTTCATCGTCTCGGGCCCCGAGCTGGTGGTCGCTCAGTGCACGGCCGGAGTCATCGGCTCGTTCCCCACCCTCAACGCCCGACCGCATGCCCAGCTCGAGGAATGGCTCGACCGGATCACCCGCGAGCTCGCCGACTACGACGCGCGGCATCCCGACCGACCGTCGGCCCCATACGCGGTCAACCTCATCGTGCACTCGTCGAACCAGCGGCTCGACAAGGACCTCGCCACGGTCGTGAAGTATCGGGTGCCCGTGGTGATCACCTCGCTGGGCGCGCGTACCGACGTGAACGACGCGATCCACTCCTACGGTGGCATCGTGCTGCACGACGTGATCGACGAGCAGTTCGCCCGCAAAGCAGTCGAGAAGGGCGCTGACGGCCTCATCGCCGTGGCCGCGGGCGCGGGCGGGCACGCGGGCACCCGATCACCGTTCGCCTTCATCGAGGAGATCCGCAGCTTCTTCGACGGTCCGCTGGTGCTCTCGGGTTCGATCGCGACGGGCCGTTCGGTGCTCGCCGCACAAGCCATGGGCGCCGACCTCGCCTACATCGGCTCCGCGTTCATCGCCACCGAAGAGGCCGATGCCGTGCCCTCATACAAGGAGATGATCGTGGACTCGTCGGCTCGCGACATCGTCTACGCCGACTGCTTCACCGGCATCCACGCCAACTACCTGCGCGGCAGCATCGTCGGGGCCGGGCTCGATCCCGCCGCGCTCACCCCCGCCGGCCAGACGCCGATCGACTTCGCCATCAACGAATCCGACGCCGTCGCACCGGCGCGTCAGGTCAAGCCCTGGCGCGACATCTGGGGTGCGGGGCAGGGCATCGGCGCCGTCAGTCAGATCGTGCCCGCAGCAGCGCTCGTCGACCGGCTCGAGTCCGAGTACCTGGCGGCGCTGAACACCCTCGCCTCGCATGCGCCCTCCCCGGCGGTCGGATCATGACCGACCGCCAGTGTTACCGGTGTTCTGGGAGCCGGGCGGTGACGAGCTGACTCCCACGATGAAGACCAAAAGCAGGCCGGTCTCCGAAAAGTACGCCGCCGAGTTGGCGAGCCTGTACGCCGAGCCACGTCCGGAGGACGTCCATGAGCCGACGGTTCGGAGGACGTCCATGAGCCGACGGTTCGGCGGTGAGGAGGTCGGACCCGAGACACTCTCGGTCCGATTCACTCCCCGCCGAACGTGACGACGAGGACCGCGCGAACCAGGTCGACGATATCGGCGGTCACCGCGTCTCCGCGGACGCGATGGAGGTAGTTCGTCCCGTTGATGACGTCGATCGCACACCGCACGACGAACGCGACGTAACGTTCCGCCAGGTCGGGCCGCACCTGTGACACCAGTGCCACCCACTCCTTCGCATATTCGCGCGAGCGCTGGTCCACCACCTGCTGGGCGGGCTCGGGCAGGTTCCCCGGCTGCGCGGTGACGACACGCATGAGCGCAGGATGCCCGGTGGCGAAACTCACGTAGCCGGTTACCACGCGGTCGAGGGCCGTGGCGGGGTCGGGGCTCAGGTGCAGCACGCGGTCGAGGTCCAGCCACAGCGCGTCGGCGGCCCGGCTCAGGATGCGCACCGCGATGTCGACCTTGGTGTCGAAGTAGTTGTACACGCTGGGACCGGCGATACCGGCGGCCTGACCGATGTCCTCCAGGCCGACATTCGGGTAGCCGTAGCGAGCGAATTGGTCGGTGGCGACGATCAACAACGCCTCCCGCCGGCTGACCGGTAACGCCGGCCGTTCGGCCGGCCGGGCGCCCTCCCCCTCCGCCGGGCGGGGCAGGTCGGCCCGCGCCGCCAGCCGGTCCAGTCCGTCGGTCACCATCGCCTCGGCGACGGAGATCAGTGCGCGCCGCTGCTCGCCCACCGGCAGGCCGGGGGGACGGCGCGCAGGTAGCCAGAGCAGTGCGAGCACCGCGAACGCGATCGTGGAGCGCTGCGGGTCGGTGACCTCTGGCACCTGCGGTAGCCGCGCCGCGAGGGCGTGGGCCATGGCGTTGATCCGTTCCCGGAAGGCGGCCCGCTCACCGCTGCTGAGGACACCACGATCGCGATCCCACATGCGTCCGAAGGCCCGGTCGTCAAAGGCGACGTCAGCGGCCCTGCGGACGCAGTCGTGCCAGTCGCCCGCGCCGGCGATCGCGTCCTCGAAGGCGGTCAGCCCACCGTCGAGCACCGCGACGAGCAGCTCCTGCTTGCCGCGGTAGTGCCGGTACAGCGCGCTTGGCCCGATGCCGACCGCCTCCGCGATGTCGGCCATCCCGACATCATGAAACCCCTGGTCGCGGAAGCGATCGGCAGCCGCCGCGAGGATTAGCTCCTTGCGGTTGCTCGGGCGGGTACGGCGCGGCGCGCTCATCGGGCGATCCGCCCCGCTGCAGGTGTCGCAATCACGCGCCCACGATATCGGGTGTGCCGGGCCAGTACCTCTCGCGCACCGCCGCCCGGGGAATCTTCCCGACGGCGTTCTTGGGCAGCGGCTCGTCCGCGATCACGACCACCGTCGGCTTTCGCACCGGTCCCACCCGTGCGCGGGCCCAGTCGATCAACTCGTCCTCGCCGGCTACCGTGCCCGGTTCCAGGATCACCACCGCCGCGACGGTCTCGCCCCACTTCTCGTGCGGGATCCCCACCACCGCGGCCTCGCTGATCGCGGGATGCTCGGCGAGAGCGTTCTCGATCTCCGCCGGATACACGTTGTATCCGCCGCTGATTATCACGTCCTCCAGCCGGGCGTCGAGGTAGAGGAAGCCGTGCTCGTCGAAATGCCCGACATCGCGCGAGCGCACGGCACCGTCGGCCGTGAACCGCGCCGCGGTAGCCGCATCGTCGCCCCAGATCCCGAGCATCGCTCCCGGAGTCTTGACGCAGATCTCCCCGATCGTCCCGACGGGCAGGACCCGCTCACCGTCGCGGATCGTGATCTCGCTGTTGACAGTCGGCCGACCGGCCGAGCGCAATCGACCCGCGAACTCGCCTTCCAGGTGGTGCTCCGACGGGGCGAGAAACGTCGACGGCACCGCCTCCGACTGCCCGTACACCTGATACATGATCGGTCCGAACAACTCGAGTCCCGCGCGCAGCGTGGCGTCGGTGATCGGCGAGGCGCCGTAGTAGATCGCACGCATCGAGGAGACGTCGTAGGGCCGCTCCGCCGCGGCGGCGACGGACGCGACCACCTGGATCATGGTGGGCACCGCCATCGTGAGCGTGGCACGCTCGGATTCGACCAAGGACAGGAAGGTCGTCGGGTCGAACTGGGGCATCACGGTGATTCGGGCGCCGGCGGCGATGAGCGGCCACACGTAGTAGCCGGTCGCGTGCGACAACGTACCGGCCGCGAGGAAAACGTCCTCCTCCGTCGGCGGGTCGATGAAGGTGAAGAGCTCGTTCGCGATCGCCTGCAGTCCCTGCGCGGAGTGCACGATCCCCTTCGGCCGACCCGTGGTGCCGGCCGAGAACCGGATGATGTGCGGCGAGGTGACGTCGGTGTGTACGGGCGGCTCACTCGTCGACGCCGCGGCGATGACCGCCTCGTAGTCCAACGCGCCGGACACGCTCGCCCCGGTCCCGTCGTCGACGAGCACCAGCCGCGCATCGTCGGGTTCGGTGAGTTCGGCGGCCAGCGCCGCCGCGTACTTCGCCTCGACGAGGATCACCGACATGCCGGTGTTGCGCGCCAGATAGGTGTTCGTGGCCGCGGTGTTCTGCGTGTACAACGGCGCGCGGACCAGGCCCGCGACGGCGAGCGCGGCGATCTGCTCCGGCACGTGGATCGAGTTGTCCGAGAGCATGCCCACCCGGTCGCCGGGCCGGAGCCCGAGGTCGGTGAGGGCGTTGGCCAGGCGGTAGGCGCGTTCGCCCAGTTCGGCATAGGTCTGGAGACGGCCGGGGGCGGCCACGGCGATGTTCGCGCCGCGACGACCCACCGTCTCGCGCAGGACGTCCGCGAAGTACATGGTCAGTTCACCTCACATCTGGAATCCGCCGGCGCACAGGAGGACCTGGCCGGACACGTAATCACTCTCAGGGGCACAGAACAGGTAGGCGGCGCCGGCGGCGTCCGATGGATCTCCCGGCCGTCCGAGCGGGATGGCGGACGCCATCTGCTCCAGGATCTCCGGATTCACACCGAACTTCAGATCCCGGCCGCCGATGTTCACGGTCTTGCCGGAGTCCGCGGGCGCCTCGGTCAAGCGCGTGCGGATCAGGCCGTAGGCCACGGCGTTGACGGTGACGTCGTAGCGGCCCCACTCCTTGCACAGGGTCTTGGTGAGGCCGATCACACCGGCCTTGGCGGCCGAGTAGTTGGCCTGCCCGGCATTGCCGCCGGTGCCCGCCATCGAGGAGATGTTGACCACCTTGCGGGTCACCCGGCGCCCATCGGCACGTTCGGTCTTGACCGCGGAACTGATGTGCGGCTGCGCGGCGCGGAGGATTCGGAAGGGCGCCTTGAGGTGCACGTCGAGGATGTCGTCCCACTGGTCGTCGGTCATCTTCTGAATGACGTTGTCCCAGGTGTAGCCCGCGTTGTTGACGATGACGTGGAAGTCACCGAAGGTCTCGAGCGCGGTCGCGATGAAGCGGTCCGCGAACTCCGGATCGGTTACACTGCCGACGCAGGACACCGCCCTACCGCCGGCCGTCTCCACGTCGGCTACCGTCTGCGCGGCGACATCGGAGTCGAGGTCGTTGACCACCACGTTCGCGCCCTCCGACGCCAGCTTGAGGGCGATCTCGCGGCCGATGCCGCGACCCGATCCGGTGACGAGTGCCGTTCGTCCGTCCAGTTTGTTGCTCATGGTTTCTCCTAGGTGTCCGGTACGTCAGCCGAGGGCGACGGTGGCCTTTCCGGCCAGGGTGACGGTGCCGTCGGCGAGAGTGACAGTGATGTCGAGTTCGGCGGTGCGATCGGCACCGTCGCCGGCGACCGCGACGACGACGCCCCTGCAGGTCGGCTCCCCGTACAGCGGAGTTATCGACAGGAAACGGGTGCTCATGGCGCGGATCCGCTGCTGCGGAACCCAATTCGTCAGCATCCGGCCCAGGTAGGCCATCGAGAGCATGCCGTGGGCGAAGACATCGTCCAAGCCCGCCGAGCGGGCCACGTCGAGGTCCACGTGGATCGGGTGCAGATCGCCCGACGCCGGGCCGAAGACGGCCAGCGTGGCGCGGGTGATGGTGCCGGGGGACAGCGGCGGCAGCTCGGTGCCGGCGGTGACCGACGCCAGGTCGACGACCGGGGTCATCGCACGGCCCCCTCGCCGGCCCGTGGGGGTGCCGGTTCGCGAACGGCCACGGTCTCGATCATGTCGACGATCCGCTCCCCGTCGCCGATCCGGACGACGCTGATCGTGCGCGTGATGAACTGAAGGGCACCGCCCCGCTTGGTCTCCAGGCCGGTGATCGAGGGGGAGAACCTGAGCTCGTCGCCGGCGTACGCGAGCGCGTGGTAGTCGAAGGACTGCTCACCATGCAGGATGTTTCGCATGTCGATGCCGAGGTCGGTGAGCCAGCGCGCTTCGTCGGCGAAGCTCCGGCCCGTCAGTTTCAGCCCGAACAGATAGGTCGGCGGCACCAGGAGGTCGCGGTGACCGGCGGCCCGGGCCGCGTCGAGGTCGGTGTACACCGGATCGGCCGCACCGATGGCGAGCGCGAACAGGCGCAACGCGCCTCGTTCGACCTTGTACTCCAGGGGTGGCTGCTGGGTTCCGACCACACTCTGGTCGATCACGGGCATCAGGCGTCCACTTTTTGGTAGAGCGTCACCACACCTGCGCCGCCGAGGCCGAGGTTGTGCTGCAGGGCCAGGGTGGCACCGTCGACCTGCTTGTCGCCCGCGGCGCCACGTAGCTGCCACACCAACTCGGCGCACTGCGCGAGCCCGGTGGCTCCGAGCGGGTGCCCCTTGGACAGCAGGCCACCGGACGGATTGGTGACCACGCGGCCCCCGAAGGTGTTGTCGCCGTCGTCGACGAACTTCTCGCCCGTTCCCTCGGGAGTCAGACCCAGCGCCTCATAACAGATCAGCTCATTGGTCGCGAAGCAGTCGTGCAGCTCGACGACGGGGATGTCATACGGGTCGACGCCCGCGTCCTCGTACACCTGCCGCGCCGCCGAGGCGGTCATCTCGAAGCCGACCATGTTTCGCATGTCGCCTTGGAAGCTGCTCGGGGTGTCGGTGGTCATCGCCTGCGAGCGGATGATCACGCCGGACGCGATGCCGTGCTTGCGCGCGAACTCCGGGGTGCAGAGCACTGCCGCCGCGGCACCGCACGACGGTGGGCAACACATCAACCGAGTCAACGGGCCGACGATCGTCGGCGAATTGAGCACCTCCTCGACGGTGATCGGGTCGCGGAAGATGGCCAGCGGATTGAGCCCGGCGTGCGTGCGCGCCTTGACCGCGATCTTCGCGAAGGTTTCCCGACTGGTTCCGAATTGGTCCATGTGTTCCTGGCCGGCGAGGCCGAAGTACTGCGGGGCGAAGGGAACGTCGTCGCGGAGGTCGTATTTGGTCTTGATCGCGTCCTCGAAACGACCCATGACCGACGGACGGTCGGTGTAACTCAGCGAGAGTGCGCCGTTGGGCATCTGCTCGAAGCCGAAGGCCAAAGCGCACTCGACTGCGCCGCTCTGCACGGCCTGCCGGGCCAAGTACAGGGCCGTCGACCCCGTGGAGCAGTTGTTGTTGACGTTGATCACCGGGATACCGGTCTGTCCGACGCCGTACAACACTGTCTGGCCCGACGTCGAATCGCCGTAGATCCAGCCGGCGTAGGCCTGCTGAATCACCGAGATGTCGACGCCCGCATCGGCGAGCGCGGCCCGGATGGCCCGCTCGCCCATCTTGTCGAAGGTCTCACCATCGCGCGGCTTCTTGAAGGGAACCATCCCCACGCCGCCGACCACAACCTGATTCATCTGCCACTCCAAGCTTGTCTTCGATCCGTTTCGGAAATCACCGAAACGCTTAGAGCTATCTAGCCATCATTCACTTATCGGTGTCAACAACCAGGTAGGACTTTTTTTAATACTTTCCATTTGCGAGTCACTAATCTACAGTCAGATCGCGGACGCAACGCGTCCACGGCATCCGGCCCGTGGCCGAACGAGAGACAGGAACCCGCCCATGACCGATCTGTTCGGTGACTACCGGCCCGCGTGGGAGACCGACGAACACCGCGAACTACGCCTACTCGCCCGCGACTTCTTCCGACGCGAGGCGACCCCGGAGAATCAGGAGCGTTGGGCCGAGCAGCACCACGTCGACCGGGACCTGTGGACGAAGGCGGGCGACGTCGGCCTGCTGTGCCTCGATGTTCCCGCCGAATACGGCGGAGGCGGAGGGGACTTCGGCCACGAGGCCGTCGTTCAGGAGGAACTGTCCAAGACCGGCGACACCGCTTTCGGTTTCCCGATCCACTCCACGATCATCGCCCACTACATCGCGGGCTGCGGCACGGAGGAACAGAAGCAGCGCTGGCTGCCCAGAATCTGCACCGGAGAGACGGTTCTCGCGATTGCGATGACCGAACCCGGAACGGGTTCAGACCTTCAGGCCGTCCGCACGACTGCCGTGCGCGACGGCGACCACTACGTGATCAACGGCAGCAAGACCTTCATCTCCAATGCGACGCTCTGCGACCTGCTCGTGATCGTGGCCAAGACCGACCCGACCAAGGGCGCGAAGGGCATCTCGCTGATCGTCGCCGAGACGAAAGACCTCGAGGGCTTCGAACGCGGGCGCGTACTCAGGAAGGTCGGGCAACACGGCCAGGACACCCGGGAGCTCTCGTTCACCGACATGCGGGTGCCCGTCGAGAATCTGCTGGGTGGAGTCGAGGGCCAGGGCTTCTACCAGCTGATGAATCAGCTCCCCCGCGAACGCCTGATCATCGGCGTCAACGCGGGCGCCACGATCGAATCGGCGGTCGTGCAGTCGATCGACTACGCCAAGCAGCGTAAGGCGTTCGGCGCGCCCCTCCTCGATCTGCAGAACACTCAGTTCGTACTCGCCGAGTGCAAGACCGACGCACTCGCCGCGCGCACCCTGCTCGACTACTGCATCGCACGTGCCATCGCCGGCACGCTCGATGCGCAGACGGCATCCATGGCGAAGATGTGGGCCACCGACAAGCAGTGCGAGGTGATCGACAAGTGCCTACAGATCTTCGGCGGCTACGGCTACATGATCGAGTACCCGATCGCCCGGATGTACGCGGACGCGCGCGTCCAGAAGATCTACGGCGGTGCGAACGAAGTGATGAAGCTGCTCATCGCGCGGGGACTGTGACCTGATGGACATCGCAGTGCTGATCAATTATGCCTGGGATTTCCACGACACCGTCGTGGAGGCGCGCGCGATGGTGTCGGCCGGCGTCGACACGATCGCCGTCCCAGAGCCGTACTCCTTCGACGGCGCGACCCAACTGGGCTACCTCGCCGCAGCGGTCCCCGAGGCGAAGTTGACCAGCTCGATCCTCCCGCTCTACAGCCGTACCCCGACACTCACCGCGATGACCGCGGCCTCCCTCGACTACCTGACCGGCGGGCGTTTCCGGCTCGGTCTCGGCACGTCGGGCCCCCAGGTGATCGAAGGCTTCCACGGGGTCGCCTACGACGCCCCGATCGGGCGGACCCGGGAGTACGTCGACATCTGCCGCATGGTCTGGACGGGTCAGAAGGTCCGCTACGAGGGCGAGTACTACCGACTGCCGGTTGCCGAGGAGAAGGGCACCGGCCTCGGCCGACCGCTGGCGATGATCCGCAAGCCGCTCCGCGCGGACATCCCCATCGACCTCGCCGCATTGGGCCCGAAGAACGTCGAGCTGACCGCGGAGATCGCCGACGGCTGGCAACCGATGTTCGTCGACCCGCAGCGTTTCCGCGACGTGTGGGGAGCGGCCCTGGTTCGCGGCACAGCACGGCGCGACAAAACTCTCGGTCCCCTACTCATCCACGCCCAGACTCCGACCTGCGTCGGGGGCCCCGGAAGCCCCGGTTTCCGCGCGATCGCCGAGCACTACGCACTCTACATCGGCGGAATGGGTGCTCCCGGGAAGAACTTCTACTACAACCTCGTCTCGACGTACGGGTTCGGCGCGGAGGCCGCGCAGATCCAGGAGGCCTTCCTCTCCGGCCGCAAAGACCGGGCCGCCGATCTCGTGCCCGACGCACTCATCGAAGCGACCTGCCTCACCGGTGGGATCGACGAGAAGCGCCGACACCTCGAGAGTCTGCGGGAAGCCGGCGTCGATTCGGTGTTCCTCATCCCCTTCGACCAGGATCCGGGAACCCGCCTGGCCGCCGTTCGCGAGGTGGCGGCCGCACGTTCACAAGGAATCGCGCAATGACCGGACCACTGCACGGATTGCGCGTCGTCGAGCTCGCGGCGATCGGACCCGTGCCCCACGCCGCGATGATCCTGGCCGGCCTCGGCGCGGACGTCGTCCACGTGGCCCGCAAGCAGGGTGGCGGACTCGACCTGTCGGGCGGGAAGCCGGACTTCCTGTTCCGAAACCGCCGCACGATCATCACCGATCTGCGCGACCCCGACGACCACGCCGTCATCCTCGACCTGGTGCAGACCGCGGACGTCCTCCTCGAAGGCATGCGTCCCGGAACCGCGGAACGACTGGGCCTCGGTCCCGACGATTGCGCCGCGGTGAATCCGCGACTGATCTACGGGCGAATGACCGGGTGGGGCCAAACCGGGGAGCTGGCGCCGCTGGCCGGCCACGACCTCAACTACATCTCGATGACCGGGGTACTCGACGCGATCGGCCGTCCCGGTGAGAAGCCGACCGTCCCGCTGAACATGATCGGCGACTTCGGCGGCGGCTCGATGTTCCTCATCGCGGGTGTTCTCGCAGCATTGTTCGAACGCGAGCGCTCCGGACTCGGCCAGGTGGTCGACGCCGCGATGGTCGACGGCGCCTCCGCCTTGGCGCAGGCCTTGTGGGCGTTGCGCGGCTACGGCGCATGGAAGCCCCGCCGCGGCTCCAACCTGATCGACGGCGGTACTCCCTACTACGACACCTACGAGTGCGCCGACGGTGGCTACGTCGCCGTAGGGAGTATCGAGCCTCCCTTCTACGCCGCTCTGCTACGCGGTCTCGAGCTGGACCCACAGACGATTCCCGACCGGTCCGACGAGGCGATGTGGCCCGCGCTCCGGGACCTGTTCACCGAGACCTTCCGGCGCCGCACGCGTGACGAATGGGCCGTCGTCTTCGCCGGCACCGACGCGTGCGTCACCCCCGTCCTCACCCTCGACGAGGTGGCCGGCGACTCGTACCTACGAGCCAGGGGCACCGTGATCGACGTCGGCGGTGTGCCACAGGCTGCTCCGGCTCCACGGTTCTCCCGAACGCCGACCGACGTTCCCTCGCCGCCCTCCCCGCACGATCAGCGTGCCGCTGTGCTCCGCGACTGGGTCCGCACAAGCGCAGGTCGCCCGTCTGATTCCGCACCACGGCCGTAGGCACCCACCCCCGCCTCAGACTGAAAGTAGATCGATGTCAACAGATTCGACCATGTTCACCGAATCCGACACCCATCGCGCCATCCGCGACGCCGTCGGCTCCATCACCGAGCAGTACGGGCGAAGCTACTTCGCCGAACACGCCTCCGCGCAGACCCCGACCGCAGAATTGTGGGAGGAACTCGGTACGGCCGGATTCATCGGCATCAACTTGCCGGAGGAATACGGCGGCGGCAGCGCCGGCATGACCGAACTCGCAATCGTCTGCGAAGAGACCGCGGCCCGCGGCTGCCCGTTGATGCTGCTTCTGGTCTCCAGCGCGATCTCCGGCGAACTCCTCGCCAAGTACGGGTCCGAAACCCAGAAGCGGCGATGGTTGCCCGGAATGGCGGACGGTTCCTCGAAGGTCGTCTTCGCGATAACCGAACCCGACGCCGGGTCGAACACGCATGCGGTGAGCACCACTGCGGTCCGCGACGGCGACGGATTCGTGTTGTGCGGCACCAAGTACTTCATCTCCGGCGTCGACGAGGCCGACGCGCTCGTGGTGGTGGCCCGCAGCGGTTCGGATGCGTCGACCGGCCGGGCGAGCATGTCCCTGTTCGTCGTGCCCACCGACAGTCCCGGCCTGGTCAAACACGATCTCCCGGTGGCCGCACAGATCCCGGAGAAGCAGTTCACGCTGTTCTTCGAGGACGTCCGCCTCGGCCCCGAGGCGCTGATCGGTGAGTGGAACGAGGGCTTCCGTCAGGTATTCGACGGGCTGAATCCAGAGCGGATCACCGGCGCGGCGATTGCAGTCGGAATCGGTCGACACGCGGTGGCCACCGGCGCCGAGTACGCCCGCGGCCGTGCGGTCTGGGGCACTCCGATCGGTGCGCATCAAGGCATCGCCCACCCGCTGGCCAAGGCCAAGATCGAGGTGGATCTGGCCCGGCTCGCGACCTACCACGCCGCCCGACTGCACGAGACCGGTCGTGACGCCGCCGAGGCTTCCAACATCGCCAAGTACGCGGCCGCGGAGGCCGCGGTGAACGCGGTCGACACCGCGATACAGACGCACGGCGGCAACGGCCTCAGCGTCGAGTACTCGCTGATCCCGCAGTGGGCGAACGCCCGCCTGCTGCGAACCGCCCCGGTCAGCCGCGAGATGATCCTGAACTACGTCGCCCAGCACAGCCTGGGGCTACCCCGCTCGTACTGACCTATATCGCCGACCGGGCACTGCATCTGCTGGTTGAGCCGCGAGGAGCGCAAGCGCGCCGTACTGAGCGAGGCGCTAGCCGAGTCGAAGTGACGAGCGTGTCGAAACCCCTGTACCACAATGCATTTGATGGTAGCGCACGTGTCGAACTGTGATGGAATCGAACATCGAGGCGTGTGCATCCGAAGGGTGCACACGCGTCACTTGCCGGGTGACATCGCCAATGTTGGCGCGGACTGACGAAAGTCGTTGTGGCTGAGAGGTTTCGACACGGACTCGGCTAGCGCCTCGTCCGGCTCAACCTGGTTTCACCGGTCGGGGCCACTACGTCCGCCGGTTGAGCCGCGAGGAGCGCTAGCGACGAGCGTGTCGAAACCTCTGTACCACAATGCATTTGATGGTAGCGCACGTGTCGAACTGTGATGGAATCGAACATCGAGGCGTGTGCACCCGTAGGGTGCACACGCCTCACTTGCCGGGTGAAAGTCGCCGATATTGGCGCGGATCGTCGAAAGTCGTTGTGGCTGAGAGGTTTCGACACGGACTCGGCTAGCGCCTCGTCCGGCTCAACCAGCAGAGCGGCGCTTCGGTCGGTGGATCCAGGCTCAACCAAGGCTCAACCAGCGGAGGGCCTGCCATCGGTGGATCCAGGTTGAGCGAGGCGAAGCCGAGTCGAAACCACTGTGACGCTGCGGGGTTCGTCGCTGCCCGGCTGGCCGGCGGGTTTCGACTCGCTCCGCTCGCTCAACCGGCAGCGGAACGCGACGTCATACAACTCGTTAAGTGCGACACTCCACTAGTGGTGTGTCGCGGCTAATGGTATTGATATCTTGCGCGCAACCTGCTTCGCCGCATCTGCTGGTTGAGCGAGGCGAAGCCGAGTCGAAACCACTGTGACGCTGCGGGTTCGTCGCTGCCCGGCCTGGACGGATACACGATTCCGAAACGTATCGTGATCGTGGCGAGTCTTCCGAAAACGTGTACCGGCAAAGTTCAGAAGAACCTCGTCCGCGATGGCAATCTCGACCTGTACACGCACGGAGCCGAGGGGTCGGCCTGAACGCCCCTGACTGCGCCGCAGTGCGCCTCGGAGGGCGACCACCAGCGAGGACGTTCCGCTTTCGAAACCAGGTCTCCCGGCCCTCGACTGAAACGGCACTGCGGTTAGCACTCCCTAACCGACGCACACCATAATGCGTAGTGATATTCGACGACGCATGGAGTGAGGTGCGATGACAACGCGGAGCCGACGCGGGATCTCGGTGACCGATGTGACACAGGCCGCGGTGTTCGCGGCGCTGATCGCGGTTCTCGGTCTACCCGGCACCATCACCATCGGGTCGTCGGGTGTGCCGATCACGCTGCAGACGATGGGCGTGATGCTCGCCGGAGCCATCCTCGGGCCACGCAAGGGCACACTCTCCGTCGCGATCTTCATGGTGCTGGCCCTCGTCGGACTGCCGATCCTCGCCGGCGGACGCAATGGCCTCACCGCCCTGTCGTCGCCCACCGCCGGCTTCTTCATCGGCTTCCTGCCGTCGGCGTTGCTCATCGGACTCGCCACCGCCGCACTGATGCCCCGCTACCGACTCGTCTGGGGATTCGTCATCAACGTCGTCGGCGGCATGGGCGTCATCTACCTGTGCGGCACG
This sequence comes from Gordonia asplenii, assembly GCF_012933505.1. Lineage (GTDB taxonomy): Bacteria > Actinomycetota > Actinomycetes > Mycobacteriales > Mycobacteriaceae > Gordonia > Gordonia asplenii. The sequence continues at coordinate 40,126 of NZ_JABBNB010000025.1, forward strand.
CTGGGCCTGATGATCCGCAGCGACATGACTTTCTTTGCCGCACTTGCCACTAACGGTCCGTTCGTGATCGGCGACGTGGTCAAAGCCGCAGTCACCGCCATCGTCGCGCAGCAGGTACATCGCGGGTACCCCGGTCTGATCGACCCGATCCTGTTGCGCGGCAAGGCTTCTGACTCTCCGTCGTGACCAGTGCACAGTCAGTCGTCGAATTCGACGGCGTCACACACGGTTTCGGAGATCGACGGGTGCTGACCGAAGTTTCGACCACGCTCACCGAACGTCGGGTCGGGATTGTCGGGGCCAACGGCAGCGGTAAGTCGACGCTGGTGCGGATGATCAACGGCCTGGTGGAGCCCGACGTCGGGACGGTACGCGTCAACGGGACAGAGGTGACCGGCCGGCATCGACGCCGGGTGCGCCGCGAGGTCGGTTTCATCTTCTCCGACCCGGACCGGCAGGTCATCATGCCGACCGTCGTCGAGGATGTGGAACTGTCGCTGTCACGGTCGAAACTGAGCGGTGCGGAGCGGCGAACCGTCGTCGACGACGTGCTGGCGCGCTTCGGGCTCGACGGTCACGCCGACCATCCCTCGCATCAGTTGTCCGGCGGCCAGAAGCAATTGCTCGCGCTGGCGTCGGTTTTGGTGACCAAGCCGCGGATAGTCGTCGCCGACGAACCGACGACGCTGCTCGATCTGCGCAATACGCGGATGCTCGGCGAGGTGTTCGCCGGATTGGACCAGCAACTCATCGTGGTGTCGCACGACCTCGACATCCTCACCGGCTTCGACCGGATCCTGGTGGTCGACGACGGGCGGATCGTCTGCGACGACGTTCCCGCCGACGCCCTGACCTTCTACCGCAAGCTCATGTCATGACCGCGATGGGCGTCTATCAGCCGGGACACTCGGTGCTGCACCGACTTCCGGTGGGCGTGAAGCTTCTCGGGCTGGCGTCGATCATCGTGTTCCTCAGCTTCTGGGTGACCAGCGTCGCGCGGCTGGGCGTCGCGGCGGGCGTCGTCGTCGGGGTGTATCTGCTCGGTTGGATCAAGCCGAGAATCGCTGTATCGCAATTGATTCCGGTGTTGTGGACGATCGCGGTCCTGTTTGTCCTGCAGGTCATCCTGACTGATTGGCAACGCGCACTTGTGGTTTGCGGTGTTCTGCTGGCGTCGGTCATGTTGGCCGTCGCGGTAACGCTGACCACCCGCACCGTCGACGTGCTCGCGTGGATCAATCGCACGCTGAGTCCGTTGCGACTGATCGGCGTCCGTACCGACCAGCTGGCGCTGGGCTTCGCGTTGGCGATCCGAGCGATCCCGCTGATGGTCGAACTGGTGCGGCAGGTAGAAGAGGCAAGGCACGCAAGGAATTTGCCGCTGCGCTCAGCCACAATGCTGACACCGCTGGTGATTTCGGCCCTGCGCACCGCGGATGGCTTCGGCGAAACCCTGATTGCGCGCGGCTTGGATTGAGGTTGCGCGCCAGGCAAGATTCACCGGTCGCTGCGGAGCAAGCTCCCCGCTCCGGCGCTGGGTAGCTCACCCGACGGGCGGGACACACCCGCTCCCCGAGCGCCGAAACAAAGCACGCACCCCCGCTCCCCGAGCCTGGATTCACCGATGGCAGGCTTCTCCGCTGGTTGAGCCGTGAGGAGCGTTAGCGACGAGCGTGTCGAAGCCAAGGTGAGACAACAGATTTCAGTGAGTCGAGCCAGACCAGGACCGCGACATCAGCGCAACCGTCGAATGCACCTGCTGGAAGCACGACCGGAGATGATCACCACGATCGAACGCGAGACAAGCGGTCGCACGTAACCTGTTGTGTCACCGTGGTTTCGACACGGCCTCGGCTAGCGCTACTTCGACTCGGCTAGCGCCTCGCTCAGCACGGCGCTCGACCTGCTCAACCAGCGAAATGGGACCACCATCGGTGGATCCAGGCCGAGTACCGATACAAAGCACGCACCCCCCGCTCCCCGAGTGCCGAAACGAGCTTGCGAGTTTCGGTGTAACGAGGGGCCGGCGAGACAAAGAACCCAACGCAACCAGATCCGTTGCACGCAAACGAATTCGCGGAAGAGAACTCCGGCTTCAGTCAGCTGCGGCGATGAGGTTGGAGCTGCGCCGAGATGTTCCCGACAATCCTGAAATTCGCCAAACAGCCCGGGATAGGAACCCGGACGGGGAACATTTCAGCGCCGCTCAGCACCCTCCTAGATGAGTGACATCGGGCGATCGCCGGGGAATCGTTGGCGGCCGGACCGGTGTGATGGCCTTGCCAACGGACCAGCGTCAGAAATCCGCAAAATAGCAGGTCACCACGGATGAATCTTTCGGCTACCACGTCATCTCGTCGTGACAACGTGCTCCGCCGCGGCAGCTGTCGACCTGGATGGTGGCGTGGTCCAGGCCGTGGTGATGAAGCACCTGTTTGGCGGCGGCGAGGACGGTGGTGTTGTCGGCGTCGCTGGAGACATGCACGGTCGCGACGTCCATGCCGGTAGTCAGCGACCATACGTGCAGGTCATGCACGTCTTGAACCTCGGGGATCGCGGCGAGCTCGGTGCGCACGGCGTCGACGTCGATATGCGACGGCGCCTGCTGATTGAGGATGCGCAGGGCGTCGAGCGCGAGGCGGATCGCGCGCGGCACCACCCACAGGGCGATCAGAACCGCGACGACGATGTCGGCGTAGCCCCAACCGGTCGTCATCGCGACGATTCCGGCCACCAACACGCCCACGCTGCCCAGCGCGTCGGCGAGGACCTCCATGTATGCACCGCGGACCGCGATAGAGGCCTCCGAATCAGCGCGCAGGAGAAGCATCACGACGACGTTGATCGCCAAGCCGATCGACGCGACGATGATCAGCGTCAAACCCGACACTTCCGGGTCGGTGCCAATACGTCGGATCGCCTCGTAGAGGACGAAGACGGCGACACCGATCAGGAGAACTGCGTTGGCGACGGCCGTGAAGACCTCGGCCCGATGCCAGCCGAAGGTCCGCTCGTCGGTGACCTTGCCATGCCGCGCGAGCAGCAGCGCGACCAAACCCATGACGAGTGCGACGACGTCGGTGAGCATGTGCCCGGCGTCGGCGATCAGCGCCAACGAATTGACGACGATGCCCGCGACGAGCTCGACCACGAAGAATCCGCCGATGAAGACGACCGACAGAGCCATCGGCCAGATTCGACGCTGCGCGCCGCCGGAGGCGAGGTCGGCCGCGGTCGGGCCGTGCGAGTGTCCGTCATGTGAATGTCCCACGTGGCCAATATATGCGTACTTTCGCATATATTGCAAGGCTTAGGGTCGCCTTTGTCGGTGCGATTCGGGTTACAACCGGCCGATGCCGGCGCGGCACCACACGCTCACCTCAGCTGTGCGAGTGCAGATGTCCGTTTCAGTCCGCAGATCATGAACATGTCGACGATGATCGACCGGATCTGGGCGACCGTCGCGGTTTCGGCCATCGACGCCTCGTCGGCGAGACTGCGTTTGGCGCGCCGACCGATCCGGCGCACGACTTTCGCGGCGTCACTTTGATCGGGGAAGTCGCCCGGGTCGGCCATCATCATGGCTCGCAGAATGTCGAAGGCGTAGCCGAAGTCGGAGATGATCTCGATGACCTCCTCGGACAGTTGCTCGCCGCGCTCGACCATCGACAACGCCCGACGCGAGAGCACCCGGAAGTTGCGGACCGCGTTGTCGATCGGATCGGCGGTCTCCGAGATGCGTTCCAGCCGCTCGCGGGAACGCCAGTACAGCGGCGAAATCCGCGACACCTCCTGACCGCCGCCCATGTCTGCGCGCATCTGAGTGATCGCACCCTGGGTGGCTCGCGCGTCTTCGAGGGCGCCGAACACCTCGTCTTCGTCAGCGTTGCGCAGGCCGTCGGCGAGGCGCCACGCGGCGTCGCGCATCGTGGTCAGCACACCGGCTGCGTCACGACGCGCCCGGTGAGCCGGATTGACCGGAAACACCGCCACGACGATGAGCCCGATCACGCCGCCGATCAGCGCGTCCACCGCCCGACTGAAACCGGCGGTACCGCCGGGCGGCAGGAGTGTGGCTACCAGCGTCGCCGACGACGCCGCCTGCATCGGTACCAGCGGCCCGTCGTCGAGGAAGACCGCGGTGGCCATCGCGAGCGCCACGACGACGACCACCTGCCAGGTACCCGATCCGATCTGCCGCACTAGCAGGTCGCCGACCAGGATGCCGATGACCACACCGCCGACGAGCTCGACCGACCGTCGCCAGCGTTTGCCCAGTGACAAACCGAGCGAGACCACAGCCGCGATCGGCGCGAAGAACGGTGCGGGATTGGTTCCGGTGACCATGCTCGCGACCCACCACGCCAACCCGGCGGCCACCGCGCACTGCAGAATCGGGCCGCCGGACAGCCAGAGTCGACGCAGCCTGGTCTGCAGGATCGCGGGGAAGGTGAGGAACCAGGCGTGCAGCCTGGGCCGGATGGGACTAATCAAGCCCCAACTGGCCGATCGCGTTGGGATCGCTGTCGTTGAGCAGGTCGAGGCAGCGGAGGTATTCGTCTTCCTCACCGATGGCCTGCGCGGCACGGGCCAGCGCGCCGACGCAGCGCAGGAAACCCTGGTTGGGTTCGTGGCTCCACGGGACCGGGCCGAATCCCTTCCATCCGTGGCGCCGCAGCTGATCGAGTCCGCGGTGGTAGCCGGTCCGCGCGAAGGCGTACGCGGTGACGTATCCCTGGGTGGCGTGCGCGTCGTCGACGATGTTCTCCAGCGCCGCTTCGGCAAGGTAGGCCCAGGCGATCGAGGCCGTCGGGTGAGCTGCTGCCACCGCAGCCGGGTCGACCTTGTTGAGCAGGTCTGATTCCGCCTCGTCGTCGCCGGTCAGCAGGGTGGGATTGGGGCCGAGAAGATCTCCGAAGGAAGTCACCTCTGCATTCTGTCATCCAACCGCGACGCCGAGTGCGCGATGACTGACGACACTCGGCGACGAGCACCGAAATGCCGTTACCGCGGCGCATTAGATAGGCTGGTACGACTTCGGGTGTGTTCCGACACCCTTATTCAGCGTGACCTCACCGCTGCAGGGCGGGTTTTTCAAACAAAGAAGGCAGGACGTGCCGTATGGCGCCATCGGACGACACCAAGCGGTTCCCCGCACCTAAGAAAGCGGTGGGCAGGGCAATCGCCGCATTCCGCAACCGCGGCGAAAACGATACCCCGGCATCCCCGAACATCACGCGCGCCGCGCCGCCGGCTCCCCCGTCTACCGGTGGTGCGGCCCGCAACGGCTCTGCCGGCGCGCCCGCTGCGCCGTCCACGCCCCCTGCGCGGCCCACCCCCTCCGCTCCGGCGACACCCGCGAAGCCGGAACCGGAGAAGCCCAAGTCGACGATGAAGCCCCGGGGTGGACGCGGCATCGACTCGGCGACGATGGTCATCGACCGCTCCAAGCTGCCCAAGGCCGAGGAGCTCACCGACCTCGACGACATCGACGCCCTCGCCGGCGACAAAGCCGATGAAAAGCACGAGTCCGATTCGAGTGCGTCGAAGAAGGCAGCCGTCGCAGGCGGCGCGGTTGCCGCGGGTGTGGCAGCTGCGGCAGCCGCGGGCGCGGACAAGGCCGACGAGGCACCGTCCGACGACGATTCGACGAAAGACGATGACACGAAGGCCGCCGCGGCGACCGAGGAGCCCGGCGTCGAAGATGGCGCCGAGTCCGCTGCCGAAGACGAGCCCGCAGCCGCGGACGCCGCCGGCGATCCCGCGGCCGAAGAACTTGCGGCAGAGCCCGCAGCCGATTCGGCTGCGGCCGGTGAGGCTTCTGCCGACTCGACTCCGGTCGACTCGACTCCGGCCGGGGAAGCTACGGCCGATTCGACTCCTGCCGATGGAGCTGTGGTCGAGGAGGCGGCAGGTACTGCGCCGGCCGATGAGGCCGCATCCGACGAGGTCCCGACGGCGCCGGAGGCAGTCGAACCGGCTGAGCCGGTCGTCGAGTCGACGGTCGAGGACGACACCGCTACCCCCGCTGCGGAGACCACGACCGAAAAGGACGCCGACGCCGAGCCCGCCGCGGACGACGACAAGACCGCGAAGATCGCAGCGGCGACGGCTGCTGCGGGGGCGGCCGCTGTGGTGGCCTCCGCCGTGGCCAAGTCGAAGGCCGACGAAAAGACCACTGCCGAGGATTCAGCGAAAACCGAAGCAGTACAAGAGGACTCGTCCGTTTCGACCGACGAGGTCAGCACGGACGACGCCGAGCAAGGCACCGTCGCCGACGCCGAGGAGCAGACCGGCGAATCGTCGGACGACACCACCGATGTCGTACCGACCGCCGACACGGACGAGAAGACCGACGTCGTCGAGACGCCGACCGATGAGAAGACCGTCGAGCTCGACAAGCCCGATCTCGACCAGAAGACCGTCGCCATCTCGAAGGCCGACGCCGCGGCCGCCGTCGCCGGATCAGACGCCGCGACGACGGTGATCCGCAAGCCGGAGATCCGCAAGCTCGAGCCGTCGACCACGGTCATCAACAAGCCGGCCGCCGTGGCCGGTGGCCCGGCGACATCGCCGAGCGCGCCCCCGCAGACCGGGCCCGGCTGGACGTCGACCGGACACGAACCGCAGGTCATCACGTCCGAGGCGCCGGCCAAGACCAAGCGCAAGTGGCCGTTGCTCGTCGGCGCCGCCGTTGTGGTGGTGGTCGTGGCCGCCGCGATCCTCGGGTATCTGTTCGGCCGGTCGCCGGCCGACGCCGACGAGGCGGCCAACGTCGCGGTCAGCTATGTCGCCGCCCAGAACAACGGCGACATCGCGACCCTGCGCAACGTCACCTGCGGCGATCGCCACGAGTTCTACACTCGCATCTCCGACGCCGACTTCGCGAAGATCTACGCCGCGCAGAAGACCCGCAACGAGCTGGTCAACATCTCCGGCGTCAAAGCGTCGAAGGTGACCGGCGGGAGCAGCGCCGTCGTCGAGGTCAACGCGTTCCGCACCAGCACACCGCAGACGATCACCCCGGTCTCGATCAACCTGCAGAAGCAGGGCGACGACTGGAAGGTCTGCGACCCCAAGTAGAAGTCCCGCACACAACGAAGCGCCCCTTGGAAATCCAAGGGGCGCTTCGTTGTTCGACTCACTTACTGATCGAGCGGCCCGCCGAGCGCAGGTCGTTGCAAGCCTCGATGACACGCTCGGTCATCGACGCTTCGGCCTTCTTCATGTAGACGCGGGGGTCGTAGACCTTCTTGTTGCCGACCTCTCCGTCGACCTTGAGCACACCGTCGTAGTTGGCGAACATGTGCCCGGCGACCGGACGGGTGAAGGCGTACTGGGTGTCAGTGTCGACGTTCATCTTCACCACGCCGTAGCTCAGCGATTCTTCGATCTCGCTCTTGAGCGAGCCGGACCCGCCGTGGAAGACGAAGTCGAAGGGCTTCGACGCCGGGTCGACGCCGAGCTTCGCGGCAGCGGCCTTCTGTCCGTCGTCGAGAACCGACGGCTTGAGCTTGACGTTGCCCGGCTTGTAGACGCCGTGCACGTTGCCGAAGGTTGCGGCGAGCAGATACTTGCCCTTCTCCCCCGCGCCGAGCGCCGCGACGGTCTTCTCGAAGTCTTCCACCGAGGTGTAGAGCTTGTCGTTGATCTCGGCCTCGACACCGTCTTCTTCACCGCCGACGACGCCGATCTCCACCTCGAGGATGATGTTGGCGGCCGCGGTCTTGGCGAGCAGTTCCTGGGCGATCTCCAGATTCTCGTCGATCGGCACCGCCGAACCGTCCCACATGTGCGACTGGAACAGCGGATCCTGGCCGTTGCGCACGCGCTCGGTCGAGATCTCGATGAGCGGGCGGACGAATCCGTCGAGCTTGTCCTTCGGACAGTGGTCGGTGTGCAGCGCGATGGTGACGTCGTACTTGGCCGCGATGACGTGCGCGAACTCGGCGAGCGCGACCGCACCGGTGACCATGTCCTTCACGCCGAGGCCGGAACCGAACTCGGCGCCACCGGTGGAGAACTGGATGATGCCGTCACTGCCGGCGTCGGCGAAACCCTTGATCGCGGCGTTGATGGTCTCCGACGACGTGCAGTTGATCGCCGGGAACGCGTAGCCACCCTCCTTGGCCTTGGCCAGCATCTCGGCGTACTTCTCGGGGGTTGCGATGGGCATCGATGAATCCTCCATACTTGTCGGCAACGGCAGCCTTGTGCTGTGTCCGCGGCACCTTCTTCGTCGCGACCCACTTGTGGCGAGTCGTGAGCTCCGGGCGACGAACCTGCGGCGAATCGCCGCGACGATGAGTCGTCGGGCGAGTCGCGGTCCGTCGCGAGCATCACCTAAGTATGGCAAGTCGTGATCGGCGTCGCAGCGAGAGGGAGGACGCGGCCGGATCTGCGTCGCTATCGCTCGCTGATCCGCCATGGATCGCTGTTCAGCGGGCCGTTCACGGCGCGCAGTCGCAGCGTCGTCCCGCCATCGACGCGGACGTCTACCGGGACGGTGCCGAGGACCCTGCGCCATCCCCGGTACCGGATCCCGACCGCCACACGATGCGCGCCAGCCTCGCAGTGGATGAGGGCCGCCTTGTTCCATCGGACGGCGTGTTCCGTCTCGTCGACGGCGACGATCGGTCGGGCCAGCGCGTAGACGAACCACCCGTTGACCCAGTGGGCACCTACGACGACTTCGATTGCGGAGGTCATGAATCGAGTGAAGCAGGTCGGCTTGCTCGTCGGGATCGGTCAACTGTGGTAGCGACTAAGGCCGACGCCCGACGCGTTCCTCTGCCGGTTGAGCGAGCGCAGCGAGTCGAAACCCCACCGGCCGGACAGTAGCGAAACCCGCAGCGTCACCGTGGTTTCGACTCGGCTTCGCCTCGCTCAACCAGCAGGATGCGGCGAAGCAGGGTGCGCACAAGATATCAATACCATTAGCCGCGACACTCCGAGCCCAGCCCAACCAGCGGATATCGCTGAGGCGCCGGGGCGAGTGGCTCGTCGCGATTCACCCCTCGCGCCGCGAGCGTCACGCACAGTCCGAATATCGCCACCACGCCGACGGTCGAGGTGCCACACACTAGTGCTGACATCACCGCTCCCCCCAGAATCGTGTCGGTCACCCCCGTGATCCGACGTGCTCCGCAGCATCGCACACGCCTATGACATCGCCCACTGGCCCGCCAACACTCAGCCGGGGTTCAGGTCCGCCCAGGTAGCCTGTATTTCCGTGATCAATGCGCTGACCGACACCTCGACCGCCTGGGCCGCCGATGCCGCGAACACCGTCGTCCAAGCCGGGCTGATGCCGGGCTTCATGGACCCGTTCACCCTGATCGGATACTTCGGCGCATTCGCCTTCTGGGGCTTGTTGATCGTCATCTTCATCGAGTCCGGCGTGCTGTTCCCGGTACTCCCCGGCGATTCTCTGTTGTTCGTCGCGGGCCTCATCGCCGCAGGCAGTGCCACTGCGGAGCACGCCCAGCAAGTCGCCGACGCCAACTTCAAACTCTGGTACCTGCTGATCGGTGTACCCATCGCCGGCATTCTCGGCGGGCAGGTCGGCTATTGGGTCGGCCGCTTGGCGGGGACGTCGATGTTCAAGCCCGACGCACGGTTCCTCAAGGAGAAGTACCTGCTCGAGGCGCACGAGTTCTTCGAGAAGCGCGGCCCGTTCACCATCTTCATCGCGCGCTTCGTTCCGATCGTGCGCACGCTCGCCCCGATCGTCGCCGGCGCCGCGAGGATGAAGTACGCCCTGTTCAGCGCCTACAACGTGATCGGCGCGATTGTCTGGGGCGCCGGTATCGTGCTGCTCGGCTACTGGCTGGGCAGCTTCACGATCATCCAGAAGCTGATCGAGCCGATCTTCATCCTCATCGTGTTGGTGTCGGTGCTGCCGATGGTCTGGGAGTGGTACAAGCGTCGCAAGAACACTTCGCAGGGAGCAGTGTCCGACGCCGCGTAGGCCAGCTCTGGCAAGACCGAGGATGCGGCGATAGCGGCAGCCATCGTGGTCGAGCCAGGCCGGGACTCGCAAGGTCGCTCAGCACGGCGGGGGCCGCCGAGAGCCGCAACGGAAATTGGGAGACACGCCCTAGCTGGTCCGACGCTTGGTTGGTGAGAGCTGGTGGTTCGGTGCGCTGACACCGTCGGCTTACGGGGTTTCGACACGGGCCTACGCTTGCGCTCCGGCCCGGCTCAACCAGCGGGTGGGCACGCTCAATCTACGGGTGGCGCCCGACTTACGCTCCGACCCGACTCATCAAACCAGCGGATGCGCACGCTCAACCAGCGGAGTGACCCGGCTCATGGCACCCACTGAAACCAGCGGGTGAGCCCGATCCGGCTGGATCTGGGCCCCGACATCCCCGTCTAGTCACAAACCGGTCCCCCTCAGCGGAGCAGATGCTGGGGAGCATCCGTCGCGCTGAAGGGGACCGGTTTGCCGGATCAAGCGAACAGGTCACGTACGTCGCGATCACATTCAGTCGTGCACTCGGTCATCACCATGCCTGGTCGAGGTCCGCGTGCTGGGAAATCCACGCGTGCATCGCGATTCCGGCCGCGACCCCGGCGTTGATCGAGCGTGTGGAACCGAACTGCGCTATCGACACGGTCAAGTCCGCGGCGGCCTGCGCGTCGTCACTGACTCCCGGCCCCTCCTGACCGAACAGCAGGACGCAATCACGAGGCAGCGCAACGGTTTCCAGCCGCACCGAGCCGGGCGTATTGTCCACCGCGACGACCACCAGTCCCGCTTCGCGCGCCCAGGCGACCAAGTCGGCGACGGTCTCGTGGTGCTCGATGCGCTGATAGCGGTCGGTGACCATCGCTCCCCGACGATTCCACCGGCGTCGGCCGACGATGTGCACCGCGGCCGCAGCGAAGGCATTCGCCGTCCGCACGACCGTGCCGATATTGGCGTCATGAGCGAAATTCTCAATAGCGATGTGCAGCGGGTGACGTCGCGCGTCGATGTCGGCGACGATCGCATCGCGCGTCCAATAGCGGTATGCGTCAACGACATTGCGCGAATCACCGTCAGCCAGGAGTTCGGCGTCGAACATCGGATCCGACGGCAGCGGCGCACCGCGCTCGATCAGCCACGGCCCGACGCCGACCGGCGCCGAGCGCGCCTGCCATTCGGTGGGGCCGGGCTGGTGCTCAGGCGAGTCCGAGGTCACTCAAACCCAACAGCGACCGATACGGAACACCCAGCTTGCCGATGACCTCGTCGGCTCCGGTGGCGCGGTCGACGACGGTGGCCACCCCCACGACGTTGGCGCCGATCGCGCGCGCGGCCTCGACGGCGGTGCTCGGCGACGCCCCCGTCGTCGACGTGTCCTCGACGATCAGCACATCGCGCCCGACGATGTCGGGCCCTTCGATCTGCCGTTGCATCCCATGGGCTTTAGCGGCCTTGCGCACCACGAATGCGTCTATCGGCCGGCCGTCGGCGTGCATGATCGACGTCGCCACCGGGTCGGCGCCCAAGGTGAGGCCGCCGACCGCGTCGTACGCCCAATCCGCGGTCAACTCGCGCATCAGCTTGCCGATCAGCCGCGACGCCTCGTGGTGCAGGGTCGCACGGCGTAGATCGACGTAGTAGTCGGCCTCCTTACCGGAGGACAACGTGACTCTTCCGTGCACGACGGCGAGCTCGGTGACCAGCTTCGCGAGGCGGTCCCGATCAGAAACTTCGGTCATCGATCATCCCGTCGAGAGCGGTCGGCCGGACGCTGGACCGGCATCGGTCCCATCCGACGTCCCGCGGTGTTGGTGGAGGGTCCGGGCACGCGGGTGCGGGCGGCCGCGTCGTCGAGACTGTCGGAGCGCGCTGCGCGGTTGACGGTCGGCGGCACCGCCGCCCAGACCGCCGTCGGCTCCTCCGATTGAGCGTCGGCGACCGAGTCCGCCTCGCCGCGGGTCGCGGACTGCTCGTGGGCAGACTTACGGAGCGCGGCGCCGCGCTGCTTGTCGCGCATGTTCTCGGTCTTCTCGTCGGCCAGCTCGGCGCGAGCAGGACCGTGCGGGTCACGCGGGTCCGGTGATCCCTGCGGATCGCGGACCGGCGGCAGCGCACGCAGAAGGTCGGCGAACCGTCGCACGACGTCGAGCGCGGCGTCGAGCTTGGCGTCGTCGGCGGTCAGCGGCATCGAGCCGATCGCCCATTTGCCCTCGGTCCAGAGGATCTCGACGAACGGCGGCGCGTTGGTGGCCAACGCGATCATCCGGCGGTCGCAGACGCGGCGCGCGACGTCGAGGTCGTTGGAGAACATGACGCGCGGGCCCATGGCGCCGAGCAGTTCGACGTCGTCCTCGGCCGGTGCGAGCACGTCTTCGTGACGCAGATCGACGATCACCGGCGACGGCGCGGTGCGTCGAACGGCGATCACGGTAGCCGTTTCGGACAGGTCGAATACGACGGCTTCGGCGTCCTCGTAGGTGCCGTACGCGACGTCGCGGACCGTCACGTGGTCGGGGACATCCATGGCTGCGCGGCGAAACACCTTGCGCAACTTGGTATCCGACTCGCGGTACGCGAAGCCGTGCCGGTCGCCCCACACGGCGCGGTGGTGTCGTTTCTCCGTCGACCGTTGCCGATCGAGCCACAGGAGGACCGCGGCGCCGGCCAAGGCCAGGGCTGCGATCACAAAATACACGATGGTCATCGCACTACAGCCTACTATCGGTGCCGCAAACCGCTGCGCCAAGCACGAGACACCGGGGTGTGTCTTCCAACTCTCCTTGCGAGCTACCGCAGCGACGGGGCGTTCGTCGGTGGCCGATCTGGCAAAGCGGAGAAGGAACGATAGCGGCAATGTCGCGTAGTGGAGGGGGCTGATGTGGCGGATGTGGACGGTCAAGTGCCGAGGAGCGCTGGCGCAGGTCTAGCTCGGGCGGTCGGTTCCGAGGAGCGCTGGCGCAGGTCGGACAACCTCCCGTATTCACCTCGTTTACTCGCACCCACCTCGCCTGGCCGGTGGGGTGGGTGCGAGTAGATGAGGTGGATTGCGGGGCCCGCCGAGAGCGGCAAGGGGAATTGGGAGCCACTAGCGGTGTGTCGCACTTAAAGAGTTGTATGACCGTTGCGTTCCCCTGCCGGTTGAGCGAGCGCAGCGAGTCGAAACCCGCCAGCCCCGCAACGACAAAACCCGCAGCGTCACAATGGTTTCGACTCGGCTTCGCCTCGCTCAACCAGCAGGATACGGCGTCGCACAAGATATCAACACCATTAGCCACGACACGCCACTAGATGACGGTGCCCACGTCGCGGGCGACGATGTTGTCGAGGGCACGCTCGGCGACGGCGGCGATGGTCATCGACGGGTTGCAGGCCGCAGCGGTTCCGGGGATGAGCGCGCCGTCGATCACATACAGCCCGCGCTGTCCGGTCACGCGGCCGTCGAGGTCGCAGACCGTGCCCATCGACGCCCCGCCGAGCGGATGCCAGGTGGTCGGGAGCAGGGCGTTGGTGTCGACGAGCGTGGCCGTCGGCCCCGCGATGCGGTGTACCGCCGGGTCGATGTGACCGCGCTGGATCGCCGCGTCGCCGTTCGACGGCCACTTCAGCACGGCCTGATCGCGCGCGGTGTCGTATACGTAGCGCCCTCGACTACGACTGACTCCGTAGCCGACCAGCATCGTCGAATGGGCGTCGACGCCCAGCGGCGGGATCGACGCCTGGATGACGGTGAACGCCGACGTCGGGTCGGACCAGTTGAGACTCCCGTAGACGACCGGTCCGCCCTGTTCGACGCCGAAGTCGTTGGCCGGGTCGGTCCAGGTGTAGATGCGGTCGGCGTTGGTGCCCCAGCCGCCGCCGAGCCCGTCGGGAAGGTCGGTGATGTGCCCCAGCGCCGACGCCCGGACCAGCAGGCGATTGGTGTGGACCGCGCCGGCGGCCATCACCAGGGTCGGCGCGGTCATCACGATCTGTTCGAGCACACGACCGGTCTCGTCGGTGCGATTCACCCTGACCACCCAGCGCCCGCTGCGAGCGCGCTCGACGTCGGTCACCTCGTGCAGAGTTCGGATCGACAGTCGGCCGGTGGCCTGGGCCTGTGCGAGATAGGTGACGTCGACGCTGTGCTTGCCGCCGTTGTTGACACCGATCGAGCAGTCGCCGTTGGTATACGAGCGCGCCATCTTGCCGTGCAGCTCGTCGACCGCGTATCGCCAGTCGATGGGCATGGGGATCTTCGACAACGGCATGCCGGCGCGCCTGACATTGCGCGCGAAGGTCCGTGGGGCGGCGTAGGTGGCACTGCGGATCAGTTCATCGGGGGCCGTCTGCAGCCCGAGCATCCGGGCGACGCGCGGGTAGTGCACGCGGTTCATCCGCCGCCAGTCGAGCGCGTTGGGCAGGTATTCGTCGAACACCGCTTGCGCCGGTTGCAGCGTCATCCCCTGATAGACCAGGGATCCCCCGCCGAGGCCGGCCGCACAGATCGGCGTCATGTTCTCGCCGGGCACGGCGTCGAACAGGCCGACATACGACGCGACGTCGATCGGCCGTCCGAACAGGTATCGCGCCGAACCGTGCCAGAGGGCGCGCGCGTCGGGTGCGGCGGCGTGCGGGAATGTCTTCGCATCAGGCCCGGTGCGCCAACGCTTTCCACGCTCCAGGAGCGTGACCGGCACGCCGGCCCGGGTCAACCGCAAGGCGGTCACGCCGCCGCCGAAACCCGATCCGACGACGATGACGCGATGCTCCTCGCGACGCAGCCGGATGGGTGCGGCCGACGCCGTGGCCCGCGCCGCGCCGACGGCCACCGTCGCACCTACCGCCGCGGCGCCGCCGAGGAGAGTTCGGCGAGAGAAGTCGGTCATCGATGTGCTCCATTCTCAGTCATCCGACTGATCAATATCATGTAGATCACCCGCTGATCAGCGTGAGATCGGACCGGTGTCGGGTGCGCGCCGCCGCGACGACGTTCGATCCGCCCCAACCACCACGACCGGGAACGTGATGGTGGACCATGGATCAGTGGCAGGCGCACGGAGTGAGCAGACAGTCCAAACGCGGCAGCGGCTGCTGCGAGCGGCCGAGGAGTTGTTCGCCGAACACGGGATCGCAGGCGTGTCGAACAGGCAGGTCAGCGAGGCGGCCGGACAGGGCAACAATTTCGCGGTCGGGTACCACTTCGGGTCGAAGCTCGACCTGGTGCGCGCCCTGCTGACGCAGCATCAAGAGGCGATCGACGTGATCCGCAGCCGCATGGTGGACCAGCTGGGCTATATCGCAGAGTTTCGACATTGGGTAAACTGCCTGGTCAGACCGCAGTTCGAATACATCGATCGATTGGGTTCGGACTCCTACTTCGCTCGATTCTGCGCGCAGGCGTCGGTCGAGCCGACAACCCTGCAACTGGTCTACGACACCGCCGCGGCGTCGCGTCCAATGCTCACGACTCTCGACGGCATGTACCGGACATTGCCGACCCTGCCCGCCGCGGCGATCGAGGTGCGCAACACCATGACTCGTCACGCGATCGTGCACACGCTCGCCGATTTCGAAGGCGCCCTGGCAGCCGAGGCAGTGGGCCAGACCGATTGGTCCTCATACTCCGACGGCGTGACCGATGCCCTCGTGGGGCTGTGGCTGGCACCCGCGACGTAGCGACAACACCCCTCACACGCGGCACCTCCTGACTGCCCGAGGACTCCCTGCCCTCACAATCAACTCGTCAATAGTCAGTCAGTTGCCTGACGATTGCCACATCGAATCAGGTTTTGTGACCTATTTCACTCACCGGTTGATCGACGCGGCAGCCCACCCGCGCAAGCAGGATCGGCGGGTCCGATGCGCACACGATCCCGGCACTGCGAAGATTGACAGACCCTTGTCGCGCACGGAGAGGATGTGCTGATGACGGCCATCGAACGATTCATCGACACCGATGCGCTGACCGAATTGACGGTGGCGCTCGTCGAGACCGCCAGCGAGAATCCCGGCGGCACCGAAGCCGCGGCGGTCGCCGTCCTCGAGAAGGCGTGTGCCGAACTCGGGCTGACCACCTCGACGCATGAAGTCGAGCCGGGACGCCCCAACATGACCGCGACATTGAGCGGGGGCAACGGCCCCGGCCTGATGTTCCTCGGCCACTCCGACGTCGTGCCCGCGGGCCCGGGATGGACCGACGACCCCTACCGCGCGCGGATCGTCGACGGCCGGATCATCGGCCGCGGGACGTCGGACATGAAGGGCGGCCTGGCCGCGATCGCGATCGCCATGGGCGCGCTCGCGAGCACCGGCGTCGAATTGTCGGGTCCGGTGGAACTCGTCGCCACGGTCGACGAAGAGGAAATGGGCCTGGGTGCGCGCAATTATGTTGCACACCAATCTGATTCACGGTTCGTCGGCTGCGTGGTGGCCGAACCCACCAACATGCGGATCGTCCACGGGTGCCGCGGCGCCGCGTACCTGCACATCGACGTCACCGGCCGCGCGGCCCATTCCGGACGCACGTCGGACGGTCGCAGCGCCATCGATGCGGCGGCGGCGATCATCGACCTCATCCACGACGACGAGCCCGCGGTGGACCCGATCCTCGGCCCGGGAAGCTGGAATGTCGGATTGATCCAAGGCGGACAAGGGATTTCGATCGTCGCACCGTCGTGCTATCTCGGCGTCGACCGCCGGCTCGCCCCCGGCGAACGCATGGACGACATCGCCCGCATCGTCCGCGCGAAGATCGAAGCTGCCGGGATAGTCGGGGACGGCATCGGCGTCGAACTGCGACCGACTCCGGACACGCCCGCGTTTGTGACTTCGCCCGACGACCCGCTCGTCGTCGACGCCGCCGCGGTGCTCGACGAGTTGGCGTTGCCGTCGGGGCTGACGACCTGGAGCGCCGCCTGCGACGGCGGTTTCATCAACGGCGAATTGGGCATTCCCACAATCGTTTTGGGGCCGGGAGACATCAACACGCAGGCACATCAGGCAGATGAGTCGGTGTCGATCGATGAACTGGTCTGTGCGGCACAGGTGTACCTGCGGCTGGCGACGAGGATGTTGGGGTAAGACGGCGTCAACGCGAAACCAGCTCCGGCTCCACTCCTTGCTCCGGGATCCCCGTCCCGCGCAGTGAGCAGCCCGCGGTCTCCTTCAGGAAGGCCAGCGCCACCATGCCGATCGCACAGGCGGCCATCATGTACGCGGCCGGGAAGAGGTTCCAGCCGGTGCCGTCGACGACGGCTTCGTTCACCAGTGGCGCCGTTCCGCCGAAGGCCGCGGTGGCGACGTTGTAGGAGATGGCGAAACCGGCGTAGCGGACCTGGGTGGGAAACATCGCGGGGAAGGTCGCGGAGATGGTGGCGAGCTGCGGGATGTAGAGCACGCCGAGGACCACGAATCCGACGATGGCCCACGCAAACCCCTGTCCCATCAGCCAGTACATCGGCAGGGCCAGGACGAACAATCCGATGAGCGAGATCCACCACATGGGCTTGCGCCCCGTCGAATCCGACCATCGGCCGAAGAACGGAATCAGCAGCATCATGATGACCTGGCCGATCAAGACGACGGCAGAACCGCTGTCTTCGTCGAGGCCGATGGTGTTCTTGAGGTAGTCGGGCTGGTACGCGAGGAGGGTGTAATTGGCGACGTTGAGCGCGATCACCATGCCGAACATCGTCAGGATCGGGCGCCAGTAGGTGCTCACGAGCTCCACGAGCCGGCTCCACGCGGTGCCTTCGACCGCCTCGGACTGCTTGACCTCGTTAAATACCGGCGGATCGTCGAGCTGCGAGCGCAGGTACAGCCCGATCGCACCGAGCGGCAGCGCCAGCAGGAACGGAACGCGCCAGCCCCACGAGTTCATCTGGTCGTCGGAGAGCATGAGGTTGAACAACAGCACCAGCGCCGTTCCGCCGGCGAATCCGGCCAGCGTGCCGAACTCCAGGAAACTGCCGTATCGACCACGTTGCTTGTCGGGTGCGTACTCGGCCATGAACGTGGCCGCGCCGCCATACTCACCACCGGTCGAGAAGCCCTGCACGACGCGCAGCGCGATCAGCAGGATGGGCGCCCACACACCGGCGACCGCGTGCGACGGCAGCACGCCGATGAGCGCGGTCGCGCCGGAGATGAGCAGGATCGTCATGGCGAGGACGCGTTTGCGGCCGAGGCGATCACCCAACGGTCCCCAGACCATGCCGCCGAGCGGGCGTAAGACGAAGGAGATCGCGAAACCGAGCATGGTTCCGACACCGCCCCAGGAACCGGGAAAGAACGTGTGGGTGAGATAGGTGGTGGTCGCGGCGTAGACGCCGTAGTCGTACCATTCCGTCGCGTTTCCGATGGCCGACGCCCCGATGGCGCGGCGGAGGTCCTTCGTGTCGACGGTCAAGGTGGTGCTCGCCTGGTCAGTCATCTGCGCCTTCCGAATACCTCATGGGCCAGCTGAGGTGCGTGTCGTCTCTAGTTACGTGCGTTATTTAGGCAAAGTAATAGCGTCCTCTTAGGTGTCTACCCCATGAATTCCCGACGGCCAACCGGAAAACAGCGTCGAACATCACATTTCGCACCGCTGACCTGCGACATCGACCGAAGGTCACGATGGCGCAACAGCTCGCTGGCAGGTGATGCACAGGTTTCGCTTAGGCCATTCGGACGGTTGGCCACTAGGATGCGAAAGGTTGCGCATGCATACCAGCAGTTGTTGTGAGATCGGAGATGCTTTGTCCGGGATAGTCGAGAAGGACGCGGAGTCGACGCCCCCGGTAACCGCTCCCCCGCCCAAGCGCGACAAGCATCTCTACCAACTCGACCTGGTCCGGCTGATCACCTTCGCCGCGGTCATCCTCGACCACGTCATGCTCGGCGTCATCCCGCTGACCAGCATCACAGCCGGCGGCATAGAGATCTTCCTGCGCTACTCGCGCTACTCGTTCTTCGCGCTGACCGGCTTCGTTCTCGGCTTCCAGTACCGCAATCGCGAACTCGACACGCTGACTTTCTGGCGTCGTCGCTACAAGCTGATCGGTATCCCCTACGTCACGTGGACGCTGTTCTACTGGGTGTACTCACGCTATGACATCGGCGGCTGGCACGACGTGTGGAACACCGTCGACTCACCCAGCCACATCCTGGTGACGCTCAAGTCGCTGGCCTACGACCTCATCACCGGAAACGCCTGGTACCACCTGTACTTCCTGTTCGTGAGCATGCAGATCTACCTGGTGTTCCCGGCGCTGCTGTGGGTGCTCAAGCGCACCTGGGGCTACCACCGCTATCTGCTCGTCGCGAGTGGCGCGTTCCACGTCGTCCTGCTGTACGCGATGGTGCGACCGCCGCTGGGCATCTTCACGCACGGTCCTCAGGGGACCATCTGGATGCACCTGTTGGTGACGATCCTGCCGTACCAGTTCTTCGTGCTCAGCGGGTGTATCGCGGCGCTGCATTTCGAAGCGTTCCACGCGTTCCTCAAGCGGTACCGGCTGGCGAGCTTCGCGGTGGGAATCGTGGTGATGTCGGTAACGCTGATCTACTACGTCCACCGGATCCATGCGGGCGAAGACATGTTCCGGGCGACCAACGTGTTCATGCTGCACAACGCATTCGCCTACATCGCGATCGTGGTGATGCTGTACGGCCTCGGGTCGATCTGGCAGGAGCGGCGCAATCCCGGGTCGACCGCCGACCGGTTCCTCAAGACCGCGGCCGACCGATCATTCGGCATCTACCTGGCGCACGGTCTCGCGCTGGAAGAATTAATGAACATCGTCCACGTCCACCCGGACTGGCTCGCCTGGCCGACGATGATCCTCACCTATCTCGGTACCGCGGTGCTCACCGTGTTCATGGTGGAAGTGTTGCGCCGCAGCCCGATCAGTCTGATGACCACCGGGCGCGAGCCGCTGCCTGCGAAGGGGCAGCGGGCGTGGCTCTGTGCCGCGGTCGGCGGTGTCGGCGTGGTGATCGGGATAACGATCCGATTGCTGTTCCATGCGCGCGTCGGAGACCTGACCGCGCTGACCGGCGCGGTGTTGATCGCGACGTCGGGCTGGGTGTGGTTGCGGCAGCGTCGGGCGCTCGCGGAGCCCAAGCCGGTGGTCGAGCGGGTCGCGACCGCGGACTGACGGCGCGGTTGTCGTGACGTCGAGTCCGCGTGGCTTCGTGTCCCAACAAACGCAGACGGATCCGACATAGCCACCGCCCTGAACAACCCAGAACATCATGCGCCCCACGAGTTACAACGAACCGTTGGGATCTACTCACCACCCGACCGGTGCGGCCGGCGTTCTGGGCGCAGTTGCATGCTCGATCCCGACGGCGAGCCAAGAGACGGCGACAAGGATAAGACACGCCAACGCCGGTTCGAGCGCCTGACGTAGCGCGAAGTCAAGGCCCGACGAGAACATCCACGCGTACGCATAAACCACCCCGCAGAGGACCCCGCCCACGGGTGCTAGCACGATCATGCCCAACGACGTGCGGTGTCCCGCGAGCCAGGCCAACAGCAGCAGGCCATAGGCGATCCCGTGCCCCACCGCATATTCGGTCATATCGTCGAGCACCAGCCACTGGACACTCCACTCCAACTGAAGACTCCCTGCCGTCGGGCCGATGTAGGCGAGGAAGAACGCCGCCGCTCCAAGCCATGCGCCGAGGTGGATCGCCGCACCGTGGCCGACGACCGTCCTCGATCGGAATGCGAGTAACAGCACTACCGCCAGAAGTCCGAAGACCCCGGCCACGACGGCGGACATTCCCAATGACATCCGGTCGACGGCATCACAATCGGTTGGCCCACCGCAGGTCGTGTAAAGGTGGTGCCGCACGTATGACTCGATCCCAACTGCAAACACGAAGCACACCATCAGCGCAGCGACGAAAGCCGAACCGTACGACCGACCTGACGGCTGCTGCGCGTGCGAGAACGGGTACGGCGCGGGATATCCGTCCCGGCCGATACCCTGCGGTCTACGGTTGTTCGGGCGGTGGCGGCAGGTATTTACCCGGCCCTAGGGGACTCGACATGCCCCATCAGTCCCCTCACCGCTACCCCACGCCATCGACCGAACGGGCCAATCGGCGTGCCTGATGTCCGGGCATCGAGTCCACGTGTGCACTCACGTCCCCGTGGCGGGTATCGGAGGGCGTATTGCCCTCGGATGCCGACGAGGGGGACGCCAATTCACGCTCAACACAAACGGCCCCACCCATTTCTGGGTGGGGCCGTTCGTATTTCGCGTAAGCCGCGGGGAATCTATCCGATCTTCAGCGACTCACCGTCGCCCGCGACGTCCACCGGAACGGTGTCGCCGTCGCGAACATCGCCTGCCAGCAGCGCTTTCGCGAGCTGGTCGCCGATGGCCTGCTGCACCAGGCGGCGCAGCGGACGGGCGCCGTAGAGCGGGTCGAAGCCGCGCTCGCCGAGCCATTCCTGTGCCTTCGGCGTGACATCGAGCGTCAACCGACGTTGCGCCAGGCGCTTGTTGAGCGCCTTGAGCTGGATGTCGACGATCGACGTCAGCTCCTCCGGGCTCAGTGCGTGGAAGATGATCACGTCGTCGAGCCGGTTGATGAACTCGGGCTTGAACCGCGACCGCACCGCCATCATCACCTGATCGGCGTCGCCGCCCGCGCCGAGGTTGGACGTCAGGATCAGAATCGTGTTGCGGAAGTCCACCGTTCGGCCCTGACCGTCGGTCAGGCGACCTTCGTCGAGGACCTGCAGCAGTACGTCGAACACGTCCGGGTGAGCCTTCTCAACCTCGTCGAACAGGATCACCGAGTACGGGCGGCGACGAACGGCCTCGGTCAGCTGACCACCGGCGTCGTAGCCGACGTACCCGGGAGGCGCGCCGACAAGCCTTGCGACACTGTGCTTTTCACCGTATTCGCTCATGTCGATGCGGATCATCGCCCGCTCGTCGTCGAACATGAACTCCGCCAGCGCTTTTGCGAGCTCCGTCTTACCGACACCGGTCGGTCCGAGGAACAGGAAACTGCCCAGCGGCCGATTGGGGTCGGCGACACCGGCCCGTGCGCGCCGCACGGCGTCGGAAACCGCTTGCACCGCTTCGGATTGACCGATGACGCGGGCACCGATCTCGGACTCCATTCGGAGCAGTTTCGCCGTCTCGCCTTCGAGCATGCGGCCGGCCGGGACGCCGGTCCACGCGGACACGACGTCGGCGACGTCGTTGGGTCCGACCTCCTCTTGGAGCATGACGTCCTCGCCAGGTGCGGTTCCGGTCTTCTCCAGGGCGGCGGTCAGGTTCTTCTCCAGGGTCGGAATCCGGCCGTAGCGAAGCTCGGCGGCCTTGCCGAGGTCGCCGTCGCGTTCAGCGCGATCGGCTGCGCCCCTGAGGTTTTCGAGTTCCTCCTTGAGGTCGCGGACCGCGTCGATGGCCGAGCGCTCGGACTGCCAGCGCGCGGAGAGCTCGTTGAGCTTCTCCTTGTTGTCGGCGAGTTCGGCGCGCAGCTTCTCCAGGCGATCCTTCGACGCCGCGTCCGTTTCCTTCTGCAGCGCAAGCTCTTCCACCTCGAAACGGCGGACGATACGTTCCACCTCATCGATTTCGACTGGGCGGGAATCGATTTCCATCCGAAGTCGCGACGCGGCCTCGTCGACGAGGTCGATGGCCTTGTCGGGCAGGAAGCGCGACGTGATGTAGCGGTCGGAAAGCGTTGCGGCAGCGACCAATGCGGAGTCGGTGATGCGGACACCGTGGTGCACCTCGTAACGCTCCTTGAGTCCACGCAGGATGCCGATGGTGTCTTCGACCGATGGCTCGCCGACGTAGACCTGCTGGAAACGTCGTTCCAGTGCGGCGTCCTTCTCGATGTACTGGCGGTACTCCTCCAGGGTCGTCGCGCCGACGAGGCGCAATTCACCGCGAGCCAGCAACGGCTTGATCATGTTGCCCGCGTCCATGGCGGAATCGCCTGTGGCACCGGCTCCTACGATCGTGTGCAGCTCGTCTATGAAGGTGATGATCTGTCCGTCGGCGGCCTTGATCTCGTCGAGGACGGCCTTGAGCCGCTCTTCGAACTCGCCGCGATACTTGGCGCCCGCGACCATCGAACCGAGGTCGAGGGAGATGACGGTCTTGCCGCGCAACGACTCCGGGACGTCGCCTTCGACGACGCGCTGTGCGAGGCCTTCGACGATGGCGGTCTTGCCGACGCCGGGTTCGCCGATGAGGACCGGATTGTTCTTGGTCCGTCGGCTCAGTACCTGTACGACACGGCGGATTTCGGTGTCGCGGCCGATGACCGGGTCGAGCTTGCCTTCACGAGCGCGGGCGGTCAGGTCCGTCGAATACTTCTCCAGTGCCTGGTACTGCGACTCGGGATCGGGGCTGGTGACCCGAGCGGCACCGCGGACCGACACGAATGCGTCGCGTAGTGCCTGCGGGGTGGCGCCACTGTTCGACAGGAGCTTGGCAACGTCGGTGTCGCCGGTGGCCAGGCCGACGGTCAGGTGCTCGGTGGAGACGTACTCGTCGCCGAGTTCGGTGGCGAGTTGCTGAGCCGCGGTGACAGCAGCGATCGACTCACGCGACAGCTGTGGCTGTGCGCTGGCCGACGAGACCGTCGGCATGCGGTCGACGAGGCCCTGGGCCTGGCGTCGAACATCGACCGGATTGGTGCCGACCGCTTTGAGCAGCGGTGATGCGATTCCGTCGGTCTGGTCGAGCAGGGCGACCAGAATATGGGCTGGCCGAACGTCGGGGTTGCCGTTGGCCGCAGCGCTTTGCACGGCAGCCTGCAACGCAGCCTGCGTCTTGGTGGTGGGCGTGAAACTGTCCACTAGTACTACCTCTCGTCTGTGTGTTCTGGCGACGGACGCGGTGTGCGCATTCCAGGATGCCAGAGTTAAGTCTTATAGGCTCAGGTTTGAGCCTTCGAGAGGTGTAACGCGGTCAAAGTTGAGTTTGTTCCGCTCAAGTTTGAGTTGGGAGAGTGAGGTGGGTCATGTTTTGGGGTGGGGTGCGCCGCGCTCGCTCGTGGTCCGGACTCCGGCGTCCAGAGACCGGACTACCGGACCTGATCGCCACATCCGTCACACGGGACGGACTGCGAGGGTAGGTTCCGGTCGAAAGCGACAACCCGAACAACTGGTCACCGACCAGATTTGAGTCCTCGGCCCGGGCAGCACGCTGCGCCAGTTCGGCCTGCAGTTGCGTGAAATCGTTCACGTCGGCCTCCTGTGGCTCAGTACTTCGTCGTCCTCAAAGAGAGGCCGCCGACCAGTACCTGTGCGGTGGACAGGACGTACTCGCAGAGCCGCCAACACATCGCGGTCCTTCGATGCGCAAGCTGATAGGGCACCCCGCCCGAGTTGACATGGGCTCAGATGTGCCGGTTTCGCGGAGGCCGTCGGCAGTTGCGAAGGAGGCCCCCGCATGAACTCGATGGATGCTCACCGGTGAAACTGCGAAGACCTTGCTGATCGCGCCCGATTCTCGTGCGCTAGCTTCTGAGACTTCAAGTGGCGTGCTGGACGCTGCGTGCTCACTGTTCGCCCTTCGCTTGTAGTAGGTCAAGCAGTTGTCGTTCGGCGGCCACCAGATCATCGCGGTCTGCCGAGCTGTCGTCCGCGGCGAGTTCGACGGTCAGAAGGAACGTTTCCAAAGCGCTGCGCACCTGCTCAAGCCACCGATCGCGCGATGCCTGGTCAACAGCTGTGAAACCGGCCTGTGAAATCGGGTCGGTGGCGGTCGGCAGAATCGAGATAGCGCACGAGATCGATTGCGGCCCACGCATCCACGTGGCGGTGCCGAGGAGGTCGTTGACGACCGCGACGACCGGCACGAGTGCGTCAGCCAACTCGCCCCCGCTAAGCCGAAGGATCAGCGTCGGATCACCTGACTCGGCGTCGCGAATCGATTCAAGAGACAGTCCCGCTTCGATCGCGACGACGCCGGCTTGCCGCTCGACGAAGTCATAGACTGCACCATTCAGGTCAATCGCCCGAAACGACGCCATCAGGTCTTCGAGTAGAACTAGCCGCCCTGAAGCAGCGCTGCCGCGCCATGTCGCGATCCGTTCATCTGTATCGCCCTCACTGATTCCTGCAGTTGGCAAATTCTCGTAGAGCCAATGCCGGACCGCAGTTCGCCGCTGAAAGCGCAGTACCGCCGTGTAGTAGTCGACCAGTCGTGCAACCACCGCCGAGTGCGCTGGCGGCAGCAGCTGTGACCTGACTCGCGCCCATTGCTGGTACCCACTGAAATCGCCGGCAGCGAGGCGATCTACTGCTAGCCTGCCCACGGCAATGTCTTTCGCAGAATTCGGAGCGTGCACGTCGGCGGAACGCAGTTCGGCACGGAGCATGGCCCGCAGTAGCAGTTGACCGTCCTGGTCAGAGTTGGCCGATTGAGTGGTGTCGGTTCCGAGCATGTAGCTCAATGCGTCTGCTGCTGTGGAGTGTTTCGCCGCGGTCTGCGTGCTAGCCCACCCGCCGCGCCACTTTGGGCGGTCTTCGATGCCGAAGGTCAGGGTAGCGCGGTAGCTGCGGTCGTGGTGTTCGCCGCGCGATTCGAAGTCGACTTCGAATGGGACTTTCAGGGGGCCGCAGTACTGGACGAGAAGGGTAGTCGGGTCCACTGTCGGGGTGAACGACGACACCCATTTCCACAGCACCGAAGGTTGGCGTTCCATCAGGAGGTCGCCGTTAGCGCGCCACGCCGCGGCCACCACCGATTGGGTGACGTCTTCCTTGACATCTGCGGAGATGCGCATTCCCCTGCTGTGCAGAATTCCCGCATTCAGTGGCATTTCGTTGAACAGTTCGATGATCGCGTTCCGCGGCAACGATGGCGTGGTGACTGCGGTTGTTGGCACCTCGTACGACTCGTCGAGAGTATGCAGAACGTAGTGATGGCTTACCAAGTTGCTGAGGACTTCGGCTCCCTCGGTCGCCAAGACACCGTAGTCGCGCTGGTGTGCTCGCGCCACCAGCGTCTGGTTCTCATAGACCCAAGATCTGTGGGTGAGCGCCTGCGCCATCAGCCCGACATCGGCGACTTCGAACGCGCCGGCGGCCCACTCACGTGCGTCCTCGTGGCGTGGAAGTTTTGCACTATAGAGTTGCGGCCTGACCTCGGGAACCCGCGACGGCGGTGCAGGCACGCAGTCCGGTGCATACGAGTGCAGGTAGGTGCGCGCGGCCAGTTTCCGTGCAGCCTTTCCGGACCGTGCTGTGCCGGATGCGGACAGTCCGTCGACTGTGACGGTGACGGTGAACTGTTTGTCGTGGTCAGGGCCGGTATCGGTCCGGCTGAAGGTCGGGGCGGACGCGACGTGCGAGGTGAGCAGCGTCATCCAATCGGGTTCCGGCACGCTCGGTGTGTACTTGATGTGGTCCAGGAGTCGGTCTGCGGGCGCCTGCGATCCTGTAATCAGCGACAATGCCCCGAGAATCTGCATCGCGACCTTTTCTGGCGCCGAGCTTCGACCGCCCGCAGCCAATGTGGCAGCCTCTCCTGTGCCGTACAAGCTCAACTGGTTGGCCGTCACCCAGGCTGCCAGGGCGGATCGCGCGTCCCTGTCTCCTTGCAGGGTGGCACTCACGTCGTTGTTTGAAGTGAATTCGCCTCGCTGTGACCGGACCCGGTCCAGCAGTGCCACCCGCATCCAGCCCCGCCCCAACGTCGCCAGCAGATCCAGTACCCCCGAGGTGATCGGCGGTTGCGGTACTGACTCGTACAAGTAGCTTTGATGGAGACGCGCCCACCGCACCCACCGCAGGGCAGCGTCGTCTGGTTTCACTTGCAGTGTTTCCAGGTCGTCAGCCAATGCATCCGGAAGCTGCGGCAACCAGGCAGAATTAGGCGCTTGCGGCACGGACTGTGCCCACCGCGTCGCGATGGTCTCTGGGCGAGGCGCGAGATGCTGGCCGATGCCTGCTGGTGCTGCCGCGGCCCGTTTCGTGCGTTGCGCAGAGACCGCCCGCTCGGGTGCGTGAATGCGAATGAGCTCATCACGTAGCCACGGCCGCAATGTAGGGGTACGTCCAGACTGGATCGCTTGCTCGGCTAGGCGGCACTCTCGTGTACGGGTCCGCGATCCTGCAATCGCTGCCAGCTTCCGGACTCCCACCAAAGTTGGGAGCACCGCATCAGCCGCCACCGCCAGATCATCAGTCAAATGGACCTTCCGGAGACGAGCCTGCTCATGCAGGCGTCGCGCCATCATATGAAGAGGCTCTGGCGGTGGCGGAGTTCCCAGCGCAACAATTCCTACCCAACGGTTCCCAAAACTGAACGCTGAAATGACCTGCTCCAATCGTGTCCACCGCGGCCGCGGCCACACCAGGGCTACATCACCCCTTCGCGACGACCTTCCGTCTACGAGTGAAGCGTAGACGGCCATTCCGACAATCTCGACACGACAATCGGTGCCATGCGACAGCCGGATTCGTTAGTGCGGCAAATGATTTGCTGGAGGTTCCTGGCTTGTTAGTCGAGCAGTTCTCACAGCGCTTGCGCCTGATTTCACACTGCCTCTCGCTCGTGTTGTGTTGGCGCAACTTCTTCGAGGATGCAGCTGGAAGTGCGGCACAGTTGTTTCGTAGGTCGACACGCTGCCCATGCCGTCGGCAGATTGGCTCCTATCGACACTCCGGCACCGGACGGCACGGCGTAGGCCTAGGCGTCGGCCAGTCCTCAACGGGTGTGCCCACATCCCCACCGCGGTGTCGATTGCGCCCGGCTCTCCGAAGGCGGACCGCCCGCGACTTCACCGGAACTCCACACGGGCCTCGTAGTCGGCCCATCCGTCCGGCCTGACGAGTTGGGCAGGTTCGCGGAGGTCTGCGGCGGGGCGGTCCCTGTCGTCGTCGGGTAATGCCCTTGATGGTGACATCCGACTGCGACAATGTCTCCCCATTTTCGAGCAGGCTGTTCGTGAAACAGCTTGAGCCTCAATCTGTTTCGTCTGCTTTGGAGACCGCCGCAGGAGTCTCCGCGGGCGATCCGGCGCAGTGGGACGGTCACTTCGGCGTCCGATCCAGCCCGGTTCCGCGCAGGAACCGGTGCCATGATCGCTGCCGGGCGAGGTAGGCCTCGATGTGCGGAGGTAGCGCGGTGTCGGAGTTGTGGACGGTGTCGGAGTTGTGGGTGGTGTCGTTGTCGTTCACTTCCATTAGACGCAGCGGGCGGGCAAACGGCTCCATCAAGTTACGTACGTGGTCAGATGCGACAGCGAAGGATCGTTCAAGGATCATCTGCAACAGATGCGCAATCTCGACATCGGCGCATTCACGGCGACGGCGTGCACGTCCGACCAGTGCATCCACCGGATGTCGAGAGGCGAAAGGATCGAGCAGTCACGTCGGAACAGGCCAGACTCCACGGAGAAGATGCCATCGGGATGCGCCCTCCGGGGGCCGCTGCTGCAGCGGAGGACGAGGAGGTGCCGCGGAGACGGCCGGCGAAGTCGGCCAGAAGGAGGACTTCTCACGGACGTCCGACACCTGGTTGAGATGCATGTCTATGGTCGCAGAGTGGGAGACAAACCGGACGATCCGACGGCTATGAAGGCGCCCCGCCCTGGCGAAGAGACCGCAGAGGTCATGATCACCGTCAAGACGTATCCGAACCCGAGCGACTCGTACGGCGAGACGGTCTGCGTGGCCGGCGTCCGGCTTGACCGTCGCGAGCCCGAGTGGATCCGCCTCTACCCGGTGAAGTTTCGCAACGACGACTTTGACAACACCTTCAAGAAGTACGATGTCATCCGCGTCAACGGCGCGTACAGCCACAAGAGCGATAACCGACCTGCGTCGTTCCGGCCCCGCCAGGACAAACTGGTTCTCGTCGACCACATCGGCTCGAAGCCCAACTGGCAGCGGCGTCGGCTGAACCTCAGTGATCTGATCGGTGCCACGACGATGTGCGAGCTCCTTGGCCAGAACCCGATCGGCGGGATGGCCACTCCGTCACCATCTATGGGCTTGATCAAGCCCATAGACGTGGTGGCCACCGTTGGCAACGGAGACCCCTGGACCGCCCGCACTGGCTAAGCCCCAACAACCCCACATGCAGTCGAGGTCTGAAGCGACTCGGGTTACCCGCGGATAGCCTCCCTCGCTGATACCGCCTGAGCGTCCGAACAGTCAGCGGTCCTGGCGCAGCTCTATCGTTAGCCCGCCGCCGTCCCAATTCTCGCGCTCCGGACAGCCATAACTCGCGCGTTGTGCCGGCGGACGCACAATCAGGCCACCGAGAATCCGCCGATAGCTTCCTTAAATCGTATTCAACTCGGTTCAGCGTCCCTTCAGCCCGATCCCGGCACTCTCGCAGTCATGCGTCGTCCGCCAACTGTGGTTATCGCCGGGTGTTGCCTTGCCCTACTGGTCGTTATTGTCGGTGTCGCCGTCGCCCTCAACGGTGGCGGACCGTTCGGCATCGACTCGACCGTCATGTCCTGGATGCTCGCACACCGTGCCGCCACCGCGCAGTCGTCGGTGTCGACGCTCACCGCTGTCGACACTTTGACCTGGTTCTTCAGCCCGGTCGCCGTATGCATCTGGACTGTGCTGCTCGCGGTGGCCATCGGCGTTCGCGACCGCACTGCCGTGCGGGCGATCCCGATAGCGGCCACTGTCGCCGCTGCCGGTGCCGCCGGTGAAGTGGCGAAGATCGCCGTGAATCGACCACGTCCGTCTCTCGTCTACCAGTTGGGTACGCCCGAAGCCACCTATTCGTACCCATCGGGTCACGTCACCGGGACATCAGCCCTGGCTGTCGTGGCGGTGGTCATCGTCGGGGCCGCGTGGTCGCGCACGACGCGCCTCATCGCCGCCGCCGCGGCAGCGCTCGTCATTCTCACCGCGGCGGCCACTCGCCTGTATCTGGGCGTGCACTGGGTAACGGACGTGATGGCCGGCGCATGTCTGGGAACCGCTGTCGCACTGGTCATTCCAGCCGTGAGCGGACGGGCTCTCCCAATTCTGGCGGTGCGAGCTCCAGATCGCATGCGTCGTTATCTACTGCCCGCAATCAGCGCGTCACGTCGACCTCCGGCCGTCGCCCCTCACTGAAGGAGCTCACACCATGAACTCACCCCTTACCGACTCCGACTCGACGTCCCCGCGAATCGGTGCCCTGAGCAAGGTGCCTGAAGTCACCGTCTACTTCTGGATCATCAAGATCTTCGCCACCACCGTTGGCGAGACGGCCGCGGACTATCTGAACATGACGTTGGGGTTCGGGCTACAGAGCACGACGGTGATCACCGTCGCGCTGCTGGTGATCACACTCGCCGCGCAATTCGCGGTGAACCGGTATATTCCGGCGCTGTATTGGTGGGCGGTGCTGCTCATCAGCGTGACGGGAACGCTGATCACCGACAATCTGACCGACGTATACGGGATACCTTTGATTGCGTCCACTGCGGCGTTCTCGGTGGCGCTGATCGTTGTGTTCACCGCTTGGTATCTCACCGAGGGTACCTTATCGATCCATTCGATACGTACCCGCAGGCGAGAAGCCTTTTATTGGCTGGCCATCTTAGTCACTTTTGCACTCGGCACTGCCGCAGGCGACCTTATCGCCGAGAAATTTGCGCTCGGATATGGTCTATCGCTGCTGCTCTTCGCCGGAGTGATCGCGGCGGTCACCGTTGGGCACTATCTGTTGCGTCTCAACGCTGTGTTCGCGTTCTGGGCGGCCTACATCGTGACCCGTCCACTGGGTGCATCTTTGGGTGACCTGCTCACTCAACCCGCAGATGCGGGCGGTTTCGCCTTCGGCAGTACAGCGGTCAACGTGGTGTTCCTGGTAGTGATGGTCACCCTGGTCGTCTATCTGTCCATCAGCAATGTCGATCGTATTGAGCAAGTCGAACAGCTCAAACAACGCCGGGACTTGGTCGAGGACCACACGTGAGCGACCGGCAACGCGTCATCCCCCGATGGTTGGCCGCAGTGATGACGGCGTACGGCGCGACAGCATCAGTTGTGCTGGTCGGACTGTACGCCTCCATCGACACACCCAGTGACGGCGACTGGTCGGCATCAATGCTCGACGATACGTGGCGTACCGCCGTGCTGGTGGCAGCGGTGATCACGGGGTCGATGGCGTGTGGAATATCGGCGATCAACCGGAGCTCGAAAGATGCCGGCTCGCCGGAGCGTGCGGCACGCCGTCAAGCGCCCTGATCTGTGCGAGCGGCGGTGGCGGATCCCCGCATCCACCGCTCGAAGTTCAATGCCGATAGATGATCGATTCCTGGCGGCGGGGGTAAAACGGCACCGATCTGGGATTCTCGTCCGGGTCCCTACGAAGATCTGCAGATAAGTATTCCACTGAGGGGCCAACTTCTTCCCCTACCGACCAGACATTCTGCGGAAAGTTGTGGACGCAGATGTACACCGAAACAACCGGGCGTAACTCGATCCCAGGTGGACTGACGCCACCTCACACCATGCCCGCAAAACTGTGCCAATAGTAGGTCTGTAAAGGCATTCTGCCTTTACAGACCTACTATTCTGCAGATTTCTGACACCCGGTTCGGGGAATCAATCGGCTAGCCTCCCAGGACCAGGCCGGGTACTTGCGACAGGGTGCTGGAGAGCGCGTCGATCTTATTGGACAGGTCTTTGCGCTGTTCGGGAGTGACGGTGGTGTAGCTGACATATCCGTCGCCGTCGCGGAATTTGTCGATGGACGTGCGTACGTCGGCGAACTGTGCCGTGATCTTGTTCATCAATGTCGGGTTCTTCGCGGAGATCGTCGGCTGCATTTCGGCGATCAGTGTTTCAGCGCCGTCGACATTGGCGGCGAAGTCCCACAGGTCGGTGTGAGAGTACCGATCTTCCTCACCGCCGACTTTGGTGCGTGCGATCTCGTCGATCAGGGCCTGCGGCCCGTGGACGAACTGGCGGCTTTCGAAGGTGAAGGTCGGTTTGGTGATCTCGACGTGCAGCTTGGTCACCGAATCGAGGAGTCCCTTCGCCACGGCCGCGATGTTCGCGGCCGTGTCATCGGTCTTGGCGTGTGCGGCATCGGCAGGCGCGATCTGCCCGGCTGCATCCCCGACTTCTTGGGGTTGCGGCGGCCAGAGGAAGCGTTCGAGACGATGGAAGCCGACGAACGGGTCTTTACCGTCGCCGGTGTCGTCCCATCGCATGTCGATCAACGGATCGAGGTCGGGGAACGACTCGGCTACGGGTTCTATGCGCTCGTAAAAGGTGCGTACCTGACCGAATTGGCCGCGAGCCGCGTCGAGATTGCCGGCGGTGACGTTGCCCACGAAGACTTTCGTCTGGGCGAGCAGTCCGTCGACTTGGCCGCGAATGTAGTCGAGGTAGCGGGCTTTGGCGGCATTGACGTCGGCAGGTGCTTGCGACTTTTCTTTCTTGGAGCCTGATACGGTGATCTCTTTGCGTAGACCGGTCCCGACCATGCCGGGTTTGCATGCAACGGTGTAACTTCCCGGATCGACGATCTCCACGGTCAGGTTACCGGACAGACCGGGTCCGATGTTCTCGACCTCACCGAGGACACGGTTGTTGTTGCCGTAGACGTAGAATTCGGTGACTTTGGAACCGTTGTTTGTTACCGCGAAATTTACCGGACCGGTTTGCGCCTGGGTTGAGGCGAGATCACAGGATTCATTGGTCGACGTTACCGCGATTGCACCGTCAGCGCTCCGTTTGCCGGTGCAGCCGGCAATGAATGCCGGTGCTGTGGCCGCAAGCAGCACGACCGGAATGGTGATTCTCTTGTTCACCTTCGATGTGTTCCTTTCAGATTCCGGCATCGGGGGTGGCCGGGGCTTGCGGTGGCGAATCGGTTGCGGACTGGGCTGGTATGCGAACACGATTCGCGCGGAGAAAGAAAGTCAATACGACGACGATATAAAGGGACCAGGCGGCTATTTGCAGAACGGTGGGGTCGGGCCGGAAGTTGAATATCCCCGCCATGAGCGTTCCGTACCACGAGGATCGGTCGTACTGCTCGGAGAAGTCGAACGCCAGGTTCGCCGACCCGGGTAACCAGCCGACCGTCTGAAGCGCTCGGACCCCGTAACCGAGGATTCCGGCAGCGACGAAGATCAGGAAGATACCGGTGTACAGAAAGAATTTGTGAAAGTTCAGTCGGACGGCACCGTGGTACAGAAGCACCGTCAACCCGATGGCAAGCACAACGCCGGCAAGGAGCCCGATCAGCGGCCAGAGCCCGCCCGAGACGCTCTCGGCGTAGCCGACCATCAACAAGGCTGTTTCAAAGCCCTCACGGCCGACCGCGAGAAACGCCATTCCCACTACCGCGGGCGCGCCGCTGATCAACGCCGACGACAGACCGGCTTTCAAGTCGGCGGAAATGTGCGCCGACGCCTTACTCATCCAGAGCACCATGAATGTCACGATGGCGACGGCGACCAGCGAGGCGACGCCTGCGATCGCCTCGGCGGTCAGTGTGGACACCGTCGACGTACCGAAATGAATGGCGAGGAAGATTCCGATCACCATCGCGACCGCCGCGCAGACACCCACCCAAATCCATTTCACGGCGTCGCGGCGATCCGATTTGACGAGAAACGCGATCAGAACCATCACGACGATGCCCGTTTCCAGTCCCTCGCGGACACCGATCAACCCACTGCCGAATAGCTGTGCGGGTACTGACGGACTCGCCACAATCATGTCAAAATGCTCCATTCTGGGGCCTATTCGGACCGCAACGGTAGATGCGGCGATGACGAACTAATTGTCGAAAAGCGTTTGGCCCCACCACTGACCCGCACCGACTCCGGGCGGGCATCCGAATAGTGCTGATCCGACGTGGGTGATGTATTCGTTGAGGCCGTCGCGCTCGGCGAGTGCCTGCTGCATGGGGACGAATTGTCGATGCGGGTCGCGGCAGAAGGCGATGAAGAACAGCCCGGCGTCGAGATGGCCGAAGCCGTCGCTACCATCGGTGAAGTTGTAGCCGCGCCGCAGTAGTTTCACCCCGCCGAGGTTGTCGGCGTGCGCCAGCCGCACGTGCGCGGTCCGCGGAATTACCGGTGCTGTGCCGTCGCTGAGCTGGAAGTTGGGTGCATCGAACTCGCCGGTCTGCCCAAGCGGTGCCCCGTCGCCCTTCGTGCGCCCGATCACGGCTTCCTGTTCGAATAGCGAGGTGCGGTCCCACCGCTCGATATGCATCCGGATTCGGCGAGCGACAAGATAGCTCCCACCTGTCATCCATTGGGTGGCCGGCGTGTTGTCGGACCTGTCCACCCACACCCACCGATCCAACAGGGCTGTGTCTTCGGCTTTCAGGTTGGCAGTACCGTCCTTGAATCCGAACATGTTGCGGGGCGTGTGCTGGCTGATCGACGTACTCGAGGTCCGGCCGAACCCCAACTGCGACCACCGGACGCTGACGACACCGAAACCCATGCGCGCGAGATTGCGAATGGCGTGCACGGCTACCTGCGGGTCATCCGCGCACGCTTGCACGCAGATGTCGCCACCGCTTCGCGCCGGGTCGAGCTGATCCTTGCCGAATGCCTCCAACGGGGCCAGTGCCGCCGGCCGGCGATGGGCGAGACCGAAACGGTCGTCGCGAAAGGGGTCGGAGGCGTCGGGCCCGAACAATGACGGCCCGAATCCGATGGTCAGGGTGAGCGACGCCGCCGCAAGACCCAGCGCTTCTCCCGTGTCGGTCGGCGGGAGGTAATCATTCAGACCGACCGCACCACCGGCAAAGGTTTCCTCTCCGCGCGTCATCCGTTCGGCGGCCACGGTCCATTGCTGAAGCATGCGGGCGAGCTCGGATTTGCTTCGAGTGATCACGTCAAAGGACGCGAAATGCAGACGATCTTGGGCCGCAGTCACGATTCCCGCCTGCCGCTCGCCGCGGAACTCGATCGGCTCGACGTCCATGGCGGCCACTGAATGCCGTACAATCACGGCGCCGGCCGTGGCCGTGGCAGCGGTGGTTCCCGCCGCGCCGACGACCGCTGCGCTCAACAGGGCTCGACGTGACAGCCGAGGCCCGCCGCGGCCCGCATGCGCGGCGTCGGAGGGGTGATCATCGTTCACGACGCAGCCGCGCCATCACAGGTCACTGCTGTCGCGGCCCGTGCGCTACAACCAATCCGCCAATACATAAGCGCATCCTGCCCTAACTATACTTAGGGGACACTGAAGCGAAGTTTCGCCGAGATTGCCACGCCGTTAGTGTCGACGAGTGCGCAGGCGACTCACGGCCGCAATCCTTCGGATACGGCAACGGCTTCAACCGGTACGCGCGCGGCTCACGGTCGTCGCCACCGGTCTGATGACTGTCGGGCTACTTTTCGCCGCGATCCTCATTCTTGTCACGCTTCACCAGTTGTTGCTGCGTGCGGCCGATGCCGCAACCCACGCCCGCGCCGCCCAGATCGGTCAAGTCTTGTCGACCGAAGGTCTTCGCGGCGTCGACGCCCCCTTGCTCGCCACAGCCCACAACGTGACCTTGATTCAGGTGATCGACTCGCACGGCGTCATCCAGCTGACCAACGATGAGCGGTTCGGCAGACCAATGGCTCGACCGATGCCGCCCGGAGAACGCTCCACGCTGCACGGCACTCACGGTGACGCCACCGACGAAGAATTTCAAGCGACAGCATTGGGAGTGGCGAGTCCCCAGGGCCCGATGACGGTCGTGGTCGGCGCAGCCGAGAGCCCCATCAACTGGACGGTCCTCATCGTCGCGATCCTGTGCTGCATCGTGTTTCCCGTCATCGTCATCCTGATGGCGGTACTCACCCACCACTTCGTCGGCAGGACGCTGCGGCCGGTCATGGCGATAGTCCACCGCGTCGGCGATATCACCGGCGGAGACCTGGACCAACGAGTCCCGGTGCCCAACACCGACGATGAGATCGCCACTCTCGCACGGACGATGAACGCGATGCTCGACCGGATCGAATCGGCTCGCGCACAACAACTTCAATTCGTCGGTGACGCCTCCCACGAACTCAACAGCCCGCTGACCACTCTGGTCGGACTTCTCGACCTGGCCCGCACGAAGAACACCGCGATCGAACCGGCCACGATCGAAACCGTCATGTTGCCCGACGCGCTGCGCCTGCAACAGATGGTCGCCGACCTGCTATTGCTGGCCCGAGCCGACGAACGCGGCGTCCCTCTTCGGGTCGGCGACGTCGACCTCGACGACATCGTCAGCGCCGAGGCGACACGCCTGGCAGCGCTGTCGCCACACACGGTCGAGGCGCATATCGTCGCCGCCCGCGTGCGCGGTGACGGCGAGAAGCTCACGCGCGCCCTACGCAACATCGCCGACAACGCCGGCCGCCACGCGATGAGCACAGTCACCTTCACCATGGCCGTAGACTCGCACGACGCGACGGTGACCATCACCGTCACCGACGACGGCGACGGAATCCCCGACGACGACAAACACCGAGTCACCGAACGATTCGTACGCCTCGAATCGGCACGTGACCGCGGCAGCGGCGGTTCCGGACTCGGCTTGGCCATTGTGGCCGAAATCGTGCGTGCCCATCACGGAGGGATTCTGATCGCCGACGCGCCCGAGGGCGGAGCCACTGTTGGGTTCACCCTGCCGAGCGAGGCCCGATGACGGTCTCAGCCGCCACCGTCGGCGGCAAGTCGGTATCCCACCCCGCGCACCGTCTCAATCGCCTTGCACCCGAACGGACT
Source organism: Gordonia asplenii (assembly GCF_012933505.1). Lineage (GTDB taxonomy): Bacteria > Actinomycetota > Actinomycetes > Mycobacteriales > Mycobacteriaceae > Gordonia > Gordonia asplenii. The sequence goes on from NZ_JABBNB010000025.1 coordinate 76,755, forward strand.
ATCAATCCGGCGCCGGAGGTAACTGATGTACACCTCGACCAGATTCTCGTCGCCGCGGTAGTTCGCATCCCACACGGAATTCAGTACCTCGGCTTTCGAGACCACCTGCCCCTTGTGTCTCATCAGGAACTCCAACACTCCGAACTCGCGGGCGGTCAACTCCACCTGTACCTCACCGCGACGAACCGTGTGCCCCGCTGGATCCAGCCGCAAGCTTCCCGCCTCCAATATCGCCGGCCGCTCGGGTGCCCCTCGACGGGCCAGGGCGCGGATCCTGGCGATCAACACGACGAACGAGAACGGCTTCGTCAGATAGTCATCGGCGCCGAAATCGAACGCGTCGGCCTGGTCGTACTCGCCGTCCTTGGCAGTCAACATCAAGATCGGCGTCCACACTCCCTCGCTCCGCAAGGTCCGGACAACCTCGTAACCGTTGCGACCCGGCATCATGATGTCGAGGACGATCACTTCGAACTGCTCGTGCGAGGCCCGCTCCAGGCCGGCCGCTCCGTCAGGTTCAACGGTGACAACCCAGCCTTCCGCGGCAAGCATGCGCCGCACCGTCTCCGCGACGTTGGGATCATCGTCCACCACGAGAATGCGCATTCGTTCACTATCGCCTATCGGCAACGTTCACCGAACACGCGCCCGTGGCCCGATATCGACCGCGTGCATCTGATCCGCTATCCGGTCCATCGCCGAGTCGGGGTCATGGACATTCAGCCCGGAGTCGGGCATAGCGAGGCTTCAGCAGCTCCCAGCGTCCCTTCAGTCACGCGCACGCATGCTAGGCACGGTCAGGCCCCCACCTGGCACAACCACAGAAGGGACACCACCGATGAACACCCAGAAGATCAAGACCTCACTGGCAGCCGCGGTCTTCGGCGCAGCGATCCTCGGCGGCGCCGGCTACGGGCTAGCCAACGCAACGACGTCGACCACACCGGCCCCAGCCACCCACCACTCCACTACCACTCATGCCGGCGACAAGGCCGACCGCGTCGACACACCTGAACCCGGCGACACCTCCGACGCACCCGGCAGCGTCGATAAACCCGAGCCCGGCGACACCCCCGACGCACCCGGTGCCGTCGATAAACCCGAGCCCGGCGACACACCCGATCACTGACGAGAGGGTGCGGTGTTCCGACAAGTCGCCGCACCGATCGCATCTTCCGACGACGAAAGGAGTGGCGCGTGCGGGTATTGGTGGTCGAAGACGACCGGAACGGCGCCGAAACACTTCGCCGCGCCCTCCTCGCCGACGGCTGGGTAGTCGACGTCTGCCGAGACGGCGACACAGGACTCATTCAGGCGAGTAGCGGCACCTACCACGCGATCATCCTCGACATCATGCTCCCCGGCCTCAACGGATATGAGGTCGTCCGTTCGCTCCGGACCGACGGAATCGCAACACCTGTGCTGATGCTCAGCGCCAAAGACGGCGAATACGACCAAGTCGACGCATTCGACCTCGGAGCTGACGACTACCTCACGAAACCGTTCTCACTCACCGTCCTGGCGGCGCGGCTGCGAGCCCTCGTGCGGCGTGGGACACCCGCCCGGCCACCCACGTTGACCGCGGGCACCTTGACCCTCGATCCTGCCGGGCACACCGTCCACCGCGGCGACACCGAGATATCTCTTACCCCAAGGGAATTCGCAGTCCTCGAATTCCTGATGCGCCACAAGGGGATCGTCGTCACCAAGACGGAGATCCTGCGCGGCGTCTGGGACCTGAACTTCACCGGAGACGACAATCTGGTCGAGGTGTACATCGGCTATCTCCGGCGACGAATCGACCGGCCGTTCGGGTGTTCGTCGATCGACACGATCCGCGGGCTCGGGTACCGCCTCGTCGACAGCACCTGACCAGGTCGGAACAGTCCAGCGCCGCCGTCATCAACGCCGCCGCCACCTGGCACAACGCTGCGATCGACGCATCACCTACTACCACCGCTGGGAGTCAGTCAGTTAGGCCAGCGGCAGAGTGATGACCACCTCGGCGCCGCCCAGCTGAGACGATCCGATCCGCACCCCGCCATGGTGTGCGCGGACGATCTCATCGACGATGGCCAAGCCCAACCCCGCTCCGCCGCTGCCGCGCTCGCGGTGGCTGTCCAGGCGGACGAATCGATCCAGTACTCGTTCTCGATCCTCCGCGGGTATTCCCGGCCCGTCGTCGGAGACCACAACCGCGCCAACCTGTCTGGCGCTGTCGACCGCCATCGACACCTCGACCCGAGATCTTGCGTACCGCACGGCGTTGTCGACCACATTGCGCAGCGCCCGATCCAGTTTGGCTCGATCCCCCCTCACCCGCATCGCGGCGATGCGTGCGGCCACCCCGACGGTCGACAATTGCTCCAGTCGGCGAACCTGCTCGCCGACGATGTCGTCGACGTCGACATCCGAGACCCGAAGCGGAGTTCCTCGCTCATCGGATTTGGCTAGCAGCAGTAGATCATCAACCAGTTGCTGAAGTCGCTGAGCCTCTGGAAACAGCATGCCGGTGATCGTCGACTCATCGATCGGTTCACCGGTTGTGCGTGCGATATCGAGAATCCCGACGATCGTCATCAACGGACTGCGCAACTCATGCGACGCATCCCCGACGAACCGCAGCTGCTGCTCCCGTGCCTCATTCAACCGCGCCAACATCTGGTTCATGGTCCGTGCGAGGCCCGCGATCTCGTCGTGTGTCCGTGGTACCGACACCCGCTTACGAAGATCAGTACTGGTGATCGTGCTCACCTGAGCGCGGATCCGCGCTACCGGCCGCAATGTTCGCCCGCTGACATAGAAGGCGCTGCCCGCCAGTAGCACCAGGATGATCGGAAAGACCAACGCGAGCAGCACCGCGACGGTTGTGACAACCGAATCGATCGGGCCTTCCGCAGCGCCGACGACGATCGTCACCGCACCCGACGACGTCGCCACCCCCACGACCGAGGCGCGGTATTCGGTCGGATCCGCGCCGTAGGTGACACCGTCGACGGTGCGACGCGTACCCGCCGACATCGGAAGAACGTGGGCGATGCCACGCACACCATGCGTGCCTGCCACCAGACGCCCCCGACTGTCGATGACCTGAACCACGTCGATACCCGTCGTCGCGGCCAATGCGTCGGCATCGATCCCGGCCACGGTTTCCACCTGAACGACGGACGCCACGGCCAGCGCCCTCGACCCCGTCGCCGCATCCGCCGAATCAGTCAGCGAGGCGTGCACCAGAAACAGCATGATCGCGGCTGCGATCGCCAACGCGGCTGCCAACAGCACCGTCACCAACGCCGTGAGCCGAACACGGACACCACCGGTACGTTCGCGTACAAACGTCACAAGGAGTCGGACACGGCCGTTCATCATTCGAGACTAGCCAGCTAAAACGTGCGTACCTGGGAGTCTTCAGCGTCCCTTCAGCATTCCAAAGGCTGACCACAGCGCCCGCAGAGCACTCTCGACACATGCGCAGCGCGCCGCGACGCCCCCACCCGGCACCGATTCACACCGGTGGTCGGGCAGCGGCGAATCCAACCGCCAGGGCGCCCGTCGAGCACGCCCGCACAGCACGAGCCAAACTCCTGACCGCGACGGCGGTCGTCCTGGCGGCCGCGCTTCTACTGACGGTCGGCACATCGTATGTTCGCGCGATCACCGCTCCCGGCTATACGAGTTTCGCGGACAAAACATCGTCGTGGCTGCGCGACCACGGAGCCGGCCCCCTCGTCGACCAAGTCGAAACGTGGTACTACACCCGCCACCAACCGTCGCGCGAGGCCGCCGACATCAACCAATTCCAGCATGGCCAACCTGCACAAACCGCGGCGATCGCACTGCCGAACCTGCCCGTCCCCACTGGCTCGCATACACCGCCACGCTGGGTGGCCGGCCGTACCCGGCACGGGCGACCGACCGTCTACATCAGCGCATTCGAACCCGACCCGACCCACCCCAGTATCGTCACCGGCGTCGCGATCATCGACTCCACCGCCACGACAACGCACTACATGACCGGAACTCAGCAGCCGCGGTCCCCGGTCGGCCAGAGCCCCGCCAAAGTACCCACGACAGAAGCCGCAAGCCTCGTGGCCGTCTTCAACTCCGGATTCCGATTCGACGACATCACCGGTGGCGTCTACGCGTTCGGCCATGAATACAAACCACTGATCGTCGGTCAAGCTACAGCCACGATCGACGACCACGGCCGACTCGACGTCGGTCAATGGGGTCGGGACGTCACAAACACGGCGCACCTGGTCGCGGCTCGCCAGAACCTCGCTCTGATCGTGGACCACGCCGCGGCGCTCCCACAGCAGTCCACCAGCAGCGCCGCTTGGGGCGGAACTCACCTTCAATACCAGTACACCTGGCGATCGGGCCTCGGCGTCGACCACAACGGAAACATCGTCTACGTCATCGGCAACCACCTCGATCTAGCGACCCTCGCCACCGCACTCGCCGACGCCGGTGCGGTACGCGCCATGCAACTCGACATGCACCCCGGCATGTCCACATTCACCATCTTCACCCCGACCGTGTCCAGCCCCCACCGTCTCAACCCGACAAAGCTGCTGCCCTGGACCCCCGGCCCCGCTACTCGATACCTCACCACCGACCGCCGCGACTTCTTCTACACGACGCTCGCGGGTTAGCTGCGATGCACGATTGCAATGCATCGACCGCCGCGGCGATCTCGACCAGACTCGCCGATTCTCGAGTCGACCCGTCCGACGAAACGCCTCGATCGCGCGATTCAGCCCGGTCGATCATCCTTCACAGTCGGCTATCGCGAACAGCAAACCGCCCAACATCGCCATATTCTTCTGGAACTGGACCTGTTGCATCTTTCGTGCGGCCGGGTCGTCGACGCTCCAGAAGGCATGTCCGGCGATCGTGGTGGGGATCAGCGAACCGACGAGCACGGCAGCCGAGGGGCGTCGCGCGAGTCCGACGATCATCGCGGCGCCAGCCGCGGCCTGCACGGCTCCGTTGGCACGGACGATCAATTCGTCGTCGGGCAGCGGTATCACCCGACGGAGCGCCGCGAGCATCGGCGCCGCCATGCCAACTCGCGGCCCTGGATCGTAAGCGGCGTCGAAACCGAGTTTCGCATAGGTGGTGCCCGTGGCCAAGCGTGCCGCGATACGTGCGAGCCGAATCGGTGCGCTACTCATACTGTCATTCCTCTATTGATTCCATATCGACGCGGAGTCGAGATCTGTTGTGGGGTAACAATTTTCAAGTCTTGACGACTGCCGCCGTCCCGTCATCCCACCAGGTCCAGCGCGGCTCGAACGATGCTGTCGGTGTCGATGCCGTGCAGGCGGTAGACGTCGTCGAGCGAACCGACCTGTCCGAATCGGCTGACACCGAGCGCGGCTCCGGGTACTCCGTGGACCCCGGTGAGAAAGGACAGGGTGTGCGGGTGCCCATCGAGGACCGTGACCATCGGCGCCGCGCGTTCGGCGGGAAAGACCTGGTCCAGAATCCAGGTCGGCGACTCAGACAGCCCCCGGCGCGCCTGCATCGCCTCGAACAGCAGGCCGGCGCTCGTCACGCACACCACGTCGGCCGCGATTCCCTGACCCGCCAACCGATCTGCGGCAGCGAGGGTCTCCGGCATCAGAGCACCCATGCCGACCAGCGTGACCGCGGGGTCGGGGACTCGACGCAGGAGGTAGGCACCCGCCACGACGTGACGGCGGCGGCGCTCGCGTGCTGCCGGATCGTCGGGTACCGCAGCGAGGATCTGCGCGACCGGCCTGGTCGAGAGGCGCAGATACGCCGAACTTCCGTCGGGTCGGCCCAGCCGACTCATCGCGGCGAGCAGCGTCCACTCGGTGTCGATGACGAACGCGGGCTCGTAGCTGACGCACCCCGGTTGCTCGAGCCCGATCGACGGGGTGGTGATGGACTGGTGCGCACCGCCCTCGGCGGCCAGCGTCACACCCGACGGCGTACCGACCAGGATCGATTGGCCGCCGGCATAGATGCCGTACGACCACGGCTCCAGCGCACGCTCGACGAACGGGTCGTACATCACTCCGATGGGGAGCAACGGCTCACCCCAGCGACTCCAGGTGGCGCCCAGCTCGCCCATCAGGCCGACCAGGTTCGTCTCGGCGATGCCGAGCTCCATGTGTTGCCCGGTCGGCTTCTCTCGCCAGTGCATGATGGTCTCGGCGTCGTCGTTGAACCAGTTGCGGCGTTCGGTCGGCGACCAGACCTCGACCTTGTTCACCCACCCGGCCAGATTGGTGGTGGAACTGACGTCCGGACTCACCGTGACGATCCGCTGCGCGGCTGCCGGCGCGTCCCGAGTCAACGAGATCAGCGCGCGGCCCAGAGCCGCCTGCGTCGTCGACGTGCCCGACGGTGTGCGCCCGAGATCCTCGGGAACCGCAGGCGGAGAATGCATTTCGACCGGAGTCCGGGCCAGCCGCCGTGCGGTCGCCGCGCAGAGCCGACCGGCGTCGCTCGCGGTCGGGAATCTGGACCACGGCCGGTCCGGGTCGGTGCCCATGCCTGACGCGAGGTCGGCGAACTGATCCGTCGTCAGCAGCGACGAATGATTCTGCGGATGTCCTTCGGTGGGCAATCCGTGCCCTTTGATGGTGTAGGCGATGATGACGGTCGGTCGGGAGTCGTCGATCTGCGCGTACGCATGACGCAACGCCGCCAGGTCATGTCCGCCGAGGTTGCGGATGGCACGGGTCAAGGTGACGTCGTCGAGTTCGGCGAGGAGACCCGCGATCTGTCCGGCCGCGTCGGAGTCACCGGGCAGTCGGGATCGCAATTCGCTTGCGGTGCAACGCAACAGCCGCTGGTACTCCGGGTTGGGCATACTCAGGATGCGCTCGCGCAGTGCGTCGCCGCCCGCCCGGGTGAACAGCCGCTCCAGGAGTGCGCCGAATTTCACCGTGATGACCTGCCATCCGGCCGCCCCGAACATGCCCTCCAATCGTCCGGCCGCGATGTTCGGCACCACGCGATCCAACGATTGCCGGTTGAGGTCGACGATCCAGACGACCTCCCCCAGGTCCCGCACCGCCGGGTCCAGGATCGCCTCCCACACCGCCCCTTCATCGAGTTCGGCGTCGCCGACCAACGAATACTGCCGACCGGCTCCAGTGGAGGTGAGCTTGGCATCGACGTACCGACGGGCGATGGCCGCCCAGATCGGCGCCGTGGCGCCGATGCCGACCGATCCGGTCGAATAGTCCACCGGATCAGGGTCTTTGATCCGGCTCGGATAAGACTGCAGCCCACCGAATTCGCGCAATGTCGTCAGATAGGACTCGTCGAGCTCGCCGAGCAGGTAGTTGATGGCGTGCAGCACCGGCGATGCATGCGGCTTCACCGACACCCGATCGCCGGCCTGGAGATGTTCGAACCACAGCGACGTCATGATCGACACCATCGACGCGCACGACGCCTGGTGTCCGCCGACTTTCATCCCCGACGGATTCGGCCGGACCCGGTTCGCGTGGTGGATGATCGCCGTCGAGAGCCAGAGCACCCGCTCTTCGACAGTGCTCAGCGCGTCGGGCACATCCGCGTGGTCGGCGATCTCATCGACGGTCCGTTGTGCGTTCATATCGGAAAGAATCCTTCTCTAGAAGCCTGGTAGCACTCGCCGGGGTTGCTTGTCCTGACTCGATACGAGCGGGCGATTGATGTGCGAAAGACGCCGGAACGTGTTCCGTTACGGCGCGTGGCGGGCCGGTTGGGCCCGCTCACGCAAGTGAGAGTCTGTGTGCAGATCTCAATGATCAGTCCATCATCGCTGTACAGTAAGCACAACAACGCGCGAGCACATTGCGCATTGTGCGCACACATCTGTTCCGGCCACGTGGAAAGGTTGGCAGTTTGCCCAGCGAAGATCGCTCCGCCGACGTCGACGGAATCGATGCCCGGATCCTGTCGGCGCTCACCGCCGACCCGCGCGCGACCGTCGTGGCGATCGCCGACCGAACCGGATTGGCACGCAACACCGTCCAGGCTCGGATGTCCCGGCTCGAAGACCGCGGCGTGCTCCGGTCCTTCGAACGTCGCATCAACCCGTCGGCGCTCGGCTATCCGCTCACCGCCTTCGTCCTGACGAGTGTCACCCAGCGACAGTTGACCGCCATCGCCGCGGCGCTCGACGACGTGCCCGAGGTACTCGAAGTTCACGGACTCAGCGGGGTGAGTGATCTGCTCGTACACGTCGTGGCCCGCGACGCCGACGATCTCTACCGCATCACGGGCATGATCCTCGACATCCCCGGAGTCACCAGAACGACGACGGCCCTGGTGATGCGCAAGCTCGTCGACTACCGCATCACCGACTTGGTGAACCGACTGTTGTGACACTGACCGGTCGACACACGCCCCCTCACTCCGGCGGTGCGGGGCGGAGAATCTCAGTCAGCGCGCCGATCAGCGCGTCCACGTGGCTGCCCTCCGGTGCACCGCTGATTCGCCAGGCTATGTGTTTGTCCGGGCGGATGAGCACCGCACCCGCATCACTGATCTGGCAAACCGCACGCCACCGCCCGTCGGTGTCGAGGTACTCGCCGTGCTCGCCGACCTTGATCGCGGTCAGTTGGATACCGAATCTGTCCGCGGCCTGTCGGGCGGCGTCGAGCCAGGCGTCACCATCTGGTCCGGTGATCAGTGCGAAACCGCTGCTATGCGGCGACAGGTCGTGGGTGGACAGTCGCCGACCGTCGTGCTCGAGCCAGGCGTGCGGAAGCCGATGTCCGGGGCGGGTCGACGGGCGGTAGGTGGCGCCCATCGGGTCCCGCTCGGGCCTCTCGGTGCCGTCCGGGATGAGTGCCCCGACGTCGTATGAGAAGCCGATCTCGAGATCGTGCGCTTGGAATTCGGTGCGCTGGGTGTCGAGGACGTGGGCGGCGCGGGCGCGGCGGGTCTGTCCCATGGGATCGTCGGCGAAGAAGGCCGCCAAGGCCTGGACGTTCTGTTCGGGGGCCGCGCCGGGCAGCAGACCGAAGCCGGGGTCGAGGACCAGGTGGTTGAAAAAGGTGAACATGGCCCAGTCGACATTGCGGGTACCGATCGGCTGCCGCTCGGCGGCATAGGTGGCCAACAACGCAGCCGACGCTTGCCCGCTGAGCACGGCCGCCAACTTCCAGGCCAGGTTGTGGGCATCCTGGAAGGCGGTGTTCAAGCCGAGCCCGGTGGTCGGCGGGTGTCGGTGCGCGGCGTCGCCGGCGAGAAAGATCCGCCCGTCCTGGTAGCGCTCGGCGACGACGCCTTCGATGATCCAGCTGTTGATTCGATGGACCCGCATCTCGAGGTCGGGAAGCTTGAGCAGCCCGCGCACCCGGTCGGGCATCAGGCTGTGCTCGTTGCGGGCCGGATCATCCGGTGGCAGAACGGAATTCAGAACCCATTCCTCGGACTGCGCACCCCAGGTGGGTCCCATCTGCACGAGTCCGCACCCATCCCAGCCGTCCGGATTGATCAGCCAGGTCATCATGTCGGCGTCGTCGTAGTATCCGGAGAGGTCAGCGCTGAAGTGGACGCTGATCATGTCGAGGAGTCCGGTCTGGCCGGTCATCTCGATACCCGACATCGGGCCGACGGTCTTGCCGCCGTCGGCGGCGATGACGTATTGCGCTCGGACCGAATAGGATTCGCGCGAATCCAGATCGGTGACCGACGCGGTCACACCGTCGCTGTCCTGCCGCAGCCTGGTCAGTTCGTGGTGGAACCGCACGCGACCGGGGCCACGTTCCTCGGCCACGTCGCGCAGCAGCGGCTCGAGCCGACTCTGCGGATAGTTGCTGGACAGACACGGACTGTCGCGGGAATAGGTCTCCCGAAGCGCACCGCCGCCGAACGCATCGAGCCGGCCGAGTGATCGCCGGTCCAGTGGTCCGTCACCACCCAGCGAGGTCGCCCAATTGACGCTGCCCATCTTCTCGATTGGCGTGCCGACCTCGTAGATCGCATCGGCGAGGGCGTGCTGACGGAAGATCTCCATCGTGCGCTGATTGAGGTAATGCGCCTTGGGCAGTCCGGACCCCGTCAGGCGTCGTTCGATCACGAGATGGTCGATGTTCAAGTCGGACAAGAAGATCGACGCGGCCAAACCGCAACCACCGCCGCCGACGATCAAGACCGGCACTTCGGTTATCGACATCGAGATATGTCTCTTTCTGCTGATGCCCGGCCGACGGCCCGGCGATGAATGTTGAGTCGGTGCTACTCGGCGGCCATCGGATGGGGCAGTTCGGGACTCGTCGTCAGTGCCCACGAGCGTGTCTGCAATTCGGCGCACGCGACACCCGCACGTCGTGCTTCGACCATGAGCTCGGGCCGGTAGCCGACGCCGATCGGGTCTGCGTCGTACTCGGCGCCCTCCATGTAGGCGGTGGCCTCATCCGCGGTCGTGAAGTTGTCGACCTGCATCTCGACATGATTGCCGTCGGGGTCCTCGTAGTAGAGGGAGGTGGTGACGCCGTGCTGTACCGGCTTCCACGGTTCGATGCCGTTGGCCTTCAACGACAGGTATCTGTCGAGCAGTGCGTCGAGATCCGGGAAGGTGTAGGCGACGTGATTGACGCACGCGGCGTTGTCCGGTTTGCGGACCAGATCGGGGTTGTGTGCCAGAGCGATGCGGTGGTGCTCGTCGTCGAATGTCAGAAACGACATCCCGTGTCCCTCGTAGACGACATGGGCGTCGAGCAGGGCGCAGTACCAGTCGCGCATCTCGTCGATCTGTGCGGTCTGGAATACGACATGGGCGAACGTCGGCGAAATGGACACTCTTGTACTCCTGTTCAGATGGTGTGGGTTGGTCAGATCACCGGGGTGATCCGGATATCCGAGTCGACGAGGGACTTTCCGTAGATCTCGTAGCAGACCATCGGTAGGATGCCGGCATGTCGGCCAGCGACTTCGGAGTCGCGCCAAATCCGTTGCAGCGGACTGCTTTCGGCGAAGCTGCCCGCGCCGTGCACGTAGAGGAGAGTGTCGATGGCCTTGACGACGTGCTCGATCGCCCAGCCGATGTCGGCGCGGATGCGGGCGCGGGCCGAGAAATCCAATTGTTCGCCGCGCGCGGTCGCCGAGTCGATGTCGTCGGTCACGCGGTGCGCGTGAAAGTGCGCGGTGTCGATCATCATCGCCGCCTGGGCCAGTTGAAGCTGGACCGCGACGGAGTCGGCCGCTCGGCCGTAGATCGTGTGGGCCACCGAGCGCTTGGTGACGTTCTCTTTCACGAGCGCCAACGCGGCACGGCCCAGGCCGAGCTGCGGGCCGACCATTCCGACGGTGAACAACGGGCCGAGCGGCGAGTGGTAGAGCGTCTCGTCGTCGTGTTCGGTGGGGACGATGCCCTCGAGCGCCTCCGGTACCGACATGAGTCGGTGTTCCGGCACGAAGACACCATCGGCGATCAGGCAATTCGAACCCGACGCGCGCATCCCGGCGACGAACCAGGTCTCTTCGAGATCCAGTTCCCGGCGCGGCACCAGTGCCATGGCCTGATCCACCACGGCACCGGCATCGTCGGTGACGGGAATACTCAGGACCGACCAGTCGGCATGCAGCGATCCCGAATTGTAGTACCAACGGCCGCTGATCCGGAACCCGCCGTCGACCTTCATCGACTCCACCAGCGGGGAGAACACTCCCGACACCAGCGCATCTGGGGCGTCGCCCCACACTTCGTCCTGCGCACGAGTCGGGAAACACCCGGCGAGCCACGCTCCGGAATTCAGCAGCGATACCACCCAGGCGGTACCGCCGTCGGCTTCACCGACCGCCGCCGAGACGTCCACCAGGGTCCGCATCGAACTCTCGTATCCGCCATAACGTTTGGGCTGCAACAGTTTGAAGGCTCCGACTTGTTCGAGTGCCCGGAAACTTTCGTCGACGACACGCCGCTGCTGCTCGCCCTGGGCGGAGTTCGCGCGCAGGAGGGGCTGGAGTTCGCGGACGCGGTCGACGATGCCTGAGGCGTCGGTCGAGCGGCGATCGGCGGTGGCGGTGGGGTCGGTCAGGCTGGTCATGGTGCACTCCTTGTCGGCACGGGCTGAGTTGTGTGGGGTGTTTTCCGGTGCGGTGCGGGCGTATTCACAGCATCGGGGTGATCTGGTCACCGTCGGCGAGCATCGCGGTGCCGTACATCTCGTAGCTGACAGCGGGCACGATGTAGGCGTGGCGGGCCGCCACCGCGGAGTCACGCCAGAGCCGCTGCAGGTCATTGCTGTCGGCGAAACCCGCTGCGCCATAAGCGAATAGCAGGAGGTCGATGGCCTTAGTCACTTGATCGACCACTCGGCCGGCGTCGGCGCGGGCCCGGGCACGGTGCAGAGCGTCGGGAAACTCGCCCGCGCCCGCGGCGGTATCGACCATCTCTGCGCCGCGGTAGGCGTGGAAATGCGCGGAATCGATCATCATCGCCGCTTCGGCGATCTGATGCCGGAAGACCGGAGAATCGGCCTTGGCCGAGTAGAAGGTGAACGTCAGGGGTTTGGTGGATGCGACGACAGTCACCAATTCGAGTATCCGACGCGCCATGCCGAGTTGGGGCGCAGCGATCCCCAGCGCGAGCACCGGCGTGAATGCGCTGCGATAGAGCACTTCGTCGGTGTGTTCGGTGGCGACGGTGCCCTCCCATGCCGCGGGTGCGGAGATGACCCGATGCTCCGGAACGAAGACGTTGGTGGCGATCAGACAGTTCGAGCCCGATGAGCGCATCCCGGCGACGAACCACGACTCTTCCAGCGTCAGCTCGGTCCTCGGGATCAGGGCGATTCCCTGATCTGTCGGTTGCCCGGCGTCGTCGACGATCGGCATGCCCAGCACCGCCCAGTCAGCGTGCCACGATCCCGAGTTGTAGTACCAGCGACCAGTGACGCGATACCCACCGTCGACCTTGACACTGGTGGAGGTGGGGCTGACGACTCCGGAGATCTTGGCGTCGGGATTCGACTGCCACACATCATTCTGTGCCCGTTCGGGGAACAAACCGGTCATCCACGCGCACTGATTGCACAGGGTGACCACCCACGCGGTTCCGCCGTCGGCCTCGGCGACCGCGGCGGCGACTTCGATCTGCGCTCGCAGGTTCATCTCGTATCCGCCGTATCGCCGCGGTTGGGCGATCTTGAAGATGCCGACCTCGGTGAGCGCGCTGATGCTCTCTTCGACGACGCGGCGGTCCAGTTCTCCCTGCGCGGCGTTGCGCGACAGGAGTGGCCGCAGGTCCCGGATCCGGTCGAGCACCTCGTCAATCGTGGGCACGCAGTCGGTGTCGCCGAGGGCGGGGATTGCAGTAGTCATCGGTGTTTCCTCCAGTTCGATGTCGAGTCGGTTCAGCGGCAGATTCGTCAGATCACCTGTGCCGCAAGCCCTTCGGCGTCGACGAGGCCGACGTCGTCGAGCATTCGACGTAGTGCGGACACGTCCGCGACGGTCACGTCGCCATAGGGTGCGCGGGGATAGCCGCCCGGTCCGCCGAGAATGCGCGAAATCGCCTTGTACACCACCACTCTCGGGAGGGCGCGGTCGGAACCGATGTGCGCGATCGCCGAGGCGAGCGTGACGATCCGGCGATAGCTCTCGTTCACGCCGACGATGTCGTGGGCTTCGAGTGCGTCGTACAGTCGGCGGCACGTCCGGGGGGCGATGTTCTGCAGATTGTCGAGTTCGCCCCGCGCTCCGTCGGCGTGGGCGAACATCAACTTCGGCGCCATCGTCAATACCGTTGTCCGCGAAGCGATTCGGGCGACGAAATCGGCCACGTTCGACTGGTCGGGGTGATGCTTGAACACGCCGATGACGTGCGGGTACGTGCTCACGAGACGGTCGATGACGTCGCTGGGAACGTCGAAGCCGGTCGAGGAGTTGCACGACAGCACGACCGGTATGTCGACCGAACTCAGCACCTCGTCATAGAACCGATCGTGCATCGCGACGGTTGGGACGAAGGAATGACCCAGAGTCGGCGGGTAGAGTTGAATTGCGTTCAGGCCGAGCGCCTTTGCCTCGCGAGCGAAGGCGATGTTGCGGTCGGCGGTCGGGAACTCGCGGTTGGCGGCGACGACGGGGAGTCGTCCATCGATCTCCTCCGCGGCGATCTCCCAGGTCCGGAAGATCTCGGCATCTGTCATCAGCACGCCTTCGCCGGTAGCCGGGCTCGCCGGCCAGAAGCCGACCTGCTCGCTTGCCAGCCAACGGATTTGGGCGCGAAGCGCCGATTCGTCGAGCGTGCCGCCGCGGGTGAACGGGGTGATGCCCATTGCGTAGCAGCCGTGCTGGAGCGCGACATCGCGCGGGTCGAGACCAGTGGAATGTGATTCGGGCACAGGGGTTTCCTCACACAGAAACAAGCTGGTGGCCGGGGATGGAGGCACTACACGGGAGACGAACTGTCGTATGCAGCGCAGCCGGTTGACTGATCGGACGACGGCCAGGTCGGAACTTGCACCGATCGGAAGGTCTGTAGCGGCTCACTCCCGACTGTAATCGACGTCACACGTAGCCACAAGACTTTAGGACCAACTTTGTTCACTATTCTTGGTGAACGTCGCCGCGCCGGAACCCGCCGCGAATGACGTGGTTCGATAACAAGGTGCAGGAGGCGAAAGCTGCGGTGAAATCGTCAGCCTCGGAGGAGGCAGCGGCCCAACGGGTATCCGACGACGGCCGCTCGACGGGCAAGGGCACGCGCCGACGCGGGGACGCACTCGTCCACGCCATCTATGAAACGGTGCTCTCCGAGTTCGCCGACGGCGGCTTCGGCCAGTTGACCTTCGACAAGCTTGCTCCGAAGATGGGCACCGGGAAGGCGTCGCTCTATCGCCGCTGGTCTTCACCGACCGAGTTGCTGATGGCTGCCCTGACCGACCCGATCACCGGCTTCGGCGAGCCGATCGTTCCAGACACCGGGTCGGTCCGATCCGACCTGGTGGCCGCGTTCACCCACCTCGCCGAGAGCCTCGACCGCCCGCACGGCCGCGCAATGCTCGCGATCATGGGGCGGCGCACGACCGAACCGGAATTGTTCGAGCAGTTTCAGCGCACCCTGGTGCATCCGTATGAGGCGGTCACGCTGCAGGCGCTCGAGGCCGGCGCGGCACGCGGTGAAGTCGACGCGGTGGCGGTCAACGCCCGCACCACCGCAGTCGGATCACGACTGATCGTCGCGGAGTACACCTACACCGGACGGATCGATGCGGCCGAGGTCGAAGCCATCGTCGACCAAATCGTCCTGCCGATCTTTACCCCGACCGCCCACAGACCTGCGCCCTAGCGTCGCCCTAGCGTCCCGCGGGTGCATGCTCGACGCCGGCGCACCAGACCGCCCGGACGTTGCGGGTCGCGGTGATGTCCGCGGTCGGATCGCCCTCCACCAGAAGAAGATCCGCGCGTTTGCCCGGTGCGATGACTCCCCGATCGGAGAGTCCGAACGCCGCGGCGGGCCGGACGGTGGCGCAGCGCAGAATCTCCGCCGGGGTGAGTCCCGCGGCAGCCATCAGTTCGAATTCGTGATGCAGACTCTCGCCGTGCTCGACCCTGGCCGGCGGTCCGGGCGCGGTATTCGCATCGGTTCCGGCGATGATCTCGACGCCGCCGCCGTGAAGAGCGCCGACGCTGGCGATCAAGTGATCGATCGGGGCGTGAGGGGCGACCTTGGCGAGGATGCCCTCCATCATCGTCATGGTGGGTATCACGCTCTGTCGGTTTGCCTTCATCGCCGCGATGTCGCGCGGGTCGATCACTCCATCCAGCGGGACGTGGGTGATGAACTCGGCTCCCGACTCGACTGCCATCGTGTAGGCACCTCGGCTGCCCGCGTGGATCACGGTCTTTCGACCGTGCTCGCGTGCCGCGGCGACGAGGGCGTGGAGAACCTCCGACGACGGCCCGCCGTCTCCCGGCGCCTCGGCGACCCCCTTGATGTAGTCGACGCCTTCACTCACCCGTTGCGCGACGTGACGCCGGGCATCCTCGGGTGTCCGCACTATCGCGTCCGCGTCCATGCCGGGCATACACGAATGCGGTCCACCGTCGCCGATCGCCGGCAGGCCGGCGCTGCGAAAGTCCGCGCCGCCGCGAACCCTTCGCAGCGCGGCGACTCTATCGGCCGGCCAGCACGCCATGTCCAGTCCGGTCGTCACTCCCCACGCGGCCAGAGTGTGGAGTTGTTCCGGCGCGTCGATGTGCACGTGCGCGTCGATGAAACCGGGCAGCAGCACCGCTCCAGCCGCGTCGATCATCTCCGCGCCCGCGGCGTCCTCGCCGATGACCGTTCCATCGATGACCACGGTGGCGGGATCAAGCAGCGTCGTGCCGTCGAAAACTCGGGCGTTGATGATCGCCACCCTGCCGCGGTTGCGGGAGCCGGGTGTCGGCGCGGTGCTGGACATGTGTGCATCTCCTTGCTGGAGGCGGATCGATGTGGTGCGGGTCCCGGTTCGAACGCGCTGCCTCACGAACGGTCGGGGTCGTGTTCCATCCATGCGAAGCTGAATCGGTAGAGTGCGTCGACCTGCTCTGGTCGGTCGTCGCCGTAGAGATCGTCGGATATCTCGTAGCCACTCGCGTTGAGGTAGTAGGCCAGGAATCGATACGACGGCCGGTAGGACGACAGGACGGCGTGATCGAGAGCCGCATCGGCACCCGCCGTGGTAGCCAGCAGGGTGTCGCGCTCGTAAATCGGATCCAATGACTGGATCTGCCAACTGCCGCAACGTCTTTCGAGTCGGTAGAGCAGTCGGGTGTAGGAGGTGACGTCGACCTCGATCCCGTCGAGCGCGTCGCGGAATTCGATGGCCGCGGAGATGTCCACGACCGCTCGATCCTCCCGCACGGAGACCACCGGCGGACCGAGTCGGTGCGTGGCCCGCTGCCCCCGGCGCGACATCTCCCGCGATTCGACGATGAAATCGGCTCCGGTGCCGCGGAACCAACTCAGCCGGATCTGAGCGGCTGGGTGAATGCAGTCGCGCATCTGGTCCCACCATCCCCGATCACGGGCTTGCCGTTCGCGCAGGACAACTTGCGACACCGCGATGATCGCATCGGTGCTACCCGTCACGACGCGACTTGCCCGGCGGTTGCTCGGATCTGTTCATATGCGGCGCGGATTCGGGGGATCAGGGTGCGGGCCGCCGCTTCGTCGACGGCACCGTCGTCGAGGAGGCTGAGGATCTTTCCGCCGCGCCGTGCCGCCGGAAGAGTCTCCGGCCGTGCTGTGATCAGCAGATGATAATGCGGATGGTTCTCGCCGAAGGCCATCTGGTAGACGCGTTGCGCGCCGGTGACTTCACTGAGCGCCGAGGCCAGGTCGCGGGCGCGAGTGCCCAGCGTCGCGGCCTCGGCGTCGTCGATTCCGGTGATCAACTCGGTGTGTCGGCTCGTGCGCAGGACGATCCAGCCGGGAACTTCCATACCGGGCCCGATGCCTGCCGACCACAGGTCGTCGTGGAATACGGTGTCGTTGGTCCCCGGTTGTCCCATCGCGCAGATCTTGCAGTCTT
This sequence comes from Gordonia asplenii, assembly GCF_012933505.1. Lineage (GTDB taxonomy): Bacteria > Actinomycetota > Actinomycetes > Mycobacteriales > Mycobacteriaceae > Gordonia > Gordonia asplenii. The sequence goes on from NZ_JABBNB010000025.1 coordinate 94,259, forward strand.
CAACACTGTTGTCGGGCATCGCTCTACCTTCGGTTGTCGTAGCACGCGGTCGTCGTTGCACTCGGTCGACGCACGCGGTTGACGCACGCGGTCGCCGCGCGCGGTTGAGCTCAGATGAGCGGGGTGATCTGGTCGTCGCGACCCAGCAGTGCCTTGCCGTAGATCTCATAGTTGACGGCGGGCAGCGTAACCGCATGCCGCGCGGCCACCGCGGAGTCGCGCCAGATCCGTTGTAGCGGATTGACATCGGCGAACGACCCCGCCCCGTGCGCCGACAACAGGATGTCGATGGCCCGGGTGACGTGATCGAGGACCCAGCCTGTGTCGGCGCGTACCCGAGTTCGGGTGAGAACGTCGAGGTATTCGCCACGGGCGGCGGCCCGGTCGATGTCGTCGGCCGCCCGGTAGGCATGTAGGTGCGCGGTGTCGATCATCATCGCGGCCTCCGCGATCTGGAGCTGGAAAGCAACCGAATCACTTTGTGCCGCATAGAATGTGTAGGAAATGGCCTTCTTCGGCGCCTTCTCCCGGACGATCTCGAGTGCCCTGCGCCCCATGCCGAGTTGCGGACCCGCCAGTACCAGCGACAGGATGGGCACGAACGACGAACGGTACAAGGCTTCGTCTGGATGATCGGCGAGATAGTCGCCGTCGATCGCGCCTGGGACTCGGACGATGCGATGGTCTGGGACAACGATGTCGGTGGCTATCAGACAGTTCGAGCCCGACGACCGCATACCCGCCACGAACCAGGTTTCTTCGAGATCGAGGTCGGTGCGCGGCACAAGCGCTAGCCCCTGATCGACGATGTCACCGTTCTCGTCGGTGATCGGGATGCCGAGAACCGCCCAGTCGGCATGCCACGAGCCGGAGTTGTAATACCAGCGACCGGTGACCCGAAAACCGCCGTCGATCCTGGTCGCCTCGGCGGTCGGCGAGAGGACCCCGGACACGCGTGCGTCGGGGTTGTCTGCCCAGACGTCGTCCTGAGCGCGCTCGGGGAAGAGCCCCGTCATCCACGCGCACACATTGCACAGCGTGACCACCCACGCGGTTCCGCCGTCGGCCTCACCGACGGCCGCGGATACGTCCAACATCGTCCGCATCGACGTCGCGTATCCCCCGTACCGAGTGGGTTGGGCAACCCGAAACGCCCCGGCCTCAGTCAAGGCGGTGATCGACTCGTCGACGACGCGTCTCGCCTCCTCTCCGGAGGCGGAGTTCGCGGCGATCAGTGGTGCGAGCGCACGCACTCGCGCAACGACCTCGTCAGGGTGCTCGCGGGTGACGCCCGGCGTCGGGCTCTCGATGGTGGTCATTGTGATTCCTCGGATGGGGTTGAAAGGCGGCCGATCAGCATGAGCAAGCTGCGATGACGTCGGCGATCAACGGACGTTTCCGATCACCGAAACGGGAGTGCGTGCCGAATGTTCGGTGCGCGTAGATAAGAGGCGGGAGGTCGACGCGCGCGACGCGGGTGACGAGACCGAATAGCAGGAGGTGATCGCCTCCTTCGACGGTGTCATACAGGTCGCAGGCCAACCAGCCGGCCGCTCCCTCGATCCGCGGCAGGCCTGAATCGAGGTGCCAGGCGGTCTCGGCGAATCGGTCCACGCCGCGTCGGGCGAACGTCGTCGCGAGGTCGTCCTGGCCGTGGCCGAGGAGATTGACGCCGAACCGACCGGCCGACCGAATGCGGCCAAGCAGGTAGGACGTCCGTTCGAACGACACGGTGATCAGGGGCGGTTCGATCGACAGTGCGGCGAACGAACTCACCGTCGCACCGTATGTTCGACCGTCCTCGGTCGTCGTGACCACGCCCACGGGCGCGCATACGCTGCCCATGATGTCTTTGGCGCGCTCGGGATCGATGCCGGCGCCTGCGGCCGCCGCTGTTGTCGCGGTCATTTGCGGTCAGGCGGGGACGAGTACAGACATCGGGTTGGGAAGGTCGGCCTTGAGGGCCCACGCCCGATTCGTCAGTTCGTCCACCGATGCGCCGCCGCGGCGCGCCTGCAGGAGAGCCTCCGGATCGAAGGCCGGACCGACTGAATCGGCTGCGTACTCGGGGCCCTTCATATACGCCGTGGCGTCGTCGGGTTCAGCGAAGTTATCGATCTGCATCTCGACGAAGTTCCCGTCGGGATCTTGGTAGTAGAGCGAGGTGGTCACGCCGTGAGCGATGGAGACTGCCGGGCGTACGCCCCTGTCGCGCAACAGGACATAGCGATCGAGCAGGTCGTCGATGTTCTCGAAGGTGTATGCGGTGTGGTGTGCGCACGCGGTAGTCGGGGACTTGCGGGTCATCTCCATCGGCGGGCTCAATAGCGCGACCCGGTGGTGTTCGTCGTCGAAGGTGATGAAGCACAACGCGTCGTCCTGATAGACGACGTGACCGTCGAGCACGGTGCAGTACCAGTCTCGCATCTCGTTCGGCTGCCCGGTCTGGAAGACGACATGGGCGAACTTGGGCTTGGCGGACATCGAATCACGCTCCTTCGTGGTGTGGGTGGTTGGTTGTGCGATGTGGTTTGCGAAGGCGGTGTGGACTGTTTCTTTGATGTCGGGTCAGTCGCTCGGTGCGACGAATCGGTTGTGCATCTCGCCGATGCCCACCCCGTGGGTGACGAGCTCGTCACCCACCGACAGCAGGCGCGCGGGATCTCGGGCGACGCCGACACCGGCGGGGGTGCCGGTGAAGATCACATCACCGGGATACAGGGGCAGCACTGCGGACAGGTATTCGATGACGCGTGCCACCGGGAAGATCATGTTCCCGGTGCGCCCCTTCTGCATCTGCTCACCGTTGACCCGGCAGCCGAGTTCGATGTCGTCGCAGTCGGCGAACTCGTCCGGGGTGACCAGACAGGGACCCATCGGGGAGAAACCCGGATAGGACTTGCCGAGGCCGAACTGCGGTGACGGCGGACGCAGCTGAAGTTCCCGTTCGGACACGTCCTGCCCCATCGTCACGCCCGCCACAAACGACCACGCATCTGCACGATCGACATGAAAGGCTTTGCGCCCCATGATGACAACCAGCTCGGTCTCGAAGTCCACCGATCCGCCCGGATGCACGATGTCATCGTTGGGACCGGTGATCGACGACGCGAACTTGGTGAACACGACCATCGAATCCGTCGGGATCTGCATGTTCGCTTCCTCGGCGTGGTCGCGATAGTTGAGCCCGATCGCGAAAACCTGCCGCGGCCGGGGCGACGGCGCCCCGAGTCCGGCCGGGTCGACCTCGACGATCGACGACGCGTCGACCGCCCCCGCCCACTCGACGAACTCGTCCCACCTGTCGTAGATCGACGCGACATCCGGGCCGAATTCGCCGTTGCTGGCCTCCTCGACGTCGACGTATCCCCCGGGACGAACGAGTCCGAGACGGCCGTTCGTGTTGATGATCTTCATCAATCCTCCTTGTTCTTCGCCGACGTGTCCTGCCCCGACGTCGTCGATCTGGGCGAATCGGGCGCGACCAAACGGCATCACTTCCGGTGAGCGCGATGCCACCATGCCTCACTGTGGCGTAGACCACACGCTAACAGCAATATGTTATAACAGCAAGGCCGCTCGCCTGGCTCAACAGCACCCACGACGTCGCATTACCTGCGGTACCCTGTGCGATATAACGGCGTTTGCAGGCCAGCCCAGCGCGAAGGAGCACGATTTGTCAGCCGAAGGCCAGATCCGTCCGATCGAGTCGCGTTCGGTGGCCACACAGGTCACCGACGAACTCCGTCGGACCATCCTGAACGGCACACTTGCGCCGGGGCGCGAATTCTCACTCCGCGAGATCGCTGGCCTGCTCGATGTAAGTTTCATCCCGGTCCGCGAGGCCCTGCGCAGCCTGGAAAGCGAAGGGCTGGTAATCATCCGGCCGGGCCGAAGCAGCCGCGTCACTCCACTGAACCTCGACGACCTGCACGGGATCTACCGACTGCGGAAGATACTCGAGCCCGAACTGGCCAGTCGCTCGTGCCAACTGTTGACGGTGAATGAGCTGGATCGGCTCGCCGAGCACGCCGTCGAGTTCGCGGACGAGAAGCTCAGCATGGACGCGATCTACGACAGCCACCTTCAGTTTCATCTCGCGTTGTTGAAACCCGCTGCGACACAGTGGGATGCACGAACACTGACCACTCTGTGGCGGGCCGCGGAACGATACATCCGGATCGGTTTCGGGCTGCTCGACGTCGACCCTCATGAGCACGAACGGCGAGGTGAGGCGCATGAGCATCTGATCGAGGCGTTTCGTCAGCGAGTACCCGATCTGGCCGCAGAGGCAGTGTTCGAGCATCTCGCTCGCAATGAGCAGGCAGCACATCGCGCATTGGACGCCTACAACCGAGAGCCTGCCACCGCGGCCCGCTGAGCGCCGGTGAACTCACTTGGCAGCTCTTCGGAAGCCTTGCTGTTATAACATATTGCGGCTACCGTGTGACACACGCCATATCGCAGGAGGAATTCGTTGTGAATCACCAGGTCATTGACGCCGACGGCGTAGCAATCGCCACAACACTGTTGCGGCCCGCAGCGGCTGACTCACGATCGCCGTTGCTCGTGACGTTGCACGGCGGCACGTACACCAGCGGCTACTACGACGTAGCCGGATCGCCCGCAGGCTCCTTCAACGAGGTCGCAACCCGCAACGGGTTCGCCGTGCTGGCGGTGGACCGCCCCGGGTACGGCGGCAGTAGCGTCCTTCCCGAACAGACCAACACCTTCGCGCGGCAAGCCGAGATCTTGGACGTCGCTATCGGCAAGGCGCTCGCCGACCACGGACCCGGCGACGTGGTCCTCGTCGCCCATTCGATCGGCGGAATGATCGCGCTGGAGATCGCGGCCCGACGGCCCGCGTGGCGATTGGTCGGGGTGTCGGCGACCGGCATGGGCGCGCGGATACCGGCGGGCGGGGCGTCGGAGCAACTCGGCGGACTCGGGCTGTCCGGCATAGTCGAACTGCCCGCCGAACAGCGCGAGGCGATCATGTTCGGCCCGCCCGGAACGTATTCGCCCGAAGCGCTCATCGCCGCCCGAAATTCCTATGCGCCAACACCTTTCATCGAACTCACCGAGGCACCGCGGTGGGCGCGTGAACGTCTCGCCGCAGTCGCGGCGCAGGTCGCCGTGCCGGTTCACAACGCGCTGGCCGAGCACGATGCACTCTGGGACACCACACCGGAAGCCCTGGCCGCATTCGCCGACGCATTCGCGGGACGGGCCACCGTCGAGTTGGTCCCCGGGGTGGGACACTCGATCGACCACCACTTGCGGTCCACCGAAACCCACCTGCGCCAATTGGCGTTCGCGCTGTCCTGCAGTGCCCGGGCAGCGGCCGCGTGAAGGTTCCGCCCACGACGCAGGTCGTCATCGCCGGTGCCGGTCCCGTCGGTCTGAGCGCCGCCATCGAACTCGGGCACCGCGGCATCGACTGCGTCATCGTCGAGCCGCGAGCCGAGCCGACGCGACTGCGACCGAGAGCCAAGACGCTCAATATGCGTACGCTGGAACACATTCGGCGCTGGGGACTCGAGGAGGCACTGCGCGCACGGGCTCCTCTGCCGCCGTCGTGGTCCAGCGACGTTTCCTTTGCGACGACATTGCTCGGCACCGAGATCACCCGATTCTCCGGGGTGCTCGGCTTGTCCGATCCCGACGGCGTGGCGCCGGTGCTCGGCCAGCAGCTGCCACAGTACGTGCTGGAGGATCTGTTCCGGGAGGTCGTGGCCGAACTACCGACATGCACGCTGGCCGTCGGCTCACGTGTCGCCGACGTCCGGCAGGACGACGCTGCGGCGCGGGTGCGGATCGTTGACGAGACCGGCGGCACACGCGAGGTCGAGGCCTGCTACGTCCTCGGTGCGGATGGTGGACGAAGCATTGTCCGCGACACCATAGGCGCGAAATACGTTGGGCACCAGGCATTGTCGCCGAACGTCGGGATCGTGTTCCGGGACGAGAAGCTGATGAGCCGGCTGACGACACCACCTGCGGTTCAGACCTGGCTCATCAACGACGAGGTACCCGGGCTGATGGGCCCCGTCGACCGCACCGGCACCTGGTGGCTGATCGCGTTCGGGGTGGACGGCACGGCACCGGACTTCGATCCCGCCGCCACTGTCGCGGGCGCCCTGGGCGAAGCGCGGCCGGTAGAGATCGTCAGCATCGACCCCTGGACGGCGCGCATGGAGATGGCCGATCGATGCCGGGCCGGGCGCTGCTTCCTGATCGGCGACGCCGCACACCTCAATCCGCCGTTCGGTGGTCACGGCCTGAATACCGGGATCGGCGACGCGGTCGATATCGGCTGGAAGATGGCCGCAGTTCTCGACGGCTGGGGTGGGCCCGCGCTGCTCGACTCCTACGAGGCCGAGCGACGCGCACTACAGCAGCGAATCATCGACGAGGCCGCGCAGAACATGTCGGTGCTCTCGACGGACCTCATCCGCGCGGATCTCGACGCACCCGACGACGCGGGACGGACCGCGCGCACAGCGCTCGCCGAACGGATCTCAGCCACCAAACGGCGCGAGTACTTCAGCCTTGATCTTGTTCTGGGGCAACGATATTCAAACTCGTCCGTGTTGCCGACAACGATCGCCACCGTCGAGGACTGGCCCACGCGGGCCTGCGTCGGCCGACGCTTGCCGCATGCATGGCTCTCACCCGGACGCTCTACGTTGGACATGGTCGGGCCGGAGTACACGCTGTTGATGCTTGACGACGAGCCGGTCGATCGCGTCACAGCGGCGGCGAACGCATTGACGATGCCGCTGCGGGTCGAGCACCTGCGCCATTCGGGGCTCGCTGAAACGATGGGGGCCAAGGCCGTGATCGTCCGGCCGGATCAGATCGTCGCCTGGCACGGGACGGGCCTCCCCGACGACCCGACGTCGCTACTGTCACTGTTGGCCGGCGACGGTCGCGTGTAGTCGAACAGGTGCGGCCACTCCGGGGATCGCTCGTGCGCGTGGAGCCGAGGGCCCGTCGCCACTTGCGTTCATTCCGACGTCGACGCAGCCCACACGAGCGCGCGGACCGCGCATCGTTCGCAACGACCAGATTCTCCGCGCACCGAACTCGCCGATAAGGATATGAGCAGCGCTGCCGAGTCCTCTCGACAGCGCTGCCCACCGGATTTCAATGTCGAACACAGCGGCGATGAGACGAACGAATTCACCCCACCTGCCGCGGGCCCGACGATCAGTTGCCGGTCAACTTGTCCTTGATCGAGTCGACACCTTCCTTGACCTTGTCAGCGGCGTCGGCGACCTTCTGCTTCGCATCGGCGAGCCCCTGGTCGGCCTTTCCCTCATTCTTGAGGTCGTCGTCGCCGGTCGCGGCGCCGGCGGCTTCCTTCGCGCGACCCTTCAGGTCGTCAACCTTGTTTCGTGCGTCGTCTGCAATTGCCATCTGCTTCTCCTTCTGTAATTCGTGGAGCCAGTCGCGGATGCGGCATCCGCGACGCTTGTTCCGCAGCCACCACATCGTGGCCCGCGGAGGTCTTCATCCAGGAGCGTCGTACGCCGAGAAGGTTCTCGTCACGACGGTCAGACTGTCTCTTCGAGGTGCGTGCGTCGCCTGCGGTCCAGCGACAACGCAGGCGACGCACCGGCACGGCACGCGAGCGCACCCCCACCGTCGGGCCTCGAATTCGAAACTGCGCTCCCGCGCTAGGCCTGCATGAGGGTCGGCCCGTACAGGACGGCCATCGTCACCAACACCAGCATCAGTAACACCGCCACCACGCGATCGCTTGACGGGCTCACCAGTAGCGGAATATCCGAAACGGGTCGGCCGATCGCGGGTTTGCCGTTCACAGATACCGGGGTCATCGTCCGACCTCCCCTTCGCGAGATTCAAAATCTACACTCATGGACACAGATTTATGTCTATCGGTGAGATCGATAATTGTCAACTCGAGACGTCAGTTTTTCGTCAGACTCCGACGCCGGATGCGGCGATCCAACCTGCCGAAGCAGACGACTCGCCGACGTCGACCTGCGATCCCGTAACGTAGCTCTGGCTGCCTGGCCACTTTCGATCGCAAGCTGTTGCTTCGACACAGAAACGAGAATCCGTGCCCCGCAAGTCTGAGTTCGCCGGGCGGTACGCCGACGCCCTGCAGGTCCTCGAAGTCGCAACCCATCGAGTGGCCTACGTCGTCAACGAAGGCGGGCACTATGCGCTGCGTGTCGACTTCGAATTGGGCCGCTACCTGACCGCGACCAACACCACAGCCGCCGTCGGCCTCGACGACGAGGACGCCGACGAACCGTGGCGGGTCCAGTTCTTCGACGTATCCGACGACGAAACACGAACGGTGGCCGACGAATCCGCGGCCTGGCTCATCGACGCGTACGACGCCGCCTGCACGGCGCTCCCGCCGTCGACGCCGCCCAGCATCGGGGATTTGCAGTCACCGTGAGCATAAGACCTATACTGTCCGACATAGGTTTCCGATCAAGCAGCTCAGCTTCAGTCGGCTGGGCGCAAAGAACGGAGGGCGATGCCGCAGCCCACGCACATAGCCTCGGACAGAGGTGTCTACAGCATTTCGGTCGCGTCGGAATTGTCCGGAGTGGGACTCCAGACGCTCCGACTCTATGAGCGACGTCAACTCATCACTCCCACCCGGACCTCGGGCGGCACACGCCGCTACAGCGAGAACGACATCCTCCGCATCCAGCGGGTGACCGCGCTGGTCGACGACGGAGTGAACCTGCCCGGCGTGCAGCGCATCCTCGAGCTCGAAGACCGCTGCGAGAGCCTCAGTTCTCAGCTCGTCGCGAACGGACTCGTCCCGGGCGACGACGCGCCGGTCGACGCCGACGTCGTTCATTTGCACGCCCGGCCGATGAGCGCCACCGAGTGACGTACGCGGTCATCGCGCGACGCACCTGACGTCGATGCTGACCGCAGCGGACTATCCGTCGGTTGTCACGACCAAACCGATTCCCTGCTTCTTCGCCGAATACATCGCGGCGTCGGCGGCCCGGAGAATCGCCTCCGGGCTGGACCGCTCCCGAGAATGAACAGCTCCGCCGATGCTGGCAGAGACCGACACCGTCTCGCCGTTCACCGAAAACGGAACGCTCAGCGCCTCGCTGATCTGGACGCCGGCATCGACCACTTCGGTGCGCCCGGAGACGTCGGGGAGGACGAGTAGGAACTCGTCCCCGCCGAGGCGGGCGAGGTTGTCGTCGAGCTCCCAGAGTGCCCGTACGCGCACGGCCAGCTGCTTCAGCAGAATGTCGCCCGCTTCGTGACCGAATTTGTCGTTGATCGCCTTGAAACCGTCGAGGTCGAAGAACAGCGCACCGATCCGACGGGGTGAACCGTCGGAAATCAGGTCGGTGAGAAGCTGCATGATCGCGCCCCGGTTGGCCAGGCCGGTGAGCGAATCGTGCCGCGCCTCGCGTCGCAGCTGTTCCTCGACTCGTTTGCGGTCATCGATCACCCGCGACGAGAAGACGAACTTGTCCCGAGACCCCGGGGAAAGCCGAATTGCGCTCTCCACCCACGACCATTCGCCCGATCCGGTACTCATCCGGTACTCGACCTTGGTCACCCCGGGCGGATATCCGGTCGCCGACCGAGACAGTTCGAGCGCCCGGCCGAAGGCCTCCCGGTGGTCGGGATGAACCAATGACGCGAGCCGCAGCCCAACCAATTCCGCCGGGTCGTAGCCGAGTTCGCTCGCAAACGACGGTGACGCGTACGAAAACTTGCCCGCGACGTCGATGATCGCGACCATGTCGCCGATCGAATCGGTGATCGACCGCAGGAACGCCTCGTTCTGGTGCAGGCCGTCATACAGTGCCGCATTCACGATGGCAGCCGCGGTGTAGTTCGCAAGTATCGCGACCATGTCCTTGTCGACGCTGCGTGGCGACACCGCGTACAGGACCGCACACGGCTCGCTGTCGCGAAAAGCGGCGACACCGACAATCGATCGGTCCTCGACGTTCAGCCACCACAGGTCGCCCGCGGTCATCGTGTCCCAGCGCGCCAGCAGAGACTCGTTCGGCTGCCACGACGGTTCCGACGTCGACGAACTGTGCGCCCGGCCGGTCTCCAGCCCATCGGATACCGCGACCGACCACGTCTCGGGTGCACCGGTGAGGCGGCGGAGCAGGTCCGCGGACTCGACCAGCACCGAGTGCGTGTCGAGGTGACGGGTCAGCAGGTGTCCCGACGATGCGAGCAGCTCGAGCGAGTTGGTGCGTTCGCGCTCCGCGATCACCAACGACAGTCGATCTGTGACCGATCGCAGGATCGGCAGGTCGAGGGTACCGAGATCACGGTCGGCGCTGCGCCCGACGACGATGATCGAGGTGGTTTCGATCTCCCGGGTCAGCGGAGCCCACATCACCGTCGTCAAACCGAGTTGCGCGAGTACACGCGGCACCTGTTGCGCCGGCACCGTCCCCGCGGTCGACAGCGCCGCGGCAGACGCGGAATCCAGCGGCACACCACGGTTTAGGATCTCACTGTCGTCGGCGAGACCACATGACTGACGGACTCGCAGCATGGACTGATCGAAGTCGGCCACCAGCGTGAGGTCGGCGGCGAACACGTCGGAGAGCACGATCAGAAATCGATCCACCACCGACGCCGCCGATCCCGGTTCAGCCAGCGTGGCCAACAGTCTGATCAAGCGCGAAGTGTCCTGGTGCGCCGACCGTACGGCGGCGAGCGCGTCATCGACCCGCTCAGACGGTGACTTCACGGAGACTCCAACAACGAAATCGACGGTCAGAGTGCTAACGCTACCAAGGTCGCGTTGTGATAACCCGCGACGCTGTGCGTCCGGGCGAATTCGCCATAGGTGTAGAAGCCCGCAGTCGGGACATCCCGGGCCGCCTCCTGAAACAACCGGCATTCGGCCGCTCCGTCGTCGCCGAGCACATCCAGCCGAGCGACGCAGCTGAAGGAGAGAATCACACCGGCATCGGGGCGATCGGCAAGCGCGTCATGCGCCACCTGGGCCACGACGCCGAGCAGTTCGTCCGCAGACGCCGTGACCACCTGAATCGCCGAGTACGGCGGCAGCGGGGAGAAGGTCCGAATCCGATCGGCGTCGTCGAGGTAGATTCCCCGAATCGCGGTGCCCCCGCCGGGTTCGATGACGCCGATGGCCTGCGAGCGCGGCGGATTTCCGCCGGGGCCGTACCGGAGCGTCTCCGTGATCGGCCGCTCCGGCAGCAGCCGTGCGAGGACCTCGAGCGCGGGTTCACCGTCGATCTCGGTGACCGTTGTCCCGTCCGAACGGGTCACCAACATCGGTGAGCCGACGGGCTGCCACCCGTGTGCCACGACCACGCGTAGTGGGCGCGGCGAGTCGATCCACATCCCGACCGCGCCGTTCGCAAGCACGGAGTCGTTGTGGAACACCAGGGTCTGGGCCATGTTCCGGTCGTCTGCGGCGCAGCCCCCGACTACCGGCACCGTGGATCCGGCCACGTGGTGCACGCCGGCGAGCAGAGTGGCCTGGTCGGCGCTCAGCCCGTCGGACAGCAGCACAAAGGCCGCGTCCGGGCGACGCGGCTCACCGACAGCTCGGCGTGCGTTGCGCGCGAGTGCCCGTCCCGACTCGAACGTGTCTGCGTCGATGTCGGTCACCGAGGCTACGCCGAAGCGATACGGTCCGGCGGAGAGCGCGACGACGGTGACGCCGGCACCGGGAGCGGTCATCTCACCGCGGTGGAATTGCCCGCTGCTGGTCGCACCGACGACTTGTGCCGCACCGGATCGGCTGCGCACCCCCGCGAGGAGCTGGTGCGGGTCGATCGTCGCGGAGGCATAAACCACCACCAGCGCCGCCGGCCGGCCGGACAACGCAGCGATCGCCGCACTCCCCGCCGCTACACCAGCGGAAAACGAATCCGAGTCGACGCTCGCACCGATTCCGGCGACAACCTGATCGGTCATGCCCACCTTTCCAATGGCCTGATCGGCGTCAGGCACAGCGCAGTCGTGTGCCACCGATGAGTTCACCGACGGGCCCCGTCGCTTGAAGCACAGTGTGCACCGTCGGTCGCGCACGCGCCAGCAGTGCTCCCTCGATGCCGGCATCGGGTCGTCACCGCGCGGCAATCCGCCCACCCGATCGGGTGGCGCAACCACACTTCAGCACACCTATCCTGTCGTCGATCACATCGCGGCGAAGAGCCGGTGATCAACCGCGACGACTCTGTTTCCGCCGGGCCGCTACGACGCCGTCGCACCGGACGCGGCCCGGTGACAGCAAAGGAATTGTCATGCGCGCATTGAAACTCGTCGGTCCCGGTCAGCTGGAACTTCAGGAGGTGCCAGTCCCGGAGATCGGCGACGACGACATCCTCGTCAAGGTGGCCGCCGCCGGCCTGTGTCACTCGGACCTGCACATCCTTCATCAGGGCGCCCAGTGGCCCTTCTTCGGCACGACGATGGGCCACGAGACCTCCGGCCACGTCGAGGCCAAGGGTGCCAATGTGACCAAATTCGACGTCGGCGATCCGGTCCTGGTCCGCGCGGTCTGGGCCTGCGGCGAATGTCGCCCGTGCCGCCTCGGCCGCGAGAACGCCTGCGCCGTCAACGGTTCACGGTCGATGTTTCCGCTCACGCCGGGCCTCGCCGTCGACGGCGGCATGGCCGACTACATCCGGGTGGCCGCACAGCACGCCGATCCGCTCGGGGAGATCGATCCCGATACGGCAGCGCCACTCGCCGACGCCGGGCTGACCCCGATGCACGCGATCAAGAGCAGCCGTCATCTCCTCGACGACGGCGCGACCGCGGTCGTCATCGGCTTCGGCGGTCTGGGCCATATGGCGGTGCAGATCCTCGCCGCCGACACCGACGCGACGATCATCGTCATCGAGCCCGACGAGGCCAAGCGCGCCGCGGCGCTCAAGGCCGGTGCCGCCGTCACGTTGGCGCCCGACGCTGACGTCGTCGCCACGATCCTCGACCGAACCGACGGCTACGGCGTCGACGTCGTGTACGACTTCGTCGGCGCCCAGGGCACCCTCGACACTGCGGCCGCAGTCGTGGCACCCGAGGGCGCGGTCCGCGTCGTCGGGCTGGCCGACGGAGCACTGACGGTTTACGCGTCCCTGGAGGGCGAGCGACTGCCGTGGGGCGTCGACGTGCAGCGCGCCTACGGCGGCACGTCCGTGGATCAGACCGATGTGCTGCGGCTCGTCGCGAACGGCTCGATCGCCGTCGAGACGGTGACGTATCCGCTGACCGAGGCGCGCCAAGCGTTCGACGACCTCGAAGCGGGCCGCATCCAGGGCCGTGCGGTGCTGATCCCCTAGGCACACTTCTGAAGTGCGCGGGGGCTCCGGGGTGGGTGCATGTGCTGCCGACTGAGCCACCCCTGCTGGTTGAGCCTGGTTTCACCGGTCGGGGCACTCCATCTGCTGGTTGAGCCGCGAGGAGCGCTAGCGACGAGCGTGTCGAAACCCCTGTACCACAATGCATTTGATGGCAGCGCACGTGTCGAACTGTGATGGTATCGAACATCAAGGCGTGTGCATCCGAAGGGTGCACACGCATCACTTGCCGGGTGTCATCGCCGATATTGGCACGCATCATCGAAAGTCGTTGTGGCTGAGAGGTTTCGACACGGACTCGGCTAGCGCTACTTCGACTCGGCTAACACCTCGCTCAGCACGGCGCTCGGACCG
>NZ_JABBNB010000026.1 GCF_012933505.1 Gordonia asplenii
GGTGATCGCCACGGGCGTGTCGATCGATGGGTCGCGGGAGGTGTTGGGGACCGCGGTGGGTGATAGTGAGTCGTTCGAGTTCTGGCGGGAGTTTCTGGTGTCGTTGAAGGCGCGTGGCCTGTCGGGGGTGCATTTGGTGATTTCTGATGCGCATGCCGGGTTGAAATCTGCTGTGGCGCAGCAGTTTCAGTTCGCGTCGTGGCAGCGGTGCCGGGTGCATTTCATGCGGAATCTGCACACGGCGGTGACGCGGAAGCAGTCGCCGGTGGTGACGGCGGCGATCCGCACGATCTTTGTCCACGATGATCCCGAAGAGCTTGAGGCGCAGTGGGATCAGGTGGTTGCGTCGTTGGAGTCGTCGTGTCCGAAGGCGGCGGTGATGATGGTGGAGGCGAAGTCGGATGTGTTGGCGTTCACCTCGTTCCCGCAGGCGCATTGGCAGAAGATCTGGTCGAACAATCCGTTGGAGCGGTTGAACAAGGAAGTCAAGCGGCGTGCTGATGTGGTGGAGATCTTCCCGAATCCGCCCGCATTTTTGCGGTTGGCGACCGCGGTGGTGATTGAGGCTCATGACGAGTGGCAGGTGACGCGGCGCTATATGTCGGAGGTGTCGATGGTTGAGCTGCAGAAAGTGATTGTGAAGAAGGAGGCTGCGGCTGCGGTTGCCAAACAACACCAAATCGGTTAATTTGTAACAGGATTCGTTGATCGCAACGCGTGAAGTACTCCGCCGATCCGAAGTCCATCACTCAAAGGGACGCTGTCTTTCTAATGTCGTCGTCTGCTTGCCGATGCGGTGCCGAATTGTGCGGGCCGTCGACTTCGACAATCATGGCTCGGCCATTGCTTAGAATGACGAAATCAGACACACAAGCATTCCCGGGGCAGATTCGGGCGCCAGCTGGTGGAGAAATTGAAATTGTGCGATCGTCTGATGTGGGCATGTTCGTGTTGTGGGCGCCGTCGTCAGCACCGTCGAAGAACTGCTGGACGATCCCTGAACTGTTCGAGCATCGGTCGTCAGATGAGTTGCCGTACCTAGCTCTTGTGGCGTTCCTCACCGCTGGGCATCGCGCCTGCGAAACCACTGATCGATCGTTGATCCGATTGGGTATCAACGGGTTCCGTCGATGTTCGTCGCGCTATTGCCTTGCTCGTGCGACGGAGCTTCCGAGTCGTTGGCGCATTTCGCATTCACGACCTGCTAGGTTATCCGGCAAGGGGAATCGACGAAGGACAGTGAATGGCAAAGCGCACCGTTGTGAAGTACGTCGACGATCTTGATGGCAAGGCCATCGCAGATCCGGTGACGGTCAAATTCGGCATTGACGGCAAGAGTTACGAGTTCGACACTTCGCCCGCGCACGCCAAACAGTTCCAGAAGGTTGTGGATCGATACATCAAGGTGGCCCGACGCGGCGGACCCGCAGGGGTTCGGCATTTGACATCGGGCGGCGCCCGCTCGAAAGAGCAGACGCAGGCGATCCGAGATTGGGCGCGCAAGAACGGTCATGCCGTCTCCGATCGGGGGCGCATCCCCGCATCGGTGGTCGAGGCCTTCGACTCTGCGCACTGAAACTACCCGGTAGTCGGCGTGGCCCAATAGTATTGCAGGACAACTGAATTCCCCGCAGTGTCGACTGGGGGCCGGTTTGCGGACAACGTGCTTGGTCACGAATAGATCATGAACTGGCCGCGATTCGACTCAGGAGTTGGCGATTCGTCCCATGACAGTGAATCCTTCACTGGTACTTGTGTGACGAAAGGTGTTTTTGATGCGTGTGGGACGAATGAAGACTCTGGTGGTCGCACTGGCTGCGCTCGCCACGATGGCAGGGCTGTCGACGCCTATCGCGGCCGCGCAGCCGACCAGGACGACGCCACTCGCAGCGATCGAAGCACTCCCCAAGCCGAATGCGACGCCGGTCGGCGCCCTGGAGACACTGCAGGCGGCGAACGACACGCTCACCAAGCTCGGCATCTCACCGTTCCTGTGGCCGACCGCGGCGCCGTTCTGCTCCGACACCGGTGCGCCACTTGGGATCGTCCCAGCGGTCGCCGGGGCGGTCCCCGGTCCGTATACGCCCATCCTGAAGTCTGTCCCACCGGTGTTGGGACATGACTTCAACACCGTCAAGAGCGGCGAAGTCTTGTATGGATTCGTTCCGGTTGGCATCGTCAACGACTCCGGCGACAAATCCGGCATGAATGTCGCGTGGTTCAACGTCAACAAGTTCACCGGTGGAATCGTGCCGATGGGCAGCCTGACCGACACCGTTCTCAAACCGATCACCGATGAGGCCACGGCACTCGGACTGATGAACAACCCGATCACCAAGGGCCTCTTCGTCAGCGCCATCACGCCCCTGACGGCGGCACTCAATTCTCTGCCGCAGGCGGGTGTCCGCGCAGCGACCGTCAAGACCGACAAGGGCCTGGTGCTCTCAGCGATCCTCGGCACGGCCAAGTCGGGCACCGGTACCTGCTTCTTCCTGCCCACGGTCGGAATCCAACAGGTCAACTAAGTCGCATCTCGTCGTCGGCCCCATACCCGGTGGCCGACGACGGCGCATTCGCCGACCATGAGGCAGGCAACTGCTGTCCAGGTGAATCGTCTCGACCGCCGATCCTGCTCGAGGTACTCGGTGACGTTACGCGTCGGTGCACTGAAAATGATTGCTGCACTGGGGTTTTCGCACGCCACACGGTAGTCGGCAGTCGCCGGCACAGACACCGTTGCGACCTCCGCGTAGTGCGAACCCAGCGAGCGCCGCGACGGTCTGGCGTAGTCATGATCGCTGCCGTCGCGTGCCACCCGGCAGTCGACGTCGCCGGTTGCCACGATCGACAACGCCGGCCCCAAGACATCGATGCGAATCACCTCTCCGGAGCGGATCTCGGTTCGGCCCGCCAGATGGTCCGGTGGCCCGGGCGCCGCTCGGAAGGCGAGCACAGCCAGGATCAACGCAGCAACGAGGCATGCGACGCCCAGCACAGCGCGAGTGATCCGCATCGTCTCACGGTACTCAAGGGTCGGCTACGCTGGTCGGCGATGACCGACTCACCGAGCCCCCACACGCCGGGCCAAGCCAACGCGGCGCCCGGCCAGTTCGACGTCGACGGCTACGACGCCGAGATCGAGCGTCGACGACGCCGGGGCCTGCGGATCGCACTGATCGTCGGTGTCGTGGTCGCGATCCTCTCTTTTCTGATCGCGCTGGCGTCGGCGATCATCTGACGCCAGGGCAGCCACGCGTGTGACGATCGACAGATCGTCGGCGTCACCGAGTTCGCGACTCAGTTCGACTGCCCGCCACCGCCTGTGACGATCGACGCTCGGCCGACGATGTCAGACCCTCGTGCCACCATGACTGCGGGCCGACTGGCGGCCCGGCGAAGTCGACTGAAGGTGAATGTGATGCGGGCGCGTGTGGTGGTTCAGATGCTGTGTGTGGCACTGGTGTCGGTGGCGACAGGATGTGGGGTCATCGACTCGTCACCGCCCGCGACGACACCGACCACCCGCACGACCAACCTGTTGACTTCGACTGCAGGACAACAAAATTCATGGTCAACCAGCGCACCCGCGAATGCGGTTGCCGCTCGCGCCCAGCTGGCGACACTAGCCATCAAGGGGCGCGCACCCATGACGGGCTACGGGCGTAGCCAGTTCGGTCGTGCCTGGTCCGACGCCGTCACCGTCGACGGTGGCCACAACGGCTGCGACACGCGCGACGACATCCTCAAGCGCGATCTGACCAACATCACCTTTGTCGGGGGTGTGTGCAAAGTCGCGTCCGGTACGCTCAACGATCCGTATACCGGCAAGACCATCAAATTCGTTCGCGGAGACCGTACCTCGATGAAGGTGCAGATCGACCACGTCGTTCCGCTCGCCGACGCCTGGCAGAAGGGCGCCCAGCAGTGGACCGCGGACAAGCGCCTGAACCTCGCCAACGACCCGCGTAACCTCCTCGCCGTTGACGGCTCGACGAACCAGGCAAAGGGCGCGGGCGACGCCGCGACCTGGCTGCCGCCCAACAAGTCGTTCCGCTGCACCTACGTGTCGAAGCAGATCGCGATCAAGGCCGCCTACCGATTGTGGGTCACTCAAGCTGAGCACGACGCGATGGAGCGGATGCTCGCCACCTGCAAGTGAGCATCGTCACTCGACAACATTTACTAGGGTATGCAAGTATTTGTCGGGTGGGCTGCGGATGCCCAAGTGCTCAAGGAGGCAGCAGTCAATGGTGGATTCATCAACGGTCGAGACCGCGTCGGTGCTCGCGTCCGTCACGGGGCCGGCGGCGACGCTGATCCTCAATCGCCCGGCGTCGATCAATGCGCTCGACCATGAGATGGCCACCGTCATGGAACAACATCTGCGGGCCTGGGAGACCGACGATTCCGTTTCGACGGTGATCATCGCCGGTGCGGGGGAGCGCGGTCTGTGCGCCGGCGGCGACATCGTCGCCATCCACGCCGACGCCAAAGCGCTGTCGGAGCGTGGCGACGCGGCACCCGCGACCGATCGCGAGGCCGCGGCCTGCGGCTCGGCGATCTTCTGGGCCGACGAGTACCGCCTCAACGACTACATCGCGAGCTATCCCAAGCCGTACGTCGCGCTCATGGACGGCATCGTGATGGGCGGCGGCGTCGGCATCTCTGCACACGGAAACACGCGCATCGTCACCGACCGCACCCGATTGGCGATGCCCGAGGTGGGGATCGGCTTCGTCCCCGACGTCGGCGGTACGTTCCTGCTCGCGCGCGTGCCCGACGAGCTGGGCACCTACCTCGCGCTCACCACGTCGGCACTGTCCGGCGCCGACGCCGTCGCACTCGGCCTCGCCGACCACTACATCCCCTCCGACGCCCTCGACGACTTCCGTGCGGCACTCGCGGTGAGCAGCGTCGACGACGCCGTGGCCGCGCATGCGCAGACGCCCCCGGCGTCGACACTGCTCGCGCAGGCCGAGTGGATTCGCGAAGCATTCGCGCATGACACCGTTGGCGAGATCGTCGCAGCCTGCCGCGCCGTCGGCTCCGCTGAGGCGGCCAAGACCGCCGACAAGATCGAGTCGAAGAGCCCCACCGCTCTCGCGGTCGCTCTGCGTTCGCTGCGCGCCGCGAAAGACGATGCGACACTTGCTGATTCGTTGCGAACCGAATATCGGGTGGCGCTGCGTGCGCTCCTGCACCCCGACCTCGCCGAGGGAATCCGCGCCCAGGTCATCGACAAGGACCGCACGCCGTCGTGGACGCCGGCCACGATCGACGCCGTCGAGGCGGCGACGGTGGACGCGTTCTTCGCGCCGCTGCCGGCCGACCTCGAGCTGAGGATCTGACTATGCCAACGTGTTCATCAACCGACTCGAATGGAGCACTATGACCGACTACGCCACCATCCTCGTGACCCGCGACGACCGCGTCGGGCTCATCACCCTGCACCGGCCCAAGGCGCTCAACGCGCTCAACACCGAGCTGATGAATGAAGTCGTGAGTGCCGCAACCGAACTCGACGCCGACGCCGGCATCGGCGCCATCGTCCTCACTGGCTCGGAGCGCGCTTTCGCCGCCGGTGCCGACATCAAGGAGATGTCGTCGCAGGGCTACGCCGACGTCGTCAACCAGCAGTTCTTCGCGGCGTGGGACAACTTGACCCGGCTGCGCACCCCGATCATCGCCGCCGTGACCGGCTATGCCCTCGGCGGCGGCTGCGAGCTGGCGATGCTCTGCGACTTCATCATCGCCGGCGAGAACGCCGTCTTCGGGCAGCCGGAGATCAACCTCGGCGTGATCCCCGGCATCGGCGGCTCGCAGCGCCTGACCCGCGCGGTCGGCAAGTCGAAGGCGATGGACATGGTCCTCACCGGCCGGCAGATGAAGGTCGACGAAGCCGAGCGCTCCGGACTGGTCTCGCGCGTCGTGCCCACCGATCAGGCGCTGTCGACCGCGCTCGACGCCGCGAAGACGATCGCGGGTAAGTCGGCGCTGGCCTCGGCCGCGGCCAAGGATGCGGTCAATCGGGCCTTCGAATCGAGCCTCGCAGAAGGGGTGCGAGCCGAACGCGCGCTGTTCTACGCCACCTTCGCCACCGACGATCAGACCGAGGGCATGGCTGCCTTCGTCGAGAAGCGGGAGCCGAACTTCACGCACCGCTGACGCCGCGGCTCGTTCCAGTCGTAGATTCCGCACAGCTCCGAGGGCCGCATGCCCTTGGAGCTGTCGTGTGTGCGGGGTGTCCGCGACGCGCTGCGAGTCGTGATACATAGAACGAATTGTGTCAGCTGTTGACCTAATGGCGATAGGTAAACTATTGTCCTTTGTGACACGGTTCACAGGCCTTCGCCGACCCTCGTCGGGTGCCGCTACGACGCAACCGTGTGCTGTCAACGACTTCCGAGGAGCTCCCATGACCACCGTGGCCCCCCAATCGGCTGCCCCCCAGTCAGCCGCTGTCACCTTCGCCGACCGTCCCCAGGTCTTCATCGGCGGCAAGTGGGTCGACTCGACTGGCGGCGACTGGATCGACGTCATCGACTCCTGGTCGGAGGGCGTCGTGGCGCGGGTCCGTGCCGCCACCGCCGCCGACGTCGCGAAAGCGGTCGACGCCGCGCGCGCATCATTCGACGCAGGAGTTTGGGCGTCGACACCGATCGCCGAACGCGCCGACGTCATCGACGAGATCGCCACCCGCCTCGAAGCTCGCCTGCCGGAACTGATTCCGGTCGGCATCGCCGAGGTCGGCATCACCCTGCCGGTCAGCGCGATGACGCAGGAGATGACGCTCGGCCTCTTCCACGCGGTGGCGAACGAAGCGCGGAATGTCACGCTGGTCGACGAGCGCACGCGCGCCGACGGCGGCGTCTCCCGGGTCCTCAAGGAGCCCAATGGTGTTGTCGCCGTGATCATTCCGTGGAACGGCCCGATCGGCACGATCGCGTTCAAGGTGATCCCGGCCCTCGCGGCGGGCTGCTCGGTGATTCTCAAGACCTCGCCCGAGGCTCCGTTGTCGCCGTCGATCTTCGCCGACGTCGTCGGCGAGCTGGTTGCGCAAGGGCGCATCCCGGAGGGCGTGTTGAGTGTCGTCGTGGCTGATCGTGAGGTGTCGGAGTCGCTGGTCACCAATCCGCAGGTCGACCACGTGACTTTCACCGGCTCGACCGCCGTCGGGCGCCGCATCATGGCGCTGGCCGGCGAGCGCATCGCCAAGGTCTCACTCGAGCTGGGCGGCAAGTCGGCGGCCATCATCCTCGACGACGCCGACCTGAACACCGTGATGCAGGCACTGCCGATGGGCGGCTGCATGCAGTCCGGGCAGGCGTGTATCGCACTGACTCGCGTGCTCGTCTCGGCGAAACGCCACGACGAAGTGGTCGCCGCGTACAAGGCGGCGCTGGGGATGCTTCCGCTCGGAAACCCGTGGGAGGAGACCAACTTCCTCGGCCCGCTGACGTCGGCTCGGCAGCGTGATCGCGTCGCCGGTTACATAGAGACGGCGAAGGCGCAGGGAGCCACCGTCGTGCACGGCGGCGGCAACGGTGGCTTCGACCACGGATTCTTCATCGAGCCGACTATCGTCGACGACGTCACCAACGACATGCGCATCGCACAGGAGGAAGTCTTCGGCCCGGTGATCTCGATCATCACCTACCAGGATGAAGACGACGCCGTACGGATCGCCAACGACTCACAGTACGGTCTGTCCGGCGCGGTATTCTCCGCCGACGCCGATCGGGCCTACGCGATCGCCAAGCGCATCCGCACCGGAACGGTGAACGTCAACGGCGGCGTGATCGACTTCACCATTCCGTTCGGCGGTTACAAGCAGTCCGGCGTCGGACGTGAGGGCGGGCCCGAGGGCCTCGACGAGTTCTTCGAGACCAAGACGGTGCACCTGTCCTAGCGACCGCATCCACGGCAACGAGCAGTCCCGGCCGCGTATCGCGGCCGGGATCTGTTGTCGCGCAACGCTTCCCTACATGTAGTCGCGGATGATTCCGTGCAGGAAGCTGCGCACCGTCTCTTCGAACAGCTGCTTCTGGGTCAACTCGTTGCTGGCCAGGGCTTGCGCCAGCAACGGCTGCGACTGCGGGTCGACGTTGGGGAAGATCGTCGACTTGGTGCTCGGCTTGCGCATGGCCTCGGTGAGTACCGCGCCGATGGCGAGGACCTCCATGCCGTCGAGGATGCGGACGTGAAGTTCGGTGGGGACCCCGGAATCGAGGAGGAACTTCGCGCGGTCCTCGTAGGTCGAGACGAACAGATCGCGCGGAAGATATTGCAGCAGAATGGGAGCCGCGTTGCGGTGCCGCAAGATCGATTGCCGGAAGTTCAGCGCCAGCGCGACGAAGTACTCGGGCCAGTCGGGGCCCGGCTTGCGGCGCGGAGTCGCCACCGACCGCCCGGCGATATGCCGCGCGACCTCGGTCAGAATCTCGTTCTTGTCCGCGAAGTGGTGATACAGCGACGGCGCGCGCACGCCGAGATGCTTGGCCAATTTGGGCAGGCTGAACGCATCCAGTCCTTCCGAGTCGATGATCTCGATCGACGCAGCCACCGCAGCCTCACGGCTGATCAACGGCTTGGATGGGCGTGGCATGGCGCACCCCTTTCATTGTCGGACCCGTGCGGACCAGCAGCCAGCAACTAGCAAGGATAGGTTTCGGTGTCCACCGAGGTCTAGCGACGCGCGGTGAGCGTGTCGCAGCGGGCCCACGGATTGCGTCCGAAGCAGGAGCGACGGGTCTCGTCGTCCGCCGAAAATCGTTGGATATCAAGGCAATTCGACTCAACCAAGCTGCTGACAAATATCGCTTGACGTCTCATGTAAAACAAACTACCGTAGGTTTACCAAGTGGTCCACATCACAGAGCCGCTGATCGTCGGCGCGGGCCGGCACCTACCTCTCACCCCACCGAAGTCACAGGGAGAAACGCATGAAACTCGAAGGCAAAGTCGCGCTCATCACCGGAGCCGGATCGGGGCTGGGCCGCCAGTCCGCGCAGCTGTTCTCCGCGGAGGGCGCGCGCATCGCGGTCGTCGACATCGACGCCGAGCGTGCCGAACACACGGCCAAGCTGGTCGAACAGCAGGGCGGGGAGGCCGTCGCCATCACCGCGGATGTGTCGCAACGCGATCAGATCACCGCCGCCGTCGAGCAGACTGTGGAGACCTTCGGCAAACTCGACATCGCATGGGCCAACGCCGGAATCGTCTCCCGCGGCGGCGTGCCCACCGTCGCCGGCGGCGAGCAGGTGCTGTTCGAGGACCTCACCGTGGACGACTGGAACGCGGTCCTCGGCGTCAATCTGTCCGGTGTCATCTACACCGCCCAGGCTGCGGTTCCGGCTCTGAAGGCCAACGGCGGCGGTGCCATCCTGGCCACGTCGTCGGCGGCCGGTCAGGTCGCCTACCACGACATCGCCCTCTATAGCGCCACGAAGGCGGGCGTGAACGGCCTCGTCCGCGGGCTGAGCCTGGACCTGGGCCCCTATGGCATCCGCGTCAATGCCCTCGCTCCCACCCACGGTATGTCGCCCAACTTCCTGATGCCGGCCGGATCGCCCGTCGTCGGGCAGTCGTATGAAGAGGTCATGGGCCCGTGGGAGCCCTTCGTCTCGCCGATTCCGCTCAAGCTGAATCGCCCGCCGTCACTGCTCGACAACGCCAAGGTCGCTCTGTTCCTGGCCTCCGACGACTCCGCCTACATCTCCGGCGCGGTTCTGGGTTCGACCGACGGCGGAACCCTCAGCCGCGTCGGCATGTGGTTCCCCGAGGACCTCAACCAGCCCAACCCGAATGCCTGACGCCATGTCGCAGGCTCAACTGCTCGTCGTCGACCGGGCGGCGTGTGCCGGGCACGGCCTGTGCTACGGCACCGCGCCGGACCTCATCGACTGCAACGACCAGGGCGATCCGATCGTCCCGGATCGACCGTTGGGCGCCGACGAGGTCGAGCTTGCACGCGAAGCGATACTCGTCTGCCCCGAACGCGCGCTGACGCTCGCCACCGCACCCGCCGCCGCGGCGTCGTAGGCGCTCTCGCCGTCCCTCAACTTCAGCCCCAGCCCGTACGCAAAGGATCTCCCATGACCACAGCCGAAAAGGCGCGTGAAGACGTCACCGTCGACTTCGATGTCTACGACGTGGCGCTCGCCGCCCCCACCGATCGCTTTCAGGAACGCGTCGCCGAACTCGCCGCGAAGGGACCGGTCGTCTGGTCGCCGCACTACGGCGGGCACTGGATCGTCACCAGCTATCACGAGATCCACGAAGTGCTACGCGACGCGCAGACCTACTCCAGCTATCCCAACAACCTCGTGACCAATGAGGCTTTCGGCAAGTTCATCCCGATCGAACTGGACCCGCCGGAGCACACCGGCTACCGAAAAGCGTTGCAGCCCTTGTTCGGACCGGTCCGCATGAAGAAGCTGACCGAAGACATCCGGGCGATCGTCACCGAATTGCTCGACGGATTCACCGCTCGGGGCAGCGCGGAGTACATCTCGGAGTTCGCCCACGAGCTCCCCGCCCGGATCTTCCTGGCGCTGATGGACTGGCCGCGCAGCGACGCGCCGATCTTCTCCGAAGCCACCGACATCGTGCTCTTCGGCAAACCCGGTGGGACAGAGGAAGAATCGATGCAGGCACGCGCCATGGCGGGCTTCTCGATGTTCGGCTACTTCCAGAAGGTCATCGAAGACCGGCGCGCGAATCCCCGCGAGGACATCACGTCGAGCCTCATCCACACCGAGGTGGAACTGACCGACGGCGTGCGGTTGCTCAACGACGAAGAGCTCAACCGGATGTTCTTCCTCTTGCTCATCGCGGGGCTGCACACCGTGCAGGGTTCACTCGCCTGGATGATCAAGCATCTGGTCGCCAATCCCGAGCAGCGCCAACAGATCATCGACGATCCGTCGGTCATTCCGAGTGCGGTGGAAGAGATCTTGCGCATCGAGGCGGCGATCATCCCCGGGCGACGTGCGACGTGCGACGTCGTGCTGGGCGGGCAGCAGATCCGCGCGGGAGATCAGCTGATCCTGACGCTGTGCTCGGCGAACCGCGACGGCGTCGAGTTCGACGACCCCGACGTGCTCGACCTCATGCGCCATCCCAACCGGCACTTGTCCTTCGGCGGTGGAGCGCACCGATGCCTCGGGTCGCATCTCGCGCGCGTCGAGCTGACGATCGCCATGGAGGAGATCCACCAGCGCATTCCCGACTACCGCCTGGTGGAATCCGACCCACCGGTTTATCACTCGTCGCAGGTGCGCGGCTGTGCGCGCATGCCGATCGAGTTCACCCCGCAGAGCTGAGTCACGCCGATCCGGGCCGGGCACGAAGGTGTCCGGCCCGTCGTCGTCGAAACCGGCGTTCGCCTGCGCATACCCTTGCTCGCTAAACCTTATTACTGTAGGTTTAAGGGAACAGCCCACACCGGTAGGACAGGAAGAACCGATGACCACATCACTGCCACGCGAGGACCGTATCCGCCGCGCCCTGGAGCTGCTTCGCAACGAGACCACCGACAAGTTCGACGACGTGGTGGAGTTCGAGCCCGGCGAGTTCACCGATCCGGTGCTCGCGCAGGAGGAGCGCGACCACATCTTCGGAGTGGTTCCCTCGATCGTCGCGCACTCCTCGGAGCTGGCCAAACCAAACGATTTCATGACCGTCACCATGCCGCGCAACAATCTGATCGTCGTGCGGCAGAAGGACGGCGGCGTCAAGGCCTTCGTCAATCTGTGTCGACACCGCGGAGCGTTGCTCGAAGAGAAGGAGAAGGGTCGCTGCCGCATCTTCTCCTGCGCCTACCACCGGTGGTCCTATGACCCGAATGGCAAGTTGCGCACCATCACTCGCGACACCACGTTCGGCGACGTCGACCGTTCCGAGCACGGTTTGATCGAGGTCCCGTGCGAGGAGCGGCATGGATTCATCTGGGTGGTCGACAACGCCAAGGCGACCATCGACGTCGCATCGTGGCTCGGAGGAGAGATGGACGCCATTCTCGCCGAGTATCACCTCGACGACTACGTCTGCGCGAAGGCCGGTGGATTCGACGAGCCGACCAACTGGAAGATCATGCAGGACGCCTTCCTCGACGGCTACCACATTCAATACGCGCACCCGAACACCGCGGGCAAGATCATCCACACCAACGTGATGGCCTTCGAAGACTTCGGCAGGCACTGCCGGTTCATCGCGCCGCGCAAATCGATCGATCGCTTCCTCGAAGAGGATCCGGGCGAGCAGCGGCTCGACAAGCATGTCACCGAAACGCATTTCCTCCTGCCCAATTCGACGTTGCTGCGTCAGCCAGATCACTTCCAGCTGTTGACCTTCCGCCCGCATCCGTCGGATCCGACGCGTTCACGCATGGAGCAGCGACTGATCGTGCCCAAGGTCGAGGACAGCGGGTTGGAACCGGCCCGCTGGGAGCGGCTGTGGGACAAGAACTGGGACATCCTGCTCGCAGTGCTGCACAGTGAAGACTTTCCGTTGCTGCGGGAATCGCAGCGCGGCATGGCCAGCGCCGACGCCGGCGGAATGATGTTGGGCCGCAACGAAGTCGCGAACCAGGTGTTCCGCCGCGAGACGCGCAAGCTGCTTGCGGCGGGCCGCGACGCGGCGCAGTAGCCCGCGATGATCCGATACGAGTGGTGCACCTCGCTGTCCGCCGACGACACCGCGGCGCTGCGTAGTCTGCTGAACCGCGCTGCCTCTTACGACGCCGAGCCCGAATACAACACGATCGACGCCGATGCGCTCGCGGCCGATCTGGCCGACCCGGCGTCGGGCGTACGACACCTGGTCGTCTGGCTCACGCCTCGACCGGTCGCCCTCGATGCGCCGCTGGAACCCGAACGCGTCGCGGGCGTCATCCGACTCGTGCCGTCCGGCGGCGGTTGGGCCGATGGGACGATCGTCATCGACCCGGATCTGCGGTCCCTCGGGATCGTCACCCTGCTGCTCGAACAGGAGGGCGTCGACGTCGGTGCCGACGGCTGGCTCGGCAGCGGCTTCGTCGGCATCCGGTCGTGGGCGCGCGGCAACCATCCGGCGTCGGGTCGCATCGCCGACCGAAACCTGTTGCCGCGCACCAAAAGGGTGTGGAAGCTGGTCCGCCCGACCGACGAATACGAGGACGGCGACGCCGAGCGAGTCGTCGTGCTCGCGTCCGATGACCAGCCGGCGCTGAGCGGATTCCTGGCGACGCTGGGCGCATCCGCGGCGGAGACGGCCCGCGTCGCCCGCGGGTCCGGTCAGTCGGCGCAGCGTCGTACGCTCGCCGTGCGCTCGTCCGCGAGTGGGCTGTCGGCCGTCGCCGACCTCGACCTCACGCCCGTGCACGTCGACGAGTTCGGCAGGTGCGCGACCATCGACTACCTGGGCGTCGACCCCGCCCTGGACGGGGAAGCGAAGCGAAAGGTGTTGTCGCAGGTGCTCATCGGTGCCGGCGCCTACGCGCGGGAAGCGGGTCTGGACGGGGTCGTCGGCTACGTCGAGTCGACCGACGACGCACTGGTCGCCGCTGCGCGTCGTACCGGTTTCCAACACGACCGCACCGACGTCCTGTATGAAATTCGTTGAAGGAGAAGACATCATGACCGCAACCATTGGCAGCGCCCTGGACTGGTGGGGCCGCACCAAACCCGACGCCACCGCACTCGTCTTCGACGGTACCGAGCTCACCTACGGCGCGCTGCGTGACTGGAGCAGCCGGTTCGCCCGGCACCTCGTCGAGACTGTGAACGTCGCACCGGGCGACCGGGTCGGGCTCCTCGGCCCCAACTCGCTGCACTGGCCGGTCGCAGCACTGGCCGTCCTCAAATCCGGCGGCATCCTGGTGCCGCTCAACAGCCGTTACAAGCCGGCCGAGTTGCGCAAGATCGCCGACGACGCCGGACTGTCCGTCGTGGTCGTCGCGCCGGGCCTGGAGGAATTGGCAACGCAGACGGCGGCTCTGGGTGCGCCGTTCACCGCTGTCGGGTTCGCCGACCTGGCGGCACTCGAGCAGGGTGCGTCCGACGACTTCCGTGTCGACGTCGCACCCGACGAGCCGACGTCGGTGTTGTTCACCAGCGGTTCGACGGGCCTGTCGAAGGGTGTGATCCTCACCAACCGAACGCTGCTGTCGATCGTCCTGGAGAACACTCTCACCGAAGAGGGCTTCCGGCCCGGCAGCACAACCCTTCTGGTGCTGCCGCTGGCGTTCACTCCCGGGCTGGTGTACGGGCTGCTCATCACCACGGTGCTCGGCGGCACGCTGGTCATCGAACCCGAACTGGTGCCGTCGCGCGCCGTCACCCTGCTCGAAAAGCATTCCGTCCAGGCGATTTTCGGGGTCCCGCTGATCTTCGAGGCACTGTCGCGGGCGCCGGAGTTCGCCGACGCCGACCTGTCGTCGTTGAAGACCGCGATCGTCGGCGGCGCCGCGGTGCCCACCGCACTGCTCAAACGGTGGTCGGACAAAGGGGTGCTGCTGCGTCAGATCTACGGCATGACCGAAGCGGGCGGCGTAGCCACCGCGACCATCGCATCCGAGGCACTGGACTATCCGGATCGCTGCGGAACCGGGTCGATCTTCACCGACGTCACCGTCTTCGACGCCGACGGCAATCCGGCCGAACCCGGCGTCGAGGGTGAACTCGTCGTCCGCGGACCGGGCGTCACTCCGGGGTATTGGAACGATCCGGCGAGTACCGCCGCGGCGCTGCGCGACGGATGGCTGCACAGCGGCGATCTCGGCGAGCGCGACGAGGCCGGGCGGGTCAAGTTCGTCGACCGGCTCAAAGACCTGATCATCTCCGGCGGCATCAACATCTCACCCGTCGAGTTGGAGGCCGCGATCGCCGCGATCGACGGCGTCGTCGAAGTCGCGGTGATCGCGGCCGACGACGAGCGGTTCGGCGAGACTCCGGCGGCCATCGTCACGGTCACCGGCGACGTCGACGAAGCGGCGATCATCGAGCACTGCTCTGCGGTCCTCGCCGACTTCAAGGTGCCCCGCTATGTGGTCATCAGTGCCGATCCGTTGCCGCGCTTGCCTTCTGGCAAGATTGCGAAGACGGTCATCCGTGAGCAGTACAAAGACGTGCACGTGCGATTCGAGAAGGTGAGATGAGCGTCGAAGCAACCGCGTCATCCGATGTAGTCCTGGAGCGTCCCACCCTGTGGGTGCAGCGGCGCGGTGCCACCGCGGTGATCTGGCTCAACCGCCCCGACCGTCTCAACGCGTTCACCTACGCCATGCGCGACGACATCATCGCCGCGTTCGACGCCACTGACGCCGACGACGCGGTGCGGGCCGTTGTCATCACCGGCACTGGACGAGCGTTCTGCGCGGGTGCCGACCTCGAGGCCGGCGGTGACACGTTCATGCCGGAGGAGGGCTTCGACGACGCCGACGCCGGGAGCCTGCGAGAAGGTGGTGCGCGCAGCGTTCCGCCGGATTCCGGCGGAACCACCGCGCTGCGGATCTACGCGTCGCGCAAACCCGTCGTCGTGGCTGTCAACGGGCCGTCGGCCGGTGTCGGAGTGACCATGACGCTGCCCGGTGATGTTCGCATCGCCTCCGACGATGCGAAGTTCGCCTTCGTGTTCACCCGCCGCGGCCTGGTGCCCGAGGCATGTTCCACGTGGTTCCTGCCGCGCATCGTCGGGATCGCGACGGCGCTGCGCTGGACGCTGGCCGGGGCCACCGTCAAGGCGTCGGAAGCGCTCGACGCCGGGCTGATCTCCGAGGTGGTGCCCAAGGCCGAGGTGCTTGATCGAGCCTTGGCGATCGCCGCCGAATTCGCCGACGGAACCGCTCCGGTGTCGGTGGCGCTGACCCGGCAGTTGATGTGGCGCATGCTCGCCGCCGACGGCCCGCTGGAGGCGCACCGCGCGGAATCGCGGGCGTTGTTCGAGCGCGGCCAGTCCGCCGACGTCCGCGAAGGCGTCGCATCGTTCCTGGAGAAACGGCCTGCGTCCTTCGCCGATGCGGTGTCCGCTCACGCTGACGACTTCGATTGGGACTCCTGATCGGACTACACATGTTACAAGATCCGTCTCTTGTAACATAGGGTGGGAACCGTGAGCGATGGGAGCATGTGATGGCGCGCAGGAAGACGGGCAATGTGTTGTCCGAGGACGTCAACGAGGCGCGCAACCAGATCATGTCCGCAGCCGAACGAGTCTTCGCGAAATACGGCGTCGCCAAGACGACGATGGATGACATCGGCCGTGAGGCCGGTGTCTCCCGGCCGACGGTGTATCGGTATTTCGGCGATCGGGACACGTTGATTTCCGCGCTCATCGAGAAGCGATCACGATTGTTGTTCACCAAGGCGCGCAAATTTCTGCTGAATCAGCCCACTTTCGCCGACCAATTCGTCGAGGGACTGATCTACCTGGTGGACCGGGGACGTCGGGATCCGTTGGTACGGCTGCTCGTCTCGCCGGAGCACATGCAGTTGGCGACCCCGATCCTCGGAAGTTCCGGTCTGGCCGCCCGGTTGACCGCCGAGATGTGGGAACCGGTGCTGGACAAGGCGATTGAGCGCGGTGAGATTCGCGACGACCTCGACCGGGCCAAGATGGCCGAGTGGATCGCGCTGGTCCAGTTCATCCTCGTCGGCCGCCTCGACTTCGACCGGCCCGACGACCCGGCGCATCGAGAGATGTTGCGTACCTTCGCATTACCGGCGTTCCTACCTGTCGCGGCACCGGTGGCCGGTGCGGGCGCATGACGTCGGGTAGGACTGTGGCGGGCGGTGACGCCGCCGCTACTATCCTCGCCGCGGCGGAAGCCTGCTTCGAGCGGTTCGGCATCGCCAAGACGACGATGGAAGACGTCGCCCGCGCCGCCGATCTGTCTCGCGCGACCGTCTACCGACATTTCAGCGATCGGGACAGCCTGATCATGGCGTCGGTCGTGCGACGCTCACGCATGAATCACGATGCGGCACGGTCCTATATCCGCAACTGGCCGGTATTCGCCGACCGCGTCGTGGAAGGAATCTGCTACGACGTCAAACGCGGCCGCCGCGACCCCATGATGCACATGCTGGTCTCGCCGGAGCAGATGACCTTGTCGACGCAATTGCTCTGGCAATCGGGCGCCGCGGTGGACCTGACCCACGAATTGTGGGGTCCGATTCTCATCGAGGCGCAGCAACTGGGTGAGCTGCGCAAAGACGTCGATGTGCGGCTGTTGAGCGAATGGATCGCCGAACTGGAGATCATGTTCATCAGCCAGACCGACGGCAGCGACGAGGCGATGGATCGGTTCCGGACGAAACTACGAGCATTCCTGGTCCCGGCATTGTTGCCGGCGGACGGGTGAGACTCGGACGAGCTTGCGGTCGCGACCCTCCCGCTCCCCGAGTGCCGAACGAGCTTGCGAGTTCGGTGTATCGAGGGGCCGCGAGACAATCCACGTGGCGCAACCCATCGCCGTGACGGCTCACATCCCCAGAGTCGTACTGCACTGACACGTTCCCACTGCGCTGCCCGACCACCCTGCTCCGCCGCATCCTGCTGGTTGAGCGAGGCGAAGCCGAGTCGAAACCACTGTGACGCTGCAGGTTTCGTCATAGCCCGGCCGGAGGGGGTTTCGACTCGCTCCGCTCGCTCAACCGGCAGAGGAACGCAACGTCATACAACTCTTTAGTCCGACACACCACTAGCGACTGCGGCAGCTCCACACACTGCGCTGACCAGTGCAATAGGAAGGGGCTACCGCCGCGGGAAGTGTGCCCGCCGCTCCTACAAGTCGATTACCAACCGCTCTGACGCGCAGCGAGAGACGCAGATCATCATCACGTCGCCGTCGGCCTGCTCATCCTCGTCGAGCACCGAATCGCGATGCTCGGGGCGCCCGGCGAGAACCGCGACTTCGCATGTGCCGCAGGTACCTTCGCGGCAGGAGAACTCGGCGTCGACGCCGGCGTCGAGCACGGCGTCGAGGATGGACTCCTCCGCTCCGACCTTGACGGTCATTCCCGATCGAGCGAGCTCGACTTCGAATGTCGTGTCGATCAGGTCCGTGGGCAATTCCTTCGGTGCGAATCGTTCCACGTGTAACGGCACACCGCGGCCATGGCAGACGCCTTCGAGAGCGACGAGCAGTGGCTCTGGTCCGCATGAGTAGACCACGCCGTCGTCGACGCCGCGCACGGCCGACTCCAGATCGAGCAGACCCACTTCATCGGCGGGCGCCAGCGTGACCTGTTCGGGGAACTCGCCGCAAATCTGTTGTGCGAAGGCCATACTCGCGCGGGTGCGGCCGCCGTACAACAGCCGCCACGGGCGGTCGGCCGCGGTAGCGGCACGCATCATCGGCAGTAGGGGAGTGATGCCGATTCCGCCCGCGATGAAGAGATACGACGCCGCGTCGACGAATGCGAAATGGTTGCGGGGACCATTCGACTCGACGACGGCTCCGACACGGAGGCGATCGTGAACGAATGCCGAACCACCGCGGCCCGCCCGCTCCCTGAGCACCGCGATGCGCCAGTGGTCGTCAGCCGGATCGCCGCACAGGGAATACTGCCGGGTCAGCCCGTCGCCGAGCTCGAGGTCGAGGTGCGCGCCGGGCAGCCAGTCGGGCAGAGCGGCGTCGTCGGCGTCGGCCAGGCATAGCGAGACGACGTCGTCGGCGATGGTCTCGTGTGCGATCACGCGGAGTCGGCGAAAAGTAGCGGTCATGGGATCTCCGAAACGGTTGAGTGCCTCATAATCTTATGATATTAGTTTTAAGTGAGCAACTGAACGACGCCACTCACCGCGTCGGATCTCTTGGGCTACAACAATTCTCGCGGGACGACTCGGCCCGTCCAAGGTGGTGCCTGCAATGCCCCTCAACGAAACAATGACCAGCTTCCACGGCGACGGCGTGATCCTCGCGGCCAGCACATGGGTGTCGTCGAGTATGCCCGCGGGCATCGTGCTGCTTCTGCACGGTGGCGGTCAGACGCGGCACTCGTGGCAGCAGACCGGTCGGCGACTCGCCGCTCACGGATGGGTGGTGCATGCCCTCGACCTGCGCGGTCACGGCGCCAGCGACTGGGCGCCCGACGGTGACTACACCATCGATGCACATGCGCGCGACATCGCGTGCGTCGCTCGCAGCCTGCCCGAGCCGCCGATTCTGGTA
The DNA here is from genome assembly GCF_012933505.1 of Gordonia asplenii. GTDB lineage: Bacteria > Actinomycetota > Actinomycetes > Mycobacteriales > Mycobacteriaceae > Gordonia > Gordonia asplenii. The sequence continues at coordinate 19,154 of NZ_JABBNB010000026.1, forward strand.
GGTGCGTCGCTGGGTGGGATGGCGTCGCTGATCGCCGCCGCCGCGGACACCGGTCTCGCGCGAGCGCTCGTGCTCGTCGACATCACGCCGAAGGCGCAACCCAAGGGACTGGCGAAGATCCACGACTTCATGGAGAGCGGGGTCCAGGGCTTCGACACCCTCGACGACGTCCTGGCCGCCGTCGTCGCCTACAACCCGCAGCGGCGCCGCGCCCCGCGGATCGAGGGGTTGCGCAAGAACCTCCGCAATCGTGACGGACGCTGGTACTGGCACTGGGACCCCCGCATACTCGCGCAGCGAGAGAACTCGGTGGCTGCGGCCGACGAACGCGAACGGACGGCACGCCGCGCCGCACAACAGATCTCGGTGCCGACGCTGCTGGTGCGCGGTGCGCAATCCGACGTTGTCGGAGACGACGGGGTCGCCGATCTCCTGGCGCTGATTCCGGGTGCACGCCACGTCGACGTCGACGGCGCCGGGCACATGGTGTCCGGCGACGACAACGACGTACTCAGCCACGGCATCGTCGACTTCTGCGCCAGCCTGCGCGCATGACGCCCGGATCCGACGGCGGCGACACCGGCAACTCGAAACACCCAGAACCCCAAGATGATTCACCACAGGTAAGGAAGAAGAACATGGCACGACTCGACGGCAAGGTAGCCTTCATCACCGGCGTCGCCCGCGGACAGGGACGTTCGCACGCGATCCGGCTGGCGCAGGAAGGGGCGTCGATCATCGGCATGGACATCTGTGCGCAGATTCCGTCGGTGTTCTACCCGATGGCCACCCGCGAAGATCTCGCCGAGACCGAACGGCTCGTGAAAGAGGTCGGCGGACAGATCGTCACGAGCATCGGCGACGTCCGCAATCGCGAGGACATCCAGGCGGCGCTCACCGCCGGCATCGAGCAGTTCGGTCACGTCGACACGGTCATCCCGAATGCCGGGATCATGCCGGTCATCGGGCCCGGCGAGCAGCCTCAAGCGTGGTTCGACGCCGTCGACGTCATGCTCACCGGTGTGTGGCAGGTGCTCGACGTCGTGGTGCCGATCCTCATCGAGCAGGGCCGCGGCGGAACCATCACCATCACCAGTTCGGCCGCGGGACTGCGCAGCATCGGGCTGAACACCCTCCCGGGGCAAGCCGGCTACTCGGCCGCCAAACACGGCGTGGTCGGGCTGATGCGGCTGTACTCGAAGCAGTTGGCCAAGCACATGATTCGCGTCAACACCGTTCATCCGACCGGCGTGAACACGCCGATGGTCGCCAACGCCGAGTACGGCGAGTTCGTGATGTCGCACCCGGAGGTCGCCGCCGACGACGCGTACAAGAACCCCATGCCGGTGGAGCTCATCGAAGCCGTCGACATCAGCAACGCCATCCTGTTCCTCGCATCCGACGAGGCGCGCTACGTCACGGGCATCACGATGCCCGTCGATGCCGGCTACAACAACCGCTGACCCGCTGGGTGTTTGGTGCGTTGGCGGCGTCGGATTGCGTGGTTTCGACACGGGCCTTCGCTAGCGCTTCGGCCCGGCTCAACCGGCGGTGTGGGTGGCGCGGCGCAACCTGGATCCACCGATGGTGGGCCCTCCGCTGGTTGAGCCATGAGGAGCGTTAGCGACGAGCGTGTCGAAACCGTGGTGAGACGAGTTATCAACTGTCGCTGGGTGTTTGGTGCGTTGGCGGCGTCGGGTTGCGTGGTTTCGACACGGGCCTTCGCTAACGCTCCGGCCCGGCTCAACCAGCGGGTGCCCGGCTCAACCAGCGGTATGGATGGCCACACCCTAGAAGTAGATCGACTTGGTCTGCAGATACGGGGCCATGCCCTCGGGCCCGAGTTCACGTCCGAGCCCGGACGCCTTGACGCCGCCGAACGGTGCGGCGAGGTCGAGACCGTAGTGGTTGACGCCGACCGTGCCGGTGTGGATCCGGTCGGCTATCGCCAGGCCCCGCGCCTCGTCGGACGTCCAGACGGTGCCGCCGAGTCCGTACGGGGAGTCGTTCGCGATGGCGATCGCCTCAGCGTCGTCGGTGTAGGGCGTGATGGTCAGCACCGGACCGAAGACCTCCTCCTGCGCGAGTCGCGCCGAGTTGTCGACGTCGGCGAAGACCGTTGGGGCGACGTACCATCCGGTGTCGATGCCGTGGGGCACGGCGCCGCCGGTGGTGAGGCGGTGTCCTGCCGCCCGTCCGACGTCGATGTAGTCGAGCACCCGACTCCGCTGTGCCTGTGTGACCAGCGGGCCGAGTTGAGTCGCTTTGTCGAGTGGGTCGCCGATGGTCAGGGCGGCGACCGTGTCGGTGACGGCCTCGACGACGTCGGCGTAGCGCGATCGCGGTGCCAGAATTCGCGTGCAAGCGTGGCAGGTCTGGCCGTTGTTGACCAGAGAGACTCCGGCGAGTCCCGCGGCGAACAGCGAGAGGTCGGCGTCGTCGGTGACGATCGATGCCGATTTGCCGCCGAGTTCGAGAGTGACCGGACGCAGCAGCCGTCCGCACACTTCACCGATCGCCCGGCCCGCGGGCGTCGAGCCGGTGAATGCGACCTTGTCGACGCCAGGATGTTCGACGAGGTAGGCGCCCGTCTCCCGACCGCCTGGGAGCACGTTGAGGACACCGGCCGGCAGTCCGGCTGCGACGGCAGCATCGGCGAAAACATATGCGTCGAGCGCGGTTTCGGGTGAGGGCTTGAGGACCACGGTGCATCCGGCAGCCAATGCGGGTGCGATCTTCATGGCCGCGAGCGACTGCGGATAGTTCCACGGCGTGATGGCCGCGACCACCCCGACCGGCTCGTGCCTGACTACAGTTCGCTCGCCGAGCGCGCTGGGACGGATATCGTCGGCGGCGTTCTCGCGCAGCAGCTGTGCGTAGTAACTGACCATCATCGACGGTGCGTACCCGTTGGCGCCGATCGACAGCGAGATCGGCATGCCGTTCTCGCGGCTCGCGAGCACGGCGGTGGTCTTGGCGCGCGCTCTCAATTCGGACGCGAAGCGATCCAACGCGACGGCGCGGTCGACCGCCGAGCGCCCACGCCAACCGGGTAGAGCCCGGCGCGCGGCCGCTACCGCTGCGTCGACGTCGGTGCTCGACGCCGACGCCGCTGTGCCCAAGACGGTTTCGGTGGCCGCCTCGATGACGTCGACGGTGGCTCCGCCGGCGGGAGCGACCCACTCGCCCGCGATGAAGAGATCGGGGCGGTCCACTGTGATGGGGCTGTCGAAAGTGGTTGTCATGCAGGCGATTCCTTCATGTGGGTTAGAGAGTGTCCTGGTGACCGAAGAGCGTCGAGGAGACCAGCGGGGCCATCGGTCCGCCGATGAACAGTGAGGTTCGCGCGCCCTCGACCTGGTTCGTCGACGTGCCGCGGATCTGTCGGACGGCCTCCACGGCGAGCCCCATGCCGTTGACGAAGCTGTCGGCGATGTTGCCGCCGCTGGTGTTGACCGGCAGTTTGCCGATTCCGGCGGTGAGATTGTCGACGGTGAGAACCTCACCCGCAGCGGGTCCGGTCGGCGCGAGTCCGTGATCGATCAGGGCGGCGACGGCGGGTCCGGAGAAGTTCTCGTAGACCTGCGTGACGTCGACGTCGTCGGGGCCGAGGCCCGCTCCCGCCCACAGACGTTCGGCGACGCCGGGCCGGCCGGCACGTCCGGCGAAACCGGCACTGGTGTACATGTCGTCGTTGTCGATCAGCGACGAGTAGCCGCCGGGGGCGCCCTGCGCCCCCGAAAGGATATATGCCGCATCGGATTTCATGGCCTTCGCTCGCTCGGCGGAGACGACGATCAGTGCTACGGCTCCGTCGTTCTCCCGCGAGCAGTCGAACAGGTGAAAGGGCTCGGTGATGAGCCGTGAGGCCTCGTACGCGTCCTCATCGAGGGGCTTACCGTATGCGGCCGCGGTCGGGTTGTTCTGAGCGTGCCGATATGCGGCCAGGACCAACGCGCGCAATGCCTCCCGCGGTACGCCGTCGTGCTCGATGAGCCGTTGGGTGCGCAGGGCGCACACCTGCGCCGGCGATCCGACGCCGTGCGCGAGGTAATGCGGTCCGTAGAAATAGCTCGCGTACCCGAGCCGGCCGGTGTCGGCCTGGGCCATCGATCGATATACGACGACGGTGTTCGCCTGGCCAGACGCGATCGCGACGGCGGCGTTGTTGATGGCCGCGGCGACTCCGCCGCCCCCACCACCCCACATCATGGTCGACCACAGCACGTCGTCGACGCCGAGCGCGCCGCCGAGCATTGCGCCGTCGTATCCGCCGCCGGCGTAGGAGACGAAGCCGTCGAGTTCGCGTGGACTGATGCCGGCGTCGGCGCAGGCTGCGACTATCGCCTCGAGTGTCATCGGCATCTCGCCGTGCGGCGCCTCACCGCGTTTGTAGTGGTGCTCGGCGACGCCGACGACGGCGGTGGTGCCGCGAAGGGCAGTGTTCATCGGTGCGGCCTTTCCGACTCGGTAGCTGATTGTGTTCGGCGCCAACGCAATAACGGCCACTCAGCTCCCTCGTCGAGCTGGAACTCGCCGGTCACTTCGTCGCCGATGTGGATGCCGCCGTCGCCGTCGAGCAGCATGCCGAGCACACGCCGTCCGCCGGCGTGGGGGAGCTCGACGAGAACCGTCACGTAGGGCGCGCGGTCGGCGTATTCGCGGATGAAGGGATAGTGGCTCCGGGACCAGGCGTAGACGACGCCGGTCGGCTCGACGGATTCCCAGCCGGGCGAAAAGGTGTGGCAGTGTGCGCAGATCCACTGTGGACCCCAGATCCACGTCGCACATTCGCCGCATCGCTGGATCCGCAGTTCGCCGTCGCGTAGTCCGTCCCAATGCGGTTGGTCGAGGCCGTCGGCGGCCGGACCCCAGGGATACTCGATGGCAGTGGTCACGAGGGGGCTCCGGTGCCCGGCGACGTCGACGCCGAGCCTGGATCCGGTGAGAAGTTCTCCAAACCGGTTGCCAGCCAACGTCCCTCGCGTAGCTCCCACGTCGATCGCAGGCCGAGCGGCCCACTTGCGAGGTGGTAGACCGCCTCACCGACGCGTCGGTCGCCGTCGGCGTAGACATTGACGATCTCCGCACGCTCGACCGGTGAGCGCGGTACATCGACGCCGTCGAACACCGTCGGTAATCGGTCCGGGGCCATATCGGCCAGCGCCGAGCGCATATCCCCGGTCCGGACGAATCCGACGTGGCGCTCGTAGAGTTGTGTGAACTCGTCGAGGTCGGTGGCTGACATGTGTTCTCCTTGATCGAGTCGGGGGCGGTTCGGTCCTACCCTAAAGCTAATGGCTTTAGATAAATTAGGCAAGATTCGCGCGCGGTCTAGTCTACGGTGGCCGCGGTGATCTAATCTATTGACGTTAGATATTCGCAGAGGTGCCGCCCAATGTGAGTTTGTGACCGCTCGGGTGCGGCACTCAACCGAATCACAACGCGTTGGTGACATCGCTCCAGAACCGAACTGAGGAACACTCATGCCCTACGTCGTAACGCAGAACTGCTGTAACGACGCCGCCTGCGTACCGGTCTGCCCGGTCGGCTGCATCCACCCGGCTCCCGGCGAGCCCGGCTACGCAACCGCCGAGATGCTCTACATCGACCCCGACACCTGCATCGACTGCGGAGCCTGCGCCGACGTCTGCCCGGTCGAGGCGATCAGCCCCGACGACAGCCTGGAAGGTGCCGACCTGCGCTACATCGACATCAACGCCGACTTCTACGCGTGCGGCGCCCACCGGCCGACGACGTTGCCGCTCGCTGTGCTTCCTCCGAAGGTGACCGTCGGGACGGACGCATCGGTCCTGCGCGTGGCGATCATCGGGTCCGGGCCGTCGGCCTGCTACGCCGCCGAGGAACTGCTGTCCCGGCGTGGTGTCCGGGTCGAAGTCACCATGATCGAACGTCTCCCTTTCGCCGGCGGGCTGGTGAGATACGGTGTCGCACCGGATCATTCGAAGACCAAGGGGGTCGACAAGACCTTTGCGCGAACCATTCGCCGCAGTGGGATGACTTTCTTCCTCGACGTCGAGGTGGGCCGCGATCTGAGCCTCGACGAGGTCGCCGCTCACCATCACGCGGTGATCGTCGCGACGGGTGCCACCGAAGACCGTCGCCTGAACGTCGAGGGCGAAGCGCTCGCGGGCGTCCACGGCGCGCGCGAATTCGTGGCCTGGTACAACGGCCACCCCGACTACTCCGACGTCGCGTTCGACCTGTCCGACGAGCGTGCGGTGGTCGTCGGCAACGGCAACGTCGCGCTCGACGTCGCGCGGGTGCTGGTCGCCGACCTCGACCACCTGCGACGCACCGACATCGCCGACCACGCGCTGGACGTGTTGTCGGGCAGCGCCGTTCGCGAGGTGGTGGTGCTCGGCCGCCGCGGCGTCGAGGCGGCCGCGGGCACGGTGCCCGAACTGCTGGGACTCGCCTCGTTGTCGGGAGTCGATGTGTTGGTCGACGGCGACGTCGCGGCATCGGCGGACGCGACGTACAAGACGCGGGTGCTGGCCGAGTACGCGGCGGCACGTCCGACCGCCGGGAATCGACGAATCATCCTGCGTTTCAACAGTGTTCCAGAGCGGATACTCGGCGAGTCGCGGGTCGCCGGGATCCGTCTGAGTGGGCCGGAGGCGGTAACCGATCTCGACTGCGGTCTGATCCTGCGATCGATCGGCTACCGCGGCAGCCCGTTCCCCGGTCTGCCGTTCGACGAGGTCCGGGGGACCGTCGCCAACGTCGACGGGCGGGTGGTCGAACCGGAGAGCGGCTCGGCCGTGGTGGGCCGCTACGTCACCGGGTGGATCAAGCGGGGACCGTCCGGGGTGATAGGCACCAACCGGGTGTGTGCGCGGCAGACCGTCGCGGCGCTGTTCGACGACTTCGCCGCGGGCTCGCTATCCGATCCGGCGTCGGGCGCCGAACGGTTCGCGCAGCTCGTCACCGAGCGGCGCCCCAGTGCGATGACCGCCGACGACTGGTTCACCGTCGATCGGCATGAGCGGACCGTCGGACGGGCGCAGGGCCGACCTCGGGTGAAGCTGCTCAATCCGCGGCCCGCGTTGGCGTGATTGGGGGTATCACACGGTCGAAAGTGTTGTGGTGCAGTTGGGTTCTTCGTCTCGCCAGACCCCTCTACTTCGTTACAACCGCTCGTTCCTCGCGGTCACTCAGCACGGCGGTTACACCGAAGCTCGTTCCTCGCTTCGGCACTCGGGGAGCAGAGGGTGCCTCGGCGACCCACCTCGATCCCCGAGTGCCGAACGAGCTTGCGAGTTCGGTGTAACGAGGGGTCTGGCGAGACAAGAAACTCAAGTCGACCCGGAACTCCCTGCGGGCGTGCCGCTTTCGCCATCAGCCCTCGCTTGCCCCGGTCCCCACTAGGAATGCGCGCATCATCTCGACGAAGAGTCGATCGTCGTTCCAGTCGCCGGACGTCAGGGTTGCGAGGACCGCGGCGTCGAACTGGTCGGGATCGGCGGGTGCGGCCATCGCGGGTCGTCCGGTGGCCAGACACATCGCCGAGCCGATCGTCATGCGATGTACCGATTCGACGATGAACATCTGCCGCTCGACCGGCACACCGTTCTCGTCGAGGACTCGGCAATGCTGCGCGTAGAGCCGTTCGAGCAGACGCCGCGGGAAGTTCTCGACGACCAGGGGAACAGCGCGCGCGTGCGTGAGCAGGGTGTTCCGGAACGCTACCGCGCCGTCGATGAGCCAGCTGACCCAGTCGCCGTCGACGACGTCACCGTGGCCGGGGGTCTCCAACACGATGGCGCGCGCCGCCTCGGCCAGGATCTCGGTCTTGTCACTGAAATGGTTGTACAGCGACGGAGCCTTGACGCCGAGCTTGGTGGCGATCCGCTCCAAACTCAGTGCGGCGGGGCCGTCGGCGTCGACGATCTCAATGGCGGCCCGTGCCACCGTCTCCCGCTGGATCATCGGCCTGCGTCCCACGGGATACGACCCTACACACCATGATTGCCGTGACCGACCAGCCTGCTGCCGATCCGTGTGCCGCGCGCCGGCAGATCCGCATACTCGTCGCGCAGCGATCCCTTGCGGATCTTCATTCCCGCGGTTCTCGGCAACGGAGTCGTCAGGAACTCGACGTAGCGGGGGATCTTGTACGACGACAGGCGGTCCCGGCAGTGACCCGCGATGTGGTCGGCGGTGACGTCGGCGTCGTCGGCGACGCGGACCAATGCGGCAGGGGTTTCACCGAACTCGGCGTCGGCGACGCCGATCACGGCTACCTCGAGCACCCCCGGGAGTTCGGCGATGGTCCGTTCGAGTTCGGCGGCGTAGATGTTGATACCGCCGGAGATGATGATGTCCTTGGTGCGCCCGACGATCCGGATATGTCCGTCGGCGTCGCGGACGCCGATGTCGCCGGTGCGCAACCGGCCACCACCGAAGGTCTCCTCGGTCAGCTTCCGATTGCGCCAATAGCCGGCCGCCAAGCCGGGGCCGGAGATGACGATTTCGCCGGGTTCGTCAGGGGCGCAAGAGTTTCCGTCGGCGTCGACGATATCGAACTCATTGAGGACACCGCCGGTGCCGACGCTGTCCGGCTCAGCCATCGCCAGTTCGACCGACGGCAGGCACACGTGCGACTGCGACTCGGTGAGGCCGTATACCTGGCGCAGGCCGATGCCCTTGTCTCCCCACAGCCGGATCAACTCGGCGGTGACCGGGTTACCGCCGGTGAAGGCGATGGTGAGCGACGAGAGGTCGGCGGTGTCGAAGTCTGGATGTGCGGCCATCTGCTCGTAGAACAGCGTGGTCGCGCCGAGGTGATTCACCTCGTCGTCGCGTATCAGGGCCAGGGCGACCGACGGATCCCAGTCCGGCAGGTAGATGACGCTGCCGCCGAGCACCAGCGGTCCGAGAAACCCGTTGAGCAGACCGGCACCGAATGCCATCGAGCTCACGCTCAACGCGCGGGCGTGTAGGAACGAAGGTTCGGCGAGGCACCATTCGAAGAAGCTGCTGAGGAGCGAATCATGGGTGAACACAACACCTTTCGGTGCGCCGGTGGAGCCTGAGGTGGCCAGTATCGCCACCGGGTCGCCACCGTTGACCGGTACCGCCGCAAGTGCCGCCGCCGACCCGTCGCCGCGCCCGATGAAAGTCAGATCCAGCGTGGGCACGTCGGACTCGGCCGCGCCGCTACGCAGAGCGTCGGCGACGACGATCACCGACGGCTCGGTCTGTTCGACGGCCCGAGCGAGGTCGCCGGGGCCGCTGCGTTCGTTGAGCGGGCAGATGATCGCGCCCAACTTGAGGGCGCCGAGCGCGGTGACGACCCACTCGGTCGTCGGGCGGCCGAGGATCGCGACGCGGTCACCGGGCCCGACGGACGTGGCGGCGAGGATGTCGAGCGCCGCGCGCGTCGACGCGGCGTCGAGCTCTCGCCACGTCAGCCGGCGCTCGCCGCACGCGATGGCCAGGGCATCGGGCTGCCGGGCGGCCCAGGCGGAAAGCGGTCGCAGAATGCTGCTGTTCATGGTCGGAGTCCTTGGGCTGAGCGGGAGATGGGGAAGGCGACGAGTACGTCGGTGCGATCGTGGGCGAACGCCGCCGCCCGCAGGAGGCTGATCGCGGAGGTGCCGTCGGCGTCGACGGCGGTGACGATCGATCGTGCGCCGCACGCGAAGAGTGCGTCGAGCGCGGCGCGCACCATCGTCGGGGTGCGCGTGAGGTCCGGAGGCAGAGCACCGACCCCGGCCACGATGTCGAGCTGTGGAAAGTCCACTGAAATCTGCTGGGGGACAGAATGATAGAGGTGCGACGCGCGATAGTCCGGCTGCGAGTGCAAGGCCAGATGATCGGTCGAGGCGATCGGACGGGCGCCGAATCGGTGGGCGAGCCGCAGCGCCGCGGGGTGCGATCCGTAGCAGATCGCGTGGATCGACTGATCGGCGAAGACCGGGTGCGCGGTCGCGACGATGCGTTCGATCGCGGCCGTCGCCACGCCGGTGGAGCGGAAGGGCGGATCGACGACGAGGTCGAAAACCATTGCGGCTGAACCCTTGAGGAGGGTGATGACACCGGCGAGACGGGCTCTGCCGGCCGACGGCGCCGACCAGCGATGCAGCGTGGTGCTGATCTCGATCGTTGTCGCGATCGGGGCGGGCGCCGGCGTCGCGGGAAGGAAGCTCATCTCGGCGTCGACCGCTCGGGCTCGATCGATCAGGTCACGCGCTTCTGGTCGGGGCGGACCATGGTAGGTGTGCAGCGAAACGAGTGCGTCGTCGCCCACGAGTGCCGTGCCGCCGGTGATCACCGCGCCGCGCCGATCAGGTCGTCGACCAGACGACGGAACAGGTGCGATGCGATCTCGTTGCGGCCCAACAGCATCGGCCCGGCGTCGAGGTTGTTCATCGACCGTTGCGAACCGTCGAGGATGGGAAAGTCCTCGTCGTGCAGGATCGCGATGAGCAGTCCCCAGTTCTTGGCCCAGCGCTTGCGCCAGTGCTCGGGCTCCAGGCCGCTGGCTTCCACCGACGGTGCCATGATCCGCATCTGCATGATCGACTCACCGGGGTTCGCGCCGATCGGGCGGAAAGTCAGCAGTTCGAAGTGGGTCGCGTGTTTGAGCAGCATGGTGTTGGGGCCCAGGAAAATGCTCTCGATGGTGTGGGCCTCCATCGACGCGGTCCACTCGACGTCGTGGCCGATGAACTGATCGAGCGTCTTGCGCGCGGTGAGGAACCAGAACGACCGGCCGAAGTCCTGCAGGGCGACGGCGTTGGTGTGCAACATCTTTCCCGCCGTGTTCGGGTGAGCGTATTTCACGTGGTAGTTGTCCAGGAAGCCGTCCTGCATGATCTTCCAGTTCACCGGCCGACGGTAGGTGTGCGGGTCGATGCTGACCAGGTCGCCGATCGCATAGGACGCCATGATCGCGTCGACCTCGGGGCCGAGCCACGCCGCGACGTCGATCTGGCGATGCGGATTGTCGATGACCCAGATGAAACCGTGGCGTTCCTCGACGGGAACCTCGACGAGGCCGTATGCGCTGCGGTCGAAGTCGCCGAAGGTGCTGTCGAGGGTGACCGTGCGCAGCGCGCCGGACGGATCGTAGGACCAGCGGTGGTAGGGGCAGGAGAACAGTCGGCATTTGCCGGACTCCTCGCTGACCAGCTCGGCTCCCCGATGCCGGCAGGAGTTGATCAGGGCCTTCACGCCGCCATCGCGTTGCCGGATCAGGATGACCTTGTTGCGGGGCAGTTCGACGGTGACGAAGTCGTTGCGCTGAGCCACTTCTGAGCCGTGGGCGACGATGAACGGGACCTCGCCGAAGATGCGGTCGCGCTCGAGTTCGGCACGCACGGGATCGGCGAAGTCCGTCGTCGACGACCCGGCGACGACGGGCCACTGATCGGTGGCCGAGCCGTCGAGATGGCTGAGCAGGTCGCGCAATGCCCGGGTCCGCAGCGCGGCGATGTCGGTGGCAGTTGTCATGGTGACCTCCTGGCGTTTGGGTGACGAGAACGCCCTGAGGAATAGACTAATAGTGATAGTTTATTGGTGTCAATGGCCTGCGGGAAAGATCCGCCCTCAGAGTCCCCGGACCGGTACAGCCTCCGCGGGCACGGTCGGAAAGCGTTTGCGCAGTGTGGGTTTGGCCAGCTTTCCGGAGAAGGTGCGTGGCAGCGGCTCGTCGAGGGCGATGGCGTGGGTGGGGCGCTTGAACTTCGCGAGGTTGGTCGAGGAGATCGAGGCGATGTCGGATACGACGTCGTCGGCGGCGCGCTCGCTGTAGAAGACCACCATCGGTACCTCGCCCCAGCGGTCGTCGGGTACGCCGATGACCGCACAGTCGACCAGCCCGTCGATCTGATGCAGCGTCTTCTCGATCTCGGCGGGATAGACATTGATGCCGCCGGAGATCAGCATGTCTTTGCTGCGGTCGACGATCTTGACGAAACCCTGCTCGTCCTGCAAGCCGAGGTCGCCGGTCCGCAGCCAGCCGTCGATGAGGGTGTGTTCGGTCGCTTCGGGCCTGTTCCAGTACCCCCGCATGATGTGCTCGCCCCGGACCAGGATCTCACCGACGTCGCCCGCGGGCGTGACCGTTGCGGGATCGCCGATCGTCACCTCGGTGCCGACGAGTGCCAGTCCCGCGAACGACGGTCGGGTCACCGCGTCGGCGTAGTCGAGCGCGGTCACCATCCCCGACGCCTCGGTGAGTCCGTACACCTGGGTCAGCGGAACGTTGCGTTGCTGATAGAAGTCCAGCAGGTCGAGGCTCACGGGTGCGCCGCCGGTGCCGGCGAAGCGCCAGGCGGCCAGCTTGCGTCGGTCGAAGTCGGGCAGGGCGGCCATCCGCTCCCAGATGACCGGAACCGTGGTGGTGGCCGTAACCTGTTGGCGCTCAAAGGTGTCGAGGGCGATCTCTGGGTCGAATTCGCGGAGCAGGATCATCGTCGCGCCGGGCACCAGCACCAGTTGGGTGAAGACCGACAACACCGATCCGGTGAAAACCAGTGGTGCCGAGCACATCACGCGGTCGGTCCGGTTGAATCCGTGGGCCAGGGTCTGGGCGATGCCGGGGGCGAGGGCGTTGCGGTGACTGATCACCGCGCCCTTCTGGATGCCGGTGGTTCCCGATGTGTAGCAGATGAAGGCGGGGTCGCCGCCGTCGATGTCGACGGGCGCGGCCGTACCGGGATCCAGCAGAGTCTCGTAGCGCCGGTGATCGGACCCGTCGAGAGTGAAGACCTCGAAGTCGATCTCGGTGGCGGCCTTCTCGAGCAATGGGCTGAAGTCGTTCTCCACCACGACGACTCGCGGAGCGGCGTCGACGATCATCGGGGCGAGCTCGGTGGCGGTGAGCCGGAAGTTCAGGGGCACGCAGAGGGCACCGAGTTTGACGGTCCCGAGGATGACGTCGACGAGTTCGGGCCGATTGAGACCGAGGATGCTGACCCGATCTCCCCGCCCGACGCCGCGCGCGGCGAGGCCCCGGGCGACGGCATCGCTGGAGGCGTCGAGCTGCGACCAGGTGATCGAGCGGTCGCCGTAGACGATTGCTTCTTGGTTGGGACGGGTCTTACCCCAGTGACGGACTAGCGTGGCGAGGTTCATGGAAGGCTCCTGGGCTGTGGAGTGGCGGAGTTAGCGGGACGCGGATAGGTGACTGAGAACGTCGGCGGTGTGTTCACCGATCTCGGGAGGCAGTGCGGGAGAGAATTTCTCGCCGCGGACGCGAACCGGGCTCGCGATGAATTCCAGCTCGCCCGCCGTCGGGTGCTCGACCAGATAGGTGTTCGTACGTGCGCGGAAGTGCGGGTCGTCGAGCATGTCGGCGACGGAATTGACTGGGCCGCCTGCGATTCCGTGTTCGACGAACAGGTCGATCCACTGGGCACGGGTACGCGTGGCGAAGATCTCGCGCAACGCACGCCAGACGTGGTCGGCGCGAGCGGGCGCGTCGGCGTCGACCGTGGTCAGTTCGACGTCGATGAGGTCGGGGCGCCCGACGGCGATCAGGAAGTTGCGCCAGAACTTGTCGACGTGGGAGCCGAACAGGATCGCTTCGCCGTCGGCGGTGCGGTAGGCCTCGAGTCGCGGCCAGTCGGGGAGCCGCCCGTCGGGCAGCCACGTCGGCCGCGGCAGTGACCGATCGCGGTTGAGTTCGGCGTCGGCGAGGTCGGGCATCCAGGCGGCGGCGACGTCGATTCCGGCGACCTCGACGTGTGTTCCGGTGCCGGTCGACGACGCCGAGTGAACGGCCGCCAGCAGAGCCATCGCACCGTAGGCGCCGAGGGCGTACATCGCGATCGGGGGCGTGGTGGAGCCGGCCATGCCGGCGGTCGGCGGATCGGTGGGTGTGCGGACATCGCGTAGCCCCGCGTAGGCGTCGAACACCGGCCCGCCGGTGCCCATCGTGCGGTAGGGGCCGTCGGAGCCCATCCCCGACACCGTGCACAGCACGATCTTCGGATTCGCCTGTCGCAGTCGGTCATAGCCGACGCCGAGCCAGTCCAGGTAGCCGCCGCGCATGCCTTCGACGACGGCATCGCATGTCGCGGCGAGGGCGAGGAAGGTCCGCTTGTCGGCATCGTCGCGCAGATCCAGTGCGACAGAACGCTTTCCGCGATTCCACCGCAGGTGCATGAACGACGCCCCGGTGGGATCGCCGACGGCGCGTGCTCCACCGACGCGGACGGGGTCGCCGACGCCGGGCACTTCCACCTTGATGACATCGGCGCCCAGATCGGCGAGATGCCCGCCGACCGACGACGGGGCGAGTTGGGCGACTTCCAGAACGCAAAGTCCGCTCAGCAGCGAGTACCCGCTCACGCGTGGCCTCCTTCGTCGATGAGATCTGTTGGTGCGCAGAGGTATTCCGGGCGCGTCGCGATCCACAGCCCGTGCGCCTGCGCGATGAGGACGTCTGCATGGGTGATGGCACCCCGCAGATACCGTTTCCGGCCGTCGTGTCCGACGACGTCGGCGGTCACCGTCAGTTCGACGTGCAGCGGTGCGGGCGAGCGGTAGTCGACGGTGAGGCTTGCGGTGCGCCCCCAGGCGCGGCCGCCGGAATTGCCCAGGCGAGAAAGGATTTCGTCGAAGATCAGCGGGGTCACTCCACCGTTGAGCGCATATCGGCCGGAATGGAAGCGCCCGACGGTGACTCGTCCGACGGCGTGCTCGTCGGTGACCTCGTCGATGGTCAACGCCGGTGCCATCGTCTGACCGCGGCCGGGGCGCGACCACAGCCGCCCCGCAAGTTGGTCGTCTTCGGAGACTTCTTGTGCGCGAAGCTGTTTCGTGACTCGCCGCAACTGTGCGGCGGCGTCGAGAGCGCTGTGCCGGTCTGGTCGGCAGCGAGTGAAGGCTTCCTGAAGCTCGCTCACCGCTCGCGTCAGGTCGGCGAAGGGGTCGTCGGCCGCGGTGGTCGGGCCGAAGGCGTCGTTCCAAGTCAGGGTTTCGGTGTCGGTCGATTCCGGTGCCACGGCAGTCATGCGGTCACCGCGCCGCGCCGAGTGAAGCTGGAAAACGTTGTGGCCATGGACTTTCCATCCATCAGGCGACGCGTGGTCGCAGCCTCGGCGTCGAAGCGGGCGCGGAGCCGATCGTCGTGCAGCAACGATTTGATCGCTCGGAGCGCGCTCGGCGATTGGGCGGCGAGTTCGATCGCGGTCTGTACCGAGGCGACGTCGGGGCAGTCGGCGAATCTGGTGACGAGTCCGATGGCCTGCGCTTCGCGTACGTCGACCGCCCGCCCCGACATCAGCAGGTCACGGGTGTAGGCGCCGCCGATCAGTGAGTCGAGCAGCCAGGTGAGGTTGGCCGCGCCATAGGTGACGGCGGTGACCGCGATCGACGTCGTCGGGCCACCGACGCGGATGTCCGAACACGCGGCGTACAGCGTGCCGGCGCCCCGGGCGAGTCCGCCGACCGCGGCGACGGTGGGTTTGCCGAAAGTGAGGTACTGCCACAGCATTTCGTCCCGCTCGCTCAGGACGGCGGGTAGCTCAGCTGGATCGATGCAGGTGAGTTCGTCGATGTCGTATCCCGCGCTGAACGCGGCGTCACCGGTGCCGGTGAGGACGACGACCCGCACGGAGTCGTCGTCGGCGGCCGCGGTCAGGGCACCAGCGAGGGTGCGCTGCATGTCGAGGGTGATCGCATTGTGCACGTCGCGGCGGTTGAGCGTCAGACGCAGCACCCCGTCGGCGGGGCGGTCGGAGAGGATGTCGGGCATGGCGTCAGCTCTGCGCCAGCGCCGGTTGGGCGTGCGCCGCGGCTGGCGCCGCAGCGCTCAGTGCAGCGACGTCGGCGGCGACCATCTTGTGAAAGACCTGACCGGGCAGTTCATTTCGGCCGTAGATGAGTTGATCGACCTGTCCGTTGGCGGCGTTGTCCTGGATGGTCTTGGTGACGAACCAATCCTCGTCGTGCAGTGTTTCCATCAGCAGGTCCCAGTTCTTCTGCAGGATCCGCTCTTCACGTGGGGTCGCGGGCTTGTGCGGCGACAGCAGACGGATGGTGCAGTAGGAGACATTCGGGTCGTCGACGTCGGGGACGATCGTCCAGATCTCGAAGTGCTGGGGTTCGGTGACCAGCATGGTTCCGGGGTAGACCGTGTAGTTGGCCAGCGAGTAGTCGCGCACGTCGTAGCTGTCGGGGTCGGCGTCGCGTACTTCAGTGATCGATTTGCGGGCGACGACGAGGCGCCAGGAGCGGTCGACGAGGTCGAACGCGGTGATATTGCCCTGCAGGTAGTTGCACACGGTCTTGGTGTGCAGCTGGCACAGGTGGTAGGAATCCTGCACGCCGTCGACCGCGATCTTCCAGTTCATGCCCAGCCGCCACGTCTCTTTGCGGACTTGGTAGGAGCCGGCCATCCCGGTGTCGGTGACCTCGGCGTCGTGCTTGGGTCCGAGGACGGCCGCGATGTCGAGGTCGGCACCCGCGGTGGGGATCACCCACACCAGACCGTGTCTTGTCTCGCAAGGGAATTCGACGAGGCCGTACTGCGAGCGATCCATGCCCTCGAAACCTTCGGCGTTGGGCATGCCGCGCAGTGCGCCGTCCTTGCCGTAGGCCCAGTTGTGGTACGGGCAGGCGAAGACGCGTTTGCAGCCCGACTCCGCGAACTCGACGCGTGACCCGCGGTGGCGGCAGACGTTGGCGAAGGCGCGGACGCCGCCGTCGCTCTGCTTGACCAGCAGCAGCGGCGTACCGAGCAATTCGACGGTGATGAAGCTGCCGGTCTTGGTGAACTCGTCGACGTGGGCAACGATGTGCGGGAATCGTCGCACGACGTCGACCTCGTGTTTGGCGAGGTCGGGGTCGTCGAAGACCGAGAACGGGACGCGAAGCAGATCGTCGGCGTAGTCGGTGGTGTCGTTGTCGACGTGCGCGATCAGGCGCTTGGTGAGTTGGATCTTCTCGTCTCGCTCCATGTCATCGAGAGTGGCACATGAAACAAGTAGTGTCTAGTGTCTCGCTACTCGGCCAGTGCCGAATTCGGACCCGTCTGCCACCATCGTTGCAGGTAATCGCGTATTTCTCAGAAATCTAAAATGTTAGGTCTATAGGCCTCCCGGCAGAGCAAAGGTGATCTGAATCACCGCTGAAACGACGCAGGGTCGACCGGAACCCGGTCGACCCTGCGTCGGTGACTGCTCGTCGTGCTACTCCGCCCGCCAGACGGGGGCGCGTTTCTCGGCGAATGCGCGGGGCCCTTCCTGAGCGTCTTTACTGGAGAACACCGCCACGATCTCCTTGGTGTTGGCGGCCCACTGGGCCGTCTCGGCCGGTACCTCACCGTCGAAGATGCCGGCCGCCAGCCGCTTGGATGCCTGCACGGCGAGGGGGGCGTTGGCTGCGATCTCCTCGGCGAGCGCGACGGCGGCGTCGACGACCTCGTCGTCGGGGACGACGCGGTTGACCAAGCCGAGGTCGGCGGCCTGCGCCGCGGTGATCGCGCGGCCGGTCAAGAGGATTTCCATGCCGAGTTTCTTGGGCAGTGCCGCGACGATACGGAATGCGCCACCGGCACCCGCGATGAGGCCGCGCTTGACCTCGGGCAGTCCGAACGTGGCCCGCTCGGCGGCGACGGCCAGGTCGCTGGCGAGTACGATCTCCGTTCCGCCGCCCAGGGCGGTGCCGTTGACAGCCGCGATCACCGGCGTGCTGATCGGGTGGTTGACCATGCCCGCGAAGCCCCACTTGCGGTGCTCCTTGTCGGCGGAGTGGATGCCTTCGCCGCTGGCGATCGCCTTGAGGTCGGCGCCCGCGCAAAACGACTTGTCGCCGGAGCCGGTGACGACGATGGCCCGGATCTCCGGATCCTGATCGGCCTCGTGCAAGGCGATGCCGAGTCCGTCGGTGACCGCCGAGTTGACGGCATTGCGTGCCTCTGGGCGGTTGATGGTGATCACGGCGACGTTGCCGCGATTCTCGACGAGGACTGCTGATGTTGATTCACTTGTCATACGGTCTTCTCTATCACCAGAGCGGGAGAGGTGCCAACGTCGCCGCGGAATCGGTGGTGGCGGAATCGAATTAGCGGTTGCCGCGGCGTCGTAAACCTTATAGATGTAGTTTTATGGTCATTGTCGCCCAGTTGCGGAGGTACCGATGACATCCAACTGCTCACGACGGATTGTGCGCGCCGTACTTGCCGCCGGATGTGCGACGACGATGATGCTGGGATCCCATCAGGCGCTCGCGTACGGCGCGCCGCGTTACGGTCCGGCGCAATCGAACTGGCGGTCGGGGGTCATCGCGTCGATCGAGGACCCGGATCTGTTGCCGCCCGGGATGAATGACGCCGCGTGTCGAGTCCTCCCCGGGACACGTCCGGTGGTGCTGCTCAACGGTGCCTTTCTGAACAAGTACGCGACATGGTCGAAGTTCTCCGAGCAGTTGTCGTCGAGCGGCACCTGCGTATTCGGCTTGGACTACGGCGGGCCCACCGACGGGCCGTTCCATCAGATGGGTGATCTGCGGTCGTCGGCGGCGCAGATCGGGCGGTTCGTCGATCACGTGCGTGCGGTGACGGGATCGTCGAAGGTCGATCTGGTCGGCTATTCGGAAGGAGGTCTGGTTCCGTTCTACTTCCTGAACGTCCTCGGCGGGGCGTCGAAGGTCGCGACTCTGGTCAGCCTCGCCTCGCCGGTGCGGGGAATGAGCGGATACGGCATTCTCGACGCCCTCGCTACGATTCCGCAGGCGAGCGCGGCACTCGGGAAAGTGCTGCCGGCTGCCGTGGACGGAACGGCGGACTCGTCGTTCGTGCGAGCCATCACCGCGGGCGGTTTGACGCGGCCGGGGGTGCGCTATGTGAGTGTGAGTTCCCTGGCCGATTCGGTGGTGATGCCGGCCGAGGCGCGACTGCCCGCAGCGTCGAATGTGACCGACGTGGTCGTTCAGCATTACTGTCCGCAGGACCAGGTATTTCACGGTTCGATCATCTACGACGACGTCGCCTTGCGGCTGGTGCGCAATGCGTTGACTCCGGACCGAGCGGTGGCGGTCACGTGTGCTGTGGTGTTGCCGTTCTCGTGACAGTCCGGCGCGCGCGGCGTCACCGCCCCGCGTAGATCTCCTCGATGATCTCGGCGTACTTCGACGCCACGCCTCGCCGTTTCAGCTTCATCGTCGGGGTGAGTTCGGCGGAGTCGGGCAGCCATTCGGCGTCGAGCAGTCGATACGCCTTGATCTGTTCGACGCGCGAGAGTTGAGAGTTGGCCTTCGCGACGGCGTCGGCGATTTCGGCGACCAGGTCGGAGTCGTGGAGTATCGCCGACGCCGAGGTGTCGGCATAGCCGCGCGCGGCAGCGAAGGTGCGTGCGGCGTCGGGGTCGAGAACCAGCAGCGCGACATTGTAGGGACGTCGATCACCGATCACGCACGCCTGCCCGATGAGCGGATTGGCGCTCTTGAGCTTGCTCTCGATGTTCACCGGCGACATGTTCTTGCCAGCCGCGTTGATAATGAGTTCCTTCTTGCGGTCGACGATGGTGACCCACCCGTCGTCGTCGATGGTGGCGATGTCGCCGGTGTGCAGCCAGCCGTCGGCGTCGATCGCCTCGGCGGTCTTCGCCGGATCCTTTCGGTACCCGCGCATGACATGCGGACCACGCAACAGCAGCTCACCGTCGACGTCGAGTTTCGCCTCGGTTCCGGGCTGCGCCAGCCCGACCTTGCCGACCCGGATATCGGTGGGCACGTTGGTGAAGCCCAGCGCGCCGGTCTCCGACATTCCGAAGCCCTCCTGCAGCGGCAGGTCGAGCGCCAGAAAGAATTCGTGCACCGCCGCAGCGATCGGCGCCGCGCCGGTCATCAGCAGGGCCACCCGGTCGAAGCCCAGCTGCGAGCGCAGGCCACCGAAGATCGCCTCCTCGGCTGCGGCGACGCCGGCGTCGAGCTCGGCGGGCACTTCCTCGCGGCGCTGCTGAAGCTGTACCCGCGTGATCGCCGCGTCGATGGCGCGTAGCGTCGGCTCGCGTTGCTCCTCAGGCAGTCCGTTGAAGCGCGCGAACAGCGCCGCCCGCAACTTCTCCCAGATGCGCGGCACGCCGAGGAACCATGAAGGGTGTGCGGCCGACACGGCCGCGAAGACCTGCGACGCGTCCCGGACCGTGGTGATCGGCCAGCCGGTCACGGTCGCGAGGTAATGCGAGAAGACCCGGTCGGCGGCGTGTGCGGTCGGCAGGTACGAGATCGCGGCACCGTCGACGGCGAACGGGAAGCGCAGGTTGCAGGTGTGCATGACGAACATCAGATTCGCGTGGGTCAGCTCGACGCCCTTGGGTGCACCGGTGGTGCCGGAGGTGTAGATGAGGGTCGCGACGTCGCTCGGCTCGACCGCCGACCAGGTTGCGGCGTAATCGAATTCGGCGGGCCGCCGGGTCCTCAGGTCGTCGAGGGCGACGACCTCGGCTCCGCCGACGGTCGCCGGAAGATCGTCGTCGGGATCGGTCACGACGACGTATCTGAGCGCGGGCGCCTCGATCGCGGCGATGACGTCGAGAAAACGTCGCTCGGCGACGAGCACCGAATTCTCCGCGTTGCCGAACAGATAGGTGATCTGTGCGGGCGCCGACGTCAGGTAGATCGAGAACGGCGACGCGGCCAGATGCAGGGCGGCCATGTCGACGATGTGAAACTCGGGGCTGTTCGCGAGCATGACGGCGACGGTGTCACCACGCCCGACGCCGAGGGCGGCGAGGCCGCAGGCGACTTCTTCGACGGCGTCGGCGTATTGCCGCCACGTCAGCGAACGGTCTTCGCCGAACGCGATCAGCGCGGTGTCGTCGGCACGATTATGCGCCGTCGCCTGGAAGGCGGCACACAGGGTGGGATGGTCGACGCCGGGTGCGGCGACAGCCGAGGTGGTCTGGGCACTGGACATGGATGGCCTCATCTGAAGTGGTGGTCGACGGCTCGCGGTGGCGCGTGCGCGGAGCGTCGGGGGACGAAAGATCAACCGACGTCGTGGATTACGACGTCGCTGCGGCGGACTCTCGGATGGTCACGATGAAGTCGCTCTCGACGGGCTCGTGGACCCGAGACCAGTAGTCGACGTAACGCCACGGACTGTTGGTCACGATGCGCCCGCGGTCGTTGCGGTAGTAGGTGGTGGTTCCGCCGTAATCCCAGACGGTGCGCGCCATCGCGGCGTCGAGTTCGGCGTTGTACGCGTCGTGCACGTCGGCGCGGACCTCGACGCTGGCGAGATGCCGATCGATCATCGTCGAGATCAACGAGGTGACGTGCTGGATCTGCATCTCGGTGCCCGCGATCACGGTCCCGCCGTGTCCGGTGTTGGTGTTGGGTCCGTAGAGGCAGAAGAAGTTGGGAAACCCGGGGACGGTGATCCCGAGGTAGGCGCGACCGTCGCCGGCGCCCCACGTCTCGTGCAGGTCGCGACCGTCGCGGCCCTTCACCTCGATCGACGCCAGGACGTCGACGGCCTTGAAACCCGTTGCGAGAACAAGGATATCGACCTCATGTTCGGTACCGTCGACGGTCCGGACGCCCCGCGGGGTGATGGTCTCGATGTTCTCGGTGACCAGATCGACGTTGTCGCGGGTCAGCGTGGCGAACCACCCGGCGTCGATCAACAGACGCTTCCCGTACGGCGGATAGTCGGGCAGGCTCTTGGCCAGCAGGTCGGGCCGCCCGGCTAGCTCATGCTGGATGTAGGCGGTCAGGTGGGCGCGCAGCCGATCGTTGCCCTTGTTGACCGCGCGGCCGAGGTGCTCGTAGTCCGGGTCGACCTGAAGCAGCTTCCAGACCTTGTCACCCATCCGCCAGAACAACCGCGACCGGTACCACGCCAGGTAGAACGGCACATGCGCGTTGAGGAAGTGACTCGCGGCGTCGACGGCCTTGCCTTTGAGCGGATGAGGCATCGCCCACTGCGGGGTTCGCTGGAAAACCGTGACCTGACTGGCGACTTCGGCGCTGGCGGGCACGAACTGCATGGCGCTGGCGCCCGTGCCGATCACTCCGACGCGTTTGCCGGACAGATCGACCGAGTCGTCCCAGCGCGCCGTGTGCAGCGCCGGTCCGGTGAAGGAGTCGAGGCCGGCGAGCGTGGGCACGCTCGGTTGGTTGAGCAGGCCCACGGCACTGATCACGACGTCGGCGCTCAGCGTCTCGGTGGGTTCGTCGCCGTCGGTCGGGCCGATACTGACGCTCCACTGCGACGACCCTTCGTCGTACGACGCGACGTGTACGCGGGTACGCAACCGTGCATGTTGCTCGACGCCGTGACGCACGGCCAGCTCATTCCAATAGCGGTCCAACTCCTCCTGTGGCGCAAAGTAATTCGACCAGTCCGGTTTGGGATCGAAGGACAGTGCATATAGATAGCTGGGCGTGTCGACGCCGCAGCCCGGATAGGTGTTCTCATGCCAGGTGCCGCCGACGGCGTCGTTCTTGTCGATGATCGTGTAGTCGATGCCGGCCTGTCCCAACCGAATCGCCATCGCGAGCCCGGAGATGCCCGCGCCGATGATGACGACGTGGAACGGCGTCGACGACGCCGCGGCCGGTTCGGAATGTCGTGGTGCGAGGCCCATTTCCTCGGCGACGAGCGGTCCATACTCCGCGCCGATGGGTTCGGCGAGCATCACCGAGAGGATCCGGGCGACGCGTTCGGGTGCCGGCGGAGCCTCGGGGGCGGCGATGGTTCCGGCCCGCCAGGCGAGTAGCACCTCGCGCGCTTGCGCGCGGATCTGCCCGGCGACGGTGTCGTCGAAGCCGCCGGAGTCGTGGTCGCCGAGATCGGCCGGTGCACTCGGCAGATACGGCGCGCTGATCCACCGGTCGTCGGCGGTGAGCAGTGCCAGCGATCCGAGCAGGATCGGCAGATTGGCGTGTGCGAGGGCCGCGTCGAGCTCGGCGTCGGTGAAGTCGCGCGACGGTGTGAACGCGCCGGCGGGCTGAGCGCCCCACGTGGGATTCGGGAAAGGACTGGACTGTGGCATACACGAGACCATACAATGTGTTCAGACGTGGTGTCAATCACACTTTCCTCGGTAGATGGAGTCAACATGTTCCTGGCGCTCAGGTCGGCCGTCGCGGCGTCCGCGCGAATCGTCGAGTCACGAATCACGGTGGGGGACTGCCGGACTCGTATCTTGGAGGTTCCCGGGTCCGGCCCGCTGGTGCTACTGCTGCACGGCTTCGCCGACAGTGCCGACACCTGGCGTGAGCTGCTTGCCGAGCTCGCCCGGCGCGGACATCGTGCGGTCGCGATCGACCTGCCCGGCTTCGGTCGGGCGAGCGCCGTCGGGCGCGTGGACCTCCTCGCCGAATACGACGAATTCGTGACCGCGGCGCTCGTGTCGCTGCGTCGCGCCGACGATGCGCCCGCGGTGCTCGTCGGCAACTCGATGGGGGCGACGGTGGCGCTGCGGGCCGCCGGCGACCGGCCCGACGTCGCAGCGGTGGTGGCGCTCGCGCCGGCCGGGCTCGGCTTCCATCCGGTTCTGCACAAGGCGAGCAACGCGCTCGACACGCTGGTGCCGGTGCTGCGCGTCGCCTACCACGTGCCCTATCCGGCGATCGGCGTGCGAGTCGCGGTCGCGGGGTACTACCGGGCACGGCTGGCTCCCGGCCTACGCAACGCGTGGCGATTCGGCTCGCATTTTCACGGCATGGCCGACTTCCGTCGCGTCGGTGCCCTCGGGCGGCGCCTCATGGCCGAGGTCCAGGCGGGGTGTCTTGACTTCGGGGCTATGTCGGCGCCGGTCACCCTGATCTGGGGGTCGGCCGATCCCGTCTGCGACGTCGCGGGTGCTTCGACGCTGCTCGACGCCGTGCCCGGTTCCCGCCTGGTCATGCTGCACGGCAGCGGGCATCTCCCGCAGATCGACGCCACCGTCGCTGTCGCCGACGTGCTCGACGGCGTCGTCGAACAACTGGCCGACTGATTCATTCATCCACTCCCGCTTGACTTCTCACCACTCAAGGAGCCTTCGTATGTCCACTGACGATCACCCCGGCGACTCCGGTCCGCTCGCCAAGCTCGGTCACGCCGCGCGTACGGCGGCCAACGTCGTCGAATACGTGCGCTTCGGCGGGCTGGAGACGGGCGAGGAACCGTCGCCCTTCGACATCGTGATGCGCACGCCCTTGTTGAGTCTGCGGCGCTACTTCGGCGGCGCCGACGCGGCGTCGCGAACGCCGGTGTTGCTGGTCCCACCGCTCATGCTCAGCGCAGACGTGTGGGACGTGTCGCCGTCGACGAGCGCGGTGGCACTGCTGCATCGGGTCGGGTTGGATCCCTGGGTCGTGGACTTCGGCGATCCCGCCGCCGAACCGGGCGGTCGGCAACGCAATGTCACCGACCACGTGCTCGCGGTGTCCGACGCGATCACCAAGGTCCGTGAAGTCACCGGCGAGGACGTGCACATCGGCGGGTACTCGCAAGGCGGGTTGTTCTGCTACCAGGCCGCGGCGCTGCGTCGAACCGACGGTGTGGCAAGTATTTTCGCGCTCGGCAGCCCGATGGAGCCGTTGTCGCTGCCCGGCGTCGACCTGCCGGAGGAGGTGTTCGCCGCGATCTCCCGGTTCGGCATCGACGTGCTGTCGAAGACGGGCTTGCCCGGTTGGGCCGCCGCGAACCTGTTCAGCTGGACCTCGCCCGTCGCGACCGCCAAACAGCGGGTGCAGTACCTGACGGCCCTCGGCGACCGCGAGGCACTCATGCCGCGCGAGCGTCAGCGTCGATTCCTCGCCGGGGAGGGATGGATCACCTTCCCGGGCCCGGCCATCGCCGAGGTCATGGAGTCGATGACCAACGAACGGTTCGTGCGCGGTGGGCTGGTGTTCGACGGCCGCGCGGTGACCCTCGCCGACATCACCTGCCCGGTCCTCATCTTCACCGGTCAGTACGACGCCTTCGCTCCGCCGCGTGCGGTACGCGACGTGGTCAAAGGGCTGCCGTTCGCGCAGGTGTGGGAATGTTCCATTCCCACCGGACATTTCGGCCTCGGCGTCGGGTCGCGTGCCAACCGGGAGACGTGGCCGACGGTGACCCGCTGGATCGGGTGGGTCGGCGGCGAGGGGGAGCGTCCGGCGAACATCGTCGACGCGCGCAGCGTCGGCGTCGAGCATTCCGCCGCACCCAGCGTCGGCGCGTGGCGGCAGGTGGTGAACCTCTCGACGGCGGGCGCTCTGGCCGCGCCCGGGTTCGCCAAGGGAATCCTCGATCGGGTCGGCGGCACCGTCAGCGATCTGGCGAGTGAAGCAATCGATCAGGTCCCGCGGTTGATGCGCCTGGAACGCGTCGGCCCCGCGACGACGGTCTCCTACGGTGGGTTGCTCGCCGAATCGCATCGACGCGACCCCGACGCCGTGTGCCTGCTCTATCGCGGGCACGCCTACACCCGAGAGGACATCCGACGCGAGATCGACGACCTGGTGCTACGTCTGCTCCACGTGGGTGTCCGGCGCGGCGAACACGTCGGTGTCCTGGTGTCGTCGGGAGCGGTGCTGCTGTCGAGTGCCGCCGCGTTGAGTCGGATCGGCGCCGTGGCGGTGCTGCTGCGGCCGGACAGCGACACCGCCACCGAGATCCGCCTCGGCCGAACGCGCCGGGTCGTCGTCGACGCCGAGAATCTGTACGCGGTCGACGGTACGGGTGTCGCGGTGCACCTGCTCGGCGAAACGAGCGAAGATGCTTGCGGCGCAACGGAACTTTCCGCCGTCGACGTCGATCGGGTGCGGGTGCCGGGCTGGTACCGTCCGAATCCCGGTCGTGGCCGCGACCTGGGCTTCGTCGTATTCGGCGACAGCGCCGACGGAATCCGGGCTCTACCGGTGACCAACAGCAAGTGGGCGCTCTCGGCATACGGCGCGGCCTCGGCGGCCGCACTCACCGAGGCGGACACGGTCTATGCGGCCAACCCGCTCTATCACGCGTCGGGCTTGTTGCTCGCCACGGCGGCGCCGGTCGCCGCGGGCGCCCGGCTCGCGCTGACGGATCGGTTCGACCCACAGCGGTTCTGGACCGATGTACGTCAGTACGGCGCAACGGTTGTGCCCTACACCTGGAGCATGCTCTCGCTGCTCGTCGCGCAACCTCGTCGTGCCGAGGAGGAGCATCATCCGGTCCGACTGTTCGTCGGCTCGGGCATGCCGGTGTCGTTGTGGCACAGCGTCGTCGACCGGTATGCACCGGCGAAGGTGTTGGAGTTCTTCGCACCGGTCCGCACCGATGCGATCATCGCCGACGTATCCGGCCGCAAGATTGGATCGGTGGGCCGTCCGCTGTCCGGCACCGCCCGCACCGAATTGGCCGCGATCGATCCGATCACCGGCCAGGTGCGCCACGACGCGGACGGATACGTCGTGCGCGCCACCCAGAGTGCGCCCGGGCGCCTGCTGGTCGCGGCAGATCGCGGCAGGCCCGAGTGGGAGGACGCACCGATGAGAGGTGTGTTCGGCCCGCACGACGCTTGGATCGACACCGGTGAAGTCTTCCGCGCCGACGCCGACGGGGATCTCTGGCCGATGGGGCGGGTTCGCGACGTCGTCGCTCGCGGGCGGATACGGCCGATCCAGATCGAAGACGCGTTGTCGTCGCTTCCGTCGGTGGTCATGGTCGTGGTGGTCGACGTCGCCGCGTCCGGGCCGATGGTCGCCGCGGTCTGGATGGCCGACGGGGCGACGCTCGACGTCGCGCGAGCGCGAACGGTTCTCCGGGAGCTGTCCGCAGCCGCGGGCGAGGTGACCGTCGTGGCGGTGGACGATATTCCGTTGACCCGGTGGTATCGGCCGGATATCGCCGCTCTACGACGCGAAATTGTCTCTCGACTAGAGGGAGACAATCAATCTATACATAGTGTATGGTAATGAGATGACAACAACTCAGATCACCCGGCAGTGGCGCTCGGTATTCGACGCCGAGCACGAGGAATTCCGGGACAGTTTCCGCAGATTCCTGGATACGCGAGTCGTACCCGACTATCCGAAATGGGAATCAGCGGGAGTGGTGCCGCGGGAATTGTTCGCGCAAGCGGGATCGCACGGATTCCTCGGTATGGCTATCGGCGAAGAATACGGTGGCGGGGGTGTCGACGATTTCCGATTCAACGCGGTCATCGCCGAAGAAGTCGCCCATGCCGGCGTGATGTCGTTCGGTCTCAATCTGCACAACGACATCTGCGTCCCGTACTTCCTGCGCTATGGCGACGCCGAGCAGCGTCGACGCTGGCTGCCGGGGCTGGCGTCGGGCGAATTGATCGCCGCGATCGCAATGACCGAGCCCGGCACCGGCTCCGACCTCGCCGGCATCACCACGACCGCCGTGCGCGACGGCGACCACTTCGTCATCAACGGTGCGAAGACCTTCATCTCCAACGGCGTCAACGCAGACGTCGTCATCGTGGCCGCACGCACCGAGTCGAGGGGCGCGCGACACGGCGGACTGTCGTTGATCGTCGTCGAACGCGACACGCCGGGCTTCTCGCGTGGCCGCAATCTCGACAAGATCGGGATGCACGCGCAGGACACCGCCGAACTGTTCTTCGACGATGTTCGGGTTCCGGCGGACAATCTGCTCGGCGAGCCGGGTGGCGGGTTCACCGCGCTGGTGTCGAATCTGCCGCAGGAACGGATGACCATCGCGGTGGCGAGTGCCGCCGCCGCGGTGCGTGCCGTCGAACTCGCGTCGGCGTATGTGACCGAGCGGACGGCGTTCGGGCGGCCGCTGGCGGCGAACCAGAACACTCGGTTCACACTCGCCGACTGTCATGTGCAGGCCGAAGTGGTGCGGGCGTTCGTCGACGATTGCCTGCGCGCGCATATCGCCGGTGAACTCACCGCCGACCGCGCGGCGATGGCCAAACTCGCGGCGACCGAGGTGCAAGGGGTCGTCGTCGACAAATGTCTGCAGATGTTCGGCGGATACGGTTATATGGCGGAATTTCCCATTTCGCGGGCATATGTCGACGCGCGAGTGCAGCGCATTTATGGCGGCACCAGCGAAATCATGAAGGAGATCATCGGAAAGTCAATGGGGATCTGACAGATGAAACGCACCATATTCGACGTCGAGCACGAGCAGTTCCGCGAGACCGTTCGCGCATTCCTACTGAAAGAAGCGGTTCCGAACACCGCCGACTGGGAGTCGGCGGGACTGGTTGATCGACGATTCTGGTCGGCCGCGGCAGCACACGGAATGGTCGGCTTCGCCGCTCCCGAGGAATTCGGCGGGGCGGGCCTGCGCGATTTCCGGTTCAATGCGGTGATCAACGAGGAAGTCGTTTCCACCGGCGCCGTCGGGGACGGGTTCTCCCTCACTAACGACATCGTGCTGCCGTACTACCTGGACATCGCGTCGTCCGATCAGCAGGCCAGGTGGTTGCCCGGAATCACCGCGGGCGACACGGTGATCGCGATCGCGATGTCGGAGCCGGGGACCGGCTCCGACATGCGCGCCATCAAGACGACCGCGTCGAAGGTGCCGGGCGGATGGCGTCTCAACGGGGCGAAGACGTTCATTACCAGCGGCATCCAGGCCGATCTGGTGATCGTCGCCGCCCGTATCCCCGACGCCGACGGCGGGGGATTCGGACTGTTCGTCGTCGCGGCCGGGACCGACGGCTTCGAGAAGGGACGCAAACTGGAGAAGATCGGGCGCCGGGCGCAAGACACCGCCGAATTGTTCTTCGCCGATGTCTTCGTGCCCGACGCCGACGTGCTCGGGGAGCCTGGCAAGGGGCTGCACTACATGATGGGAAACCTTGCGCAAGAGCGGCTTTCGATGGCCGTGGTCGCGGTCGCCAGCGTCGAACACGCGGTGCGGACCGCCGTCGCCTATGCATCGGAGCGCACCGCCTTCGGCAGACCGATCGGGAGCTTCCAGGCGAATCGATTCACCCTGGCGGAACTGTCGACCAAGGCGACGATCGCTCGAGTGTTCGTGGATCGGTGCATCGAGGCGAGCAACTCCGGTGAGCTGACCGCCGCGGAGGCCGCCGGCGCGAAGTTCTGGACCACGGAGCTGGAGTTCGAGGCGCTCGACGCGTGCCTGCAGATCCACGGCGGGTACGGCTACATGGAAGAATTCGAGGTCGCCCGACGCTGGCGCGACGCCCGGGTGCAGCGAATCTACGGCGGCACCAACGAAATCATGCGCGAGATAGTCGGTCGATCATTGGGGTTGTGAGCTGCTTGCGTCGGCCCGTCATAGCCTCGCGCGCGCTGTACTCTGAGTCTGGAGATGCCGTACGAGAGGAATGGACGCGGATGTCGCCGCTCGACGATGTACTCCTGTCGGCCGCACGCTTACAGGAGCTTGTGCCCGACGCCGTACTCGTCGGCGGCAACGCCGCAGCCCTCCACGCACACCACCGTGACTCGTTCGACCACGACCACGTCGTCCGTGACCTGGAACATCGCTTCGGCGCTATCCTCGACGCACTCGAATCAGACCCCGATTGGGTCGTCAACCGTGCTACCCCCGGCAAGATCATCCTCGGCGAACTCGGCGGTATCGAAGCCGGAGTGCGCCAAATGATCCGAACCGTGCCCCTCGAAGTCGAGGAAGTCCAACTCACCAACGGTGCTACCGTGCGAGTCCCGGGCCCGGACAGTGTCGCCTCTCAAGTCATGCGCCAATTGAGCGCACCTAGACCGCGAGACTCCCGTACCACCGCCCAGTTGACCAGCTACAAAGGCCTCCGAGCGCCGTGGACCGACTGGAGCCACGTCGCTGATCAATGTCGCGCCATCGCTGACAAGATGTAGACGTAAGGACCACTACGATGCCCGAGCTTCGCTTCCGAAACCTCGATGTCACTCCGGATGATCCGGTCGATCAATGGGGCTTCGAGGGAATCCTCGCAGCAATCGACCGAGGGTCATTGCGCCACTGGCGACGGATACTCGACGCGCTCGAAGCCGATCCGTATGGGCCGGTATCCCGCGACCTCGAACAAGCCATCGACGCAGCCGAAGACGTCGGTGTGCGAGAGCGCATGCGCAGGGCACTCGCCGCCGCGAGGATCGGCTGACTTGCCGGGACCAAACCGGGCCTCTGCGGTGTTGAGTCATATGCCGCCGAAGTCGGCGGCGTAATAGGCATCGGCCATCCCGCATGGGAGGGCCCGCAAGGGAGGCGCATCATGACCCACGGAATCAACGACATCGGAGCGATCACCCGGACACCCGGCACCGAGACCGCCGTCCTCGCCGGCGGCTGCTTCTGGGGTCTGGAGGATCTCATCAGGCGCCAACCCGGCGTGGTGGACACCCGGGTGGGCTACACCGGCGGTGACAACGACCATGCCACCTATCGCAATCATCCCGGGCACGCGGAGGCGGTTGAGATCGTGTTCGATCCGAACGAGACGACCTATCGCGACATTCTGGCATTCTTCTTCCAGGTCCACGACCCCACGACGGAGAACCGCCAGGGCAACGACGTCGGAACCAGCTACCGCTCGGCGATCTTTCCGGTCACCACCGAGCAGGAGGAAATCGCCCGTGACACCATCGCCGACGTCGACGCTTCGGGGCTGTGGCCGGGCAACGCGGCGACGACGATCGAGGAGATCGGACCGTTCTGGGAGGCCGAGCCCGAGCATCAGGACTACCTGATCACCTATCCCAACGGGTACACGTGCCATTTCGTACGCCCGGACTGGGTGCTGCCGAAGCGCAACGGCTGAATAGATCAGGCGTCGAGGATGGCGACGGCGCGGGTCCAGCCTGCCGATGCCGCGTGGACTTTGACCGGAAAACACGAGATGTGGAATCCGGTCGAGGGCAGTGCCTCGAGGTTGTGGAGCTTTTCGAGGTGGCAGTAGCCGACGTCGCGGCCGGCCTTGTGGCCCTCCCAGATCAGTCCGCCGTCGTGATTCTGCGCGAAGCGTTGCGCGGTGTGGGAGAAGGGGGCGTCCCAGCTCCAGGCGTCGGTTCCGGTGAGCCGGACACCGTGATCGAGCAGGCGAAGGGTCGCCTCGCGTCCGATCCCGCAGCCTTTGGATACATAGTCGGCGCACCCGTAACGCGTTCCCGCGGATGTGTTCACGACGACGATCTCCAGCGGGCTCAGGGTGTGGCCGATCCGGTCGAGTTCGGCATCGATGTCGGCTGCCGTGACGACGTAGCCGTCATCGAAGTGGCGGAAGTCGAGCTTGACGCCCGGTTGCAGGCACCAGTCGAGCGGTACTTCGTCGATGGTGATGGCTCGCTGTCCGCGGTCCATGGTCGATGCGTAGTGGTACGGCGCGTCGAGGTGGGTGCCGCTGTGGGTGGTCATCGACACCTTCTCGATGGCCCAGCCCTCCCGGTCGGGGAGATCATCGGGGCTCGATCCGGGAAAGTAGGACAGAACGTCGTCGACGGTGTCGGCGTGGTCGAAGTACTCGATGGTGGGCAGCAGTGCCGGGGGATCCGAGGCGATCCCCTGTTGCAGCGGGACGGAGATGTCGATGAGCGTGCGCATGGGCTGAGACCTTCGTGTGTCGGCGCGGGTCAGAACGGCTGATTGAGAATGCGGTCGACCGCTTCGGTTTGGCCGGGCAGCGTTTCGCGCATGTGGACGATTGCGTCGGGGAGTCCGGCCGCGTCGACCGCCATTTCGCCGACGAGAATGGCGTGTGAGGCGTCGTGGACGAGTTTGACGCGGTCGTGGCGTCGAATCATCAAGTCGGACAATGCTGTTGCGATGTCGGGCTGTTCGGCGAGTTCGTCGGCGAGGACGATGGCGTCCTCCAGCGCCATGCCCGCCCCTTGCGTGAGGTGCGGCGCGCAGAGGTGCGCGGCATCGCCGAGTACGACGACCCGACCGCGATTCCACGGCGCCGGAAGCAGCAGCTCGCTCAGCGGGCTGTAGACGATTCCGTCGGAGTCGGTGATGCTCTCGCGCAGTTCGCCGATCAAGCCGGTGTAGCCGGCGAGCCGTTCGCTCAGCAGCGCCCCGAAGTCTTCGGGACGGTGGTGCGGATTGCCGGGTTCGGGTGTGACGACGAACAGGTACATCGAGTCGTCGGAGAGCGGGATGACGCCGGCTTTGGTGCGGTCGCCCTGGAACAGTTGGGTATTGGCGACGCTCGCGGCGCGTGGCATCGTCTTGCGCCATACGCCGTATCCGCTGAAGGCCGGAGACACCGGCGTGCCGACCACGTAGTCGCGGATACCCGAGCGGGCTCCGTCGAATCCGACGACGAGGTCGTAGAACTCCTGGGCACCATCCGACGTGCGGACCAGCACCTGATCGCCGTTGTCGGCGATGTGTTCGACTTCGACTCCGTAGCGGATCTTGCTGTGCGCCTCTTCCGCAGCCGTCAGGAGCAGATCTTTGAGCTGTGCGCGGGAGATCGCGCAGTTGGCGGGAACGTCGGGGCCGCCGAGATGTGACGGGCAATCGACGATCAGGTCGCCATGCCAGTCGTAGAAGGTGTTGCCGGTGTGCGCATAACCGATCCGCAGGCAGTCGTCGAGGACGCCGATCGCGCGCAGTGCCCGCAGGGAGTTGGCCGGCTGATTGATTCCGACGCCGAGAACCGTTGCATCTGAACGCTTTTCGACGACGGTGACTGCGACGCCACGCTGTCCCAGGAGCGCCGCGAGGCCGAGTCCGCCGATACCTGCGCCGACGATGAGAACTTTCTGAACGAGCATAGTGGTCACTCCCTGCGTGTGATCGAGAAGCCGGCAGCGAATCCGCTCAGCCGCACTGCCGTCAAACGGTATGACGCGCAACACACCATGCCAAGCGATTCTTATCGATCACATGTATCAATAGGAGTGATACTCGGCGGTGGAGGTGTGCGATGTCGGATCTGCAGCGGATCGATTTGAACCTGTTGGTCGCGTTCGACGCGCTGATGGCCGAGCGGAGCGTGACTCGGGCCGCGGAGCGGATGTCGGTCGGGCAGCCGGCGATGAGCGCTTCCCTCGCACGGTTGCGCAAGTTGTTCGACGATCCGCTGCTGGTGCGCGACGGTCGCGGCTTTGTACTCACGCCGATGGCTGAGTCGTTGACCGGACCGATTCGTCAGGCACTCACGCTGATGGAGGGGGCGGTGGGGAGAGCACGCGCCTTCGATCCGGCGACCGAGCATCACACGTTCACCATCCTGGCGAGCGACTACGTGTTGGTGGTCCTTCTGCGTGAACTGCTCAACCGGATGGCCGACGAGGCGCCGAACATTCGCGTGAATGTGCGGCCGATCACCGGCGACTACGCGGATTTGCTGCGCCGCGGGCAGATCGACCTGTTCATCGTTCCTCGTGAGGTCGAAGAATCGCGGGTGTCGTGGCACTCCGAGGATCTGTTCACGGATCGCTTCGTCTGCGCGGTCGATCGGGATCATCCGCAGATCCGCGACTCGATAACGCTCGAAGAATTTCAATCGCTGCCCTACCTCGCCTACGACGGCGGGCCGTTGAAGTCCGCGTCTGCGATGCAGTTGCAGGCGCGCAGCGTGACGCGCACCGTCGACGTGACGACGCAGAGCTTCGTCGTCGCCCCATTGATGTTGCGCGGCACCAACTTTCTCACCCTGCTGCACGAACGTTTCGGACGTGCCGTCGCCGAGCAGACCGGTATCAAACTTCTCGATCCGCCGGTGGAACTGGCACCGATCACCGAGGCGATGTTCTGGGGACCCCGCCACCAGGAGGACCCGGCACACGTATGGCTGCGACAACAACTTCGTCGAGCAGCCGGTGCTCTGTCCGAGTATCGATCGCGATGATAGCTGTGATCGACAAGAATCGATAACACATGTGTGATGTGCGGAACTAGCGTGGCGGATGTCGATCACGCGACCTTGTCCCGCTGAAATGAGGAATCACCATGAGCGCTCCCGCGCGGACTCCCATCACCCACGTCCGGCACGTCGGAATGGCCGTACCCAACTTCGACGATTCGGTCGAATTCTACCGCAGCACTTGGGGATTGGAGGTTGTCGCGGAGGACTCGGGTATCGCGTTCTTCGGCACTCCGGCACACCCCGAGCAGTACATCATGCGAGTGCGCAAGGACGCCGACAAGCGGTTGGACCTGATCTCGTTCGCCGTCGACACCGACGACGACGTTGACCGGATGGCCCAGCGGCTCGGCAGCGCCGGCATCTCGATCGTGCGGGAGCCCGACCGCCTCGACACCCCGGGCGGAGGCTATGGATTCCGCTTCTTCGATCCCGACGGCCGACTCATCGAGATCTCCAGCGGCGTCGCCGAGCGCCCGTTCCGAGCACTCGAACCCCGCGAGTCGATCCCGCAGAAGCTCAGCCACGTCGTCATCAACTCGACCGACATCGGCGCGACTAAGCGCTTTTACGAGAACCATCTCGGGTTTCGGTTGTCGGACTGGCTCGAAGACCACATGTGCTTCATGCGGGTGCGCACCGATCATCACATCCTGGCGATCTCCCAGGGTCCGCACACATCTCTCAACCACGTCTCGTTCGAGATGCGGGGGATCGATGAATACATGCGCGGCACCGGGCGGCTGACCCGCTCCGGCCAACCCCCGATCTGGGGCCCCGGACGCCACGGTGCCGGTGACAACACCTTCTCCTACTTCCTCGATCCGACCGGCAACGTCGTCGAATACACGACCGAGCTGGAGAAGATCGAAGACGAAAACACTTGGGAGCCTCGGCGTTTCGAAGCTCGGCCGGAGGCCGCAGATCAGTGGGGGACCGGCGGACTGATCACCGAGCAGATGATTCCGGCGATGTTCAACGACCCCGACAAGGGGTTGTGGGTGCCCGCGCCGGTGTAGGACGCGTCCGATCCGTCCGCTGGGGAAACATTCCCCGGTATCTCCCCTCGTTCACGAAAGCAGTATCGCCATGCCCGTAACACTCACCGTCGCGCCCACCGGGCCGATCGCGACCAAAGCCGACAATCCATTCTTGCCGACCACACCGGAGGAGATCGCCGCCGCGGTCGAGGCCGGATACCGCGCGGGCGCGTCGGTCGCCCACATCCACCTCCGCGACGATTCGCAGCGACCCACCGCCGACCTCGCCATCGGTCGGAGGGTGATGGAGTCGATTCGTGAGCGGTGTCCCATCCTCATTCAGATGTCGACCGGCGTGGGCCTGAGCGTGCCCTTCTCCGAGCGCGAGAAGCTCGTCGACCTGGCGCCGCAGATGGCGACCCTGAACCCGTGCTCGATGAGCTTCGGGCAGGGCGAGTTCCGCAACCCGCCCGACGGCGTCGTGCGCTTGGCGGCCAAGATGCTCGACCTCGGAGTCAAACCCGAACTCGAAATCTACGACACCGGTCACCTCGACGCGTGCCTGCGGCTGCGAGACCGCGGTCTGCTCCCCGAACCGCTGCAATTCTCGATCGTGCTCGGCGTGCAAGGCGGCATGGCGGCCACCGCGGACAACCTCCTGACGATGGTGCGTCGCCTGCCCGACGACGCCGTGTGGCAGGTCATCGCCATCGGGCGTGCCAACCTCGAACTCACGGCCATCGGACTCGCCCTCGGCGGCAACGCCCGCGCCGGTCTCGAAGACACCCTCTACCTGAGCAAGGGTGAACTCGCCGAGGGGAGCACCCCGCTGGTTGCGCGGGCCGCCCGGCTCGCCCGCGAACTGGGCCACGACATCGCCACCGTCGACCAGACGCACGCCGCTCTCGGGCTGCGACGCTGATCTCAAATCATGAACTGAAAGAAGGAAATTCACGTGTTCGAGCCCATCCCCGGAAAGTATGTGTGGAACCTGTCCGCCGGCCTCGCACTGGCCACCGGCGGCCTGATCGGTGAAGTCGATCGTACGTGCCGGCCACTGCTCGATGCCCCGGCCGACCAAACCGAAGACGAAGCGACCCAGGCGTTCTTCACCTCGTGGTGTTCGGTCGCCGACACCCTGGTCGAACTCGCCGACGAAGACGAGAAGCTCGGACGACGGCGAAGTGCCGGTGAGAAGCATCGTCGCGCCGCCGTGTACTACCAGACCGCGGAACGTATGCAGGCGCACTCCTACGCTCCGCGCAAAGAGGCCTACCGCAAGACGCTGGCCAGTTTCGCGAAATTCCTCGAACTCACCGATCAGCCGGCGCAACGGGTGGAGATCCCGTACGGGGACACCAGCTTCCCCGGGATCTTCATGCGCGCGGACGCGGGCGACACTCCCGCGCCGTGTGTCATCTTCTTCAACGGACTCGACAGCACCAAGGAACAGTTCTACGGCTCGGGCACCCCAGACGAGCTGCGCAGGCGTGGAATCTCGACGCTGATGGTCGACGCACCCGGCGCCGGGGAGGCCCTTCGCCTGCGGGGCCTGACCGCCGTCGTGGAGAGTGAAAGATGGGCGGCCGCGTGCATCGACCTGCTCGAACAACGCGCCGACGTCGACAGCAGTTTGATCGGCATGCTCGCGTGGTCACTCGGGGGCTACTACGGACCACGGGCGACTGCCTTCGAGCCGCGCATCAAGTTCAGCGTGGCCTGGGGTGCCAACTACGACTGGGGTCAGGTCCAGCTCCGCAGATTGGCGAACCAAGGCGACCGGCCGGTGCCGCACTATTGGGAGCACGTGCGATGGGTCTGGGGTGCCGAGGACATGGACGAGTTTCTGCAGATCGCACCGAAAGTCACTCTGCGCGGCATCATGGACCGTGTACGAGTTCCCTTCCTCGTGGTCCACGGCGAGCATGACCGGCAGATCCCACTCGAGTACGCGCACAACCTCTTCGACGATCTCGTGAACAGCCCGAAACGCGAACTCAAGGTATTCACCGATCGCGAAGGCGGGGTGGAACACTGCAGCATCGACAACATGCCGATGGTCCGCGACTACATCTGCGACTGGATCGACGAAACCGTCGCCGAGCTCAAGGCGGCGAGGGTGCCCTGAACGCGGTGGGTGCCGCCGCGGGGTGTTCGGTTGAGTTGGGTTCGTTGTCTTGCGGGCCCCTCGTTACACCGAAGCTCGTTCCTCGCTTCGGCACTCGGGGAGCGGGGTGGTCGCTCGACTCGGCGGTCACCGTTGCGCCACCACCGGCATTCCGCCCTTGTTGGCGGCGATGTCGGCGCCCACCTCCTCGGGGTTGGCGACTTCGTGGGCCTTGTCTCCGCCGGGCACCGCGATCGCGTTGTTGAAATTGTGCAGGAGGGTGAAGGCGGCCTTCTCGTCGTCGTGGGGGAGTGCGCGCTGAATGCGGTCGGCGATTCGGATGAGCGGCCGGGCAGCGGGCAGGACGAAACGCCACGCGGTCTTCTCGGCGCCCAGCGCATCCATGACGTCGGCCGGAATCCATTCGCGCAGAAGGCCGTAGGCAAGTTTGAGTCGGCGTTCGTCGGTCATCACCTTAGCCAGCGGGCCGGGCAGCACCTCGACATCGCCCGGCGGGTTCTCGATGCTGAACTTGATGATCGACTCGACGACGTCGCGGCACAGCTGGTCCGGCGGCAGCTCGAGCAGGGTGTGCAGTTCGGTCTTTCGTCGCGCGTCTTCGTAGTCGGTGTGCAACAGCTCCGGCGGCACGCCGATGACGTAGCCGACGTAGCGCGACAGCGCGAAGATGTCGTCGAGTTCACGATCGCTGAAGCGGATGCCGGAGGCCTGCACGGCGTCGGTGAACTTGACGCCGAACTGCCCTGACTGAGTGACCATCGCGTCCATGTTGTTGATCGGGATGCCCCAGTTCGCCCAGTCCCAGGCGTCGGACTGACTCAGGCTGTGCCGCACCGCCGCGTGGATCATGCGGACCTTCGCGGTGAGCCGGAAGCCCTCCTCGAAGCGACCCATTCCGCCAGGCGTGTAGGCCGCGACGACGTATCGGAAACTCTCGATGAGCCGGGTCCCGACCTTGTCGGCCTTGCGCAGGCGGCCGCTGAAAAGCACTGGGCGCGTTGCGCTGTACATCGAGAAGCCACCTGCGATGGTCGCCCACGCGAGGATCGGCTGCACGATCATGCCGGCCCGCCAGAATGCGACGGCGCCGCGATAGAGCTGATCGAAGTCGACCCAGTCGGGGACGGTCTCCATCTGCTCGAAGAGCGCGACCACCCCGGGAGTCGGATCGTCGAGCGCATCGAGACCGTGCTCGACGGCGACGTCGAAAGTACGCCAGTTCATCGAATTGCTCTTGTCCTTGAAGTCGAGCATCGCGCGGTAGGCGTAGTCGTCGGCGAGCAGTGCGTGGTCGGTCATCTTCTCCACCAGCGGCCGGCCGTACATCGCGATGGCCTTGTCCACGTTGTTCATTCGGCCCAGGTCGATGCCGCGCGGAAGGCCGGTGGGAACGTCCAGGTCGCCCCGGAATGTAAGCGGGGTGTGTGGCTCGGCGATGGTCATGCGTGCCCTCCTAGGGTGCGATCGAGAGTGTTGTGACGGCGCTAACAACTGAGGGTAGACCTGACTGAACACTATGTCTACACTGAGTGTCTAGCCGACTGTTCTTTCGTGCTCGACCGATTCTGACCAGGAGCCCCTCATGACTGCCCTCGCCGCCGACGTCGACGCGACGTCGACCCTGCTCAACCTGCTCTCGACACGCTGGAGTTGCCGCGCCTTCACGCCGCAACCGGTGCCGCGCAACGAGATCGAGCAGATCCTCGACGTCGCGCGCCGCACACCGTCGTGGTGCAACACGCAGCCCTGGCACCTGCACATCACCTCCGGTGAGCGCACGGCGCAACTACGTGCCGCGCTGGCCGCGGCGATCGCAAGCGGGCCGGCCGAGAACGCCGATCTGCCGTTCCCGGCGTCTTATGACGGCGTCTATCGTGACCGGCGTCGTACGAGCGGGTGGCAGCTCTACGAGAGCCTCGGCATCGACAAGGGAGACCGCGCGGCGTCGGCGCGCCAGACGCTGCGCAACTTCGACTTCTTCGATGCACCGCACGTCGCCGTCGTGACGACTGATCGCTCGCTGGGCACCTACGGTGCGGTTGACTGCGGACTGTTCATCGACAGCTTCCTGCTGGCCGCGCACAGTCGCGGCGTCGCCACGATCCCGCAGGCCGCGCTGGCGACGCAGGCGCCGGTGCTGCGCGAGTTCTTCGATCTGCCCGACGACCGGCTGGTGCTCATCGGCATCTCCTTCGGGTACGCCGACACCGAGCATCCGGTCAACGCCTACCGCACCGAACGGCAACCGGTGGCCGACGTGGCGACCTTCCTCGACTAGGAGGTGCTACAGCTAGCGAAGGTGACCTCGCCCTGCTGGTTGAGCCGGGATACCCCCTTCCGTTGGTTGAGCCGGGACAACCCCATTCCGCTGGTTGAGCCGGGCCGGAGCGTTAGCGAAGGCCCGTGTCGAAACCACGTACGCCAAACACATAGCGACAGTTGGTAACTCGTCTCACGATGGTTTCGACACGGGCGCGTCTCGCTGCGCTCGTCGGGCCCGGCTCAACCAGCGGGGAAGGGGCACCATGGTTTCGACACGGGCGCGTTACTTCGACTCGCTGCGCTCGCTCAGCACGGCGCTCGCTGCGCTCGTCGGGCCCGGCTCAACCAGCGGGAAGGGGGGCCGTGGCCCCGGCTCAACCAGCGAGAGACGCCCGACCAATACCGCGCAACGACGTTGTGCGGCAACCGAACTGCAACGAAGGAGACATCATGACCCAGCGTCTGATCGCCACGCCTAGCGGCGTCGGCATCAACGTCCGCGACCTCGGAGAGGGGCCGGCCGTACTGTTCATCCACGGCTGGAGCCTGTCCGGCGAGGTGTGGGATCGCCAGCTGCGGGTGGTCGCCGAAGCGGGCTATCGAGTGATCGCGATGGACCAGCGCGGTCACGGCGGATCCGACGCCCCGCTGTCGGGGTACTCGATCACCGACCTCACCGCCGATGCCGTCGGCGTCCTCGACGCGCTCGACGTCTCGTCGGCGATCGTCGTCGGATGGTCGCTTGGCGGGATGGTCGCGCTGCGGGCCGCCCACGACTTCCCGACCCGCGTCGACTCGGTGGTGATGGTCGCCTCCAACGGCGTCGCAGCGTCGAGGACCGAAGCGTTTCCGTTCGGCGTGCCCGCCGACGTCCCGCTCGCGGCGATCCTCGCCGCCGAGCATGCCGATCGAATCAGCTTGCGGCGCAAGGCCGTCGGGGATCCGTTCAAAGAGCCGCCGACACGCGAACTGCTCGACTGGCTGCATCGCATCTCGCTTCAGACGCCGAGCTGGGCGGGCCGCGCGGCAATGCGCACGCTGATGTGCACCGACCAGACCCACGTCCTCGACGCGATGTCGGTGCCGGTCACGGCGCTGGTCGGGGTCGCCGATCCGGCACTGTCGGTGCGGGGCGCGCGATGGGTCGCGCAGCGACTGGGCAGCCGCCTGGTCGAGTTCGACTGCGGGCACTACCCGATGATCGAGTGTCCGGACGCGTTCGACGCCGCGCTGCTCGAATCCCTCTCCCGGTCGCCGATACGGTCGTGACCACCGCTAACGTGTCAGACGATGTGTCCGGACATCGTGTAAGATCTGGGCTCATGAGTCAGGGGTCCTTCGTGCGGCGCCGCCCGCGTGAATTCGACGGTACGTCGTCGGCCGAACAAGCCGTCTTCGACGCGACCGAGCAGCTTCTCGTCGACACGTCGCTGCAGGACCTCACTGTCGCACAGATTCTTCGCGGTGCGGGGCTGTCGCGCGCGAATTTCTACCACTACTTCGCCAACAAATACGACGTGTTGGTGGCTCTCGTCGGCCGCGTCTTCGATCAGTCGTACGGCGAGGATGCGCCGTGGGCGTCGACGCCGGGTCGCGACCGCGCGCGCCAGATGGGATCGTCGCTGGCCCATACGCTGGCGATGTGGTCCGAGCACGGGGCGGTGATCTGCGCGGTCATCGAACACATGCACAGTCAGCCCGCGGTCGGCGCCGCGTGGCAGCGGATGTTCGCGCGATTCGTCGACACCGTCACCGAGCAGGTCCGATTCGAGCGGGAGTCGGGGCGCGCACCCGACGGTGCGCCCGCGGACATGGTGGCGACGCTGCTCGTCGGCGCCGTCGAGCGTGCGTTCTACGTGAGTTCCCGGGGGCTGGATCCGCGACTGCCCTCGGTCGGCGACGTCGCCGACTCGCTGCGTGCACTCAACGAAGCCGCCATCTACGGCGGGCGAGTGGCGGAGAACATCGCCGACGTCGACCCGGATGCACCGCCCGTCGCGGTTGCCGCGGTGGCCATGGCGCATGCCGAAGAGGGCCTCGATTCCGATACGGCACAAGGAATCCTGCGAGCGATGAGCGAATTGCTCGTCGACCAGACGCTCGCCGAGCTCAGCGTCGCACGAGTCCTGGAGAAGGCTGGAACGTCGCGGGCGTCGTTCTACTTCTACTTCCGCAGCAAAGAGGATGCCTTCGTGGTCCTGTTTCGGCAGGCGGCAGCGCAGATCGTCGCGGGACTGTCGGGTATGGCCGACGTCGACCGCTCTGATCCGACGGCGTTGCTGGCACAGGTCGGCGAGTGGCTCAACCTGGAGGGCTTCGCCGGGCCGGTGATCCGCAATGCCGTGCACGAATGGCCGCGGCTGCCGGAACTGCGCGCGGAGTACCTGACGGCGATGAGCGCCATGGAGTCGGCGTTGATCGCCATCATCGAGACCGACCGCAAGCGTGGACTCTCGCCCGACGGCCCACCGGCCGAACAGTACGCGGCGACGCTGCTGTGGGCGATCGAGCGCGCGGTGGCCGGATCGTTGGCGGGAGAGGAACATCTGGAGGATCTGCAGTCGGTTACCGGCATGGTCGGGATGTTCCTCTACGCGGCGCTGTACGGGCGCCGCGAGGGATAGTCGGGACGCCTACCGCCCCGCGAACACCGGCGGTCGGCGCTGCGTGAACGCCTGCACTCCTTCGCGGAAGTCGGCGGCGTCGACCAGGGCGGTCTGACCCTGTATCTCGGACTCGAAGACCGCGTCGAGGTGGGGAAGTAGCGCGGTGTTGAGGCTGCGCTTGATGGCCGCGAAAGCGGCGGGGGGGCCCGCGGCTAGTGATTCGGCGAGCTCGGTGACTCGTACATGGAGATCGTCGGTGGGCACCACCTCGTCGACCAGTCCCCAGTCAAGCGCGGTGATGGCATCGACTTTCGTTGCGCGCATGGCCATCTGGGTCGCGCGCCCCAATCCGATCCGCGCACCGACGAGCAGTGAGGCTCCGGCGTCGAGGGTGAGGCCGACGTTTGCGAAGGCGAGGGTGAACGATGCCGAGTCGGCGGCGATGATCTGGTCGCAGGCGCAGGCCAGCGCGCACCCCATCCCGACCGCCGCGCCGTTCACCGCGGCGATGACCGGTTTGGGCATCGTGCGCAGGGCCCGCACCGTCGGGTTGTAGCGCATCCGCAGTTCCTCCTCGGTGCGTGGCGCGAGCCGGGCTCCGGACCGCAGATCGTCGAGGGACAGGGCGGCGCCGGCCGAGAAGGCACGCCCGGCTCCGGTCACCACCAGACAGCGCACGGAGTCGTCGCGGGCCGCAGCGTCGACGGCGTCGCGCATCTCCTGCTGCAAGACAAGGTCGAAGGAGTTGAGGGCGTGCGGCCTGACCATCGTGAGCCAGCGGACGGCTCCGGCCTGAGACACCGTCAGCACATCGGCACGCGGGGGATTGTCAGACGACGC
This sequence comes from Gordonia asplenii, assembly GCF_012933505.1. Classification (GTDB taxonomy): domain Bacteria; phylum Actinomycetota; class Actinomycetes; order Mycobacteriales; family Mycobacteriaceae; genus Gordonia; species Gordonia asplenii. The sequence continues at coordinate 61,695 of NZ_JABBNB010000026.1, forward strand.
GGTCATGCACCGAAGGCTAGCTCATACAGTCTGTATGTACAAGATGTATGTACTGGCGCGAGGCTCTGTCGCGAAACAGTGCAGAGCTGCTGACAAATTACGCTTGACGTCTTATGTAAAACCTAACTATTGTAGGTGCGTTCGTGTTGTGGATCACAACTCGCGGTCCGGGTCGACAGACTTTGGTCCCTTGACCCAAAGTGATTGACATCACGTCTGAACACTATGTATGCTCAGTTCGTTCACAGCGTCGGATCTCGATCAGCCCAGGTAGGCGGTTCGACGAGGATCCCTAGACCACGAGAAACCGCAGGAGTGCCTGATGAGCGTTACCGAGATCGCGCCGGTGGCGGCGTCGCCCGTCCATGAAGACGTCGAAGCCGTCCGCGCAACATTTCGCAGCGGCCGCACGCGTCCGCTCGCATGGCGGATTGCTCAGCTGCACGGCCTGCTGCGCTTCGTCGACGAGTGCGAGGCCGACATCGCCGCCGCCATCGAGAGCGACCTCGGCCGCAGTCCGATGGCGACCTTCATGGCCGACGTCGGTCCGGTGCGCCACGAGATCCGCCACACCCTGGCGAAGCTGCCCCGCTGGGTCAAGCCGACGTCGGTGCGGATCAGCGCTGCCACCGCACCCGGCAAGGCATTCACCGTTCCCGAGCCCAAGGGTGTCGTGCTGATTCTCGGCACCTGGAACTTTCCGCTGCTGCTCACCATCCAGCCGCTGGTCAGCGCACTCGCGGCGGGCAATACCGCGATCATCAAACCCTCGGATCTCGCCGACGCGACCGGGCGGGTGATCGCCGAGAAGCTGCCGCGCTACGTCGATCCCGGTGCGGTACGCGTGATCCTCGGTGACGGAACCGTGAACCGCGAACTGCTCAAGCTTCCGTTCGACCACACCTTCTTCACCGGCTCCACCGTGGTGGGCCGCGCGGTGATGGAGGCCAGCGCCAAACACCTCACGCCAGTCACGCTCGAACTCGGCGGCAAGAGCCCCGCGGTGGTGGCCGCCGACGCGGACATCGAGGTCGCCGCGCGGCGCATCGCCTGGGCCAAATCGATCAACGCCGGCCAGACCTGCATCGCGCCCGACTACGTCATCGTCGAAGAGGCCGTGCGCCCGCGGTTGGTCGAGCACCTGCTGCGCGAGTTGCCCGCACACGCGGCCAACGACTCGACCCATATCGTCAACCGCCGCCACCTCGACCGGCTCGTCGGCGCGCTGCAGGCTTCCGGTGGCGAAATCTCCGGTGGCGCAGTCGATTACGGCAAACTGAGCCTCGCGCCGGCCCTCGTCACCGACCCCGACCTCGACTCGGAGTTGATGCGCGAAGAGATCTTCGGGCCCATCCTGCCGGTGATCAGCGTGGCGTCGATCGCCGACGCCGTCGACTTCATCAACGATCGCCCCAAGCCGCTGGCGCTGTACCTGTTCACCGAATCGAGCGCCGTCGAGAAAGTCGTCGTCGAGCAGACGTCGTCGGGCGCGATGGGGATCAATCATCTTCTCTACCAACTACTCGTACCCGAGTTGCCGTTCGGCGGCGTCGGCGATTCCGGGCTCGGCCGCTACCACGGCAAGCACGGGTTCGACACCTTCAGCCACCAGAAAGCCGTGCTGCGCAAGCCCTCTCGTCCCGACCTCGCGCTGGCCTACCCGCCGTACAGCGCAGGCGTCGCGGCGATGATGCGCCGACTCATGGGCTAGGGCGTGTCTCCCTCGGACAGTGGCCGATCGCTGCCGCCCGAACCACGAGCCCGCTGGGCCGCCTCCCGGCACCGAGTCCTCAATACATCCCCACCGATAGGAGAACCACGTGAGTGTGGCGGCGCTGCCCGGCACGCACACCCGTTCGGCGCCACCGCTGTTGGCGCCGGTCAGACGGGTCCTGGCCGGAATCTACAAACGACTGTTCGACAGTCTCAATACGCTCGGCCGCTCGGTGCGGTTGTCGGGGGAGGTGTTCAAGTTCTCCGTCGTCGACACCATCCGCCTGCGCCTTCCCGTCGGTGAAGTGATCGATCAGATGTGGCACCTGTTCAAAGTCACCGCACTGCCCGCGCTGCTGATGGCGATCCCGATCGGCGGGGAGGTGTCCGTGCAGGTCGGCGGCATCATGGATCAGGTCGGCGCCAACTCGCTGGCCGGCGCGGCGTCGGGGCTGGGCGTGGTGGGGCAGGGGGCGCCGATGGCGGCCGGCCTGCTGATGTCCGGTGCCGCGGCGTCGGCGATCGCCTCCGACCTCGGTGCCCGGTCCATCCGTGAGGAGATCGAGGCGATGCGCGTGATGGGGATCAATCCGATCCAGCGGCTCGTGGTGCCGCGGTTCCTCGCGATGGTCATCTTGTCGCCCGCGCTGTGCATCATCATCGTCGCCTCCGGCGTCGGCGCCGGGCTCGCCATCTCCGCCAACGTGAACAACGTTGTGCCCGCGAGTTTCTGGCAGACCTTCGGCGCCTTCGCGACTCCGGTCGACCTCGGCTTCTCGGTCCTCAAGGCCGTACTGTTCGCGATCATCGTCGTCAACATCGCGAGTCTGCGCGGCCTGGAGGCCAAGGGCGGACCCAAGGGTGTGGCCAACGCGGTGAACGCGTCGGTCGTGTTGTCCGTGTTCTGCATCTTCATGACCAACCTGATGGTCAGCCAGCTGCAGACGATGTTCTTCCCGGCGCAGTTGGCCTGATATGACTGCGACAGAATCATTCACCCCCGCTCGCGGTGCCGTGCTGCCGGTCAGGATCGGCCGCGCCGTGACCCAGGGCCTGCTCGAGGTCGCACTCGAATTCGGCCAGGTCGTGGTGTTCGTCTTCAAGACGATCGTCTTGCTGCCCACGACAATTCGCCAATACCGCAAGCAGACCGCGAAGACCATGAACGACATGGCGTGGGGATCGGGCTCACTGATCGTCGACGGCGGTGTGGTCAGCCTGATGTTCTTCCTCGGCGTCGCCGTCGGTGCCGTGGTGGCGATCGAAGCGTTCATGGCCTTCGACCTGCTCGGCTTCGGTGCGTTGACCGGCATCGTCGGTTCGTTCGGCAACATCCGCGTGATCGCCCCGATCATCACCGGCATCGGCTTCGCCGCGCAGGCCGGTTGCCGCATGACCGCCGAGATCGGCGCCATGCGCATCTCCGAGGAGATCGACGCCACCGAGTCGATGGGTCTGCGCGCCATCCCCTTCGTGGTGGGCACCCGGCTCGTCGGCGGCATGCTCGTCGTGCTGCCCAGTTACCTGATGGCACTTGTGGTTTCGTTCTTCACCGGCGGACTCATCATCAAACTCTTCCACGACCAGCCGCAGGGAACCTACGACCACTACTTCGCGCAGTTCGTCACCCTGCCCGACCTGATCGCCTCGGTGGTCAAGGCTCTGCTCTTCTGCGCGGTGGTGACGTTGATCCACTGCTACTACGGGTATTTCGCCTCCGGCGGTCCCGCCGGCGTCGGGCAGGCGTCGGGCCGGGCGATCCGCGCCTCGCTGGTCGCCATCGTGGTGCTGAATTTCCTTATGACCGTGGCCATTTGGGGCCTGAACCCGGCTCTGCCGTTTAGGGGTTGACGATGGCCAGACACACGACGCAGGACTTCATCCGGGGTGACCTGCGCAACCAATTGCGGACGCTCGCGCTGGTCGGGGTGATCTCCCTGGTAGTGATCGCCGTGGCGCTGGTGGCCACCTGGGTGATCTACCCGAAAGCCAAAGCGCCATCGGGCATTTCACTTCAACTCGTGGTGCCCGCCCTCGGGCCCGGCATCAAGAAGGGGTCCAAGGTGCTGCTGCGCGGCGCCGAGGTGGGGCAGGTCACCGACGTACAGGCGCCGACCGCCGGCTCGGTGAACCTCGACCTGGTACTCACCGACGATGAGGTCCGCGGACTGCTCACCGACTCGTTCGACGTCGACTTCCGCCCGGAGAACTACTTCGGCATCACCGCGGTGAATCTCATTGCGAACAAAGGTGGTTCGCCGCTGACGGACGGCGAGGTCATCCGGCGCGGAGCATCACCGGACTTCACCATGTCGACGATGCTGGAGAACGGCTCGCTCGTCGTCGACGGCACACTGACCAAGGACATGATCGCCAGCCTCAACCAGGTGATCCGCTACGCCAACGGGCTCGCGCCGCTGATCCGGTCGAGCATCATCGTCGCCGACACGATGGCCAAGACCCAGCGGCAGCTGCCGACGACGCTGCTGCGGATGATGAACGACGACCTCGACGTCTTCCCGGGCTTCAGCAGCAACGCCATCGGTGCCCTGTACGCGTTCTCCCGCAACGGCTACAACCCCGGACCCGACGGCGCTCGCAAGGCCGACGATCCGCTGCTCGCCGAGACCAACCGGGCACTGGAACTGGCCAGCAGCAAGCTGTTCGGCGCCGCCGGCGCACTGTTGAAGTCGCACGATTCCGACCTGAGCGTGCTGACGACGATGCTCAAGTACCTGCTCGATCCGCTGCCCAGAGCGATCGGCGGCGGTCAACTGGCGACCAAGACGCTCGTCGTCGTCGACGGACTGGAGTCGTCGTTCACCGGCACTCCTGAGCAGAAGACGCTTCAGCTGCGCATTCTGCTGGGACAGCTGCCCGCGGTGTCCAGTTCGCTCGCCCAGATGGGGGTTGCGACACCGTCGCCCAAGCCCGCGAAGAGTTCCGCGCGCAAGCCGGTCAGAGGAGATAAATGAGATGTCGCAACGAACGAGAACACTCGTCTCCGCGCTCAAAGTCGCTGTGGTCGCGGTCATCACGGTCATGTTGTTCGTGTTGGTACTCAACGCGATGCGCAATCCCGTCGATGCGAAGACGAGCGACTTCAGCGCCGAGTTCACCGATGCGTCGGGCCTGCACGTCAACGGCGACGTCCGGATGAAGGGCATGCGCATCGGCAAGGTCAACGCGGTCGAACTCAAGCAGGACGACACAGGTAAACCGATTGCGCACGTTGACTTCTCGATGGACAAGAAGTTCACCCTCACCGACACCACCAAGCTCGCGATCAAATACCAGAGCCTGACCGGCGTCCGGTACCTCGACGTCGCGCAGGACAGCACTCCGGGACGTCCGGTGTCGTCGATCGACGCCCAACACACCACACCGTCCTACGACATCACCTTGCTGTTCAACGGGTTACAGCCGGTGCTCTCGACGATGAACACCGATCAGATCAACGAATTCAGCCGCAACGCGATCGCCCTGCTGCAGGGCGACGGCGACGGGCTCGGGCCGATGCTCGACAGCGCTGCGAAGCTCGCCGACTACGCGACCGATCGGCAGAAGGTGATCTCGGTGCTGACCGCTAACATGGCGCGCATCGCCGATTCGATGGGCGGACGCTCGCGCAACGTGCTGGGCTTCCTGGAAGCCGCGAACATTCCGATCAGCAACGGCATGAAGGTGCTCAACGAGTTCCAGAAGACCGCGACGACCGGACCCGCCCTGGTGGAACCCATCTACCGGATTCTGGCCGCGATGGGATTCAACGAGCAGTTCGACATCGACACCTTCCTGCGCAACGCCTACCACTCGATGTCCGACGCGTTGGCGTCGTTCAAGTTGATGCCCAGCGCGCTTGCCGGACTGACTGTTTCCCAGAACACCGGGGCGTCGAAGAAATGCAGCAAGGGCAAGGCGCAGATTCCGGGCGACGTCAAGGTTCTACTCGGCGGGAGCGAGGTGGTCCTGTGCGCCAAGTAAGCGGATTGCGCAAATTCATCGGAAACGACGCGATTCTGGGCGTCGGCGTGGTCGTCGTCGTGGTGGCGATGCTCGCCGTGCTGGGTGTGCTGTACCTGCGCCCCCCGAGCCAGAAGTCGTTCACCTTCGAGACCACCGACGCCGCGGCGATCACCACGGGTCAAGACATCCGTGTCGCCGGGATCAGCGTCGGCAAGGTGGAGAAGGTTGAACTGGAGCCCGAGCGGGTCAAGGTGACCGCCCGCGTCGACGACACCACCCGCATCGGTGATCAGTCTCGCGTCGAGGTGCGCATGCTCACCCCGGTCGGCGGCTATGCCATCACGTTGATTCCGATGGGGACCACGCCGCTGTCCGCAGCGATCCCCACCGAGCGCGTCGCGGTGCCGTACTCGATCGGCGACGTATTGCAGGCCGCGCCGAAGGTGACCGACGACGTCGACGCCACCGACGTGAACGCCAACCTGCATCAGGTGGCGGCGGCCCTCAAAGGCAACTCGACGTCGTTGCGGTCGATCGTCGACGGGATGAACTCGATCACCGGGATCTTCGACCGTCAGCGCGAGCAGGTCCATCAGGTCGCCGCCCTGGCGAGTGAATACATGCAGACCTTCAACGGCAACCGCGAGTTCGTGTTCGCGCTGCTCAACAAGATCGATCAGGTGGTCAACGCCTATAACAACGCGTCGGTCGGCTTCAACTACACCTACTGGCTGCTCGCGTCGGCGCTGGAGCGGATCAATCCGTTCCTGCGGTTCTACCGCAACCACACCGACCTGATCCGCGACTACGTGTACAAGATCCGCGACAGTGTGCTCGACGCCAAGAACCACCTGGAACCGATGCTGCAGAGCCTCGGCGCGATGCGCAGTCAGATGGCCGCGTGGATCACTCCAGAGGGCATGAAGCAGCTCGGTGGACAGACATTGTGGGTCAACAACCTCTGCGTGCCGATCGCCGGAAGGAACTGCTGACATGCGCACTGGGACAACTCCCTACAGGATGAAGACCCTCGCGATGGCGACGGTCGCCGCGGTCGGCGTCGTCGGCTCCGGCCTGATGGTTGCGACGTCGGGCCACGGCATCACCCTGACCGCCGCAGAGGCCGGCGGCAACGGATACTGCGCCGATCTCGCCGACGCTATCGGGCTCTACACCGGCAACCCGGTGACACAGATGGGTATGCCGGTCGGCAAGGTCACCGGCGTGCAAGCCGAGGGCGCCTCGGTGCGGGTGAGCTTCGAGCTGAACTCCGGACGGGCCTACCCGGCCGACGTGCGGGCGGTGACCCGATCGAAGTCACTGCTGGCCGACCGCAGCCTCGAGCTCGTCGGCAACTACACGCAGGGTGCGACACTGCAACGCGGACAATGTATTTCGCGGGACCACACCTTCACCCCGAAGAGCATCTCGGAGATCGCCGGCTCGGCGTCGGACTTCATCAAGGCGATGACCGACGCCGGTTCGACCGATGTGCGCGACACCGTCGCAGGTCTGGACAAGGCGTTGGAGGGCACCTCACCCGACGCCGCCAACATGTTCCGCCATGCGTCGAACGCCGCCCTCAACCCCGATCAGGTGATCGCCGACATCGGGTCGTCGATCCGCGACATGGCGCCGCTGACGACCGAGGCGTTGGCGCGGTGGGGCACCATCGACGGTCTGCTCGCCAAGGCACCCAAGGCCGCATCCCAAGGCGCGGAACTGTTTTCCAAGGATTGGGTGCCCGACTTCTGCAAGGGCATCGGCTGGCTGGTGTCGGTGCTGTGGGACGTGCAGACGAACTACGGCGACTCGATTCTGTGGCCGCTGGCCAAGGGCCCGGTGCGCGACATCATCGAACTCGCCGCCACCCACGCACCCGACCTGAAGAAGCTCTACGAGACCATTCCGTCGATCGCCGCGACGCTGAAGCAACAGTCACATGCCACCGGCGGATTGGCGATTCCGTACAAGGCGCCGACGATCACCGACGGCCGCAACTCGGTGGATCTGTTCTCACTGATCCTGGCCAAGGCAGGGACGAAATGACAATGCCCCGAATCTCTCTGCGCGCCGTCGTGCGCTCGGTGATCGCAGTTCTGACGATCAGCTCCGCCGTCAGCGCGTGTTCGCTCAATCCCAACGACCTGCCGTCGGTGCGGGCGGGCGTCAGCGACGACTATCAGATCACGCTGCAGTTCGCGAGCATCCTCAACCTGCCCCGCGGCGCGGACGTCATGATGAACGGCCTGCGGGTGGGCACGGTGGAATCGACCGCCCAGACCGCCCACGGCGTCGACGTGGTCGCGGGACTGACCGACGCCGCCAAGGTGCCCGCCGACACCAAGGCGATCATCCGGCAGAACACGCTGCTCGGCGACACCTATGTCGCACTGACTCCCGCCGAGGGCGACACCGGTGCCGCCGGATTCCTCAGCAACGGCAGCGTCGTCGCGCTCGACAAGACGACGTCGCCGCCGCCGCTGGAAGACACCATCGCGGTCCTCGCGTACTTCGTCAACGGCGGCACCATCCAGAAGATCCAGGACACCATGGCGACGCTGAACCGGACCATGCCGTCGATCAAGGATGTGCGGGCGATGGCCGCGACCGTCTCGATCGACCTGGCCAACCTGGCGTCGGGGACGAGTCAGATCGACCGGACCCTCGTCGGACTCAACAACATGTCACTGGTGTTCTCCACCAAGAAGAACGAGCTCGCCGCGATCTTCAGCGACGACGGAGTGCACTACTTCACCAGCGTCGCCAAGAACGTCGTCGCGCATATCTCGACGCTGCTTCCGTCGGTCGGCTCGATCTTCATCGGCGGTATGTGGCTGGTGCCGATGCTCGACTCGGCGGCCACCCTGGTGGAGTCGGGGCGCGGTGAATACGACGTCGCATCCAGTGCCGGCGCGGCGGCCAAGGTCACATCGTTTCTGAACACCACACTGCTGCCGTGGGCGTCGAATCCCTCGGTCAACATCAAATCCGTGCAGTCGGCCGACGGCGGCGAACTGGTGAACGACGCCAAGACCGTGCTGCGAATGCTGGGAGCGGTCCGATGATCACCAAGACACGAGTATCGGTGCTGGCGATGGTGGTGCTGGCCGCGTTGTCGATCACCTACATCCTCAACGTCGGGTTGCATGTGCGGACGCCGAATTCGCGCACCGCGTCGATGGTGGTACCGGATACCAACGGCATCCTCGTCGGATCCCGAGTCCTGTTGCGCGGCATCGAGATCGGACACGTGACCGGCATCGACCAGACCGTCGACGGCGCCGAGATCAGCTGGGATTACAACGGGGACACCGCGATTCCGCAGGACAGCATCTTCCGGGTAGACAATCTTTCGGCGCTCGGCGAGGCATACGTCGCGGTGATGCCGGAGACGTCGTCGGGGCCGTTCCTCGCCGACAATGCGCGTATCGACGCCAAGCGGGTCCTGGTGCCGACGACGTTCAAGGAACTCTCGCAGCGGCTGACCGTGATGCTGCGGCAGGTCGATCCGACCAAGGTGCGCCGCATCATGAGCAATGTCAACGACGGGCTGCCCGACGGCACCGAGGTGCTCGGCAACCTCAACCGAGCCGGCACCCTGCTCTCGAACGAGTTGACCACGCAGTCGGACGCCTTTGTGACGCTGCTGTCGGCGCTGCAGCCGCTGATCATGAAGACCGGCAATGTGCCGGCGCAGTTGAGCGCCGTCACGCCGCTGATCCCGCGCTTCGGCAAGGAATTCAACGTGACCCTGCAGTCCGTCGTCGACGTCACCCTGTTCTCCGAGCACCTCGAACGCGGCATCCGCGATGGAGCCGGGCCGCTGTTCGTGCAGTTGCAGGACTTCCTCGACGCCAACTCGAAGGACCTCAACACCATCGGCGTCAACCTGCTTCCGGCCGCTCGCGCCGGGGCGGCAGCACTGCGCACCGTCGACATCGGCCGCGTCCTCGACACCTTCCTGGCCGCCACGAAGACCAAGGGCGCGCTGACCGTCGCGGTTCCCACCGGAGGGCGGTGATGGCCGCAGTTGACCGTTAGTCCCTCCTCGACACCGCATAAGAATTCGACGCAGAAAGACTCACCGAAGAAAGGTCGCAGCCATGACCACCATCACCCCCGAGAAGATCGCCGCAGCAATGGATGAGGCGAATGAGAACGCCGACGCAGCCGAGAACACGGGCGCGGCGACGAAGCCCCGCGCGAGCAAGGCGAGCGCCACGAAGGTGGTCGAGCCTGAGCCCGCCCCGGCCACTTCGGTCAAGGCCAGGATAGCAGGCCTGCGCAGCCGCCCGATCTCGTTGCAGCAGTTGGTGACCGGGATCGCGGCACTGGTTCTGGTCGTGGCCATCGTCGTCCTGAGCTGGCAGCTGATCGCCAAGTCCGACGACCTGTCGTCGATGCAGCAGGCGCAGGCCGACCGCGCCCACGCCGAGCAGGTCGCGCTTGACTATGCGACCGGCGCCGCCAAGATGGACTACCAGGATCCGGCGCAATGGCAGGGCCGGTTGACCAAGGGCACCACGCCCGAACTCGCCGATCGGCTGCGCAAGGCGTCGACGTCGATGGAACAGCTGATCAAGCCGATGCAGTGGACCTCGACGTCGGAGAAGCTCACCGCGCAGGTGCAGTCGGTGAAGGACGGCGTGTATCAGGTGGCCGCCTTCGTCAGCGTATACACCAAGAATGTGCAGGCGCCCGACGGCATCGAGTCGACGGCCACCTACAAGATGACCATCGATTCGAACAATAATTGGGTCATCACCGAAATCAGCGGAATTCCGACCTCGCTCGGCGGCGACACGTCGGCGAACAATGCTGCCGCGCCGAAATAGAGGACGATCGTCATGGGTGTCGAGGTCAGTGTCAGCGGTTTGACGAAATCGTTCGGATCGCAGAATATTTGGCGGGATGTGTCGTTGACGTTGCCGACGGGGGAGGTGTCGGCATTGTTGGGGCCCTCGGGTACGGGTAAGTCGGTGTTTTTGAAGACGTTGATCGGGTTGCTGCATCCGGAGCAGGGGTCGGTGGTGGTCGACGGCACCGATATCACGCAGTGCTCGGCGAAGGAACTGTATGAGATCCGGAAACTGTTCGGGGTGTTGTTTCAGGACGGCGCGCTGTTCGGATCGATGTCGTTGTATGACAACATCGCATTCCCGTTGCGGGAGCATACCCGCAAGAAGGAATCCGAGGTCCGCTCCATTGTGATGGAGAAGGTGGAGATGGTCGGCTTGTTGGGGGCGGAGGAGAAATTACCGGGGGAGATCTCCGGTGGTATGCGTAAGCGTGCGGGGTTGGCGCGAGCGTTGGTGTTGGATCCGCAGATCATTTTGTGTGATGAGCCGGATTCGGGGTTGGACCCGGTGCGGACGGCCTATATTTCGCAGTTGTTGATCGATATCAATGCGACGATTGATGCGACGATTCTGGTGGTGACGCACAATATCAACATTGCGCGGACGATTCCGGACAATATCGGAATGTTGTTCCGTAAGGAGTTGGTGATGTTCGGTCCGCGGGAGGTGTTGTTGACCTCCGAGCAGCCGGTGGTGAAGCAGTTCTTGGCGGGTGATCGGTTCGGTCCGATCGGGATGAGTGAGGAGAAGGATTCGGCGGTGGCCGCGGCGGAGGCGGCGATGGCGGCGGCGGGCATTTCCGGTGGTGGGACGAAGGATGATTTCACCGAGATCATCGCGCAGGTGCAGCCGAATCCGGGGATGCCGGTGCGGCAGGCGGCGATTCGGCATCGACGCAATGTGGTGGAGATGCTGCATACGCTGCCGCGCAACGCTCAGGAAGCGATCCGCGCGAGCATGGCCGCCGAGGACGCGCGGGCGGCGGAGGAGCGAGCGGCAGCGGCATCGGTGATCGACACGGTGCCGATACCGGTGGCGTAATCGGGGAGCCGGGTAGATTGAGCCACCATGACCGACCCGGCACCGAGCCATCCGCTGACCGACCCGATCGTCGTCGACTCCCTGGGCACCGACCTGCGAGCGGCGGGCTACGACGTCGACGGGGTCGCACAGGCACTCGGCGACGCCGCCCACGCGGCGCTCGCAGCCGGGACGTGGTGGCCGGCGCAGCGCGCATGCGCTGCGGCGCAGGACGATTCACCCTCGCTGGTGGCGTTGATCCGACTGTTCCTGCTGGCCGAAGCGGTGAGTGAATCGGCTGTGCGACAAGCATTCCCGACGACGTCGCTCGACGACCTGCTACGGCACGGGGTATTGCGACAGGGGGTGCAGCGACACGAGGCATTGGGACCGGCAGCTGACTCGACGTTCGTCAGCGCACTCGACATCCGGCCCTACGCCGACGACGCCGGGAGCTACCTCGTCATCTCCGATCAAGACGCCGGCCTGCGCGACGGACCGGTCACCCACGACCATGTGCTCGGCATCGGCGGAGCGTCGATCTCGTTGGCGCGCGCGGTGATTCGACGTCCCGCTGCCCGCGCCCTCGACCTCGGCACCGGCTGCGGCGTGCAGGCGCTGCACCTGCACGCACACGCCGAACACATCGTGGCCACCGACACCAACGACCGCGCACTGGCATTGGCCCGGGCGACCGCACAGATCAACGGGATGTCGTGGGATCTGCGCACCGGCAGCCTGTTCGACCCGGTCGCGGGTGAGGTGTTCGACCTCATCGTGTCGAATCCGCCGTTCGTCGTCGGGACCGGATCGCAGGACTACATCTACCGTGACTCCGGAATCAGCGGAGACGGATTGTGCGCCAAACTGATCGCGGATCTACCGGGATACCTCGCGCCCGGTGGTACGGCGACGGTACTCGCCAACTGGATGGTGTTCGACGCCGACGATTGGCAGGCCCGCCCGCGGGAATGGTTCGACGGCTACCCGTTGGACGCATGGGTGGTCCAGCGTGAACTCGCCGATCCGATCTCCTATATCTCGCTGTGGCTCGCCGACGCCGGGGAGACCGCCGAGTCGGTGGCCGCGCGGGCGAACACCTGGGCGCAGTGGTTCGAGCGCAACGGGGTCGTCGGGATCGGCATGGGCGTGATAACGCTGCGCGCCAAGGAGTTCGACGACGAGAGCGCGCCGATCCACGTCATCGAAGAGATCACCGGTGCGGGCGAGGAGGTCACCGGCGTCGAAGCAGAGGCGTTCCTGGCACGGCAGCGGTACCTGGCCGCGGTCACCGATGACCAGGTGCTCGAGTTGCCGCTGTCCACCGCCCCGGTGCTGCTGGAGGAGCAGTCGCTGCCGGGAGAGCAAGGGTGGCAGGCGATTTCGCATACGGTCCGACGTCCCGGCGGACCGGGTGCGGTGCTGGGACTCGACGAAGTGTCCAAGGCGCTACTGGCCGGGTGCCGGGGGGAAGTGCCGCTGGGCACGTTGATCGAGTTGCTCGCCGGTTTCCACGGCGTCGAGGCCGACGCGCTGGCACAAGCCGCGATGCCCGTGGTACGGGAGGCGATCGCGCGGGGAATTCTGCATGAGGTGCAACGGGATTAGTGTGATTCGTCAGCAAGGGCGAGCGTTCGGCGTTCCTGGAGAACGCCGAACACCATAGATTTCACCCGCGCCGCCGCCACATCATGGCGGGTGCCTGGTGCAGTTTGGCGATGCCCAATCCGCGGCGCAGCTCGGCCCATCCCCAGCACGCGCCGAAGACCAGCAGGGTGACCGCGGCGACGGTGAGCAGATCCCAGGGTCGGTGCGCCACGTGAATCGGTACGACGACGAGCGCAATGGCTTGCAGGACATAGGAATCCAGGCTGCGTGAACCGGTCATGACCAGCGGTCGCAGCCAGTCGTGGTGCCACCACGCCAGAAGCTGTCCGAACATTCCGTAGATCGTGGGGATGAGCACCCAGGCCCCGACGGCGCGGGCCGGAGCGAAGTCGACCTTGTCGGCGAATTCGGATTCGATTGTGCGCCAGGGGCCGTCGTCGATCACGAAGTGCAGCGCCAGCCACAGGCCGATTGCTCCGACGGCGAGAAACGGCAGGTACGTCACGATACGTTCGGCCACCTGCCAGGTGCGCCACTTCCATCCGACCACGACCGCCGGCACGAACATGAATTGCCAAGCGGCCCAATTCTGTACGGGCGCACCGTCGACCGACGACGTGATGTAGAACCACGTCGGGCTGTGGATCTGCGCGTACACGTAGAGTCCGGTCGACGCCACGAGGACCGCCTGCCACCAGTTGCGCATCAGCATCGGGAACAGTGCGAACGCTGAAATCAACAGCAACATGTACAGCAACAGGATGTTGCCGCCGCTGGGCAGGTAGCGCATCGTCGTAGCCCAGACGATTCCGTCGGCCCACGACGCGGGCATGGGAAGCAGCGTGAGCCACCGATGGCCGGCGAATGCGGCGGCCACCGCAACCAACGAGATCGAGAGCTGACACACGTACAGTACGGCGACCCGACGGAGCAGGCGTCGATACGCGTAGCGGAGGGAGTAGCGCTCGATCCAGCCGCTGTACACCATGCCGAGTACCAGTCCCGACAGCAGCACGAACGCCGACATCCCGTCGACATAGGGAAACGCGTGCGTCGGCGCGGCCAGCAGGGTGCCGTTGGCGAAGTGTTCGCTGACCATGCTCCAGATGGCCAGGCCGCGCACGGCGTCGATCGCCAGATCACGCCCCGACGTACGAACGGCGGCGGGGACCGAGACGCGGCTCGGTCCCGCCGCGGTAGCAGCGTGGCGCTGCAATGACTTCAGATCAGGTGTAGAGATCGGCGATCGCCTGCTGATGACCCTCGTGGATGACCTTGCGCTTGAGCTTCAGCGTCGGCGTGAGCTCACCGGACTCGATCGTGAAATCGGTGTCGAGAATGGCGAACTTCTTGATCGCCTCCGCCTTGGAGACAGTCCTGTTGGCGGAGTCGATCGCCTCCTGCAGCTCGGCCTTCAGACCGGCGTGCTCGGCCAGGTCCGCCAGCGACGTCGAGGCGGGCAGGTTGTTGCGCTCCAGCCAGCCCGGCACCACCTCGGGGTCGAGGGTCAGCAATGCCGCGATGAACGGCTTGTTGTCGCCGACGACGAGTGCCTGGCTGATCAGCGCGTGCGCCCGGATGACGTCCTCGAGCTGGGCGGGGGAGACGTTCTTGCCGCCCGCGGTGACGATGAGTTCCTTCTTGCGGCCGGTGATGTGCAGGTAGCCGTCTTCGAGCTTGCCGATGTCGCCGGTGTGGAACCAGCCGTCGACGATGGCCTCGGCGGTGGCTTTCTCGTTGTGCCAGTATCCGCCGAACACGATGGGGCCCTTGAGCAGCACCTCGCCGTCGTCGGCGATGGCGACCGAGCAACCTGCGACGGCCCGGCCGACCGAGCCGACGGCCTGGCCGCTGGGACCGTTGAGGGTGATGCCCGCGGTGGTCTCGGTCAGGCCGTAGCCCTCGTACACCGGGATGCCTGCGCCGCGGAAGAAGTGGCCCAGCCGAGCGCCTAGGGGTGCGCCGCCGGACAGTGCGGCGTCGCACTGACCGCCGAGGGCTTCGCGCAGCTTGGAATAGACGAGCTTGTCGAAGACGGTGTGCTTGACCTTGAGCAGCAGCCCGGCGCCGCCCTGGTCCTGCGCCTTGCTCCATTCGACGGCGGTGGCGACCGCCTTCTGGAAGATACTGCCCCGACCACCGTCGATGGCCTTCTGCTCGGCCGAGTTGTAGACCTTCTCGAACACCCGCGGCACGGACAGGATGTAGCTCGGCCGGAATTGCGCGAAGTCGTCGAGCAGCGTCTTGATGTTGCTGGTGTGGCCGAGGATCACCCGGTTCTCCACCGACGCGACGACGACGGCGCGCGCGAACACGTGCGCCAACGGCAGGAACAGCAGCGTCGACTTGCCCTCCGACATCATGTCGCCCATCGACGCCTTGGTGGCGATGCACTCTGCCATGAAGTTGGCGTGGGTCAGCACAACACCCTTGGGCCGTCCGGTGGTTCCGGAGGTGTAGATCAGGGTGGCGGGGTCGGAGGCCGCGGCACTCTGGTGACGGGCCTCCAGCTCGACCTCGTTGATCTTCTTGCCGCGCTTGGTCAGCTCGGCGACGGCGTGGTCGTCGATGACGAGGGCTTCGCGCAGCTTGGGGGAGTTGTCGATGACGTTGAGATGCTGGGTGTACTGACCGTGCGTCTCGACGATCAGCAGCGATGCGCCCGAGTCTTCGAGGATCCACTGCACCTGGTCGGGAGCGGAGGTGTCGTAGATGGCGACCGTCGTGGCACCGGCCCGCCAGATGGCGTAGTCGATCAGGGTCCACTCGTAGCGAGTCGCCGACAGCAGCGCCACGCGGTCGCCGGCCTGGACGCCCGAGGCGATGAGGCCTTTCGCCACGGCGTCGACCTCGTCGACGAAGTGCTTGGCACTGACGTTGATCCACTGGCGGTCGGTGCGCTTTTTGAACAACGGCAGGGTTGGGCGCTGTGCCCGGTATTCCAAGACCGTGTCGACCAGGGTGCGGGTCGGGTCGATCTCCGCAACCGCGGGTGTGGATGCCTCTTGCATATGCGATATGCCCTTTCAAGCCGACCGTCTGGCAGATCCGGGCGGAATGCCGGATTTGCGACGAGACTTCGATGTGATTTCAGACGGCTAGACCCTACCAGTCGAGTGGTAATGGTCACACGCGGTGTGTGGCGGCGGTCGCAGCCGCGTCGACAATGCAACGACTCGGCGTCGCAGCGACTAGAGTATCGACTGAAATGAGTGAACAAGCTGCAGCGACATTCGACGGATTGGGAATTGACGACCGTGTGCGTCAGGCTCTCGACGACGTCGGCTACGAGACCCCTTCCCCAATTCAAGCCGCCACCATCCCGCCGTTGATGGCCGGCGACGACGTCGTCGGATTGGCGCAGACCGGCACCGGCAAGACCGCCGCCTTCGCCATCCCGATCCTGTCACGACTCGATGCCTCCGCGCGCAAGCCGCAGGCGTTGGTCCTCGCACCGACGCGCGAACTCGCGCTGCAGGTGTCCGAGGCATTCGGCAAGTACTCGGCACACATGCCCGACGTCAAGGTGCTGCCGATCTACGGCGGCCAGAGCTACGGCGTCCAGCTGTCGGGCCTGCGCCGCGGCGCGCAGGTGATCGTCGGCACGCCGGGCCGCGTCATCGACCACCTCGACAAGGGCACCCTGGACATCTCTGAACTTTCCTACCTCGTGCTCGACGAGGCCGATGAGATGCTCACCATGGGCTTCGCCGAAGATGTCGAGCGGATCCTGGCCGACACCCCCGACACCAAGCAGGTCGCCCTCTTCTCGGCGACGATGCCCAAGGCGATCGGCCGACTGGCCAAGCAATACCTGAAGAATCCCACCGAGGTGTCGGTCGAGTCGAAGACGGCGACCGCGCAGAACATCACGCAGAAGTACCTGCAGGTGTCGCACCAGCGCAAACTCGACGCATTGACGCGCGTTCTGGAGGTCGAGACCTTCGACGGCATGATCGTGTTCGTGCGCACCAAGCAGGCCACCGAGGAGCTGGCCGAGCGCCTGCGCGCGCGTGGATTCTCGGCGATGGCGATCAACGGCGACCTGGCCCAGGCGCAGCGTGAGCGGACCATCAACCAGCTCAAGAGCGGCAGCATCGACATCCTCGTCGCCACCGACGTCGCCGCGCGCGGTCTCGACGTCGACCGCATCTCGCACGTGGTCAATTACGACATTCCGCACGACACCGAGTCATATGTGCACCGCATCGGCCGCACCGGGCGGGCCGGACGGTCGGGGACGGCGCTGCTGTTCGTGTCGCCGCGGGAACGGCATCTGCTCCGCTCGATCGAGCGCGCGACCCGCCAGCCGCTCGAAGAGATCGACCTGCCCTCGGTCGACGACGTCAACGCTCAGCGCAAGGCCAAGTTCGCCGACTCGATCACCGCGAACCTGTCGTCGGAACATCTGGATCTGTTCCGCGGGTTGGTGGAGAAGTATGCCCGCGACAATGATGTGGCGATGGCCGACATCGCCGCCGCGCTCGCGTTGGAGACCCGTGACGGCGGCTTCCTGATGGCACCCGACCCGCCGAAGAGCGAGCGCCGCGAACGCTCCGAGCGCCCGGAGCGGGCACCCCGCGGCGGTGGCGACTTCGCCACCTACCGCATCGCGGTCGGACGCATCCACAAGGTGTCGCCGGGAGCGATCGTCGGAGCAATCGCCAACGAGGGCGGCCTGACCCGAGGTGATTTCGGCAACATCAGCATCCGCGACGACTTCAGTCTCGTCGAACTGCCGGCCGATCTGGATAATCGGACGTTGGATTCGCTGCGCGACACCCGAATCGGCAAGCATCCGATCGACATCCGCCGTGATCAGGGGCCCCCGCGGGCACGGGGCGGCGGTCAGTACGGTCGACGCCGAGAAGGCGGGTACGCCAAGCGCGGCGCGCCTAAGGTCGCCGGTCGGCGGCGTGCCTGACTCGGCTACTCGCTGGTAATTCGACGTTGCGTATAGCAAATCCACCCCGTACTGCGCAGGATCCTTGCGAGGTCGTGATTAATCCGTAACCTGGAGTCGGGTCAACGAATTTCACGCATGGAAAAAGGAACGGTGGATACGCAGGTGGGCGCTAAGGGTTCGAAGATTGGGGAATGGACTCAGGTGGAGCCGATCACGGCAACCGGGGCGATGCGGGTAGTCGGCCAGGGCCGGGGCGTCGTCGTCGATGCGCGGCCGCAGGTGCGTCGGCACCAGGGCAGCCTGCCCGGCGCCGTCGTCGTCGAGCCGGGCGAGGTGTCGCGCGTCTTCGGCGGAACGTCGACCGGCTGGGTGCACCACGACTCCGAGATCGCAGTGGTCTCGGTGCGGTCGGAGGCGCCGCGGATCGCCGCCGAGATCGCTGACATGGGCTACCGCAACGTCCATTACGTCGACGGTGGTTACACCGCGATGAACCGTGTGGCGCAACGGGATTCGCGCTAAGTCTGCGGAACCGGACGCGAACGGCCCGGTCCCGACACCCGAAAGGTGTTGGGACCGGGCCGTTTTGCTGAGTCGTGGTTGCGCGGTCGGCCAGTTACCCGACCAACAGCCGCGGCAGAGCTTGCGCCGCAGTCGTTTCCAGCACGACGGTCGCCACGCTCGACGCCGAGCACGGATCGGGATTGATGTCGATCAAGCGAACCACGTCTCTGCGTCGGCGACGAGCGCTCGGGCCCGGGCCAGCGCGCTCATCGAAGTGCGGCGACGCCCGCGCGGATCATCGCCGCGGTTTCGTCGGGATTCGGATCACGGCGCACCACAAGGCCTTTGGCGAAGCTGAGCTTGTCGCCGTCGTGGCGGGGGACCACATGCAGGTGTGAGTGGAACACCGTCTGCATCGCCGCACGGCCGTCGTTGACCAAGAGGTTGACACCGTCGGCGGCGATCTTGCTGGCGCGCATCGCAGCGGCGAGGCGCTGCCCCGCCTTGAACACCCGTGCGCCGATCTCCGGGTCGAGTTCGGCGAGGTTCGCCGCGTGGGTACGGGGAATCAACAGCGTATGACCGCGGGTGACCGGCCTGATGTCGAGGAATCCGAGCACGTCGTCGTCGGCGTAGACCTGACGGGACGGCGCCGAGCCGTCGGCGATCGCGCAGAACACACAGGACGTCATGGGGACACACGATAGCGGGCGCTCGACCTCTCCGGAAATAGATCACGATTTGGTAACGATCGAGGTGGCCTTGTGACCGTGACCACTGTAAACGTCCTTACGTTGCCTCAACAGCGTCGATGCTGGGCGACTCGATCAACCGCCATTGACATCCATTTGTTACCCGCCGGGTTACTCATCGGTATAACCGTGGGTAACGCCAAAACATGAGGGTTTCCTCATTTTCCTGTGTCATCATTGAGCCCACGTGCACGTCAGTCGGACTCATCGTCGAGTAACCATCCCGCTCCACACACCTGGAGTGGGACAGATGTGTTCGGTCCCCGTGACCACCGCAATGCTCAACCGCCTCGTAAGGAGATTCCGTGACTGTTGATCAGTTTCGAACAGATGCATCACGCTCATCCCATGCAGACCGTCCGACCTCACTGATCGACCGTATCGCCGCGGGTGAACCGTACGCGGTGAGCTTCGGCGGACAGGGCGTCAACTGGTTGCCGACGTTGGCCGAACTGGTCATCGACGCCGAGCTCGAGCGCAGTCTCAGCCGCGTCATCGACGCGGCCACCCGCCTCCTGGAACCGGTCGCCGGAGCGCTCATGGTCGCCCGGCCCGACGGCTTCGCGCCGATGACCTGGGTGCACGCCCTCGACATGGGCGAGCCCACCCCCAACGACGCCACGCTGACGAGTGCTCCGCTGTCGGTCCCCGGCATCGTGCTGACCCAGCTCGCCGCCATCGCGGCGCTGCGCAAGCAGGGCCTCGACACCGTCGCGTACCCGCCGACCAGCATCGTGGGACATTCGCAGGGCGTGCTGGCCGTCGACGCCCTGGGCTCCGACGGTGGTGAGGTCCCCGCCGGGGACGGATCGCTGCTGGCCCTGGCGCACCTCATCGGCGCTGCGGGCGCCATCGTCGCCGCACGTCGCGGCCTGAACGTTTCGGCCGACGGCTCGCCGATGCTGTCGATCTCCAACGTCGTGCCGTCGCGCGTCGACGCCGCGCTCGCCGAGTACGCGGCCTCCCGCGACGGTTCCGACGTCACGCTGCCCGTCGTCGCGATCCGCAACGGCCGGCGCTCCGTCGTCGTCGCCGGTGCTCCGCGTCACCTCGCCGCATTGCAGGACATGTGCGAGCAGATCGCCGCCGCCGAAGCCGACGAGCGCAAGCGCAAGCTCACCGGTGGCAGCCCGTTCGCCCCCGACTTCGACCCGCTCGACGTCTCCATCGCCTTCCACCACCCGGCCATGGTCGAAGCAGTCGACCTCGTCGCCACCTGGGCCGAACAGTGCGGCCTCGACGCCGCGTGGGCCGCCCGGCACGCCAAGTCCGTCTTCGTCGACCACGTCGACTGGGTCTCGACCATCGACGAGGTGGTCGCCGACGGCGCCAAGTGGATCCTCGACTTCGGCCCCGCCGACGTCGTGACCCGACTCTCGGTTCCGCTGGTCCGCGGCGCGGGCATCGGCCTGGTCGCCACCGCACTGCGCGTCGGCCAGCGCAACCTGTTCAGCCCCGGCGGCGTACCCGAGGTACCGCGCCCGTGGGCGCAGTACGCGCCGCAGCTGGTCACCCTGCCCGACGGCCGCACCGTCGTCGACACCGCCTTCACCCGCCTCACCGGCCGCTCGCCGATGCTGCTCGCCGGCATGACCCCGACCACCGTCGATCCGGCGATCGTCGCGGCCGCGGCCAACGCCGGCCACTGGGCCGAGCTCGCCGGCGGCGGCCAGGTCACCGAGGCCATCTTCGCCGACAACGTCGCCAAGCTCACCGAGTTGCTCGAGCCGGGCCGTCAGGTGCAGTTCAACTCGCTCTTCCTCGACCCCTACTTGTGGAAGCTGCAGCTCGGCGGCAACCGCATCGTGCAGAAGGCACGCACCCAGGGTGCCCCGCTCGACGGAGTGATCGTCACCGCAGGCATCCCCGAACTCGACGACGCCGTGGCGCTCGTCGACGAGCTGGCCGAGATCGGTCTGCGCTACGTCGCGTTCAAGCCGGGCACCGTCAGCCAGATCCGCGACGTCATCCGCATCGCCGCGGAGGTGCCGCACCACCCGATCATCGTGCACATCGAGGGCGGCCGCGCGGGTGGTCACCACTCGTGGGAAGACCTCGACGACCTGTTGCTGGCCACCTACGGTGAGCTGCGTGCGCGGCCCAACGTCGTGATCTGCGTCGGCGGCGGCATCGGCACTCCCGAGCGCGCCAGCGAGTACCTCCTGGGCACCTGGGCGCAGCGCCACGACTTCCCGTCGATGCCGCTGGACGGCATCCTGATCGGCACCGCCGCCATGGCGACGCTCGAAGCCACCACGACCCCCGAGGTCAAGCAGCTGCTCGTCGACACCGCGGGCATCGACGAGTGGATCGGCGCCGGTCACGCGACCGCGGGCATGGCGTCTGGCCGCAGCCAGCTCGGCGCGGACATCCACGAGATCGACAACACGGCGTCGCAGTGCGGCCGCCTGCTCGACGAGGTCGCCGGTGACGCCGACCTCGTCGCCGAGCGCCGCGACGAGATCATCGCCGCCATGGCCGACACGGCCAAGCCGTACTTCGGCGACGTCGCCTCGATGACCTACCGCGAGTGGCTCGACCGCTACGCGACGCTGGCCGTCGGCGACGCGTCGGGCGATCAACTGCCGTGGGCCGACATCACCTGGCAGCAGCGGTTCGTCGAGATGCTCCAGCGCACCGAGGCTCGCATGAACGAGCTCGACAACGGCGAGATCCCGACGATGTTCGCCACCGTCGCGACCGTCGAGGACCCGCACGCCGCGATCGACGCGCTGGTCAGCGTGTACCCGGCCGTCGAGGTCGATGTGCTGCACCCCGCCGACGTCGCGTTCTTCTTCGACCAGTGCAAGACCCCCGGCAAGCCGGTCAACTTCGTCCCGGTCATCGACAAGGACGTCCGCCGCTGGTGGCGCAGCGACTCGCTGTGGCAGGCCCACGACCCGCGCTACTCGGCCGACGCCGTGTGCATCATCCCCGGCCCGGTGGCCGTCGCGGGCATCACCCGCGTCGACGAGCCGGTCGGCGAGCTGCTGAACCGCTTCGAGGCGCAGGTCGCCGCCGACCTCGCCACCGCGGGCGAGCTGCCTTTCGAGATCGACTCGCGTCGTCGCAGCGAGCTGTCCGGCGCGGGAGCGATCTCCGCGCTGCTGGCCGCCGACGACGTGCGCTGGTCGGGCCGGATCGTCGCCAGCCCCATCGCCCTGCTCGGCGACCGCAACACCTGGGAGGTCGTCGACCCGCAGCGGGCCGAGCACGCCGCCACCGGCGCCGTGCTCACCGTCTCCGGTGAATTGGGCTCTGCCGCAACAGTCTTCGACCTCGTCGTGCCCATCGCCAAGTCGTCGGTGCGGATCCCCATCCAGGTGCCGGCCTCGGTGCTCGACGGCGGCAGCCCGATCGTCGACATCGACGACGCCGGGACCGCCATGCTCGACATTCTGCGAGTCGCCGCCGGCGGACAGCTCGCCGAGACGGTCACCGCCGACGGCCGCGTCAGCGCGCGGACCGTCATCGAGTGGGCGCCGGACACCGTCGCCGACCACGCGTCGGTCACCGGCTACACCCTTCCGACCAATCTGCGTCCCACCACACCGGCCCAGTCGCTGGGCTTCGCCGTGCCCGACGCCCTCGTCGGGGCATGCTGGCCGAGTGTCTTCAGCGTGATCGGCGCCGCCCGCACCGCTGACGGCGCGCGGGTCGTCGAAGGCCTGCTGGATCTGGTCCACCTCGACCATGCCGTCCTCGTCGCTGGTGACGTTCCTTCTACCGCAACGCAATTGACCGTCGATGCGGCTGCGGTGTCGGTCGTCGACGCCAACGTCGGGCGCGTTATCGAGGTCGAGGTCGCCATCACCGACGGCGACGCGACGGTTGCCTCGTTCGTCGAGCGCTTCGCCATCCGCGGCCGTCTCGGCGCCGCCGAGCTGGTCGACCCGCAGCGTGCGGGCGGCGCCGTCGACGACGAGCGTTCCGCTCAGCGCAAGCTGGTGCGGGCCGCGACGATCACCGCGCCGCACCAGATGAACGGCTTCGCCTTCGTCTCCGGCGACCACAACCCGATCCACACCGACGCCAACGCCGCCAAGCTGGCCGGCCTCGGCGACCCGATCGTGCACGGCATGTGGCTGTCGGCGGCCGCGCAGCAGGTGCTGACCGCGACCGACGCCAAGCACCCGATCCCCGCGCCGCGCCCGATCCGCGGCTGGACCGCCCGGTTCCTCGGCATGGTCCGCACCGGCGACGAGATCGCGATCCGCGTCGACCGCGTGGGACTCGACGCCGGCCGCGAGGTGGTCGAGGTGACCGCCAAGGTCGACGACAACCTCGTCATGGCCGCGACCGCGCTGCTCGACGCCCCGCGCACCGTGTACGCCTTCCCCGGCCAGGGCATCCAGTCCAAGGGCATGGGGCTCGACGCACGGTCGCGGTCGAAGGCCGCCCGCGAGATCTGGGACCGTGCCGACGCGCACACCCGCGAGGCCCTCGGCTTCTCGATTCTGGCCGTGGTCCGCGACAACCCCACCACGCTCGTCGCGCGGGGCACCACCTACCACCACCCCGACGGCGTGCTGTATCTGACGCAGTTCACCCAGGTCGCGATGGCGACGCTGGGCGTCGCGCAGATCGCCGAGCTCAAGGAAGCCGGCGGCTTCGTCGAGGGTGCCATCACCTGCGGCCACTCCGTCGGTGAGTACAACGCACTCGCCGCATGCGCGGGTGTGCTGCCGCTCGAAGCCGTACTGGAGGTCGTCTTCCAGCGCGGCTCGGCGATGCACCACCTGGTTCCACGCGATGCGCACGGTCGCAGCGACTACCGCATGGCGGCCATCCGCCCGTCGCAGTTCGGCCTCGCCGACGACGACGTCGCCTCCTACATCGCTCAGGTCGGCGAGGACGCCGGGGAATTCCTCGAGGTGGTCAACCTCAACCTGCGCGGTTCGCAGTACGCCATCGCCGGCACCGTCAAGGGCCTGGAGCGCCTCGAATCCGACATCGTGCGCCGCGTCGCCGAGTTCGGCGGCAAGCGTGCCTTCATCCTGGTGCCCGGCATCGACGTGCCGTTCCACTCGACCGTGCTGCGCGACGGTGTGCCCGCCTTCCGCGAGCGTCTCGCCGAACTGCTGCCCGCGGATCTGGATCCGGCCATCCTGATCGGCCATTACATCCCCAACCTGGTGCCGCGCCTGTTCAACCTCAGTCGCGAATTCGTCACCGAGATCGCCGAACTGGTTCCGTCCGAGCCGCTCAACGAGGTTCTCGCCGACTTCGACAGCTGGGCCGCCCAGCCGTCGGCGCTGACCCGCGTGGTGCTCATCGAGCTGCTGGCCTGGCAGTTCGCGTCGCCGGTCCGCTGGATCGAGACGCAGGACCTGCTGTTCTCCGAGCCCGAAGAGGGCGGACTGGCCATCCAGCGCTTCGTCGAGATCGGCGTGAAGAGCGCCCCGACCCTGTCGGGCATCGCCACCAACACGCTGAAGCTCGACGCGTTCAGCAGTGCGGTGACCGAGGTGCTCAACGTCGAACGTGACAGCGCCGTCGTGCTCGCTCAGGACGAGGGCATCGAGCCCGAGGACGAGCCGGAGGCCACCGGCGACGCACCGGCGGCCGAGGCCGCTCCGGCTGCGGCTCCTGCCGTCGCGGCACCGGCGCCGGCCGCCGCAGCCGGACCGCGCCCCGACGACCTGCGCTTCGGTCCGTCCGACGCCGTCACCGCCGTCATCGCGCTGTGGACCAAGATCCGCACCGACCAGATCGGTGCCGTCGACACCATCGAGGCCCTGTGCGACGGCGTGTCCTCACGCCGCAACCAGTTGCTCCTCGACGTCGGCGCCGAGCTCAACCTGGGCGCCATCGACGGCGCCGCCGAAGCGGACATGAACGCCCTGGCGTCGACCGTCGAGACCCTGGCCCGCGGCTACCGGCCGCTCGGCGCGGTGCTGACCGACGCCGTCGGCGATCAGATGCGTAAGATCCTCGGACCGGTCGGCAAGCGTCCGACCTACATCACCGAGCGTGTCACCGGCGTGTGGCAGCTGGAGGCCGGCTGGGGTCTGCACACCCTCGTCGCACTCGCGCTCGGCACCCGCGAAGGTGCCAGCGTCCGCGGTGGCGACCTGGGCAATCTGCTCGATGGAGCCGTCGGCAACGTCGACGCACTCGACGCGCTGATCGACCGTGCGGTGACCAGTGTCGGTGCGGCACATGGTGTTTCGGTTGCGAAGCCGAGCGCGGGCGGTGCCGGTGGCGGCGCCACCGTCGACGCCGCCGCACTGTCGGAGTTCACCGAGGCCATCACCGGCAAGGACGGCGCGCTGGCGTCGGCCGCCTACACGGTGCTCGCCAAGCTCGGCCTGGCCGACGACGCGTCGGTCGATCTGCTCGCCGACGCCGACGACGAAGCCGCGGTGCTCGCCGAGCGCGTCAGCACCGAACTCGGCTCGGATTGGGCGCGTACCGTCGCGCCGTCGTTCGACGAGGCCCGCGCGGTCCTCATCGACGACCGCTGGGCGACGGCCCGCGAGGACCTGGCCCGACTGTGGCTGCGTGATCAGTCCGACGTCGACGCCGACTTCGAAGCGCTGACCAAGCGTTTCGCCGGTGCCGGTCGCACCGTGGCCCAGCACGCCACCTGGTGGCAGGGCAAGGCACTCGCGCTCGGCAACGCCGTGCATGCGCGTGCCTACGGTGCGATCGCTCACGAGGCCGAAGAACCGGACTCAGGCGTCTGGTCCGACGACATCGCGGTGGTGACCGGTGCCAGCGCCGGGTCGATCGCGGCAGGCGTCGTCGGCGAACTGCTCGCTGGTGGTGCCACCGTCATCGCGACGACGTCGCGGCTCAACTCCGAGCGGCTGGACTTCTATAAGGAGCTCTACCGCGACCACGCCCGCAAGGGTGCGGCACTGTGGGTGGCCCCGGCCAACCTGGCGTCCTACGCCGACGTCGACGCCCTCGTCGAGTGGATCGGCAACGAGCAGACCGAAAACCTCGGCAGCACGACGGGAGTCGTCAAGCCGGCGATGAAGCCGACGTTGCTGTTCCCGTTCGCCGCTCCGCGCGTCGCCGGTGATCTCACCGACGCCGGCGGTCGCGCCGAGCTGGAGATGAAGGTGCTGCTGTGGTCGGTCGAGCGGCTGATCGCAGGCCTGGCCGACGTCCACGCCGATCACAACATCGACGCCCGCGTGCACGTGGTACTGCCGGGCTCGCCCAACCGCGGCATGTTCGGCGGAGACGGCGCCTATGCGGAGTCGAAGGCAGCTCTCGATGCCGTCGTCACCCGCTGGTCGGCCGAGGAGTCCTGGAAGTCGAAGACGACGCTGGCGCATGCCCTGATCGGTTGGGTACGTGGCACCGGTCTGATGGGCGCCAACGACGGAATGGTAGCGGCGGTGGAGGCTGCCGGCGTCAAGACCTGGGCCACCGAGGAGATGGCAGCACAGCTGTTGACGCTGTGCACGCCGGAGCAGCGCGCCGCCGCGCAGACGAGCCCGGTCGAAGCCGATTTCACCGCTGGACTCGATCCGTCGATCGACCTCAAGGCACTCGCCGCCGCGGCCGCCGAGGCTGCAGACGACGACACGGCTGAGATCGAGAAGGCCGTCGAAGCGCTCATCGCCGCACTGCCCGCACCCGCCCGCGCACCGCAGGAAGCACCGGTCAGCTGGCCGGAGATCACTGCGGCGCCCGAGGACCTGGTGGTCGTCGTCGGCGCCGGAGAGCTCGGACCGTACGGTTCGGCGCGCACCCGCTTCGAGATGGAGGTCGACGAAAAGCTTTCGGCGGCAGGTGTTTTGGAGCTCGCGTGGAACACCGGCCTGATCACTTGGGAGGCCACTCCCAAGCCGGGCTGGTACGACGTCGAGTCCGGTGACCCGGTCGCCGAGTCGGACATCGCCGATCGCTACCACGACGACGTCGTCGCGCGGTGCGGCATCCGGCGCTACGACGACGACGGCGAAATGATCGACAACAGCTCGCCGCTGCTCACCTCGGTGTTCCTCGACGAGGATCTGTCGTTCGCCGTCGCCACCGAAGCCGAGGCTCGCGCCTTTGCGTCGGCCGACCC
Source organism: Gordonia asplenii (assembly GCF_012933505.1). GTDB lineage: Bacteria > Actinomycetota > Actinomycetes > Mycobacteriales > Mycobacteriaceae > Gordonia > Gordonia asplenii. The sequence continues at coordinate 89,055 of NZ_JABBNB010000026.1, forward strand.
GGGACGCACCAAGGTCGAGCCGAACGCCGACACCGGTGACTGGCAGGTCACCCGCCTGGCCGGCACCGAGATCCGGGTGCCGCGTCGGATGGCCTTGAGCCGCACCGTCGGCGGGCAGATCCCGACCGGATTCGACCCCACCCGCTGGGGCGTCTCGGCGGACATGGCCGAATCGGTCGACCGGGTCGCGCTGTGGAACCTGGTCGCGACCGTCGACGCCTTCCTGTCGTCGGGCTTCTCGCCGGACGAGTTGATGCGCTGGGTGCACCCGGGTCTGGTCGCCAACACGCAGGGCACCGGTATGGGCGGCATGCAGTCGATGCGCTCGCTGTACCTCGACACCCTGCTCGGTGAGGCGAAGGCGAACGACATCCTGCAGGAGGCGCTGCCCAACGTCGTCGCCGCGCACGTCGTGCAGTCCTACATCGGCTCCTACGGCGCGATGATCCACCCGGTCGCCGCCTGCGCGACGGCTGCCGTCTCGGTTGAGGAGGGCGTCGACAAGATCAAGCTGGGCAAGGCGCTGTTCGCGGTGGCCGGCGGCTTCGACGACCTGGGTATCGAAGGCATCGTCGGATTCGGCGACATGTCGGCGACCGCCGACTCGGCAAAGATGTCCGCACGCGGCATCGACGATCGCCGCTTCTCGCGGGCCAACGACCGTCGACGCGGCGGGTTCGTCGAGTCCAACGGCGGTGGCACGATCCTGCTCGCTCGCGGCGACGTAGCAGCGCAGATGGGTCTGCCCGTCCTCGGTGTGGTGGCACACGCCCAGAGCTTCGGCGACGGCGTGCACACCTCGATCCCGGCCCCCGGCCTGGGTGCGCTCGGCGCGGCTCGCGGCGGACTCCGCTCGCCGCTGGCGACCTCGCTCAACCGGCTCGGCGTGAGCGCCGACGACGTCGCGGTAGTCAGCAAGCACGACACCTCGACCCGCGCGAACGATCCCAACGAGGCCAAGCTGCACGAGGAGCTGGCGTCGGCGATCGGCCGCAACGACGGCGCACCGCTGTTCGTGGTGTCGCAGAAGTCGTTGACCGGACACGCCAAGGGCGGCGCCGCCGCCTTCCAGCTGATCGGTCTGTGCCAGGTGCTGCGCGACGGAGTGATTCCGCCCAACCGCAGTCTGGACTGCATCGACGACGCCATGGAGAAGTTCAGCCACCTGGTGTGGCCGCGGCAGACGCTGCGGATGGCCGGACAGTTCCCGCTCAAGGCGGGCCTGCTGACCAGCCTGGGCTTCGGTCACGTGTCGGGTCTGATCGCGATCGTGCACCCGGAGGCGTTCATCGCGTCGCTCGACGAGTCCGAACGCGACGCGTACCGCGCGCGTCGAGCGGAGCGGCTGCGCGACGGCAACCAGCGGATGCTGGAAGCCATGTGCGGTGGCGCTCCGGCCTACCATCGTCCGCCGAACCGTCGTTTCGACGAATCGTCGAGCGAGGCCGGCCAGGAGACCAAGCTGCTGCTCGATGAGGCCGCCCGTCTGGACGCGCAGGGTACTTACCTGGTAGGTACTGCGGAGTGAGCATTCTGGGACTGGGGATCGATATCGTGTCGATCCCCGAATTCGACGAGCAATTGCGCAAGGCAGGTACGACATTCGCGGAGCGGTTCACCGTCGGTGAGCGTCGCGACGCGAAGCAGGGGACGGGCAGCGATGCCCGTCACCTGGCGGCCCGGTGGGCCGCCAAGGAGGCCGTGGTGAAGGCGTGGTCGGTGAGTCGGTTCTCCCGGTCGCCGCTACTGCCGATCATCCGGCACAGCGACATCGAGGTGGTGACCGATCACTGGGGCCGCCCCGGCATCCGGCTCACCGGTGAGATCGCGGAGTACCTCGCCGGAACCCAGGTTCACATCTCGCTGACCCATGACGGCGACACGGCCGCCGCGGTCGCGCTGATCGAAGAGGCACCGGCCGCCGACTAGCCGTCGCAGGGACCGCTGTGCTTAAGACAGCGGTCCCTCGAGCAGGAGATAGCCGCCGAGCATCCGCTTGAGTTCCTGCACGGTCGCCTCGTGGTCGTGGCCGTCTTGGACGGAGAAGCTCAGCAGCGAATACGCGGTGTGCACCAGCACCTGCGACATCATCGAGCGCCGTTCCCGTTGCGCGGGCGTCAGAGGCGCGAGGAGTCGCTCGACCTGCTTGGCGAGGATCTTCTCGTTCTGCGTCGCCGTGGCGCGGGTCGCCGGCGTCGACTGCACGGCCAGCCACACCGCGCGCCGCGACGGGTCGCGGTGCCACAGCGCGGCGAGGTGGTCGAGGAACTTCTCCAACAGGTTCGGCCACTCCAGCGACGGGATCGCCGACGCGAACTCCGACAGCTCGTTGCTCACCGAGACGGTGTCGATGCGGTCGAGTTCGCAGACGATAACATACTTGTTGGCGAAGTACTGATAGAGCGTGCCGATCGGCACCTCGGCACGTGACGCGATCTCCTCGCAGGTCAACGACTCGAACCCGACCTCGATGAGCAGGTTGCGGGCTTCGTTGAGCATCGCGTCGAACTTGCGTCGACTGCGCTCTTGCGTCGGCCGCTTGCGCGGTACCAGCGGGCCGGTGGGGGAGGGCATCGCGACAGCGGGACTTCTAGATCTTGAGGTCGCGGCGCAACTTCGCGACGTGGCCGGTGGCACGAACGTTGTACATGGCCGCCTCGATGACACCGTTCTCGTCGACCAGGAACGTCGAACGGATCACGCCGGTCACCGTCTTGCCGTACATCGTCTTCTCGCCGAATGCGCCCCACGCGGTCAGCACCTGCTTGTCCGGGTCGGACAGCAACGGGAAGGTAAGCTCTTCGTTCTCGACGAATTTGGCAAGCTTCGCGGGCTTGTCCGGGGAGATGCCGACGACGTCGATGCCCTCACCGTTCAGCTCGCCGAGATTGTCGCGAAAATCACACGCCTGCTTGGTGCAGCCCGGCGTCGACGCCGCCGGATAGAAGTAGACGATCACCTTGCGGCCGGCGAAATCCGACAAAGACACCGAATTGCCCTCGGCGTCGGGGAGAGTGAATGCGGGAGCGGCGTCGCCGACGCTCAAACGGTGATTGGCAGCCATGTGCCCAAGGCTATCCGATGTGACCATCGGAGAAGTTCGGACAGGTCGCGACGCCGAGTCGGGAACTCTACGGCGTTCTCGCGCGTTGAAGTGCCTGTAACATTGAGAGGTTGAAACTATTTGCACGGGGCAGCACCGGCTGGCCCCGGCTTTCTTCTGTATTGAGGAGGCCGTCTGTGGGCGGGGAAACTGAACGCATTGAACAGGACATCGCGCGGGCGCGCGAAGATCTGGCCAACACGCTCGACGCGCTGGCCGAGCGGGCCAACCCGCAGCGGCTCGCCGACGACGCAAAAGCAAAGGTGCTGGTCACGCTGAACCAGCCGGTAGTCAAGTTTGGGATCGCGGGCGCCGGTGTGCTGGTCGTCGCCCTCGTGGTCCGGAAAGTTCTGAAGTGACCAAACGCTCCATTCAAGGCCTGCTGGCCGTCACGTTCGCCGCGATCACCGTGGTGTCCTTGTCGTCGTGCACCAAGTCGCCGTCGTACTCCGACGCCGTCGACGCGGTCGGTTCGTTCAATACGTTCTCTCAACCTGAGCTCGACGTCACCGGTTGGCAGGACAAGCCGCTACCCGATTCCGCGGTCGGGGTGATGCCGGGCGCGCCGATCACCGTCAAGGCGCACAACGGCGACATCTCGCAGGTATCGGTCGTCGGGCCCGACGGTGCCGTCAAGGGCAAGGTCTCCGACGACGGCGCGAGCTGGGTCAGCTCCAGCGCGCTGGACTACGGCGCGAAGTACACGCTGACCGCGGCCGCGCGCGGCGTCAACGGTGAGAATGCTCGCAAGATCAGCTTCAGCACCAGCTCGGCGCAGAACTTCGCCGCGGCGACGTCGGTCACCGACGACGGCGAGACCGTCGGCGTGGGCCAGACCGTGTCGATCAACTTCGACGCCCCGGTGGCCAACAAGCGCAATGCGCAGAACGCCATCAAGGTGACCACCAACCCGCCGGTCGAGGGCGCGTTCTACTGGATCAACGACTCGATGGTCCGCTGGCGTCCGGAGCACTTCTTCACGCCCGGCACCAAGGTCAGCGTCGCGGTGCGCACCAAGGGCATCGACCTCGGCGACGGAACCTTCGGCCAGAACAACCTGAACACGAACTTCACCGTCGGCCGCCGGATGGTTTCCACCGTCGACGACAAGTCGAAGATCATCAAGGTGTGGGTCAACAACAAGGTCGTGCGCACCATGCCGACGTCGATGGGTAAGGACTCCACGCCCACCAACACCGGCATCTACATGGTCGCCGAGCGGGTGCCCAGCGTGGTCATGGACTCGTCGACCTACGGTGTGCCGGTCAACTCGCCCGGTGGGTACAAGGAAGTCGTCTACTACGCCAGCCGCATCTCGTTCAGCGGTATCTACGTGCACTCGGCGCCGTGGTCGCTCGGCGATCAGGGTGTCGACGACGTCAGCAACGGTTGCCTCAATGTCAGCCCCGACAATGCGCAGTGGTTCATGAACCACTCGCTGCGTGGCGACGTCGTCGAGGTGGCCGGCACCGTCGGCCCGACGCTGCCCGGCGACGACGGCCTCGGCGACTGGAATGTGCCGTGGGCGGTCTGGAAGAAGGGCAACGCGTAGTCATTCGCGTTCACGCTCGACGACGGCCGCGTCTGCTTCGTGCAGACGCGGTCGTCGGCTTTCATGCGTGTGCGCAACCGCCGAAACATGGTCCTGACCAGTCGATTTCACATTCGGGGTCACCACCTGTTAATGTTCTCCAGGCACGAAGAACAAGCGCCATTAGCTCAATTGGCAGAGCAGCTGACTCTTAATCAGCGGGTTCGGGGTTCGAGTCCCTGATGGCGCACAGAGAAGGTCCCCGTCACCGAATTTCGGTGGCGGGGATTTTTCGCTCACGTCGAGTGGGGATGGTCTGTGAAAGCGTTCGTCGATCAAGTCGGTCCGGTGCTCGTCTTCTTGCTCGCGATCACCGTCGTCGCCGAAGTGACCGCGTACGCCGGCGTGTTCGACGCCGCCGCACACCGGGCGTCGAAGATCGGGCGAGGTCGGGTCGTCGGTCTGTGGCTGCTCGTCGTCGCGCTTGCGACGGCGTCGACGATCGTCTTGAGCCTCGACACGACCGCTGTGCTCCTCACACCCGTCGTGATCGCGATGACTCGGCAGACGAAGGTGTCACCGCTGCCGTTCGTGATGGTCACGGTGTGGCTGGCCAACACGGCGTCGCTGCTGCTGCCGGTGTCGAACCTGTCGAATCTGCTTGCGCTGCACCATATCGGCGACGCGAGCTACCTGTCGGTGTCGTGGCGTCCCGCGGTAGCCGCGGTGGTGGTCACGGTCGGCGTCGCCGCGCTGCTCTATCGGCGCGGGCTGCGGGGCCGCTACCCGGTGCCCGACGACGATCCCGAGCCCGCCGACCGGGTCCTGTTCTGGATCGCTGTCGGAGTGTGTGCCCTGCTCGTGCCGGCGTTCGCGTCGGGACTCACCCCGGCGATCCCCGCCGCGATCGCGGCGGCGATCCTGCTCGCCGCGCTGTGGATACGCGACCGCGACCAGGTGCGTCGGATCACGGTCCCGTGGCAGATGGCGATCGTCGTCGCGGTGCTGTTGGCGGTGATGAAGGTGGTCGTCTCCGGCGCCGGGGTCTGGCTTGCCTCGGCGGCGGGCGCGGGCGAGAGCCTCGGCGCGCTGCTTCGCCTGGCCGGGTTGGGCGCGGCGGCGTCGAATGCGGTGAACAATCTGCCCGCCTACCTCGCACTCGAGGCGACGGCGACCGATTCGCCGGTACGGTTGATGGCGCTGCTGATCGGAGTCAACGTCGGGCCGATCGTCACGGTGTGGGGGTCCCTCGCAACCGTGCTGTGGAGACAGCGGTGTGCGCGGGAGGACCTGGTCGTCTCGGCGGGGCGGATCGCGTGGCAGGGGATCGCCGTCGGAGCACCCGCGGTCGTCGCCGCGGTCGCCGCGCTGTGGGCGTTCGCCTGAGCGCCTAAGCATCAGCTCCGTACGTCTGTCGCCCAGCCAGGTACGTCGCTTCGACGCTGATCCGCCGAATGTCGTCGACGTCGACGTCATGCGGATTCGCCGACAGAATCACCAGATCGGCCGACTTGCCGACTTCCAGGCTCCCGACGTCGGCGTCGAGGTGCAGCTGCCACGCAGCGTCGATGGTCTGCGCCCGGATCGCCTGGGCGACGGTGATGCGTTCCTCGGGTGCCAGGACACGGCCGCTGCCCTTGGCGGTGCGAGTCACCGCGGTCGCGATGTTGCCGATGGGGTCCGGCGGCACCACGTTGCCGTCATTGTGAAACGAGATTCGCAGTCCCGCGTCGAGCGCGGTGCGGGCCGACATCCAGTGTGCGCCGTGCTCGGGCCCGAAGAGTTCGTCGATCAGCGCATCACCCCAGAAATAGACGTGTTCGATGAACATGCTCGGACTCATACCCATGGCCGCGGCGCGGTCGAACTGAGCGGGCGTCATCGCGCCCACGTGTTCGAGGCGCGAGCGGCTCGACGCCGGCGCACGCGCGGCTTCGTACGCATCGAGCACGACGTCGATCGCCTTGTCGCCGTGGACATGGCACGACAACTGCCAGCCCTGCGCGATGAACGCCGTCGCCAGCGCGGTGATCTGTTCACCGGTGTAGTTCATTCCGCCGTGATGATGCGGTTGCAGCCCCATCCGCCGGGTCGCCTCGGTGTCGAGGTACGGGAATGAGGTGAAGATGTTGCCCTGCCAGGGCGAACCGTCGGCCCACAACTTCATCCCGATCTGCGCGAACAGTTCGTTGGCACCGGGCGCGCGGTCGGGTGCTCGATGATGGGGGTCGGCGGCGACGTCGGGCGTGCCGATCTCGTAAGCGCGGATACGCAGCTTGACGTCGGGCTCGGCGGCGGCGCGAGTGTAGAGATGCGCCTGCGACACCTTGTTGTAGGAATGCTCCGACGCCGTGGCGATGCCCGCCGCCGCGAGCTGGGCGAATGCCCAGTGCAGGTTCTCGTAGGCACGCGGTGCGGCGACGTCGCGGATGAACGGTGTCGCCAACAGCGTCAACGCACCGGTCTCCAGTGCCTCGCCGGTGAGTTCGCCGTCGGCCCCGCGCACGAAGGTCGAGCCTGCGGGGTCGGGTGTGTCACGGGTGATACCCGCCAGCTCGAATGACGCGGTGTTCGCATAAGCGGCGTGCCCGCTGTTGGATACCAGGATCACCGGGTTGTCCGGCGCGAGGGCGTCCAACTCGGTTCGAGTCGGCAGCCGCAGATCGGGCTGCAGCACGGCGTCGACGCCGTAGAGCAGGATCTGCGTGCCCGCGGGAGTGGCACGCACGGCGTCGGCGAGCTTGTCGAAGACGCCCGCACCGGTCGGTACGACGAAGGGCCGTACATCGACGGCGGGTGGGCCGAGCGCTTCGGCGATCTGCGTCGGATGACTGTGCGCCTCGACGAACGCCGGCAGCAACGCGCGACCGGCCAGATCGACGACGGTGGTATCCGGGCCCCGCAGGGCGAGTACGTCCTCGGCGCTGCCGACCGCGACGATGCGCCCGGCCCGCACCGCCAGTGCAGCGGCGACGGAGTCGTCGGCGTCGACGGTCACGACGTCGCCGCCGTGGAAGATGAGATCCGGATCGTCGGGCATCGCGCCTCCAAGCAGTGGCATGAGCGAGGGGGTAATTGGTACAAAGGTGCCAAAACGTGCGCGACGACGCGCAGTTCCTTTACTATGACATTAACTTTGTGCGCGGGTGCACATTCCCCGCGCCGTTCACGCGATTCCATCACATCGGGTATCGCGCCACGTGGGTTAGGAGCAGGAGAATCACCATGAGTCGTGTCGGATTGCGTCGTCGGTTGGTGCCGGTCGTCAGCGCCGTCGCAGTAGTCGGGCTGGTGGGCACGGTGTCGTCGTGCAGCAAGGCGCCGACCTACAGCGACCAGGTCGGCAGTTCGGCCCGCTTCGACGATCTGCTCAAGCCGACCCTCGCGGTGACCGAATGGGCGGACAAGCCGCTGGTCGACAATGCGATCGGGATTCAGCCCGGTGCGCCGATCAAGGTGTCGTCGACCGGTGGAGCCCTCACGTCGGTGTCCATCGACAAGTCGGACGGTTCGGCGCTCAAGGGAAATCTGAGCGAGGACGGCTTCACCTGGACCAGCACCGAGCCGTTCGGCTACAACAAGCGCTACACCCTCAACGCGAAGGCCGCGGGCGTCGGCGGCGAGAGCATGAGCAAGGTGTCGTTCACCACCCGCGCCCCGCAGAATCTCACGCAGGCCTACCTGATGCCGCACAACGGTGAGACGGTCGGTATCGCACAGCCGGTCGCGGTGAAGTTCGACGAACCGATCAAGAACAAGAAGACCGCCCAGGCGGCCATCAAGATCGTCACCGAGCCCGCGGTCGACGGCGCTTTCTACTGGATCAGCGACCAGGAGGTCCGGTGGCGCCCGCAGGGGTACTGGAAGACCGGTACCAAGGTGAACGTAGCGGTCAACACCTACGGCCTCGACCTCGGCAACGGCCTGTTCGGGCAGGAGAACGTCCGGACGTCGTTCAAGATCGGCCGGTCGGTCGTGATCAAGGCCGACGACCGCACCAAGCAGGTCACCTTCTTCAAGGACGGCAAGGTGGTCCGCACGATGCCGACGTCGATGGGCAAGGATTCGACGCCGACCGACAACGGCACCTACATCGTCGGCGACAAGCACTCGATGCTCGTCATGGACTCGTCGACCTACGGTGTGCCGGTCAATTCGCCCGCCGGGTATCGCACGCCGGTCGACTTCGCCACGCAGATGTCTTACAGCGGCATCTATTTCCACTCGGCGCCGTGGTCGGTCTGGGCGCAGGGCAACACCAACACGAGCCACGGTTGCCTGAACCTGAGCCCCGACAACGCGCAGTGGGTGATGAACTACACGCTGCGCGGTGATCCGGTCGAGGTGCGTAACACGGTCGGCCCCAAGCTGTCCGGTACCGACGGTCTGGGCGACTGGAACGTGCCGTGGGCGGTGTGGTCGAAGGGCAACGCGTAGCCCGCGTCCGGACATCCGGGACGAATCTGACCGAGCGGTAACCTTGTCATTGATCACTGATACGATCGTCGACGTCAACAACCGTCGGACGAAAGTGTTGAAGTAGACATGGCTGTGGTATCCCCGTGGGAGACAGAAGACCTCACCGATCTCCGCAAGATGGCGCGTGCCTTCTGCGAGAAGGAGCTCGCTCCCTACAGCGAGAAATTCCGCGAGCAGCACCACGTCGATCGTGACCTGTGGAATAAGGCGGGCGAGGTCGGCCTGCTGTGCATGTCGATTCCGGAGGAGTACGGCGGCGGTGGCGGGACGTTCGCCCATGAGGCCGTTCTGATGGAGGAACAGGCCCGCGTCGCGGACTCGTCGTGGGGTGTCACCCTGCACAACGGGATCGTCGCGCACTATCTGCTCGCCTACGGTTCGGAAGAGCAGAAGACGAAGTGGCTGCCGAAGATGGCGTCGGGCGAGGTCGTCGGGGCCATCGCGATGACCGAGCCGGGCACCGGCTCCGACCTGCAGAACGTCAAGACCAAGGCCATCCGCGACGGCGACGACTACGTCATCGACGGTTCCAAGACCTTCATCACCAACGGCCAGCAGGCCGATCTGATCATCGTCGTCGCCAAGACCGACGTCTCCGAGGGCGCCAAGGGAATCTCGCTCATCCTCGTCGAGGCGGATCGGGAGGGCTTCCGGCGCGGCCGCGTTCTCGACAAGATCGGGCAGCGCGGACAGGACACCTCGGAGCTGTTCTTCGACGGCGTGCGGGTCCCGACGTCGAATCTCCTCGGGGAGCAAGAGGGCTTGGGCTTCATCCAGCTGATGCAGCAGCTGCCGCAGGAGCGACTGATCATCGCCGTGACCTCGGTTGCGGGCATGGAGTCGGCCGTCGAGCTGACCCTCGCCTATACCAAGGAGCGCACCGCCTTCGGCCGCCCCATCTTCGGTTTCCAGAACACCAAGTTCAAGCTCGCCGAGGCCGCGACCGAGACCAAGATCGCGCGGGTCTTCGTCGACGACTGCATCGCCAAGCACCTCAAGGGCGAACTCGACATCCCGACGGTCGCCATGGCCAAATGGTGGGTCAGCGACCGTGCGATGGCCGTCGCCGACGAGTGTCTGCAGCTCTTCGGCGGATACGGCTACATGAACGAGTACCCGATCGCGCGGATGTGGGCGGACAACCGCGTGCAGAAGATTTACGCGGGTACCAACGAAATCATGAAAGAGATCATCGCCCGGTCGCTGTAGCCCGAGACGTCCAGGTCGATGGTAGGTTGATGCGGGTGTGCCGCGTGTGACGCCACCGGCCTGGACGAAGGGAATCGTCGAATGCGTTTGCGTGCTGGGCTGCTCGGCGTGTCGGCGGTAGCGGCAGCGGTCATCGGTTCGACGATCACTCCGATGGGAGCCGCACGGGCGCTCCCCGCGAACTATCTTCCCAGTTCGGGATGTATCAACGACGTCCCCGCCAAACCGAAACCCAGGCCGATCGGACCGCAGGACCTACTGCCCAAGCTGCCCGATCGTATCGGGATCCCGCTGCCGTACCCGCGGATCGTGCCGGTCCCCGAACCCGCACCCGAAGAGAAGATCACCCGGATCAAGAGCGAGGCGGCGCCGAAGAACATCTGCCACGACCCCTGCCCGGATCTCACCGATCCACCCAAGCCGCAGCAGTCGAATGCGGGGGGCAACGGAAGTCTGTCGATCGCGTTTCCCAAGGTCGGGTTCGATCTGAAACCGATCACCATCCCCATCGTCGTACCGAACCCGAATCCACCGGCCACGCCGCCACCGCCTACCGCCGTACGCCCCGGCGTCGACGCCGCACCGCTGACCGCCAAGCCCGCGACTCCGCGTATCGGCGCAGTCCGTTGGGTCTCGACCGTGACGGGCCAGGGGTCGACGAGCCGCACCGACAAGCGTTGGCAGGTCAAGGGCACCGACCTCGGCATCATGTGGCAGTCCAAGCCCGGGCAGGTCGCCATCGCCTTCGGGGACACGTTCGGCAAGGGCTTCACACCGCCGGGCGCCAACGGCGGCGACTGGCGCAGCAACATCCTGGGCTTCTCCTCGACGAAGGCCAAGGATCTGTCCAAGGGGCTGGCCATCGACACCATGGTGCAGGACAGTCGCTGTCATGCCGTGCAGGTGCTCAGTTCACGCCACGTGAACTACTACGAGATGACCACCATCCCGACGTCGGGTTTCGCGATCGGCAAACGCCAGTACATGACGTATATGTCGGTGCGGACCTGGGGTCCGATCCCCGGCGTGTGGCTCACCAACTACGGCGGGCTGGCGTACTCCGACGATGCCGGCTCCACCTGGACCCGTGACCCGTATGCCCGCTGGGACAACATCTTCGGGGTCTCGCAGTTTCAGGTGTCGAGCATGGTCCCGCAGGGCGACTACGTCTACATGTTCGGCACGCCCAACTCGCGGCTCGGTTCGATCGGTCTGGCCCGGGTGCCCGCGAACCAGGTGCTCAACAAGACCGCCTACCAGTACTGGCACGACGGCCGATGGATTCCCGCACGTGATGGCAACGTCGCTTCGGTGCTCTTCGCCGGGCCGACGGGTGAGTTGTCGGTGCACTACGACGACAAGGCTAAGCGCTGGGAGCTGAGTTATCTGGACTCACTGCGCGGCGCGATCGTCCTGCGCACATCGACGTCACCGCAGGGTGTGTGGTCCGACGCGGCACCGATGGTGGACTCGGGTCGCTACCCGCAGCTCTACGGGGGATTCATTCACCCGTGGTCGACCGGCAGCGATCTGTACTTCACGATGTCGACGTGGACCGACTACAACGTGTCGCTGATGCGCGCCAGAGTCGACTACTGAGTCTGGTCGTCCACCCACGGGTGTCGGGGGCGCTGCCCGACGTCGATCGCCCACCGGTAGTTGTCGCACACGATGTTTCGGCCTTCGGGATCGGTTGTACGACGGCCGATTTCGGCTCCGATACATGGATCGCCGACGCTGGGTTGCGCGGCGACCGGCTGAACGAATGGCGCGGCCTGGACGGGAGTGGCCGTGATGACTGCTGTCGATGCCCCGATCGTCGTGCACGCGGCGACGAGCAGCAGAGTTCCCCGAGTCTTGAGTGACATGCGCCCACCGTAGCGCGCCCAGCGGCGTCGTGGTGGGGGTGTCATTCACCCCGAATGACGTGACGGAACCGCGTCGTCGACGATGGCCTCGAACGCCCGTCCTAGTGCCCGTAGAATATCGCGCGGATTGTGCTCGGCGTCGACGGTGATTCCGACGACCGCTGCGGTGCCCTCGATGCTCGGCAGGACGGCCGCCGCACAACTCCAGCCGGGCACGCACTGCTCGGATTCGACGGCGAAGCCGTCGCGTTGGACTCGCGCGACGGCCGCGGCCAACTCACGAGCGTCGCGCAGTGAGGTGGGTGTTCGACGCCGCAGCCCGCCACGGGCGACGACCTGGTCGATCAGGTCGGGCCGTTGGGCGAGGGCCAGGTGGCCGCCGGCGGTGTTGGCCAGCATCTCGGGACTGTCCGATGCCGGCCATGCCGAATGCGCCAGAGGCAGCAGCCGCGGCGCACAGACGACGGCGATCGGATGGACTCGCACGATCGACGGTCCGGCCGTCAGCCACGCTACTCCGCCGTGTCTGCGCTGGAGTTCGTCGAGGATCGGGCGGTAGCGCTCGAAGCGTCGTTGGAGTGCGGCCGTCTCGCCCAGGCCCACCAGCGATGGGCCAAGTGCGTAGCCGAAAGCGTTGCGTGTCAATATGTTTCGTTCGACGAGGGAGTTCGCGATACGGAGCGTCGTCGGCTTGGGAAGCCCGGTGACCGCAGCGAGGTCGGTGAGCGGGAGGCCGCATCCGTGGTCGGCGATGGCGTCGACGATGGCCATCGCACGGCCCAGCATCGTATGGTCGTCGACGCTGGGGACTCCGGTCACTTCGGGACTCCATTCGCGCAGCCCAACGGCCATTTCAGTGACTGAAACGGTGCTCTAGTCGATTGTGACAGACGCCGCGTAGCGTGACCATTCATTGCACCGACGGCAGAGGAGTACGCCATGTCTCGAATCCGCGTCGCAACGCTCTTCGTCGCGGTGACGGCGGCGATCACCGCCAACGTCGTCGTTCCAGCGCATGCCGACGTCGACCGGTGGGTGGCCATCGCCTACTCGTCGACGACCCGCTATTGGGGTTATGAGGCCGGATGGACGAGTGAACAGATCTCGCGTCAACACGCGATCACCTATTGCGAGAACAAGGGTGCGCGTACCTGCGTCGTCGTGACCGGCGGTAAGAACACGTGTGCCTCGCTTGCCAACAACTTCCGCGGCGACATGGGAATCGCGCGTGATCCGAACATGGACGTCGCCAACAATCGCGCGAAGTTGAGCATCTTCGCCGGACACACGTTGATCACCGCGTGCTCCGACGGTCGCGAGCACACATAGTTCCCAGCCGTCGGGTTTCCCACACTCCTGATCGCAAACCTTGGTTGGGTCAGCCGCATCCGCGAAGCTGTATGCACCGATGCGGGTGTGGCTGAGTGGTCAGGCACCGGTCTGCAAAACCGTTTACACGGGTTCGAATCCCGTCACTCGCTCCAGGATGGCCGCTATTCGTGGCTGCGCCAACTCCGCTCGAACGGCAACCGCCACGCATGCGGCGCGATCAGCTGGTGAATCTGATTCGGCCCCCACGATCCCGGTGCATAGGGTTTGACCAGCGGCGGATCATCGAGCAGCGGGATCGACCGCTCCCACAGCGATTCGATGCCCTCGGCGGTGTTGAACAGGGTGTGGTCGCCGTTCATGGCATCGAGGATCAGACGTTCGTAGGCTTCGAGCACGTCGTCGGCGCGATCGGTCTCCTGGGTCGAGAACTGCATCGATAGCTTGTCCAGCCGCATACCTGGACCCGGCCGTTTGCCGTAGAAAGACAGCGAGACCCGCGATTCGTCGGCGAGGTCGAAGGTCAAGTGATCCGGTCCCTGCGCGCCGATGCCGGATCCGGATGGGAACATCGATTTCGGTGCTTCTTTGAAGGCGATGGAAATGATGCGCTCGCCCTCTGCCATTCGTTTTCCGGTGCGCAGATAGAAAGGAACGCCAGCCCACCGCCAATTGTCGATGTGTGCGCGCAGAGCGATGAACGTCTCGGTATCGGACTCGGGATCTACACCGGTTTCTTTGCGATATCCCGCGTACTGGCCACGCACGACGTCGCTCGGATCGATCGGTTCCAGCGACCGGAAGACCTTGTTCTTCTCCTCCGAAATCGCTCGCGGCTCAAGGGCTGTGGGCGGTTCCATCGCCACGAATGCCATCACCTGGAACAGGTGCGTGACCACCATGTCCTTGTAGGCTCCGGTTGGCTCGTAGAATGCCGCGCGCGCGTCGAGTCCCAATTCCTCGGGAATGTCGATCTGAATGTGGTCGATGAAATTCCGGTTCCAGATCGGCTCGAAGAGTCCGTTCGCGAACCGGAAGGCGAGAATATTCTGCGCGGCCTCCTTCCCGAGGAAATGGTCGATGCGGAAGATCTGACTTTCCTTGAACGTCTTATGGAGCTCCGCGTTGAGGGCGATCGCCGACTCCAAGTCGACGCCGAACGGCTTCTCCATCACCACTCGCGACCGTTCGATGAGGTCGGCCTCGACGAGCATGTCGATGACGGCGCTCGCCGCTTTGGGCGGGACGCTCAGGTAGTGAAGTCGACGCGGTGTCCCGGGTAGCTCGGCTTCGCATTCGGCGACCTTTGCCGCCAGCGCCTCTGGGCCGGCCGACGTCGGGACGAAATGCAACATGGGCGCGAACTCGGCCCACTCGGCGTCGGTCATCTTCCGCGCCCCGACAGTCGCGATCGATTCTCTGGCGAATTCGCGGAACTGGTCGTCGGTCATGTCGTCAAGGCTCGTCCCGACCACTCTGATGTCCGCGGTCAGCTTCAACACGGCGAGATGCCCCAGGCCGCACAATAACTTCCGTCGCGCGAGGTCGCCGGTGGCGCCGAACAGCACGACGACGTGCGGCTCGCCGTGCACCTCCGGACCGTGGCGGTGAGCCGCCGGGCTCGGATAGGCGATGGTTTGCGGTTCGGAGTAGTCGTCGCTCGCACGCTGTGTCGAAGTCACGCTGCCATCGTGTCACTCCGACGCCGCGCGCGCCCGATTCAGCGAAAATCCGGAAGGGTCAATGTGGGGATCGGGGCGCGTGACTGGATAGAAGTGCCTGTGGACCGTACGCCGCGGGTCAGCTGAGGAGAGCAATGTCAATGATCGGGGCATTCGAGAGCATCACAGCCGACGGCGTCAAACCAGGGGGCGCCGACGAGGACCTGGGGCGGATTCACCGCCAGCGGCTGGCCAACGGCCATTCTGACCGCAGGTGTTGACGAGATACGCGGCGCGAAGGAATGAGTCAGTGACCGGTGGGACGTCCTCTGAGCCTGGCCAGGTGGGGGAACCATCACTGTCTCCGCAAGTATCGTTGCTGAGAGTAACTTCTTTACCAGTAGCATCTATTGGCATGTGAATCGCCGAACTGGTCGGATGCGTATGCCCAGTAGTAGTCTTTGCCCCAGCGTACGTGGACTCTTGCTGAAAAGCCGTCGCTCTTCCAGTACTCGTATTGACTGGTGGTCCAGTGCCAGTGGGTGTGCCTCTGGCCATCGCATCTTGCATGGGCAGATGCGATCGGGGCATTGACAAATTGAACGGAAACTAACGTGAGGATCACCCCGATTGTCAGTTGCGCCGTACCCTTTTTGGCGTAGTGACCAATTCTATAGGAGATGGTTGGATATGACACGGTCGCCCTTCTTTCTGATAGGTCTTCAGAGTTAGATCGAGACAGGTGAAATATGTCTTCCGTCTCCTTTCTGGGACGACGTAGTGTATGTGCTACTGTACGAGTTCGCATTGTATAAAGGAAGGGTCCTGCGTCTCACTAAATACGCAGGCTCATTAGTTGATCTAAGGAGCACTTTTACAAGGCGACTACGTGGGCCTGTTCGGCCGGGCAGGGTCGATCGCGATGCTTGTGCGGGGACTGTGGGTCGGCTGACGGTGCGGAGTTCGATCACGTCAACGAGCGCCGCGACATAGCGGCGGTCCAGGTGCAGCGCGAGAACAAACATCACCGATCACAAAGACGCCACAGCGCTCCTCGACATCATTGACCGCCAGCTCGAACTAGTGTCCATCGAGTAGGTCGAGCGATTGACGGAGCTATACGAGA
>NZ_JABBNB010000027.1 GCF_012933505.1 Gordonia asplenii
GCGTTAGCGACGAGCGTGTCGAAACCACGGTGAGACAACGGATTTCGGTGAGTCGCGGCTGGTCAGGGACTGCAGTGTCGGCGCTACCGTCGGATGCACCTGTTGGGTGCATCCGACTGGAGTTGATCACACGATCGGACGTGAGATGAGGGGTCGCGCGAAATCTGTTGTGTCACCGTGGTTTCGACACGGACCTCGGCTAGCGCCTCGGACCGGCTCAACCAGCGAAATAGGTCCACCGTCGGTGGATCCGGGTTGAGCCGGTCCGAGCGCCGTGCTGACCGACGCGCTAGCCGAGTCGAAGTTGCGGTAGCTTAGTCCGTGTCGAAACCTTTCAGCCACAACGACTTTCGATGAGGTGCGCCAATATCGGCAATGACACCCGGCAAGTGACGCGTGTACACCTTGCTGATGCCACGCCTCGATGTTCGATACCATCACGGTTCGACACGTGCGCTACCGTCAAATGTATTGTGGTACAGGGGTTTCGACACGCTCGTCGCTAGCGCTCCTCGCGGCTCAACCAGCAGAGGGCAACTTCGCCTCGCCCAACCGACAGGTGTGGACGCTGCCCCTACTCCATCCTCAGAATGGTCTTCACACTGCGGCGCTGTGCCATATCCGCGTAACCCTGTGCGGCGTCGGCCAAATCTAGTCGGCCGTCGATGACGACGGTCGGGTCGATGACGCCCGAGGCCAGCAGTCCCGCGAGTTCGTCCCGGTCCCTGATGGCGTTGCCGATCGCGAACGACAGCGTCAGCTCGTCGGCGAAGGCGCGAGCGACCGGCAGCGGCCACTGCGCCGCCGAATGGACACCCACCGACACGACCGTTCCGCGTCGCCTGACCAGCGAAAGGGCCGAGTCCAGGCCGAGGCTTCCGCCGACCGCCTCGACCACCGCATCGGCACCCCGCCCGTCGGTGAACTGGTCGATCACCGCGCGGGCGTCGTCGGGCGCGGCGGCGAGAGCACCGCACTCCTGTGCCAGGTCGCGGCGTTGCGCGACGGGTTCGACGACGATCACCGCGCCGGCACCGCAGGCCTGCGCCGCTTGGCTGGCCATCTGCCCCACCGGACCACCGCCCACGATCGCTACTGTCGCACCCGGGCGGAAGTCCGCGCGCCGGATGGCGGCGTACCCGGTTGCCAGGATGTCCCCGAGGAACAGCGCGGCTTCCCAACTCAATTCCGGCGGTAGCTTCTGCAGCGTGACATCCGCGAAGGGAACCCGCACATACTCGGCCTGAGCGCCGTCGAGTCTCGGACCGAACGCGGTGCCGCTGCCGAAGAACGACCGCGACCGACATTCCCACTGGTTGCCTGCCCGGCACCACCAGCAGGCGCCGCACGCGGTGAAGTCCGCACCCGCGACCCGGTCGCCGATCGACAGTCCGCGGACCGCGGCACCGACGTCGACGACGACCCCGACGAACTCGTGGCCCATCACGGTGCCCGCCGTCAGTCCATCACCGTCGGCGATGAGATGCAGATCGGTGCCGCAGATGCCGGCACGACGCACCTGCACCACCGCGTCGGCGGCGTCGGACAACACCGGGTCGGCGACTGTTGCTACCTCGACCGTCCCGGCGCCGGCGAAGGTGACGGCCTTCATGACGTGACCGCGCTCAGTGCGCTGACGCGTTCGGCGATACGGTCGGCCGCGGTGCGCAACTCACGCCGCTCGGCGTCGGTCAACGGTACTTCGACGATCTCGTCGAGACCACGCCGACCGAGCCGGACCGGCAGACCCACGTATCCGGCGTCGATGCCGTATTCGCCGTGCGGCGCGACGGTGGCGGCCTGGACCTCACCGGTCTCGTCGATCATCGACAAGACCATTCGCGCCGCGGCCAGCCCGGGCGTGAAGAACGCGCTGCCCGACTTCAGCAGACCGACGACCTCGGCCCCCGAGTTCCGTGCGCGGTCCACCAGGGCATCGACTTGCGCCCCGGACAGCGCCTCGGTTACCGGCCGCCCCGACACCGTGGCCTGCGACAGCGGCATGACCATCTCTGCGCCGTGACTGCCCAGCGCTACGGCTGACACCTCGCGGGGGTGGACTCCGGCCCTCGATGCGGTGAGTGCCCGGAAGCGCGAGGAGTCGAGCACGCCGGCCATTCCGATCACTCGACTAGTCGGGAAACCTGATGTGCGCCAAGCATGTTCGGTCATCTCGTCCAGTGGATTGGTGACGATCAGCAGTACCGCGTCCGGCGAGATCAAGGCCGCGTCGGCGGCGAGGGCTCCGACGATCGCCGCGTTGGTGTCGACGAGATCCGTACGGCTCATGCCCGGGGTGCGCGCCTTGCCGGCGGTGATCACGACATAGTCGGAGGGGCCCGCCTCAGCCAGGGTGTTGACGCCGCGAACGCGTGTCGCGAAACCCAGCAGCGGCGACGCGTGTGCGATGTCGAGGGCGATTCCGGCGGCACGCTGGCCTGCGATGTCGACCAGGACCACCTCGTCGATGACGTCGGATTCGGCGAGTCGCATCGCGGCGATCATGCCGACGTTCCCTGCCCCGAC
The DNA here is from genome assembly GCF_012933505.1 of Gordonia asplenii. GTDB lineage: Bacteria > Actinomycetota > Actinomycetes > Mycobacteriales > Mycobacteriaceae > Gordonia > Gordonia asplenii. Next base: position 2,527 of record NZ_JABBNB010000027.1, read on the forward strand.
CACGGTCACCCGCCCGACTTTGGCGTTCGACGGCCTGCGGGACGCCGAATTGCCATGTCCCACAAGGACGTCGGCCGGCACTGGCGCACCCCGCCGGTACAACGCCGGTGATGGTGGGCTCAGCGGTGCAGGCGGCGCTGAACCCACCACGTCGTGGGGCCCGGGTCGACGGACCACGCTCGCCGGTCGCGCCGACGACGGCGCGGGCGTCGCCGACACCGGCACCGGTGCCGCCGACACCGGCGCGGACGCCGTCGATGCCGGTACCCGAGCCGCGATGGCCGCAGCGGCAGACGCCGTAGTCGCTTCCACGACGATCTCGACCTTCGCGTCGCGAGCGCGTTCACGTGCGAGGGGTGTGACGATGTCGGTGCGGCCGACGATCAACCGGTTCGCGCCGGCCGCGATGACCGCGTCGACGGAGTCGGCACCGTGCACGGTCATCGCTTCCCCTCCGCCACCCCGTCGAGCTGTTCCAGAGCGGCGACCGCAGCGTCCCGCGCGGTGGCGACTTCGCTCTCCCCGCCGGACAGGAACAGCCGGCCGAAACGTCCGACCGCGCGGATCTCGATGACGCTGATGTCGGCGGCCTTCTCGGCCTCGTTTGCGGCGAGCGAGATGTAGGCGGCCGGCGCGCATTCGAGCACGAACAGACTGTCGCCGGGCATCAGAAGCGATCCTTTGCGCCATTTGTTCAGCAATTGCGCCTGATAGCCGTGCACGTTGGTGATGAACTGCGTCGACGCGATCGTCGGTTTGATCCGATCGGACTCGGACATGCCGAGCTCGGCGAGCAGCGCGTCGCCGGCGGCCAGGACGTCGGCTTGCTGCTCCGAATGCAGTTCCAGCAGGCCGAATTCGCGTTCGATGATCTGCAGCGCGGGGCGCACGCCTGCCGCCTTGAGCGCGATGTCGGCGGCCTTGAACACCTCGTTGCCGGGTGCCATTTCGATGAACAGTTCGGCCATACCCGCCAGCGGCGGATCGCCCGGGCTGGTCGCGGCGACGTGCGCGGCGCACTGAGGCTGCATGCGGTCGATGAACGCGTACGTACGCAGAGTGGCCTGATGACTCATGAGTCGGTCCTTTGCTGAGGGTGCCGTCGTGCGGCGACGTCGGGTCGCCCGGCGGGCGCGTGAGTGGTGGTCATTCGTAGACACCTCGCCACGGCCGCGCCAGGTGGGCCACTCGTTTGATGTTGACCAGGTGCAGCGGCGTGACGTTGTCCGAGCAGATCGAGCCACTCCACGTGCCGGTCCCCAGCTGGAACGACGGATCGACGTTGCAGGAGTAGCCCATGCCGCCGAACAGCGCGGGGCTGTTGACGATGATCCGGCCGGCGGGCAGTTCGCTGAACTTCGCGATCACCGCGGAGTCGGTGGCGTGGATGGCAACGGTATGTCCTTCACCGCCCAGCGCGAGGATCTCCCGGCACCGGCGCCAGCCCGCAGCCGAGTCGGCTTCGCGGTACACCGTCAGCACCGGACCGAGGATCTCCCTGGAGAGCGGAATGTCGGGGCCGACCGCGGTCAGCTCCGCGCCGAGCACCTTGGTGCCGTGCGGCACCGAAAAGCCCGACAGCTCAGCCAGTTTCGACGCTGTCTGGCCGACGGCGTCGGGGCGCAGTCCACCGCGTTCGTCGAAGATCGTCCGGGCCAGCGCCGATTGCGCCTCGGGCGTCAGCCAAGCGACTCCGTTGCGTGTCATCTCGTCGACCAACCGGTCGGCGACGGGAGCGTCGACGACCACCGACTGTTCGGCGACACACGCGGTGCCGTTGTCGAAGGATTTCGACGACACCAGCATGGTGGCGACTTCGGCGAGGTCGGGGGCGGTGCGATCGACATACGCGGGCACATTGCCCGCGCCGACGGCGATGGTGGGCTTGCCGCTCGAATAGGCAGCGGCGACCATTGCGGGGCCGCCGGTGGCCAGCACCAGCCGCACATCGCGATGCGACATCAGCTCCTGGGTGGCCGCAAGCGTCGGCTGATGCAGACACGACACCAGGTGTTCGGGCGCACCGGCTTTCACCGCGGCCTCGGCCATGATCTCCGCGGCGCGGATCGAGCATCGCGCGGCCCGCGGGTGGGGTGCATGCACGACGGCGTTGCCGGCTTTGACTGCCGCGAGGCTCTTGAACAGCACCGTCGCCGTCGGGTTGGTCACCGGGATGATGGCCGCGATCAGCCCCATCGGCGAGCCGATCGCGGTGACCTTGTTGGCCTCGTCGGCCCACAGGACGCCCACCGCACGACGTTCGAGCATCCAGTCGGCGACGAATCCCGTGTTGAACCGATTCTTGATGATCTTGTCTTCGAAGACGCCGTACCCGGTCTCCTCGGCGGCCAGCCGGGCCAACTCCTCGGACGCGGCGTAGCCGGCTTTCGCCATCGCACGCACAATCTCGTCCAAGAAGTCCTGGCCGGCACCGTCGATGGCGTCGAACGCAGCTTTGGTCGCCGCTACCTGAGCACGGACGTCCGCCAGTGCCGCAAGGTCGGGATCGAGCACTGCTGTCATGTCAACATGCCTTTCTCGTCTCTACCGCGCCCGACCTCGAGGTGGGCGCAGCTGTCGGCTGAGCCCGCTCAGGCACCCTTGGGACGGGTGAGGATGGCCAACACACTCTCGGTTTCCTCGTGCGGACGTGGGATCACGTGCACGGATACCACTTCGCCCGCCTTGCCCGCGGCGACCGCACCGGCGTCGGTCGCGGCTTTGACGGCGCCGACGTCGCCGCGCACCATCACGGTCACGAGACCGCCGCCGATCTCGCGATGTCCGACCAGCTGGACGTTGGCCGCCTTGACCATCGCGTCCGCGGCTTCGATGGCTCCGACGAGGCCCTTGGTCTCGATGAGACCGAGGGCGCCCGCGCCGCGAGTGGAGGTTGATGTTGGTGCCATGGTGGTGCCTTTCGTGTTGGTTTCCACAGGTGAAGTGGGGGTGGTGGTCGCCGCTCGCGGCGTGCTCTGCGTCGGCTCGGTCTGCGCGCGTGGGACGGTCATTTGTCGTAGGTCACCTCGTTTTCGACGATCAGGCTGTCGATGATTCCGATGACCGCAGCGTCGACGGGGGCGCTCGCCAGCTCCTCGTCGACCCGCGCGGCGCTGCCTGCCGCGACGAGAACCACCTCGCCGCGACCCGCACCAACGAGATCGACGACCGCGTAGGGCGTACCGACGACCCGCTCCGGCGCCGCCGGGTCGAGGTCGTGGACCAGCAGGATGGTGCGGCCGGCGATGGATGCGGGCTTCGCCGTCGAAACCACTTGGCCGACAACCCGTGCGACACGCATTGCGTTCTCCCGTCGGTTCGTACTCCTCGGACCCGTTCGGCGGGCCGCGATCACAGTAAGCAGCGCGGCTCATTGCGACCGTTATCGTCGCGGGACAACATCGGGGGGCGTCTTTGTCCTCGATGGAGGTGACGACTGTCGCCGGTCGCGGGCACGCTGTTCGGTACCCAGGCAGTAACCGATACGAGGAGCAGAAGTGATCGAAGACCACGACGCCGACTTTCACGAGCCCACGAGCGACGACCCGACGTGGGCGGAGACCAACTTCTTCGGGTTCTACGTGCCCGAAGCACATCTCAACGTCGGCGTCTACGCGCTGTTTCGCCCGAACGTCGGCGTGGCCATCTCGACGGTCGCCATGAACTCGAAGTTCGTGGAGGCACCCTGGCAGGCGGAATACTGGGACGCGCAGCATCACCTCGCGATTCCGCAGCCGCACAATCTTCGCGACTATCGACTCGCGAACGGACTCTCGGTCTCCTCCCCCGAACCGAACCGGGTCTGGGACGTCGAGTTCGACAACGGCGACGGCGTGTCGCTCGCGTTCCGGTACACGGCGCTCGCCGACGCCTTCGACATCCACGATCCCAAGCAGGATCCGGTCGTCGCAGCGGCTCTGGAGGCCGCTGCCGACGACGACACCTTCGCCTGGGGTGAGGCGTACGCGGGACACTTCGATCAGACCGGCAAATTCGAAGGCGAGGTGAACCTGCGGGGTCGCACGTATCCGGTGGACTGTGTCTCGACCATGGACCACAGCTGGGGCCTGCGCTCGGAGCACCAGGGGCACACCATGAGCTGGCTCCACGCGCACTTCTCCGACGACTTCGCGATCCATGCGATCCTCGACTTCGACCCCGACGGCGGCCCGGACGCGCCGACCGACCTCACGCTGTCGCACGGCTACGTCATGGACCACGGGCAGCTCTACGGGCTGTCGCACGCGCAGGGACGCACCATCCGTCAAGGCTTCTTCGCCAAGTCGGTCGAACTGGAAGTCACCGACAGCCGTGGCCAGACTCACCAGCTGACCGGGCTGGCCCGCACCGCCTTCCCGTGGCAGGCCGGCCCCGGCACCGTCGGCTACAACGTGCTGGCGCAATGGCGCTACGGCAAGGACCGGACGCCGGGCTGGGGCGAGATCCAGGACTTCATCGGTCCGCAACACCTGTGCAAGATCTACAGCGGCGACGTCGGGCGTTGACGATGTGCCCACCACCCAGTGCGGTCATCTTCGACCTCGACGGCACGTTGGTCCAGACCCGTGAAGCCTCGTGGAAGGTGTTCGCCGCCATCAACGACGCGCACGGCCTGGGAATCGACACCGCTGAGAAGTTCTTCGGGCTGTTCGCCGACAACTTCTTCGCGTCGCTGCGGGAGGTGTGCGGCACGACCGAGCGCGCCGACCGCGTCGTCGGCGAGTTCATGAGCGCGCTCGACGAGCACTACGCGCCGATGATGGTGCCCGGGCTGGCCGACGTGGTCAAGCAAATGGTCCCGCAGTCGCGGCTGGCGGTGCTGTCGTCGAACACGACCGCGGTGATCAGGCGCGTGCTGAGGTCGAATCACCTGGAGTACTGCTTCGCGCATGTGTTCGGCGGCGACGTCGAGCCCGACAAAGGACGCGGCATCGAGCGGTTCCTGTCCGACGCCGCGGTGGGGTCCGGGCGTCTGTGCACGGCGTACTACGACGAGCCGACCGGCGATACGCGTTCCGCCCCGAACGCCACCGCGAATCCTCGCGAAGTCGCCCTCATCACCGACACCGTCGGCGACGTCGAAGCCGCCGTCGCGTCGGGCATCCGCGCCGTCGGCGTGGCCTGGGGCATGCACACCGAGGAACAACTCCTCGCCGCGGGCGCCGAGTTCGTCGCGATCTGGCCGCAGGAGTTGCTGTCGTACCTGTACGGGCGCGTCGACGACGCGTGCTCATGCAGCGTCGCCGTCGTCGAAACCGCGACCGCGCAACAGGACCGCGTGGTACGCAATCGTCGGCTACGACGTCTGCGCGGCATCGGGAACGCTCGCGTACCGGCTGGCGCACCGCAATCGCCGCCCCCGAAACCGCCCGCACCCGCCCGCGATGCCCAGCGCACGACGACCCTCGACCCCGTTCTCGCCGACGCCATCGCCAGGACCATCCGATGAAGGGGCGGGTCCTGGTCACCAACGACGACGGCGTCGCGAGCCCGGGTGTCTTCGCCCTCGCCGAGGCCGCCCAAACGGCCGGCTACGACGTCGTGGTCGCGGCACCCCGCATACAGTCGAGCGGGAGCGCCGCTGGACTGTGGCGCGACCCCGACGCCTCGCCGGTCGTCACGGCGTCGAGGGTCGACGGCTTCGCCAACGACGTCCTCACCATCGCCGCACACCCCGGGCTGATCGCGCTGCTGGCGATGACCGGACAGCTGGGCCCGATACCGGACATGGTGTTGTCGGGAATCAACGACGCTTCCAATCTCGGCTCGGGCGTGCTGCACTCCGGAACCGCGGGAGCGGCGATCGTCGCCGCCGCACACGGCGCCGCGGCCGCAGCCGTATCGCTGTACTGCGACGACGTACCCGACGAAGCGCCGAGACACTGGGCCGCGGCGGTCGGTGTCGTCGCCGACGTCATCGACGAGATCGCCGACAGTCCGCGCGGCGCGGCGTTCAACATCAACGTCCCCAACGCGGCGTCGATCGACCGGCCGCTGACCCAGGCGGTGTGGAGTCCGGCGGGATGTGTGCCGACGCTGGTCCCATTCATCCAGCGGTTCCACGACGCGAACGGGACGCACCTGCGGGATCCGGACATCATTCGACGCCCCGGCACCGACATCGCCCTCGTCGAAGCCGGCTTTCCGACGGTTTCGGTGCTTCGGGTCAGCGGCGCCGAGACGGTGCCGTGGGCGAGTCCGGCACGTCAGATTCCACAACCGACAACAACTGATCAGGAGTCATCATGGCAAGCGCAGTGGGGATGATCGAATGCCGCGGCCTCATCGGAGCGATCGAAGCGGGTGACGCGATGGTGAAGGCGGCGAACGTGACGCTCGACGGATGCCGGGCGCTGCGAAACGGGCAGGTCACGGTCCTCGTACACGGTGACGTCGGGGCGGTTCAGGCAGCCGTCGAGGCAGGCCGCGTCGCAGCGTCGGCAGTGGGCGAACTGTACGCATCGCACGTGATCCCGCGCCCGCATCCCGAGGCCGAGGTCGTCATCGACGAGTCGTTCCCTTCCTAACTAACCGGCGCAGCCGAGTCGACACCCCGTGTGACCTATCGCCGGGTGATCATTTCTGACGTCACCCGCGCCGAGGAATAGACTTGCGCCGACAGACAGCCGACGACGGCACGCACCGCGACGCCGGACACACTTGTGAGAGTTGAGCGATGACGCCCACGGATCATCCCGACCTGCGCCCGGAGATCGCGCTGGGTTGGCGACGGTCGGAAATGAGCGGGCTCGACCCGGGCATGGAGGTCAGGGAGTCTCAGCTGTTCGACGTCGATCGCCACAGTCGGCTGCTGCGTGCGGCCCAGCCGGTGCTGACGAGCATGGTCTCCGAGCTCAACGACACCCGCTTCTCAGTGCTGCTGGCCGACCATTCGGCCAAGATCGTCGACCGCCGGCTGAGCAATCGGAGCCTTCACCGGCACCTGGACCAGGTCAAGGCGATCCCCGGCGCGCAGTACCTCGAAGAATTCAGCGGCACCAACTCGCTCGCCACCGCCTTCGAATTGCGCAAGCCGATCGCGGTCGCCGGGGACGAGCACTATCTGGAGGCGCTGCGCGTCTTCTGCTGCTACGGCGCGCCGATCATTCATCCGATCACGCGCCGGCTGGAGGGGGTACTCGATGTGACCGGTCCGGTCGCCGATCAGAGCGACCTGCTCGGACCGTTCCTGATGCGTGCCGTCCGTGACATCGGCCAACGACTGCAGGAAGGCTCCAAACTCAGTGAGCAGCGGCTGTTCGCCGAATTCCAAGCCGAGTCCGCACGCAGCAAGTCGGCGATCGTCTTGTTCGGCGAGAACCTGGCGCTGAGCAACGCCGCGGCGATGGACCTGATCAGCAGCGAGGACAATGCGCTGCTGCGCACGCTGGCCGGCGAACTCGGCAACACCGGCACAGAGTTGGTGCGATCGGTCGCCCTGACGTCGGGCCGCGAGGTGGACATCCGCGCGCGGCTGGTGGCCCAGAGCCGCGACGGAGTGATCATCGAGGTCGTTCCACACAAGTCGGCGCGCATGACGTCGTCGGCGCCCGCTGCACCGGTTCTCCGCGGTCGCGTCGTGTCCGTGGTGGGCGCTCCCGGAACGGGCAAGACCACCAGGGCCGGTGAGATCGCCGGCCCCGACGCCGTTCTCGTCGACCTGGCCGTCGACGTACCCGATTCGACATGGAAGGCTGCGGTCACTCGGTGGGCCCGCGACGCCTCCGCACTGGTCGTCGACAATCTGCACCTAGCCGACACGACGACGGCGGCGTTCCTGCGTTCGGCACTGCGGGCGGCAAGCGGAACCGTCGTTCTGGTGTCGTCGCTCGACGACCTGCCCGACGACCACCGTGCGCTGCTGGCCTGCGCCGACGAGCAGGAAGAACTGCCGCTGCTCCGCGACCGTGGCACGTCGTTCCCCACAACCGTCCAACGACTGGTCGCGGCGATCGCCGCCGACCGGGACCCCTCGCGTCGAGTGCGCGTGACACCGTCGGCGATGGCGGTGCTCGCCACACAGGACTGGCCGGGAAATCTGACCGAGCTGGACAAGGTTCTGCGGACGGCGCTCGGGCGCGCGCTGGGCGACGTCACCGTCGAAGATCTACCACCTCGATATCGGCTGCAACCGTCGCGCACGACGACGCCCCTCGAACGGGCCGAGCGGGCAACCATCGTCGCCGTGCTCGCCGAGACCGGCGGCAACAAAGCGGCCGCGGCGGCGGCCTTGGGGATCGGTCGGAACACGCTGTACCAGCGGCTTCGCTACCACCACATCGAGGCCTGACCCGCGCGGGAGCGAGCCTGCGCCGCAGCGCCGAGTGTTCGAGATCGGAACACTCACCGGGCCGCGAAACCGGAAAAGTGATGGGTGCCATATTCATCGGGCGATGTGGCCGCATGCACCGCGCATGCCCACTCGCCCCCGCGAGAAGGACCCCGATGAGCACCCCAGTAGACGTCGAATACACGCACACCATCGCCGGTGAACGCCGGCAGTCACCGACCACCGCGCCGGTCTTCAACCCGGCGACCGGCGAGCCGATCGCACAGGCGCCGGTTGCCACGCGCGCCGACCTCGATGAGGCGGTCGCCGCTGCCAAAGCTGCGTTCCCCGCCTGGTCGGCCACTCCCCTGCACGAGCGGCAGGCGATCGTCTCGGCGATCGGCGACCGCATGGAAGAACACGCCGAAGAGTTCCTCGACCTGCTCACCGCCGAACAGGGCAAGCCACGGGCGATGGCGGAGTGGGAGGTCTACGGCAGCATCGCCTGGTTCCGCGAGATCGCCAAACAGGAACTGCCCGAAGAGGTTCTGGAAGACTCACCGCAGCGTCGCGTGATCAGCAGGCACACCCCGCTCGGCGTGGTCGGGGCGATCGTGCCCTGGAACTTCCCGATCCTGCTGGCCGTCTGGAAGATCGCGCCCGCCTTGGTGACCGGCAACACCATCATCGTCAAACCGTCACCGTTCACCCCACTGTGCGACCTGAGACTCGTCGAACTCGTCCAGGATCTGCTGCCGGCGGGTGTGCTGAGCGCCCTGTCCGGCGACGACGAACTGGGCAAGTGGATCACCGGCCACGAGGACATCGCGAAGATCGCCTTCACCGGCAGCACCGAGACCGGCAAGCACGTGATGGCATCGGCCGCGGGCACCCTGAAGCGGCTGACGCTGGAACTCGGCGGCAACGACCCGGCCATCGTGCTACCCGACGTCGACCCCAAAAAGGTTGCGCCCCAGATCTTCTGGGCCGCGTTCCAGAACAACGCACAGTTCTGCAACGCCGCCAAGCGCATCTACATCCACGATGACGTCTACGACGCCGTCCGCGATGAACTCGTCGAATTCGCCAAGACCATAGTCGTCGGCGACGGCGCGCTGCCCGACACCCAGTTGGGCCCGATCCAGAACAAGCCCCAATTGGAGAAGGTCACCGAGTACTTCGACGACTGCAAGTCCAACGGCTACACCTTCGCACTCGGCGGTGAGATCGACGCCGACGCCCAGGGCTGGTTCGTACCGGTCACGCTCGTCGACAATCCGCCGGAGGACTCCCGGTTGGTCGCCGAAGAACCGTTCGGCCCGATACTTCCGCTGCTCAAGTGGTCCGACGAGAACGACGTCGTCGCGCGCGCGAACGACACGCTGTGGGGGCTCGGCGCGACCGTGTGGGGCGATGATCTGGAGGCGGTCGAACGCATCGGCCGTCGCCTCGAGGCAGGCACCGTGTGGCTGAACGAAGTTCACGAGTACTCGCCGCACCAGGTCTTCGGCGGCCACAAGCAATCGGGCATCGGCGCCGAGAACTCACTGCACGGGCTGGCCGAATACACCAACCACCAGACGGTGTGCCTCAACCGCACCCCCGGTTCGGTGGCCTGAGCGATGACGGCCCCTCGCCCCGCGGTCAGCCTCGCCGAGGTGCTGCCGTGGGCAGCGCATCGCTCACCCGACCATGTCGCGCTGGTGACCTCAACAAGGACGCTGACGTACTCCGAGCTGGATAGTCTGTCCAACCGGGTCGCCGCAGCGCTGCGTGCCCGCGGCTTCGAGCCCGGCGACGTCGTTTCGCTGTTCGCCCAGAACAGCTGGCAGTGGATCGCCGCCTATCACGGCATCCTCAAGGCGGGTGCCGTCGTCAATCCGGTGAACGTCATGCTGACGGGCCCGGAGCTGCGGTACGTCCTCGACGACTGCGGGGCGAGGGGCCTGTTCATCGGAACAGCAGAACACGAGCGCGTCGGTGCGCAGCTGCGCGACGTCGACCTGCTCACGACCGTGACACTCGACGACGCGTTCGATCGGTTCGTCGAGCACGCGAGCAGCGCCGCGATCCCACCGGTCGATCGTCGACCGCGAGACCTGGGCAGTATCGGCTACACCTCCGGCACCACCGGCCACCCCAAGGGCGCCATGCAGTCCCTCGAATCGGTGCTGCTGAACTGTGCGCACACCGCGACGATGCACGGGAAGACCAGTGCCGACGTCGTCCTGTCCGCCTTGCCCGCGGCCCACGTCTACGGCAACGTCGTCGTCAACGGCACATTCCTCGCCGGCGGCACCGTCGTGTTGATGGAGCGGTTCGACGCCGATCGGGCCCTCGAGTTGATCACCGAGCACGGTGTGACCGTCATCGAGGGCGTTCCCGCCATGTACTCGATGCTGCTGTGCGCCCCTGACCTCGAGGGCACCGACCTCACCGGGATTCGAGTGTCAACTGTTGGGGGACAGACCTTTTCACGCGTGATCATCGACAAGTGGGAGCGTCTCACGGGCGCCCCGCTGCTCGAGCTGTGGGGAATGACCGAGTTGTCCGGCCTGGGCACCACGCACAGTGTGTACGCGCCCGGGTGCCCCGGCTCGATCGGCGTGTCGCTGCCGGGCTCACAGATCGTCGTCGCACCGACAGACGGGTCGGTCATCCCCTTACCACCGGGCGAACCGGGTGAACTCCTCGTCCGCGGGCCGTTGGTGATGCTGGGCTACTACGGCATGCGAGAGGCGACGGCCCAAGCCCTCACCGACGACGGCTGGCTGCGCACGGGCGACGTCGCCTACCTCGACGATTCGGGCCACGCGTTCATCGTCGACCGTCTCAAAGACATGATCATCACCGGCGGCTACAACGTCTACCCGGCGGAGATCGAACGTGTCGTGGCCGAGCATCCCGACGTGGCGATGGTCGCTGTCGGACGTCGGCCCGATCCCGTCAAAGGTGAGATCGCGGTCGCCTACGTCGTGTTGCGGGCGGGCGCCGACGCCGACCGCGACTCGATCTCGGCATTCTGCACGGAGCGTCTCGCCGCGTACAAGCGGCCCCGCGACGTCGTCTTCGTCGACGCCCTGCCGACGACGTCGTCGGGCAAACTACTGCGCCGCAAGCTGAGCGACCTCGACCCTGCGGCTGCCGTCGCACCATCCACCGCAGCACTATCCACCGCAGATAGGTGACCCCGCCCAAGTCTGTCTCGACGGCGAGTGCGCCACAGCACACTCACCGAGCAATGTGAGCTACGGAACATCACAGGCCGGCTGGCTCCGGCAACAGCAAAGGGAGATTCCATGACGACAGCAGTCGCAGAAGGCTACAACGCTTTCGAAACATCGAAGGTGCCGACCGGCGAGGTCAAGTACCTCGACTCACCGCAGGATGTCATCGAGGTCGTGCAGTCCGGCCGACTCGGCGACTACATCCTGCTGGTACGCGGTGGCACCACCACGTTCCTCACGCCCGCGCTGACCATGGGCGCGATCGGCGTGATCACCATGTCCGGCGCGCCGGAGTCGCATCTGGGAATCCTGTCTCGCGAGTTCCAGATCCCGTGTGTGATGACCGCATACCTCACCGACAGCGCCTCCCGGTACGAGGTCGGCAACACCGACGAGGCGCACTTCGTCGAGATCACCGAGGCACTCGTCGGCAAGAAGGTCCAGTTGCACTGCGACGACGCCGAAACCGGCCGCGTGAGCCTGGTCTGAGACACCGAAGACATCGAAAGGAACTCCATGAGCATTCAAGCCGAGTCCGGCGCCAAAGCAACATACAAGCAGCGATACGAACCCGAGGACAACGGCCTGCGCTTTCAGGACTTGACCTTCGAGGGGAACTTCGTCGGTCTGGAACCGGTCACCGACGGCATCCTCGGTGACAAGATGATGCGGTCCCGCGCGAAGAGCAAGGTGCTGGAGAAGGTCACCAAGGAAGACGTCCTCACCGACCAGTTCACCCTTGACGAACTCAACGACCTCAACAACTACCTCGCCTGGAACATCTGGGACACACTCGTCATGCGCGCCACCGAAGGCGTTTCGGGCATGATTCCGCGCCAGGAATACGAGATCCTCGCCTTCATGCACGAGTTCTACCGGTGGCCGGAGTTCCTGCGCCTGGCCACCGATACCGTTGGCGCACAAGGACTTCTCGACATCGGTGCGTCAGCACGCCGAGAGGTCGGCACCAAGGTCAACTCGGTGCACGACTGGTGTATCGGCGCGGTCGGATTCGGTATGGGTCGATGCGGGCTGCTCGCCCTCGAAGCGATCGGACCCGACGAGTACGTCGAAGAGTCCAACACGATGCTGAAGTTCATGCAGCGGATCCTGTGGGGAAAGCGGCAGGACGGTTTCATCCTCAACTCCCAGGACCGCTACCGCTGCGCCATCCACGACGATGACTTCCTGGCGACCCTGACCAACCAGTTGACGCCGCTGGAAGAGGGCGGACCCGACCACAGCGCCTTCACCCGCTTCAACGCCGCAACCGAGCTGCTGGCGTTCCTGCAGCACTTCGACAACCGCCTCGGGCTCGGCGACACCGGCCCGTACGAGCTGCCCAACGGAAATCTGCTCATCCTGCGCGACCTCTTCGTCAACGAACCGATCTACCACTGGTCGGACGTCTGCGAAGACGCCGGACTGCCCTACTCGTACACCATCGCCATCGAAATCGACCCGAATGCCATGGGGCTGCAGGAGATTCGCGTCAACGACATCTCCACCACGTTCACCCGGCCGAAGAACTACATCCCGGCCATCGTCGGCGGCGCGGTCTTCGCCCGCGAGAAGCACGACAGCCCGATGAGCGAGCTGCGGTCGTTGAGCATCAGCGACCTGGCGGGCGAACTGCCGAAGGTGCAGGATGCGACGCTCAAGCTGTATCGCAAGATCTCGCGCATGTGCCGACGCGACCTGATCTGGTCGGGACACTATGTGTACTACGTCGACATGATCCTGCCGTATCTGCGCAGAGCAGGCGTCTACGAGAAGTGCTGCACCGACCTGCAGATGTGGGAAGTGGACCAGCGCGTCGCCAACTACTACTACGACATCACCAAGCGCGGCTTCGCGCAGGAGGTCGTGCCGCAGAAGATCTTCTCCGGTCGTGGATACCTCCCCTTCGGCGAGGGCGCCGACCTGCGCGCGTCGAAGTACAAGTGGCTCTGATCTCGCGGACCACACACTGCTGACAGCGGCGCGGTGGCTCGTATCGATACGAAAGCCATCCGGGTCACCGCGGCTCGCTGCGCACCTATCCCAAGGAACCCCATGTCCCCAACTCTCTTGGACAAAGACCTTTACGACGCGCTCAACGCGGTCGCGCTGAAGAAGATGTCCACCGTCGCCGCGGTCGCGGATGTGACGACGCTAGACCTCGCCACCGCTCAGTCGGCCTTGACCGAACTCGCACAGCGGAATCTCATCGTGCTGGTGGGCGACAACGCGCTGCCCACCGACGACTGCGCGGCAGCACTGGACGACTCCGCGGCCGCGATCTACGGACCACTCCGCTCGGAACCCGACGTCCTCGCCGTCGCCGACAAGTTCGAAGACGTCAACGCCCGCTTCCTCACCACCATGTCGGCCTGGCAGCAGGTGGAGGTGGGTGGACGCAAGATCACCAACGATCACACCGACGCCGACTACGACCTCAAGATCATCTCGAAGATCGACCGACTGGTCGCACGGCTCGCGGGACTGTTGGAGTCCCTCGGCGAGCGGGACTCCCGCTTCCGTATCTACATCACCCGGTTCCGCGACGCGCTGGACAAGGTCGACGCCGGAGACATCGCGTTCGTCTCCGATCCCACGCGCGACTCGGTGCACAATGTCTGGTTCGAGTTCCACGAGGATCTCCTACGCACCCTCGGCCGGAAGCGAAAGGAATGACCGCCATGGCTGGGACCCCGACGAACGCGGCCACCACGCGCGCCTTCACCGATCCCGGTGAGGTGGATCTCAACGACGTCGGCGGCAAGGGCTTCGGCCTGATCGAGATGACGCGCAACGGACTGCGTGTCCCACCGGGATTCGTCATCTCCACCGCGGCGTGCCACGAGTACCTGCGTACCGGTGAGTTGTCCGCCGAATTGGTGGCACAGATCCACCAGCGGCTGGACTCGATCGAAGAGGCCACTGGGAAGACTTTCGGCGGCGGCCCGGTCCCGTTGTTGCTCTCAGTCCGATCCGGTGCGCCGATCTCGATGCCCGGGATGATGGACACCGTTCTCAACCTCGGGGTCAGCCGCGCCTCGGCGACGGCCCTCGCCGAAGCCACCGGCAGTGTTCGGTTCATGGCCGACGTGGTGTTCCGCTTCCACTGCATGTACGCGGAGACGGTTCTCGAAGCATTCGACGTCCCCGACCGGAACGAACTCACCGACCTGCTCGACACCCTCGACGCCGACACGAGCGCCGAGGCGGTGTACGACGCGGTGTGGACGCTGTGCGCGCAACGCCTGGCCGACGAGACCGACGAATCGGTGCCGGTGGACCCGCGTGAACAGCTCATCGGCGCCGTCGAAGCGGTCTTCCGGTCCTGGAACACCCGCCGGGCGATCACCTACCGCGACGTCCACGGTATCCCGCACGATCTCGGTACGGCGGTGGTCGTGCAGTCGATGGTCTTCGGCAATCTCGACGCCCGAAGCGGCTCCGGCGTCGTGTTCACCCGCAATCCCGTCACCGGCGAGCCGGGCATGTTCGGCGAGTACCTGGAGGCCAGCCAGGGCGAGGACGTCGTAGCCGGGACCCGCACACCGGATCCGGTCCACAAGATGTCCGAACGCGCCCCGCAGGCGTATGGCGAACTCGTCGCCACCTGCGCGGAAATGGAGCGTCGCCGACAGGACATGCTCGACATCGAATTCACCGTCGAGCGTGGGGTGCTCTACATGCTGCAGGTGCGCAGCGCCAAACGGACTGCGCGGGCAGCCATCCGGGCGGCCGCGGACATGTACGACGAAGGGTTGCTCGACGCCGCCGCCGCGCTGGGGTCGGTGTCTCTCGAGCAGATCCGCAACGTGCAGCGTCCGGGCTTCGACCCGCGGGAACTCGCGGCCGCCAAAGAGTCGGGCTCGACGATCACCACGGGAGTGGGAGCGTCGCCGGGGCAGGTCGTCGGCGAACTCTACTTCGACTCCGACTCGGCGCAGGAGGCCGCCAAGCAAGGTCGGCCGGCGATCCTGGCGCGGCCGGTGACCAGCCCGACCGATCTGCACGGCATGATCGCCTCACACGGCATCGTCACCGCCACCGGTGGTTCGACGTCGCACGCCGCGGTGGTGGCTCGTGCGCTGGGCACTGTCTGCATCGTCGGCTGTGCCGAACTCACAATCGATCCGGATGCGGGAACCATGACCGCCTGCGGGCGTGTCTGGCATACCGGCGACGTCGTCAGCCTCGACGGATCAACCGGCGATGTCATCGACGGCGCGATCACTCTCGTCGACGGCGCAACGGGCGACGGCGACGAACTGCTGCGACTGCTCGCCATCACGGCGAGCACCGATGCCACGGTGTCGATCTCGGGACGCGCCCACACCGTCGACCAAGTCCGCGAGGTACTCGATCGCGGAGCCGACAGCTTCGTCACCGCAGTCGACGACGTCCTGGTCACCGCGGGCACCTTGGATCGGATCGTCGCCAATCTCGATGAGGGGCAAGAGCTTTCGGCGGCGGCCGCCGATCTCGAAGCGGCCATCACCGACGCGTTCACCGCGCTGTTCGCGTCGGCGGGCACCTGCGCGGTCGACGTCCGCGGTCTCGATTTCCACGCCGACGACGTGGCGGAGCTGTTCTCGGTCGCCAACCTGTTCGCGGTGCATCCGCAGGTCGCGATGCCGATGGGCTCCCCCGAGCTCGTAGGCGCACAACTGCGCGGCCTCGCCGCAGCCGCGGCACAGACCGACGTCACCGTATGCTTCGTCAGCCCTCGGACGTCGGGACCGGCGGAGGCGATCGCGTTGCGTACGTTGCGCGATCAATTGAAGGTTCCGATCAAGGTGGGCTGCTACATCACCAATACCCAAGGCGCCCTGCATATTCCGGAGATCGTCGCGGAGGTCGACCACGTCTGGCTGGAGTTGCAGAGATTGCAGGCGGAGACCTACGGTATCCCTCCGCGCCACCTGCTCGCCGCTGAGCCGCTCGACGGCTACGTGCGTGACAAGCTGATCGACATCGACCCCCGCAAGTCGATCAGCGTCTTCGTCGACGGGTTGCTCGACGACGCCCTGGGCCGACTCACCTCGCCTGCCGATCTGCGGGTCAGACTCGCGGGGACGGTGTCCGACGGCACGGTCCAATCGCTTCGTACAAAGGGCGTTCGGCACTTCGCGGTGGCATCGGACGAACTGCGCCCGATGCGGTTGGCATCGTCGCGGTAAGTGGCGCGGTGATGCCGGCGCCCCTCAGCCATTCCCCGAGCTGAGGGGTTCCGGCGCCGCTCTGTCTGAGAAACTTGGCCCTCGCCACCCCGAACGGCGAGATTCCGGCAACCGGCAAGAAGGCGGAGTTCGGTCTCGTCGACACATTTCTGGTGTCCGACGGCAAGGTCACCGCGCACCGCGTCTACTACGACAACCTGGCATTCATGACCCAGCTCGGACTGGCCCCCTCCGCTGGTTGAGCCCGTCCGTCCGCTGGGTGAGCGGCCTCCTCCGCTGGTTGAGCCCGTCCGTCCGCTGGGTGAGCGGCCTCCTCCGCTGGTTGAGCCGGTCCGTCCGCTGGTTGAGTTGAGCAGCCCCTCCGCTGGTTGAGCCGGTCCGAGGCGCTAGCCGAGGTCCGTGTCGAAACCTCTCAGCCACAACGACTTTCGACAGCCCGCGCCAATATCGGCGATGTCACCCGGCAAGTGTCGCGTGTGCACCCTACGGATGCACACGCCTCGATATTCGATACCATCACAGTTCGCCAAGTGCGCTACCATCAAATGCATTGTGGTACAGGGGTTTCGACACGCTCGTCGCTAACGCTCCTCACGGCTCAACCAGCAGATGCAGTGCCCGGACCGGTGAAACCAGGCTCAACCAACGGAAGAGGCCTGCCGCCGTTGGATCCAGGTTGGGCCGGTCCGTCCGCTGGTTGAGCCGGTCCGAGGCGCTAGCCGAGGCCCGTGTCGAAACCTCTCAGCCACAACGACTTTCGACGGTCCGCGCCAATATCGGCGACTTTCACCCGGCAAGTGTCGCGTGTGCACCCTACGGGTGCACACGCCTCGATATTCGATTCCATCACAGTCCGACACGTGCGCTACCATCAAATGCATTGTGGTACAGGGGTTTCGACACGCTCGTCGCTAGCGCTCCTCGCGGCTCAACCAGCAGATGCAGTGCCCGGACCGGTGATCCAGGCTCAACCAGCGGAAGAGGCCTGCCGTCGTTGGATCCAGGCTCAACCAGCGGATAGGAACTGCCATCGACGAATCCAGCGTCAACCAACGGGCGGTGTGTCGATTCCGCAGGCGTTCATCGGGTTTCGCGCTCGAAGACGGCGGCCAAGCCCTGACCGCCGCCGATGCACATGGTTTCCAGCGCGTACCGGCCCTGGCGGCGGTCCAGTTCGCGGAGCATGGTGGCGAGGATCCGCACTCCCGTAGCCCCGACCGGGTGGCCCAGCGAAATGCCCGAACCGTTGACGTTGAGCCGTTCGAAGTCCGCCGGGGCGAGATCCCAAGCGGCGGTACAGGCGAGGACCTGCGCGGCGAAGGCCTCGTTGAGTTCGATCAGGTCCAGATCTGCCAGCGTCAGACCACTGCGCGCGAGCGC
The DNA here is from genome assembly GCF_012933505.1 of Gordonia asplenii. Classification (GTDB taxonomy): domain Bacteria; phylum Actinomycetota; class Actinomycetes; order Mycobacteriales; family Mycobacteriaceae; genus Gordonia; species Gordonia asplenii. The sequence goes on from NZ_JABBNB010000027.1 coordinate 20,577, forward strand.
CTTGTTCGTCGCCGGCACCGGACCGATCCCCATCCGGTTCGGCTCGACACCCGCCACCGCCCACGTGACGAGGCGCGCCATCGGCCGCAGACCCAGTTGTTCCGCCTTCGCCCGAGTCGCCACGATGCACACCGCCGCTCCATCGTTCTGGCCACTGGCATTGCCCGCCGTCACGGTGGAATACGGATCATTGTGTCGCAGAACGGCTTTCAGCTCAGCGAGCGACTCCATCGTCACGTCCGAGCGTGGGTGCTCGTCATGATCGAGCACCACCTCGCCGTTGCGTGTGGAAATCGTGACCGGCACGATCTCGTCGGCGAAGCGACCGGATTCACGGGCCGCGACGGCCCGCTGGTGTGACGTCAACGCGAGTCGGTCCTGCGCCTCGCGCGTGATCGAGTACTCCGACCTGAGGTTCTCCGCGGTCTCCAGCATGCCGCCCGGCACCGGGTAGAACTTGCCGCCCGAGGTGATCCGGCCGCGATTGATTCGGTCCGACAGTTCGGTGTCGCGGCCGCGCAGCCCGAACCGCAGGCCGAGTGAGTAGTGCTCGGCCTGGCTCATGCTCTCCGCGCCACCCGCCAAGACCAGATCGGCGACGCCGGTCTGGACTCGCATCACCGCATCGATCACGGCCTGCAGGCCCGAACCGCATCGCCGATCGAGTTGCAGACCGGGGACCGAAACGTCGAGCCCGGCGTCGAGCGCCGCGACGCGGCCGATCGCCGGCGCTTCACCGTTGGGATAGCACTGCCCGAACAGGACGTCGTCGATGTCGGAGCTGGTGATGCCGGTTCGCTCGACCAGTGCCTGGACGACGGTGGCGGCGAGGTCGGCCGCGGGGACGTCCTTGTACATACCGCCGTAGCGCCCCACCGCTGTTCGGATCGGCTCGCAGATAACCGCATCATGCATGTTCGAGTTCCCGTCCTGATCGGCTCCGGGGCATTTGCCAGCGCCGCGTGCTGTGCCCCGGGGCGAGATTCTATTATTTTGTGCACGATAACAAGCATCTGATCACGAAGGATCCCCATGACCAAGCTGTGCGCCACCGCCGATCTGACCACCGAACAGAGTGACATGCTGGCCGCGGTCCGCGAGTTCGTCGACGCACGGATCCTTCCGGTTGCGACGGAGTTGGAGCATCGAGACGAGTACCCCACCGAGATCGTTGCCGCGATGAAGGAGATGGGGATCTTCGGACTCACGATCGACGAGGAGTTCGGCGGCCTCGGTCAGTCGCTGCTCACCTACGCGCTGGTGGTGGAGGAACTCTCCCGCGGCTGGATGAGCGTCAGCGGCATCGTCAACACGCATTTCATCGTCGCCTACCTGCTGCAGCAGCACGGCACCGTCGAGCAGAAGCAGAAATACCTGCCGCGCCTTGCCGCCGGAGAGCTCACCGGCGCGTTCTCGATGTCGGAGCCGGGCCTGGGCTCCGATGTCGCGGCCATCAAGACGTCGGCCACGCCGACCGACGACGGCACCTACCGCATCGACGGCCAGAAGATGTGGCTGACCAACGGCGGCAGCTCCTCGCTGGTCGCGGTACTCGTCCGCACCCCCGAGGGCTCCGACAGACCGCACCGGAACCTCACGACGTTCCTCATCGAGAAGACGCCGGGCTTCGGCGAGGTGGCGCCCGGATTGTCGATCCCGGGAAAGATCGAGAAGATGGGCTACAAGGGCGTCGACACCACCGAGCTCGTGTTCGACGGTTACCGGATCGAAGCCACCGAGATCCTCGGTGGGCAGCCCGGCCACGGCTTCTACCAGATGATGGACGGCGTCGAAGTGGGTCGCGTGAACGTCGCCGCCCGGGGCGTGGGCGTCGCGAACCGGGCGTTCGAACTCGGCGCCTCCTACGCGCAACAACGCGAGACGTTCGGCAAGCCCATCGCCCAGCACCAGGCCGTGCTGTTCCGCCTCGCCGAGATGGGCACGAAAGTCGAAGCGGCACACCAGATGGTCGTGCGGGCGGCCCGGATCAAAGATGCCGGCCAGCGCAACGACCTCGAAGCCGGTATGGCGAAATACCTCGCGTCCGAGTATTGCCGCGACGTCGTCGAAGACGCCTTCCGCATCCACGGCGGGTACGGATTCGCCAAGGAGTACGAGATCGAACGGCTCTACCGCGAGGCTCCGATGCTGCTGATCGGCGAAGGCACCGCCGACATCCAACGCATGATCATCGGCCGCCGACTGCTGGAGAACTACGCGCTGTAACCTTGCGCGCCGGCGGGGTTCACGTTAGACCCTTTGCCGCACAGCGCAATTCACCTACCACCGCCCTGAGCGCGGGGCGCGCTCCACTGCCCCGCCGATACGCGACACGCGTTCGACGCCGGGCGGGCAACGGAGTCAGCACGACGCCGTCCGGAACATCGTCGACGCCGAGTTGCGGCACCAATGCCACCGCGGTACCCAGTGCGACCAGCTTCAGAACCGCACCGTAATCATCGATGCGATGTGCCACCCGGGGCTCGAATCCGGCTGCCTGACAACTCCTTACCGCCATCGTGTGACACAGCGTGCCCGGGTTGCCGAGAATCCATCGGCTGTCGCTGTGCGCACGAATCACCTCACTCGCCCCGACGTCGGGCCGGGTGGTCGACGCGAAGTACACCACCTCGTCGACCAGCGGTTCGACGTCGATGCCGGCACCCAGCGTCGACGGAACGTTGTCGTACTCGTGCACCAGCGCGAGATCGAGCTCGTCGCAGCGCAGCAGGTCGGGCACGACCGCCGGATCCACCTCGGTCACCGACACCGAGAGTCCGGAGCAGTTCTCCGACACCGATGCGATCGCGGGCAACACAAGTGAGTTGAACGCCGTCTGAAACGCGCCGACCCGCACGGTCCCCGACAACTCGGCGTCGTCGGCCAGTGCCGCCTCGGCTCGTTCCAGTTCCGCCAGAACAGCTTCCGCATGTTCGGCGAGCAACAGTCCGTGCGGCGTCAATACGACTCGACGCCCCGTCCTGGCCAACAACGCGCGACCGGTTTCCCGCTCAAGTGCCGACAGTTGCTGCGACACCGCGGACGGCGTGAACGACATCGCCTCGGCTACCGCGGCGATGGTGCCGCGGTGGCCCAGTTCACGCAACAGCCGCAACTTCCGAACGTCGATCATGTATCGCATCTTATGCTGGTACTCACAAAACATAACTAGACCTGATGGCGATTCGCGATCACGCTGAGTTCATGACCTTCACTCCCACCGGAATATTCGTTCCACTCATCACCCCCTTCACCGACGACGGCTCCATCGCCGACAACGACCTGACCCGACTCGCCCATCGAGTCCTCGACGCGGGGGCCACCGGCATCGTGGCGCTGGGGACCACCGCCGAGGCATCGACGCTGACCCCGGAAGAACATCACCGCGTCGTCTCGATCTGCGGAAAGATATGCGCCGAGTACGACGCGCCGCTGATCGTCGGCGCGGGCAGCAATGACACCCGCGCCAGCGTGTCCGCATTCGAATCACTCAGCGGCACAGCCGATATCGCAGCCTTCCTCACCGTCGTGCCGTACTACTCGCGACCGTCGGAGGAAGGTGTGCTCGCCCACTTCCGCTATCTCGCCGACAACGGCCCGACGCCGCTGGTGCTCTACAACGTCCCCTACCGAACCGGCCAATCCCTTGGGCCGCAAGCGATCCTGACACTCGCAGCGCACCCCGACATCGTCGGCATCAAGCAGTCCGTCGGCGCGGTCGACACCGACACCGCACACCTCATCGCCCAAGCCCCACAAGGGTTTTCCGTTCTCGCGGGCGAGGACACACTGGTATCGCCGCTCCTCGCGATGGGCGCTCGGGGCGCGATTCTGGCGACCGCCAACGTGTACCCGCAAGAATTCGCCGAACTGTTCACGTCGTGGCGCACCGGAGATGTCGAAACGGCACGAATCCTCGGCAACCGGATGGTCGAGCCCGCACGAGCGCTGATGTCGACGCCGAATCCCACCGGCATCAAGGCCGCGCTCTGTGCGGCGGGCCTGATCGAGAGCCCCGAAGTGCGGTTGCCGCTGATCACGGTCCGCGAATCCGTCGCGTAAGCGTTGAGCCGCTCCGGCGTCGCACGGTCACACCCTCCTCCGGCCATCCGGTAACGCTCGGATAACATGTCACAGTTACAGCACGATTTCGATCGTGCCGTGCGTCGAGCTGCAACGGGAGGAAATTCATGTCGGCCATCGGTCTTCGAAGAGTTCTATCGACTGTGGTCGCAAGCGTGAGCCTCGCGTTGCTCGCCGGCACCGGCAGCTCCATCGCGGCACCTCCGCCTCCACCCCCCGCCGACGGCGGATTGAAGCCATGCGGCATGAATACGCCGGGCCTGCAGAATCAGATCTACTTCGGCTCCAAGGTCGTCGAGGCGCCGCGTCCGTATTCGACGGACTTCACCCGCCCCGACAACCGAAATTTCTGCAGCTACAACGTCGGGCGCGGCAATCTTCGATTCCAGCCGAACGGCCTGACCCTGCACATCCCGTCGAACAAGCAGGGCGTCAACAACGCCGAGATCCTCTCGCGCGTCGCGTTCACGAAGGGGCGTCGCTCGACGGTACGGGTCAACGCGGATCGCATCCGGGGACTCAACGGCACCGTCGGCTGGGGAGTCGCGAGCCGGACCCTCGAATATCCGCAACTACAGGTCGCTTGGTTCTTCTACAACGACACCAACTCCAACCTCGGCGCGCTGACCAATCAGCTCAAACCACTCGCCGAGCACATCGCCGGCGGCCTGCCCAAGGGCTTCTTCGTCATGGTCAAGACGGAGAACAACCTGATTCCGCGGGTGGCGCCGTTGCCGATGTCGTTGCTCGACGCCACCCACGATTACGCCGTCACCGCGACCGACGCCACGACGTCGTTCGCCATCGACGGCAAGACCGTCGCCGACTTCCCGATGACGCTGTCGAACACCGTGCACGTCATCGGCTACGACAAGCCCGTCCCGCTGGTGTTCCAGACCTGGGTCGACAGCAACTACTGGTTCCCCTATCCGATCGCACAGTCGAACCCGATCGGGCACGCGTACCGGCTCGAGCAGTTCTCCGAGGGACTTATCGGCTCGACGCCGACGAAGTTCTAGTGTCTGGTGTCGGGAATTGTTGGCACCGCCCATGATTTCCGACACGAAGACACAAGGGTGACAATGCGCGCGCCTGATCAGCGTCCGTTCAAGCGCTCCATTCGCTGACCGGTAACGCCGGCGATCACATCGAAGTCTTTGTCGACATGCAGCACTATTCGCCCGGAAAGCTCAGCAGTCGCCGCAATCAGCAGATCCGGTATCGACGGTGCACGATGGTGGCCCTGCTGCACCAGCAGACGCTGCACCTCGACCGACCGATCCTCGATCGCAGGAGTCAGATACTCGATGATCATCGCCCCAACCGGCGTGCCGATGACCATTTCCGACCAGTCAGCGGCAGAGCGCGCCGAGTACCCCACTTCGAGACGAGTCACGGTCGATATCGCGACCAAGCCCCGATCGATCCGGCCGAGCCATTCGTCGCTATCAGGGCTCGCCGACAGCCGTACCAACGCGGATTTGTCGATCAGCCACTGGCTCACGACCACGCGGAATCCATCACGTCGTCGTCCGCCAAATCCGTCGCGAGCTTGCTGAATCGAGCCAGATCGCTTGCGGTAGTTACCGACTGGGTTCGACGAGCCTCGGCCTGCAGCCGGCGTCGAAGATACTCACCACGCGGCAGGCCCAACTGTTTCGCTTGCGCATCGAGTAGCTTCAAATCTTCGGCAGACAGGTTTCGAATCAGCACATCAGGCATACGCCACCTCCTGATATAGAATGATATCAGGCTAGCGGGAAGATCGCCGCACACATCTCTACTCCAACACCACCCGCAGAAACGTCGCGGTCGCCGACGTCTCGTTCACATACGCGTACTGCTGTGCACTGCTGTAGGTTCGGTGACCCCCGACGCCGAGTTCGACCCGCTCGGCGTCGAACTCGACGACGATGGCGCCCTCGGTCACGAAGAGCATCTCGTGCCAGCCGTCGGGGTCGGGCTCGGCGTCGTAGCGATCACCTGGCCCGAGGCTCCACCGCCACAGTTGCCCCTCGGCGCGCGCGGGCGCACTGCCCAATAGCGTCGCATGACTCGCCGAATCGCTTCCGCGCCACATCAATTCGTCGATCTTGTCCCGGGTGGCACTGGGGGCGATGACGAGACTGACGAACGTCGTGTCGAGCGCCGCGGCCAAAGTGTCGAGCGCCGCGAGGCTCACATTGGCCTGCCCGGCCTCCAGGTTGATGACCGTACGACGGCTGACACCCGCGGCATCGGCCAGTCCCTGCTGACTGAGCCCGGCAGCGCTGCGGAGTCGTCGAACATTGGCGCCGACGTGCGCGAGGACGTCGGGGGAGGTGTCGTCGGACATGGGCCAACCCTAACCGCCGTCGAGTGTCCCACGGCATCGGCCATTGTCGCGTCGATCACTCCGATGTGAATTAAGTTGCACATCGGGGGCGAGGTTTCCTAGAGTGTGCAGAATGCTGCACATTGCCCGGTCTCGACTCCACCGACTGCCCTTCACCCGGCAGGAACTGTCGCTCGTCGCAGTCACCGCGGTGTGGGGTTCGACGTTCGTGGTGATCGCCAAGGTGATGCAGTACAGCGGTCCCCTGTTCTTCATCGGTATCCGATTCCTCGCGGCTGCGGCCATTGCCGCCGTCGTCTTCCACCGCAGCCTCGCGCGTATCACCAGGACGGATCTGATCGCCGGTGTGTCCATCGGTGTCACGATGACATTCGGCTACGGCCTGCAAACCTACGGTCTGCAGACACTCGACGCGAGCACGTCGGCGTTCATCACCGCGATGTATGTGCCCCTCGTCCCGCTCCTGCTGTGGGCGGTCTTTCGGCGGACTCCGAAAGCGATGACAATCGCCGGCGTCGGTCTCGCGTTCACCGGTCTGATCCTGCTCGCCGGTCCGAGCGCCGCCGGTATCAGCCTGGGCGCGGGCGAAATCGCCACGTTGCTCGGTGCAGTGGCGATGGCCGCCGAGATCATCCTCATCGGATCCTTCGCGGGCAAGGCGGATCTGGGCCGGGTCACCATCATCCAGCTCTTCGTCGCTGGTGCCGTCGCGCTGCTGGTGATGCCGGTGGTCGGCGAGTCGGTACCGTCGTTCTCGTGGTGGTGGCTGGGAGCCGCGCTGGGCATGGGCGCGGCCAGCTGCCTGATCCAGGCGACGATGAACTGGGCGCAGCGCACCGTTTCGCCGACGCGGGCGACGATCATCTACACCGGCGAGCCGGTCTGGGGTGCGGTGTTCGGCCGGCTCGCCGGAGACCGCCTGGGACCCCTGGCGCTGGTTGGTGCGGTGCTGATCCTCGCGGGCGTCTTGGTCAGCGAGTTGAAGCCCAAGCAACCGGCCGACGCCGAGATCGAGGGAGAACTGGCGCAGGCCGGCACTCGCTGATCTATTTCTTGCGCAGCAACTCCACGATCGTCTTCGACAGCGCGATCGGATCGACCGGCAACGACGCCGATGCATCGGCGCGCGACCAATCGGCCAGCCACCGGTCGGCCGTGCGGGCGATTAGCACCACCAGGGGCGGGCACGGGTCGTACTCGTCGCGGATCTGCTTGGCGACGCCCATGCCGCCCGCCGGCGTCGCCTCGCCGTCGAGGATGGCGACGTCGATCGCGTGCGCGTCGAGCTGCGCGTAGATCATCGGTTCGGTGGCCACCTCGACATAGTCGAGGTCGGGCAGGTCGGGGTGCAGCGACGTTCCGAGGGCCCCGATCACCTGCGCGCGGGTGCGCGCGTCGTCGGAGTACACCAGCACGCGCAGGGTCGCCCGACTGCTGACGCCGGACGCCGATTCCGTTGCCTGACTCACGCCCCCGATGCTATCGACTGGCCTGCCCGCCGAACTTGATTTACTCAAGATTCACCTCCGCCGCCGATGCTCGTGAGTAGGGTGAGAGCTAGGTCACAGCCATGACGTCAGATGCTCCCGCCACGCGGCGCATCACGACAGCGGAGGGCTTGAAAAGGCATGAACGCGTACGTACCGATTTTCGTGTTGGGCGCAATTGCGCTGGCGTTTGCGGTTTTTTCCGTCGTCATCGCCTCGGTCGTCGGACCAAAACGGTACAACCGCGCCAAATTGGAAGCCTACGAGTGCGGCATCGAACCGCTGCCTCCGACCGCGGGTTTCGTGCAACGCATCCCGATCAAGTACTACCTCACGGCGATGCTGTTCATCATCTTCGACATCGAGATCGTCTTCCTCTACCCGTGGGCGGTCGCGTTCGATTCCCTCGGCTGGTTCGGGCTGGCCGCCATGACGCTGTTCATCGTCAACGTGTCCGTCGCATACGCCTACGAGTGGCGCCGCGGCGGATTGAGTTGGGAATAACCACTAGATCTCACCGGGAGAAGGAGACGCGCCATATGGGCCTCGAAGAGAAACTGCCCAGCGGTTTCCTGCTGAGCACCGTCGAGGGCCTGGCCGGATACATGCGCAAGGGATCGCTGTGGCCTGCGACGTTCGGTCTGGCATGTTGCGCCATCGAGATGATGGCGACGACGTCGGGCCGCTACGACCTGGCTCGCTTCGGGATGGAAGCGTTCCGGGCGTCGCCACGTCAGGCCGATCTGATGATCGTCGCGGGCCGGGTCAGCCAGAAGATGGCACCCGTGCTCCGCCAGATCTACGACCAGATGGCCGAACCGAAATGGGTTCTGGCGATGGGGGTGTGCGCGTCGTCGGGCGGCATGTTCAACAACTACGCGATCGTGCAGGGCGTCGATCACGTTGTGCCGGTGGACATCTACCTGCCGGGCTGCCCGCCGCGGCCGGAGATGCTGCTCAACGCGATCCTCAAGCTGCACGAACAGATCCAACAGATGCCGCTCGGCGTGAACCGCGAACAGGCCGTCTGGGCGGCCGAGCAGGCCGCGCTGAATTCGACGCCGACGATCGAGCTCAAGGGGCTCCTCCGATGACCGGCGCCGGGAGCGGCCCGAATGTCACCGGCGCCGGGAGCGCAGCGAGCGGGCTGAACGCAACCGGCGCCGGGAGCGTCGAGCCGCGAGCGGGTGCCGCCGAGCGCATCGGAACCCGCCACGGACTGTTCGGGGCGAAGGGCTCCGGCGACACCTCCGGCTATGGCCGGATGGTGGCGCCGATCAGCTTGCCGGGCAACAGTTCTCGCCCCTATGGCAGCTACTTCGACGACGTCGCCGACCAACTCGCCGCCGGATTGTCGCGGCGAGAGATCGGCTACGACGAGGCCGTCGAGAATGTCGTGATCTACCGCGGCGAGATGACGATCCACGTCCGGCGCACACATCTGCTCGCGGTGGCGTCGACGCTGCGCGACGAACCCGCGCTGCGTTTCGAACTGTGCTTGGGAGTCAACGGCGCCCACTACCCCGACGAGACCGGACGCGAACTGCACGCGGTGATTCCGCTGCGCTCGATCACCCACAATCGTTTCGTGCGTCTCGAGGTGACCGCGCCCGACGCCGATCCGCGTATTCCGAGTCTGTGCCGGGTGTATCCGACCAACGACTGGCATGAGCGCGAGACCTTCGACTTCTTCGGCATCGTCTTCGAGGGACATCGGTCGTTGACGCGGATCGAGATGCCCGACGACTGGGACGGCCACCCGCAGCGCAAGGATTATCCGCTCGGCGGAATCCCGGTGGAGTACAAGGGCACGACGATCGCTCCCCCCGATCGGCGCAGGTCGTACAACTGATGTGCCCACGGAGTGAGTCGAAGTGCGCCGTATTGAGCGAACGGAGTGAGTCGAAATGACCGACACCACCTTCACCGTCACCGGCCGCGATTGGGACGACGTCGTCACGGCTGTCCGCGAGCGTCGGGCGGCGCTGCCCGACGACGAGCGCATCGTCGTCAACATGGGGCCGCAGCATCCGTCGACGCACGGCGTGTTGCGGTTGATCCTGGAGATCGACGGCGAGACCGTCACCGAGGCTCGGTGCGGAATCGGCTACCTGCACACCGGAATTGAGAAGAATCTCGAGTTCCGCACCTGGACGCAGGGGGTCACGTTCGTGACCCGGATGGACTATCTGTCGCCGTTCTTCAACGAGACCGCGTACTGCCTCGGCGTGGAACGCCTGCTCGGCATCACCGACGACATTCCCGAGCGTGCCAGCGTCATCCGAGTCTTGCTGATGGAGCTCAACCGCATCACCAGCCATCTCGTCGCGTTGGCGACCGGCGGCATGGAACTCGGCGCGGTGACCCCGATGTTCCTGGGATTCGGTGCGCGCGAGACGATTCTGGACATCTTCGAGTACATCACCGGACTGCGGATGAATCACGCGTTCATCCGGCCGGGCGGTATCGCGCAGGATCTGCCCGGCGACGCGGTGGACAAGATCGGCGCCGTGATCGACGCCCTGCCCGGGCAGATCGGCGAGGTGGAGGAACTCCTCAACGACAACTACATCTGGAAGGCCCGCACCCAGGGGATCGGCTACCTCGATCTCACCGGCTGCATGGCACTCGGTATCACCGGCCCGGTGCTGCGCTCGACGGGCCTGCCGCACGATCTACGCAAGACCAATCCGTACTGCGGATACGACACCTACGACTTTGACGTCGTCACCGAAACCACCTGTGATGCCTACGGGCGCTACATGATTCGCATCAACGAGATGAAAGAGTCGATCCGCATCGCGCGACAGTGTCTCGACCGTCTGCGCCCCGGCCCGGTGATGGTCACCGACCGCAAGCTCGCCTGGCCCGCCGACCTCGCCGTCGGCCCCGACGGCCTCGGCAATTCACCCGAGCACATCGCCGAGATCATGGGCGAGTCGATGGAATCGCTCATTCATCACTTCAAGCTGGTGACCGAAGGCATGCGGGTACCGGCCGGGCAGTGCTACGAAGCCATCGAATCGCCGCGTGGCGAATTGGGCGTGCACATGGTCAGCGACGGCGGCACCCGACCCTACCGAGTCCATTTCCGCGACCCCTCGTTCACGAACCTGCAAGCCGTCGCCGCGATGTGCGAGGGCGGCCTCGTCGCCGACGTCATCACCGCCGTGGCGAGTATCGATCCGGTGATGGGAGGCGTCGACCGATGAGTGACCTGCAACAACCGGTCTTCCTGGAGGTACTGGCTGGCCCGCCCGCCCAGTTCGCCACGTCGACGCCGACACCGCCGATCGCATTCGATGGGCCACAACGCTATTCGGATGAACTCACGTCGCGTCTCGCCGCCGAGGCGGCCGACATCATCGGGCGCTACCCGCAGTCGCGCTCAGCGCTGCTGCCGTTGCTGCATCTGGTGCAGAGCGTCGACGGCTACATCACACGCGCCGGAGTCACCTTCTGTGCCGAACAATTGGGGCTCACCGCGGCGCAGGTCGCATCGGTGGCCACGTTCTACTCGATGTACCGGCGCGAACCCACCGGCGAATACCTCATCGGCGTCTGCACCAATACCCTGTGCGCGGTCCTCGGCGGCGACGAGATCCTCGCGTCGCTGACCGAGCACCTGGGCGTCGAACCGGGCGGGACCACGGCCGATGGGCGCATCACCGTCGAACATGTCGAATGCAACGCAGCCTGCGATTTCGCTCCCGTGGTGATGGTCAACTGGGAGTTCTACGACAACCAAACCCCGACGTCGGCAACAGAACTCGCCGAAGACCTGCGCGCCGGAATCGCTCCGCCGCCGAGTCGCGGTTCGACGACGCTGTGCTCGTTCCGGCAGACGGCCCGGCTGCTGGCGGGGCTGCCGCCGGCCACCTCGTCCGACGACGGGAGCGCACCCGCATGACCACCGTCGAATTGCCCCCTGCCACACCGGAACCCGCCCAGGTCCCGGTCCTCAGCCGGTACTGGTCCGACGCCGAGTCGTGGACGCTGCCGAATTATCTGCGCCAGAACGGATATCAGGGACTACGCGCCGCGCTGCGGCAGGCGCCCGACGATGTGATCGAGACCGTCAAAGCGTCCGGTCTGCGCGGCCGCGGCGGCGCGGGCTTCCCGGTGGGCACCAAATGGTCGTTCATCCCGCAGGGTTCGGCGCCCGGCGGCGACCGGCCGCACTACCTCGTCGTCAACGCTGACGAGTCCGAGCCCGGTACCTGCAAGGACATGCCGCTGATGCTCGCCTCGCCGCATATGCTCGTCGAGGGCGTGATCATCGCGGCGTACGCCATCCGCGCGCGCCACGCGTTCATCTACGTGCGCGGCGAAGTCGCCTCGGTGATCAGCCGACTGCGCACCGCGGTCGCCGAGGCATACGACGCAAACCTGCTGGGCGCGAACATCTTCGGCTCCGGGTTCGACCTCGACCTCGTCGTCCACGCCGGCGCCGGCGCCTACATCTGCGGCGAGGAGACCGCACTGCTCGACTCCTTGGAGGGGCGTCGGGGACAACCGAGACTGCGTCCGCCCTTCCCCGCGGTCGCCGGCCTCTACGCCAGCCCGACGGTCGTCAACAATGTCGAGTCGATCGCCAGCGTGCCGTCGATCATGCGCAACGGTGTCGACTGGTTCCGATCGATGGGCACCGAGAAGTCGCCCGGATTCACCATGTATTCGCTGTCGGGACACGTCACTCATCCTGGTCAATACGAGGCGCCGCTGGGAATCACCCTGCGTGAACTCCTCGAGCGGGCCGGCGGCATCCGCGCCGGACACACCCTGAAGTTCTGGACGCCCGGCGGCTCGTCGACGCCGATCTTCACCGCCGAACACCTCGACGTCCCACTGGACTACGAAGGTGTCGGCGCCGCCGGATCGATGTTGGGCACCAAGGCGATTCAGCTGTTCGACGAGACGACGTGCATCGTTCGGGCGGTGCTGCGGTGGACCGAGTTCTACGCCCACGAATCGTGCGGCAAATGCACCCCGTGCCGCGAAGGCACCTACTGGCTCGTTCAACTGCTCAAGCGACTCGAAGCGGGCGGCGGCACACCGGCCGATCTCGACACCCTGTCCGAGGTGACCGGCAACATCGTCGGAAAGTCGTTCTGCGCCTTGGGCGACGGCGCGGGCAGCCCCATCATCTCGTCGCTCAAGTACTTCCGCGACGAGTATCTCGCCCACTTCGCGACCGACGATCATCCCGGCGGCTGCCCGCTCGATCCGTCGCGTTCGACCGTGTACGCCGACAAGGGGGTCCGCCCATGACGACGATCGACGCCAGCCCGGCCAAACCGCCGGTGCCCGACGACTACGTCACGGCGACCATCGACGGCACCGAGGTGTCGGTTCCCAAGGGCACCTTGGTGATTCGCGCGGCGGAGTTGGTCGGTCTGGACATCCCGCGCTTCTGCGACCATCCCCTGCTCGACCCGGTCGGCGCGTGTCGGCAATGCCTGGTCGAGGTGGAGGGTCAGCGCAAGCCGATGGCGTCGTGCACCATCACCGTCACCGACGGCATGGTGGTACACACCCAGTACTCGTCGGCGCAGGCGGCGTCGGCGCAGCGCGGCGTGATGGAACTGCTTCTGATCAATCACCCCCTCGACTGCCCGACCTGCGACAAGGGCGGCGAATGCCCGCTGCAGAATCAGGCGATGTCGGCCGGGCGCACCGAATCGCGCTTCGCCGAGACGAAACGAACCTTCACCAAGCCGGTGCCGCTGTCGTCGGAGGTGCTGCTCGATCGGGAGCGCTGCGTACTGTGCGCGCGGTGCACCCGCTTCTCGGAGCAGATCGCCGGCGATCCGCTGATCGCTCTGGCCGATCGCGGTGCGCTGCAACAGGTCTCCGCGTACGCGGAGGAACCGTTCGAATCCTACTTCTCCGGAAACACCGTGCAGATCTGCCCGGTCGGGGCGCTCACCGGCGCCGCCTATCGCTTCCGCGCACGACCATTCGATCTGATCTCGTCGCCGAGCGTGTGCGAGCACTGCGCGAGCGGATGCGCGCAGCGCACCGATCATCGTCGCGGAAAAGTGTTGCGCCGCTTGGCCGGTGACGACCCCGAGGTCAACGAGGAGTGGAACTGCGACAAGGGCAGGTGGTCATTCGCCTATGCGAGCGCACCGGATCGGATCACCACGCCGCTGGTCCGCGACGCGGGCGGCAAGCTACGGCCGGTCTCCTGGGCTTTCGCACTGGCGACGGCGGCGAAGGGGCTGCGTTCGGGACCGGCGGGGGTGCTGGCCGGCGGCCGGGTGACGGTCGAAGACGCCTATGCGTACGGCAAGTTCGCGCGGGTGGTCCTGGGCACCAACGACGTCGACTTCCGCTCCCGCGCACACAGTGCCGAAGAAACGGAATTTCTCGCCGCCCACGTCGCCGGAACCGGAATCGCGTTGACCTACCACGAATTACAGCAGGCGCCGGTCGTGGTGCTCGCCGGATTCGAGCCCGAGGAAGAGTCCCCGATGGTGTTCCTGCGGCTGCGCAAAGCGGTGCGCCAGCGAGGCCAGCGGGTGTACTCGATCGCCTCGTGGGCGAGTCCGGGCCTGACCAAGCTGTCCGGTGAGCTGATCGCCACCGTCCCGGGCGCCGAGGCGGCGGCCCTCGACGCCGCGCGCGACCTGCTGCGCGTCGACGGCGCGGTACTGATCGTCGGCGAACGACTCGCGGCCGGCCCCGGCGCACTCACCGCGGCGGCGAACGTCGCCGCCGAGACCGGCGCGCGGCTCGTGTGGATTCCGCGCCGCGCGGGCGAGCGCGGGGCCGCCGACGTCGGGACGGGCCCGAACATCCTGCCGGGCGGGCGACCGGTCGGATCGAATGCCGCACGCCGCGACATCGCTGCGATCTGGGGTACCCAACCACCGGGCGCCCCCGGCCGGGACACCGACGGCATCATCGACGCGGTCCGCCGAAACAGCTTGTCCACCTTGCTGATCGGCGGCGTCGACGCCGACGACCTGCCGATGCCGTCGGCACTGACCAGCGCACTGGCGTCGGCCGACTTCGTGGTCAGCCTCGAACAGCGGCACAGCATCGTGACCGCCCGCGCCGACGTCGTCTTCCCCGTCGCCGCCGTCGCCGAGAAGGCGGGAACTTTCGTCGACTGGGAGGGCCGGCCCCGGACGTTCCGCGCCGCGCTCGACGCCGCGACCGAAACCCTCCCGCTCTCCGACCACCGGGTGCTCGGCGCGATCGCGGCCGAGATGGGCATCGAATTGGGTTGTGACAGTGTCGATTCCGTTCACTCCGAGCTGCAGCGGATGGGCGGCTGGGACGGTGATCGGCACGTCATGGCCGCCACCGCACCGGTGCCGGTTCCGGCGACCGAACCCGGGCAGGCGATCCTCGGATCGTGGCGCATGCTGCTCGACGGCGGGCGACTGCAAGACGGTGAACCGCATCTGGCCGGCACCGCGCACCGACCGGTCGCGCGGCTCAGCGCCGCGACCGCGGCGGAGATCGGCATCGCCGACGGTGCCCCGCTCCGGGTCTCGACCATCCGCGGGGCGATCACCTTGCCACTGGTCGTCACCGAGATGCCCGACCGTGTGGTCTGGGTCCCGATGAATTCGCCTGATTCCCAACTCTATTCGACGCTCGGGACCACGATGGGCAGCGTCGTCGGGATCGGCGGCGGCGATGAGTGAGTCAACGACGGTACTCGCCGAGTTCCCCCGGCTGGCGGACTTCGGCTACGACACCTGGTGGCTGATCATCGCCAAGTGCATCCTCATCTTCGGGTTCCTGGTGCTGACGACGCTGGTCGCGATTCTGGCCGAGCGTAAAGTGATGGCGCGCATGCAGCAGCGGCTCGGACCCAACCGGGTCGGACCGGGCGGTGCGCTGCAGAGTCTGGCCGACGGCGTGAAACTCGCTCTGAAGGAAGGCCTCACGCCGTTCGGCGTCGACAAGGTGGTCTACCTGCTGGCGCCGATCATCGCGGTGGTGCCGGCGATCATGGCGTTCGCCGTCATTCCCATCGGACCGATGGTGTCGGTCTTCGGGCATCGAACTCCGTTGCAGCTCACCGACCTTCCCGTCGGGGTGCTCTACGTCCTCGCGATCACCTCGATCGGCGTGTACGGCATCGTCCTGGCCGGCTGGTCGTCGGGCTCGACCTATCCGCTGCTCGGCGGGCTGCGCTCGACCGCCCAGGTGATCTCCTACGAGATCGCGATGGGCCTGTCCTTCGCCGCGGTGTTCCTCAACTCGTCGACGATGTCGACGTCGGAAATCGTTGCCGGACAAGCCAAGCACTGGTACGTGATTCTGGTGCTGCCATCGTTCGTGATCTACACGATCGCCATGGTCGGCGAGACCAACCGCGCCCCGTTTGACCTTCCCGAAGCCGAAGGCGAGCTGGTCGGCGGCTTTCACACCGAATACTCGTCGCTCAAGTTCGCGATGTTCATGCTCGCCGAATACATCAACATGGTGACCGTGTCCGCGCTGGCGACGACGCTGTTCCTCGGCGGGTGGCAGGTTCCCTGGCCGGTCAGCATGTTCGATTGGGCCAATTCCGGCTGGTGGCCGGTGCTGTGGTTCGTCATCAAGGTTTGGATCTTCCTGTTCATCTTCATCTGGCTGCGAACGACGTTGCCGCGCTTGCGTTATGACCAGTTCATGAACATGGGCTGGAAAGTGCTGATCCCGGTGGCGCTCGCCTGGGTGCTGGTGGTTGCGGTGATCCGCGAACTGACCCGCGACAGCGCGGCCTGGGTGCAGGTACTGATCCTGGCCATCGCCGGAATCGTCGTGACGGGACTGCTCATCGCCGGCATCTGGCAGCTGATCAAGTTGCCGAAGTCGGCACGCGCACCTGCGCCCGACGATGCGCCGTTCGACCCGCTCGCCGGCGGCTTCCCCGTACCACCGCTGCCCGGTCAGGTCCTCCCCGCGCCGTCGGCGTCGGCGAAGCTCCCGAACGGCACCATCCGCACCCAACTCGCCACGAGCACGAGCACAACGAAGGAGAGCAGTGATGCCTGACATCGGCAAACCCATCGCCGGGTTCGGGGTGACCTTCTCGACGATGTTCCGCAAACCGATCACCGAGCAGTATCCCGAGCAGAAGGAACCGACGGCGGCGCGCTACCACGGCCGTCACCAACTCAATCGATACCCCGACGGGCTGGAGAAGTGCATCGGCTGCGAACTGTGCGCCTGGGCCTGTCCGGCCGACGCCATCTTCGTCGAGGGCGCGGATAACACTGCCGAAGAACGCTTTTCACCGGGCGAACGCTACGGCCGCGTCTATCAGATCAACTATCTGCGCTGCATCGGCTGCGGGCTGTGCATCGAGGCTTGCCCCACGCGGGCACTGACCATGACCAACGACTACGAACTCGCCGACAGTACCCGCGCAGGCATGATCTACGAGAAGCAGCAACTGCTCGCGCCACTGGAACCGACGATGACGCCGCCGCCGCACGACATGGCGCCCGGTTCCCGTCCGGAGAACTACTACCGCGGCGACGTCGGGGCGGACGGCATGACGACGCGCGCCGAGGATACGACCTCATGACAGTCCTGGTGGCCGAACAACTCACCCACACCTCCGGCGCCGAGGCGGTGCAGTTCTGGATCCTCGCCGTCGTCGTCGTGATCGGCGCACTCGGCGTGGTGCTGAGCCCCAAAGCGGTGTACTCGGCCATCTTCCTGGCGATGACGATGATCATCCTCGCGGTGTTCTATGTGGCGCAGGGCGCGCTGTTCCTCGGGGTCGTGCAGGTGGTGGTGTACACCGGCGCCGTGATGATGCTGTTCCTGTTCGTGCTGATGCTGATCGGCGTCGATTCGTCGGACTCGCTGGTGGAAACCATTCGGGGACAACGGATCATCGCGGCGGGCCTGGGGCTCGGTTTCGGGGTGCTGCTGATCGCGGGCATCGCGAACGCGTCGCTGGCGATCTTCGCCGGAGCACCCGACTACAGCCACGGCACCGCTCCCGGCGGCGGCAACCAGAACATCCAGGCCCTCGCCGAACTCATCTTCGTGCGCTACCTGTGGGCCTTCGAGTTGACTGGCGCACTGCTCATCGCCGCGACGCTCGGCGCGATGGTGCTGGCCCACCGACAGCGGTTCGGGCCGCGCCAGGGGCAGAAGGAACTGTCGATCGAGCGATTCCTCAAGGGCACCCACGTCACGCCGTTGCCCAGCCCAGGCGTCTTCGCGCGGCACAACGCCGTCGACGTCGCGGCACTCGAACCCGACGGCAGCCCGTCGGCCCTGTCGGTCAACGCGATGCTCACCGCCCGCGAGATGGGTACCGGAGCGAGCGGGGCTGCGGTGACCGCGAAGGGTGCCGAACGATCGCTGGAGGAATCCCGATGAACCCGGCCAACTATCTCTATCTGTCGGCATTGCTGTTCGCGATCGGCGCATCGGGAGTCTTGTTGCGGCGCAACGCGATCGTGGTGTTCATGTGTGTCGAGCTGATGCTCAACGCCGCCAATCTGTCATTCGTCACCTTCGCGCGGATGCACGGCAGCCTCGACGGTCAGGTCATCGCGTTCTTCACGATGGTCGTCGCCGCGGCGGAAGTCGTTGTGGGCCTTGCCATCATCATGACCATCTTCCGTACGCGTCGGTCCGCCTCGGTCGACGACGCCGATCTGCTGAAGCGGTGAGCCGATGAGCGCTGAGACCACCGGCCACCTGCTGTGGCTGATTCCCGCGTTGCCCGCCCTCGGCGCTGCGATCCTGCTGTTGGCCGGACGTCGTAGCGACAAGTGGGGGCATCTGCTCGCCACCGCGTTGGCGCTTGCCGCCGCCGTCGTCGGGATCGTGACGTGGATCGGCATGATCGGCCGCGCCGACGCCGACCGCGCGGTGCACAGCACGCTCTACAGCTGGGTGCCGGTGGGTGGCCTGCACGTCGACTTCGGTCTCCAATTGGACCAGCTGTCAATGTGTTTCGTGCTGCTGATCACCGTGGTCGGCTCGCTGATCCACATCTACTCGATCGGCTACATGTCGCACGACCCCGACCGTCGGCGTTTCTTCTCCTACTTGAATCTCTTCCTCGCCGCGATGCTCGTGCTGGTGCTCTCCGACAATTACCTCGGGCTGTATCTGGGCTGGGAGGGCGTCGGCGTGGCGTCGTATCTGCTCATCGGCTTCTGGCAGCACAAGCCGAGTGCCGCAACGGCGGCCAAGAAGGCATTCGTCGTCAACCGTGTAGGCGACATGGGGCTCGCCATCGCGTTGATGATCATGTTCGCGACGTTCGGATCGGTGAGCTTCGCCGGAGTCTTCGGCTCCGCAGGCGATGCGCGCCAGGCCACTATGACCGCACTCGGTTTCATGCTGCTGCTCGCGGCGTGCGGCAAGTCGGCGCAGGTACCGCTGCAATCGTGGCTCGGCGACGCCATGGAGGGTCCGACACCGGTGTCGGCGCTCATCCACGCGGCCACCATGGTGACCGCGGGCGTCTATCTGATCACGCGGTCGGGACCGATTTTCGATCTGGCGCCCGCCGCGCAGACCGGAGTGGTCGTGGTCGGTGCGGTGACCCTGCTCTTCGGCGCGATCATCGGCTGCGCCAAGGACGACATCAAGAAGGCACTCGCGGCGTCGACCATGAGTCAGATCGGTTACATGGTGCTCGCCGCGGGTCTAGGGCCGGCCGGGTACGCGTTCGCAATCATGCATCTGCTCACCCATGGCTTCTTCAAGGCCGGGCTGTTCTTGGGTGCCGGTTCGGTGATGCACGGCATGAACGACGAGACCGACATGCGCCGCTTCGGCGGGCTGCGGACGGCCATGCCGATCACATTCGTGACATTCGGCATCGGGTACCTGGCGATCATCGGTGTTCCGCCGTTCGCCGGGTTCTACTCCAAAGACCACATCATCGAAGCGGCCTTCGGAGCGGGCGGTGCGCGGGGCTGGCTGCTCGGTCTCGCCGCACTACTGGGCGCGGGGATCACCGCGTTCTACATGACGCGGGTGATGTTGATGACGTTCTTCGGCGAGAAACGCTGGGCGTCGGCGCCGGGAGCGGAGCGAGCGGGCCACATGTCACCGGCGCCGGGAGCGGAGCGAGCGGGCCACATGTCACCGGCGCACCCGCATGAGTCGGGTTCGACGATGACCGGGCCGATGATCGTGATCGCGGTCGGGTCGGTGGCGTCCGGTGCGCTGCTGGCGATCGGCGGGACCCTGTCGGACTGGTTGGCGCCGGTCGTCGGGCATGGCGGGGAGGAGTCCCTGCCCATCCCGTCTCTCGCGCTTACGGTGATCATCCTGGTGGTGGTGGCGGTCGGCGTCGCCGTCGCCTGGCAGCGGTACGGCCGGGCCGCGATCCCGGAGACCGCCCCCACCGACGTCTCCGGACTGACCCGGGCCGCACGCGCCGACCTGTACGGCGACGCGATCAACGAGAACCTCCTGATGCGTCCCGGCCAGGAGGTGACCGCGGGTCTGGTCGCCTTGGAAGACAACGGACTCGACGGTGTGGGACGTGGCGTCGGCGCTACGGTCACCACGTCGTCGACCTGGATTCGTCGCTGGCAGAACGGATATGTGCGTTCCTACGCGACGTCGATGCTGGCGGGCACCGTCGTGGTGGTCGTCCTGATCATGGCGGTGAATGTCCTATGAGTCTCACCATCCTGTGGCTGCTGCCCGCAGTCGTGTCGTTGGTCGTGATGCTGCTTCCGGCGAGCGCCGCGCAGGCGGTCAAGTATCTCGGCATGGCCACCACGCTGGTCGTTCTGGCTCTTGCCGTGGCTCTCGCAGTCGGCTTCTCCCCCAACGGATCTCGGTTCCAGTTCACCGAGGATGCGAGCTGGATAAGCTCGTTCGGCGCGCGCTACTCGCTCGGCCTCGACGGCATCGGTCTGGTCCTGGTTCTGCTGACCGCGGTCCTCATGCCACTGCTGTTGTTGGCCGGCTGGGGTGATGCCGACCCTGCGACGGCCGACGGGTCCGGCGAGCGGAAGAACCGCGGGGTGCACACGTACTTCGCGTTGATGTTGTCGGTCGAGGCGATGGTGCTGATGAGCTTCGTCGCCACCGACGTGCTGCTGTTCTACATCTTCTTCGAAGCGATGCTGATCCCGATGTACTTCCTGATCGGCGGCTTCGGCAGTGTCGGCGCGGATCGCGACGGTGACATTGGGCCCGCTCGCTCCGCTCCCGGCGCCCGGTCCCAGGCGGCGGTGAAGTTCTTGCTGTACAACCTCTTCGGCGGGCTGATCATGCTCTCGGCCGTCATCGGCCTGTACGTGGTGACAGCACGGTCGGGGCTGGGCGTCGACGGTCGGGGCACCTTCGATTTCACGGTGATCAGCGAGGCCGCCGCCAACGGGCGGCTCGACGCGTCGTCGGCGACGCTGAACCTGCTGTTCCTCGGTTTCATGTTCGCCTTCGCGGTGAAAGCCCCGCTGTGGCCGCTGCATTCGTGGCTGCCCGATGCCGCGGTGGCGGCCACCCCGGCGTCGGCCGTCCTCATGATGGCGGTTATGGACAAGGTCGGCACCTTCGCCATGCTGCGCTTCTGCATCGGGTTGTTCCCCGACGCCTCACGGACTTTCGCGCCGATCATCTCAGGCCTGGCCGTCGTCGGAATCGTCTACGGAGCGATCCTGGCGATCGGGCAGAGCGATGTGATGCGGCTGATCTCCTACACGTCGATCTCCCACTTCGGTTTCATCATCCTCGGTATCTTCGCGATGACTTCGCAGGGACAGTCGGGATCGACGCTCTACATGGTCAATCACGGAATCTCCACTGCCGCATTATTTCTCGTGGCCGGGTTCTTGGTTTCGCAGCGCGGCAGCCGCCTCATCGCCGACTACGGCGGTGTGCAGAAACTGGCGCCGGTCCTCGCCGGCACCTTCCTGATCGCGGGACTCGCCACGCTCTCATTGCCCGGACTCGCTCCGTTCATCAGTGAATTCCTCGTCCTGATCGGCACGTTCACGCGCTACCCGGCCGCCGCGATCGTGGCGTCGGTCGCGTTGGTGCTGTCGGCGATCTACATTCTGTGGACGTATCAGCGCATGATGGGCGGCCCCGCACCGCAGCGTGCCGCCGACGACGACGCACCGCCGATCCGCGATCTCGGCTGGCGGGAGCGGCTCGTCGTCGCACCGCTCATCATCGCCCTGCTGGCGTTGGGCTTCTTTCCGCGGATCGTGCTGGACTTCGTCAATCCCGCTGTGTCCCATACGTTGTCGACGGTGCACCAGACCGATCCGACGCCGACCGCCGCAGGAGGTTACCGATGAACTCGGTCTCGGTCATGACCGTCGCACTGGACTCCCGCAGCATCGACTATTTCCGGCTGTCCCCCATGCTCATCGTGTTCGGGGCGGCGGTCGTCAGTGTGCTCGTCGAGGCGTTCGCGGCCCGCACGATCCGTTATCGCCTGCAGCTGGCGCTGTCGCTGTCGGGTTTGGTCGGTGGATTCGTGGCGTTGCTGTTCGTCGCGCGGGCACATGCGACCGCGTCGGAGATCGGGCGGGCGGTGATGTCGGGCGCGGTCATCGTCGACGGTCCGACGCTGTTTCTGCAGGGCACGATCCTGCTGATATCGGTTGCCGCAGTGGCGTTCATGGGTGAGCGTCGGCTGGATCGCGTGTGGGCGCCGGTGGAGGTGCAGAGCACCGCGTCCAAGCGGGTACCCGTCGGCGTCGGTGGATCCGGCGACGACGCCGACCTTCCCGCAGACGCCTTTACTCCTTCTGCCGCAACGGTTCCCGGGTCGGCCGACGAGCTGATCGCCGCCCGCGCCGGGGCGATCACCACCGAGGTGTTCCCGCTGACGTTGTTCGCGGTCGGCGGCATGATGCTGTTCCCCGCGTGCGGTGACCTGCTGACGATGTTCATTGCGCTGGAAGTGTTTTCGCTTCCGCTGTATCTGATGTGCGGGATCGCGCGGCGTCGACGATTGTTGTCCCAGGAGGCGGCGCTGAAGTACTTCCTGCTCGGTGCCTTCTCGTCGGCGATCTTCCTCTTCGGGGCGTCCTTCGCCTATGGCGCAACGGGTTCGCTGTCGCTCGGCGCGATCGGCATCGCGTTGACGTCGGCGTCGGATGTCACGTTGGGCCTGATCTCACTCGCGCTGCTGGGCGTCGGGTTGCTGTTCAAAGTCGGCGCTGTGCCATTCGGTTCCTGGGTGCCCGACGTCTATCAGGGTGCTCCCACGCCGGTGACCGCGTTCATGGCGTCCGCCACCAAGGTCGCGGCTTTCGGCGCACTGCTGCGGGTGCTCTACATCGGATTCCCTGCGCTGCAACACAAGTGGGAGCCGGCACTGTGGACGGTCGCGATCGCGACGATGGTCGTGGCCACGTTGATGGCGGTCACACAGAGCGACATCAAGCGCATGTTCGCGTACTCGTCGATGAGTCACGTCGGCTTCATGCTCGTGGGTGTGATCGCGCTGAGTCGGGCTGGATTGTCGGCAACGCTCTTCTACGTTGCGGCGTATGCCCTTTCGTCGTTCGGCGCGTTCGCGATCATCGCCGTCGTGCGCGACGACTCCGGGCGGGAGGCCACCGACCTCGCCGCGTGGGCGGGACTCGGGCGGCGCAATCCTCTTGTCGGGTCGATGCTTTCGCTGTTCCTGCTCGCGTTCGCGGGTATTCCGCTGACGAGCGGGTTCATCGCGAAGTTCGCGGTCTTCGGCGCCGCGGGCGGTTCGGGCGCGTGGGCGCTGATCATCGTCGGCGTGGTGTGCAGCGCCATCGCGGCGTACTTCTACGTCCGGGTGATCGTGGCGATGTTCTTCACCGAGCCGACCACCGACAGCGGCGACGTCGGGGTGGTGCGCAAACCCAGTATGCTGACGACCATTCCGATCGCGTTGTGCGCCGCGGCCACTCTGGTGCTCGGCATCTTCCCGCAGCCGCTGCTGGACCTGGCTCACTCGGCCTCGCTTTTCCTGCCGTAGGGGTGTTGGCGGTCGAGCTGCCTCAGCTGGTTGAGCTGCCTCAGCTGGTTGAGCCGGTCGAGGCGCCTTAGTTGGTTGAGTTTTGGTTGAGTTTGGATTCACCGCTGGCAGGCTCTCTTCGCTGGTTGAGCCGGTCCGAGCGCCGTGCTGAGCGAGGCGCTAGCCGAGTCGAAGTAGCGCTAGCCGAGACCGTGTCGAAACCTCGCACGACGACGCCCAACGCACATCAATGCGTTGCGACGGTGATGAATTCGTGTCGCCGGGTTTCGATACGCCGCGTCTCGCTGCGCTCGTCGAGGCTACTCAACCAGCAGAGGGGAACCTCATCCAGCGGGGCGGGTTTCGATACGCCGCGTCTCGCTGCGCTCGTCGGGGCTACTCAACCAGCGGAGTGGGCCTGCCGTCGTCGCTGAATCCAGGCTCAACCAGCGGAGGGGGAACTACCCTTGATCGGTCCAAGAAGATACGTTGAGAATCGATGACGCCACAATCGACACTCCTCATCGCCAACCGCGGCGAGATCGCCCTGCGGATCATCCGTACCGCAACCGAGCTCGGGCTGCGTACCGTCGCCGTGTACGCCGACGACGACGCGGACACCCCACACGTGCGCGCGGCGTCCACCGCGGTCGCATTGCCCGGGGCGGGGCCGTCGGCGTACCTGAACCAACAGGCGGTCCTGGATGCTGCCGAGGCGTCCGGCGCCACCCTCGTTCATCCCGGCTACGGATTTCTCGCCGAGAACTGGGAGTTCGCCCGCCGATGCGCCGGCGCCGGGCTGACGTTCGTCGGCCCGTCGCCGGAGTTGCTGGCCACTTTCGGCGACAAGCGCCTCGCGCGATCGGCGGCCGTGGCCGCCGGTGTTCCCGTCGTCGCCGCAACGTCCGGCGACGGCGGACTCGACGAGATCCGCGTGTTCTTCGACGCTGCCCCGAGCGGCATCATGATCAAAGCCGTCGCGGGCGGCGGCGGACGCGGAATGCGCGAGGTGCACGACGCCGCCGACATCGAAAGCGCATATCGCGCTTGCGCTGCCGAGGCAGAACTGGGTTTCGGTAGCCCGGAGGTGTTCGTCGAGCAACTGCTCGGTGCGGCGCGGCATATCGAAGTGCAGGTCGTCGCGGCAGCGTCGGGCGACGGCCATGCGTATGCGCTCGCTCTGGGCGACCGCGACTGCAGCGTACAACGGCGTCATCAGAAGCTCATCGAAGTGGCTCCCGCACAAGACATCTCGCCCGCGCTACGCCGATCACTGCATGCGGCGGCGGTCACGCTGATCGCACGCGAAGGGTATTGCGGTCTCGCCACGGTCGAATTCCTTGTCAGCGGAAGTGATTTCGTCTTTCTCGAGGTCAACCCCCGAATTCAGGTGGAGCACACCGTCACCGAGGAGGTCACCGACACCGATCTCGTGGCGGTGTCGCTGGCGATCGCGACGGGAACGTCGTTCGGGGACCTGCGCCTACCGCCCGGCGTGAGCGCCCGCGATCACGACGTGCCCACCGGCGAACCTGCGTCGTCGGCGGGCGTCGCCATCCAGGTGCGCATCAACATGGAGACTACTTCCGTTGACGGCCAGACGATTCCGTCAACGGGAACCCTGACTGAGTTCACCCCGCCGTCGGGTCCGGGAGTGCGGGTGGACACCTACGGTCGAACGGGGCTGACCATCAGTCCCCGCTACGACTCACTGCTGGCGAAGGTGATCGTGTATACGCGTGTCGGCGGCGTCGACGCCGCGGTGCGCAAAGCGCTCGGCGCGCTCGACGAGTTCGCCGTCGCGGGTGTCGCGACGAACATCGGGTTGCAGCGAGCTATTCTGTCGGACAACGACTTTCAGTCAGGCGTCGTCGATACGGCCTGGTTGGGTGCGCGGATGTCGGAGTTGGTCGAGTCGTCGGGTCCGGCATCCGCGCAGGTGTCTGCCGCGGACCGGTATGCCGACGACGAGGTGATTCGCGCATCGATGGCGGGGATCGTCGTGGAAACCGCGGACGAGTCGGCGCGGATCGCTGCCGGTGGTCAAGTCGCCGTTCTCGAGGCGATGAAGATGCAGCACGTGGTGTCGAGTGCGGGCAGCGTCGTCGTCGAACGGGTCCTCGTGCGACCCGGCCAGTCGGTCAATCCCGGTGACCCGCTGTTGGCGGTTGCCGTCGACGATGCGGCTTCCGGTGACCACGGCGTCGACGATGCCTCCGACCACGAGCGCGCCGATCTCACCGAAATCATTGCGCGGCACGAGATCACGCTCGATGCGGCTCGACCTGCCGCGGTCGCCAAAGTGCACGGGCGGGGACGACGGACGGCGCGGGAGAACATCGCCGACCTGGTCGACGACGGCAGCTTCGTCGAGTACGGCGCGTTGGCGATCGCCGCACAGCGGAGTCGGCGCAGTGAGCAGGATCTGATCGAGAACACCCCGGCCGACGGGCTCGTCGGCGGGACGGCCACCATCGGCGCGGAGCGCTTCGGCTCGGCCGCCGAGGTGGTCGTCATGTCCTACGACTACAGCGTTCTCGCCGGCACGCAGGGCATGCGCAATCACGCCAAGACCGACCGGCTGCTGGAATTGGCTGCGCGCAAACGGGTTCCGTTGATTCTCTTCGCCGAGGGCGGAGGCGGGCGGCCCGGGGATACCGATTGGTCGGGCAATGCGCTCGACGTTCCGACGTTTCGCACCATCGCGGCACTCAACGGTCGGGTGCCGACGGTGTCGATCGTGTCGGGACGCTGCTTCGCAGGCAACGCGGCGCTGGCAGGCGCCTGCGACGCGCTCATCGCGACGCCCGACGCCAACATCGGGATGGGCGGGCCCGCGATGGTCGAAGGCGGTGGACTGGGCGTCTATCGGCCCGAGGAGATCGGACCGATCCACATTCAGCGGCGCAACGGCGTCGTCGACCTCGCCGCCGACGATGAGCAGCATGCCGTCGGGCTCGCCAAGCAGTATCTGAGCTACTTCCAGGGCAGCGTCGACGACTGGCGGGCTCCCGATCCGGACCTGGCCCGCGCGGTGGTCCCGGAGAATCGGTTGCGCGCCTACGACGTTCGGCGGGCCGTTGCCGCGATCGCCGACGTCGGGTCGGTGTTGGAACTACGCCCCGACTACGGCATCGGCATCGTGACGGCACTGATCCGTGTCGAGGGGGTCGCCTACGGCGTGCTCGCCAACAGCAGTCGGCATCTCGGCGGCGCGATCGACGCCGAGGCGTCGGACAAGGCGTCGGACTTCCTCGCGCTCTGCGAGACCCATCGTATGCCGATCGTGATGCTGTGTGACACACCGGGATTCATGGTCGGGCCGGAGTCGGAGAAGGACGCGACCGTACGGAGGTTCGGTCGGATGTTCATCGCGGGTGCGCGACTGACCGTTCCGTTCGGCGCGATCATCCTGCGCAAGGGCTACGGACTGGGTGCGATGGCGATGACGGGCGGCTCGTTCCACGCGCCGGAGTTCACCGTCGCATGGCCGACCGGCGAGATCGGGCCGATGGGCCTGGAAGGTGGCGTACGGCTCGGCTTCCGCAAGGAGTTGGAGGCCATCGACGACGCCACCGAGCGCGACAGGGTCTTCACCGACTTGGTAGCGGCGGCGTATCAGCAGGGCAAGGCACTGACCGCGGCGACGGCGTTCGAACTGGACGACGTGATCGACCCGGCGGATTCGCGGCGGTGGATTGCGACGCTGGGAACGGGGTAGGTCCGATGGTCGTGCACGTCGGGCCGTCCCCGGACGCACCTCATGACGCGTCGACGACCGCCACCCCCACCCTTCCACCGTCGACGTCGACGACGGTGCCGTGGACGAACTTCGCGTCGTCGGACGCCAGATACGTTGCGGCTGCGGCGATTGCGTCGGGATGCCCGGCCTGTCCGGCCGGCGTGCCCTGCATCAGCACCTCACCCGGATACGGCGCGCCAGCGTCCAGGTCGGGTGTCCGGATAACGCCCGGAGACACTCCGTTGACCCGGATGTTGCTGTCGGCGAACTCGGCAGACCATGCGCGCGTGAGGGTTTCGAGGGCGCCCTTCGTCGACGCATACAGTGCACCCGAACCGATTCCGAGGCGCGCGACCCAACTGCCCAGGTTGATCACGGTCCCGCCGCCCGCGGCCGCCATCACCGGCGCAAGCGTCTGCATGAGGAAGAAGGGGGCTTTGACGTTCACTCCGTAGACGCGGTCGAAGGTTTCCTCGTCGACGGTGAGAGTCGTCGACGCCGGGAAGATGCCCGCGTTGTTGACGAGGATGTCGAGGCGACCGCCGACCAGGTCGAGCGCCTGTGCGGCCAGGTCGGCACTCGCCGCTGCGGTGCCGTCGAGGTCTGCGCGCACGAAGTCGGCCCGCCCACCGTCGGCGCGAATGGCGGCGACGACGTCGGCGCCACGTTCGACATCACGGCCGGAGACCACGACGTGCGCCCCTTCGGAGGCGAATCGGAAGGCGATCGCTCGGCCGATATTGCTGGTGGATCCGGTGATCAGGGCTGTCTTGTGCTGCAGGCGAGAAGTCATGGATCCGACCGTAGGACCACATTTTTGGACTAGCAAGTCCAAACTATCGCTATCGTTGACTTATGACTCTGACGACGAAGGGGCTCGCGACGCGACAGCGCATCATCCAATCCACCGCCGAGTACCTGCGCAGCAACGATCCGGGCAGCGCCACCCTCGACGACATCCGGGTGGTGACCCGAACGAGCAAAGGTCAGCTGTTCCACTATTTTCCCGGCGGTAAGGAACAGCTGTGGCTCGAAGTAGCCCGCTTCGAGGCCGACCGCGTCCTGGACGACCAACAACCGTACTTGGGCGCCCTGGACTCCTGGGAGTCGTGGGAGCAGTGGCGTACGGTCCTCGTCGCGCGCTATCGCGCGCAGGGCAAGAACTGTCCGCTGGCGACGTTGATGGGCCAGGTGGGCGAGACGGGGACCACCGAGGTGGTCACTGCTCTCCTCCAACACTGGGAAGACGATGTGCGCCAAGGGATTCTGAAACTACATTCGGCTCAGCCGCGTCACGGCGGCATCGACGCCGCGACGCTGGCGGCGGCGTTCATCGCCGGAATCCAGGGAGGCGTATCGGTACTGCGCACCACCGGCGATACCGCGCACCTCGAAGCGGTGCTCGACGTTCTGTTCGCAGCCTTGCGGACGAGCGTCGGCACCGCATCGGTCCGCCAGACTCGCGACGGCGGATCGCAAGTCTGACTGGACTAGTCCTCGTCGACGCAGGTCTGTCGCGATGCTCCCGTAGCGTGTCGCGCCTAATGGAATTGATACGTTGCGCACCCTGCTTCGCCGCATCCTGCTGGTTGAGCGAGACGAAGCCGAGTCGAAACCACTGTGACGCTGCGGGTTTCGTCGTTGCGGGGCTGGCGGGGTTTCGACTCGCTGCGCTCGCTCGCTCAACCGGCAGAGGAACGCACCGGTTATACAACTCTTTAAGTGCGACACTCCACATGTGCTCGACGAGCCCGGCGTCACTCGAGCAGGCCCATATGAGGGGGCACACACTTACAACAGAAATGCCATGAGTCGGTCGTCATATCTGTGTTTCACAACACACGCAGTCGACGCGAGACTATTTTCATGTGGACCAACTGGGCAGGTGACCAGACCTGTAATCCTTCGAAAATTGCACGCCCGGCGACGGTGGATGAGGTGTCGCGGCTCGTTACCGAGGCCGCGAGCCGCGGCCAGACGGTACGGGTCGTCGGTGCGGGACACTCCTTCGGTGGCAACGTATTGACCGACGGCACGCTCCTCTCCCTCGACAACCTCTCCGGGATCCACCACGCCGATCCCGCCACGGGATTGGTCCGGATCGGGGCGGGCACCCGACTCCATGAATTGAACCGACTGCTCGACGCGCACGGATTGGCCATGCCCAACCTCGGCGATATCAACGTCCAGAGCGCGGCCGGCGCGATCTCGACGGCGACGCACGGGACCGGCCGCAAACTCGGCAACCTGGCCACGACGGTCGAGTCGATCGAGCTCGTGAAGGCTGACGGGTCGATCGTCGAACTGAGCTCCGGCGACGACTTGCGCGCAGCCCGCGTCAGTGTCGGCGCGCTCGGCGTCATCACCGCTTACACCCTGCGGACCGTGCCGTCGTTCCGGTTGCGCGAGGAGCGCACAAAGATGCCGCTGGCCCAGGTGCTCGCCGAACTCGATGAGCATGTGGACGGCAACGACCACTTCCAGTTCTTCGTCTTTCCGCACGCTCGCGATGTGTTGGCCAAGTTGCTCAACCGCTCCACTGCGCCGGCGAATCCGCCGAGCCGCGCTGCGGAGTACATCCGTGACATCGTGGTGGAAAACCGTGCCCTGGATGCCATGAGCAAGGTGGGCCGACGGTGGCCGACGCAGATTCCGCGCTTGAACCGGACGCTGACCGCTATCGCATCGTCGAGCAGCCGCGTCGATGTGAGCCACCGGGTGTTCTCCAGCCCGCGGACGGCGGCGCGGTTTACCGAGTCGGAATGGGCCGTGCCGCGGGCGGCGTGTGGCGAGGTCTTCCGCGCGATCCAGGCCGAGATCGATAGCCAGGGATTGGCGGTCAATTTCCCCTTGGAAGTGCGGTTCGTCGCCGCGGACGAGGCATCGCTGTTGAGTCCGTCGTTCGGACGCGAGACAGCGTACATCGCGGTCCATATGTACGAAGGCATGCCGTGGAAACCGTACTTCGAGGCAGTTCAGCGCATCGCGACCGAGCACGGCGGGCGGCCACACTGGGGCAAACGGCATTCACTCGACGCCGCGGCGCTGGCCGAGGTCTACCCGGAGTGGGAAACGTTCCAAACCGTGCGACGCGCCTACGACCCGGATGGCGTGTTCGCCAACGATCACATCCGCCGAATCTTTGGTGTCGAATGAGCAGCCGGTGGGGAGCAGTCGCCGCGTACTCTCTGCTGGGTGCGTCGACCCAGTTGCTGTGGTTGACCTTCGCACCCATCACGACCGACGCCGCCAAACATTATGGGGTCTCGGCCGGCGCGATCGGGTGGCTGGCCAACGTGTTCCCGCTGCTCTACGTCGTGCTGGCGATCCCGGCGGGAATCGCGCTCGATCGATCGTTTCGGGCCGCGCTGACCCTGGGTTCCGTGCTGACCGCGGCGGGCGGCCTGTTACGGCTTGTCAGCGATCAGTATTCAGCGGTCCTGGCCGGGCAGCTGCTCGTTGCAGTCGCGCAACCCTTCGTCCTCAATGCGATCACCCGCGTCGCGGGTGGCTATCTGGCTGAGCGGGACCGGCCCAAGGGTATCGCGGTGGGGTCGGCCGCTCAGTTCGCCGGCATGCTCGCCGCGTTCCTGATGGGCAGCGTGATGGAGTTTCACACCCTGCTCGTCGCACAAGCCGCCATAGCGGTCGTGTCGGCGGCGGCCCTCGTCGTCGCACTGCGGGCACCGGCGCTGTACCACCGGTCGTCCGAACACTCCGGATTTGCCGCGTTCCGGGAGACCTGGCGTGATCCCTTCGTCCGCCGACTGTGCGCTCTCGTTTTCGTGCCATTCGGTACATTCATCTCCCTGACGACGTGGATCGAGGCGCTGCTGGCACCGGCCGGCGTCTCGGCCGATCAAGCCGGAATCGTGTTGATCGCCAATGTGATCGCCGGTGTGGTCGGGTCGGCGCTGATTCCGGTGTGGGCAACCAAGCGTCGCCGTGAGCTCTGGATCATGCTCGTCGCCGTGGCGGTCACGGCAGCCTCCTGCCTCGTCTTGGCCGTCGCTCCCGGATTCGCCCTCGCGGTCTTGGTGTTCACCCTCTTCGGGTTCCTACTCTTGCCTGCCCTACCGATCGTCCTCGAGCTGTCCGAACGCCGAGTCGGCGCCAGCGAAGGCGCAGCCGCGGGCCTCATCTGGCTCTCCGGAAACCTCGGAGGCCTGATCGTGGCAGGTGTTGTCGGCGCACTCGTCGACCACCCCGCTCCCGCCTTTCTACTCATGGCCGCGGTCGTGCTCGCTGCCATTCCGCTGCTGCGCGGGTTGCGCTCGGATGTCGAGGCACTGCCGTCGATTACAACAGGAGAACACTCATGACAACGTTGGACTTGGGGTCGGTTACCGCAGCGTCCGGTGGCGGGTACGGCAGGCTCGCACGCGCCACCGCCGACCTCGAACCGCCGTTCGCCGTCGTCGACCTCGGTGCGTTGAAGGCCAATGCGGATTCGCTCGTCGCACGCGCGGGCGGCAAACCCATCCGGCTCGCATCCAAGTCGGTGCGCTGCCGCGCGATTTCCGGTGCGGTGCTCGACCGTCCCGGCTACCGCGGCGTCCTCGCCCTCACTCTCGCGGAAGCACTGTGGTTGGCGTCCGACGTGGACGATGTCGTAGTCGGCTACCCGACCGCCGACCTCACCTCGCTGCGCAGGCTCGCCGCCGATCCGGAACTCCTCGCCAGGGTGACGATCATGGTCGACCACGTCGCGCAGCTCGACATGATCGAGCACGCGACCGGCGACGGCCCCCCGATCAGGGTCTGCATCGACCTCGACGCGTCGCTGCGCCTCTTCGAGGGACGCGTCCACCTCGGGGTGCGTCGATCACCCGTGCATTCGGCGGGTGAAGCCGTCATGCTGGCACGCAGGATCGTCGCGCGGCCACGGTTCACGCTCGTCGGGCTGATGGCGTACGAGGGGCAGATCGCCGGGGTCGGCGACAACGCCGGGTCGATGCTGAATCGACTCAAGATCCGCGGCATGCAGATGGCGTCGGCCGTCGAGCTGCGCAGGCGTCGCGCGGCGGCAGTCGCTGCCGTCCGCGAGGTCGCCGACCTTGAGTTCGTCAACGGCGGGGGAACGGGCAGCATCGAACGGACCGTCTCCGAGCCCGCCGTCACCGAGGTCGCCGCGGGATCGGGTCTCTACTGTCCGACGCTGTTCGACGCCTATCGCGGTTTCCGCCCGCAGCCGGCCGCGTTCTACGTGCAGTCGGTGGTCCGCAAACCGAGTCCGGAGTACGCCACCGTCCTCGGCGGCGGATGGGTCGCCAGCGGCGCGATCGGACCCGAGAAGTTGCCGACTCCGTCGTGGCCGATGGACTTGTCGCTGCTCGCGATCGAAGGGGCGGGCGAGGCGCAGACTCCCTTGCACGGGCCCGGCGCCGTGGCCCTGGCGGTCGGCGATCGTGTGTGGTTCCGACACGCAAAAGCCGGCGAGCTGTGCGAACGCGTCAACGAACTACATCTCGTCGACGGTGATGCGGTGATCGCCACCGTGCCCACCTACCGAGGCGAAGGACAAGCATTCCTATGACCATGCCGACCATCGAGTCCCGAGAAGGGGACGCCATGTCAAACACCGCCCACGCACCTACTGACACCCTCCCGAACAGCGAGATGATCGCCGTCGAGAACCCCGCCACCGGCGAGATCATCGGCCACATCCCCGACCTGACGCCCGAGCAGGTCGCAGACCTGGCACGACGCGCCCGCGCCGCCCAGCCCGGATGGGAAGCGCTCGGATACCACGGTCGAGCCCGCGTCTTGCGCCGCATGCAGCGATGGCTGATGGACAACGCAGACCGCGTGATCACCACGATCAGCGCCGAGACCGGCAAAGCCTACGAGGACGCCCAGATGGCCGAACTCGCTTACGGCGCACAAGCGTTCGGATTCTGGGCCGAGAACGCACCCAAGTATCTGGCCGACGAAAAGATCAGGTCGTCCTCGCTCTTCGTCAAGGGTAAGCGCCTCACCCTGCGATACCGGCCCATCGGCGTGGTCGGCGTCATCGGGCCATGGAACTACCCGCTGGTCAACTCTTTCGGCGACTGCATCCCCGCACTCGCCGCCGGCAACAGCGTGATCCTCAAGCCGTCGGAATACACACCGATGACCTCGCTACTGATGGCCGACGGACTGGCTGCCTGCGGTTTGCCCGACGACGTGTTCCTCGTCGCGACCGGACGAGGCGCGACCGGCGCCGCGGTCCTCGACGAAGTCGACATGATCATGTTCACCGGTTCCACCGCCACCGGCCGCAAGGTGGGGATCCGCGCAGCCGAACGCCTCATCCCCGCGTCCCTCGAACTCGGCGGGAAGGATCCGATGATCGTTCTCGCCGACGCCGATGTCGAACGCGCAGCCAATCACGCGGTGTACTACTCGATGTTCAACTGCGGCCAAACCTGTATCTCCATCGAGCGCTGCTACGTCGAAGCGCCGGTCTACGACGACTTCGTCGCACGAGTGACGGCCAAGACCCGGGCCCTGCGCCAAGGCGTACCGAACGGCCCGGGCAGCGTCGACGTCGGCTCGATGACCTTCCCGCCACAAGTCGAGATCGTCGAACGACACGTCGAGGACGCCCGCCAACGCGGCGCTCGGGTACTGGTCGGCGGGCACCGTGGACGCGCCGACGGGCATTGGTTCGAGCCCACGATTCTCGTCGACGTCGACCACGACATGGCCTGCATGCGCGAGGAGACCTTCGGTCCGACGCTTCCGATCATGAGGATCACCGACGCAGACGAGGCGATCAGGCTGGCCAACGACTCCGAGTACGGACTGTGCGCCTCGGTCTTCACCCGCGATGCGGCACGCGGTGAGGCCATCGCCAGACAGATCAAGGCCGGGTCCGTCACTGTGAACGACGCGCTCGTGAACTACACCGCCCTGGAACTCCCGATGGGTGGCGGCAAACCCGGCTCAGGCGTCGGCTATCGGCACGGCGTCGGCGGAATTCGCAAATACTGCCGCCAACAGTCGCTGCTCATCTCGCGAATCCATGGGCACCGAGATGTTCACATGCACCCCTACAACGCCACCCGAACCGGCCTGTTCACCCGCGTTCTGGCGCTACTCAATCGCGGGCTGCCCGCCCGGTCACGGCGAGCGGACTGACTCTGGACTAACCGAGCCCCCGGGACCACCCGGGAGGCATACCGTACGCGCGCATTTGTTGATGAGGCAACGGACTACCTCTACGCGCGAATCTTTGAAGAGTCAACGCATGTAGCCGGCCGATGGCAGCTTTATGCAATTCGACTCAGGCACGTCGTGTAATGCAGGCAGCGATGCCTGCCGACTAGCGGAACGGAACAAATGAGCAGAAACAGTGGAAAGTCGATATTGATTACGGGCGGCGGGAGCGGCATCGGCGCTGCGATTGCGCGAATGGCGAGTGCGAGCGACATGCGTGTTCTCATCGCTGATATCAATGAACATGCCGCTCAGCAAGTTGCCAATGACATCGGCTCGTCCGCGACAGCCATAAATCTGGATATTCGCGATTCAGAGCAATGGAACGAGGTGCTCGACAAAGCGTGGGAACTTTTCGGCGGGCTCGACATCCTCGTGAACAATGCAGCCATTGCCCGTCCGGGGTATGTACGGAGTTTGCAGGTCGAGAACCATCACGAGACCATAGATGTGAACGCGATGGGTCCGATCCGGGGCATGACGGCCACGCTGCCTCGCTTTCGCGAGCAGGGCAGCGGTCACTTCGTCACCATCTGTTCAATGACCGGATTTCTACCGTTTCCGGGCCTCGCAAGCTACGCAGCCGCCAAGCACGCCTTGCGTGCCTTTCATCACGGTCTCGCGATGGAAGAAAGGCACTCTGGCCTCGACTTCTCGATCATCCACCCAACCTCGACTGAAACACCGATGCTCGAGCTGGAGGCTACCAGCGACGAAGTCCCGATGGCCTTTCTCGTGGAATCGGTCACCGCTGACCATGTCGCCGAAGTGGTGTTAGAGGCCGTGCGTCTCAAATCACTGGAGGTATTCATGCCCCCGTCGGCAGCAGACACCGTCCGCTCCGTGGGAACGAATGCCGACCAGCTGATGGCGATGGCGGAGGAGGCCGAGAAGGCGGGCGCGGCAAATCTCGCCGCGCGGCGCGCAAGGGAAAGTGAGGCGTGATCACACCCGCCACTGAACCAATTTTCAGCAGAGATAGGAATTCTGGTTATCACGATGGAGCGTACTTTAGAAGGCAAGATTGCCATTATTACCGGCTCTGGTCACGGCATCGGACTTTCCATTGCGAAACTCTTCGCCTCCCACGGGGCCAAAGTAATGATCGCCACACTTGATCAAGCCAGTGGTCAAAGCGCGGCGAAATCGATCAGGGACTCGGGAGGAGAGGCCGAGCTATTTGTACTCGATGTCGGCATTCCAGACGCCGTCATGGCGATGGTCGAACATACGGTAGAATGTTTCGGCGGCGTCGACATTGTCGTCCACAATGCTGCGTCGTTTCTGTTTGGTGCCGTCGACAAGTTCGTCGAGCAAGACTTCGACACTGTCATCGACGTCAATTTGAAAGCGTGCTTTGCGTTGACAAAAGCATGCGTGCCCCACCTCAAGAAGCGCAGAAACGGTCGGATACTCGTCACTTCTTCCGTGACGGGACCGAGAAGAGCCATGCCGGGCTTGGCGTATTATGCCGCCTCAAAGAGCGCCGTGAACGGATTCATTAGGACGGCGGCACTTGAACTGGGCGGCAAGAACATTACCGTAAACGGCGTGGAGCCCGGCTACATAGTGACCAGAGCGCATGAACAGGTAGAAGCTGTTGTCGGCACGGGCGAAATTGAAAAGTACATCCCTGCTGGGCGATTGGGCGAACCCGAAGAGGTTGCACACGCCATGTTGTTCTTGGCCGGCGAAAATGCGGGATACATAACCGGCCAGACCATCGTGGTCGATGGCGGTGCATGTTTACCTGAAACTCCACTTTTTGCCAATATCGCAAAGTTGCTTGATGAGCACGTCTAATTGTCTTTGAAGGAGAAATGCAGTGTCATATGAACTTGAAGTTCTCGCCGAAGACCTCGCATTCGGAGAAGGGCCAAGATGGCATAACGGAGCGCTCTATCTGTCGGATATCCACGCCGACAGGGTGATCAGGATGCAACCTGACGGTAAGTATGACGTCATTGGCTCGTTCGAAGGGCCGACATCCGGGCTTGGTTGGCTGCCCGACGGCGCAATGTTGGTGGTATCGATGAATGATCGTCGGGTGCTTCGACAGGAGCCTGATGGGCGGTTTGTCGAGCACGCCGATCTGTCGGAAGTCGCCTCTTGGCACGCTAACGACATGGTGGTGGCTTCTGACGGACGGGCCTACGTCGGCAATTTCGGGTTTCCCATCTTTCCGACGATCCAGTCTCCCCGCTCGACTGCCATCGCGATGGTCACGCCCGACGGGCAGGTGGTCACCGCAGCCGATGACTTTTGGTTTCCCAACGGCATGGTGCTGACCCCTGATGAAGGGACTCTCATCGTGGCAGAGAGCGCCGCCCGTGTATTGACGGCGCTGGACGTCGAGCCGGACGGTCGTTTGACGAACCGACGCGTATGGGCCGCACTCGATGGTGATCGACTGCCGGATGGAGTTTGCCTCGATGAAGATGGTGCAGTCTGGGTGGCGTCGCCGCCTACCAGAGAGGTTCTTCGTGTCGAAGAAGGCGGCGAGATCCTGGCTCGGATCGAAACCGAACAGGAAGCCATCGCGTGCATGCTCGGCGGTAACGACCGCCGAACACTCTTTATCCTGACAGCCGAGAAGCAGGATCCCGAATGGTGCCGAGCCAATCGGGTGGCGAAAGTTCTGTCCACCCGCGTCGAAGTTGCAGGCGCGGGACGGCCATGATCTCGCTGTTCGGGACAGACCAGAGCAAATGCATTTGATCGAGGGTCGAGGTGATGCGGGTATAGCCGCGTACATACCCGCATCTCGCCACTGGACGCGGCGGGTGGGGACCTTCCCCACCCGCACGTCTGAAGGGTGCGCTCCCGCACTACGGGGCAGGGCATTCCCCTGACCGAGCTAGGGTGTTCGGTCTTATGATCTATCCATCATGGACCTGCACACGCGGAAGCTCCGCGCATTCGTCGTCCTCGCCGAGGAGCTGAACTTCAGTCGGGCGGCTGAGCGGCTCTTTCTCGCCCAGCAAGCCCTGAGCCGCTTGATCCGCGAGGTCGAGGACGAGGTCGGCGCCACCCTGTTCACCCGGACCACTCGCAAGGTCGAACTGACCTCGGCGGGAGAGGCGTTTCGCGATGGCGCAGTCGCCGCCCTTACCGCGCTCGACTACGCCTCGGCCGAGGCTCGCCGCAGAGAACGGGTCGTCTCCGGCACCCTGCATCTGGGCCACATCGTCGCTGCCGCACTCGAACTCACCGAGCCGATATTGAGCGAGTTCCAGTCCCGGTATCCCGACGTCGAGTTGGAGTCGCACGAATATCCCCTCGCCGATCTGGACGCCGGATTGATCAGCGGTGCCGCGGACGTGTCGATCATCCGGCTACCGGTGTCGACGCCTGCCTTGCATACAGTGCCGCTGTTCAGTGAGCCGCTCATCGCGCTTGTACCGAAGGGGCACCGGCTCGCCGGGCGTGAGTCGGTCAGTGTCAGCGAACTTCTCGACGACCCGGTAACGTTGAGCGAGCTCGAGGATCCGGCCCGCAGAGAGTTCTGGACTCTGGCCGCCTTTCGTGGGCCCGAATCACCTGCTGTCGTCGTACCGATCAGATCAGCGACCGATGAATTGCAGGTCGTCGGGTCCGGGCGGGCAGTCGGGATCACCGCCGCCGCGGCAATGCGCTTCCTGTCGTTTCCCGGCATCGAGTACCTGCCAATCACCGACGCCCCCAGATCGGTCGTCGCGCTGGCCTGGACAGACCGCTCGACTCCGTTGGTCGACCGCTTCATCGAGGTGGCACTAGCCGTACGTGATCGAGAAACGGATCTGGTCAACGCGATCGAACACCCGCACATGCTTCCATGACGTTCATTGTCAAGAATTAGAATTGAGCAAGTCCGGTCGATCACGGCAGACGAGCCTGGATCCACCGATGGCACCCGCTCCGCTGGTTGAGCCTGGTTTCACCGGTTCGGGCACTCCATCTGCTGGTTGAGCCGCGAGGAGCGCAAGCGCGCCGTACTGAGCGAGGCGCTAGCCGAGTCGAAGTGACGAGCGTGTCGAAACCCCTGTACCACAATGCATTTGATGGTAGCGCACGTGTCGAACTGTGATGGTATCGAACATCGAGGCGTGTGCACCCGTAGAGTGCACACGCCTCACTTGCCGGGTGACATCTCCGATATTGGCGCGGACCATCGAAAGTCGTTGTGGCTGAGCGGTTTCGACACGGACTCGGCTAGCGCCTCGTCCGGCTCAACCAGCAGAAGGTGCGCTTCGGCCGGTGGATCCAGGTTGAGCCGGCCCGAGCGTCGTGCTGAGCGAGACGCTAGCCGAGTCGGAGTAGTGCTAGCCGAGATCCCCGTCGAAACCACGGTGCCGCACCAGATTTCGCGCGACCGATCATCTCGCGTTCCGATCGTGGGACCGTCTCCAATCGGGCACCCACCCAGCGCAGTCAACGGTCGGGCTGATGCTGCAGCCCTAGTCAGCCGCGACTCACCGAAATCTGTTGTCTCACCGTGGTTTTGACACGCTCAACCAGCAAAACAGGTCCGCCATCGGTGGATCCAGGACAAGGTCGCGAAGGCCCCGGAACTGGCCTCATGTGGTGGCAGACGTCGAGCAGGAACTTCTGCGGGTCACAGCAGAGGTCGAGCGGGACAATATCTGTTCGGCGCGCAGACGTCAGAATCGCGAAATCCTCGACGTCCCATGGTGTGGGGACTAAGGCATATTGTCTAGCCCGAGGGCCGCGGCGAGCTTCCGGCAGCGCACGCGCTCTGGTTGTGGGCGGCTGCTGCGATGGCTTGGGCGTGGAGGTGTCCGGCGCGGTAGGAGGATCGGACCAGGGGCCCGGACATGACACCGAGGAAGCCGATGGCGCGAGCGATGTCGGCGAGGTTATCGAACTCGTCGGGCGGGGCCCAGCGGTCGACGGGGTGGTGGCGCAGCGACGGTCGCAGGTACTGGGTGATGGTGAGGAGTTGACAGCCGGCGTTGTGCAGGTCGTGTAGCACGGTAATGGCTTCGTCGGTGGTTTCACCGAGTCCGAGGATGAGGTTGGATTTGGTGAGCAGACCGGCGTCGCGGGCACGGGTGATGACCTCGAGAGAGCGCTCATAGTTGAAGCCGGGGCGGATGCGGCGGAACACCCGCGGGACGGTTTCGAGGTTGTGGGCCAAGACTTCTGGCCTACTGTCGAAGACCTCCGCCAGTTGCTCGGGGGTGGCGGTGAAGTCTGGAATCAACAGCTCGACGCCGGTGTCGGGGCAGAGCTGGTGGATCTGTCGGACAGTTTCGGCGTACAACCACGCGCCGCCATCTGGCAGGTCGTCGCGGGCGACGCCGGTGATGGTGGCATACCGCAGGCCCATAGTCTGCACGGATTGGGCTACGCGGCGTGGTTCGTCGCGGTCGAGTGCGACGGGTTTGCCGGTGTCGATCTGACAGAAATCGCAACGCCGGGTGCATTGGTCTCCGCCGATGAGGAAGGTGGCTTCGCGGTCTTCCCAGCATTCGAAGATGTTAGGGCAGCCCGCTTCCTGACAGACCGTGTGCAGATCCTCGCGTTCGACCAGGCGGGTCAGTGCCTGGTATTCGGGGCCGGTGCGGACTCTGATCTTCATCCACGAGGGTTTGCGTTCGATGGGTGTGGTGCTGTTGCGGACTTCCAGGCGAAGCAGCCGCCGGCCCTCGGGGGCGATGGTCATGGTAGATCTCCTGATGCGGCAATGGGTTGGGGGCGAGTATCAGAGGGCGCCGGCGGTCAGCATTCGACTACGTTGACCGCTACGGTGACGGCGAGTCCTCCGGTGGCGGTTTCTTTGTATTTGGCGTTCATGTCGTGGCCGGTGGTGCGCATGGTGTCGATTACCTGGTCGAGACTGACGCGATGGCGGCCGTCGCCGCGTAGCGCCATGCGGGCGGCATTGATGGCTTTGCCGGCGGAGACGGCGTTGCGTTCGATGCAGGGGATCTGCACGAGCCCGCCGATCGGGTCGCAGGTGAGACCGAGGCTGTGTTCCATCGCGATCTCGGCGGCGTTCTCCACCTGCTCCGGAGTACCGCCGAGGATCTCGGCCAGCCCGGCGGCGGCCATGGATGCGGCGCTGCCGACCTCACCTTGGCAGCCGACCTCGGCACCAGAGATCGAGGCACGTTGCTTGTACAGGGAACCGATGGCGCCGGCGGTGAGCAGGAATCGGACGGCGACTTCGTCGGGATCGGTGCGGCCGGCCGGGGTGTAGTGGCGGGCGTAGTGCAGGACGGCGGGGATGATGCCGGCTGCACCATTGGTGGGGGCGGTGACGATGCGGCCGCCCGCGGCGTTCTCTTCGTTGACCGCCAGCGCGACGAGGTTGACCCAGTCCTCGGCGAACTCTGGAACCCGGTCGGGGTCCTCGGCGGTGAGTCGGGAATACCACTCGTGGGCGCGGCGTCGCACGCCTAGGCCGCCGGGGAGGTTGCCGTCGCGGGTCATGCCCCGTTGCTGACAGGCCTGCATGACGTCGCGGACGTGGAGCAGTCGGGCGCGTACTTGAGCTTCGGTGTGCCGAGGCTGTTCGGTGGCCAGCATCACCGCGCTGATCGGGATGCCGTAACGCTCGGTGAGTAGCAGCAGGTCCTGCCCCGAGTTGAACGTCAAGGGATGATCGGTGTCGGGTTCGTTTGTGGCCGTGACGGTATCGTCGTCGGTGATGACGAACCCGCCGCCAATCGAGTAGAAGGTCTGGGCCCAGTGGCCGGCCGCGGCATGCGCGGTCACCGTCATGGCGTTGGGGTGCCGGTCGAGGATGGTGGTCGGATGCAGGACCATGTCATCCTCGGTGAGCGCGACGTCGACGACGCCGGCCACCGTGATCTGGCCGCGGGCGCGAATCACCGCAAGCCGCTGGTCCATATCTTCGGGGTCGATGGTGTCGGGGCGGTGACCTTCGAGGCCGAGGAGGATGGCGGCCATGGTGCCGTGTCCGGCGCCGGTGGCCGCCAGCGACCCGTAGAGGTCGACGCGCACGGCGGTCAGGTCGGTGAGCAGTCCCCGCCGGTCAAGAGTCGCGGCGAAGTCGGCGGCGGCCCGCATCGGACCCACGGTGTGCGAACTCGAGGGGCCGATCCCGACGGTGAACAGGTCGAAGACACTGACGGTCATGGTGTGTCCACGCCGACGTAGAGCGGATGGGCCTCAGCGAGCGCACGCACCTGCGCGGCCAGGTCGCTGACGTCGGCACCGTCGGTGGCGGTCAGGGCACGAGCGATGAGGTCGGCGACGAACTCGAAGTCGGCGACGCCGAAGCCGCGGGTGGCCAGGGCCGGGGTGCCGATCCGTAGCCCGGAGGTGACCATCGGCGGGCGTGGATCGGAGGGAACGGCGTTCCGGTTGACGGTGATGCCGATTGCGGCGAGCCGGTCCTCGGCCTGCTGGCCATCGATGGCGGCGTTGCGCAGGTCGACCAGCACGAGGTGCACGTCGGTGCCTCCGGTGAGGACGCTGATACCCGCGTCTGCGACGTCGGGTTGGCTCAGGCGGTGCGCGATTGCTTGCGCCCCGGCCAGACACCGCTGCTGACGCTCGATGAATTCAGGTTCGCCGGCCATCTTGAAGGCGGTGGCCTTGGCGGCGATGACATGCTCGAGCGGGCCGCCCTGTTGGCCGGGGAAGACCGCCGAGTTGACC
This sequence comes from Gordonia asplenii, assembly GCF_012933505.1. GTDB lineage: Bacteria > Actinomycetota > Actinomycetes > Mycobacteriales > Mycobacteriaceae > Gordonia > Gordonia asplenii. Next base: position 62,951 of record NZ_JABBNB010000027.1, read on the forward strand.
TTCTTGGCGATGGCCGCATCGTTGGACAGGATGATGCCGCCGCGCGGGCCGCCGAGTGTTTTGTGGGTGGTGGAGGTGACGACATGCGCGTGCGGCACCGGCGACGGGTGCAGCCCGGTGGCCACGAGTCCGGCGAAGTGGGCCATGTCGACCATCAGGTAAGCCCCCACCTCGTCGGCGATCTCCCGGAATCGTGCGAAGTCGAGGTGCCGCGGGTAGGCCGACCAGCCGGCGATGATCAGTTTGGGCTGGTGCTCGCGGACGATTGCGGCCACCGCGCTCATGTCGATGAGGTAGTCGGACTCGGAAACACCATAGGCCGCAACGGTATACAGCTTGCCGGAGAAGTTGATGCGCATGCCGTGGGTGAGGTGGCCGCCGGCGTCGAGGGACAACCCGAGGATGGTGTCGCCGGGGTTGATCAGGGCGTGCATCACCGCGGCGTTGGCGGTGGCACCGCAATGGGGTTGCACGTTGGCGAACTCGGCACCGAACAGAGCCTTGACCCGGTCGATGGCGATCTGTTCGATGACGTCGACGTGTTCGCAGCCGCCGTAATACCGCCGCCCCGGGTAGCCCTCGGCGTACTTGTTGGTCAGCACCGAACCCTGGGCCTGCATCACCGACAGCGGTGCATGGTTTTCCGAGGCGATCATCTCCAGCCCGCAGCGTTGCCGCTGCAACTCCTTGCCGATCAGCTCGGCGACATCGGGGTCGAAGTCGGTCAGGGTTCGATCCAACACGCTCATTCCCCGACCCCGTTCTTCTCGGCGTACTCGGCGGCGGTGAGCAGCTGACCGGCGTCGGTGGCCAACACCGCGAACAGCCATCCGCCCTCGTAGGGGTCGCTGGTGATGATGCTTGGATCGTCGACGGCAGCGGTGTTGACGATGGTGACTGTGCCGGTGACCGGTGAATACAACTCGGATACGGTCTTGGTGGACTCGACTTCGCCGCACGTCTCGCCGGCGGTCACCGTGGACCCGATGTCGGGGAGTTCGACGAAGACGAGGTCGCCGAGGTTGTCGGCGGCCAGTGCGGTGATCCCGATCCGCACCGGTTCATCGGTGGGCAGCGGTGCGCCGGGGTAAACGAGCACCCATTCGTGTTCGTCGGTGTAGCTGCGGTCGGTGGGCAGTCCAGCAGACATGGTGAGGCCTTTCAGCGAAAGAGGTGGAGCTAGGAGGTGGTGGGACGGCGGTAGAAGGGACGTGGGGTGACGGTGTAGGTTTCGGCCTTGCCGCGGATGTCGACAGACACGTGGGTGCCGGGCTGGGCGTGGGCGAGGTCGAGGTAGGCCATCGCGATCGGATAGCCCAGTGTCGGCGAGAGCGCACCGGAGGTGACAGTGCCGATCACATGGCCCGACGTGTCGAGGACCGGGTAGCCGGCGCGGGCGGCGCGGCGGCCGGACCCGACGAGACCCACTAGCTTGCGGGTGGGCTGCTGGTCGGCGAGAGCGGCCAGTGCATCGCGTCCGACGAAGCTGGTGTCGAGGCGCACGACCTTGCCCAGTCCCGCCGCATACGGGTTGGTGTGCAGCGTCAGCTCGTGTCCGTAGAGCGCCATACCGGCCTCCAGCCGCAGGGTATCGCGGCAGGCCAGACCGGCGGGAGTGCCTCCGCGCGTGCGGGTTTCGGTAAGCAACGCCTGCCAAAGAGGGACAGCGTGCTCGTTGGGGACGTAGAGTTCGAACCCGTCTTCACCTGTGTAGCCGGTGCGGGCGAGCAGCACGTCGATGTCGGCGACCACTGCGGGCGCGGCGGCGTAGTACTTGAGTTCGGCCACCAGAGATGCGCGTTCCGGACCCGAAACCAGGGCTTGCACAATGTTTTGCGCCTGGGGGCCCTGCACGGCGATCAGTGCGGTCGATGCCGACTGATCGGTTACCGACACGTCGAAATCGTTGGCCCGGGCCACGAACTCGGCGTGGACGTGGTCTGCGTTGGCGGCGTTGGCGACGACCAGGAAGCGGTCGTCGGCGAGTCGGTAGACGACCAGGTCGTCGATGACGCCGCCGTCGGCGGTGCAGATCAACGAGTATTTGGCGCGGCCGGAGCCGATAGTGGAGAGTTGCCCGACGAGGGCGTAGTCGAGCAGCGCGGCGGCGTCGGGGCCGTCGATGGCGATCTCGCCCATGTGCGAGAGGTCGAATAGTCCGGCCGCGGCGCGCACCGCGTGGTGCTCGGCGAGGTCACCGGCGTATTTGAGGGGCATCTGCCAGCCGGCGAAATCAGTGAAATGTGCGCCGAGGGAATTGTGTTCGCCGAGCAACGGTGAGACTTGGGTGGTCATCGGGTGGCCTCCTGGGCAGGAACGAGTGATGGGCTGACGGTGGCGAATGCTTCCGGGGGTGGGCAGGAGCAGACCAGGTTGCGGTCACCGCGCACGCCGTCGATGCGGCCGACCGGCGGCCAGTACTTCGCCCCGCGCACCGCGGCGGCGGGATAGGCGGCGGTGTGTCGGGGGTAGGGAAGATCCCACTGGTCGGCGGTGACCTGCTCGGCGGTGTGTGGTGCCTGCCGCAAGGGACTCCGCTCGACCGGCCAGACCCCGTCGGCCACCAGGTCGATCTCGCCGCGGATGGCGACCATCGCCTCGATGAACCGGTCGAGTTCGGCGAGGTTCTCCGATTCGGTGGGTTCGACCATGAGGGTGCCGTTGACCGGGAATGACAGTGTGGGAGCGTGGAATCCGTAGTCGATGAGACGTTTGGCGACATCCTCGGCGGTCACACCGGTAGCTGTGGTGAGCTCGCGCAGATCAAGGATGCACTCGTGGGCGACGAGCCCTCCGGTTCCGGTGTAGAGCACCGGATAGTGCGGGGCGAGCGCGTGGGCGAGGTAGTTGGCGGCCAGTACTGCAGTCTTGGTGGCGCGGGTGAGTCCGTCGGGACCCATCAACGCCAGATAGGCCCAGGTGATCGGCAGGATGCCGGCGGACCCGTAGTTCGCCGCCGACACCGGAGTCGCGGTGGTGTCACCGGCGGCCGGATCGCCGGGCAGATATGGTGCGAGGTGCGCACGCACGGCCACCGGACCTACGCCGGGACCGCCGCCGCCGTGGGGGATGCAGAAGGTTTTGTGCAGGTTCAGGTGGCTGACGTCACCACCGAACTCACCGGGTCGGGCCAGCCCGACCAGCGCGTTGAGGTTGGCGCCGTCGACATACACCTGGCCACCGGCCTCGTGCACGAGGTCGCAGACAGTGCGGACATCGGATTCGTACACGCCGTGGGTCGACGGATAGGTAAGCATGATCGCCGCGATCTGACCCGTATGCGCGGCGATCTTGGCACGCAGATCGGCCACGTCGATGTTGCCGTTGGCGGCGGTGGCCACGACCACCACCTGCAATCCGGCCAGGACGGCCGATGCGGCGTTGGTGCCATGCGCGGACTGCGGGATCAGACACACGTCGCGTCGGGCATCCCCGTGGGCGACGTGGAAGCTGCGGATGGCCAGCAGACCGGCGAGCTCGCCCTGAGATCCGGCGTTGGGCTGCAACGAGACCCGGTCATAGCCGGTGATGTCGGCCAGCCACCGCTCGAGGTCGGCGACCAGCTGGCGGTAGCCGCGGGTCTGATGCTCGGGGGCGAAGGGATGGATGGTGGCGAACCCGGGATAGCTGATCGGCTCCATCTCGACCGCTGAGTTGAGCTTCATGGTGCACGACCCGAGCGGGATCATGGTGCGATCGAGCGCAAGGTCTTTGTCCGAGAGCATCCGCAGGTAGCGCAGCATCGCCGTCTCTGAGCGATGTTTGTGAAATACCGGATGCTGCAAGAACATCGACGTGCGCAGCACAGGGGCGGGAAGGCTGCCGATATCGGTTGTGTGGTGCCGGCGAGCGCCGAACACCGCTAGCACGTCGTCGACGATGGTGTCGGTGGTGACCTCGTCACAGGCGATCGCCACCTGATCGTCGTCGACACGACGTAGGTTGATGCCGGCCTGCTCGGCGGCGGCCGCCAGGGTGTCTGCGTGTCCGGGCACCACTACGGTGACGGTGTCGAAGAACTGCTCGTGTAGCACCCGATGACCGGCCGCAGTCAGCCCGTCGGCCAGTGCCCGAGCGTGACCGTGGACCCGGGCGGCGATGGCGCGCAACCCTTCTGGGCCGTGATAGACCGCGTACATGGCTGCGACATTGGCCAGCAGTGCCTGAGCGGTGCAGATGTTGCTGGTCGCCTTGTCGCGGCGGATGTGCTGTTCGCGGGTCTGTAGTGCCAGCCGATAGGCTGGTCGACCGGCCGTATCGACCGACACCCCGACCAACCGGCCCGGCAACATCCGTTCCAGTCCCGACCGCACCGCGATGTAGGCGGCGTGCGGGCCGCCGAAGAACAACGGCACACCGAAGCGCTGCGCGGACCCGATCGCGATGTCGGCGCCCTGCTCACCCGGCGGGGTGAGCAGAGTCAGCGACAGCAGATCCGCGGCAACTGCAACCAGTGCACCACGTTGATGCGCCTCTGCGATCAGGGCGGTGTTGTCACGCACCGCGCCGCTCGCGCCCGGTGCCTGCACCACTACACCGAACAGGTCACCGGCGGGCAACCCGACGCTGAGATCGGCGACCGCGATCTCGATACCCACCGCCGCGGCGCGTCCCCTCAGAACCGCGAGTGTCTGTGGGAGACAATCGGAATCGACGACCATCCGGGAGCTAGGCGACGTCTTGTTCGCCCGCCGCATCAACAGCACCGCCTCCACGACCGCGGTGGCCTCGTCGAGCAGCGAGGCACCCGCCAGCGGCAGTGCCGTGAGATCCTCGATGACGGTCTGGAAGGTCAGTAGTGCTTCGAGTCGCCCCTGGGAGATTTCCGGCTGATAGGGCGTGTAGGCGGTGTACCAGGCCGGCGACTCGAGCATGTTGCGTCGCAGCACCGCCGGGGTGATCGAGTCGTGATATCCGGCCCCGATCATCTGGACGCGAGGTGTGTTGTGTGCGGCCAACTCTCGTAACGCGGTGAGCACCTCGGCCTCCGACCGCGCCGCCGGCACTTGCAGCGGAGTCTGGGTGCGGATCTGTTCCGGGACCGCGGCGTCGATCAACTCCTCGAGGCTGTCATAGCCCAACGCATCGAGCATCTGCGCGATGGACGAGTCGTCGGGCCCGACATGACGGGATACGAAGTCGGGATTGCCGGCGGTCGGCGCCGAACATGAGATGGGTGATGACACGAGGCAACTCCAGGGTCCAGGGAGCCCGTGGATGCACGGGCACGTCGAGATGGATGTGCCTCCCCGCTCTGTCCTCGACACCTGAGAGTTTGGGCCGACCCACGCGAAACCGGGCCTGCGATTCACCTTCGGTAAGACCGGTCAGCGATGATGACCGGAACTATTCTCCAGAGTTGTCTCGACGCGGTGGTACGTGAGCCTGAGAGATTCCCGGGGAGGATGTTGCTCCTACGGCGCCCATTCAAGGGGGTCTCCCACCGCGCGTCATCGACGTTTTCGGTTGTGAGAGGAGACCTTACACAGTCCGACCTACTTTGTCTTCCCGAAACAGCGGGCTCGTGTGAGGCGGCGCACTAACAACAGAATTGCGATAAGTCGGTTGTCATATTTGTGTTTCACAACACGCTCGGTTGACGCCAAGCTATATGCATGTGGCCAAACGGAGAAGGTGACGAGACCTGCGTTCCTTCGAAAATCGCACATCCTACCGCCGTGGATGAGATCTCTGGGTCGTAATCGAGGCAGCTCAGCAAGCCCGATATCGAATGAGCTCCGGTCTCGGTATCCCGACGTCGAGTTGGAGTAAGCACGAATACTCTCGTCGATGCTAACGACGGCTGAAATCTGACCCTGGCGACGGGCGCATTTTGACCCCTCATTACAGCTCGGCCGATGGTTTCAGTGCAGCAGTGGGTGAGATCCGGCGGCCGCGTCGGGTCGAAGAGATGCCGAACAAGAAGATCGCGCGCCGGTTGGGTGTGGCGCGTAATGCGGTTCGTGCAGCGTTGAAGGCCGTTGACGTTCCTCTAGGATGGGGTCCGAGTGATCCATCCGGAGTACCGCAGGGCCGATCCGTTTGATCGGGTCGAGTATCAACCTGCGCCGTGTCACAGTGGGATCTGCTGTTCCCTGGGATTTCAGATTCCATTGGGACACAACCAGTTCGGCGTATCCCTGGTGTTGATAATGACGTTGACGTTCTTCCGACTCATGGCCTCGATGATGCCACCGACCCGACAGGGCGGGGATCTGACTGAGGGCGTGTGGCAACTGACTGCAAAGTCGGCTGGGTCACCAAACCTGGTGTGGGATCGCGAAGCGGCGATCGGCGGCAAAGGGAAACCGACGACGGTGGCCGCCCATTGCGGCACACTGAGGACCTCGCTGCGGTTGGGCCGCCGCGCGACCCGGAGTTCAACGGAATGGTCGAATGAGCTTTGTCACGTTTCCCGTGTAAGTGAGTGTTGATTCCCTTACTGGTCGAGATCGTCGCGATTGTGCACGATTTGTTCGATAAGGGTTTGGTGGTTGCGGTGGTCGGGTGCGATATCGGCGATGATTCTGGTGGTGTCGCCGTGGTCGTAGAGACGAGTGAGAATGTCGTGGACTGCGTCCAGGACATCGATCGCGACGATCGCTGCAGCGTCGGAATGGGTCAGGCCGTCAGCGTGGGTCATAGTGCCTCTGTTCTGTTATAGGTGGGGTTCGATGCGTTCGCGGTAGACGAGCGCGCGTTGTTCGAGTGCCCGTTTCCAATTGGGGGTGACGGCTCCTTCAATGAGTCGGCCGGGATTTCGCTGGTTGGCGGGCTTACCGCGTTCCTTGTCATGTTCGCGGGCACGCTTGTCTTCGATATTGCAGATCGACAGCCACAACTGTTTCAGCACGACCTGATCGTTGGGAAATGCCCACGCGATTTTGTCACTTTTCCACGCTGCTAGTTCAACGTTTCGATCGAGTTCGTCGTGAAATGACTCGCCGCAACTCAGGCGGGAAAGTCAGGAACGGAGTGAATCGTTCCCACACATCCGTGAACGTCTTGACCGCCGAGGGTAACGCTGCCGAATTCTTTGGCCCCGAACGCGCTCAGCGCGTCAAGGGGCAGCATCCTCGCTGCAGGCCGGTAGATCGGCTTGAGCGCCGCCTCAACGGCTCCATCCCGTCCATGTCGACACCGATGACGATGTCCGAGGCCATGTTGCGCACGCGGGCACCATCGCAGACTTCACCGTCGACAACGTCCCCAGCCTGCGCCGCGACATCATCGCCACCGCAACACGGATTGCCAAGGCGCACAACGTGAGGCTCAACCGGCAGAGGAACGCAACGGACATACAACTCTCTAAGTGCGACGCGCCACTAGCCGTACGTGACCGAGAGACGCACCTGGTCAACGCGATCGAACACCCGCACGTGCCCCCATGACGTCACCGCCGCCCGCCGCCATCATGGAAAAAACCCCTCACCTGCGTAAACAGGTGAGGGGCTTTGCGCGGTGGCGGGGGGATTTGAACCCCCGGTACGGGGTTACCGCACACAGCATTTCGAGTGCTGCACCTTCGGCCGCTCGGACACGCCACCGCGGAAAAGATTACCGCAGGGGTGGCCGATTCCTTAAATCGGCTGGTCAGCGATGAAACGGGACGTTACGCGTCGCTTGCAGGCTTGGTCTCGGCAGCCGGTGCCGACTTCTCAGCGTCGATGAAGGTCTGGGCCGCCTCGGCAGCCGTCTCGGCCGGAGCCTGCGCAGGCGAATCGCTCGGGGCGCCCCCGACGAAACGCTCCTTGATCTCATTGAGCTTCTCGAAGGCGGTCGTGACCGCACCCTGAACCTTCTCGTTCGCGGCGAACTCGTTGAGCTTCTCCACGGCCTGGTTGGTCACGCCCTGGACCTTCTCATTGGCTGCGAACTCGTTGACCTTGCCGACCGCGGTGTTCACCGCGCCCTGGACCTTCTCATTGGCCGCGAACTCGTTGAGTTTGCCGACCGCGGTGTTCACCGCGCCCTGAACTTTCTCATTCGAGGCGAACTCGTTGAACCTCTGCTTGGCCGCGTCGACGGCCTCGGTGACTTTGTCATTGGCGTCGGACATGTTTTCTCCCTTGTAGACAGACGGGATGTGCCCCACCAATCTGCCACATACCCGGCCCGTCGGCACCCTGAGGTGTGCTCTGATTTTTACCCGGATCTTCCGCGGCGGGCGGCGAAAAAGTCCTGCACAATGGCCGCGCATCGGTCCGCGAGGACTCCGCCGCGCACCTGCGGCCGATGTGTCAGACGCGGGTCGCGTAATACATCCCACAATGATCCGACGGCGCCGGTCTTCGGTTCGTACGCGCCGAAGATGACGCGTTCCACTCGGGAAAGCGAAATCGCGCCGGCACACATCGTGCACGGCTCGACTGTGACTGCGATGGTGCACCCCTCCAACCGCCACCCGTCGCCGTGGCGTCGAGCAGCCTCCCGAAGCGCAAGAACCTCGGCGTGGGCGCACGGGTCGCCGTCGGCTTCCCGACGATTGCCCGCCCGGGCCAGTTCGACGCCGTCCGCGTCGACGACGACGGCGCCGATCGGGACGTCGTCGGGGCCGGAATGTCGCGCGGCGTCGAGCGCCGCGGTGATCAACGCCTCAAACTCCCGGTCCAGAGCGGACACTAGTGTCCGATGGACTCGAGAACCTTGGTCAATTGCTCGGCGAATCCCAATCGCGCGGCGACCATCGCGAGTTGCTCGTCGGCATACAGGTCCGTGTCGGAGACGATGACGCTCATCACGGCGTCGGGCAGACCCAAGTCGGCGAGGACGCCCAGATCGCCCTCGGGCCACGGGTCGACGTCGTCGAGCTCGTCGGGGTCGATGTCGGGGATCTCGACGTTGAGTGCGTCGAGGACGTCGGCGGCGACGTCGTAGTCGATGCCCGCGGTGGCGTCGGACAGCAGCAGCCGCGTCCCCGACGGCGACGGCCGCAGCACGATGAAGAACTCGTCGTCGACGTCGATGAGCCCGAAAGCTGCGCCTGCGGCGCGCAGGTCGCGCAGCTGGCGTTCGGCGTCGGCGAGGTCGGTCAGTGCGGTCGCGTCGAGTGCGGTCACCTTCCACGCGGTCTCATCACGCACCACCGCAACCGCGAAACCGTCCACGTCAACGTCGTTCGACTGCGCGGACTTCGATCCGCCAGAGCCACCTGCCATGCAGGTCACGGTAGTCGCAAACGGACCGTTCGCCCAACTCAGCGGGTGGTCGTCAACTGTTGGTCAATTACCGGTGCACGATGTGACACGCTGGAGCGGTGAGCATCGACGCACCCATCTGCATTCTCGGACTCGGACTGATCGGCGGATCACTGCTGCGCGTGACCGCAGACAACGGCCGAAAAGCGTTCGGCTACAACAGATCTGCCGCTACGGTCGACGCCGCTCAGGCCGCCGGCTACGACGCGTCGACCGATCTGGTGCAGACGCTGCGCCGCGCCGCCGAGTGCGACGCGGTGATCGTGTTGGCGACGCCGGTGACAGCGCTGGAGTCCGTGCTGCCCGCCGTCGTCGAGCATGCGCCGCGATGTCTGCTCACCGACGTCGTGAGCGTCAAGGAAGAAGTCGCGCGGATCGTCGCGGCTCACCATCCGCAGGCTCGGTACGTGGGCGGACACCCGATGGCGGGAACCAGCGAATCCGGTTGGGACGCAACCGACCCCGCATTGTTCACCGGGGCGATGTGGATGCTCACCACCGCCGACGACACCGACCCCGACGATTGGCGGACCATTGCCGCCATCGCGCTCGACGCCGGGGCGCGGGTCGTGCCCGCGGCGAACGACGCGCACGACCGTGCCGTCGCCGCGATCTCGCACCTGCCGCATCTCACGGCGAATGTGACCGCCGTCGTCGGGGCCGGGGAGAGCAACCTGGCATTGAGTCTCGCCGCCGGAAGTTTCCGCGACGGCACACGGGTCGCCGACACGGCACCCGCTTTGCAGCGCGCCATGCTGGAGGCCAATTCGACCGCGCTGCTCAACGCACTCAGCGAAACCATCGACCGACTCATCCAGGCGCGCGACGAACTACGCGACCACGGCACCGTCGAAATACTCGTCGACGACGGGCATCGCGCACGTCTCGCGTACGACAAGATCGCCGCCGGGCCGCGTGAGGCGATCACCGGAGTCGACGTCGGCGCGCCTGGCTGGGCACACGAAATGCGCAGACAGGCGCACCGCGCCAGGGTATGGCTGGGTTAGATACGGGTGGAGATGCCCGCGTAGTCGAGAACGAAACCGTTGTCGTCGACAGTGACCGCGGTGCTCGCGATCGGAGTGGTGATGTCGATCGCGTCGGCGCCCGCGTTGTAGGTCATCGTCGCACCCTCGACACGTGTCTCCGGAAGATAGACGTAGACCACCGGGATAGACTGCTCGCCGGCGGCGTCGCGGTGCAGACCGAGGCGTCGGATCGGCAACGACTTGAACATCGGGCTCATGGCGATGTCGATGTCCTGGGCGCCGTTGAAGTCACTGTGAACGGTGCCTTCTGCGGTCTGCACCAGCCAGTTGTTCTCGCCGTCGCGGCTGATCGCCACCTGCGACTCGCCGCCGGCACGCACCAGGTGGATGCTGAGCCGTTTGGTGACGCCGATGTCGTTGGTGATCAACTCGTACGACGCCGAATAGGGTTCCTGCTCAGGCTCAGCCGAGATGATCCGCCCGTACGCTTTGATGCGTATGCCGGAGACATGCAGACGGACCTGTTCGAGGCGACTGTTGGTGAGTCGACGCCAGGTGATCATCGACTTGAAGTCGTCGGTGCCGGGGTTGTCGGCCGATTCGAGTGAACTCACCCCTCTACGGTAGGCGACGGAAGACGGTGGGCAGAAGTCATCGGAAAGATCCGATGACGCCGGCCACATTTCGGCCCGAAGGTGAGGGTCGCGGAGCTTGTCGCACCGTCCAGTCCACCTCGATGAGTGCACAGATTCGTCTGATCAGAGTCTTGTCGGCGTTGACCGACGCCGTGATACTCCTTTGGTGACTTCGCCGAATGACATCAACGACATGTCCAAGCACAGTGAGTTCGTCTCACCACCAACCGGCAGCGCCGTGACACCCTTCAACGCACCATCGCCCGACACGGGTCACGCTCCTGCCGCTGTCGCGTCGGGTCTCGCGATGAAGCGGCGCAATCCACTCGGCGTCTGGATTGGGCTGCCGCTGATCACTCTCGGGATCTATCCCCTCGTTTGGTACTACAAGATCCACAAGGAGATGGCCGAGTTCGATCGCCGTCGACAGATTCCCGTTGCGGGACCGATGCTTGTCTTGATTTTCCTGAGTTGGACGGTCATCGCACCGTTAATCAGTTTCCACAACGCCGGTGCACGCATCCGCGACTCCCAGCGCGCCGCGGGGTTAGCTCCGACCTGCTCGCCGACGCTGTCGTGGGTGCTTGCCTTCCTCTTCGGTCTCCATACCCTGTACATGCAGGTCGAACTGAACAAGATCGTCGACCGATATCAGGTTCCTCCGCACACTACTGTCCCGCTGTACGTCTAGAAGCACCACGCACGAAGCCCCGCAGCCTGCACGGAATGGCTGCGGGGCTTTCGCATTCACACCACAAGAGCGCTGATACCCGAGATCACGCTGATCGTCGTGGGCGGCGCTTGGTACTGGTCGCGTAGGACGCTGACGGTCGCGACGACCGTACCCGCTCCGGTCTGGGCGATCGCCGATGTCGGGAGCGAGGCCGGATAGCCGTCGACCTTGTAAGCGGGCTTGCGCCAATGCCTGATGCTGACGACACCTGTCTTGCCGGTGGTGATGTTGTGCCAGGAGATCGACAGCCAACGGTAGGCGTACTGCGAGTAATACGGCGCGGGGTTGACTGCCGAGAAGACAATCGCCGGAGGAGGCGGCGGGTATTGCAAGGTGGTCACGGCGGGCTCAGCCGCGATAGACACCGGCTGGAACGATCCACCCGGCACACCGCCCGGACCGACTTCGAGTCCGCCGATCGCCGGGATCTGAAAGACGATGGTGTTGTCGGCGAGAGGTTTGAGATTCGGCGCTGCCTGGGCGACCGCGGGTAAGGCCACGCCGGCCGCCACCGCGGCCGTGATGGCGATGAGACGAAGTTTCCGCATGCTGTTATCTCTCCTGACCCCGATGCGACTGTGACGATATGGGAGATATCGGACACGATACCGCAGGTGTTAGCCACACTAATTATTTCCCGGCAATGGCGCAGGCGGGGCGGAAAGGCGACTACCGCAGCCGTCAGAACGCGTAGTGTTGCGTCAGTAGCTGATCTGAACAACGCACACCGCGCCGCACACGAGCGCTCGACAGCGAGGGATAAGGTCATGGGCCACCACAAGGAAAACGACGAACTGCGCGAGGATCGGAACGAGCAGGCCGAAGAGCGCGAGGAACGCCGCGACGAAGGCGGCGCCGACAATATCGGATCGCAGGATCGACGCCGCCAGGAAGGCCAGCGATAATCGGCTGACCTCGAAGCGTCTCAAGTGACGATGGCCCCGCCGCTTGCACGAAGCAGGTGGCGGGGCCTTCTTGTGGGACCGATCGGCCCGCATCGTCCGTTTGGTCGATTTCGCCGGAACCTACGCTCGCTCGTCGAGCACTCTGCATAGCATGCCCGTATCGGACACGGTTCGGAGTGGACGTCCCGAGACAGGAAGAAGCGGAACAATGCGAGCAAACCTCTGCGCCACCGTCATCACAGCCGCGGCCGTCGTCTCAATCGCAGCGCCAGGGGTGGCGCAGGCACGCACTGCAAGCACCGGCTCCATCGTCGAATACACGTGGACGTCTGACATGGTTCAGAATCAAATCAGTTACACCGGGACGAACGGGAAGCTCGTCACTCGCGAAGCAAGATTCCGATACCTTCCAATTGGATTCGGCCCTGAGAAGTTCGGTTACGGCGTCAAGATTCGTACCACGAAGAGTCAGCGGGTCCAGTCAAGGGCGACGTCGAGCGGCGCGTTCTCGACGTGCGTGGTGAAGGTCAACGGCCACCAGGTTGCGTCGAACCGCGACTACTTCAGCGGCATGTCGCGCTGTTAGTGCGGCGTTGCTCCTGAATGATCAGGACCGGCATCTGCTCCCTTAGTCCGGAAGCCTGGCAGGAGCAGCCGGGTCATATCCCCTCGGTCGTGTCTTTCGCCCAGAACGGTACGTATCGCATCTTTTGCCGGCTTGCACTCGGGTCGTGAGGCGCGATCAGGTTGGCTTCGAGCGCCTCCCGAATGTAGACGGAGACCGTCGAAGTCTTCGACTCTGGCATCCGAAAGCGCTCTCGCAGAGTCTTATTGGTTACCTGGTCTCCCATCACATGCCTTAAGCACGCATGGAGGTAGACGGCGCGGACCCGTTCCTCCGGCGTCATGTCCTTTACCACCTTCGGTCCGTAGATCGTCACCACGGTATGGCTCGCAGACACCCGTACTTCTGGAGCAGGAAGCTGGTTGAACTCGATCTCGAACCCAATACGGTCCCAACCGCTCCCGCGCTCTTCGCAGATTCCACAGCGACGTAACATCGTAGCGAGCTTCTCATTGCGTGATCTCGGCGCCGCATTGATGAACATGACCGGATCCACCAACGGTTCGCCTGGGTTTGTTATCTCAAGGCGATTGTCGTAGATCTCGATAAGTGGACCGGCTCCGGTCATCGAAAGGTCCTGGTGGACCAGGGCGTTAGCGATAAGCTCGCGCACCGCGGAGACAGGATAGGCGTGAACCTGTTCCCGCAGGGCTTTGTCGATACGCTCGCTCCGCGGCAATGCATCATTGACAAAGTCAACGAGACCGACGAACCCGGTGGCATACCCGCGCCGCCCCTCTACTTCGCGCTCAGCGCTGACCTTCGATTGACCTCGGTATTTGATGACCCTTGCGGCCTTGCGCTCGATATATGGGAAATCTCGTAGGTCTTGCGCGAAGAGCAGCGCACCGAGGTTCGTAACCGCGAACCGGCCGGTGTCCTCGTCTGTGATCAGACTGTGGTTGACCATCTGTTCGAGAACGTCGTCGGTTGCTGGCACTTGCCAACCCTGCAACGAGTAGTAGCTGGCGTAGTCGATCTTGCTTAGGAGTTCCTCGGGCGTCATCGGATCAGATGCCAGCTGCAACTCGTATGGAGTGGCATCGAGCGCACGCCACAGTTGCCCGTTCAGCGTGACATTCGCGCGCAACTTTTTTGTATAGCTTCCGACCCGGATGTACTCCTCACCATTGAACTTAACCGGTGCATGACTTGCCGCCTGCACTTCGAGGACCAGGACACGCTTACCGCCGACCTGTCCTTCATGGAGCGTCATCGCTGGCGCGGGATCGAGTAGGCGGTGCAACCAGGGGATCAGGTCCTCGTTGCCTTTGCCCTTGGTGACGTACGGATCGAAGTGCGTTCCAACCACCGAGTGGTCTGCATCCGCAACACCCCAAACGAGGTACGCGCGAGGTTTGCGATGCAGGGTGGCCGAGTTGGATAGACCTGAGATCCGCTGCCCTATCTCGGAGGGCACCGCTAGGTTCTCCTTGAACTCGATCCACTCGGTTTCCACCGGTCGACTGATGAGTCGGCCAACCAGGCCTGCGAACTCTTCCGCGCTCAGCTGTGAGCTGTGCACTGCGTAACTCCTAACACCTTCGTCCGCGACCTGGCTCTCAGGCAGAGCGGCACCCGTCGGGTCATGACCTTAAATGAAAAGACGCAGGTCAGATACCTCGCAGGTGAAGTCTAGACGGATTCGCTTAAATGCCCGAGCATCGACCACCGTTGTCTTCCGCAAGTTGCGACCCGAGGGCCGCAGAGAGATGAGTCGGCCAACCAGGCCTGCGAACTCTTCCGCGCTCAGCTGTGAGCTGTGCACTGCGTAACTCCTAACACCTTCGTCCGCGACCTGGCTCTCAGGCAGAGCGGCACCCGTCGGGTCATGACCTTAAATGAAAAGACGCAGGTCAGATACCTCGCAGGTGAAGTCTAGACGGATTCGCTTAAATGCCCGAGCATCGACCACCGTTGTCTTCCGCAAGTTGCGACCCGAGGGCCGCAGAGAGCTACCGGCCGCGACCAAAACGGTGACTATTCGGTGACTTCGGTCGCCTCGACTCGGTGAAGTAGAAACACCCCGCGCCTGTTCGCGCAGGTAGCGGGGTGTTTTCGTGGTGCGCCCGAAGGGATTCGAACCCCTAACCTCTTGATCCGTAGTCAAGTGCTCTATCCGTTGAGCTACGGGCGCATGCCTGTGTTCAGTTGTGTCTTCCGCTGTCGGCTGACCGCGGTCGGCGGAGGCGAGAGGATTTGAACCTCCGGTCCCATTTTGGTGAGACAACTCATTAGCAGTGAGTCCCATTCGGCCGCTCTGGCACGCCTCCCAGCGAAGTCCTTGTTGAACTGCCGGGATCAAAGACTACACACAGTGGTTCAGAGTAAGCAAACCGGCAGGCCAGCACCGGATTTCGGCTGTCCGATAGGCTGTCACGTGTGACGCTGAGCATCCGCCCCGACCTCGACGACCTTCCCGTCTACGTTCCCGGAAAGACCTTCCCCGGAGCGATCAAACTCGCGAGCAACGAGGTCACCGAGGGACCGCTGCCGAGCGTGCGCGACGCCATCGCGGAAGCGGCGTCGAACGCGAATCGCTACCCCGACAACGGGATGGTCGCACTGACCGGCGAGTTGGCCAAGTCCCTCGGGGTGACCGAGGACGAGATCCAGGTGGGGTGCGGCTCAGTCACGTTGTGCCAGAACCTGATCACCATCACCGCCCAAGTCGGCGACGAGGTGCTGTTCGGGTGGCGTTCCTTCGAGACCTACCCGCTCGCGACGCGCGTGGCGGGTGCCACGCCGGTCCAGATTCCACTCACCGAGGACCTCGTCTACGACCTCGACGCCATGGCTGCGGCCATCACCGATCGCACCCGACTGATCTTCGTGTGCAACGCCAACAATCCAACCGGAACCGTCGTCGACGCCGCCGACCTCGTCGCGTTCCTGCGCAAGGTGCCGTCGCACATCATCGTGGCGCTCGACGAGGCGTACTTCGAGTACAACCGCCTGACGCCCGAGCAAGCGTACGACGCCATCGAGCTGCGCAAAGAATTTCCGAATCTCGTTGTGCTGCGCACCTTTTCGAAAGCATACGGACTGGCCGGACTGCGCGTCGGCTATGCGGTCGCGGACCCGACAGTCATCACCGCACTCGGCAAGGTGCACATTCCGTTCTCGGTGAACAGCCTCGCCCAGAGCGCCGCTGTCGCCTGCCTCGCGGCCGGCGACGAATTGCTCGCCCGCACCGACGCCGTCGTCGCCGAGCGCGAGCGGATGACCGCCGAATTGCGCACCCTCGGATATCGAGTACCAGACTCGCAGACGAACTTCGTCTGGATCGAATTGGGTGACGACACAACGGAATTCGCAGCCGCATGTGTCGCGGCCGGGGTGGTCATCCGACCGTTCGCCGGCGACGGCGCGCGCGTGACCGTCACCCACCGGCAGGAGAACGACGCCTTCCTCGCCTTCGCCCGACGCTGGGCGGCGAGGGGCTGAGCTCATGTCGGGTGTGACGAGCGCCGACTTCGGCTGGTTCGCCGAGTCGTTTCCGGGCCTCGACGAGTGCGGCTACTGCCTGACACTGGTCAGCAACGTCGACGCCGACGGATTACTGAGCGCGCTGGGCGCGCATCGGATCGGCGACGTCACCGGAGTCGGTGAGCTGAACGAGCCGTCGTACACCGCGTGGGACGAATACGGCGGCGACGAACTGGTCGTCGGCGTCGCAACGCTCGACGACGGTTGGGCCATGATGCTCGAGGAGAACGGATACCTCGGTATCACCGGAACATTGATGCAGCCGGTCTCGGTCGGCCGGGAGATCGTTGCGCACTACCGCAACGTCGACGCGCTGGACCACTTCGTGTGGTGGCGCGACGGAATCGACGAACTGAGTTTCGAGCCGCTGTTCGCGACGTCGCGCAGTGGCGCGCAACCCGACGGCCTGCTCGACGTGATGCGCGACGTCGGGTTCCGCGTCGACGACCCCGACACCGCGGTCACCGAGTTCGATCACACCGCGGCGGCGTTCGCGTTGGCCGAGCGGATCACAGGGGTGACCATCACTGCGGATCTACTGAACAGCGCCCATTTGGAGCTCGGCCGGGTGACCGTGCCGCATTGAGGGACTAAAGACCGCGGGAAATCGTCGGCCACAGAACCGGCAGGTCACGACGCCAGTAGGGCCAGCTGTGGGTACCGATGAAGCGGAATCCGTCGGTGTAGGCGATGCCCTTGGTGCGCAGGTCCCACGCGAATTCCATCGAGCAGCGGTAGGCGGCGAGTTCGAGCGCCGACCCCGACGCTGTCACCGCTTCCTTGGGGATGCCACCGTCGGGACGGGCGTCGAGGTCGAGCGGCCCCACCGCCCCCGACCCGGCCGAGATGAAGATGTTCTTGCCACGCAGCGCATCGAGATTCGACGTCGGGTCGTGCGCGATCCATCCGCTGGAGCCGTACGGGCCCCACATGTTGCTCGCATCGCCGCCGGCGCGACCGACCGTGGTGCGCACGTAGCCCTCATTGAGCGGCGCCGCGACGGGTGGGCAGCCGCTCAACGACGCGATACCCGTGTAGAGCGCGGGGTGTCGGACGGCCAGCGCGAAAGCCGCCTGCCCGCCCATCGACAGCCCGATCACCGCGTTGCGTCCGGTGCCGTTGAACCGCGCGTCGATCAGCGGCGGCAGCTCCTTGGTGAGAAACGTCTCCCACATCGGCTTGCCGAGTTTGCGATCGCGTTTGCGCCAGTCCGTGTAGAACGTGCCGGCACCGCCGACCGGTAGCACGACGTTGACGTTCTTGTCGGCGAAGAATTCGCCCGCGCGCCCCTTGGTGATCCAGTCGCTGACGTCGCCGGTGGCACCCGCACCGTCGAGCAGGTACACGGTCGAACGCCGACCGGTGCCGTTCTGCGGTGTCAACACCGAGACCTTGACCTTGCCGCCCATCGACGGCGAGTTCACCCAGATGTCGGTGCGCAATGCACTGAGCTTCTTCATCAGGGAGATCTGAGCGACGGGATGCTCGGTGCCGGGCAGAGTCGACGTCGGAGCGGCACCGGCGACCCCCGGCACACACAGTCCAGCGGCGATGCTTGCCGCCGAAAAGGCTATGACCAGGCGTTTCGTTATGCTCACTACTGTCTTTCCGGCCAGGCCATCTCGTCGTGCAGGAGAATGAAGCAACGTTTCCGTCCGCTCGGTCGTCATCTGAACGAACGACGAATACTCCTAGCCTAACGATGCCGCGCCATGATCGCGAGTCGGCACAGCCTATTCTCAGGGTGCTGAAGATTCGCCGATCCGAATATGTCCGATCGCAGATTGCACCATGCCGATGACGAATAGATGACGAGGAGTCGAACGATGGCTGGACTAGCAGCGGACGGCTATGCGTTCACCGCGACGGTGCCGGTCCGCTGGTCCGATATGGACGCCTTCGGGCACGTCAATCACGCTCGCATGGTGACCCTGATGGAGGAAGCGCGCATCGAGTGGCTCCTGTCGGCGGGCGAGGAGTACCAGCCGCTGATCAAGAGCGCGATGATCGTGCACGTCGACATCCGCTATCAGGCCCAGTTGCGCCACGACGACTCGCCGCTGCGAATTGGCATGTGGATCAAGCGGTTTCGATCAGTCGACTTCACCATCGGCTACGAAATCCGGGCAAACGACACCAATGCGGCGAATAGCCGCCCGGCGTGTGTGGCCACCACGCAGATGGCCGTCGTCGACGTCGAGGCGCACACCCTGCGTCGACTCACGCCGACGGAGAAGGACTATCTGACGCACTGGTCGCGCCCCTGAGCCCGGCCCTACGACGGTTCGTAGCGCTCCGGAAGCTCCATCGGCGCACTCATCGAAATACGGGCGATATTGCCCTGCAATACATCCCGATAAATGCGTAGCTGTTCTTCACCCGCGCGTACTTGTTCGGTTACCCGTTTGGAATTATCGGCCGAAATCTCGCGTTCTCCGGCGCGGGAGATCAAATGATCGATTCGGTCGTCGATTGCCGACGCATGATTGTATTCAGCGAGTAATCGCAATTCGACGGCGGCCGATTCGACGACGTGCGCAACCTCGGTCAGCGCCTGGACGCGGTCGATGAGCTGACTCCAGACCGGCCGCAGCGCAGCCTCTTTGGCGGCGATGTGGTCGGCGAACGACTGATCGAAACCACCGTTGCGCAGGGCGCGGTCGAGGTCGACGCGCACCGAACGCAACGCGATCACATCGGCGGCGATCTCGGCCAACTCGGCGTGCAAATTCACCTGCGTCCGGGGAATCGCGAAATGGTCCGAACTCCACGCGGGATTGCGGACGATGCGGTCGTAGTAGTGTCCGGCGACGAAAAGGATCGTCTCGTACCCGTCGACGAATCGCGCCTCCCGTTGCGGCCCGGACGTCGCGGTCGGCTCGGAGAACAGCTGACTGGCCCATTGTTCGGCCTGCGATCCCGACGCCCGCGACGCCACCTGCCCGACGACGCCCGCGATGCGCTCGATCGCCGCGCTGCCCGCCTTGCGCATGTAGTTGACGTTGTTGACGTTCGGCGTCGGGGTGCACAGCAGCCCGCCGAACAACCGTTCCCGGTCTTCGAGCTCCAGGTACACGTTCTCCCGCCGCTCGCGGCGGATGGCCCGCGTCCCCGACGCGAACACGCCTTTGGCGATCACCACCGACTTGTGCACCTCGTCGCGCCGACGCTGCAGACCGTTGAGCCGGTTACGCAGCACCGCGGCGACCATCGACGGCATCATCGGATTGCTCAACTGCTGCTCCACCTGCGCGATGCTGCGCTGCAGGCGCCGCAACTCGCTGAATCCGCCGGGCACGCCCGGCAGCGGCAGGCCCGTCGAGGCACGTCGAACGACGATCGACCGTGCGGCGGGAGCCAGAAAACCGGCCCCGATCATCAGCGCGGCGTTATCCGACAGTTCGGCTCGCTCACCCGGCATCCGCGATGCGTCGCACCAGGCCCGGATGTCCGCGCTCGACGACGAATTGAAGTTGGCACTCACCCTCGACATGGTACCGCCGACCTGCGACATCGGGCCGTGCCTCGCATCACCGACCGCACTCGAACAGCGGTCACGTCAGCCGATGCAACGCCCACGCAGGCGGGATCGATGCGAGCGCGGTCACCGCGACGACGACGAGCACCGAATCCCCGCCGAAGGTGCGATACCGGAATGCGGCCATCACGCATTCGAGCACGATCACATGCACCAGAAAGATCTCGTAGGAGATCTCGCCGAGCCACGCCACCGGGCGCGAGCCGCACAGGCGTGACCACGCGGTGTCGTCGGCGACGGTCAACGGACCGATCAACGCTACGGATATCAGCAGGTACAACAGGTGTTTGACGACGGTCTGCGGGGCGGTGTCGGGGATGATGGTCGGGCCGCCCGCGATCGTCGACGCCGAGACCGCGAACAGCACCACCGCGATGCTCACCGACGGCCACGCCGGCCAGCGTCGAATCAGGTCACGGCACACGGCCAGCATCATCCCGGCCGCGAACCACGCCACGAAGGCCGGTGCCCAGAGTCGGGCGGTGGTGTCGGCGCCCGAGCCGATGGCGACCGCGAACGTCCAGATCGGAGATACGAGCATCACCGCGGCGAGCCCGGCGATCAGCAGGTCGGGTCGCCACCCCGACGTCGGGGAACGTCGGGACACGACCACCACCAGCAGCCAGGCCAGCGGTGGAAGCATCAGGTAATAGACCACCTCCGCGGCGAGGCTCCACATCTGGGTCAGCCCGGCGTGCAGGTGGCCGAATCCATAGACCTGCGTCAACGTCATGTTTCGCACGAACCCGCCCCACCCGGTCCCGTAGGTGGCCGGATCGGTCGGCAGCCAGCGGGCCAGTGACGGTCCGGCGTGGTCGCGCATCGCATAGACCAGGTAGACGACGATGACGGTGAGCCAGTACGCGGGCAGAATCCGGCGGGCCCGGTGGATGAAGTACGTCGTCGACGACGGAAGGGCCGCGCTGGGCTGTGTCGCCGAGCGTACCCAGGGCCGAAACAACAGGTACCCGGACAAGACGAAGAAGATCGCGACGCCCACCTCGGCGCGGGCCCAGAGGCGGCCGGGGTAGTCGTCGGAATAGTGGCCGGTCCAGTAGGCGGCGTGGGTGACCAGGACGGCGAATGCCGCGAAAGCACGGATTCCGGTCAACGACGCGACGCGCTGGCCTGCGGTGGCGGCGGTGCTCATCACCGCCGATCGTAAACGCCCGACGCTCACGGAGCACTGACGGATAACTGCCAGGTTTCGGTTTGGTGACCGAGCTAGGCACTTCGACGCCGCGCGCGACATACTCGACCGGTTGTTACTGGTGTGATGTGTGTGACTGATGAGATGCGAGTGCAGCGCGC
Source organism: Gordonia asplenii (assembly GCF_012933505.1). Taxonomy (GTDB): domain Bacteria; phylum Actinomycetota; class Actinomycetes; order Mycobacteriales; family Mycobacteriaceae; genus Gordonia; species Gordonia asplenii. The sequence continues at coordinate 84,373 of NZ_JABBNB010000027.1, forward strand.
CTCGTAGGAGGACCGACTTGTGAGAATGCCGATCGTGGCCACGGTGACGGCCGTCGTCGCCGCGCTGGCGCTCAGCACCGGCCCGGCCGTGGCGGCACCGGCTCCGCCGTCGCCTGCGCCCTCCCCCGCACCAGCGCGACCCGGTCCGCCGGCAGCGATTCCCGGCCCCGCCATCACCCGCGTGGTCGCCACCCGCCCGGTTCGCGAGCGGCTCCGGCTACGCATCTACTCGGCGTCGATGCAGCGTGAGGTCGTCGTCGACCTGCAGCGCCCCAAGGGCGCCGAGAAGAGCCGCGACAAGCGCCCGACGCTGTACATGCTCGACGGCGCCGAGGCGCGCGACGATCAGTCGGGGTGGTACTCGCAGACCGACGTCGGGGCGTTGGCGTCGACGCAGAACGTGAACGTCGTGACCCCGGTCGGCGATCCGCACAGCTACTACACCGACTGGCAGCGCGTCGACCCGGGCATCGGCCGCAAGTACATGTGGGAGACGTTTCTGACCAGGGAGTTGCCGCCGATCATCGACCACGACTTCGGCGGAAGCGGCCGCAACGCCATCGCGGGCGCGTCGATGGGCGGCCTCGCCGCGCTGACGCTGGCGATGCGACGTCCCGATCTCTACACCGGCGTCGCGGGTTTCAGCGATTGCGCCAACATCTCCAGCGGCCCCAACAAATTCTTCACCGAGTGGGACATCAGCCGCGGCGGCGGAAATTCGATGAACATGTGGGGGAAATTCACCGACCCCGACTGGGCGGCCCACGACCCGTACGTACACGCCGATCAACTGGCCGGCAAGACGATCTACATCTCGTCGGGCAACGGCATCCCGGCCTCGTACAACAACCTGGCGGCCGATCCGATGAATTCCACGCTGGCCGGGATGTTCCTCGAGTTCGGCAGCGCATTGTGCACCGGCCAGATGAGTACTCGGTTGAAGGCGCTCAACATCGCCTTCACGTCGAATCTGCGGTCGTCGGGCACGCATCGCTGGGAGTACTGGAAAGACGAACTGCACGTGGCGTGGCCGGTGCTGATGAACTCGCTCGGGTTGTCGGCGGCACCGGCTCCATAGGGCGATCGACGCGATTTCGCGCGATGTCGGCACGCGCGCCTAGACTGCCATGGAGTTCATCGGACACAGAGTTCAACCGACGAAAGGACCGTCATGTGCATGCCCGTGCAATGTGAGACGTGCGGCAAGATCACCTGGGCCGGGTGCGGCGAGCACATCGACGAGGTACGCGCGAGCGTACCTGCCGAGCAATGGTGCGACGGCCGGCATGAGGCCGTCGCACCCTAGGGTGCGGTGGTGATCAGAACCACGGTGTCGCCGTAGGGCTGGTTGCGTCCCTTGATCTTCGCGCCGATGGTGTTGAGCACCTTCGACACAGACACCTGAAACCCATACTTGGCCTTGACCGCGGCCTGCACGGCGTCGAACTCCGGACCCGACGTCACCAATTGCGCGGTGCCGTCGGTCTTGGTGGCGCCCGCTGCGACGACGCCGCGCTGATTGCACGCGACCACCTCGACCTTGGGATTGTTGCGGAGCCGCTTGGCTTTGCCCGACGTCGACGACGTCCAGAAACCGAGCCGGTCGCCGTCGACGGGCACCACCCAGACGGGCGTCGCGATGGCTTCCCCGGATTTGCGGAACGTCGTCACCGAGATGAACTTCTCGTTGCTCAATGTCATGCGCTAAGGCTAAGCGCAGGTACTGACATCAGCGACCTGACCTGTATGAATGCCGGTAATGTCCGATGGCCGCAGCTCGAACCCGGGAGGACCTCTTGTTCACCGTCGCATCGTTCAACGTCAACGGCATCCGCGCCGCGCGCCGCCGCGGGTTCGACGCGTGGCTGTCGTCGGGCGCCCCCGACGTCGTCGGGCTGCAGGAATTGCGGTGTCCGGCGACGGAGGTCGGCGAGTTCCCGGGTTACGTGACGTCGGCCGACGTCGGGTCGATTCCCGGGCGCAACGGCGTCGCGCTGCTCACCCGTGCGGCGCCGGCGGCCGTGCGCAGTTGGGCGACTCATCCGCCACGGGCCCGCAGTCTGCGCGAATTCGCGACGCACGGCCGGTATCTAGAGGTCGACTTGGCCGACCGACCGGTGACCATCGCCTGCCTCTACCTTCCCAAGGGTGGTCTGCCTGCCGCATTACAGCGGCCCGGCTCGATGCGGGAGGAACCCGACGGTGGCGCGAAGCATGCGCGCAAGATCCGCTTCTTCACCGGGTTCGCGCACGAGCTGAATCGAAATCGGTTGTCCGCCTTACGTTCCGGCCGTGAGTTCATCCTGCTCGGCGACCTCAACGTCGCGCACACGCACCATGATGTGACCAATTGGCGGGCCGCCCGCAAGATGGACGGCTTCCTTCCCGAGGATCGCGAATGGTTCGGTTCGCTGCTCGGAACACGACGACTGGTCGACGTCGTGCGGCACGTCCACGGCGATCGGCCCGGCCCGCTCACCTGGTGGAGCTGGGCCGGGCAGTCGTTCGTCAACGACGTCGGGTGGCGGGTGGATCACCAACTGGCGACGCCCGGACTGGCGGCGCGGGCGACACAGACGTGGGTCGACAAGGCCGCGTCGCCGGAGGGGCGATTGTCCGACCACGCACCGTTGATGGTCGGATACGGAGACGTCTGACGCACCGCCTCGGCCGACCTGCTGTCGATCGAACGGTCGAACCGGCACCCCACTTGTCAGGGGCGACCTCTACATTGGCTCCCATGGCATGGTTCGGGGATCGGGAGAGGCGTCTGGACGCCCCCGCTAAGACCTTCCTATCCGCGGCGGCGGTGGGGGCCGGCGTCGACGACGACCGCTATGCCCCCGACCTCGCCCGGCGTCTCACCGACTACCTCGAGACCGGGGCCGACGCACACGTGCTCGCCGAGCTCGCACAGACCAGGCCGCCGACCGCACTCGCGACGCGAACCGGGCCCGCCCACGACGCCCGACGCAGCATGTACGCCCAGCTCGACGCCGTGCCGGCCGACTGGGGAGTCCGCTGGGCGACGATCCTCGACGCCTACCCGCGCCACCCGACACCCACTCTCGCGCCGATCGCCGACGCCGAGTGGGCAGAGTCCCTCGTCCACGACATCGGCCAGTGCTTCGCGTACGCGGCGGTGGTAGACCGAGAGCCGGTCCCCGTCCAGCTGGCGACGCTCGACGCCATCGTCGTCGCCGGCGGCGGCCGCCCGGGTGAACTCCTCGAAGCTGCGTTCTCCCATCACCCCGGCCGGCGCTACGCCGTCGTCTTCCACGGTGCGCGCAGCGTGCTCTGTGCCCTGTCCGACTACCCCGACGTCGTCGCGCGGTACGCCCCGACGCTGGTGCCGCTCGCGGCATCGGCAACCCGCGACGCGCGCGACACCGTGCTGAAGATGCTCGATGCGCTGCCCGATGCCGCGCTGGCCCCGTTCGCGCCGGCCATCACCGCATTCCTCGTCGCCGACAACGCCAAACTCGCCGTCGCCACCGAGCCGCTCGCCGCGCGGTGTCGTCGTTCCGATCTCGTCCGGCAGCTGCGCACGATCGCGGCCGACGGATCACCGGCGCAGCAGCTTCGCGCCCTGCGCGCACTGTGGCGCTTCGCTCCCGAAACACCGGACCGCGCGTGGGCGATCGGATTCGCCGCGACCGCGACGTCCGCCGCGGCCCGGGCTCTCGCTCGCGAATGGGGCGATCCCGTCGACGAAAACCCTTCTGCGCCAATGCAGTCCAACCCCATCACGACCGGCGGAGCACTACCGCCCACCGACCCCGACCAACTCGACGAAGCGCTCCGCGGCCTCCAGAAGGCCCTCAACGCGCACATCACCGCCGTCACCGACGAGTGGCGGCGCTCCAGCGCACCACGGCTGCGCGCTGACGCGGCGTCGACGCGCTTCTTCGACGACAAAGCGTTCAGCACACTGACCAAGGCCCTGCGCGCGGCGCGGACCGCACCTCCCGGCCGCACCAAGGCCGTCGTACCGCTCCCCCGCTGGAACGTCTCCGCCGACGACGCCTTCGCCGACTTCGCCGCCAGTCCCGCGGTCGAGGTCCCCGAGCTGCTGACCGCCCTCGGCTTCTTCGGCGACCTCGTCAACAGCTATCAGCCCACTCTGACCAGCGGCGCCGTCGGCGCGGTGAACGCCCTCTACCGAGCGACCGGCCGGCCGACACTCGCCGAACTCGCCGATCGGCTCACCGCAGCCGGGCACGACGGCGCCGCGCTCGTCTTCGACGCCTACCGTCGCAATTGGCAGCCCCTCGGCCGTACCTGGGCCGACGCCGACGTCGCCGGATTCGTCGCGGCGAATCTCGACGCCGTCGTCGGGCAGCTGGGCACCGGCGACCTCTACTCGGCGGATCCGACGGCACCGTTCGCCGCGATCGCCACCCTGCCCAGCGTCCCCGACCACGTCGCCGACCCGCTCTATCGCATCGCGCTCGGTACGTCGTCGCGGCTGCGCACCGAGGCCCAGGACGCGCTCGCCCGTGACTCCCGACGCCGCTCCCGCATTCTCGCCGCGCTGACCGACCCGACACTTGAGACGCGAGCCATCGCGGCAGCCTGGCTGGCGCGCATCTCCACCCCCGACATCGCCGACGACGACGTCGCCGCGCTCGACGCCGCCTACCGCGCCGAACGCTCCGACAAGGTCAGACAGGGCCAGCTCGACGCCCTGGCCGAGCTGGGCCGCACCCCCGACTACTACCTGAACCGCCAAACCCTCGCCGCCGCGGTCCGCAAGGGCGCCAGGCGCGGCCCAGCCACGGTGTTGGCCTGGCTGAACTGGGACGCGCTGCCGGAACTGTACTGGCTCGACGACGCCGAACCCGTCGACATCGACACGGTGCAGTGGCTGCTCTCCGACGCCGCGAAGGCCAAGTCGCCGCAACCGTCGGTCGCCACGCGCTACTACTGGAGTCTGTTCACGCCGGCATCGGCACAGCGGTTCGGCGACGCTCTGCTCGACTTCTGGATGTCGGCGACGGCCATCAAAGCCAAGGGCGTCCTCGCGGTCTGCGCGACGACGTGTCGCGTACACGCGGCGCCGCTCGCCGAGGACTACATCCGCACGTACTACGGACTACGGGCGGCGGAGTGCAAGGCGCTGCTGGCGATGCTCGCCCAGGTCGACGACCCGAGTGCCGCGCAGGTGTTGCTGTCCATTGGAAAACGATTCCGCACCAAGGGAATTCAACTCGAAGCCGTCGAGCAGACCCAGGCGCTCGCCGCCCGGATGGGATGGTCGGCCGCAGAGCTCGCCGACCGCACCGTCCCCGACGCCGGGTTCACCGACGCCGCGCTGACCCTCGACTTCGGGTCGCGCGCCTTCACCGCCCGGCTCACCCCCGACGCCTCCGTCGCCATCTTCGACGACGCCGGCAATCGCTTGAAAAACCTGCCGGCCCCGCGTGTTTCAGACGACAGCGATGCCGCCGCCCAAGCGAAGCGCGAGCTCGCAGCGGCGCGCAAGGCCGTCAAATCGATCGTCAAACACCAGACCGAGCGCCTCTACGACGCCATGTGCACCGCGCGCATTTGGAGTCTCGACGACTGGCGACACTACGTCGCGGGTCACCCGATCGTCGGGCTGCTGGCCGCGCGGCTCGTGTGGATGACCGACGCCGAACATCCCATCACCTTCCGTCCGCTCGACGACGGCTCCCTCACCGACGCCGCCGACGCCGAGATCACGCTGTCTGCGGGCACTCGAATCCGGCTGGCGCACACCACGCTCACCCCGCTCGACGACTGGCCCGCGCACTTCACCGACTACGACGTCACACCGCTGTTCGGACAGTTCGCCCCGGCCTACGCCGCCACCGACCCGGGAGCGCGGTCGATCGACGACTACACCGGAGCGATGATCGACATGTTCACCCTCCGCTCGGCGGCCACCAAACGCGGGTACACCAAGGGCGACACCCTCGACGGCGGCATCTACCTGTCCTTCGACAAACACTTCCCCACGCTGGGCATCACCGCGTCGATCGGTTTCTCCGGAACCGAACAGCCGGTGGAGGATCTGCCCGTCGCACTGACCTCGATCACCTTCACCGCCGATGTCCGCCTCGCCCTGCGCGACGTCCCCGCCCCGCTGCTCGCCGAGACCGTGGCCGACGCCGCGGGCATCGCCGAACGCGGCAGCGGATTCGAGCCCGACTGGCGCAAGGAAGTGAGATTCGCATGAGCGACAACCGATTCGACGCCGTGCTACGGGCTCCCGCCGAGCAGCGGTTCGCGGCCGAACTCGCGGCTCTCGCCGCGCGCGATCACGGCCCGGTCCCGGCGGGCTGGCGACTGTCGCCACGTGCGGTCCGCACCTTCATCCTCGGCGACCCGGCCGCGGGCATCACCCGCAAGTTCTACGGCGACGACCGGCTCGTCGAGCGGTGCATCGTCACCCTGATGAGCGACCGCGGACTGTTACTGGTCGGCGAGCCCGGAACCGCGAAATCGTTTCTCTCCGAACTCTTTTCCGCGGCGATCTCCGGTACGTCGCAGCAGGTGGTGCAGGGCGGCGTCGGCACCACCGAAGACAAGATCGCCTATACGTGGAACTACGCGCTGCTGATCGCCGAGGGCCCGTCGGAACGCGCGCTGGTGCGGGCACCGTTGTTCCAGGCGATGGAATCGGGCACCCTGTGCCGAATCGAGGAGATCACCCGCATGCAGCCGGAGATCTCCGACACGCTCATCGGCGTCCTGTCCGACAAGGTGCTGCACATCCCCGAACTCAGTGAATCGCAGACGGCCGCAACGGGATTGGCCGCCCGGCCGGGGTTCAACGTGATAGCCACCGCCAACCTGCGTGACCGAGGCGTCCACGACTTGTCGAGCGCGCTCAAGCGCCGCTTCAACTTCGAGACGGTCGCCCCCATCACCGACCGCCGCCAGCAGGCCGACCTGATCACCGCACAGACCGCGGCACTGCTGCGCACCGCCGGCGTGGCAACCGCATTGCCGCCGGCGACCGTCGAACTGCTCGTCGACGTGTTCGCCGACCTGAGATCGGGTAGCACTGCCGACGGCGTCACCGTCTCGTCACCCGCGGCGGTGCTGTCAGCCGCCGAAGCCGTCGCGGTGGGTTATGCCGCAGCGCTCGATGCACACTACTTCGACGACGCCCCCGCCGACGGCGGACACATCGCCCGGCAACTGATCGGCACCGTCCTGAAAGACAATGCCGACGACGGACCCAAACTCGACCACTACTTCGACATCGTGGTCCGGCGTCGAGCGGCGACGGAAAAGACCTGGGCAGCAGCACTGTCCGCTCATCGAGAGTCGCGACGCTGATGGCTTCGACACCGCCCCGCCGAACGTCGCAGGAGATCCGGGCCGTCGCGGAACGACTCGTCACCGACGACTATGTGATCATCCCGGTCCGTCATCATTCTCCGGCCTGCGCGTACGCCGTCGCGCGGGCCGTCGAAACCTATTCTCCCGCAGCGATTCTCGTGGAGGGTCCGCGCTCGTTCACGCCGCTGGTCGGGGCCCTCACCGATGAGCGCGCCCAGGCACCGTTGGCCGTCTACACCTACAGTCAGGCAGCGAGCTCGGTGACTGCGGCTGCCGCGCAGGCAACCGCCGCGCAGGCAACCGCGGCCTATTACCCGTTCTGCGACTTCTCCCCCGAACTCGTCGCATTGCGGGAGGCCGCCGCACGGGGCATTCCGGCGTCGTTCATCGACTTGGAATTCACCGAACAGCGCGCCGCCGACAAGGCCCGTCGTGACCGCGAAACCGACGGGCCGCAGCCGGTGCTCGACGAGAGCCGACTGCACTTCAGCCGGCGGCTGGGCCGGCTCGCCGAGGAGCTCGGCTGTACCGACACCGACGATCTCTGGGAGCACTTGTTCGAGCTCGCCGATCCGGGCGAACCACTTCACGAACACCTCGCGCGACTCACGTCCTACTGTCTGATGGCGCGCGACGACACCTCTGCCACCGACCGCAAGCGCGACGGCACTGCGGCCCGGGAAGCGGAGATGACCTGGCACATCGGGCAGGCCATCGACACGCCCGGACGCAGCGGACCGGTCCTCGTGGTGGTCGGCGGATTCCACGCGGTTGCTCTGCCCGACCTGCTCGACGCCCCACCGCCACGTCCGAGCATCACCGCGCCGCAAGCGTCGTCGGCGCTGATCCGGTTCTCGTTCCAGCAGGTCGACGCCGTGAACGGATACGCCGCGGGGATCACCGCACCCGGGTGGCAACAACGCATCTGGACCGGTCTACACGCCGCGAACCCCAAGTACCGGACCGACGCCGCCCTCGACTTGCTCATCGATGTCGCCACCGAGCTACGGGAACGGGGTCGCCCGATCGCGGAACCGACTGTCGCCGACGCCTATGTGCACGCACACCGACTCGCGACGTTGCGGGAGCGTCGGGCACCGCTGCGTTCAGACGTCCTCGACGGAGTGCGGGCGACGTTCATCAAGGGGGACGTCGACGTGGAGGGCGGTGCCGTACTGGCCGCGGCACTCGCGGCCTTCACCGGCGATCGGATCGGTCGGGTACCGCCCGGCGTGCCGTCGCCGCCATTGGTCGCCGACGCCCTGGATCGGTTGCGTGCACAACGCCTGCACGTCGACGAACCGATTCCCGGCGAAGTGACACTCGCGATCTACCGCCGGCCCGCACACCGAACGACCAGTCGACTGTTGCACGGCCTGGTGCTGCTCGACGTACCGTTCGCGCATCTGGTGCGCGGCCCCGACTTCGCCGCCGGGGTCGGCGCGGACTCCCAACGGGCGGGCCTGCATCTCATCACCGAGACCTGGATCTATCGGTGGTCGCCCGGCACCGAGTCCGCGCTCGTGGAGGCGTCGCGGTACGGCAACACCCTGCCCGACGCCGTCGGGGCCAGGTTCGACGAGATTCTCCGTCGCTTCGCCGACGGTGCGCAACGCCAGCAGTCCGACGTCGCGGCGGGGCTGGTCGTCGACTGTTGCCGCCTCGGCCTACATCCGATGGCCGGGCGGGCCGCCGCCGCGGCCGACGCGGCGATCGCGGCGGATCAGTCGTTCGTCGGCGTCGCCGCTGCGTGTGCTCAGTTGACTCTTCTCACCCAGGCGCGAGAACCGTTGGAAGCCAACAGAGTTCACGAGCTACCCGCCCTCATCTCGGCGGCGTTGCGTCGAGCTCGCTATCTCGGGCGACTCCTCCCGCCCGACGATCCGCGCGGCGTCGTCGACGCCTTGCAGCAGTTGCGCCTCACCGTCCTCGACCCACACCTACACGACGCAGCCGATCACGCGGCAGGTTTCACCGAGCTTCTCCAGTCGCTCGACGCCGAGCATCCATCTCCCACGGTGCGCGGCGGAGCGGCCGGCATGTTGTTCACCATCGGCGAGGTGTCGGCAGCCGACCTCGCCGCCCGCACGCGGGGCATGTTGACCGGAACCGTCCCGGCGTCACAGGCAGTCGCGTTCCTGACCGGGCTGATGCGCACCGCACGCGAATTCACCTGGCAGGACACCGATCTCGTCGACATGCTCGGTGAACTGTTCACATCGTGGACCGACGACGAGTTCACCGCCGCGCTCCCCGACCTGCGATTGGCTTTCGCCGAACTCACACCGGCCGAGACCGATCTCGTCGCCGCTGTCGTCGCTCGCCGTCTCGACGTTCGCGACGCCACCGACGTCACACGGCCCGACGGCCCAGCACGACCCGGCGTCGACGCCAATCGAGCCACTTCCGAGGAGGCGGCAGAAATCCTTGCCGCGCAAGGACTCTCGGAGTGGTTGCGATGAGCGAACTCGACCGCTGGCGGTTGGTGTTGGGGCGCTTCGGCGAACAGCGGTTGGGGCAGGCGAGCGCCGGTTCCCTCGACGCACGCCGCGGCCAGGCGCTCGACTACCTCTACGGCCGCGCCTACGACGGCCGTGGCGTCGACACCGACGACGCAGCGCCGGACGGTCCCGGCGGCCAGGGCGCAAGCGATCCGCGTTCGATCTTGTGGCTCGGCGAGGTCCGGGCACTGTTCGACGACACCGTCGGCGAAGTGATCGTCGGGCACGCCCTCAACCGGTTCGGCCTCACCGATCTGGTCACCGATCCGGAAGTCCTCGCTTCGCTGGAACCGAGCACTGATCTGCTGGCCTTGCTCTTGAGCTTGCGACGCAGCATGCCGCGCGAACTCGACGCTCAATTACGTCGGATCATCAGGGAGGTGGTCGACGACATCCGTCGACGACTCGAGTCCGACATCCGCCGCGTCCTCGTCGGGCATCGACGCCGATTCAACCACTCTCCGATGCCCAGCGCCGCCAACCTCGACATTCCCGGGACCATCGTCCGCAACTTGAAGAACTTCGACCCCGAACTCGGGCGACTCATCATCGACGACGTGCGATTCTTCGACCGGCAGGCCAAGCACCTCGCGTGGGAGGTGATCCTCTGCGTCGACCAGAGCGGCAGTATGGCGAACTCGATGATCCACAGCGCGGTGATGGCCGGGATCCTCGCCGGAATCGGCACGATGAAAGTGCATCTGGTGGTCTTCGACACCGCCGTCGTCGACCTGACGCAGTTCGCCGACGATCCCGTCGAGGTACTGATGACCGTGCAGCTGGGCGGTGGCACCGATATCGGCGGCGCCCTTCGGTATTGCGCGGGGCTCTCGACGAACCCGCAGCGCACCGTGCTGGTGTTGATCACCGACTTCTTCGAGGGCTCCTCACCGGCCGAACTGATCCGCGTCACGGGCGACATAGCCAGCTCCGGAGTTCACCTCCTCGGGCTGGCTTCGCTTGCGCAGCAATCTGATTCGGCGTCGACGCCGCTGTACGACAGGTCGATGGCGCAGCAGCTCGCCGACGTCGGGATGCAGATCGCGGCGCTGACTCCACGCGGTCTGGCCGACTGGCTGGTGGAGGTCACCTCGTGAGTCCGCTACGGCGGGCCGCGCGGCAGTGTGCGATGCTCGACGACGCCGCGTGGGCACAGCGCGCCAGTGTCGGGCTGGTGCGTCGGGCACACCGAGATCTGCTCGACGCGCAGCCGTCCGCGTCGAGCATCGAGGACGAACTCGTCGTCGAATTCGGCGGTCACACGCAGCGCTGGGATGCCCGCGGTCCCGACGCCGCGCGCTGCGACTGCCCGGCGACCGGCGTGTGCCGGCACGTCGTCGCCGTCGGGCTGTGGCTGGGTGCGATGGCCGAGGGAGAGCCGCCGGAGCCCGTCGTCGAGACGATTGCCGCGGTCGAAGACGCTGCGCCCCAACCGAAACCACCCACGCGTTCACAACTGCGCCGCGAGACCGAGCGGGCGCGGATGCGTCAGCGCGCCCGACAGGTGCTGCTCGACGTCGTACGGCTCGGCGTCGCGCATGCGTCCGCCGATTCGGTGCAACGTTGCGCCGCTGTGGCGATCTCCGCGCAAACCGCCGATCACTACCGGCTCGCCGCGGCGCTGCGTCGGATCGGCGATCAACTGGAGCGGATCGTCGAGCGGACGGTCGGCGTTTCCGGATGGCTTGCGGGCCGGTCGGCGTCGGGGGCACTCGCCCTCGAGCTGGCGACCACGTATGCGTTGCTCGCCGCACTCGATCAGACGCCCGATGCCGGCGAGCTGTTGGGCGCCGCGCGAACCGCATACACCGAGTGCGGCCCGCTGCGATTGATCGGGCTCGGCAGCTATCCGTGGGAGTCGGGGTCGGGATATCGGGGGCTGACCACGATGTTCTTCGACGGCACTCGGTTCGTCTCGGTCAGTCAGACTCGCCCGACGACGGTCGCCGGGTTCGATCCGATTGCGCTGTACACGCGCAAGTCACCGATCTGGCCGGGCCTGGTGTCGGCCGCCACGGCGACCGCGGCATCGGTCGTGCTGACCGGTGCGCGACTCAACGCCGACGGCCGATTGTCGGGGACGCCGCAGACGCGCGCCGTCGTGGAGCCGCTGAGTTCGGCCGAGATCATGCAGCGGCTGGTGCCGATCCGCCGCTGGGACCGCATCGCCGGGCACGCGCTGCCGACGGCGATTCTGGACGTGCCGGATCCGCTCGGCGACTGGGTCACGATCATGCCGACGGCGGTCGGCGTGCCCGTCTACGACGACGTCGCGCAGCAGGCACGGTGGGTCGTGGTCGACGACGTGGGATCCGAACTCATTGTGGCACAGAGTTTTTCCATGATGTCCGCGCACGCGACACGGCGGCTGCGGACGGTGGACCGAAGTTGGGAAGCGGGGTCGTTCATCGTCGGGCAGCTGGTCGCGGACGCAACGCTGCGGCCACTGTCGGTGCTGCGGCCGCACCGGTCGTGCGCCGACCAGCCGGTCGATGCGCTGCACTTCGACGCCGCGCCGGCCAGCGTGCGATCGGCCGGTGCGACGTCGTCCGGCGTCGTCGAGCGCGCGGACACCGCGTCGGAGCTGGACGCATTCATGACCTGGCTGGAACGGACCATGGAACGCGGACTACTCGGCAGCCGTGACACGTCGGTGCGCGGCGAGTTGACCGATCGACGTCGGGCGCTGCGGGATCAGGGTTTCGGCGTGTTCGGCGACAGCTCGCACGAGGCGACGTCGGAGTTGATCCTGCGCAGTTACGCGATAGCCGAGCAGGTGCGGCGGGTGCAGGACAAACCATGACGGCATGAACGACAGCGTTCCCCAGCCTGGACTCACCTACGACAATTCATCCTGCTCGGCGACCTCAACGTCGCGCACATCGGCCCCGGTCGCTTGCTGGTTGAGCCGTCGTTGATCCGGGATTCACCGACGGCAGGCACTGCATCTGCTGGTTGAGCCGCGAGGAGCAGCTAGCGCGCCGTGCTGAGCGAGGCGCTAGCCGAGTCGAAGTGACGAGCGTGTCGAAACCCCTGTACCACAATGCATTTGATGGTAGCACACTTGTCGAACTGTTATGGTATCGAATATCGAGGCGTGTGCACCCGAAGGGTGCACACGCCTCACTTGCCGGGTGACATCGCCGATATTGGCGCGGACCGTCGAAAGTCGTTGTGGCTGAGAGGTTTCGACACGGACTCGGCTAGCGCTCGGCTAGCGCTACTTCGACTCGGCTAGCGCCTCGCTCAGCACGGCGCTCGGACCGGCTCAACCAGCAGAGGGGCGCTTCGGCCGGTGGATCCAGGTTGAGCCGAGGTTGAGCCGGGATTCACCGACGACGGGCCCTATCCGCTGGTTGAGCCGCGAGGAGCGCTAGCGACGCGCGTGTCGAAACCCCTGCACCACAATGCATTTGATAGTAGCGCACATGTCGAACTGCGACGGAATCGAACATCGAGGCGCGTGCACCCGACAGGTGCACACGCCTCACTTGCCGGGCGAAAGTCGCCGACATTGGCGCGGACCGTCGAAAGTCGTTATGACTGAGAGGTTTCGACACGGACTCGGCTAACGC
>NZ_JABBNB010000028.1 GCF_012933505.1 Gordonia asplenii
TAGGCTCAACCGAGGCTCAACCAGCGCAGGGGGTACCGTCGGTTGATCCGGGCTCGGGGAGCGGTGGGGTGCGGTCGCGAAGGCTCGTTGCCTGGTTGGGTTCTTCGGCTCACCAGACCCCTCGTTACACCGAAGCTCGTGCCTCGCTTCGGCACTCGGGGAGCGGTGGGTGCGGTTACACCGAAGCTCGTGCCTCGCTTCGGCACTCGGGGAGCGGTGTGCGGTTACACCGAAGCTCGTTCCTCGCTTCGGCACTCGGGGAGCGGTGGGGTGATTCGGCTGTCAGAACGGTGCGTCCTGCACCTCCTCGACCTTGGGTCGGCGCGTGTTCCGGCTGCCGAGGGCGGCGTCGACCGCCTCGGCGAGATGGCTCACTCGGCGGATCGAGATCCCTTTGGGCACTTCGTCGTTCGGCGTCCCAGCGGGGATGACCGCGTGGTGGAAGCCCAGGCGCTTCGCCTCGGCCAGCCGTTTGCCGATTCCGGCGACCCGACGTACCTCGGCGGCGAGGCCCAGCTCGCCGATGATGACGGTGTGCGGGGAGATCATTCGCTTGCTGTGGTCGGATACGACGGCGAGGGCGATCGCCAGATCCGCCGCCGGCTCGGTGACTCGCATGCCGCCGACGGTCGACGTGTAGACCTCGTGCTGGCTCAGCTCCTTGACTTGCAGCCGCGCTTGGATGACCGCCAAAACCATCGCGACCCTTGATGAATCGAGACCCGACACCGCGCGGCGCGGGTTGTGCATATCGGTCTTGTTGACCAGCGCCTGCACCTCGCCGACGAGCGCGCGCTTGCCGTCCATCGTCACCAGGGTCGCCGATCCCTCGGCCGAACGGTCGCGGTGCTGCACGAAGATCCCCGACGGGTCGGCGACCTCGTGGATGCCGTCCTCGCGCTGCTCGAAACAGCCCACCTCGTCGGCAGCGCCGAATCGGTTCTTGATGCCGCGCACCATCCGCAGGCTCGAATGCTTATCACCCTCGAACGACAGCACGACGTCGACGAGATGCTCCAGCGACCGCGGCCCGGCGACGTTGCCGTCCTTGGTGACGTGTCCGACGAGGATCACCGCGATGCCGTTGTTCTTCGCGAGGGACACCAATGCCGTTGTGACGGCGCGGATCTGGGTCACGCCGCCGGTGACGCCGTCCACGTCGGCGGCGACCATCGTCTGCACGGAGTCGACGATGAGCAGCGTCGGCGACACTTCCAGGACGTGTCCGAGGACGGTGGACAGGTCGGATTCGGCTGCGAGAAAGACGTTTTCGTGTACCGCACCGGTACGCTCAGCGCGCAGCCGGACCTGCCCGGCAGACTCCTCACCGGTCACATATAGGGCCGTCTTGCCTTGCCGCGCCCACTGTTTGACCGCTTCGAGGAGCAGCGTCGACTTTCCGACGCCGGGCTCGCCCGCGAGCAGAATCACCGAACCGGGTACGACGCCGCGGCCGAGCACGCGGTCGAGTTCGCCGATTCCGGTCGGGAAGGCCGCCGAGGTCTGCGGATCGATCTCGGTGAGCCGTTTGGCCGGGCTCGACGGTGCGACGACGCCGGTCGAGCGGCCCTTGACCGCTGCGGTCGAGGCGACGACGCTCACCTCGTCGACGGTGCCCCATTCGCCGCACTCGGTGCAGCGGCCCACCCATTTGGGCGGTTGGTTGCCGCAGGCGGTGCAGCGAAAGGTCGTCCGGGGTTTGGCCATGTCCGACAGCGTAAGACGCCCCACCGACAAGACGTGTCGATGGGGCGTGACGACGCGGTGCGTCGGTTGCGCTAGTGGGTGTCCTCGGGCGCCTCGGCCTCTCGCGGAACGTCCTGACGTTCCAGGTAGGGACCGGCGTCGACGGGCGTGTCCACCGTGACGGTGTCGGTCAGCACACCGGCCACCTCGGCCTTGAAGGGGCCGAAGTCGTCCTTGTGGACCACCGAGGCCACCGAGAAGGTGAAGTGGAGCTTGGTCGTCAGGCCCGCGGCAACGGTCTTGCCCGCGTTGTCGAGGGTGACGACGAGGCGTTTGGGTGTGTTGGTGTCCTTGGTGCCGGTGGCCGTCTTGGCTTCGTCGGTGAGCAGTCCGACCGGAGAACCGGCCCGCAGCACGCCGTTCGGTGCGACGATGCGGTCACCGATCGGGTTCACGATCGTGACGTCACCTTTGGGCGCGGTGATCTTGTCGAGGCGGTAGTAATTGTCCGGGCTGTTATTGCTGATCACGAAGACGATCGTGAACGGACCGCCGTTGCCGAAGACCTCACCGGCCTTCTTCTCGGGGTAGAGGATCTGCACGTCGCGCAGAGCGAGCGCGCCGAAGTTCATCGCGGCGCCGTTGACGGCGGCGGCCTGGTTCGCGCTCTGAGAAACCTGCCCGGCGCCGCATCCGGTGCTGCTCAGCGCAACTCCGATACCAACGGCCGCGATCGCGAACGCCGACGTGAGCCGACGCTTGGAGTGAGTATGCACGGACACCGTTCCTCCCAGTGTGCGAAAAAAGTCTTGATGACAACCTGCACTACGCAGCGTAGTGGGCGGTCCGGGCGTATGTCTGCCCGGGTCGCAAGATTGGTGATGCCAGCGGTGCGGACATGGCGGCCGTGGTGGCCTGCGCCACAGACTACTACGATCCGTAGCAGTGCCCTGGCCAGCGGCGAAGCCCCCAACTAGTCCTGTGACCTGCACCGTTGGTTCAGGGGAGTCAGACGCCCGTGTTAGACTGGGTTTACTCGAAAGGGGCACGGAACATTGAATTTCAAAGTTGGCGACACCGTTGTCTACCCGCATCACGGTGCTGCTCGGGTTGAGGACATCGTCACCCGGACCATCAAGGGTGAAGCTGTCGAATACCTCGTCCTGAAGGTTCAGGACGGTGACATGACTGTTCAGATCCCTTCGTCGAAGCTTGAATACGTCGGTGTTCGCGACGTCGTGGGCGAAGAAGGACTCGACCAGGTCTTCCAGGTTCTGCGGGCTCCGCATACCGAAGAGCCGACCAACTGGGCGCGCCGGTTCAAGGCCAACCAGGAGAAGTTGATGTCCGGCGACATCATCAAGGTTGCCGAGATCGTTCGCGACCTTTGGCGCCGTGACCAGGACCGCGGCCTGTCCGCGGGCGAGAAGCGCATGCTGACCCACGCGCGTCGGGTGCTCGTGGACGAGCTGTCACTTGCTCAGAACACCGACGACGAGAAGGCGACCATCATTCTCGACGAGGTGCTCGCCGCGGCGTCCTGACGTCGGCGACAAACTTCACACGGCTTGCGGGCCTAGGGCTCTGGCCATCCCGCCCGGCGAAATAGGCGCATGCGCTCCTCGCCGGGCGGTCTGATGCAACGGGGGTTTTGCGCCGCGTGAACGTCCACTATCTGCCCGGTGTGCGGCGAGCTGATAACTCGGGCTCGACGGGAGCTCGTCCGTCGGGGGCTTTGAAGCCGACGGGACGTCCGTCGGGCCCCACCGCGGTCATCGTCGTCGCCGCGGGTTCCGGTCAACGACTCGGCGAGTCGGTGCCTAAGGCCTTCGTCAAGCTCGACGATCGCACAATTCTTCAACACGCTGTCGCGCGGACCGCGAAATTACCTGCTGTCGACGTCGTGGTGGTCGTGGTTCCCGCCGATCTGGTGGCGCGGGCGCGGCTGGATCTGATGTTCGCGCGGCCCCGCGTCTCGGTGACCGCGGGCGGCGCCGAGCGCACCGACTCGGTCCGGGCCGGCATCGACCACGTGCTCGCACTCGCCCCCGATGCCAAGGCCATACTCGTCCACGACGCCGCACGCCCACTCACTCCGGCGTCGGTATTCGATCGGATCATCGTGGCCGTATCCGGCGGCTGCGACGCCGTGGTGCCGGCGCTGCCGGTGGTCGACACCCTCAAGCGGGTCGCCACGGATGCCGGACAGACGACCGTCGAGGCGACCGTCGATCGAGAAACGCTGCGGGCAATCCAGACACCGCAGGGTTTCAGCGTCGACGCACTGACACGCGCCTATCACGCCGCGTCGGGCCTCGCCACCGACGATGCCGGGCTGGTCGAACGATGCGGCATCCCGGTGCACGTCGTCGACGGTGACGCTCTCGCATTCAAGATCACGACACCGTGGGATCTGCGGATCGCGCGCGGCGTCGTCGCCGAATCAGGACCCGAGGAGCTGCCGTGAGAGTCGGAATCGGAACCGATGCGCACCCGGTCGAAGCGGGTGCCGACTGCTGGATGGTCGGGCTCTACTTCCCCGACGACGACGGTTGTGCGGGCCACTCGGACGGCGACGTCGGGGCGCATGCGCTGTGCGACGCCGTGCTCTCGGCCGCCGGACTCGGCGACGTCGGGGCAGTGTTCGGCACGGGACGTCCGGAATGGGCGGGCGTATCCGGCGTGGCGATGCTTCAACACGTCGCAGCGCTGGTGGCCGCGAAGGGGCTGACGGTGGCCAACGGCGCGGTGCAGGTCATCGGCAACCGACCGAAGATCGGGCCGCGTCGTATCGAAGCCCAGGAGGCGTTGTCGAAGGCGCTGGGTGCTCCGGTGTCGGTGTCGGCGACGACTACCGACGGACTCGGCATGACCGGTCGGGGCGAGGGGATCGCGGCGGTCGCGACCGCGCTCGTCGTCGACGGCTGACTACCCGAATCGGTTCGACGCAAACGCGCCCAGTCGCCTGATCGGCGACCTCTGCCGGGTAACATGGCACGTCGTGACCCTTCGCCTGTATGACACCGCAGCCCGTGAGGTGCGTGACTTCTCCCCGTTGCGCCCCGGCCACGTCTCGGTGTACCTATGCGGCGCAACGGTTCAGGGTGTTCCGCATATCGGTCACGTCCGCAGCGGCATCGCCTTCGACGTGCTTCGACGCTGGCTGGCCTACCTCGGCAATGATGTGCTCTTCGTGCGCAACGTCACCGACATCGACGACAAGATCCTGCGCAAGGCGGCCGACGCCGGACGCCCCTGGTGGGAATGGGCGGCAACGCACGAGCGTGCGTTCAACTCCGCCTACGACGCGCTCGGCGTGCTGCCGCCGTCGGCGGAGCCCCGGGCCACCGGATTCGTCACGCAGATGGTCACCTACATGCAGCGGCTCATCGACCGTGGGCACGCCTACGCCGCCGACGGCAACGTCTACTTCGATGTGCTGAGCTTCCCCGACTACGGTCAACTGTCCGGGCACAAACTCGACGACGTCCACCAGGGCGAGAGCGCGGGTACCGGCAAGCGGGATCCGCGTGACTTCACCCTGTGGAAGGCGGCCAAACAAGGCGAGCCGTCCTGGCCGACGCCGTGGGGCGACGGTCGGCCCGGCTGGCATCTCGAATGCTCGGCGATGGCCACCGGCTTACTCGGTCCGGAGTTCGACATCCATTGCGGCGGAATGGATCTGGTGTTTCCGCACCATGAGAACGAGATCGCGCAGAGTGAAGCCGCCGGGGACCCGTTCGCGCGGTACTGGCTGCACAACGGCTGGGTCACCATGAGCGGCGAGAAGATGAGCAAATCGCTCGGCAACGTCGTGGCGATTCCGGAGATGCTCAAGCGGGTGCGGCCGGTCGAACTGCGGTACTACCTCGGCAGTGCGCACTACCGGTCGATGCTGGAGTATTCCGAAGCCGCCCTGCATGAAGCGGCCGCCGGCTATCGCCGCGTGGAATCCTTTGTGCAGCGAGTGAATTCGCGGGCCGGGGCGGTGATCGCCGGTGAGGTAACCGATGAGTTCGCCGCCGCCCTGAACGACGACCTCGGCGTGCCTGCCGCGCTCGCCGTCATCCATAACGTTGTGCGGCAAGGGAATTCGGCGCTGGAATCCGGGCAGGCCACCGAGGCCGTGCGCGCGGCGTCGGCGGTGCGGGCGATGATGGGAATCCTCGGCGTCGACCCCCTCGATCCACACTGGGGCGGCCACACCGCCCACGATGAAGCCGCGACGCATGCGCTCGACGTCCTCGTCGGCGCGGAACTCGACCGTCGGACGCGTGCGCGTGCCGACAAAGACTGGCCCACCGCGGACGCCGTGCGAGATCGCTTGGCGAACGCGGGTATTGAGGTCACCGATACCCCCGACGGCGCCCAATGGGCGCTGAAGGGCAAGGAGTAGACATGGCCGGAAATTCTCGGCGCAAGGGTGCGATCCGCAAGACGGGTACCAAGAAGGGACAGGTCGCCGGGTCCGGCGGCCAGCGTCGTCGCGGCCTCGAAGCACGCGGCGCGACACCGAAAGCCGTCGACCGCCCGTACCACGCCGCCCACAAGAAGGCGCGGGCGGCGGCGAAGTCCGCTGCCGGACGCCCGCAGCGGAACCGGCGCGACGACGACGCCTTCGAGTATGTGCTCGGACGCAACCCCGTCGTCGAGTGTCTGAGGGCGAAAGTGCCTGCGACAGCACTGTATCTGGTGACGACCATCGAGCCCGACGAGCGCGTCACCGAGGCGGTGAAGATCGCGGGTGACCGCGGCATCGCCATTCTCGAGGTGTCCAAACCCGAGCTGGACCGGCAGTCGACGAATGGAATGCACCAGGGCATCGCGCTGCAGGTGCCGCCGTACCAGTACGCACATCCCGAGGACGTGATGCGCGATGCCGTGGCGAGTGGCGAACCGCCGTTGCTCGTCGCGCTCGACAACATCACCGACCCCCGCAACCTGGGCGCGGTCATTCGCTCGGTCGCAGCGTTCGGCGGTCACGGCGTGCTGATCCCGCAGCGTCGAAGCGCGAGCGTCAGCGCCGTCGCTTGGCGGACCAGCGCGGGTGCCGCGGCCCGGCTGCCCGTCGCGCAGGCGCCGAATCTCACTCGGACACTGAAGGATTGGGCGGCCAACGGCACCCAGATCGTCGGTCTCGACGCCGGCGGCGACGTGACCCTCGACGACTACGACGGCACCGGTGGCACCGTGATCGTGGTCGGCTCGGAAGGTAAGGGACTATCGCGATTGGTCCGCGAGACCTGCGACTCGATCCTGTCGATTCCGATGGCGGGCGACTTCGAAAGCCTCAACGCATCGGTGGCCGCGGGTGTGGTGCTGGCGGAGTTCGCGCGGCAGCGGCGAGGCTGGGGAGCCTGAGAGGTGGCTGACCCGGAGACCGAATTCTGGGTGTGGTGGACGCAGCGCGGACAGGCGGCGTCGCAAACAGCCCTGGCGACAGGGGATTTCGATGATCTGCTGCCGGAGCTCACCGCGCGGATCGAGCGGATCGATCGCGACTTGGCATGGGAGTTCGGGCCGGGCGACGATGCTGAGCACCGGCTGACGGTCACCGGTGGCGGACGGCCGCGGCCGCGAGCCGCCGCGCAGCGCTGGTTCGATTGTGCGCCGGAGTCATCGGCTTTCGAGTTCGCCCCGGCCAAGAGTGCCGACCCGTCGGCATTCGGGCACGAGTTGGCGATCGACGGTATAGCGGTGTCGTTGTCGCAGAGTCGTTTTCGTATCTTCGTCGACGAGGAGCACTGGCTGATCCAGGTCGGCGTCTACCATCCCGCGTTCAGGCGGCTCGACGGTGAACACGTGAACTCGGTGACATTCTTGATGCTCGACTGGCTCCTCGGTGAGGACGGCGTCGAACGGTGGGTCGCGGGGGTGGAATCGTTGACCGACAACCCCACTGACGGCGTCGACGCCGCGTCGGTGGTCGAGATCGTGAACTCGCTGGCGGCTCGTGCCCCGGTGAATGAGTGGGTGCTGTTATCGGCTCAGACGCCGGACGGCCCGCTCGTGGTGAACGTGCGTCGACCGTTTTCGTGGTTGGACGACCCGTTGGCGACGCAGGCGGTCGTCGCCGTGCGTGACTACCCCGCGCGCGAGGACGGTCTGCCGGGCGACGGGGTATTCGAGCAGTTGGTCTCGGCTGAGGACGCATTGCAGGCACAGGTGCCGGATGACGCGTTTGTGGCATCGGTGACCGGGATGGCGCAACGGCGTCTGCACCTCTTTCTGCGGCCGGACGCCGACCTGTCGGCGATCGAGGCCTGGGCGCGTGCTTGCGGAGCACAGTTAGACATATTCGACGACCCCGGTTGGACGTGCGTGCGCGATTTCCGGTAGGAGACCGGGCACACTTCGATCGGCGGGGCCTTCGACACCGGAGACGAGGACTATCTGGAGATTGATCGGTGTTCAGCGATCATTTCTGCCGTGGCAACCGTCGCTGCGCTGGTGCCCGGTGGACCGCCGGTCGATGAGTCGTACGGGCCGCAGACGTTGGGCGACGGGAACCGAATGGTCGGATCTCTGGGACGAGGTCGACGGGCGCGTCGAGGCACTGACGACGTTGAAGCCGTTGATGCCAGCGCTGTCGGCGGAGTAGTCGCAGCTCGGCTGCTGCGGCCTGCGGTGATGAATCGCACCCTGCGGCCGATTTGTCGCACTGTGAACTCGGTATGCGGTCTAGTGGCCAGTCGGGTAACGCGTCCGCCGCGCGGTCGAAGTAGGAATGATGGCGTATATTACTGTGCGCGGGGGCGAGCGCCTTCGTGCTATATCTCGGGGAGGAACGAAGTTGACGGATCAATTACCGCAGACCGGAGTACCGCAGGGGAAAACGCAGCAGGCTCCCAGCGGCGAGCAGGGCAATCCCTTCGCCGGATTCTCTATCGGTGCCGTTATCGCGCTCGTGGGTGCGATTCTTGCGCTGGCATCGTATCCGCTGGTATGGTATATAGCCAAAGACGACAACGACGCAACGATCAACGGGTTCGGATCGACGCATAGCACGGCCAGTACTGAGGTGACATTCGAGTCGTCGAAGATTCACTGGGCGGTATTGGCCGCGGGCATCGGGATGCTGATCGTAGTTGTCGCACGATTTATTGGTAGATACAGCGCCGAGTGGGTACGTCCGACATTCATCATCCCGGTAATCGGTGTCGCAGGTGCAATTGTGAGTGCAGTGTTCGTTGACGGTGCTTTCAAGCTTGGTATTGGAGTGTATCTCGCAATCGTCGGCTCTCTTCTGATGCTGGCTGGCGGCGTCATTATCGCATCGTTGAAGAAGTGACGGTCGCATCATGAACTCATATCGTGCGAGGTCGTTGATCGCAGCGGGCGCCGTCGTTGCTTGTGCGCTGGGACTATCGGGCTGTGGGGGCGGTGGAGACTCGGCCAAGACATCGACCGCGGCAGCCGGACTCACCGGCTCCGACTGTGCAATTGCACTGGGCTCAGGGATGGAGATCGCCGAACGTCTCGGCAACTATGCTGCCACCGGAAACGAATCTGACTTGAAGATCCCTGCGGAAGATCTTGCAATGACAGTGACTCCGCATTACGGGAGTGCCGCCCTCGGGAAACTCGCCGCTGACTCCGAAACAGCAAATAAGGCCTGGAATTCGGCGATCGATTCGAAGAATTCTGCCGAGGAAAAGCGCTTGTTGGCGTCCCAGAAGACGACCTTCAAGTCGATGATCGACCTGTGCCGCGGTGTGGACAGCGGCACGCCGATAAGCACCTACGAATCCTACCTCTCGACGTTTGACAACGGCATAGTCAAACCCCAGAACCCGCTGGTCACTTCGTCGACCACACCCAAGGCGATTGTCCTGACACCGGTCGGCACAGTTCTGAAGGTCGGCGACGCCGCGACTCTGGAGTTCGCCAACGGTGGTGAGACGGGTAAATTCAAATATACGGTCACGGCAATCGATCAAGCGAGTGCTTCCGACTTGACGGAATTCAACTCGGACGACCTGAAAAAGATCGGTCGGGTATTCCTGGTGCGCGCCGAAGTTCAGCCGGAATACACGGACATCACCACCGACATCGACAAGTATCCGGCAGTCGACTACATCGATCCTCAATACTTGGCGACGTCATCCGACGGAAGTGCGGCGAGCCAACTGATCACCTTCGGCTCAGTCAAGGCCTGCGGCAATGAGCCTGGCGCTGCCGACAAGCCGCGGAAGCTGTGTGCGCTCATCGGAACGACCAGCAAGACGGCCGCGATTACCGAAGTCGGACTGCGTTCGCTCACCCCGGAGGGAACGCTCCCCGATACCGCGCTCTACTCCTGGAAGAAGTAGCGCCCCAGTAGGCCTGCGGCGCTGGGGTAGACGACCCCAGACACGACGCCCGCCCCGCGGTCACCCAACTCTGTGGCCGCGGGTGGCGTCGGTTGATCGTCGCCGTCGGATGTTTGTTCGCGGCGGACGGCTGCAGTCAAGGGTGTCGGCAACGACGGCGATCACCGTCGCAGTCTCGGTGGATATGGTGCGGGCACTCGGGCGTCAGGCCTGGGCCGGCGCGCGAACTTCGACACCCGCGTCAGCGAGCGCGCGCCGCACCGCGTGTGCGTGCGCGACGGCGCCCGGTGTGTCGCCGTGCAGGCAGATCGATTGTGCCGCAACGTCTATCGTCGATCCGTCGACGGCGACGACGGTGCCGGTGGTGACCATCTGCACCACTCGTGCGGCGACGTCGGTGCTGTCGGTGACCAAGGCTCCCGGTTCGGTGCGCGCAACCAGCGTGCCGTCCGGGCGGTACCCGCGATCGGCGAACGCCTCGGTGATCGTCGGCAGGCCGGCGGCGGCGGCGTCGTGCAGGACCTGCGAGCCCGGCAGCCCCATGACCGCCAACCCGGCGTCGACGCTGCGCACCGCCTCGACGACGGCGGCTGCCTGTCGCTCGTGGTGGACCACGGTGTTGTAGAGGGCACCGTGCGGTTTGACGTAGGTCACCGCAGACCCGGCGGCGTGAGCGAGCGCAGACAGCGCACCGATCTGGTAGACGACGTCGGCGACGAGGTCGTCGAAGGCCATGTCGATGAAGCGTCGGCCGAAACCGGAACGGTCGGGATAGGAGACCTGGGCGCCGATGCGCACGCCGTTGGCGGCCGCGGCCCGGCACGTGGCGGCCAACACAGTCGGGTTGCCGGCGTGGAAGCCGCAAGCAATGTTCGCGCTGGTCACGACGGCCAACATCGCCGCGTCGTCGCCGATCTCCTCACCGAGGTCGGCATTGAGATCGATTACAGACATGCCGTTCATCATAGTTCTGGGCACTACCGGTGAGTTATGTTGGTCGATATGACAGCCAACGATGTAAATGTCGTCACCAGCCAGGGCGTGGTGGCCGGCGTGCGCGGCAAACGGACCCGCGCGGGAAGCGTCAGCTGGAGGGGAATTCCGTTCGCCGCGCCGCCGGTGGCGCAGCGTCGATTCGGGGCTCCCGAGCCGGCCGCCAACTGGCCCGGAGTCCGGGCCGCCGACCGATACGGCAAAGCCGAGATTCAGCGCCGTGAGTTCACCGCCGTCGCGCCGGGAAAGTTCTGGCCGATGGGGGAAGACTGCCTGACTCTCAATGTGTTTGCGCCGCAACGCAGATCGTCGTCGCCACGACCGGTGATGCTGTTCATCCACGGTGGTGCCTATCTTCTCGGTACCGCTGCCACCCCGCTCTACGACGGTTCGCTGCTCGCCCGCGACGGCGACGTCATCGTCGTCACGGCGCAATACCGATTCGGGGCGTTCGGGTACCTCGATTTCAGCGCCTACTCGACGCCGGAACGCACGTTCACCAGCAACAACGGCCTCCGCGACCAGGTGGCCGCACTCGAATGGGTGCGCGACAACATCGCCGCCTTCGGTGGTGACCCGACGAATGTGACGGTGTTCGGCGAGAGCGCGGGCGGATCGGCGGTCACCGCGCTGCTGACGGCCCCGGCCGCCGAGGGACTGTTCGCAAGGGCGATCAGCGAGAGCCCGGCACTGGGGCTCGTCGTCGACGCCGAGGAAGCGGCGGTGTTCGCCGACGAATTCCTTCGTCTGTTGGCCGACCCCGACCGTAAGTCGCGGACCATGGAACGTACCGAGGACCCGATCAGCCCGGAAAAGGCGCAGCAGTTGCTCACGCAGGCGTCGGGCCGGGAGATCCACGAGGCCAGCGAACGACTCTCGCGGTTCGCGGTGCGGGCGGGCGCCGATGCGTTCATCCCGTTCGGTCCGGTCATCGACGGCGACTACCTGCCCAAGCGGCCGGTTCACGCGGCCCTCGCCGGGCAGACGCACCGGGTGCCCCTGATCATCGGCACGAACAAGGACGAGGCGAACTTGTTCGCCAAGATGATGAGTGTGCTGCCGGGCGCCGACGAGGCGCTGCTCGGCGTCAAGGATCCCGAGCAGCGGGCCGCACTGATCGCGGTCTACAACGACGGTCACCCGCGGGCGAACATCCGGATGGCAGGCGACGCGATCTTCTGGGGTGCGATGATGCCGTTCGCGGAGGGGCACATGCAGCACTCGCCGACATTCGTCTACCGCTACGACTACGACCCCAAGGTGCTGCGCTGGGTGGGCCTGGGCGCCACCCACGCGACCGAGCTCTTCGCGGTGTTCGGCGCGTTCCGGATGGCGCTCGGCGTCGGGCTGGCCGCCGGTGAGTGGCGCAACACCGCCCGCATCACGCGGCAGGTGCAGCGGCATTGGTCGGTCTTCGCGCGGACCGGTACCCCGGAGAAGCAGTGGCCGCAGTACGACGACGCGTCGCGCAGCGTGATGGTGCTCGACGTGCCACCGCACGTCGAGCGGAATCCGCAGTCGGTGCGTCGCGAAGCGTGGCACAAGTTGCATCAGCTCGTCGGGTAGGACGGTGCGCCGGACAGCTCCCCACGGCTCAACCTGGATCCGCCGGCCGAAGCGCCGCTCTGCTGGTTGAGCCGGTCCGAGCGCTGTGCTGAGCGAGGCGCTAGCCGAGTCGAAGTAGCGCTAGCCGAGTCCGTGTCGAAACCTCTCAGCCACAACGACTTTCGATGATGCGCGCCAATATCGGCGATGACACCCGGCAAGTGAGGCGTGTGCCCCCTACGGGTGCACGCGCCTCGATGTTTGATACCATCACAGTTCGACACGTGCGCCACCATCAAATGCATTGTGGTACAGAGGTTTCGACACGCTCGTCACTTCGACTCGGCTAGCGCCTCGCTCAGTACGGCGCGCTTACGCTCCTCGCTGCTCAACCAGCAGATGCAGTGCCCGGACCGGTGAAACCAGGCTCAACCGAGGCTCAACCAGCGGAGGTGCCCGCCGTCGATCGATCGAGGCTCAATGGGCGGGGCCTTCCTCGGCCCCGCCGGGATTGCACCGCGCGGCGATCATCTGATCGCTGGTGACCACCGGGCGTGACGGCTCCAGATTCCAACTCGCCTTCGTCGGGTCGACGAGGCGGGCGAAAGTCCAGTGGCAGTCGAACTGGGCCTTCATCGTCGGCGTGTTCGCGGTCGGGGCCAGGACGAGCACTTCATGCCACGCCTGCGCCATCGCGGTCTCCGCGCTCGCCTGGCGGCCCGCCGGGGTGGGATAGACCTGCAGGCTCGCGCCGACGTCGGTCTGGGCCCACTGCACATGGTCGATGTACGGCGGCGGCGGGTCCGGAGTGGTGGTCTCGGACGTCTCGGATGCCGGCGGCGTCTCGGGCGTCGGTGTGTCGGGGGACGTCGTCGAAGCCTGGCTGCCGGTCGTCGTGGGTGGCGACGTCGGGGACGTCGGCCCGGGGGAACCGCACGCGACTACCACGACGATCGTCGCGGCCAGGGCGAATGCGGCGCACGCGCGAGATGTTGTCTTTTCGAGTCGCAATCGTTCCCCTCAACCCGGTCGTCATTTGCGAGACTTGAGAACAGTATGGACGCGAACACTGAAGAGACCGTCGACGGCGGTACCTACCTGACCCTGGGACACCGCCGGATCTGGCACTACGACGGAGGTGATCCCGCGGGCAATCCGGTTGTTCTGCTTCACGGCGCGTTCGCCTCGGCGGCGACGTGGGGTGCACAATTCGCCGACTTCGGGGCTGCCGGACTGCGAGTGCTGGCGCCCGAGCGCAGCGGTCACGGCCACAGCCCCGACCACGTCGAACCCTTCAGCTACCTCGACATGGCAGCCGAGACCATCGACTACCTCGAAGCGGTATTGGACCGCCCCGCGCACCTCGTCGGCTGGAGCGACGGAGCCGTCGTCGGGCTGCTGGTCGCGATGACACGGCCGGAACTCGTCGGGCGGATGGTGCTCGTCGGGCAGTATTTCAACCGTTCCGGCGCCAAGGCGGACACGTGGTTCGACGCCGTGCTAGCCCGGGATCCGGCGACGATCAAGATGCTCCGCACCTACTACGACGTCGCGTCGCCCGACGGCCCGGAACATTTCGACACCGTTCTCGACAAGACGATGGCGTTGATCACCGCCGAGCCCGATCTGCCGCTCGACCAGCTCGCGCAGGTGCATAACCCGACGCTGGTGATCCAGGCGGACAACGACGTCGTCGAGCTTGCGCACACGATCGACGTCGTGAACGCGCTGCCGAACGGCCGGTTGGCGGTGCTGCCGGGAACACATATTCTGCCGCTGGAGGCGCCAGAGGTGTTCAATCCGCTGATATTGTCCTATCTTGCTGCGGAGCCGCCGGCGAAGTGGCCGTAGGGTTGTCGCAATGTGGCAGGCATCGACCGCCTATTCCGCAGACTTCTGGAAAGAACGCTGAGTTCGGGTGCGGGCGCGATTGCCGAAGCGGCACACCAGGTAGATCACGAATGAAATGGTCGTCACGAACACCGACACCGGAAGTCCCGGCGCCAACGACAACACCAACCCGCCGACGGCCGCGACTTCGGCGAAGACGATCGAAAGTCCGGTCACCACAGCCGGATTGGAGCTCAACCGGCCGGCCGCGGCGCCCGGCGTGATCATCAACGACATCACCAGCAGCGCCCCGATGATCTGCACGCCCTGAGCGCAGGCCAAACCCATCAGCACCGCGAAGATCATCGACAGCGTCCGCATCGGCACGCCCGCGGCCTGAGCCACCCGCGGGTCGGAACTGGCGAAGAGCAGGGGACGGTAGATGATCGCCATGCCGACCAGCACGACGGCGGCGGTGATGGCGATGGCGGTCAGTCCGCCGGTCCCGACGCTGACGACCTGACCGGTCAACAGTGCGAACCCCGTACCGGTGCGCCCGTATAGCGACATGAACAGCACCGCGAGGCCCAGCCCGAAGGCCATCACCACACCGATCACCGAATCACGTTCGCGCGCACGGTTTCCCAGGAATCCGAACACGACGGCGGCGATCACCGCACCGATCACGCCCCCGACGTTGACGCTCACCCCGACGAACAGCGCGGCCGCAGCACCGGTGATCGACAGTTCGCTGACGCCGTGCACCGCGAACGACATCTGCCGCGCGACGATGATCGGTCCCAGAATGCCGCCGAGCAGCCCGAGCAGCGCGAGCGCCAACATCGATTGCAGCACGAAATCCCGGGAGAGAAGATACGACGTCGCGTCGAGGTTGCCGAACTGACTGAAGTCGGCGGTTGCCAGAGTGGTCATCCGCGGCCGGCCCGATGTACGGCGCGCAGCAGCGTCGCCTGATTGTGCCCCGTCAACGGTTCGCCGGTCAGATCATCGCAGTGGTGCGAGTCTTCGCCGCCGATCACCAACAATCGGTCGCGCACTCGAACCACCTCGATCTCGCGCCCGTACAGCGCCGACAACGTCGCGCTCGTCATGACTTCGTCGGGCGGCCCGACGAGGAATCGCCCCGCCCCAGCGGCGGTGCCGCCGACGAGGTAGAGCACCCGATCGACGTAGGGGAGGATCGGATTGATCTCGTGTGTCACGAACACCACCGCGGTGTCGGCGGTCCGGCGTCGAGCATCGATCAACTCGACCACCAACTGCTGATTGGCGGGGTCCAGACTCGACAGCGGCTCGTCGCAGAGCAGAACTCGCGGATCGCGGGTCAACGCCTGCGCGACGCGCAGCCGCTGCTGCTCGCCGCCGGAGAGCAGGCCGAGCGGCGAGTCGGCGAAGTGTGCGGCCCCGACTTCGGCGAGTGCGGCGTCGACCAGTGTTCGACGCCGGGACCGTCCGCGCCAGCCGATACCCCAGGCGCCGCCGTCGACGCCGAAGCCGACGAGGTCGCGGCCGCGGATGGCCATCGGATCGGCGTCGTCGGCGTGTTGCTGCGGGATGTAGCCGACCGGCCCGACGATGTCGAGGTCACCCGCGGTGAGCGGAATCTGGCGCAGCAGCGCGCGCAGGAACGACGTCTTGCCGGACCCGTTGGGGCCGAGGACGGCGATGAACTCGCCCGGCGCGATGTCGAGGTCGAGCTGGTTCCAGAGCGTTCGGGCTCCGAAGGCCAACCGGCCGTTGCGAATTCTAACGGCTGGAGCGCCGGTCACGCTCCAACCGCTTTGGCGATGGCGTCGATCTGCGCACTCTGCCACGCGACATAGTCGGTGACTCCGTCGGGCAGGGTCTCGGTGAGTCTCACCACTGGCACATTAGCCTTCCCGGCGACGGCGAGGATCGCTTCGGTCACCGAATCGACGGCCTGGGTGTTGTAGAGCAGCGCATGTACGGTGTGGCTGGTCAGCAAGTCCTCGAAAGTCGCGCGGTCGGCGGCCGACGGCGACTGCCCCTCCTCGACGGCCGAGGTGAAGCCGGTGGGCGCGGCGTCGATCAGCCCGGCGTCGGTGAGCAGGTACAGGGCCAGCGGTTCGGTCTGTGCGACTTTGGTTCCGTTGTGGCTCTTCTTGATTCCGGCGAGCCTGCTGCTCAGCCCGTCCAGGGCGGTGGTGAACTTCTGCGCGTTGGCGTGGTAGGCGGCGGCGTTGGCGGCGTCCTTGGCGGCCAGTGCGTCGGCGAGTTTGTCCGCGACGGTCCGCACCACGGTCAAGTTGTAGAAGACGTGCTCGTTGGCGCCTTTGGCGGTACGCACCGCTGCCGGCAACTGTTCGAAGGCGTTGATGACGGTGGCGCCGTTGCCGGTCGGGGCCGTCTCCAGATATTGGTCGTAATGCCCGCCGTTGAGCAGCACGATGCCGGCGTCGGCCACCTTGGCGGTATCGGTCGGCGACGGCTCGAACTCATGCGGGTCCGCGCCCGCGCCGGTGAACAGGGCGGTGACCGTCGCATGGTCGCCCGCCACGGCATGCGCCACCGACCCCCACACATTCGTCGAGGTGACGACGGAGACCTTGCCGTCGTTCGACGCTGATTCGCCGCTGCAAGCGGTGAGGGCGACTGTCGTCGCAGCCAGCAGCCCGGTGATCGCCAAGAGTGTGCGCCGCACAAGTGCCTCCGTCGGTTGATGCTAATGATAATCGTTACCGACAACTCTAGAGGAACTCCGGGACGGCACAAATCGTCGCGGACTTATATGACCGGCAGCACGAATCTGCGCAGCAGCTGCTCCTCCACCTGTGGCGACTCCGCGGGTCGCGCGAGCAGTGACACGATCACCCGGACGAGCCATTGCGCGCGCAATGCGGCGGAGTCGTCGGGCGAGCTCGACGATCCACGCAGAAACTGCACGACGATCCGTTCGATCGTCGGCGACAACAACGCGAGGTCGGTGGCAGTGCCCGCGACGTCCGGGGTGAACCACGCCGACAGCGCGGGGTTGGCACGTACCCCGGCCAGGGCCGTGGTGATGCCGACCAGGATGGGATCGTCGGCGTCGCCGACGGCCGCGATCACCGCCCGCGCGACCTGTCCCGACGCACGCTCCACATACGCGGCGTGCAGCGCTTCGCGGCTCGGGAAATAGCGATACAGCGTCGCGCGCGAGCAGCCCGCCACGCCGGCGACCTGCCGCATCGTCACTGCGCCGACGCCGTCGCTGACGAAGAGTTGTTCGGCGACGTCGAGGATCCGGTTGGCGGCGAGTTCGGCACGCCCGCCGATCCAGTCGGGTGCGGTCATCGCGGATCGGGGACGGGGTAGAACGGGACGTGGGCGGGGCGTCGAACGTAGTTCCCGTCGGCCCACTCGATGCCGGCGGCGTCGACGGCGAAGTCGGGGTAGCGGGAGAGCAATTCGGTCAGCGCGACCCGCGCCTGCATGCGGGCGGCCGCGGCGCCGAGGCAGTGATGGTTGCCGTGGCTGAAGGTCATGATGTTGCGTGGACGCCGGGTGACGTCGAGGTGCGCGGCGTCGTCGCCGAACCAC
Source organism: Gordonia asplenii (assembly GCF_012933505.1). Lineage (GTDB taxonomy): Bacteria > Actinomycetota > Actinomycetes > Mycobacteriales > Mycobacteriaceae > Gordonia > Gordonia asplenii. Next base: position 17,928 of record NZ_JABBNB010000028.1, read on the forward strand.
GCTTCGTCGCGGTTGGCCGAGCCGTAACAGAGCAATACTCTGCTGCCGGCGGGGATCGTCACGGTCCCGGCCGGGGTGTTGCGGTACTCGACGTCGCGGGTGGTGGTGCGCGCGAGGCCCTGAACGGGGGACGTCAGGCGCAGGAGTTCGTCGACGGCGTCGGGGATGAGGTCCGGGTCGTCGACCAATGCCCGACGCTGCTCGGGATGGGCGTGCAGCAATTCGACGCTGCCGCCGAGCATGCCGGTGGTGGTGTCGTTGCCGCCCGCGACCATGGTGAACGTGAACGCCAGGATCGACAGCAGTCCCGACGGGTCGGCGGGATCGTCGGCGAGGCCGGCGGAGACGAGCTGGGAGACGGTGTCGTCGCCGGGCTCGGTTTTGCGGAGACTGATGAGTTCGGTGAAGTAGGTCAGCAGCTGCATCGTCGCATCGCCGGCCGACGTGATGGCCGCGGCCATGCCACCGGTGCCCGACGTCGCGCCGACGATGGACTGCGTCCAGGCATCGAAGCGACCCCAATCTTGTTCTGGCACACCGAGGTAGTGTGCGACGACCATCGACGGCAGTGGCTTGAACAGTTCTCCGACGATGTCGACGGGGCCGTCGTGCGGCAGGGCGTCGAGGTGTTCGACGACGAAGGCTCGGACTTTCGGTTCGATCTCACCGACCTGCCGCGGGGTGAAGCCGCGGGCGACGAGTTTGCGGAACTGAGTGTGTCGGGGCGGGTCGAGCATCACCATCGGCGGGTTGTCGGCCATGCCGATCGCCTCGATCTCGCCGCGGGTGACGGTCAGACCCTGCGCGGAGGAGAAGGTCGCCGGGTCGTCAGCGGCGGCGAGGACGTCGGCGTGGCGGGTGAGGACCCAGAAATCGTCTTGCTCGGGGGTTGCTGCCACGTGATGTACCGGGTCGTGAGCTCGCAGTGCGGCGTACATCGGGTAGGGATCGCGCCACGTCTGCGCGGATCGGAGGGTGTATCCGACGTCGTGCAACAGATCAGAGGTCATGTATGGATAATGAGACACTTCTGTTGAAGTGTCAATGCTCGGTCGGATGCGGTCACCACGATGATCCGTTGCTGACTAATCTGGACTCATGTCCTTTCCCGCTCGGCCGCGTCGCGTCGCACTGATCTCGGTGCATACCTCTCCGCTGGCGCAGCCGGGCATCGGCGACGCGGGCGGGATGAACGTCTACGTGGCGCAGACCGCGCAACGTCTGGCGCGGCGCGGCATCGAAGTGGAGATCTTCACCCGCGCGACGTCGTCGGCCCAGCCGCAGATCGAACGTCCGCTGCCCGGGGTGACTGTGCGCAACATCGCGGCCGGCCCGTACGAGGGGCTGGACAAGCGTGATCTGCCCGCTCAATTGTGTGCGTTCACCGCGGGGGTGCAACGCGCCGAGGCCACGCAGCGCCCCGGCTACTACGACCTGGTGCATTCGCACTACTGGCTGTCGGGTCAGGTGGGGTGGCTGGTCAGCGACCGCTGGGGCGTTCCCCTGGTGCACACCGCGCACACTCTCGCGGCGGTGAAGAATGCGTCGCTCGCCGAAGGTGACACCGCGGAACCGATGCTGCGGGTGATCGGCGAGCAGCAGGTCATCGACGAGGCCGACCGGCTCGTCGCCAACACCGATACCGAAGCGGCGCAACTGGTTTCGATGTACAACGCCGACCCGGCCCGCATCGACGTGGTGACCCCCGGGGCCGACCTCGACTGCTATTCACCAGGATCGCGCGCGGCGGCCCGCGCCGAGCTGGGCGTCGCCGACGATGAGACGGTGGTGACCTTCGTCGGGCGCATTCAGCCGTTGAAGGCGCCCGACGTGCTGATCGCAGCCGCCGCGCCGATCATCGCCGCCGCCGACCGCGGCGAACGCTCCAAGGTACGCGTCCTCGTCGTCGGCGGACCGTCGGGCAGCGGCCTCGACCGACCGACCGCGCTGATAGATCTCGCGGCGCAGCTGGGTATCTCCGACGCCGTGACCTTCCTGCCGCCGCAGCCGCCGTCGAAGCTGACGCAGGTCTACCGGGCGTCGGACATCGTCGCCGTCCCGAGCTACTCGGAGAGTTTCGGGCTCGTCGCCATCGAGGCGCAGGCCTGCGGCATCCCGGTGATCGCCGCCGACGTCGGGGGGCTGGGGGTGGCCGTCGACAACGGGCGGACCGGTCTGTTGGTGGCGGGCCATGCGATCGGAGACTGGACCAACGCACTGGAGAAGCTGATCGATCAGCCCGCGGAGCGTGCGGGGATGGGTCGCGCGGCCAGCGCGCACGCCCAACAGTTCTCCTGGGAGCACACCGCGGACCAACTGCTGGAGAGTTACTCGCGGGCCCTGCGCAGCTTCACCGCGTCGGTAGGCTCGGGCGAGCGCGGGCATCGCAGGTGGCGACGACGTCGGCTCAGCCGGGCCGGCGTGTGACCATGGTCGACGAATCTGATTGGGAGACAAGGTGATATGACGTCGACGATTGAGACCGTGATCGCGATACTCGATGAGCGGGAGATCGAGTACACGCGCAAAGGATCGGGCGGCGGCAAGGCCGAGCACGTGGTGCTCGAATTGCCGGGCGAACGAAAACTGTCCACGACCGTGCTGCTGACCGGCGGCGCGCACGGGGTGCGCGTCGAGGCGTTCGTCTGCCGTCATCCCGACGAGAACTTCGAAGGCGTCTTCCGCTACCTGCTCAAACGCAACCGGCGGCTGTACGGGGTGGCCTACACCGTCGACAACATCGGCGACATCTACCTCGTCGGGCAGATCTCCGACGATACCCTGAGCGGCAACGAGCTCGACCGGGTGCTCGGACAGGTCCTCGAAGCCGCCGACGGCGACTTCAATCCGCTGCTGGAGTTGGGTTTTCACACCTCCATCCAACGCGAATGGGCGTGGCGCTCGTCGCGCGGCGAGCCGCTGCACAATCTGCTTGCCTTCGAGCACCTCATCGACAAGGAGTCGATGCCCGCTGAAGGTGAGCCGGTGCCCGAGCGGTACCGATCGTGACCGCTGGATGTGCCGGCCGTGGGGGCCGCGCCTCAGCGGAAATCTGCAGAATAGTGGGTTTTGAGAGCGGGCTGCTTTAACTGCAGACTTCTGCGAAACCGTGGATCACGGTGCCTGCTCGTATTCGACGACGGCGATCGGACTGTTCGCGCGCCGCTGCATCGCCCGCGCAACCGAACTGATCCACCGAGTTCGACTGTGCCGCAGTCGTGGCCGGGTCACCACCTGCAACGACGCGTCGGGCACGGCGTCGGCCAGTGTGCGATGCGGTTCGCCGGGGATGAGTTGCAGGGTGGTCGGGCAATCTGGATATCGCCTGCGCCACGGGGTGAGCAGGGCATCGGCGCGGGCATAGGTGGATTCGACGTCGGCGAGCGACAGGTCATCGGGTATCGCGCAGACCACCGCGACGGCGCGGTGGGTGAGTTCGGCGCGATCGAATGCCACCTCGAAGGCCCGCTGCGACGGCGCGTCGACGTCGATCGCCAATGCGATGGGACCGTGCGGTGTTACATGTCCGAACGGTACGGTCACCACTGGGCAGTGTGAGAGCCCCGACAGTGTGCAGCTGATCGAAGTGCTGGTCAGCCGCTCCGCCCAGCCGGGGCGGTGGTGGCCGAGGATCAGTGCATCGACTTCGGTGGAGACTTTGACGAGGAGCGGCACCGCGGGGTCTGACGAGAGCAGTGTCGAAAGATGCAGATCGGGGAAGGTGAGGCGCAAATCGTCGGCGAGCGATTCGACGCGGCGGCGGGCGACGTCGTGCGCGACGTCGAGACGGTAGCCGGGCAGGGAACCGACGAACAGCGGCGGCGCAAAACCGTGGACCAGGATCATCGGCCAGCCGTGGTGCTCGGCCATCGTCGCCGCCCAGCGTGCAGCCGCGGCGGATTCGTCGGAATAGTCGATTCCGACGGCGATAGTCAAAGGGCCAGAACGCATTTGATGTCCCCTTCGAGGTGGGGCGGGTCTCTTGTCGATTGTAAGCCGATATGTTGCGTTGTGCAACTAATGCGTGTATGGGCGAGTGCTGCTCGACGTCGGGGCCGATGGCAATGTGGCGAAGCTTCGTGGTGGGAGGGGGATGACTCGGTCCGATTGTGAAAGCCGCACGCCTGCAGGGTGTCTCGGGTCGAGTCCTGCAGGGTGTCTCGGGTTGAGTAGGGTTCTTCGTCTCGCCTAACCCCTCGTTACACCGAAGCTCGTGCCTCGCTTCGGCACTCGGGGAGCGGGGTGGAGTTCGTGCCTCGCTTTGGTATGTCGGGGAGCGGATGGTTACGTCGAGTCGCCTACACCTCGTCCGCGGCGAGTTTCTGGAGCAAGCGGGTCAGTGTTCGGATTTCGTCGGGATCCCATCGGGTCAGTCGATCGCGCCACTCGGCCAGCGCCGACGTCGCCACGGTCGCCATCCGTTCGTGGCCGTGGTCGGTCAGCGTGACCAGCCGCACCCGACCGTCGTCGGGGGCGATCTGCCGTTCGACCAGGCCGAGTCGGACCACGGCGTCGATCTGTCGGGTCAGCGTGGACTTCTCGATGTCGAGCTTGGCGACCATCTCCGACATCGACAGTTTGTCGTGGGTGGTCAGCACGATTAGGAGCGGGTAGCAGGCCGGATCGAGCTTGGGATCGATCGCGTGGGCACGATTGCGCATACGTGCGCGGCCGCGGCGCCAGATGTCGGCGAGTTCGGCTTCGAGTTCGGCGATCGGATCGTCCATGGATCCATTGTGGCCAAGCCCGGTGTCCGGGCGCGATGAGACCCGCCGTGTGAGAAACTCGTCCCCATGACCAACGGCACTTTGATCCTCATGCGGCACGGCGAAAGCGAATGGAATGCGTCGAATCAGTTCACCGGCTGGGTGGATGTCGCGCTGACCGACAAAGGTAAGGCCGAAGCGGTCCGGGCGGGCGAGTTGCTCGTCGAGCACGATCTGCTGCCCGACGTCCTCTACACCTCGCTGCTGCGGCGCGCGATCTCGACGGCTCAGATCGCGCTCGACACCGCTGACCGACACTGGATCCCGGTCGTCCGCGACTGGCGGCTCAACGAGCGTCACTACGGCGCGCTGCAGGGACTCAACAAGGCCGAGACCAAGCAGAAGTACGGCAACGAGCAGTTCATGTTGTGGCGCCGCAGCTACGACACTCCGCCGCCCCCAATCGATCCCGCCGGTGAGTACAGCCAGACCGACGACCCGCGCTATGCGGATCTGCCCGAGGTTCCGTTGACGGAATGTCTCAAAGACGTTGTGACGCGGCTCATTCCGTACTTCGAATCCGACATCGCCGCAGATCTGCGCGCTGGCAAGACGGTTCTCGTTGCGGCACATGGTAATTCGCTGCGTGCGTTAGTGAAGTACCTGGACGGGATCTCCGACGCCGACATCGCCGAACTCAATATCCCCACCGGAAACCCGTTGCGCTACGACCTCGACGACGATCTCAAGCCGCTCAATCCCGGCGGCACCTACCTCGACCCGGAAGCGGCGGCCGAGGGTGCGGCCGCGGTGGCAGCGCAGGGCGGGAAATAGTCTCGCCCGTTCTCGCCGGTACTTTTCGTGTGACGCGCGCTACTCTGAATACATGGCAGAGATCGGGACTTTGCACGTCAAGCATTCACCTGGGCAAGAGCGGTACGAGGCTTACTTCGTCGATGAAGACGGCCTGCCGACCGATGAGCGGGTCGGCTATGTCGACTATGTCGCCGAGGTCGAACAGGTGGTGTTGACCCACACTGTCGTTCCGGAGCGATACGCCGGTCGCGGCATTGCGGGGCAGCTCGTGAAATTCGTCCTCGACGACGTTCGGGCTTCCGGCAAGAAGGTTGTTCCGGTGTGTTCTTACGTACGTAACTACATCGCGCGGCATCCGGAGTACGCCGACCTCGCGGCGCCCGTTCCGCAGTGAAGCGGCTCGTCGTAGCTCGGTGACCTGGGGAAATGCTTACCAGGAATTCGCCGGGTCGACGTCGACGCCGGCGGAACAGTTTGTGAACACTCGCCGAACAACGCTGCGAGCGGCGCTTGCCGCGGTGAACGGGCCGTAAGCTGCACTAGTGACCGTTGCTTGGGTGATTGCGGCGATCGCACCGGCTTTGTTGTTTGGTGTGCTCATCGGGTGGATGTTGTTCGGCCGCTCGCGTGGTGTTTCGGAGGTTGGCGTCGACACGGTGTCCGTGGCGACGAGTCCAGAGTCCGAGGCCGGTTCGGAATCGCCGACCTCGGTTCGTCAGTCCGCTGACACGATCGTCACCGAAACGGCCGACGGCCGCATGACTCGCGCCGCGATGCTGAATCTGATCGTCGCCGAGTCCGAGACGGCCGTCGCCGTCGTCGACGAATTCCGCGACGTCGTATTGCACAACGACCGTGCCGGCGACCTGGGGCTCGTGACCGACCATCTGCTCGCCGACGCGGTGTGGGAGTACGCCGAGCAAGTGGTGCGCACCGGTGAGGACGCGCGGTTCGAGTTCACGCCGCCACTGCTCAGCGGTGGTTTCGTCGCGACCGGCCGCGCACCCGGACGTCCGGTGGAAGCCGTGCGCTGCCTGATTCGGCTCGTCGAACAGAACACCGAACGCTACGCGGTGGTCTACGGCGCCGACGACTCGGAGAATCTGCGGGTGGAGGCGACCCGACGGGATTTCGTCGCGAATGTGTCCCATGAACTCAAAACGCCGGTCGGTGCCATCGGGCTGCTGACCGAGGCGCTGTTGGAGTCGGCCGACGACCCCGAGACCGTCGTGCACTTCGGTCGGCGGGTGGGAGCCGAGGCCACGCGCCTGGGCAATATGGTCACCGAGCTCATCGCATTGTCGCGGCTGCAGGGCGGCGAGACGTCGGCGTTCGAGTCGGTCGACGTCGACACGCTCGTCTCCGACGCCCTGGCCAGCGCGCAGATCAGCGCCGAAGCCGTCGGCATCACCCTGAGCACCGACGGGCCGTCGGAGCTGAGTGTGATCGGCGACCGGATGCTGCTGTTGACCGCGCTGAACAATCTGATCGCCAATGCGATCGCCTACTCGTCGCCGAACACCACGGTGTCCGTCAGCAGGCGGGTGACCTCGACGAATGACCGTCCGATGGTGGCGATCGCGGTCACCGACCGCGGCATCGGCATCGCGCCGGCAGACCAGCAGCGAGTCTTCGAGCGGTTCTTCCGCGTCGACAAGGCCCGCTCCCGGGTTACCGGCGGCACCGGCCTGGGCCTGGCGATCGTCAAACATGTCGCGGCCAACCACAACGGATCCATCGCTCTGTGGAGCAAACCGGGCACAGGTTCGACATTCACCTTGTCGGTGCCCCAAGACCTCGCCGGAACCACCGGCGGCCCGGACCCCTCCGGTGCGGAGGTCGGCGTCGAACGCCGATACGTTTCGGGATCCTCGCACGCACAAACAAAGGAACTCACTCGGTGACCCACGTTCTGATCGTCGAAGATGAGGAATCACTGGCCGATCCGCTGGCCTTCCTGCTGCGCAAGGAAGGTTTCGAGGCGAGCATCGTCAACGACGGTGGCCAGGCGCTGACGGCTTTCGACCGCATCAACCCCGACATCGTGTTGCTCGACCTGATGCTGCCCGGGATGTCGGGCACCGAGGTGTGCAAAGCGCTGCGGCAGCGGTCGTCGGTACCGGTCATCATGGTGACCGCCCGCGACACCGAGATAGACAAGGTGGTCGGGCTCGAACTCGGCGCCGACGACTACGTCACCAAACCGTATTCGGCCCGCGAGCTGATCGCCCGCATCCGCGCGGTACTGCGTCGCGGGGCCGACGCCGGGTTCGACGAAGACCTGTCGATCGGCGTGCTCGACGCCGGGCCGGTGCGGATGGATGTGGAGCGGCATACCGTGGTCGTCAACGGTGAGTCGATCACGTTGCCGCTCAAGGAATTCGACCTGCTCGAGTACCTCATGCGCAATGCGGGACGAGTCCTCACGCGCGGCCAGTTGATCGACCGCGTGTGGGGTGCCGACTACGTCGGCGACACCAAGACGCTCGACGTGCACGTCAAACGGCTGCGGTCGAAGATCGAGCCCGACCCGGGCAATCCGAAGCACCTCGTCACGGTGCGCGGGCTGGGGTACAAGCTGGAGGGGTAGTCGGGTTGGGGCGAGTCGCACTCCATCTGCTGGTTGAGCCGTGAGGAGCGCTAGCGCGCGCTAGCGCGCCGTGCTGAGCGAGGCGCTAGCCGAGTCGAAGTGACGAGCGAGTCGAAACCCCTGTACCACAATGCATTTGATGGTAGCGCACTTGTCGAACTGTGATGCAATCGAACATCGAGGCGCGTGCATCCGAAGGGGCACACGCGTCACTTGCCGGGTGTCATCGTCGATGTTGGCGCGGACCGTCGAAAGTCGTTGTGGCTGAGAGGTTTCGACACGGACTCGGCTAGCGCTACTTCGACTCGGCTAGCGTCTCGCTCAGCACGGCGCTCGTCCGGCTCAACCAGCAGAGCGGCGCTTCGGCCGGTGGATCCAGGCGCAATCGACGCTCAATCAGCGGTCTGGGTTGCGAGCCCCTCGTTACACCGACGCTCGTGCCTCACGTCGGCACTCGGGGAGCGGGGTGGGGCGGTCAGTTCCGGCGTAATCAGCGCGGGGTGGGGCGCTTGGTCCGGCTCGATCAGCGGGGTGCGTGCCCCTCGTTGCACCGACGCTCGTGCCTCGCGTCGGCACTCGGGGAGCGGGGTGGGGCGGTGAGTTCCGGCGTAATCAGCGCGGGGTGGGGCGCTGAGTTCCAGCTCAACCAGCGGGTTGCGTGGCCCCTCGTTACACCGGCGCTCGTGCCTCGCGTCGGCACTCGGGGAGCGGGGTGGGGCGCTTGGTCCGGCTCGATCGGCGGGGTGGGCGCTGAGTTCCGGCGTAATCAGCGGTATGGGGTGCGTGGCCCCTCGTTACACCGACGCTCGTGCCTCGCGTCGGCACTCGGGGAGCGGGGTGGGGCGCTCGGTCCGGCGTAATCAGCGCGGGGTGGGCGCTGAGTTCCGGCGTAATCAGCGGTATGGGTTGCGTGCCCCTCGTTACACCGACGCTCGTGCCTCGCGTCGGCACTCGGGGAGCGGGGTGGGGCGCTGAGTTCCGGCTCGATCAGCGCGGGGTGGGGCGCTCGGTCCGGCGCAATCGGCGGTCTGGGTTGCGTGGCCCCTCGTTACACCGACGCTCGTGCCTCGCGTCGGCATTCGGGGAGCGGGGCCGGGATGGGGTTCTCGCGCCAGCACTCGGGGAGCGGGGTGGTCGCTGCGTCCTGACTCCTACAATGTTTTGCGAAACCACAACTCCGCGTAGGGGTTGTCGTTGTACGGCGTCGTCTCGGCGTATCCGCACGAGCGGTACAGGGCGATCGCCTCGACGAGGCTCGCGTGAGTGTCGAGCACCACCGCCGTTCGGCCCGACGTCGCGATGAAATCTTCTGCGACACCGAGCAATCGGCGGGCCAGGCCGAGACCGCGAGCGGTCGGGTCGACCCACATCCGTTTGATTTCGGCGGTGCCGGCGTCGAGGAACCGGACCCCGACGATCCCGCGGGCCACCGCGTCGACGTAGGCGACGAACAGTTGTCCGTGCGGCGGCGTCAGGTCGGTCGGTGACACATTGGTGTCGAATCCGCCTGGAAAGCGTTGGCGCAGTTCGGCGATATACGACGCCAGGCAGACGCGGGCGTCGGCGTCGTCGACACTGCGGACGTCGACGACGATCTGCGCGGCCATCAGTTGCCGTCCTCGGTGATCAACTCGTATTTGCCGTCGACGCTCGCGTGGCTGCCCGCGGCGGCGGTAGCCGGATGAACGGCGATGAGTCCCAAGCCGTTTCGGCGTCGGCATGCCTTCGCCAGGACGTCGTAGGCCTTCTTGCCGATCAGCTCGGTCAACTCGGGGCCGTAAGACTCCCACACCTGCTTCGCGCCGACGTGCGCGTCCGGCGAACCGGAGCAGTACCAGGTGAGGTCATGGCCGCCCTCACCCCAGCCGCGGCGGTCGTATTCGGTGATGGTGGTCTGCAATACCTCGGTGCCGTCGGGGCGTTCGATCCACGCCTGCTCGCGGCGGACCGGAAGTTGCCAGCACACATCGGGTTTCACCGTCAGCGGTTCGAGACCCTTCCGCAGCGCCATCGAATGCAATGAGCAGCCCGGGCCGCCGGCGAAACCGGGTCGGTTGAGAAAGATGCAGGCGCCCTTGTGTTTTCGCGTCTTCAGCGCGGGCTCGTCGTCGAGGGCATCCTCGGTGAGGTAACCGCGCTTGCCGACCGGGTCTGCGCCGCTGCCCTTTTCGAAGAACTGCCAGTCGTCGGGCGTCAGCTGCGCGACGGCCGCGGCGAGCCGTTCGCGGTCCTCGGCGTCGGAGAGATAGGCGCCGTGGCTGCAGCAGCCGTCGTCGGGGCGGTCGCCGAGAATGCCCTGGCATGCCGGCGTGCCGAACACGCATGTCCAATGCGATAGCAGCCACGTGAGATCGGCGCGGATGATGTGTTCGTCGTTCGTCGGATCGGTGAACTCATACCACTCGCGCGGAAAGTCGAGGGGCACTTCGGCGCTGGGGGCGGAGCGGGGCACATCGACAACGGTAGACCGGGCATGCTGGATCGGTGAATCGGCAGCCAATTTCCGATACCGCGTAACGTGAGATTGCCATCACGCACTAAGTTTGTATTCGTGCGAATTGGAGTGCTCGACGTGGGCAGCAACACCGTTCATCTGTTGGTCGTCGACGCTCATCGCGGCGGACACCCCACCCCGATGTCGTCGACCAAGTCGGTGCTCCGGCTGGCCGAACACATCGACGCCGACGGTCGGCTGTCCGACGCCGCGGCCGCGCGGCTCGTCGAATCGGTGGGGGAGTTCACCCACATCGCGCGTACGTCGGGCTGCGAAGAGGTGACCGCGTTCGCGACCTCGGCGGTGCGCGATGCGACCAATAGCGATGCGGTGCTGGCCGCCGTGGCCGCCGAGACCGGCGTCGACATCGAGGTCCTCACCGGAACCGACGAGGCACGACTGACCTCGCTGGCCGTGCGCCGGTGGTACGGGTGGAGCGCCGGGCGGATCCTCGCCCTCGACATCGGCGGCGGCTCGCTGGAGATGTCCAACGGCGTCGACGAAGAGCCCGACGTCGCGCTGAGCCTGCCGCTCGGCGCCGGTCGGTTGACCCGTGAATGGCTGCCCGGCGATCCGCCGGATCGTCGTCGGATCGCGGTCTTGCGCGACTGGCTCGACGCCGAGCTCAAACCCGCGGCCAAACAACTCTCCGACCCGGGCGTGCCGGACCTGGCCGTCGGGTCGTCGAAGACCTTCCGCAGCCTGGCCCGGCTGACCGGAGCGGCGCCGTCGAACGCCGGGCCGCGAGTCAAGCGCAAGCTGACCGCGAGCGGTCTGCGTCAGCTGATCGCGTTCATCTCCCGAATGACCCGGGCCGACCGCGCCGACCTCGAAGGCGTCAGCTCCGACCGCGCCGGGCAACTCGTGGCGGGCGCGCTGGTTGCGGAGGCGGCCATGCGGGCCCTCGATGTCGATACACTGGAGGTCTGCCCATGGGCGCTTCGGGAGGGCGTCATCCTCCGTCGACTCGACCAGCAGCCGGTACTCGCGAATGGAGACACAGCTTAATGGCCCAGGATCCAGAATCACGACCGATCTCCGTGTCCGAACTCTTGGCGCGCAGCCGCCAGGAATCGGGTGAGGACACCTCGACGGCGCCGGAGTCGAGTTCGTTCGCAGCGCAGGGGCGACGCCGCAGCGGCCGCGACGGATCCATGTCGGTGGCCGAGCTGACCGGCGAGATCCCCAAGGTGACCGGGGCGGAGCCGTCCCCCGCCGCGGCCACGTCGACGGACGGCACCACCGGCGGCGCGCCGCGTTCGTCGAATCCGAGCGTCACCCGCAGCGAGTCGGCGTTCCCGCGGTCGTCGTCGCCCGCTCCGTCGTCGAGCGGCTCGGGACGCACCGCGAGCGGCATGCCCGGGATGGTCTCGCGAGCGGAACCCGCACTGGTGTCCCGGGAGCCCGCCGACGTCGCCGACGCGCAGACCGAGACGACGCTGCCGACCGTCGATGCCCCGGCGACCGCCGACTTCAACTCCACCGCCATCACCGGCATCATCCCCGTCGTCGAAGACGCGCCCGACGACGATGACCTCGACTTCGAGGCGTACCGCAACTTCGCCGACTACGAGACCGATGAACCCGGCGCGGGCACGGCGAAGAAAGACAAGCCCCGCAAGGAGCGGCGCGGACTGTTCGGTCGTAAGAAGGCCGATCGCAGTCGTGCATCCGTGGGCAAGGGACTCGACGCCGCACCTGTACCGAACGAGATCACCGCGCCGGAACCCGTCGTCGACGATGCGCCGAGCGATCCGCCGCCCGCGATCGCGCCCAGCGTCGTCGCGACCGACCCGACTCCGGCGATCGTGCCGAGCGTGCGTCGATCGGCGATTCCGGCGTCGCCGCAGGCAGATGACGCGGACACCGGCCCGGCGATAACCCCGCACGTCGTCGCACGTACTCCCGACGTCGCGCCGCACCGCCCGGAATCGTCGATCGAGGACACCGCGGAGATCAGCGTCGTGACGTCGGAACCGATGGTCCGGCCCGCCGTCACGCCGTCGGCGCCGGTGGAGCCCGCGGTGCCCGAACACGTCGTCGAACACGACAACGACGATTTCCAGGTCATCGACGACGCGCCCGCTGCGCCCGAACCGTCGCACGGCGTTCGTACGACGCTGCGCAAGGCGATCGTCGACGACACCGAAGCAGGCGACGTCCCCGACGAAGCGCCGCTGGCCGCGAAGCACTCACCGGTGATGCAATGGCTGCTGCTGATCGGTCAGACGATCGTCGGGCTGGCGGTCGGAGCCGCGCTGTTCTGGGGCTTCACCGAGCTGTGGAAATGGAATGTGATCTTCGCGCTGGTGCTCGCCGCGGTTGTGATCTTCGGCATCGTGACGCTCGTTCACGTGGTCCGACGCAGGCACGATCTGATCAGCACGCTGCTGGCGCTGGGCGTCGGACTGATCGTGACGATCGGTCCGCTGGTCTTACTGGCATCATCTTCTTCGTGACGCCGCGCGCAGAGATCCCCATCGGGCTGTCCACGGCTTCGGTGTACCCGCAGAACACCGAAGCGGCCTTCGCTTATGCAGCCGAACTCGGCTACGACGGCGTCGAACTGATGGTCTGGGGAGAAGCCGTCAGTCAGGACATCGCCCACGTCGAATACTTGTCGCAGCGCTATCAGGTACCGGTCCTCTCGGTGCATGCGCCGTGTCTGCTGATCTCCCAGCGAGTGTGGGGCCGCGACCCGGTGGTCAAACTGGCGCGTGCGGTGGCCGCGGCGGAAGATCTCGGCGCGCCGACCGTCGTCGTGCATCCGCCGTTTCGTTGGCAGCGCAATTACGTCGCGGCGTTCGACGACCTGGTACGCGAGCTCGAATCCGACAGCGGCATCGCCGTCGCCGTCGAGAACATGTTCCCGATGCGCGCCGACCGGCTCTTCGGCGCAGGCGCCCAGTCGGTGAAACGGCTCAACGCGCGCGGCGGGGGGCCGGGTGCGAGTGCTTCGGCGTTCGGTAAGTCGATCGACCCGACCGACGAAGGCTACGACAACTACACGCTGGATCTGTCGCACACGGCGACCGCGGGCGCCGACGCACTCGCGATGCTCGGCCGGATGGGCAGCGGTATGCAGCACCTTCATCTCACCGACGGGCACGGCGCCGCCACCGACGAACATCTCATCCCCGGCGACGGCAGTCAGCCGGTCGCCGAGGTCTGCCGCCGTCTCGCCGAGAGCGATTTCGACGGTGCCGTGGTGCTCGAAGTGACCACCAGCTCGGCGCGAACCAAACCAGAACGCGCCGAAATGCTCGCCCGGGCACTCGACTATGCGCGCACCCACCTGCGCCGCGAGCCGGCCGCGCAAATTCTCTGAACTGATCCGAACCCCGAAAAGGCAGGACCCGATGGCAACGCTGTTGTCCGCAATGCTCGATCTGGCTCGAGTCGACGCCCCCGACGGCGACGACACGACCGTGTACCGCACGACCGTCGACCCCACCTTCACCATCGGTCCCAAGGTGCACGGCGGCACGTTGCAGATGATCTCCGGGCGGGCCGCCTACCAGGCGTTCGTCGACGGCGGCGGTGACGCCGAGGTGCATCCGCTCGCGATCACCAGCGACTACCTCTACGCACCGGATCCCGCCGACGTCGAGCTGGTCACCCGTATCCGCAAGCGCGGTCGTACGGTGTCGGTCGTCGACGTCGAAGTTCGGCAGAACGACCGGATCGTCGTCACCAACTCGGTGGTGCTCGGACGCCTCGACCACGGTGAACCACGCTATTCGACGCCGACCCTGCCGCTGCGTGATCTGCCCGTCGAACCACCGTCGACCGGGGTCGTCGTGGGGCAATCGCCGATGGCCGACATCGTGCACGTGGCGAATGCCATCGAGTTCGTCATCGATCCGTCGACCTTCGGTCCGGCCGGCGGCGACACCTCGCGCCCGGTGATCTCCGGGTGGGTCCGCCCGCTCGACGGCGACCCCGACCTCGACTTCCTCACCCTCGTCTGCGACGTGTCGCCGCCCGTCGTGTTCAACCTCGGGCTCTTCGGCTGGGCGCCGACGGTCCAGTTGAGTACCTACCTGCGACGTCGACCGGCGCCCGGCTGGGTTCGCTTCCAGTCGTCGTCGACCGAGGTGGGGCAGGGCATGTTCGAGGAGGATCACCTCGTCATCGACTCGACCGGGGTCGTCGTGGCGCAGTCGCGGCAACTGGCACTGATCCCCAACGGCTGAACCACAACACTCGAAGCACCTCACCGACCAACGAAAGGCCTACTGACATGACCGAACGCGTAGCGATCATCGGCGGAGGAAAGATCGGCGAGGCCCTGCTGGCCGGGCTGGTGTCCTCCGGCAAGCCGGTGAAAGATCTCGTCGTTTCCGAGCGCAACGCCAAACGCGGTGACGAGATCGCGCAGGAATACGGTGTGCTGGTCACCGATGTGCGCGCGGCCGCCGAGTCGGCCACCGTCGTCGTGATCGCGGTGAAGCCAGATGCCGTCGACGGCGTTCTGCGCGAGATCAGCCGCGCGAGCGACGACGGCGACAGCGAGCGAGTGACGGTGACCTTGGTCGCGGGTCTGCCGACCGCGGTGTACGAGGCCGCGCTGCCCGCGGGTTCACCGGTCATCCGGGTGATGCCGAACACCGCGATGCTGGTGAACGAGTCGATGTCGGTGCTGTCGCCGGGACGCTATGTCACCGACGAACAGGTCGAGAAGGTGAGTGACCTGCTGGGTGCCGTCGGCAAGGTGTCGGTGCTGCCGGAGAAGTTGATGGACGCCGTCACCGCGATCTCCGGTTCGGGGCCGGCATACGTGTTCTTGATGGCCGAGGCGATGATCGACGCCGGCGTCGGGCTGGGGCTGACTCGCGTACAGGCCGCCGAACTCGCCGTACAGACGATCCGTGGCGCGGGCATGCTGCTGTCGGAGTCCGGACTGTCGCCGGTCGACCTGCGAGCAGCGGTGACGTCGCCCGGTGGTACAACCGCCGAGGCGATCCGGGAATTCGAGGCGAACGGATTCCGGCATGCCTTCTACCAGGCAACTCGCGCGTGCGCGGCCGCCAGCGCCGTCCATAGCCGTCGAGTAGACCTTGAGGGTTCCTCACAACCGAACAATTAGACGTTGACAAGTTGACGGTCCGCGGCCCCTCGCTATCGTCGCAGGTAGGCGGGTAGATATCGGGCGAATCCCGCCACTTGCGGCAACGCCGCATCACAACTCACGTCGCTTTATTCACAACTGCCACGCTAAGCTCCAGGAAGCACGTGCGTGTCTAATGTTCGTAGGAGGGGAAGCCTACGGCCACGATGCGTGCTCGAAAGAGGTATCGATTTCATGGCTGCAGAGAAGTCTGGTGAGAGAAGCAGCACAGTGGGCAACGCGGCCAACGGCACGCAGTTCCTCACCGTCGCTGAAGTCGCATCGCTCATGCGTGTGTCGAAAATGACCGTGTACCGACTGGTGCACAGCGGCGAACTGCCCGCGGTGCGCGTCGGACGGTCGTTCCGCGTACACGCTAAGGCCGTGCACGACTACCTGGAGACGTCGTACTTCGACGTCGGGTAGTGATGACGTAGTCGTGCCCGACGGTGAGCATCACCGTCGGGCACTGAGACCGTTCTAACGCCGGTCAGTCGAGTACGGCCAGCGCGTCGATCTCGACGAGCATGACCTCATGCGGAAGGTCGGCGAAAATCGTGGTGCGGCAGGGGAGGGCGGCACCGTCGGCGACATTGGCTGCGATGAACTCGCCGTACACCTCGTTCATCGGGGCGAAGTCCTCCCGTTTGGTGAGGTAGACGCGGAACATCAGCACATCGCCCACGCCGGCGCCGCCGGCCTCCAGAATTGCTTTGACATTCTCCAACGTGCGTCGCGTCTGCTCTTTCACGTCTCCCGCGGCGATGTATTGGTTGGTGTAGGGGTCCATCGGACCTTGACCGGACACCTGCAGCAGGTTGCCGCGGCGCACGCCCTGGCTGAAGAAATGCGCGGGCGCGGGGGCGTCGGGGGTGGAAACGGCGGTAGCCGACATGAATTTTCTCTCCTCTATGTGGGGTGGGTTCTATGTGGGGTTTGGGTATGCGCGGGGTATGGGTCAGCGCGGCTCGTAGCCGCAGTCCGCGGAGATCGCCGCGCACACCGTGCGCAGCGGATCGAGCAGTTCGAGTAGTTGGTCGTAGGGCAATACGAACTCCGGCACCGAGACCGACACCGCTGCGATCACGTCGCCGCCTGCGGCGCGTACCGGTGCGCCGATGCAGTTGATCGACGGTTCGTTCTCCTCGCGGTCGGCCGCCCAATCCTGCTCGCGGATCTTTGCCAGCTCAGCCAGGTACGTCTTCGCGTCGGTGATGGTGTTGTCGGTTCGTCGGCTGAAGTCCATCTCGGCGACGATCGGTCGAAGTTCGACGTCGGGCAGGCTCGCGAGCAGCAGTTTTCCGACGGCCGACGAGTTCAGGTTGGCCTGCATGCCGACCCGCGAATACATCCGGATCAGATCGCGTGACTCGAGTTTGTCGATGTAGACCACCGCGTCGCCCTCGCGGGCCGCGAGATGCGTGGTGCGTCCGTATTCGCGATTGAACGCGATCAGATGTGGCGAGGCGATGTCTCGGATGCCGCGCTGCTCAGCGGCCCGGGCGGCGAGGTCGAACACGCGTGAGCCCAGATGGTAGCGGTGCTGCGGGTCCCGGTAGGCGTATCGCGCGTCGACCAGCGGGCGCAGCAGCCGCAACACCGTGGTCTTATGGACGGTCAACTCGTCGGCGAGGTCGTCGAGGGACGCGGGTCCCTCACCGAGCCGGGCCAGGATCTCCAGGGCGCGCGACAGGGACTGGCTCATGCGCCCTCCCGGATCTCCACTTCAACCGCTGCGGGGTAGTCGATGCCACCGACTCGGACGCCGTCGGGGCTGATCCGGGCCGCTGACCAGGTCTCATCGTCGGCGTCGAGCAACGCGGCGACGGCGTCGTCGGGCATGCGGGCGAGATCGCCGCGCACGGTGAGTGTCGCGGCGGCGCCGATGTGACCGCGCCGAAGGCAGGTGCGCACCGGTTCGCCGAGCGCGAGGCCGTGCAGGAATCCTGCCGCGAACGAATCGCCCGCACCGACCGGCTCGACGACGACTACCGATAGCGCATCGGCGCTGACCCGACTGCCGTCACGGCTGACCGCAATCGCTTTGACGGCTCCGTCTTTGATGATCAGCAACTCGGGGTCGGGGAGCAGTGCGCGCAGCTCGGCCGGGTCGTCGGTGCCGAAAACCCGCTCGGCTTCGTCGGCTCCGACGAGGGTGACGTCGGCGGCGTCGGCCAGCGGCAGCAGTGGCGCGGGGTCGGCGTCGGGCCACAGTTGCTCGCGCCAGTTCACGTCGAACGTCACCCGCCCGACGACGCCGGTGCGTCGGATCATCAACTCCGACAACAGGTCCGCGCAGGTCGTCGACAGTGGCGGGGTGATCCCCGACAGATGCACGATCCGAGCCCCGGCCAGCGCGGCGGCCACCGCCGGATCGCGCAGCATGTCCGTACCCATCGCCGACGCCGCGGATCCGGCCCGACGGTAGGTGCTGGAGGTGACCGGCTCGCCGCCATCGTCGACGCCCTCGGTCTTCGCATACCGACCGGTCGGCAGGTGTGCATCCACCTCGACCGCCCCGACGTCGACGCCGTAGGAGCGCAGATGGTTCAGCACGGCGGTGCCCTGCGGGTCGGCGCCGACACGGCTGATGTATCCGGTGGGGACGTCGAGCGCGGCCAGCGCGGTTGCGACATTGGCCTCCGCGCCGCCGACCTTCATCGCGGCGTCGGGGACGTCGAGGTCGTCGGCGGCGACGAGGGCAAGGGGTTCACCCAGGCAAACGACCAGCGGTCCGCTCAACTTTCGTGCCTCCGTTCTCCAGGTGGCGGCCCCGACGTCGGGTGTGGGAATTCGTTGCCGCAGTTGCGTATCGAATGTTAGCCTCTGTGAGACAAATCACGCAACGTGAATTGCATTATACGCAACCTTGCAGATAGAGGTGCCAATTGATCGACCGGATCGACGGCCGACCGGCTCTGCTGAGTGTGACCGATAAATCCGTTCCACCGTGGGCGAATCAGCTTTCGTCCACCGAATTCCTCGCGCGCGAACCTCGGCTGGCTGATCTGGGGACCCCGCTGCTGGTGCTCGACGAAGAGATCGTGGCCGCCAACCTCGCCGAATTCGCCCGGTGGACCGCAGCGCACGGGTTCGATCTGGAACCGCACGGCAAGACGACGATGGCGCCGATCCTGTGGCAACGACAGCTCGACGCGGGCGCTACTGCGATCACCGTCGCGAACTACCCGCAGCTGCGGGTCGCGGTGGCGGCCGGGGTGCCGCACGTGCACGTCGCCAACGTCGTCGCCGACCCCGCCGCCCTCGCGTGGCTGGCGGGAGCCCTGGCCGACGACGCCGACCTGCAGGTCACGCTGTGGGCCGACGGTCTCGGCGCCGTCGACGCCTACGAAGCGGGCCTCGCGGGCGCGAGCCGCGGTCCGAACGTTCTGGTCGAGCTGGGCGGGCCCGGTGGTCGCACCGGCGCGCGATCGATCGAGGACGCCGTCGTCGTCGGCGAGCGGATCGCGGCGTCGAGCGTTCTCCGACTGGGCGGCGTCACCGGGTATGAGGGCGCGTTCGCCCACCACGACGACCCGGCGTCGCTGGCCGTCGTCGACGGCTACCTGGAGAACCTGCTCGAGCTGCACCGACGCCTGCGCCCGCACTACGACGACGGTCGGATCGTCGTCTCGGCCGGTGGCAGCGCCTACTTCGATCGGGTCGCCGCGGTACTCGGCGGCGTCGACAATGCGCGGGTCGTCGTGCGCTCGGGCGCCTACATCATCCACGACGACGGGTTCTATCGCGGTATCACGCCGACCGGGCGGATGGCCGACGCACCCGCGCTGCGCTCCGCGATGCACGTGTGGGCGCGTGTCATCTCCCGCCCCGAACCCGGCTTGGTGCTGCTCGACGTCGGCAAGCGCGACGTCTCGTTCGACGAAGGACTGCCCGAACCGCAACTCGCCGCCCCGACGCTGGGCGGCCCGAGTCGCCCGCTGACCGGCGAGATCACCGCCGTCAACGACCAGCACGCGTTTCTGCGGATCGCCGACGACACACCGCTGGCCGTCGGCGACGTGGTGCGGCTGGGCCTCAGTCATCCGTGCACGGTTCTCGACAAATGGCGCACCGTGGTCACCGTCGCCGACGGCTCCGACAATCCGCGGGTCGTCGACCTGCTGGCCACCTACTTCTAGGGCCGTCGATGCACGACATCGCGATCCGCGACGCCACGGTGATCGACGGTACGGAGGGTCCGCGGCTGCACGCGGACGTGGCGATCGACGGTGACACGATCACCGCGATCGGAACCGACGTCGGACGCGCGCATCGTACGATCGACGCCGCCGGGCGAGTCCTGAGTCCCGGCTTCATCGACATGCATGCCCATTCCGACCTGCAGGTCTTCCTCAATCCGACGCATCCGTCACGGATCACCCAGGGCGTCACCTGCGAGGTGGTCGGACAGGACGGACTGAGCTACGCCCCCGTCGACGACGACACCCTGGCCGCGGTAAGGCCGCTGATCGCGGGCTGGAACAGCGACCCGGCCGACTTCCCGTTCCCGTGGCGCAGCGTCGGGGAATACCTCGACCACATCGACACCGGCGTCGCGACCAACCTCGCCTACCTGGTGCCGCACGGACTGCTGCGTGCGCTGGCACGCGGCTTCGACGAGGGGCCGGCCAGCCCCGCGGAGATCGCCCGCATGCAGGAGATCCTCGCCCAGGGCCTACGCGAGGGCGCCGTCGGGCTGTCCACCGGACTGACGTACACGCCGGCGATGTACGCCGACGACGCCGAGCTGAGCGCGTTGTGCCGGACAACCGGCGAGCTGGGCGGCTACTTCTCGCCGCACCATCACAGTTACGGCGCGGGCGCGATGGAGGCCTACGCGACCATGATCGAGCTGTGCCGGCGCACCCGCTGTCCGTTGCACCTGGCGCACGCCACCCTCAACTTCGCGCCCAACGAAGGTCGGGCGCCGGAGTTGCTGGCCATGCTCGACGCCGAGTTGGCGGCCGGCGGCGACATCTCCCTGGACACCTACCCGTATCTGCCGGGGGCGACGACGCTGCACGCGATCCTGCCGAGCTGGACGGCGTCGGGCGGCGCCGAGGCGACCCTGGCACGATTGCACGACCCCGATGACCTCGCGCGGATCCGCGAGCACCTCGAAGTGGCCGGATCCGACGGCTGCCACGGCGTGACCGCGGACTGGGCGACCGTGGAGATCAGCGGCGTCGGCAATCCCGCGTTGAGCGGCTACGTCGGGCGCACGATCGCGCAGATCGCCGCCGACACCGGGCGCGATCCGTTCGACGTGTGCGTCGGCATCCTCGTCGAGGACCGGCTCGCCACCGGGATCCTGCAGCACGTCGGGCACGAGGAGAACGTGCGAGCCATCATGGCCCACCGCGTGCACACCGCGGGCAGCGACGGCCTGCTCGTCGGAGGCAAGCCGCATCCGCGCGCCTGGGGGACATTCGCCCGCTACCTGGGCCACTACAGCCGCGACCTCGGGCTGATGAGCCTGGAGGAATGCGTCGGACACCTCAGCGGCCGCCCGGCGCGGCGTCTCAAGCTGCGCAACCGCGGGCTGGTCCGGGTGGGCTACGCCGCCGACCTGGTGCTCTTCGACCCCGACACCGTGATCGACCGTGCCACCTTCGACGCGCCGCGCACCCCGGCCGACGGCTTCTCCCACGTATTCGTGCGCGGCGTCGCGGCCCTCGACGACGGCGAGCTCACCGGAGCACTCGCCGGACGAGCCCTTCGACTGACCGACCAAGGAGTTCAGTAGCGCCATGACCGACAATCCCATTCTCGACGACCTGCGCGCCGACCGCGCGCTGACCGTGGTCCGCGCGCCGTCGCTGCCCGACTCTGCGGCGCTGTGCCGGGCCCTCGCCGAGGGCGGAATCCGCACCGTCGAACTCACGTTCACCACCCCCGATGTGCTAACCCATCTCGAGCGCGCCGCCGACGTCGAGGGCACGTGCCTCGGCGTCGGGACCGTCCGGACCGCCGCGCAGGCGCGCGACGCCGTGCGCGCGGGAGCGAAGTTCCTGGTCACCCCCGACGTCAACGAGGAGGTCGCCGATGCCGCGCGCGACGTCGGCGTGCCGGTCTTCCTCGGCGCCCTGACCCCGACCGAGGTCGCCCGCGCGGCGAGCCTCGGGTCGGCGGTGGTGAAGATCTTCCCGGCCAAGGCCTTCGGGCCGGGATACCTCAAAGACCTGCACGGTCCGTTCCCGGGCCTGCCGTTGCTGCCGTCGGGCGGGGTCAGTGAGGCGAATGCGGGCGAATTCCTCGCCGCCGGTGCCGTCGCGGTGTGCGCTGGTACCTCAGTCGTTCCGCCCGCCACCGTTGCCATCGGTGACTGGGCGGACATCACCAGCCGCGCCGCCCGCTTCGTGGCCGCGCTCGGATAGAAGGAATCCTCATGTCCATCCATTGGCTGCAGCACGAGACGGGCGGCCTGCTGACGCTGGCCGCCATCTCCATCGCGGTGCTGCTGTTCCTCATCATCAAGGTGAAACTGGAACCCTTCACGCCCTGATCGTGGTGTCGGTGGGCTTGGCCCTCGTCGCGGGAGTCTCGGTGGAGAAGCTCGTCGGCTCACCGCAGAAGGGGGCCGCGCAATCGATTCTGGAACTCGGTTTCGCGGGGATCCTCGGACATATCGCGCCGATCATCGGTCTCGGCACGGTGCTCGGCGCGATCCTGGAGCGCTCGGGTGGCGCGGACGTCCTGACGAGTTGGCTGCTGAAGGTCTTCGGACCTAAGGGCGCGCCGCTGGCGATGGGATGCACCGGCCTGATCCTGGGTATCCCGGTGTTCTTCGACATCGGCATCTTCATCCTCGCGCCGCTGGTCTACGTCACCGCGAAGCGCGGCGGCAAATCGCTCGTCATGTACGCGCTGCCGCTGCTCGCGGGCCTGTCGATGACCCACGCGTTCCTTCCGCCGCACCCCGGTCCGGTCACCGCGGCCGGCCTGCTGCACACCTCGCTCGGCTGGCTGATCGTGATGGGCCTCGCCTGCGGCATCCCCGCCTGGTTCGCCTCCGGTGTGCTGTGGGGCACGTGGATCGGCAAACGCGTGTGGGTCGACGTGCCCGAGGACTTCATCCCCGAGGAAGAATTCGCCAGCAAGAACCCGCCGGGGCTCGGACTGATCGCGTTCATCATCCTGGTGCCGATGATTCTGATCCTGGGCGCCACGTTCGGATCGATCACGCTGACGGTCGGCTCGAAGCCGTACTCGGTGCTGGTCTTCCTCGGCACCCCGGTGGTCGCATTGACGATCGCGGTGCTGTTCGCGTTCTATCTGCTGGGTATCCGACGCGGTATCACCGCGAAGGAGCTGGGCGAGATGACCGGCGCGGCACTCAAGCCCATCGGCATGATCCTGCTGGTGGTCGGCGCGGGTGCACTGTTCGGCCTGGTGCTGCAGAAGACCGGCGTCGCCACCGCGCTGAGCGACTCGATGAAGAGCATGGGCCTGCCGCTGATCCTGTCGGTGTACCTGGTGTCCGCCGCGCTGCGAATCGCGCAGGGCTCGGCGACCGTGGCGATCACGACCACGGCCAGCATCTTCGGTGAGGCGGTCGCCAAGGGCGGCTTCTCGCAGCCGCAGATCGCGTTGCTGGTCATCGCAGTGTCGGCCGGCTCGATCATCCTCAGCCACGTCAACGACGGCGGGTTCTGGATCGTGTCGAAGTACTTCAACATGACGGTCAAGCAGACACTGATGACCTGGACGGTGCTGGAGACCATCCTGTCCCTGGTCGGTTTCGCGATGGTGCTCATCCTGTGGGCGTTCGTCTGACCCGTCGTCGGCAAGGGAGGTCGTCGGACCCGATTTCGTCGTCTGACGTCCTGCCCGGTAGGCTGGTCGGGTTAGCCTCGACCGGTGGGGTCTGTCCGCCGGTCACATTGAGTCTTTAGCAACAAGTGGTTAGGAAGCACCCCAATGGGTTCAGTGATCAAGAAGCGTCGCAAGCGCATGTCGAAGAAGAAGCACCGCAAACTGCTTCGTCGTACCCGAGTGCAGCGTCGCAAACTCGGCAAATAGGCATGTCGTCTCGCGCGTATCGGTCGCTGTAGAGACGAACACAGAACCCGCTCGGGTCACCGGATGCGTTCGGCGGCGTCGGGCGGGTTCTCGCTTTTCTCGTTACCGTTAGAGCCGTGAGTGAGTTGAATCATGACTGAGCAGTCGACTACGCCTTCGATGCCGCGTTCGGTGCTGGTGACCGGCGCGTCGACGTTCCTCGGTGGATACCTCGTCGCCCGGCTGGCCGCCAATCCGGCGATCGAGACCATCGTCGCCGTCGATTCGCGTGTCCCGACCAAGGCGCTGTTGCGCCGGATGGGCCGCGCGGAGTTCGTGCGGCTCGACATCCGACGCCCGACGATCGCCAAGACCATCGCGAACTACGACGTCGACACCGTCGTGCACGCGGCGACGTCGATCATGGACGACGCCCCGCACTCGGCGGCGATCAAGGAGTTCAACGTCGTCGGAGCGATGCAGGTGGTCGCGGCGTGTCAGCGCAGTCCGTCGGTCAAGCGGCTCATCTTGCGTTCGACCGCGATGGTCTACGGTGCGAGCAGCAAAGATCCGTCGCATTTCACCGAGGGCGACGCCCCGCGCCGCGAACCGTCGGGGTACGGTCGCGACCTGCTCGACATCGAGGGCTACTGCCGTGGGCTGTCGCGGCGACGCTCCGACGTCGACGTGACGATCCTGCGCTACCAGGCGATGCTGGGGCCGCGGATCCGGACGCGTATGGGGTCGTATCTGTCGCTGCCGGTGGTCCCGACGGCGCTCGGGTTCTCCGCGCGTATGCAGTTCCTGCACGAGGAAGACGCACTGTCGGCGCTCGAACACGCGACGCTCGCGGGCAAGGCCGGGACGTTCAACATCGCCGGTGACGGGGTGATCAGTCTGTCGCAGGCGATTCGCCGGGCGGGCCATCTGGAGATGCCGGTTCCGAAGGGGCTGTTGGCTCCGGTGTCGGCGGCGCTGCAGGACGTGCGGTCGGTGAAGCTGCGCTCGAGCCAGACCGACTGGCTGACCTACGGTCGGGTCCTCGACACCACCCGGATGCGCGTCGACCTCGGGTTCGTCCCGCGGTACACCACCGCGGCGACCGTCGACGACTTCATCGAGCGTGGTGGCAGCAAGCCGGTGATCTCGCCGGACAAGTGGCACGACATCGAACGTTCGGTGGTCTCGGCAGCTCATCAACTGGTGTGACGTGTGTTGCGTGAGTCACGAGTAACCGAGTTTCGCCGAATGTAAGAGATTCGTGAATATAACGGCTATGATGCTGCGCACCTATAGGTGCCATCGTAGGATTGATAGACAGATGTAATCAGTTCGTATCGAAGCCGATACGACATCACAACCTGGGAATTTGGGGGTGTACACCATGGCTGGTAGCGGCGCATCGGATGCACGCACGGCTAAGGTGATCCAGCTCTACGCGACGCCCGGATCAGGACCCGCCGGATACTCGGCGAATCGTGAGCTGGGTCGGGACAAGGGCAAGCGGCGGCATCCGTCGCAGCAGCCCGGACTCACTCGAGAACCGCCGCGCGGCGTGCAGGTCCGCGACGGAGTGCTCGGGCATCCCAACACCGATGGTTTCGGCAAGCCGCCGGCCGAGGTGACCCCGATCAACGACGACGTTCAGCTCGATCACGCGCCGCTCGGCGTCGAACACACCGGACCGGCCAAGTCGAGTCCGCTGTTCAGTCTCGGTGGTCTGCGCGGCGCAGTCGCCGATTCGCTGACCGCGACCGCCAGTTACATCCGCGAGCGGATGACCGGCGAATACGACGTCGACGACTTCGGTTTCGACCCGCACTTCACCGAATCGGTGTGGTTCCCGGCGATCCGTCAGGTGTATGAGAAGTGGTTCCGCGTCGAGGTGACCGGTATCGAGAATCTCCCGCGCGAAGGCGGCGCGCTGCTCGTCGCCAACCATGCCGGCGCGATTCCCATCGATGCGCTGATGACGTCGGTGGCCGTTCACGACAATCACCCCGACGGGCGCTATCTGCGATTGCTCGCCGCTGACATGGCGTTCGAGACGCCCGCCGTCGGCGAGTTGGCCCGCAAGGTCGGCGCGACGCTGGCGTGCAACAGCGACGCCGAGCGACTGCTGCGTGCGGGTGAACTGACCGCCGTGTGGCCGGAGGGCTACAAGGGGATCGGCAAGCTGTACAAGGATCGCTACAAGCTGCAGCGGTTCGGCCGCGGCGGCTTCGTGACGACGGCGCTGCGCACCGCGGCGCCGATCATTCCGGTGTCGATCGTCGGGTCAGAGGAGATCTACCCGATGATCAGCGACCTCAAGCCGGTCGCGAAAGTCCTTGGGCTGCCATATGTTCCGATCACGCCGCTGTTCCCGTGGCTCGGCCCGCTCGGCCTGATCCCGCTCCCGTCGAAGTGGCACATCCACTTCGGCAAGCCCATCGAGACCGACTCCTACGACGAGTCGGCCGCCGACGATCCGATGGTCGTATTCGACCTCACCGACCATGTGCGCGAAGAGATTCAGCAGACCTTGTTCCGGATGCTGAGTCGTCGCGGGAGTGTGTACTTCGGGTAGTCGGTCGGCGGTCCGCGGGTGATCGGCGTCGTTGCCGAGGTCGTTGGCGGCGTTGGGTCAACGGGGTCGGCGTTGGGTTCTGCCTGCGCTGGTCTTCTCACTGCGGTAGTTGTGTCGCACTTAATGGCATTGCCATCTTGCGCGCACCCGCTTCGCCGCATCCTGCTGGTTGAGCGAGGCGAAGCCGAGTCGAAACCACTGTGACGCTGCGGATTTCGTCATTGCCCAGCCGGTGGGGTTTCGACTCGCGCCGCCCGGCTCAACCTGGATCCACCGATGGCAGGCCCTCCGCTGGTTGAGCCTGAATTCACCGACGGTAGGCCCCATCTGCTGGTTGAGCCGCGAGGAGCGCTAGCGACGAGCGTGTCGAAACCTCTGTACCACAATGCATTTGATGGCAGCGTACTTGTCGAACTGTGATGGAATCGAACATCGAGGCTGTGCACCCGTAGGGTGCACACGCGACACTTGCCGGGTGACATCGCGATATTGGCGCGGACCGTCGAAAGTCGTTGTGGCTAAGAGGTTTCGACACGTACTCGGCTAGCGCTACTTCGACTCGGTAGCGCCTCGCTCAGCACGGCGCTCGTCCGGCTCAACCAGCAGAGCGGCGCTTCTAGCACAGCGGGAGTTCGGTTAGTGACCCTGGCTACCTTCGAAACCCGCCGCCTCCTTACCGCCCAGGCCTTTCGGAACTCGAGTTCTCCGTACGTAGCGTGAAAGACGTTGGGTGCGTGAGGCTTTCAGGTCGAAAAGTAGCGGTTGCGTCGACGAGTGCGGGTCACCGGCCCCTCGTTACACCGACGCCTCGCAAGCTCGTCGTCGGCACTCGGGGACCGGGGATGCGAGCCCCCGCCGATGCTGAGTGAGTGCGATCGCCGCACCCAGCACCCAGCACCCAGCACCCAGCACCCAGCACCCCGGGAAGCGACCTACTTCCGGAAGTGCCGGACGGTCGCCACCGCGCCGCTGGTCGCGGCACCGGCGGCGCCGAGCACGATCGCTGTGCGCAGGCTGTATTTCGCGGCCTTGCGCGCGGTGCGGAAGTCGTAGATCTCCCAGCCGCGGACTTTGGCGACGTCCTTGAGGTCGGAGTCGGGGTTGATCGCAACAGCGGTGCCCACGAGCGACAGCATCGGGACGTCGTTGTGGGAGTCGGAGTATGCGGTGCAGCGTTTGAGGTTCAGGCCTTCGCGAATGGCCAGCGACCGTACCGCGTGCGCCTTGCCGGGACCGTGCAAGATGTCGCCGACGAGGCGCCCGGTGAACACGCCGTCGACGCTCTCGGCGACGGTACCCAAAGCGCCGGTCAAGCCGAGACGAGTGGCGATGGTCTGCGCCAGCTCGACCGGCGTCGCGGTCACCAGCCACACTTGCTGCCCGGCGTCGAGGTGCTTCTGGGTGAGCGCCCGGGTGCCGGCCCACAGCTTGTCGGCGATGAACTCGTCGTAGATCTCCTCGCCGAGTTCGACGAGCTCGCTGGTTTCCCGTCCGGCGATGAAGGACAGTGCCTTCTCGCGGCCCTCGGCGACGTCGTCGGCGTTCTCCCGGCCGGTGATGCGGAACTTGGCTTGGCTCCACGCGAACTGCATGATGTCGCCGTAGGAGAAGTATTTGCGGGCGGCCAGCCCCCGCGCGAAGTGCACGATCGACGCACCCTGCACCAGGGTGTTGTCGACGTCGAAGAACGCCGCCGCGGTCAGGTCGACGGGGATCGGGGGTGCGTCGTCGACGTCGAGCAGCTTGTCGACGGCACGCTGCTCGGGTGTGCGCGCCTCCGCGAGGGCGGCGGCCACCCGGCGTCGTTCGCGAAGCGTCTCGAATGCCTGCCGCGCACTGGCCTCACCGGCGAGCGACTGACGCAACTCGGCGGCTGTCTGGCGGAAGCGACCGCCCGCGGCCGAGGCGCGCGACGCCAGCCAGGCGGCGACGCGGTTCGGGTCGTCGAGGTCGAGCTGATCGACGGGGATCCCGGAAACAGTTGTGGGGGAAGATGTTTCGTCGCCAACCGTATCGTCGAGGTCTGCGTCGTCGTCGACGTCACCACCGTGCACCGCACTCGGCGTGACCGCCGCGGCGTGTGCCTCCCAGTCAGAACCCTCATCGTCGACGGCCTCGACTTCCGGTGTGACCGGGGCGGCCGCGTCGTCGGTGGACTCGTCCTGCGGCGAGCGAGGATCGTCAGACACGTGGGTGACCTCCAATGGCGGCGCCGTGGCGCCGGGAAAAAGCGAGCGGATCGAGCTACCCCAGCCTAATGGCAAATGGCAGAGTATAAACGTGACGATCGTCCTGTTGACCCGCTCCGGCTGTGCGGCGTGCCTCACCGCGCGCACGACGTTGGCCAGGATTTGCGCCGACGTCAACCTGGAATTCACCGAAACCGACGTCGACGACGCCGCGCGGTCCGGCGACAAGACACTGCGGGCCGAGTACGGTGACCGGCTGCCGGTGGTTCTGCTCGACGACGTCGAGCACAGCTACTGGGAAGTAGACGAACCGCGACTGCGCGACGACCTCGCGAGACGTCAGGGGCGCAAGTGAACGAATTCACAAGCTCCGTTATCCTCTCTTGACAATGACAGCCTTGCCCGACGACAGCGCACCGACCCGAATTCCAGGGCCGGCGGTGGCCCGTCTGGCGCTATACCTGCACGTTCTGCGCAACTACAGCCTTCGTGGAATCGCCGTCGTGTCGAGCCCGCAGCTGGCGACGGCGGCCGGGGTCAATCCCGCGATTCTGCGCAAAGACCTCTCCTACGTCGGCGCCAACGGCGTGCGCGGCGTCGGCTACGACGTCGCCAAGCTCATCGGCCGCGTCTCGATGGCGCTGCACACCGACGACACTCACACCGTCGCGCTCGCGGGCACCGGCCGGTTGGGGCAGGCGCTGCTGGCGCATACCGGGATCGGGCGTGGCTTCACCGTCGCCGCGCTCTTCGACGACGACCCGACCCTGATCGGCACCACCCTGTCCGACGGTGGGCCGGTGGTCGCTCCGCTCGACGCCATCGCCGTCGCCGGGCACTGGGACATCGGAGTGATCGCGACCGGCGACGAGCGGGCCCAGCAGGCCTGCGACGCGTTCGTCGCGGCGGGCGTGCGGCAACTGCTCAACGTGACGGCGACAACTCTGCACATCCCCGATCAGACACCGGGCGTGGTGATCCGACAGGTTGATCTAGCCTTGGAGCTGCAGGTGTTGTCGTTCCAGGCCATGCACGCCCCCGATCGATTGGGCGTCGGGAACGATGCCGGCACCGGAAGCGAAGTGAATGGGTCGAAGCCGCCGCGCCGGGCGGCGGCGACCCGGTACAGGGAGACGATGACGTCGTGAGTGTTTTGTTGTTCGGTGTGTCGCACCGCAGTGCGCCGGTTGACGTGCTCGAACGCCTGGCCGTATCCGACCACGATCGCCCGAAGATCGTGGACAAACTGCTCGCCGGGCGGGCGGTGTCGGAGGCGATGGTCGTGTCGACCTGCAACCGTGTCGAGGTGTACGCGGTGGTCGACGCCTTCCACCCGGCCCTGGAGGCGGTGGGCGAAGTACTCGGGCAGCATTCCGGCATGACGATCAACGAGATGACCACCTACGCCTACGTGCGCTATTCCGAGGCCGCCGCCGAGCATCTGTTCAGCGTCGCGGCGGGGCTGGATTCGATGGTGGTCGGCGAACAGCAGATCCTCGGCCAGATCCGCAACGCCTACAGCAGCGCCGACGCCAACAAGAGTGCCGGGCGCGTGCTGCACGAGCTCGCCCAGCAGGCGCTGCGGGTCGGCAAACGCGTGCATTCGGAGACCGGCATCGACCGCGCCGGCGCCTCGGTGGTCTCGGTCGCCCTGCATCGCGGGCGGGCGATCGCCGGTCTCGACTACTCCTCGGCGGTCGTGCTCGGCGCGGGCGCGATGGGCGGGCTCGCGGCGGCCAACCTCGCCCGGGAGGGCATCGGAGATCTCACCGTCGTCAACCGCACCGTCGAAAAGGCGTCGCATCTCGCCGACAACGTGCGCACCAACCACGGCGTGCAAGCACGTGGGGTCGGCCTCGACGGACTCACCGAGGCGATGTCCGACGCCGACGTCGTGGTCACCTGCTCCGGATCGATCGGCGCTGTCGTCGGCGTCGGCGACGTGCACAAGGCGCTGGCGCGGCGCACCAAGTCGACGCCGCTGATCCTGTGCGATCTCGGCCTGCCGCGCAACATCGACCCGGCCGCCGCGCGACTGCCCGGCGTGCACGTCGTCGACATCGAGTCGCTGCGCGGCGACACCGAGACCCAGGCCGCCGAGAAGGACACCGAGGCGGCGCGGACCATCGTCGCGACCGAACTCGCCGACTACCTCACGAGCCAGCGTCAGGCCGAGGTGACGCCGACCGTCGCGGCCTTGCGCCAGCGCGCGGCCGACGTCGTCGAGGCGGAGATTCTGCGCCTCAATTCACGCCTGCCCGACCTCGACGACCCGCAGCGCGACGAGGTCGCAAAAGCTGTGCGGCGCGTCGTCGACAAGCTGCTGCATGCGCCGACGGTACGTGTCAAACAACTCGCCTCGACGCCGAACGGTGACCACTACGCAGAAGCGCTGCGTGAACTTTTTGAACTGAAACCCGGTGCGGCAGAATCGGTTTCGACCGCACCGACGACGACGCGGGAGCGGGCTCAATCGAGCGCCGCAGGGAGCAACGAGTAGTGATTCGGATTGGAACGCGCGGGTCGCTGTTGGCGACCACGCAGGCGGGGACCATCGCCAAGGCACTGACCGACGCCGGGCATCCGGCCGAGTTGGTGATCATCAAAACCGACGGCGACGCATCGGCCGCGCCGGTCGCCGAGATCGGCGTCGGAGTGTTCACGACGGCCATCCGCGTCGCGCTGCGCAACCGCGAAGTCGACGTCGCGGTGCACTCTTACAAAGACCTCCCGACGGCACCCGAACCGGACCTGGTGATCGCCGCCGTACCGCCGCGCGCCGACTCCCGGGATGCGCTGGTCAGCCGGGGCAACAAGGTCCTCGGCGAGCTGCCGCCGGGCTCGACCGTCGGAACCTCGGCGCCCCGGCGGATCGCACAGCTTAAAGCATTGGGTCTCGGTTTGGAAATCCGCCCCCTAAGAGGCAACCTAGATTCCAGGTTAGGCAAAGTCGCCAGCGGTGAACTCGACGCAGTCGTGGTTGCCAGGGCCGGTTTGGAGCGAATCGGGCGGACCGACGAGGTCGCCGAGGCGTTCGACCCGGTAGTTCTGCTACCGGCGCCGGCGCAGGGAGCTCTGGCCGTGGAGTGCCGCGGAGACGATGCCGAACTGGTGAGCATTCTCGCCACGTTGGACGACCCGTCCACCAGGGCGGCGATCGACGCCGAACGTGCAGTGCTGTCAGCCCTCGAGGCCGGCTGTACCGCACCCATCGGAGCGATCGCCGAGGTGGTCGAGTCACTCGACGACGATGGACGCATCTTCACCGAATTGTCGCTGATAGCGGCAGTCGCGGCGGAGGACGGGTCAGATGTGATCCGTCAGTCGCGGGTGGGGCCCGTCGATCAGCCGAGGCAACTGGGTGAGGCGCTCGCCGCGGAATTACTTGAGCTGGGAGCTGGAGAGCTCATCGGCGACAGGTAGCGGAACAGGGCTCGGCGGCGATGCCGGGCGAGCCCGAATACGGTAGCCCCGCGCGGGGCAGGAGAGTGCGACTCATGAGCCGGACGAAGAAGGCCACACCGGGACGGATTCTGTTCGTTGGTGCCGGGCCGGGGGATCCCGAGTTGCTGACCGTGCGTGCACGCGACGTCATCGCACACGCGACTGTGGCATTCATCGACCCCGATGTACCAGCGCCCGTCGTCGATCTGATCGGATCGGCCTACCGGCCGGATCCGGCGGAGAACCGTCGTGGCACCCGCAGGACCGATACCCGCAAGGGCGACGCCGCCGACGAGGCGACCGAATCCGACGTCGAGGAACCCGCATACACCGTGCACCCGGCGCTGGGGGACCCCGCCGAGGTCGCCAAGACCCTGGTCACCGCGGCCCGCAACGGCGACGACGTGGTGCGAGTGGTCGCCGGTGACCCGCTGACCACCAACTCGGTCCTCGCCGAGGTCACCGCGGTGACCCGGACGTCGGTCGTCTTCGAAGTCCTGCCCGGACTGCCCGCCGGATCGGTCGTCCCGAGCTATGCGGGCATGCCGCTGGGATCGGGCTACACCGTCGCCGACGTCCGCGGCGAGGTCGACTGGGCCGCTCTGGCAGCTGCTCCCGGCCCGCTGGTGCTGCACGCGACGTCGGGGCATCTTGCCGAGACCGCGAGCGCGCTGACCGAGCACGGCCTCGCTCCGCAGACGCCGGTCGCCATCACCATCAACGGCACCACCTGCGCACAACGCACCATCGAGGCGACGCTGGCCACCCTCAACGAGCAGGGCAACGCGATCTCCGGCCCGATGGTGCTCACCATCGGCAAGGTCGTCGGGCAGCGCGGAAAGATGTCGTGGTGGGAGTCGCGCGCCCTGTACGGCTGGACGGTGCTGGTGCCGCGCACCAAGGATCAGGCCGCCGACATGAGCGAACGCCTGGTGACCCACGGCGCGATTCCGAAGGAAGTCCCCACCATCGCCGTCGAGCCGCCGCGCTCGCCCGCACAGATGGAACGCGCCGTCAAGGGACTCGTCGACGGCCGCTACCAGTGGGTCGTGTTCACCTCGACCAACGCGGTGCGCGCCGTGTGGGAGAAGTTCGCCGAGTTCGGCCTCGACGCCCGCGCGTTCTCCGGCGTGAAGATCGCCTGCGTCGGTGAAGCCACGGCGGACAAGGTGCGCTCGTTCGGCATCAACCCCGAACTGGTCCCGTCCGGCGAACAGTCGTCGCTCGGCCTGCTGGAAGACTTCCCGCCCTACGACGAGGTCTTCGACCCGGTCAACCGAGTCCTGTTGCCGCGCGCCGACATCGCCACCGAAACGCTGTCGGAGGGCCTGCGCGACCGCGGCTGGGAGATCGACGACGTCACCGCCTACCGCACCGTGCGGGCGGCCCCGCCACCGGCCGAGACCCGCGAGATGATCAAGACCGGCGGATTCGACGCCGTCTGCTTCACCTCGTCGTCGACGGTCCGCAACCTCGTCGGTATCGCCGGAAAGCCGCACGCGCGCACCATCGTTGCGTGTATCGGCCCGAAGACCGCGGAAACCGCAACGGAATTCGGGCTGCGCGTCGACGTGCGCCCGGAGACCGCGTCGGTCCCCGACCTCGTGGAAGCCCTTGCGGCACATGCGGCCCGGCTCCGCGCCGAGGGAGCACTGCCTCCTCCGCGCAAGAAGTCGCGTCGGTCGCGGTCGTAGTCGTGGCCCCGGTGATCCGCCCGCGGCGGTTGCGCTCCACCGCGGCTGTTCGACGCCTCGTCGCCGAAACCCGGCTGGCGCCAAGTGAATTGGTGCTGCCGATGTTCGTCGCCGACGGCCTCGACGAGCCGCGGGAGATCTCCTCGATGCCCGGCGTCGTGCAGCACACCGAAGACTCGCTGCGTCGGGCCGCCGCGGCGGCCGTCGAGGCCGGTGTCGGCGGGCTGATGCTGTTCGGTGTGCCGTCGCCCGACGCCAAGGACGCGACCGGCTCGCAGGCCGACGCGGCCGACGGCGTGCTCAACCGCGCATTGTCGTTGTTGCGCAACGACTTAGGCGAGCGCACCGTGCTGATGGCCGACACCTGCCTGGACGAGTTCACCGATCACGGACACTGTGGCGTGCTCGACGCGCGGGGTCGGGTGGACAACGACGCCACTCTCGACCGGTACGTCGCGATGTCGTTGGCGCAGGCGCGTGCCGGAGCGCACATGTTGGGCCCCAGCGGCATGATGGACGGGCAGGTCGGCGTGATCCGCGCGGCGCTCGACGCCGAAGGATTCACCGACACAGCGATTCTCGCCTACACGGCCAAGTACGCGTCGGCGTTCTACGGTCCGTTCCGCGAAGCCGTCGGATCGTCGTTACAGGGGGATCGTCGGACCTACCAACAGGATTCGGCTAATCGCACCGAGGCACTGCGGGAACTGTCCCTCGACCTCGCCGAGGGCGCCGACATCGTCATGGTCAAGCCGGCGATGAGCTACCTCGACATCGTGCGCGACGTCGCCGAGATCGCCGACGTCCCCGTCGCCGCCTACCAGATCAGCGGCGAGTACTCGATGATCACCGCGGCCGCCGAGCGAGGCTGGATCGACCGTGACGCCGCCATCCTGGAATCGCTGACCTCGATCCGCCGCGCCGGCGCATCGATCATCCTGACCTACTGGGCGACCGAAGTCGCGGGCTGGCTGAGTTCGCCCGCCGCTGGTTGAGCTGGGCCACCCGCGCGCCGACGTCGCCCGCCACGCACCGACGTCAGCCTGCGTTCGTTGTGTAACCCACCGCGAGCCGAATAGGACCAAACGGGAACTCTCTCGTCCCGCAGCACCATCGACAGATCGTTAAAAATTTTCTCGACGAATTGCCGAAATGTCGATCACGCGACGTGGTGTCCTGGGTCACAATGCGTGAATGACATCGGACCACATCACGCCTAGCGACGTCGTCAGCGCGCCCGCCGACGGTTCTCCAACGGTTACCCAGCCCCATCTCAAGCGCGTTCTCACGCTCCCGTCGCTCGTCCTCTTCGGCATCGTGTACATGGTTCCGTTGACGGTGTTCAGCACCTACGGCATCGTCACGCAGGAGACCGGCGGCCGGCTGCCGCTGGCGTATCTCGTGACGCTGGTGGTCATGTCGTTCACCGCGTGGTCCTACGGTGCGATGTCGCGCGAGTACCCGGTCGCCGGCTCCGCATACGCGTACGCGACCAACACCTTCGGCGGCAACGTCGGATTCGCGTCCGGGTGGTCGCTGCTGATGGACTACATGTTCCTGCCGATGATCAACTACCTGATCATCGGCATCTATTTGCACGCCGAGTTCGAAGCGATTCCCGCCTGGGTCTTCGTCCTCGTATCGATCGCGCTGGTCACCGTCCTCAACGTGGTCGGCATCACCAGCGTCGACCGCGTGAGCAAACTGATAGTCCTGGTCCAGTCGGTGTTCATTGTCGTCTTCGTGGTGATGTCGGTCAAAACCATCGCCGGCGGCCCTGCCCCGAATGTCATGGCGCCGTTCACCGGCGACCACGGCGGCATCGCGCCGATCCTCGCGGGCTCCGCCGTACTGTGTCTGTCCTTCCTCGGATTCGACGCCGTGTCTACGCTCTCCGAGGAGGCCAAACACCCCAAGCGCGACGTCCCGCGCGCAATCGTGCTCACGACACTCGCCGCGGGCATCATCTTCATCGGACTGTCTTACCTCGCGCACCTCGACTTCCCGAGCCACAAGTTCGCCGACCCCGATTCCGGTGCACTCGACGTCATGACCGCGGCCGGCGGCAACTTCCTCGCCAACTTCTTCACCGCCGCCGCCATCGCCGGGGCACTCGGCTCGGCGCTCACTTCTCAAGCATCGGTCTCCCGCATCCTCTACTCCATGGGCCGCGACAACGTGTTGCCACGCAAGGTCTTCGGCATGCTGTCGCCGCGATTCCTGACACCCGTCAACGCCGTCCTCATCGTCTCCGTGGTGTCGCTGCTCGCCGTCGTACTGGATCTGACGACCCTGGCGTCGATGATCAGCTTCGGGGCGCTGGTCGCCTTCTCCGTAGTCAACCTGGCGGTCATCAAGCACTACATCTTCGACAGCGGGCGCCGCGACCCGATGTCGATGGTGGTCTACGGGCTCGTACCGCTCATCGGCTTCGGCCTGACCATCTGGCTGTGGACCAGCCTGTCGCCGACGGCACTCATCGTCGGACTGGTGTGGCTCGGCGTCGGAATCACCTACCTCGCCGTTCTGACCCGCGGCTTCCGTCGTCCGCCGCCGAGCATGGAGGTCGATCACTAGGGATTGTCGCGGCTAACGGTATTGATATCTTGCGCGCACCCTGCTTCGCCGCATCCTACTGGTTGAGCGAGGCGAAGCCGAGTCGAAGCCACTGTGACGCTGCGGGTTGCGTCATTGCCGGCCGGTGGGGTTTCGACTCGCTCCGCTCGCTCAACCTGGATTCACCGATGGAGAACTCATCTCGCTGGTTGAGCCGGACGAGCGCCGTGCTGAGCGAGGCGCTAGCCGAGTCCGTGTCGAAACCTCTCAGCCACAACGACTTTCGACGGTCCGCGCCAATATCGCGATGTCACCCGGCAAGTGTCGCGTGTGCACCCTTCGGATGCACACGCCTCGATGTTCGATTCCATCGCAGTTCGACAAGTGCGCTGCAATCAAATGCATTGTGGTACAGGGGTTTCGACGCGCTCGTCGCTAGCGCTCCTCGCGGCTCAACCAGCGGAGAGGGCCCACCATCGGCGGATCAAGGCTCAACCGGCAGAGGAACGCAACGTCGTATCGGGGCACCGTTGGCGGTCTTGCCAGGGCAAGGTTGATGGACTCGTGTCTCTTGCGCACCAGTGGTATCAACGAATCGTTCTACCCCCGGACCAGGGTGTCGACTCGCGTCTGGGGCCGCGCCACGGCCGAGTTCGCGCTGCGGTAGTGCGTTCACGCTGCGGTAGTCGAACTGCCGCTGTGGTAACTCGTTTCCGCGGACGTAACCACCGCAGCGGGAGGAGATTACGGTGGCGCGAATTCGGTTACCGCAGTGTGAATTTGCTACCGCAGTGGGAACGACTCGCCCACGAACAATCCTGCTGCGGTGCCCCAGCAGCGTCGCGGCGGCAGTGTCCGACGCAAGCCGGGCCGCCGAGGTCCCCAATCACCCCCCCGGTTCCAGGGACTTTGCAACTGACACCGCGCGGTCGGCGCGACGCCGACTCCCGCGCCGAACACTCACATGACAACCCCGACTTGCAGCAGTCACACAACCCCCATCCGACCCAGCAGCGGCATCTTAGCTACGCGCACAATCCGTTCGGAGCATTGTGAAGCAGCTCGATTCTGCCCTTGGTGATCTGCTATTTCTGCAGACTTCTGACGCCGGTTATGGGTGTGGTGCGCTGGCATCGTCGGGTTGCGTTGGTTTCGACACGGGGCTTCGCTAGCGCTCCGACCCGGCTCAACCAGCGGAGTGCACGACCCGCACTCGCTCACCTCGCTCGACGACCCACCAGCCCCGCCCGACCAACCGACCCGGCAACCCGGCGCGGCGACCCACTACCCTGGTCACTATGTCTTCACCGCTCTACCCGGCGTCGCCGCCGCCGGGGTTCGTTCCGGCGCCCGCACAACCGCCGAAACGGCCCAAGTTGGTCGAGTCGATGGCCATCGCCACCGAGCTGTGGTTGGTGGTGATCGTCGCGCGGGTCGTGGCCGAAATCGGCCAGGTATCGGCGGTCAAGGCGATGTTCGCCGACCAGATCGCCAACGCACCGAAGGACACTCCAAAGGAAACTCTGGATGTGTGGCAGACGATGTCGAGCACGGGCTTCGTCGTCGCGATGCTCATCGTGGGTGCGGTGATCGTCGGTACCCTCACCCTGCTGCTGATGTGGTTCGCGCGCAAGGGCTACAACATCGCACGACTGCTGTTGGCCGGTGCCAGCATGTACGTCGTCGTGTCGATGATCTGGGAGCTGTTGATCCTCGGCGTGCAACCGCGGTGGGTAGCAGTGCCGCTGATCGTCGCGGGAGTCGCCGGCGGTGGGGCGCTCGTCGCGTTGATGCGCCGCGACACCGAGACCTGGTGCGCGGATATGGCGTTGTTCCGTCGACAGTCCAAAGTGATCGCGGCGATGCCCGCCGCGCCGATGTGGCCGCCGATGCCCGCCACACCGCCCGCCCGCAACGAACAGGAGTACGACCAACGTGACCGGTGAACAAGAGTCGACGCGCCCGACGCAGGTGCTCTGGGCACTACGACTATGGGTCACGTCGGGGACGGTCCTCGCCGCGCTCGGCCTGGTGACGCTGGTGGCCGGGGCGATCAAGGTGTTCGGTGAGACGATCGCCATCGGCGTGATCCTCACCCTCATCGGGGCGGGATACTGCGTGGCCGCGCGCAAACTCGCGATCGCGCACGACCTACGCGTTCGGTCGTCGCTGGCGGTCACCTCGCTGGTGGTCGTCGTCCTGCTGCTGATGGCATCGCTGCTGATCCACGGTGCCGCGTTGTTCCCCATCGCGCTGGTCGTCGCACTGATCGGCCTATTCGGCTCACTGCTGGCCTATCGACCCGAATCCGAGGCATGGTTCGCGCAGGAGGACGGCAAATGACCGCGGGGGAGGAGCGCGACGACGCCGACGTCGACTCGACGACGAGCCAGCCCGACGTCGACTCGACGACGAGCCGGCCCGACGTCGAGCAGTCGTCGGACGAGAACGACGCCGACGTCGAGGCCGCAGCAGTGCCCGACGAACCCGTCGACCCGGGCGAGACCCTCTTCCACGAATCCGGGGGAAGCTGGCTGGCCGTGCTGGTCGGCCCGGTGCTCGTGATCGTGGTGCTGATCTTGGAGATCACCGGTCCCGGGCAGGTGCACTGGCCGATCCTGGCGATCTTCTTCGTGATCCTCGGCGGATTCGGCTGGATCCAGCGGTTCGCCGCGCAGCAGCACACCAGTGTGACGCTCACCGAGCGGACGCTGCGACAGGGCACCCAGACCATCGACCTCGCCGACATCGCGAAGATCTACCCGGCCAACAACTCCGCCGAGCCCAAGGATTGGGAATCGGCGCCGGCGCTGGGTGAGCTGTCCGGCGTCCCCCGACGCCGCAAGGGCATCGGCGTGAAGCTGGCGGACGGGCGGCTCAAACAGGCGTGGGCGCGCAACGACGAGGTGTTCCGCTCAGAACTGACCCAGGCGTGGCAGGCGGTGAAGATGGGGCTGTGACGCGCCCCATCTCCCCATCCGTGCTGCAGCCTCTATCCGCTCTCCAGCCCTATCCGTGCTCCAGCATCGGGGCCGTCAACAGCGCTTCGGGAATGCCGAACGCGTCCACCAGCGTCTGTGCGTGTGGCCGCAGATCGGCGCACAGCTCGTTGACGCCGCGTCGAATCGCCTTGGCCCGCTCCGTGGACACATGCCGGTGCATCAAGAACCACGACAGATCCTCTTCCAGCGCCGAGTAGACGAACAGATCGCAGACCTTGTCGAGCAGCTCGGCGGCCGAGCGGGAATCGCATTCGGCGATGGCGCCGATGAACGACTCCAGCACGATCCGCTCGACATGCGCCTGCCCGACTTTGAGCAGGTGATCCTGGGCGTTGTTGAACACGTCGAACGGGTCGGACTCATCGTCGTTCGCCCGGCGCAGCCGTTGGGCGCAGGTCCGCACGAGGTGGTCCTCGCGGTTGCGGAACAGCCGCAGCTGCGTGCCGCGATGACTCAGCGCGGAGTCTTCGGGGTCCTCGTCGGAGTCGTCGAGGATGGTCTGAATCACTTGTCGCGCAGCGGTTTTCTCCGCGACGACGTCGCGCGCCATGCCCGCGACGAAGCGTACCCAGCCGGTCGCCGACAGACCGCGCACGTCGTCGCCGTACGACGTCAACAGTTCCTTGCCGACGAGTTGGGTGAGGACGGTGTTGTCGCCCTCGAAGGTGGTGAAGACGTCGATGTCGCCGCGCATCAACGACAGCTGGTTCTCGTCGAGATAGCCTGCGCCGCCGCATGCTTCGCGGCTGACGTTGATGGCGTGACTGGCGTGCCAGGTGGAGTACGCCTTGAGTCCGGCGGCCCAACTCTCCAGGCGCCGTTGACGTTTGGCGTCTTTGCGGTTCGGCTCGCCGCTGCCCAGGTTGAGCGACCCGACGTCGTGCAGTTCTGCCGTGAGGTCGTTCTGGGCGAAGGCGATCGCATACGACTTCGCGATCAGCGGCAGCAGCTTGCGCTGATGTGCTCGGTAGTCCATGATCGTCACCTCCTCCTGCTCACCGGGGGCGTCGAACTGCTTGCGCAGCAACGCATACCGCGTCGCCAGGGTCAGTGCCTTGCGGGCGGTCGCGCCGCCCGTCGCGCCCACGCTCACCCGCCCGCGGATCAGCGTGCCCAGCATCGTGAAGAAGCGTCGATTGGTGTTCTCGATCGGCGACGAATACGTTCCGTCGGCTGCGACGTCGCCGTACTTGTTGAGCAGATTCTCCGCGGGGATGCGGACCGAATCGAACATGATGCGACCGTTGTCGACGGCGCGCAGTCCGCCTTTGTAGCCGCAATCGCCGGTGGTGATACCCGGTAGGTCGGCGCCGGCGTCGTCGCGGATCGGCACGATGAAGCAGTGCACGCCGCGCCCGGTCGGCTCCTCACCCGGGCCGCCGGTGATCAGCTGCGCGAAAACCGCTGCGACGCGGGCATGTTCGGCCGCACCGCCGATATAGTCTTTGCGCGCCGACGGCGTGGGCGAGTGGATGACGAACTCGCCGGTCGCCGCGTCATAGGTCGCGGTGGTCTCCAGTGCCTGCACGTTGGAGCCGTGACCGGTCTCGGTCATGGCGAAACAGCCCAGCAGGTCCAGGTTGATCAGGTCGGCGACGTAGCGGTCGTGATGGCGTTTGGTGCCCAGATTCTCGACGGCCCCGCCGAACAGACCCCACTGCACCCCCGACTTCACCATCAACGACAGATCCGCGTACCCGATCATCTCGATCGCCGAGATCGACGCCCCGACGTCGCCGGTACCGCCGTGCTCGGTGCGAAACCCCGCCGCCGCGAAGTTCAACGACGACAGTTCACGCATCTCCCGAAGGATGTTCGCCCTCGCCTCTTCGAGCGTCCGCGACGGGTCGGGCAGCAGATCGGCCCGGTCGAGCCCGGCGCGCAGCTCATCGCGGGTGGCTCGCCAGCGGCCGTCGAGCGCGGCCCGCAGACCCTCGCCGACGACGCCGGACTCGGCGGCCGGACTGGTGGTGGAAGTGATGGTCGACGATCCTGCGGAGTCTGCGGAAGCCATGGCTGTAACCGTACGCAACGTCGGCGTCGAGAGGGTGCACCCCGCGAAATGGGGAAGTCGAAAATCACCTGGAACCGAATCGACCCCCGCTGCGTCCAATAGTGGTCGGAACTGACTCCGACGCCTAGAGATGACCCTGACGGTCGGGACGGGCACGTGCCAATAGAGGGGTTGGCATGAGCCCGCTCCGATCGTCGGTACCGTGCAAGGCATGCGCAGACTTCTGATCGCGGCGGTGGCGGTCGCCGCCCTGACGATCGGTGGGTGCGCGCCCGGCACCGGGCCGGGCCCGTCGTCGAGCAGGCAGACAGCGCCGACAACCTCGGCGCAGACAACGCCGGCCGAGCCCACGTCCGCCGCCTACGTCCACCTCGGCGACAGTTACGCCGCGGGATCGGGGGTCACCCCGCTCGTCGAAGACTCCGACCTGCTGTGCCTGCGGTCACAACGAAACTTCGGGGAAATCATTGCGGCACAACGTCACTCGCAGTACCCGACGTTCCGCGACGTCGCCTGCGCGGGTGCGACGACGGCCGATCTGTCCGCGTCGCAGCATCCCGGCGTCGCGCCGCAACTCGACGCCCTCGGCCCCGACACGCGACTCGTCACGCTGATGCTCGGCGGCAACGACGGCGGCACCTTCGGCTCCGCGGTCGCCGACTGTTCGGGCGTCGTCGCCGACGACCCCGCCGGATCGCCCTGCCGCAGCCGATACGGCTCGCGGTTCGCCGACTACGTCACGACGACGACCCGTCCCGCCCTGGTGCGAGCGCTCGCGGCCATCCGGGGCAGGGCGCCGTCGGCGCGGGTGGTGATCGTCGGCTACCCGTGGCTGCTCCCGCCGACGTCGGGCTGCTACCCGACGATGCGGATCGCGACGGGCGACGTCGGCTACCTGCGGACGCTGCAGGCCACGCTCGACGACGCCGCGCGTGCCGCGGCCGCGCAGACCGGCGCGACCTTCGTGAGCATGGCGACGGTATCGGAAGGCCACGATGCCTGCGCCGGCGCGCAGCGCCGCTGGGTGGAGCCGATGGTCGGAGCCACCACGACGGTGACGCTGCACCCCAATGCGGCGGGTCAGCGGGCGCTAGCAGCTGCGACGCTCGCGGCGCTGGGGTCCTGACCAGGTCGAATTGGGTGTTCCGGCGTCGATTTGGAACACTGGAGGCCGTGACTCAACCCCCCGCTGCCACCGAGCGTTCCGCCGAACTCTTCTCTCGCGCCGCAGCGGCGATTCCCGGTGGGGTGAATTCTCCGGTTCGGGCGTTCTCCGCGGTCGGCGGGACTCCGCGGTTCATCAGCTCCGCCAGCGGCTGCCGACTCGTCGACGCCGACGGCAACTCCTATGTCGACCTCGTCAGTTCTTGGGGGCCGATGATCCTCGGCCACGCCCATCCCGCCGTCGTCGACGCCGTGCAGCGTGCTGCGACCACCGGGCTGTCCTTCGGGGCGCCGACCGAGGCCGAGGTGGAGCTCGCCGAAGAGATCATCGCCCGCGTCGACCCGGTCGAACGCGTCCGGCTGGTCAACTCCGGTACTGAAGCCACCATGTCGGCGGTGCGGCTGGCCCGCGGATTCACCGGCCGTTCCAAGATCATCAAGTTCTCCGGCTGCTATCACGGGCACGTCGACGCACTGCTCGCCGACGCCGGGTCGGGCGTCGCGACGCTGGGCCTGCCGACGTCGCCGGGCGTG
Organism: Gordonia asplenii; assembly: GCF_012933505.1. GTDB lineage: Bacteria > Actinomycetota > Actinomycetes > Mycobacteriales > Mycobacteriaceae > Gordonia > Gordonia asplenii. Next base: position 60,814 of record NZ_JABBNB010000028.1, read on the forward strand.
ACCGGCGCGGCCGCGCACGACACGATCGTGTTGCCCTACAACGACATTCAAGCCGTCACCGCGGCCTTCGCCGAGCACGGCGACGAGATCGCCGCGGTCATCACCGAGGCGGCGGCGGGCAACATGGGCGCCATCGCCCCGGTGAGGGGCTTCAACGCGGCACTGCGCGGACTCACCGCCCGCCACGGTGCATTGCTGATCATCGACGAGGTGATGACCGGCTTCCGAGTCAGCCCGGCCGGCTGGTTCGGCCTCGAAGGCGTCAGCGGCGACCTCTACACCTTCGGCAAGGTGATGAGCGGTGGCCTGCCCGCCGCGGCATTCGGTGGCCGGGCCGAGATCATGGCCTCCCTCGCGCCCACCGGCCCGGTCTATCAGGCCGGCACCCTGTCGGGAAACCCCGTCGCCGTCGCGGCCGGCCTCGCGACGCTGCGCCACGCCGACGCCGACACCTACCTGACCCTCGACCGGAATGCTGAACGCATCGGCACGATGATCGGTGACGCGCTCACCGCCGCGGGTGTCAGCCACCGCGTCCAGTACGCGGGCAACCTGTTCAGCGTCTTCTTCACCGACGACCCGGACACCGCCATCGTCGACTACGCCGGCGTCAAGGCCACCCAGACCTGGCGGTTCGCGCCGTTCTTCCACGCACTGCTCGACGCCGGGGTGTACCCGCCGCCGAGTGCTTTCGAAGCATGGTTCGTCAACGCGGCACTCGACGACGCCGCGTTCGACGCCATCGCCGCAGCACTGCCACGCGCTGCGCAAGCCGCAGCGGCCGCAACCGGAGGGGAACCGAAGTGACGAAAACCATCGTGCACATGATGCGACACGGTGAGGTGTTCAATCCCGACGGCATCCTCTACGGGCGCCTGCCGGGATTCCGTCTGTCCGACAAGGGCCGCGCGCAGGCGAAGCTGGTCGCCGATTCGCTCGCCGACCATGACATCGCCGCCGTCTTCGCCTCGCCGCTGCAGCGCGCGCAGGAGACCGCCACCCCGATCGCGGCCGCGCACGGCCTCGACATCATCACCAACGACGATCTCATCGAAGCCGACAACGTCTTCGAGGGACTCAAGGTGTCCGTCGGCGACGGCGCGCTGTCCAAGCCCCGACACTGGCCCAAACTGCGCGACCCGTTCACGCCGTCGTGGGGCGAGCCCTATATCCAGCTCGCGCACCGCATGCTCGCCGCGGCCAGCAAGGCCCGCGACACCGCACGCGGCCACGAAGTGGTGTGCGTCAGCCATCAGCTGCCGGTGTACACCCTGCGTCGCTTCCTCGAAGGACAGCGGCTCTGGCACGACCCACGGCGTCGGCAATGCTCGCTGGCCTCGCTGACCAGCCTGATCTACGACGACGACGCCCTGATCGACATCATCTACTCGGAGCCGGCCGGCACGTCTGACCCGCTGGTCATGGGAGCGTGAGCGGTTCTCGTGGTCTGGCCTAAACCTCTGGTGACACGTGCGGTGGTGCTCGCGTTGCTCGCCGCCGCGGTGCTGCTGCTAGCCACCACCGGCTGCTCGACCGGCAAAGACGCCGTGGCGCAGGGCGATACCTTCCAGTTCGTGTCGCCGGGTGGCAAGACCGTGATCGACTACGCCGCCGCCGACCGCAAGACCATCGCCCCACTGTCCGGCCGCGACCTGGTCACCGACAAGAAGATCTCGCTGACCGACTTCGCGGGCAAAGTGGTCGTGATCAACGTGTGGGGTTCCTGGTGCGGGCCATGCCGCGGCGAGGCCGACGGACTGCAGCGGGTGTACTCGCAGACGAAAGACTCCGGCGTCGCGTTCCTGGGCATCAACTTCCGCGACGACCGCTCGTCGGCGCAGGATTTCGTCACCGACCGGCACATCACCTATCCGTCGATCTTCGACTACGGCGGCGCGACGCTGGCGTCGTTGACCACTCCGACGTCGGTGGTCCCGACCACGATCGTGCTCGACCGCAAGCATCGTCCGGCCGTCGTCTATCTCACCTCGATATCCGGTGAGGAACTGCGGGCGACGGTGAATCGACTTGTCGCCGAACCGGTTTCGCAATGAGCGGCCTCGGGCAGACATTCGCCGACACGGTGACCTCCGGGCCACTGCTGCTGGCGCTCGCCGCGTGCGCGCTGGCCGGCTTCGTGTCGTTCGCGTCGCCCTGCGTCGTGCCGCTGGTGCCCGGCTATCTGTCGTACCTGGCCGGTGTCGTCGGGGCCGAGGCGCCCGCGGTGACACCCGACGAACCGAAGAGCAAGGGACGCACGCGGGTTGCCGGCGCCGCGCTGCTGTTCGTGCTGGGGTTCACCGTCGTATTCGTGCTGGCGACCGCCACCGTGCTCGGTATCACCAGTACGTTCATCGTGAATCGTGAACTGCTGCAACGTATCGGTGGCGTCGTCACCATCCTGATGGGTCTGGTGTTCGTCGGGTTGGTGCCGGTCATGCAGCGTGAGCACCGCTTCGCGCCGCGGCGGATCTCCAACATCGTCGGGGCGCCGCTGCTCGGCGCCGTATTCGCGCTGGGCTGGACGCCGTGCCTCGGGCCGACCCTGGCCGCCGTCATCGCGACGGCCAGCGGGACCCAGGGGGCAACCGCCGCCAAGGGCATCCTGCTGATCACCGCCTACTGCCTGGGGTTGGGCATTCCCTTTGTGGTGCTTGCCTTCTCATCGGCGTGGGCGCTGCGCTCGCTGGGCTGGATCCGGCGCCACGCGCGCTCAATTCAGGTCTTCGGCGGGGTCATGTTGGTCGCCGTCGGCATCGCGCTGGTGACCGGCGCGTGGGATCAATTCATCATGTGGGTGCGCGAGGCGTTCATCACCGACACGGAGTTACCGGTTTGAGTTCGGGTACAGCACAGAGCAGTTCGGGTACAGCAGCGGCAGCGTCGGACACGATGCCGTCGGGACCCGTCGGCCCGCACTGGGCGAAGCGCTACGTGCTGTGGCCCGCGCGTAATCTCTGGCGGTCGCTGACGTCGATGCGGACCGCGCTGGCACTGTTGTTCCTGCTCGCGCTCGCAGCCATTCCGGGCGCGCTGCTGCCACAGCGGCCGCTCAACGAGCAGAAGACCCAGGCCTACATCGACAACCACGGCTGGCTGGGTCGCGCGATGGATCGGCTGCAACTGTTCGACGTCTTCGCGAGTGCCTGGTTCACCGCGATCTACGTGCTGTTGTTCGTGTCGCTGGTCGGCTGCCTCACGCCGCGCCTCATCGAGCATTTCCATGCGTTGCGGGCCAAACCCGTTGCGGCGCCCCGCAATCTGGCCCGGCTGCCGCGCCGCGAGGTCTTCGAGGTCGACGGTACTCCGGAGGAGATCGCCGCCCGGATCGACGGCAACCTGCGTGGCTGGCGCCGCGAAGTGGTGGTGCGTGAACCGAGCAAGGCCTATCCCGACGGGGTCGTCGAGGTGTCGGCGGAGAAGGGCTACCTGCGTGAATTCGGCAACCTCGTCTTCCACTTCGCCTTGTTGGCGCTGCTGATCTCCATCGCCGTCGGCAAGCTCTACGGCTACGAGGGAACCCGGTCGCTGGTCGCCGACGGTCAGCAGGAACTGTGCAACACCTCGACGGCCGTGTACGACTCGTTCCGCGGCGGCAACATGGTCGACGGAACGGACTTGGCGCCGTTCTGCATTCGCATCGACGACTTCTCGGCGACCTTCCTGCCCAACGGGCAGCCGGACATGTACAACGCGAAAGTCCAATACTCCACGGATGTGACGGCCGACCCGGCGTCGTGGCCGACGACGTCGGTGCGGGTGAACGAGCCGCTGCGGCTGTCCGGGGACCGGGTCTACGTGCTGGGCAACGGTTTCGCCCCGATCTTCACCGTGACCTTCCCCAACGGTGAGAAGCGCACGCAGACGGTGCCGTTCATCCCCGACGAGATGGCGACGATGCTGTCGTCGGGCGCCGCGCGGTTCGACACCCCCGGCGGCATGTACCCCGATCAGAAGATTCGCAGCCAGAATCAGATCGCCCTGGAAGGACTGTTCGCGCCGACCGCGACCTTCGACGGCACCCTGTTGTCGTCGGGGTCGCCGGTCCCGAAACGTCCGTACGTCGCGATCCGCATCTACAAGGGCAACACCGGCCTCGACAGCGGCGCACCGCAGAACGCCTATGCCCTCGATCCGGTGTCGTTGCACAACGGGGCACTCGTCCGGCAGGCGCAGGCGAATCTCGGCGTCGGCCAGTCGTCGAAGCTGCCCGACGGCACCACGGTGACGTTCGACGGATACAAGCGCTGGGTGTCGGTGCAGATCTCGCATGATCCCGCGCAGGATTTCGTGCTGGTGTCTGCGATCGCGATGCTCGCCGGGCTGTTGGTGTCGCTGCTGATTCGACGCCGACGCGTGTGGGCCCGATTGGTGCCGGTGGCCGCTTCCGCAGCCGACGGTCAACGACGTACTGTAGTAGAGATCGCCGGGTTGGCCCGCACAGATCAGGCCGGCTGGGGCGAGGGCTTCGAGAAACAGGCGGCCGGCCTGGTGCGCGAGCGCGCGGAGCGACGGGACATGGCAGGAGCACAAGACGAATGACCACACTGATCACCGCCTCGGGCGAGGTGACCGTGCACATCGACGAGAACCTGTCGCGATACTCCGATCTGCTCTATTCGACCGCGATCACCGTCTACGTGCTCGCGATGCTGATGTTCCTGGTGTCGTTGGCGACGCGGCAGAGCCGTAGGGTCGTCGACGCCAAGGTGTCGGTGAACAAGCTGGTGGGCGTCGGAGCGGCGCCGGGCGCCGACCGAATGGGTGCGGGTGCGGGATCGTCGCTCGACGACCGCGCGCCCGGTCGCGTCGAGCAGGCGCCGCCGCGGACTTTCGGCGACCGGCTGGGGGACATGGCATTCCCGGTGGTCATCGTCGGGGCGGTGGCGCATCTCGCGTCGATCGTGCTGCGCGGCGTCGCTACCGACCGTGCGCCGTGGGGCAACATGTACGAGTTCATCTCGCTGACCTGCGCGGCATGCGTAGTCGCGGGCATCGTCGTGCTGCGTAAGCGCGTCAACCGTCCGCTGCTGTCGTTCGTGTTGCTGCCCGTCGTGCTGTTGATGTTCATCGGCGGCCGTTGGCTGTACACGCAGGCTGCCCCGGTGGTACCCGCACTGAAGTCGTACTGGCTGGCCATTCACGTCTCGATCATCTCGATCAGTTCGGGTGTGCTGCTGGTGTCGGGTGTGGCCAGCCTGCTCTACCTGGTCAAGATGCGCTGGGGAGGCGACGCCGCGGCGTCGTCGCGCAACGCGCTGCAGCGGATCGTCGACGCGATTCCGTCGGCGCAGGCCCTCGACCGCGTCGCCTACAAGTCGGTGGTGTTCGGCTTCCCACTCTTCGGATTGGGTGTCATCTGCGGTGCGATCTGGGCCGAATCGGCCTGGGGCCGATTCTGGGGCTGGGATCCCAAGGAGACGGTGTCGTTCATCGCCTGGGTGATCTATGCCGCCTACCTGCACGCCCGTGCCACCGCCGGATGGCGCAACCGTGCCGCGGCCTGGATCAACGTCGCAGGCTTCGCCACGCTGGTCTTCAACCTGTTCGCCATCAACCTGGTGGTCTCCGGCCTGCATTCGTACGCCGGGCTGTGATCCGTTTGAGGTCGGGTCGGGGGCGCGGGTCGTCCCGGGTCAGGGCTAGTGGTGTGTCGCGGCTAATGGTATTTGTATCTTGCGCGCACCCTGCGTCGCTGCATCCTGCTGGTTGAGCGATGCGAAGCCGAGTCGAAACCACTGTGACGCTGCGGGTTGCGTCATTGCCCGGCCGGTGGGGGTTTCGACTCGCGCCGTTCGCTCAACCTGGTTTCACCGGTCGGGGCGTCCCTCTGCTGGTTGAGCCGGACGAGCGCTAGCGACGAGCGTGTCGAAACCACCACACACGTCGGCCGAGCCGGGCCCGCCGCTCCACCCGCCGGTTGAGCCGCGAGGAGCGCTAGCGACGAGCGTGTCGAAACCTCTGTACCACAATGCATTTGATGGTAGGGCACTCGTCGAGTTGTGATCGTATCGAATATCGAGGCGTGTGCACCCGTAGGGTGCACACGCGTCACTTGCCGGGTGTCATCGCCGGAATTGGCGCGGACCGTCGAAAGTCGTTGTGGCTGAGAGGTTTCGACACGGACTCGGCTAGCGCTACTTCGACTCGGCTAGCGCCTCGCTCAGCACGGCGCTCGTCCGGCTCAACCAGCAGAGGGGCGCTTCGGCCGGTGGATCCAGGCTCAACCAGCAGGCTCAACCGGCAGAGGAACGCATCGTCATACAACTCTTCGACTGCGACACACCACTAGGCTCTGAGGCGTCGTCGACGCTGCTTTCCGCGGCGGTGTTCGCTTGGTACTGCGTTCGTCGTATTCGTACGGCGCTGTTTGCTTCTTACGGCAGTGATTAGTGCCGTGTTTGGGGATTGCTGCCGTGGCTGTTCGGGGATGCAGTGGGAGTGGATGGACGGCTGGCCCACGGCGCTAGTCGACTCCAACTGCACTGATTCCGGATTACTGAAGCGTCAGAGAGTCACCGCAGTGATTGCCCGCGGAGCGCGGTGGGAAGCGATCAGCGGCGAAGTTGCGTCGACGAAACTCCCAAATACTGCCGACCCGTCGGAATCGGAGCATTGGGTGAGTTCTGGTCGCGACAACGCGTCGAACTCTCAGTAACGCTGCCTACCTAGGAATCGTCGCCGCGCTTCTCTCGGCGGTCCAGTTCGAAGAGGAACTCTGGATCGTCGTCGGGGCCGATGGGGCCGCGGGTGCGGGGAGTACCCGGCGTCGAATCATGGTCGCCGACGGGGCCGAAAGCGCGCCACAGCAGGTAGAAGATGGCGCAGAGGCCGACGAACGTCAGTGCAAAGTACACAGCAACCTCCTGATGGACGCATCGAATCTGCCGGGGGAGGTCTGGGGACTCACGGGTCGAACAGATCGAGGACCTCCGGTAACACCCACGATACGTGAGTGTGAACCGGAAGCGGTGCGACGGCAGGTGGAGGGCCGATCGAACGGTGGAACCGCTCAGTTGACCCGACGATTGAGCAGTTCGACGACGTCGGCCTCGCGGAAGCGGCGATGACCGCCGGGGGTGCGGATTGAGCCGAGCAGACCGGAGCTGGCCCACCGCGCGACGGTCTTCGGGTTCACGTTGAACATCGAAGCGACCTGTCCGGGGGTCAGCGTGTGCTGGCTGGCCAGCTTAGGGGTGATGGTGGGAGGCACTGGCACGGCGGCGGCGTCGGCGATAGTCACGATGGCGACCCTTCGTTAGTGGTGTTACCGGTTCGGGCGGAGATCGTCCCGGATGCAAGTATCGCTTCCGAATCGACTGATATAAGCAATACACGCCCGACCCGTGGTTACTCGAACAGTCAGGAACCAGTAAAGGAACGGTAAAAATCGGACGATACGCACTTATCCTCGCGAGGGATGTGGAGTTTGCCCCAAATGTCGCGACGTCAACTCGACGTTGAGGCCAGACGAGTTCGCGTGATCGACGGGTACTCCCGGCACCGACCGGCTGACGTGGGCGAACACGTAGACTCAGATCCGTGAGTAGCGAAGAGACCGTCACCGAACCAACCGCCCCGAAGATGGGCACGATGATCGGCTCGCTGGTCCTCTACACCCTGGCCCGCCTCGTGTTGGTGATCGTCCTCGCCGTCGCCATCTACTTCATCGGTGGACTGTTCGTCCAGATTCCGGCCATCGTCGCGGCGATGTTCGGCGTTCTCATCGCACTGCCGTTGGGCATGTTCCTGTTCAAACCGCTGCGCCTGCGCGTCAATAGCCAGGTCGCCGCGATCGACGCCGAGCGACGCAAGAGCCGCGACGACCTGCAGTCCCGCCTGCGCGGCAGCAAATGAAGACTGTCGACGTCGACCGGCGCGCCGACCGCGGCTGGTCGGAGAACGCGGTTCGGTTGATCGACGCCGACACTCGACGCAGCGCCGACACCCATCTCCTCCGTTTCCCATTGCCCGCCTGGTCGCGCTGGCTCCACGACGACGGGCAGCGCGCAGGCGTCGACCTCTATCTCAAGGACGAATCGACGCATCCGACCGGATCGCTGAAGCATCGTCTCGCACGGTCATTGTTTCTCTACGCACTCTGCAACGGGTGGATCACCGAGGGGACCACGGTGATCGAGGCGTCGTCGGGCTCGACGGCGGTCTCCGAAGCGTATTTCGCGAAGCTGATCGGGGTGCCGTTCGTCGCGGTGATGGCCCGCAGCACCTCGCCGGCGAAGACCGCGCTGATCGAAAGACAAGGTGGCCGTTGCCATTTCGTAGATAACCCGGCCGACGTCTATGCCGTCGCCGCGGATCTGGCGGAACAGACGAACGGGCATTTCATCGACCAGTTCACCATGGCCGAGCGCGCCACCGACTGGCGCGGAAACAACAACATCGCCGAGTCGATCTTCGCGCAGATGAGCGACGAACAGTATCGCGTCCCGACGTGGATCGTCGTCGGCGCGGGCACCGGCGGAACGTCGGCGACGCTCGGGCGGTACCTGCGCTACCGGCGCCACCCCACGTGGCTGTGCGTCGTCGACCCGGAGAACTCGGTGTTCCTGCCCGCGTACTCCTCGGGTGACGGCGACGTCGTCGGAACGGTGGGGTCGCGGATCGAGGGAATCGGGCGCCCTCGCGTGGAGCCGTCTTTCGTCTCGCAGGTCATCGACCGGATGATCGGAGTCCCCGACGCCGCGTCGATCGCAGCGATGCGCGCGACGTCGGAGCAGTTGGGCCGCCGGGTCGGCGCGTCGACCGGAACCAACATGTGGGGCGCGCTCACCGTCGTCGCAGAGATGGTCGCACAGCGCCGGGCGGGCAGCGTAGTGAGTCTGCTGTGCGATTCGGGGGATCGCTACGCGGAGACCTATTACAACGACGCCTGGCTGGCCGAGTCGGGGCTGGACCTCGCCGAACCGACGGCCGAGTTGGACACGCTGTTCGCGACGGGCGCCTTTGCGTCACGTTGAGTCAAACCGATGTCCGGCACCGGTGTGGCGTATTAGTGTCGCGCGGAGTCGATATGACCGTCACGACAGGAGCGCCACGCACAGATGAGTTCGACGACCGCCGGTAGCAATGTCCTCCTGGTCCACTGGCATGACCTGGGCAGGCACCTCGAACTGTACGGGGCGTCGGGAGCGTTGAGTCCGTCGCTGGAAAAGCTTGCCGCACAAGGGTTTCTCTTCGCCAATGCGCATGCCGCGGCACCGCTGTGTTCGCCGTCGCGCGGCGCGCTGCTGACCGGACGCTACCCGCACGACAACGGAATCGTCGGGCTGGCGCACCACGGCTTCGCCTACCGGGAGGGAGTGCAGACGCTGCCCGCGATCCTGCGCGACGCAGGGTGGCGCACCGCCCTGATCGGGATGCAGCACGAGTCGACGGCGCCGCGCAGCCTCGGCTACGACGACGTCGATGTTGCCGACTCCGACTGCGACTACGTCGTCGACCGCGCAGTCGAATGGCTCGACGCCCGGTCGGCGGAGCGGCTCGCGGGAGATTCGACGCCGTTCTTGCTCAACGCCGGCTTCTTCGAAGTGCACCGCCCGTACCCGGCCGACCGGTACCCGCCGGTCGATCCCAATTCCTTCGACGTCCCGTCGTATCTGCCCGACACTCCGCAGGTCCGCGGCGACCTGGCGTCGTTCCACAGTTCGATCAGCATCGCCGACGCCGCCACCGGCCGCCTCGTCGAGCACCTCGACGCCAGCGGGCTCGGCGAGGACACCTGGGTGGTGTTCTTCACCGACCACGGCGAGGCCTTCCCGGGGGCCAAGTCGACGTTGTATGCGCGCGGGACCGGCATCTCCTTCATCGTGCGGCCACCGCAGTCGGTACGCGCGGCGTCGCGCGTCTACGACGGGCTGTTCGCCGGCGTCGACCTGGTCCCGACCCTGCTCGACGCGCTCGGTGTCGCGATCCCCGAAGCGGTGCAAGGGGTTTCGCACGCAGCGGCGCTGCTCGACGGCGCAGGCGAGCCGGTCCGCGACGAAGTGTTCACCGAGAAGGACTACCACGACTCGTACGATCCGATCCGCGCCATCCGCACCCGGCACTACAGCTACATCGAGAACTTCGCGCCCCGCGCGGCACTCGAGCTGCCCCTCGACATCGCCGACAGCGACTCGGGGCGGGCCCTCGACGACGCGCACACCCGGCCGCGCCCGGCCGTCGAACTGTATGCGCTGGACCTAGATCCAGACGAGCGCGTGAACCTCGCCGACGACCCGACCTACGCGCAGGTGCGGGCCGAGTTGGCGCGCAGGCTGCAGCGCTGGCGGGAGACGACCGGCGACGTCGTGGTGCCCGACGAACAGGGCAGTGCCGTGGCCGCCGACTTCATGACACGCTATCTCGCGACGCTGTCCGAGCGGGAGGCGCCGATCCCACGTTCGCCGCGTGGCGCCGACCGCAGTTACGTCGACGAGGTGACCGCACAGTAAGCTCGACCCCGGCAATTACCCGAGGTTGTGGAGACGATTGTGAAGCTGATCGGAGTGGTCGGTGGCGGCACCATGGGTGCGGGCATCGCCGAGGTATGTGCAAAGGCCGGCAGTGAGGTGCTGGTCCTGGAGACCAAGCAGGAGTTCGCCGGCGCCGCGTCGGAGCGGATCGCCAAGTCGATCGCTCGGGGTGTGGCTAAGGGCAAGATCTCGCAGGACGACGCCGACGCTGCCATCGCACGCGTACGGGTGACCCTCGACATCGAAGAATTCGCCGACCGCGACCTGGTCATCGAGGCCGCACCGGAAATCGAGTCGCTCAAGGCGGAGATCTTCGGCAAGCTCGACACCATCGTCAAGCCCGAGGCCATCCTGGCCACCAACACGTCGTCGATCCCGGTCATCAAGGTGGCCACCGCGACGCAGAACCCCGGTCGCGTCGTGGGTGTGCACTTCTTCAACCCGGTCCCGGTGATGTCGCTCGTCGAGATCATCTCGACGCTGCTGACCGCGCCGGAGACCACGCAAGCGGTCACCGAGTATGTCTCGGCGACGCTGGGCAAGACGCCGGTGCAGGCCGGCGATCAATCCGGCTTCATCGCCAATGCGCTGCTGATTCCGTATCTGTGCCAGGCGATCCGGATGCTCGACTCCGGCTACGCCACCCGCGAAGACATCGACGCCGCGATGACGGGCGGCTGCGGCCACCCGATGGGTCCGCTCACATTGTGCGACACCATCGGTCTCGACATCTGCCTGGCCGCGGCACAGTCGTTGTACGACGAGTTCGCCGAGCCACATTACGCGCCACCACCGCGCCTGCGCCGGATGGTCGAGGCGGGCCTGCTGGGCCGCAAGACCGGCCGCGGGTTCTACGAGTACAACTGAGCCGGGCCCGACGAGCGAAAGCGAGACGCGCCTCCCTGCTGGTTGAGCCGGGGCCGACGCGCTTAAACCGCTGGTTGAGGCGGGGCCGACGCGCCTCCCCCGCTGGTTGAGCCGTGAGGAGCGCTAGCGACGAGCGTGTCGAAACCACCGTGACACAACAGATTTCGGTGATTCGTGGCTGACCATGCCTGCGACATGAGCGCGACCGTCGGATGCACCTGTTGGGTGCCCAGCTGGAGATGATCTCCAGGATCGGACCGCGAGATGAACGCTCGCGCGACGCCTGTTGTGTCACCGTGGTTTCGACACGGGCCTTCGCTAGCGCTTCGGCCCGGCTCAACCGGCCGAGTGAGCCTTCGCTAGCGCTTCGGCCCGGCTCAACCAGCGGAGTGAGCCTTCGCTAACTAACGCTCCTCGCGGCTCAACCAGCGGGAATGGGCCCCAGCACCCTTGCTGGGCTGATTCGTGACTACCCAACATCGCAACCGGTGTCAACGTATTGGCGATGTGTGATTTCCAGGGGCGGTTGAACTGGGCGGCCGATGCTTGGCGCGCTTACGATTTCGCGCATGTCAGCATCGTCGCGAGCGTCGTCTCCGCGCTCCTATCTCGTGTGCGCCTCGCAGCGCAGCGGTTCCACACTGCTGGTGGAGACCCTGCGCTCGAGCGGTGTCGCGGGGCATCCGCAAGAGTTCTTTCAATACCTTTCGCAGACTTCGCTCGCGCCGCAGCCCAGTGATTGGTTCGTCGGTGTCGACGACCGATCCATCCTGACCCTGCTGGCTCCGGACAAACCGGGGGTCGAGTCGACCGAGACCGCCGACGACTGGCGCGCCCGGATCCTGCGGGAGGGTTCCACCGACAACGGTGTGTGGGGCGGCAAGTTGATGTGGAATCAGACACCGTTGGTTCTTGAGCGGGCGGCCGGGCTGACCGGGCGAACCGGAACCGACCTGCATTCCGCACTGGGCGACATCCTCGGTGACGTCCTGTACATCAAAGTGACACGGCAAGACGTTGTCTCCCAAGCGGTTTCCTTCTGGCGGGCCGTACAGACGAATACCTGGCGAGGCCGGCCCGCCGCAGGCGACGACGTCGCGCAGTACCACCAAGGCGCCATCGCGCACCTGGTGAAGGTCCTGCAGGAGCAGGAACTCGGCTGGCGTACCTACTTCGCCGATCACGGCATCGAGCCGGTCGAGGTGGCTTACGCCGACCTCGCGAACAACACCGCGGAGGTCCTGGGTCGGGTCATCGACGCGATCGGCCTGAACATCGAGGTGCCGCCGCCCGCCCTGAAGCGTCAGGCGGACAAACGGTCCGACGAGTGGGTCGACCGATTCCGGGACAGTGCGCCAGGACAGGAGTTGCCGGTATGAGCGTGACGACCGACCCCTATCACGTCGACGAGCTGCGCATCCTCGAGGCGGAGGCCGTGCACATCATCCGTGAAGTGGTGGCCGAACTGGAGCGCCCGGTGCTGTTGTTCTCCGCGGGCAAAGACTCCATCGTGTTGCTTCGCCTGGCGGAGAAGGCATTCGGTGTGTCGGCCGACGGCTCGGGCGGCCAGCGACTGCCGTTTCCGGTGCTGCATGTGGACACCGGTCACAACTTCGCCGAGGTGATCGACTTCCGTGACCGGCGCACCACCGCGCACGGGCATCAGTTGATCGTCGCCAAGGTGCAAGACGCCATCGACGATGGACGCGTCGTCGAAACCGGCGGCCCCAACGCGTCCCGAAACCGTTTGCAGACAAGGACTTTGCTCGACGCCCTCGATGCGGGCGGTTTCGACGCGGCATTCGGCGGTGCCCGCCGCGACGAGGAACGGGCCCGGGCGAAGGAACGGGTGCTGAGCTTCCGCGACGAGTTCGGGCAGTGGGACCCGCGCGCGCAGCGCCCGGAACCGTGGTCGCTCTACAACGGCCGGATCCGCCGTGGCGAACAGGTGCGCGTGTTCCCGTTGTCGAACTGGACCGAACTCGATATCTGGCGCTACATCGAACTCGAAGATCTCCAACTGCCGTCGATCTACTTCGCGCATCAGCGCGAGGTGTTCGAGCGAGACGGAATCCTGCTCACCCCTTCGGAATTCACCGCCGCGGGTCCCGACGAGACGGTCAGCCGCGAGTGGGTCCGCTACCGCACCGTCGGCGACCTGACGATCACCGGAGCGGTCCGCTCCCGCGCGAGGGATCTGGCAGGCGTCATCGAAGAGGTAGCTGCCGCAACGGTTTCCGAGCGCGGCGCTACCCGCGCCGACGACCGCACGTCGGCCGCAGCCATGGAAGACCGCAAACGAGAAGGATACTTCTGATGCCTCGACAGTTACTGCGCCTGGCGACGGCCGGTTCCGTCGACGACGGCAAAAGCACCCTCATCGGCCGGCTGCTCTTCGACACCGACAGCCTGCCAACCGATCACCTCGAATCGGTGGTCGACGACGCCACCGGTGTCCCCGACCTGGCCGCGCTGTCCGACGGACTGCGCGCCGAACGGGAACAGGGCATCACCATCGACGTCGCCTACCGATTCTTTTCGACGCCGACGCGCAGCTACATCTTGGCCGACACACCTGGCCATGAGCGCTACACCCGCAACATGTTCACTGGGGCGTCGAACGCGCATGTGGCGGTGCTGCTGGTCGACGCGCGGGCCGGAGTAGTCCGCCAGACTCGACGGCACGCCCGTATCGCGACCCTGCTGGGCGTGAAACACCTTGTGGCAGCGGTCAACAAGATCGACCTCGTCGACTACGAAGAAGTGCGGCTGCGTGAAGTCGAGCAGGAATTGGTGGTGTTGGCGCAGCGGCTCGGCGTCGACGACCTCACCGTGGTTCCGCTGGCTGCCAAGGACGGCGACAATGTGGTCAACCGGTCGACCAATACGCCCTGGTACACCGGACCGACCCTGTTGGAGTACCTCGAAAACGTCGAATTGACTGCTCCCGCAGCCACTCCCGAGGATCTGCGGCTGCCGATCCAATGGGTGTCGCGGCCCGACGCGTCGACCCGACGCCGCTATGCGGGCCGCTTGTCCGCGGGCACATTGCGGGTCGGCGACACCGTGACGGCCCTGCCGTCGGGCTCGACGTCGACGATCAGTGCCCTCGACACCTTGGATCCGGATCGCGACGAAGCCGTTGCGCCACTGTCGGTTTCGGTGGAGCTGGCCGACGACATCGACGTCGCGCGCGGTGATGTGCTGGTGAGCGGCGCGGTGCCGGACGGGGAGTCGGCCGCCGATCACCATCCGGTGCTCGCCCGGGAGCTCGACGCGACGGTCTGCTGGTTCGCCGACACGCCGCTGCGGGCAGGCGATCGGATCGCGGTGAAGCACACCACGCGAACCGTTCGCGGCACCGTGCAGGGGTTGGCGTCGAAGTTGGATCCCGAGACGCTGAACTCCGACGAGTATCCAGTCGAGTTGGCGCTCAACGACATCGGTGTGGTGACGCTGCGGACCAGCTCCGTCGTCGTCGCAGATGCGTACGGGGACAACCGCGATGGCGGCTCGTTCATTCTCATCGATGAGAACTCGAATGAAACCGTCGGCGCGGGAACGATTCTCGAGGCCCGTGAGGTGAAGGCCGGCGAACGGGTGCGGACTGACATCCGGTGGCATCCGTCGTCGTTGGATCGCGGACACCGGTGGGCGTCGGTGGGTCAGCGCGGCGCGACCGTGTGGTTGACGGGTCTGCCCGCGTCGGGGAAGTCGACGGTGGCGGTCGCCCTGGAGCGGGCGCTCGTCGAAGCGGGCCGTGCCGCATACCTGCTCGACGGCGACAACGTCCGGCACGGCCTGTCCGACGACCTCGGCTTCTCGCCGGGGGACCGGGCCGAGAATGTGCGTCGCGTCGGGCATCTGACGCGGCTGTTCGCCGACGCCGGAGTGATCGCCATCGCGTCACTCGTCTCGCCATTGGTCTCCGACCGAGAAATCGCCCGTACCTTGAACAAGGCCGCCGACCTTCCGTTCATCGAGATCCATGTATCGACGCCGGTCGAGGAATGCGCACGGCGAGATCCCAAGGGGCTCTACGCAAAAGCCAAGGCGGGCGAGCTCACCGGACTCACCGGCTGGGACGCGCCCTACGAGGTGCCGGAGAATCCCGACCTCTCGGTGGATACCACCGGCGCCGATATCGATAAGATCGTCGATAGAATTCTCGCGCTTTTGTGACAATTCGGCTATTTATGACAAATGCAAAGACGGAATGTCGCATTTGGTTGAGTAGTCAGCGCGTGGCTGGATTACGGGAAGCCCTGGAGGGCGGGCTCGTCATCACGACCCTGCTCGCTGCTGTCCGCCGTGGTTCGAGAGACCGCCGTGAGGTGGGGCGATCTGGGTCGGAGTCGTTGCGGCGGTGAGCCTGTCGATCAGTGCCGCCGTGGTGCTGACGGACAGCCTGGCGGCGTTGCCCGCCGTCGGACAGTCGATCGTGAGTGGACTGCTGGGCCTGGCCGCCGTCGTGTTGGTCACTCGGATGATCTTCACGATGCGCCGCAACGCGCGGACCGAGAAGGTGACGCTGACCGGAAAGGTCGAGGCCGGTGTCGCGGTGGGTCGGCTGCGCTGATGCTCACCGCATTCGCCGCGGTGGCCCGCGTAAGACAGGAGGCGACGCTGTTCCTGTGGACCGCGTCGAAGTCCGAAGACGACACCACCGGGGCGATCATCGGTGCCATTGTCGGAATCGCGCTCGGCCTGGGCCTGCAGCCGTTCGGCGGCGGGTACTTCCTGTTCCTGCCCGGAATCAAAGACGGGTCGGACTTGCTGGGCGCGACCATGTTCGGGTAGGCGACTCCCGGCGAAAATTCGGTTGCGGGCACGACGGGTGCCCGCTAGTTTGGCACCGTTGCCCGCGACTCGCGTGGTGCGTGACCTGTGAACGGAGGTGTGTGAACGATGGCTGTCATGGTGTCCGACCGTGTCCTCATTTCCCTTGCCCTCCTTCCCGTCGCCTTCGATTCCGGAGCCTCACTTGTCACGCAAATCGAACTATTCCGAAACCTTTCAATCCACTCGGCGTCGTAAGTCCCGTACCGCCGGCGCATACTCGCGCGCCGACATCGAGCGCTTTGAGTCGATGCGCACCGTCTTCGACGCCGTGCCCGACGACGACCGCCCACCGGTGGGCGACCGCTGGTCCATCTGGTGGGACTCCGAACCGTTGCAGCGCGGTCCCGAACCCTGGCCCGAGTGGGTCATCACCGACCACGGCGCCGTCGACTACGAACTGGGTGCGTTGAAGTCGGGCAAAGAGGCCGACGTATTCCTCGTCGAGCGGGCCGTCCCGCAGCAACAACGCGCGGTGACCCTGGTGTCCAAGCGGTATCGCACCGCCGAGCACACGCAGTTCAACCGGGCCGGTGACTACACCGCTGGGCGTGGTTCGCGGAACACTCGCGATGTGCGGGCCATGGCCAAGCGCACGACATTCGGTATGGAGCAGGCCGCAAGTCGTTGGGCCGCAGCCGAATTCGATGCGCTGAAACGGTTCTTCCAAGCGGGCGTCGCGGTGCCCTATCCGGTGCAGGTGCATGGGACCGAGGTGCTGATGGAGTTCATCGGCGACGGGCGCGTCGCCGCGCCGCGGTTGGCGGAGTGCCGGCCGGGCGACGTCGGCGTCGTCGAATTGTGGGAACAGGCCGCCGACGCCCTGCGGCGGATCACCGAGCTCGGGTGTGCCCACGGGGACCTGTCCGCGTACAACACGGTGGTCCGCGACGGCCGGCTCGTCGTACTCGACCTTCCGCAGGTCGTCGACCTCTATGCCAATCCGCTCGGGATGACCTTCTTGGCGCGCGACGTCGAGAATCTGGGCGGCTGGTTCGTGCGGGGTGGCATCGCGCAACGGGCGGTGACCGACCTCCGAGATGAGTTGCTTTCGATGGCAGGAAAAGTTGGTCGTCAATAAATATTGACAGCGCGATGCGCGTCAAGTTAACCTGACACAGTGCATGAGACCGAGAACGCAGCCGCCAGTCAAGATCCCGCCGAGGGATTGGCCGCGGTTCGCGCCCTGCGAACACTTGCCGACCGACTCGAAGACGTCCACGTAGCCAATGCTCGTAGCTCCGGATGGAGTTGGCAGGCGATCGCCGACGTGCTGCAAGTCAGCCGCCAGGCCGTGCACCAAAAACATTCACAACGCGATGTCCGGGAATAGACCTGGACGGAAAAGGAGATCGACCATGTTTGGGCGATTCACTCGCGAAGGCCGGATGATCATGGCCTTCGCAACTCAGGAAGCCGCCGATATGTCGCACCCGCGACTCGGCGCAGACCATCTTGTGCTGGGCATGCTCTGCAATGCCCGCAGTCCGCTGTTCACCCTGCTGGGTGAGCACGGAATCACGCTCGCCGATGCTCGCGAAGTGGTTCGTGGCTACCACGACGAACATCCCGACGATTCGGCCGACAAGACCGCCGAGGAACGGTACGAGGAAGACCGAGATGCGTTGCGCAGCATCGGCATCGACCTCGACAAGATCCGCGAGGCGGTGGGCAGCCGTTTCGGCGACGACCTGGCCGACGGCTGGGGAGAGCGCGCCGAGCGCGGTCACCGCGGCGGTCGTGGCCGGGGACGAGGTCGCGGTGGACGCGACTGCGACCCGCGGGGCGACGGTGAGTGGGGAGCCGGTTGGGGTCCTCGCGGACACGGCCACGGCCACGGACATGGACGCGGTCGTCGCGGTCCGGGTCCGTTCGGTCCCGGCCAGTTCGGCGCAGATCAGTTCGGCCCGGAGCGGTTCGGTCCGTTCGGCCCCCGTGGTCCGTTCGGACCGCAGGGGCCCGGTGCGCCCGATGATGCCGACGACGCCGAGTCTCCGCAGGCCGGTGGTCGACGCGGCCCGTTCGGACCGGAAGGTCCGTTCGGTCCCGGTGGTCCGTTCGGTCAGGACGGTCCGTTCGGACCCGGTGGTCCCTTCGGCCAAGACGGTCCGTTCGGCCCCGATGGTCCGTTCGGCCCGGACGGACCATGGGCCGGTGGCCGGGGACGTCGTGGCCCGCGGGGCCGTCGCAACCGGCCGCGGTTCGCGGTGTCGGCCCGCGACTCGCTCGCGGCCGCGGTGCAGATCGCGCGGGACGCGGGCGACGATCGGCTACGCCCTGAGCACCTGCTGCTCGGCATCATCGCCGTCGGCGACCCGGCGTCGACCGCGGTCCTGACGTCGGGCACGGCGACCCTCGATGAACTCAAGACCGCCGTCGAGGCGACGCTGCCGCAGACGGCGTAGGTCCTGCCTGATCTGCGCTAGAGCGTAGACCCGACACTAATGGCTGAACCCGAACGGAAAATCCGTTCGGGTTCAGCTGTTCATGTTGGGTTTACGCTCTCGCGCGTCGGTTCCCGTCTTTCCTAGCCGATCGTCAAACCCACCGCCGTCAGCACCGACCAGGCCAGCATCGCTTTTCCGGTTCCGCCGAGCGTCGGGATCAGTGCCATCCCTACCGCTTTTGCGAGCACCGGCTTATTGGCGATGAAAACCAATGGCGCGGCCAGCAAACCGAGTAGCGCCCACGGGGTGGCCGCGATCAGCGCCAGCGTCACGACGAACGGCACCACGGTCAGCGCGGTGAACAGCTTTCGAGTCGCGGCGTCGCCCAGTCGCACCGCGACGGTGATCTTGCCCGACTCGGTGTCGGTGGGGATGTCGCGCAGGTTGTTCACCACCAGCACCGCCGACGACAGCGAACCGACGGCGACGGCGGTCACCACGCCGACCCAGTCGACGCGGTCGACGAGCACGAACTGCGTGCCGCATACCGCGACCAGACCGAAGAAGACGAATACCGCGACCTCACCGAACCCGAGGTACCCGTAGGGCTTCTTGCCGCCGGTGTAGAACCACGCCCCGGCGATGCAGATCGCGCCGATCAGCACCAGCCACCACGCGGTCACCAGCGCCAAGACGAGCCCGCACACCGCACCGATCCCGAGGCAGGTGAAGGCCGCCGCCTTGACCGATTGCGGACTCGCCACCCCGGAGCCGACCAGACGCATCGGTCCGACGCGATCGTCGTCGGTGCCCCGCACGCCGTCGGAATAGTCGTTCGCGTAGTTCACGCCGATGATCAACGACAGCGAGACAGCAAGTGCCAGAGCAGCTTTCCACCATTCGATGCCGCTGAATCGGTCGCCGATGCTCGCCCCGGCGACATGCAGGGCAGCGCCGGTACCGGCGATCACCGGTGCGATTGCGTTTGGAAAGGTGCGGGGTCGGGCACCCTCGATCCACTGTTTCACCGAAGCCACGTTTCGATCCTTCCATGCCGGGATCGGCGACCCGACACTGCCATCAGGCGCCGTCGGCGTAGTACCGCGTCACGCGTTGTCCGGCAGCGTCGTCCTGCTCGGCATCGACCCAGAAGGGTGTCGCAGTTGAAGAGTTGTACGACGTTGCGTTCCTCTGTCGGTTGAGCGAGCGGAGCGAGTCGAACCCCCGCCGGCCGGGCAATGACGAAGCCCGCAGCGTCGCAGTGGTTTCGACTCGGCTTCGCCTCGCTCAACCAGCAGGATGCGGCGAAGCAGGGTGTCGCAGTTGAAGAGTTCTACGACGTTGCGTTCCTATGCCGGTTGAGCGAGCGGAGCGAGTCGAAACCCCGCCGGCCGGGTAATGACGCAACCCCCAGCGTCACGGTGGTTTCGACTCGGCTTCGCCTCGCTCAACCAGCAGGATGCGGCGAAGCGGGGTGCGCGCAAGATATCAATACCATTAGGTGCGACACACGCGCTATCCGCCCAGCATCGTCCGCAGTGCCCGACGATCGATCTTGCCCGGACCGCGCGTCGGCAACTCGTCGACGATCACCAATTCGCGGGGCGCGGCATACCGGTCCAGGCGCTCGGCGACCCGACCGGCCACGACGTCGAGCGTCGGCCGCACGTCGCCCGCGGTGACCACGACGGCCACCACCCGCTGTCCGAGCCGTTCGTCGTCGACGCCGACGACGGCGCATTGCGCGATCGACGGGTCGTCGAGCACCACCGCTTCGACGACCTGAGGCACGATGGTCAGTCCGCCGGTGGTGATCGCCTCGTCGGCCCGTCCGACGATCGACAGCACGCCGTCGACGACGTGCCCGAGGTCGTCGGTGCGGAACCAGCCGGGCGCGGCGAATGCGGGGTGGTCGGGCAGATTGCGATAGCCGTGTGCGACCGTCGCACCGCCGAGGATCACCCGCCCGACGCCGTGTTCGTCGGGGTCGACGATCCGGATCGACACTCCGGGCAACGGCACACCGTCGTAGACGCAGCCGCCCGCGGTCTCGCTCATCCCGTACGTGCGGACGATACGCACACCGGCGTCGACGGCGCGCTCGTGCAATGCGGCCGGCGTGGCCGCGCCGCCGACGAGCACGGCATCGAATCCGCGGAGAACCTTTGTGGCAGAAGAAGATTCGAGAACCTTGAGTAACTGGGTCGGCACCAGCGAGGTGTAGCGCCGGTCCGCGTCGAAGGACTGCGCGGCAGTTATGAATTCCTCGACGTCGAATCTGGCGGACACGTCGAGGACGCTCGGCGTGAATCCGGCGGCCAGGGCGCGCAGCAGTACCTGCAGGCCGGCGATGTGATGCGCGGGCAGAGCGAGCAGCCAGTTGCCGGGGCCGCCGAGGTGCGACGCCGTGGCCCGCGCCGAGGCTCCCAGCGTCCGGGCGGTATGGACCGCGCCCTTGGGAGTGCCCGTCGTGCCCGACGTCGCGACGACCAGTGCGGCGTCGTCGGCGATGGGGCGATCGGCGCCGAGGGCGTCGCGCAGCAGCGTCGACGTCGGGTCGTCGGGGTCGGCGGGGACGGGCAGATACGTCGCGTCGCCGGCGAGCAACTCGTGCAGACGGGGGACGACGTCGAGGACCGCTGGGCCGACGGGCATCGGCAGTGCGGTGAGCAGGCGAGACTGCGCGGTGTTCACTCGTCGGTCGTCGTCGGCGGTCCGAGTGGATGATCGTCGAACGGCCAGCCGGCGCCTTCGAGAACGGTCCGGACTCGTGCGACGTCGGACTCGGCGGGCAACTCCTCGGTGACCTTGGTGATCGCGACACCGGCGTCGATCTTGGAGATCTGTTCGGCGGGCGGTCGGGCTTCGTTGATCAGGGTGATGGCGACGTCGTGCACTTCTTCCTCGGACAGTTGCCGACGCAGAAGGGCGACGAGCGGAATGTAGTCGCCTTGTGGCACGCCATTGGGGTAGCCGGCTCGCAGCCAGTTGAGGACACTTTTCAAAAACGTCGGGCGATCCATACGGCACCTCCTTCATTCAACGCAAGAATAGTAAAACGAAGGCTCCCGCAGCATTATTGCTACGGGAGCCCTGGTCAGGGAGCCGACTGCCCTATCTGGCGGAGACCTCGGACGTCAGCGGCCAACCGGCGGCGGCCAAGCGGCTGGCGACCTGGTTGATCTCCTCGGCGTTCGGCGTCTTCTCGGTGACCTGTGCGATCGCGTTGTGGATGCGCTCTTCGGTCAGCGGGGTGTCGGCGCCGTGTTCGCGGGCGAGGGTCAGCGCCACCTGGGTGACCTGGGTTTCGTCGAGAACACGGGTGAGCAGAGCGAGCAGCGGGGGAAACTCGGTCGGATCGATGCCCTCGGGGTATCCCTTGCGAACCCACGAGATGATGGATTCGAACGGTGTCTGGGTCATTGGATGCGTCTCGCTTTCGGTTCAGCCGAACGGGAAGATCTTGACGTGGAAGTAGTAGTTGATCGTTCCGCGGGTGATCCACAGGATGCCGGTCACAATTACCAGTGCGACGATCGCGAACAACACGATGCCGAGATACTTGAGGATCGGATTGGGTGCCGAGACCGTGCCGTCGTCGTGAACGGTGCCGGATCCGTCGGCGTACCAGCGCAGTCCCACCGCGAACAGTGCGGGCAGACCCGCGCCGAGCAGGAGGCCAACTGCGAGTACTTTGGCGATCGCTTCAACGATGTCCATGAGTTCTTCTCAGTCCTTTAGTCAGTCTCTGGTCAGGCGACAGTCGTCGACTTGGGGGTGTCTGCCGTATCGGCCGGGATGAGGCCGTTCTCGTCGGTCCACTCGGCGTTGACGTTGCCCGCGTCGACCTTGTTCTGCTGTGCGCGCCAGTACATGTAGCTCGCCAGGGCGATGAGGACCACGAAGATCGCGATGGCGCCGGGTAGGTCGCCGATGGCCGAGGCCAGGAAGTAGCAGAGTGCGCCGACGACGCCCGCGGCGGGCAGGGTGGTGACCCAGGCGACCACCATGCGGCCGGCGACCGCCCAGCGAACTTCGGCGCCCTTCTTGCCGACACCCGAACCGAGGATCGAGCCGGTGGCGACGTGCGTGGTCGACAGTGCCATGCCAGCGGCCGACGAGGTCAGGATGATCGCCGCCGAGCTGGCCTCAGCGGCCAGACCCTGCGGGGGAGCGATCTCGACGAGGCCCTTGCCGAGGGTGCGGATGATGCGCCAGCCGCCCAGGTAGGTGCCCAGGGCGATAGCGGCGGCACAGCTGAAGACCACCCAGAACGGCAGACCGTGCTTGACCGAGCCCGCATCGAGGTGACCCGAGGCGATCAGGGCCATGGCGATGACGCCCATCGTCTTCTGCGCGTCGCCGGTGCCGTGAGCGAGCGAGACCAGCGATGCGGTTGCGATCTGGCCGTAGCGGAAGCCGTTGTCCTTCTGGCGATCGGCGAGCTTGTTGGTGATCGCGTAGATCAGCCAGGTTCCGGTGGCGGCCACGACGCAGGCGATCACCGGTGCGAGCAGCGCGGGGATGATGATCTTGCCGAGGATGCCGTGCCAGTTGATGCTGACGGCGGCGGCGATGCCCGCGCCGATCAGGCCGCCGAACAGGGCGTGCGAGGAGCTCGACGGCAGGCCGAACAGCCAGGTGAAGAGGTTCCAGAGGATGCCGCCGACAAGGCCGGCGAAGATGATCAGCAGTGCGGTTTCGGCGTTCAGTCCGCTGGCGAGGCCGCCGTTCTTGGACTGGATGTTCAGCACATCCTTGGTGATGGTCGCTGCGACCTCTACTGAGAGGAACGCGCCGACGAGGTTCAGGATGGCCGAGATGCCAACCGCGACCTTGGGTTTGAGGGCTCCGGTTGCGATGGAGGTTGCCATGGCATTGCCGGTGTCGTGGAATCCGTTGGTGAAGTCGAATCCGAGTGCTGTGATGATCAGCAGTACAAGGATAAGCATCTCTGCGCTCATGGCTTAAATGATGCTGTGTGCGCGCCCGATTCACCTAACTAACGCGGAGATTCGCAGGGGCGCTGACCAGCGTCTTTGCCTTAAGAATCGCTGAGTTCACCAACTGTTCATCTTTTCGTCTGCGCGATGCAACCCAAGCGGGTGCGAGTCAGTCGACGACCGTGCCGTGCCACCCGTGACACAATCGGCAACTATGACCTCAATCAAGCTGGGTATGCCCATCAATTACGCGGGCGACTTCCGTGAGACCATCGCCAATCTGGCCGACTTCGAGAGCGTCGGCGTGAGTCGCATCGCGGTTCCCGAGGCGTACAGCTTCGACGCCGTGAGCCAACTCGGTTACATCGCGGCGAAGACCGAGACGATGGAACTGCAGACCGCGATTCTGCCGATGTACTCGCGCACCCCCACCAATTTGGCGATGACCGCGGCCGGGCTCGACTACATCTCCGGCGGGCGCGCAGTGCTGGGCATCGGGGCATCCGGGCCGCAAGTCATCGAAGGCTTTCACGGCGTCAAATACGACTTCCCGCTCGGTCGTGCACGGGAGAACGCTGACATCTGTCGCAAGGTGTGGCGCCGCGAGAAGGTCGAGTACGCGGGCAAGTACTACACCCTTCCGCTCGACGCCGAACACGGCGGCAGCGGACTGGGCAAGGCGCTCAAGATCATCAATCATCCCGTGCGCGAACGTATTCCGATGCTTCTGGCGGCAATCGGGCCGAAGAACGTCGAGCTGGCCGCGGAATTGTTCGAGGAGTTCCAGCCGTTCCTCTTCCACCCCGAGTACGTCGACGCCGCCTTCGGTGAACCGCTCGCGGCGGGTAAGGCCAAGCGTGACCGGGCACTGGGCGATCTCGGCATCGTCGTGCAGGCGGCCGCGCTGGTGACCGAGGACCAGGACGCGATCGCCGCGGCGTTGGAGACCGTCCGCCACCATGCCGCGCTCTACATCGGCGGCATGGGTGCCCGTGGCAAGAACTTCTACAATTCGCTCGTCGTCCGCTACGGCTACGCCGACGAGGCCAAGCTCATCCAGGACCTCTACCTCGACGGCAAGAAGGCCGAGGCAGCGGCGGCGGTCCCCGACGAACTGGTCCGCGCGATGTCGCTCATCGGGCCGAAATCCTATGTCGCCGAGCGCGTAGCGGCGTTCAAGGCGGCGGGTGTGACCGTCATCCTCGCCTCAGCATCGGCCGGGACCCACCCCGAACGCGTGGAGACCATGGCCGCGCTGCGCGAGTACTTCGACTAGCGACCTACTGAAATCTGGAAAATAGCAGGTCACCGACGGCAGAATGCCCTCGGTGACCTGCTATTTGCCGGTTTTCAGTAGGCCCCGGCCCGACCTCAGCACCCGAGCACGGCGGCCTTCGCCAGACCAGCGAACTGGTAGGCGTAGGTGAAGGCCACCACCGGCGGCAGCGTGGAATAGGTGCGGGGGACGGCGCGCATCACCAGCTCGCCGCTGAAGCACTGGCCGAACACGTAACGTGCGCGCACCAGGTGGTAGCGCCAGCTGATCACCATGAGTGACCGCCAATGGTACTGTGTGGCAAGGGTTTTCACGTACATGGCCTCGCCTCGCGTCGTCTCGGGGTCGGGGATGAAACAGCGCACGGTGACGCCGGTGATACGCGTGGAGCACGCTGCGGTCATCACCTCGGTGTCGGAGTCATTGCGCGGATGGTAGGGATCGGAGATCAGGACCGTCGACGCATAGCCCTGCCGCGCGAGGTTCAATCCGTAGAACTCGCGGCCGTCATGGTCGCCGCCGAGCACGACGATGGCGTCGACGTGGCGCAGCCGATCGCTGTGGTCGACGGTGAACAGCCGATACCCGGTTACCGAAAAGGCAATGGCCACAACGACAATCGTCGCCAACGCGGCTTTGAGCCGGCGTCGGCGACGAGAGGTCTTCGGTTCAGGCATGGCGTAGCACACCGTACGCCGGCAACCTGCTAACCGACTGAGCGAACCTTCCAGACGCGGTCGGTGCCGCGGTTGAGCTTGTACCCGCCGTCGAGCGCGGCGCTGGATTTGTCGATGACCAGGAAGGTGTCGCGCTTCCAGGCGAGCAGCTGGTTGGGCAGCAGACCGGTGGTGAGCAGCCGGCTGACCCCCAGGGTGCGTTGATCGATCACCGAGATGTAGCCGCCGAAGTAGTTCGCCACGTACACCTCCCCGCCGAAGATCAGCAGGGAGTTGGCGCCCGGTCCGCTCAGGACGTTGGCGATGTGCGCGCCGGTGCGCAGGTTGTGGACGCTGACGTACCCCTTGTACAGGTCGTTCACGTACACGCGGTTGGTGCGGACGTCGACGGCGATGCTGCCGTGGCCCTGCGTGTCGTCGAGCGTCGCGTTCCACCGCACGCTGGCGTGCACCGCGGCGCCGCCGGGGCGGGTGATCCGGAACTGGGTCAGACTCGTGTAGTACGACGGCGTCGTGACGGTCGCGCCGGCCGCGGTGTCGTCGGTGATGGCGATCCCCGTGCCCATCTGCTTGCCACCGCCCGGGATCACCGCCTGGCCGAGTGGCTGCAGCGTCCTCATGTCGAAGAACATCAGTCCGCCCGGGCGCGCCGTCGTGACGATAGCCACGCCGATTCCCTCGGCGAATACGATGCCGTGCGCGTGGGAGATGCCGGTGAACGTCTTAAGCAGCTTGCCGGTGTTCTTGTTCCAGACGTTGACCTCGTTCGACGGTGCGCCGGTTGTCCACAGGGTGTCGCCGGTCTTGGGGATGCCGATCTCGTATGCACCGGCGATGGTGCCGTGTCCGCCGGTGTCGGCCTTGCGGGTGATGCGGATGCGCTTGAGCAGGCGCATGGTGTTCGGGTCGACTTTCAAGATCGACGACTCCGACGCACCCTCGAGGGGTGAGACATTCGTCAGCCACAGGCTGCCGGTCTGCGGGTCGATCGCGCCGCGGTAGTTGCCCTTGCCGACGTTGTAGCCGGTGATCTGGTAGCCGGGTACCTGCGGTGCGGTCGGGGGAGGCAGTGCTTCCCAGCTGCGGGCCATCGGATCCTGTTGTGGGGCGGCCGACGCCGTGGTCGGCGCCGCGATCGCGGTACCGACCACGGCTGCAACGGCGACGGCAAGCAAGTGTGCGCGGCGAAACGTCGAGGTCATGCCGAGTAGCTTAGGCTATCCACACCTCGGGTGGACGGTCGGTGCCGCAGCGGCGCAGCGGTCCGGCACCTGACTCAATCCCGCGTACATCACCCGCCCCACCGGTAACATCGGATCGATGTTGCATGCACCTCGGGCGCTGACGCGCTCCTGGTGTGACGCGCGCCTGGTGTTGAGGTTGTGGCGCTCCTGGCGTTGAGGTGGTGGAGAGTGTGATCCGCCGGGCCGAGTGCACTGAGGCTGAAATCTGCTTGCTCAGCGGTGGCGGGGTGACTGTTCCCCCGGCGCCGGTGACGGGACAGAGTGCAATCGGCCGCTCGGGGTCAGAGGGCCGCACGACCACACCGTCAGCTGTGACACCCAATTAGTAGTAATACGGGAAGGCGTCCCAATTGGGATCGCGCTTCTCCAGGAACGCGTCGCGTCCCTCGACGGCCTCGTCGGTCATGTAGGCCAGCCGCGTGGCCTCACCGGCGAACACCTGCTGGCCCATCAGTCCGTCGTCGGTCAGGTTGAACGCGAACTTCAGCATCCGCTGCGCCGTCGGCGACTTACCGTTGATCTTGCGCGCCCACTCGATCGCAGTCTTTTCCAATTCGGCATGCGGCACAACACGATTCACTGCGCCCATGTGATACATCGTCGCGGCGTCGTAGGCCTCGCCGAGGAAGAAGATCTCGCGGGCGAACTTCTGCCCGACCTGCTTGGCGAGATAAGCACTGCCGTAACCGGCGTCGAACGACCCGACGTCGGCGTCGGTCTGCTTGAACCGCGCGTGTTCGGCGGAGGCGAGGGTGAGGTCGGCGACCGAGTGTAGCGAGTGGCCGCCGCCGGCCGCCCACCCGTTGACGACGGCGATGACGACCTTGGGCATGGTGCGGATCAGGCGTTGGACTTCGAGGATGTGCAGGCGCCCGCCCTCGGCCTTCACTCGGGCTTCGTCGACGCTCGCGGAGTCGGCCGCGGCCACATCGGAGTCGTGCGACGTCGCGTATTGATACCCCGACCGTCCGCGGATCCGCTGATCGCCACCGGAACAGAATGCCCAACCGCCGTCCTTGGGGCTCGGGCCGTTGCCGGTCAGCAGAATGGTCCCGACGTCGGGGGAGCGGCGGGCATGGTCAAGGGTGCGATAGAGCTCGTCGACGGTGTGCGGGCGGAAGGCGTTGCGCACCTCGGGCCGGTTGAAGGCGATCCGCACGATTCCGTTGGCCCGGCCCTCACCGACGTGGCGGTGATAGGTGATATCGGTGAGATCGTCGAACCCGTCGACGGTTCTCCACTGCGAAGGATCGAAGGGGGTGGCTGCCGGTGATGCGCTCATGCGGTCAACCCTAGTGACCGCGCTCGGCGTGGTCGGGCGCTGGGCGCTCGACGTCGACGACACATTTGGTTAGGCATGCCTATACGAGTGTGATTCAATCGTGACCATGAATCTGACCCGTCGTTGCGCGAGCATCGCGCTCGCCGTGGTGGCCACCGTCGTCGTCGCGTTGCCGACGTCGACCGCGGTCGTCGCCCAGGCTGCCCCCGCTCCCGTGCCCGCTACGACGCCGGTGAAGCAGAACGTGAAGATCCCGTTGATCTACGTGGCCAGCGCGATCGAGACCGCGACGCTCGCGGAGTCGTTCGCGACCCCGATGCGGCTGCGCGGCTACGACGTTCACGTCTTTACGACCAAGGACGACAACGACCCCGCCAACAACCCCTTCTATACGATCCGCGGCAACTCGGCCAAGCTCGGTCGGTTCGTCACCGCGTTGTCGCGAAAGACCGGGCAGAAGCGATTCGACGTCGTCGGGGCGTCGCAGACCGGTCTGGTGATCCGGTACTGGCTCAAGTACTACGGCGGTCAGCAGATGGCGCGCAACGTAGTGCTGCTGTCCGGAATCGTCAAGGGGTCGCCGTACCAGGCGCAATGGCTCCGACAGGGCAAGTGCCCTCCCCCCGATCGGCTGCAGTACCTTCCGCCGCAGTACCGCAAGGTCAACCCGACGCCGGCGTGTGCCGAAGAGGCGATGGGCAGCAAGGTGGTCAACGCGCTGAACACCCCACGCGAAGCGTTGCCGGGGATCCGCTACACCAACATCACCACGCTGCAGGAAGAAGAGGCCGCACCGTATTGGATCAACCTGATGTCGGGGCCGGGTGACTACCGAAACGTCATCACGCAGAACCTGTGCCCCAACGATCCGGTGGTGCACATCAACATGACCCTGCTGCCGTCGATGCAGTCGCTCGTCGACAGCGCGTTGCGTGGCGGGCGGTTGACGATGGACTGCATGGTGCCGGTGGTCCCCGGCGTGCCCACCCTCCGGGACACCATCAAGCCGCTCAAGTCGCCGCCGGGCATCAGCCTTCCCTCGGGGTACCCGGTCCCGCGAGGCTATTGACACTTGCCCGTCCAGCGGGAGTTGGTCACGCCGATGCAGGGGCGTCGAGCAGGGTCTTATACGTTGGATTGATGAGTGCACAGCCTGATGTCGAGTCCAGCTCGGCCAGTGACGCCCACGAGGGCGGTTTCCGACCGACGTTCGACGTCAGCACCGAACGCGGTGGCCCGAATTACGGCAAGTTCGTCGGGCAGGTACGCGAGTTCATGGATCGCGTCCGCGCCGCGCTGCCCAGCGCCGAGCTCACCGACGAGCTGCTCGCCGACCTCAAATCGATGAACGCCAAGCTGGTCGATTTCGAGACCGACGAGTGGACCTCGCCGTCGGGAACTCGCATCGACCTTCCCGCGCGCGGGAACATCACCCTGCCGCCGTACGACATCGTCGACGCCGGACCCGACGGCGTCGACGCCACCATCACCTTCACCCGGTTCAATCTCGGCGGCAATGGCGCGGCGCACGGTGGCTTCGTCGCGTTGCTGTTCGACGATCTCGGCGGCATGGCGGCGGCGTTGAACATCGAAGGCATCTGTCGCACAGCCTATTTGAAGATCGACTACCGGTCCCTGACGCCGCTGAACAGCGAGCTGGCCGTACGTTGCTGGGTGGATCGCGTGGAAGGGCGCAAGGTGTACGTGCGGGGAACCCTGCACGAAGGCGACCGCCTGTGCGCCGAGATGGACGCCTTGTTCATCAAGCTCAAGCCGGGTCAGCCGTAAGTCGGGAACCGTGTGGGTGTCTGGGGTGAGCGTCGCTGGTGAATCCAAGTTTGCGCGAGGTCGAGCCGAGACCCTCCCGTCCGCTGGTTGTGCGAGGCGTAGCCGAGTCGGAACCGGACGACTTGTTGGCGAGTCTGACGGGCGACGTGGGTGCGAAATCGGTTGTGCCACCATGGTTTCGACGCGTTCGTCACTTCGACTCGGCTAGCGCCGCGCTCAGTACGGCGGCTAACGCTCCGCACGGCTCAACCTGGTTTCACCGGTCGTGGCCACTCCATCTGCTGGTTGAGCCGCGAGGAGCGCTAGCTGTAAGACCCGGGGAGGTTGTGAACGCGTAGGCGTTCGATCGGGGTGAGTCCGCCGATGCCGCTGTGGGGTCGGTGGTGATTGTAGTGGTGTAGCCAGTCGGGGTAGGTCGCTGCGCGTTGCTGTTCGCTGGTGTAGAGCTGTGCGTAGGCCCATTCGTGGCCGAGGGTGCGGTTGAAGCGTTCGGCTTTGCCGTTGGTTTGCGGCCGGTAGGGGCGTGTGCGTTTGTGTGTGATGTCGCCGAGCGCTTCGGCGAAAAGCTTTGAGCGGTAACAGGATCCGTTGTCGGTGAGCACGCGCTGCACGGTGACGCCGAGGTCGTTGAAGAATGCGTTGGCGCGCGTCCAGAATGCTGCGGCGGTTTCCTTTCGTTCATCGCTGAGGATCTCGGAGTAGGCGACCCGCGAGTGGTCGTCGACTGCGTGGTGCAGGTAGGCGTACCCGGGCCGTTGTTGGTGGTTGCGACGATTGCCCAGCGTGCGCCCGACTTTGCGGTGTCCACCTCCATCGGGAATCCGCCCGAGCTTCTTGATGTCGACATGGATCAGGTCACTGGGTTTGTCGTGTTCGTAGCGGCGTGGTCGCGGTCGTTGTACGGGCAGTCCGGTGGCCTCATCGAGATGGCGCAGCAGTGGCATCCGGTAGCGGCGTAACACCGCCTCGACGGTGGATCGGGCGATGTTTAGGTGCGCGGCGATACGTGCAGCGCCCCACCGATTCAGGAAGCGTAGCTTGATGATTCGCCGTTCGCGGCGCTGCGGGAGTCGGTGGGGTGAATGGTGCGGGCGGCTGGACATGTCGGCCATGCCGGGCTCTCCGCGGACACGGTAGCGGTCCGCCCATTTCTTGGCCGTGGCCGGTGAGCAGTTGAAGCGCTGCGCAGCGCGTCGCAGCGGCCAGCCGTCGTCAACGACGCACTGCGCCAGGGCCAGACGGCCACGTTCGGTCAGGAAGGCATTACGGTGGGTCATGAGGGCCTTTCGGTACTCGGCGTGTGTGTGGTAACCACACCGATACCGGAGGCCCTCACCTGTCTCGAGTCGCCACGCCGTTCACAACCTCCCCGGGTCTTACAGCTAGCGACGAGCGTGTCGAAACCTCTGTACCAC
Organism: Gordonia asplenii; assembly: GCF_012933505.1. GTDB lineage: Bacteria > Actinomycetota > Actinomycetes > Mycobacteriales > Mycobacteriaceae > Gordonia > Gordonia asplenii. The sequence continues at coordinate 92,007 of NZ_JABBNB010000028.1, forward strand.
AATGCATTTGATGGTGGCGCACGTGTCGAACTGTGACGGAATCGAACATCGAGGCGTGTGCACCCGTAGAGTGCACACGCGTCACTTGCCGGGTGTCATCGTCGATGTTGGTGCGCATCGTCGAAAGTCGTTGTGGCTGAGAGGTTTCGACACGGACTCGGCTAGTACCACTTCGACTCGGCTAGCGCCTCCCTCAGCACGGTGCTCGGTCCGGCTCAACGCTTCGGTCGGTGGATCCAGGCTCAACCTAGGCTCAACCAGGCCTCAACCAGCGGATGGGGCCTACCGTCGGTGAATTCAGGCCTCAGCCAGCGGTGAAGGCCACCGGCGCCGCATCGCGGCCGAACTTCGCTAGCCGGTTATCCCAGCTTCTGCACATCCAATGACAGTCCTGCGGCGCGCAGTCGGTCGGCCAGGGCGTCGCCCATCGCCACCGCCGGGGTCAGTACGCCGGCTCGTGCGGGTAGCTTGTCGCGGTCGAGGGCGAGAGTGAGCGCGCTCTCCCCGAGCATGACGGCGGTGGCCTTGTAGCCCGGGTCGCCGCTGGCGCGGATCTGTGAGCGATAACGCGCACCCGTCGTGGTGCGGGTGAATGTCTGCGTGACGAAGTAGCCCTTGTCGCGGGCCTTCTCGCTGGGCCCGTCACCGGGCGCGGGCAGCACCCTGTCGAGCACCTTGCGGACCGGTGGGATCGACAGACCGCCGAAGAACGCGCCGAGGCTGACGGCGACCGCGCTCGCCGCGATCGTCGACACGACCGGCGTCGAACCGACCGCCATCGCTTCGCCGTAGTGGAAGTAGGGACCGTACGCATCGTGGAGCAACGCGTTGCTGCGCCGGACGATTCGGGTGTTGGCCGACGCCATGAAGAACGGCGCCAGCGTGCCCCGCAACGACGGATCCACCGCCTTCGCCCGGACCAGTGAGATGTCCGACGGCTCGGAGCTGCGTCGCGCCGCAACCGTCTCGGCCGGCCCCGACGACAGCGCCTGCGGATTTAGCAGCACCCGACGCACGGCGGGATCTTTCGCCTGGTCGCTGATGACGCGCATCGAGTCGATGGTGCCGCCGGATACGCCGCCGCGCATCGCCTTGACGATCATCGTGGTGTCGGTGAGATGCCCGGCGTCGTCGTCGGAGATCCTGCGGTACAGCAGGTAGACGCCCAAATCGGAAGGGATGGAATCGAATCCACAGGCGTGGACGATGCGTGCGCCGGTGGCGACGGCGGTCTCGTGTGCCTTGTCGATGGAGTAGCGGACGAACGGAACCTCGCCGGTCAGATCGACGTAGTCGGTGCCGGCGCTCGCGGCCGCGGTCACCAGTGCCTGGCCGTAGCGCAGGTACGGCCCGACGGTCGTGCAGATCACCTGGGTGCGGACCACCATGGCGTCGAGGCTCGACGGGGTGTCGGAATCGGCGACCACCAACGGCCAGTTCGCGGCCGCGGCCGGCAACTTGGCGCGGATGGCGGCCAGTTTGGTCTCCGACCTTCCGGCCAGAGCGATCTTGGTGTCGGCCGGCGCATGCTCGGCCAGGTAGCGGGCGGTCAGCTCACCGACGAAACCGGTGGCGCCATAGACGATGACATCGAACTCGCGACTCATGGGCGCAACCATAGCGTGGCGCGGTGAACCGAACATCCACCCACGGTCGGAATGTCTCACCCACTACGGTGAGCCGATGGGCTTCTACTCCGACCGCATCCTCCCGCACGTGATCGAGGCGACCTGCGGCATGCCCGCGATGCGCAAGCCCCGGCGTCGGGCATGTGCCGGACTGGCAGGCAGCGTCGTCGAGATCGGCTTCGGGTCGGGCACCAACGTCGGGTGCTACCCCGACGACGTCACCGAGGTCACCGCCGTCGAACCGTCGGACAAGGCATGGGAGATGGCCGCTGAGCGGGTCGCGGCGTCGACGGTGCCGATCACTCGCGGCGGGCTCGACGGTCAACGACTTCCCTTCGCCGACAACACTTTCGACGCCGCGTTATCGACGTACACGATGTGCACCATCCCCGACCTGCCGGCCGCCCTGGCCGAACTGCGGCGCGTCGTGAAACCCGGCGGCACGCTGCACGTCCTGGAACACGGCCGCGCCCCCGACGCCGACGTCCGGCGCTGGCAGCACCGCCTCGACCCGATTCAGTACCGCATCGGCGGCGGCTGCTCGCTCTCGCGCGACATCCCGAAGTTCCTCGTCGACGCCGGCTGGGACGTCGTCGAACTCGATCAGTACTACGCGAAGAAGACGCCGCGGCTGTTCGGTGCGACGTCGCTGGGCGTTTTCCGAAGCGCCTGACTTCTGCGGCGCGCGTGACGACAGTGCATGTGGTGTGCGCGATGCCACGTTCGACGCCGTGCCCGCGGCGCATACGCTGGAACCCATGAATCCGTCCACCCTGCAGGCTCGCGTCATCGTCGACGAATTGATTCGCGGCGGCGTGACCGACGCTGTGCTGTGTCCCGGATCGCGTAACGCGCCGCTGGCGTTCGCCCTGCATGCGGCCGATCAGCAGGGCCGACTGAGGCTGCACGTCCGCATCGACGAGCGGTCGGCGGGATACCTGGCACTCGGGCTGGCCGTCGCGCAGCGCCGACCCGTGCCGATCGTCATGACCAGCGGAACCGCCGTCGCCAACATGAGTCCGGCGGTCTTCGAGGCCAACTACGCGCGCGTCCCGCTGGTGGTCATCAGCGCCAACCGGCCGTACGAATTGCTGGGGTCCGGGGCCAATCAGACCGTCGAACAGTTCGGCATCTTCGGCACGCAGGTCCGCGCGACGATCAGCCTCGGACTCGCTGAGCAGGATCTCGACACCAACAGCCAGTGGCGCTCGGCCGTCGGGCGCGTGCTCGCCGCCGCGCGCGGTGCCCGCACCGGCAACGCCGGACCCGTCCAGTTCGACATTCCGCTGCGCGAACCGCTCGTCCCCGACGCCGACTCCGATCCCGACGACGATCTCGGCGCCTTCGCCGGTCGCGCCGCCGGAGCGCCATGGACGCTGGCGCCGGTCGGCAAGCTCGACGTTCCCATTCCGATCGATCTGAGCCTGGACACCGTCGTCGTAGCCGGTCACGGTGCGGGAGTGTCGCCCGAGCTGGCTGGTATCCCGACCGTCGCCGAACCGACTGCACCGCAACCGGATTCGGCTCTGCATCCGCTCGCGCTGGGATTGATCAAACCGCAGCAGGCCATCATCTGCGGCCGCCCGACGCTGCACCGCGGCGTGTCCCGGCTGCTCGCCGACCCGAACGTGCGCGTCTACGCGATCACCACCGGACCGCGCTGGCCCGACGTGTCCGGCAACGTCGTCGCAACCGGAACACGCGTCGAAGCGTCGGGTGCGCCGCGCGAAGAATGGCTCAAGGAATGTGCGCAAGCGCAGCAGCGCGCGGTCGGGGCGGTCGACGCCGTGCTCGACGAACCAGGCCCGACGACGGGCCTGCACATCGCCCGGATCGTCAGCGGCGCGGTGCGATCCGGCGATCAGCTGGTCGTCGGGTCGAGCAATCCGATCCGCGACATCGCACTGGCCGGGCACGTCGTCGACGGGGTGACGGTGCTGTCGAACCGGGGTGTCGCCGGCATTGACGGCAACACCTCGACGGCCATCGGAGCTGCTCTGGCGCAACAGGTTTCGTCGCCGGACGCGCAGACCATCGCGCTCTTCGGTGACCTGACCTTCATCCACGACGCCACCGGGCTGGTCATCGGGCCGGGCGAGCCGCGACCGTCGGCGCTGCGGATCGTCGTCGCCAACGACGACGGCGGCGGTATCTTCGGTCTGCTCGAACAGGGCGATCCTCGGTTCAACAGCGGTCGCTATTCGGGTGCCTACGAGCGGGTCTTCGGGACGCCGCACCGCACCGACTTGGCGTCGTTGTGCGCGGGCTTTCACGTGCCGCATCGTCGGGCGACGATCGAGGACTTGCCCGCCCAGCTGACCGGTCCGCGGCCCGACGGCGGGATCGAGGTCATCGAGGTGACCACCGACCGCACGCGGTTGCGCGAGGTTCACGCCGCGATCGCTGCGCGGCTATAGGGATGCGGATCGCACGTGGTTGGGCCTCTAAACTGAGCCTCATGAATCCGACGGTGCAGCGCAACACCCAGATCGTGCTGCTCTGCATCGGGGCCGTCGTGACGTTGATGGCGGTCGTGCTGGTCGCCGGGTGCTATCTCAACGATTCACGCATCAACGCCAACAAGGGCACGGTGATCGCCGACGTCGTGTCTGCCGACACCCTGCACGCCGCGGTGACGATGCAGACCCCGGACGGGCAGATCTACAGTCCTCGGCTGGGCTTGCTGTATCCCACGGAGCTCGCCGTCGGTGAACGCATCAGCGTCGACTACGACATCACCAACCCTGACCTGGCCCGTCCCACCGGCCGGGACTGGACGTTGTCGCTGTTGCCGGCGGTGTCGATCGCGGTCATCGGGTGGATTGCAGTCGCCGTCGTGATGGTGCTGGTGGCAGAGGTGAGCCGGAGATTGCGGAGGCGTTCGTCGCCGGGACGTTGACTCCGGACAGGGGCTGGGCCGAGTCTCGAGGAGTGTCGCCTCGGTCGGATCTGTTCGCTGATGTGAATCTGTGGTGTTGAGATTGGGCGTCGCCGGCTGATGAGCGGTCGGCGTTGAGTGGAAACTGCCTTGTTCAGCGGCGGCCGGTGGTTGGCGTGGTGTGTCGGCTGGGAGAAATTCGTCCGAATAGTGGGCCGGCGAGGGCATTT